>NZ_JADBGR010000096.1 GCF_014892515.1 Myceligenerans pegani
GACGCCGCGCGGGCCGTCCGCCGTCGGGCCCGGGGCGATCACACGGCGCGCGGGTGACTCGTGGGCTCGGCGAGCGGCTTCAGGCCGCACGCCGCCGCGAAGCCGTCGGACCCGATGCCGAGCGCGACGTTCGACCGCGTCGTGAGGTTCGCGAAGCCGATGACCGACGTCAGCTCCACGAGCGCGGCGGGCCCGAGCCGCTTCAGGAGGGAGTCCACCATCTCGTCGGTGACGGTCGGCTCGGTCTGGCTCATCGCCTCCGCGTACGCGAGCACGTCGCGCTCGAGCTGGGTGAAGACGTCGGACTCCCGCCAGCGCGGCACCTCGCGCGCCTTGTCCATGTCGAGGTTCCGGTTGTGCGCCTCGAAGTAGTTGAAGTCGAGGCACCAGCTGCAGCCGACCAGCGCGGCGACCGCCATGTGGGCGAACGTCTTGAGGCTCTCGTCGCAGGCGTCCCACTTCTGGATCTTGCCGCCGAGGCCCATGCTCGATCTGAGCACGCGCTGGTTGTGCCACATGACGCCGAGGCTCGCCGGCACCGCGCCCAGCCTCTTCCTGGCGGCCCACTTGATGACGGCACCGGAGAGGCCGGTGATCTCGGCGGGGGGAACACGTGTGGTGGTCATGGTTCTCTCCTCTCGTTTCCCCCACCGACAACGACCCGGCGCGAGGTGTGACGGACTCGAGGCGGACGCGACCGGCGTCACCGCACGGCCAGGATGGCTGGCGCGAACCCTGTCGCCTGGTCATAGACTCGCTGTCGAAGTGTTGTCCAGAGGCTGAAGGTGATGAGAGTGGTCCAGGGTCGGGTGATCCGATACGACGAGGTGCGCGGATACGGATTCGTCGCGCCGGACGAGGGCGGGGACGATGTGTTCCTGCACGTGAACGATCTCGAGTTCGACAAGCGGAGGCTCGTGGTGGGGGCTGTGGTGGAGTTCGACACGGAGGATGGGGACAGGGGACCGAAGGCGTCGCAGGTGACGCTCGTGTCGACGCCGGTGGCCCAGTCCCAGGCGGCTCCGGCGACTCCGGCGAACGGGACCCCGGCGCCCACGATCGTGCTGCCCGACACCGGGGCCGACGACGGCGACTCGGTCACCGGCCGCCAGCTCACCGCCGAGGTGACCGAGATGCTGCTCGCCGGTGTGCCGACCCTCACCGCGGAGCAGGTGGTGCTCACCCGGCAGGCGGTCGTGGCGCTCGCGACGGCGCACGGGTGGGTGAGCGACCCGGCCTGATCGGACCGAAATCGGCCGGTGGCGGGATGCCGTCAGGCGTGGCGGTATCCCGCCACGCCCGTTTAGGTGCTGGTTGGCGTGTTTCCGCAATGTTTCGTCGCGAGGTGCTTGTGAACAGGCGCGCTACCGGGCAATATCGAGTCGGTAACGATCGGTTGGCCTGGGGAACCAGGCGGGCGACGGCCCGGTCCGGGCTGAGTAACGTGAGCGGAAACCATGACGTGGGCCACTTCATGCGAGGGAGCGTGACGAGCCCTCGCCGTGGGCCGGACGGCCCGCGGTCTGCGTCATTTTCCTTGAGGAGGAACATTGAAGATCAGGCGACTGAGCGCCGCGATCGCGGCGGTGGCCAGCGGTGCGCTGCTCTTCTCGGCGTGCTCGAGCCCGCTGGGCGGCGACGAGGGCGAAGGCGGGTCGGAGGACGGCGGCTCGGTGGAGGCCGAAGGCCCCTGCAAGGCTGACCTCGGCGACGTCACCACCGCCGAAGGCGACATCAAGGTTGCGAACGAGCAGGAGCTTTTCGCCTACAACGGGCTGACCTCCGACACGTACTCGACCTATAACAGCGCGATCCTGGACCGGATGCAGGGGTCGTTCTTCTACTTCGGCACCGACGGCACGATCTGCCACGACGACGCCTGGGGCTCGTACGAGGCCCTGTCGGACACCGAGGTGCAGTACACCCTCAGCGACGAGGCGACCTGGTCCGACGGGACGCCGGTCACCTACGCGGACTACCTGCTCGACTGGGCGACCCAGGCGATCACCGCGGACATCGCGGTCAGCGACGACGCCACCGAGGAACCGCTCTTCAACCACGTGTCCGGCCTGACCATGGGCGACTACGTGCCGGCGGGCCCGGAGGCCGACGCGGCCGACGCCAAGCAGTTCACCTACAACTACGAGCGGGTGAACGCCGACTGGGAGATCCTGGTCGGGCCGGCGCTCCCGGCCCACGTCGTCGCCGAGCAGATCGGCGTCACGACGGAGGAGCTGGTGGACGCCATCCACAACCTCGACGCGGACGTGCTCGAGGACGCCGCCGAGTTCTGGAACGAGGGCTGGCTCCTCGACAAGCCGGGTGAGCTGCCCGACCCCGCGCTCACCCCGTCGAGCGGCCCGTACATGTTCGCCGAGGGTGGCTGGTCCGCCGGCCAGTCGGTGACGCTCACCGCCAACCCCGACTACTGGGGCCCGGCGCCGGCGTCCGAGACGCTGACCTTCCGGCAGATCGCCTCGGACGGCCAGATCCAGGCGCTGCAGAACGGCGACCTCGACGTGATCCAGCCGAACGGCCCCACCGTCGACACGATCGACCAGATCGAGGCGCTGGGCGACTCGGTCACCCTGCAGACCGGCCAGACGCTCATCTGGGAGCACCTCGACTTCAACTTCCGTGAGGGCAGCATCTTCTCCGACGACGAGGGCGGCCTCGCCGCCCGCGAGGCGTTCGCGCTGTGCGTGCCGCGCCAGAAGATCGTGGACGACCTGATCAAGCCGGTCGACTCGACCGCCGTGGTGATGAACGCCCGCGAGGTGTTCCCGTTCCAGGACACCTACGAGGAGGTCACCTCCGCGTCCTACGACGGCCGGTACGACGAGGTCGACATCGAGGCCGCGCAGGCCAAGTTCGCCGAGTCGGGCCTGGAGGAGGGCACCGAGGTGCGCATCGGTTACCTCGACCCGAACCCGCGCCGTACCGACACGGTCTCCGCGATCAAGGCGTCGTGCGACGAGGTCGGCTTCGAGATCGTCGACTCGGGCTCCGGCACGTTCTTCGACGAGGAGCTGGGTAACGGCGACTACGAGGTGGCGCTGTTCGCCTGGGCCGGCTCGGGCCAGATCACCTCGGGCGAGAACATCTACTCGACGCCGGGCGGCCAGAACTACGGCGAGTACTCGAACGAGACGGTCGACGAGGCCTGGGAGACGCTCTCGACGTCGACCGACCCGGCCGTGCACACCGAGCAGCAGAAGATCATCGAGAAGGAGCTGTGGGACACCCTCTTCGGTATCCCGCTGTACGCCCACCCGGGCGTCGTCGCCTCCAGCTCGTCGGTGAACAACGTCCGCCAGACGGCCACCCAGGGTGGCGTCACGTGGAACGCCGAGCAGTGGCAGCGCGCGGAGTGATCCGCCGCTGATCCCACCACCTGCGGGGAAGGGAGTGTGAGCTCCCTTCCCCGCAGGCATGTCTTCCGCTCTCAACCCCCATGCCGCCCCACCGCGGCTGCCTGCGAAGGGTCACGAACCCGTGTTCACATTCATCCTGAGACGCACACTCGCGTCCGTCGTCGTCCTGTTGCTCTCGTCGGTGCTGATGTTCTGGCTGACGGTGCACTCGGGAGATCCGCTCGCCGATCTGCGCGGTTCGAACGCCGACAACGTCCAGCAGCTCATGGACGCCCGCAGCGCGACGATGAATCTCGACCTGGAGTGGTACGAGCGGTACTGGATCTGGCTCGACGGCGTGGCGGGCTGCTTCACGGGATCGTGCGACTTCGGGGTCAACCGCAGCGGTCAGGACGTGCTCTTCATGACCGGCCTGGCCGCCCAGTCCACGCTGCGGCTGGTGACCGCGGCCACCCTGATCGCGATCGTCGTGGGCGTGGCCCTGGGCATCCTCACCGCGATCCGGCAGTACTCGGGGTTCGACTACGGCGTGACCTTCGCGGCCTTCCTCTTCTTCTCGCTCCCCGTCTTCTGGGCAGCGGTCCTGCTCAAGGAGTTCGGCGCGATCCGGTTCAACGACTGGATCGCGGGCGGTCAGCTCGGCCCGTTGATGATCATCCTCGTCGCGGCGGTGGCCGCGGTGGCCCTGTCGGCGATCCTCGGCGGGAGCACCCGGCGCAAGCTCGTCACGGGCGGGGCGACGTTCGCCTTCGTCGTCGGGGTGCTGGTCCTGTTCAACCTGCTGAACTGGTACCGGGATCCGATCTCCGGGCCGTTCATGGCACTTCTCGCCGCGTGCGGCGCCGCCGTGCTGGTCACGGCGATCGTCGCGGGCATCCGCAACCGGAAGGCGTTGTACGCCGCGCTGACCACCGCCGTCGTCGGCATCGTCGCCTACGTCGTCCTCGCGTACACGCCCCTGCTCGCCGACCCGTCGTGGCCGGGCCTGTTCGGGCTGTTCGTGGTCGCGATCGCGGTCTCCCTGCTGATCGGCCGGCTCTGGGGCGGTTACAACAAGAAGCAGGTCATGCTGGTCACCGGAGTGACCGGGGTGCTCACGTCGCTCGTCGTCGTCGCGGACATCCTGGTGGGCTACTGGGCCTCCTTCCTCGGGCTGAAGTCCCGGCCGATCTCCACGATCGGGTCGCAGACGCCGAACTTCACCGGGGACTTCTGGGAGCGCCTCATCGACTACGGCACCCAGCTCATCCTCCCGACGGCCCTGCTCGCGCTCGTCTCCATCGCGACCCACTCCCGGTTCACCCGATCGTCGATGCTCGAGGTGCTCAACCAGGACTACGTGCGCACGGCGCGGGCCAAGGGTCTCTCGGAACGCGAGGTCGTGGTCAAACACGCCTTCCGGAACTCGCTCATCCCGATCACCACGATCGTCGCCTTCGACTTCGCCGCCCTGATCGGTGGCGCGGTGATCACGGAGACGGTGTTCGGCTGGCAGGGGATGGGACAGCTGTTCATCACGGGACTACGGCAGGTCGATCCAGCTCCGGTCATGGCGTTCTTCCTCGTCACCGGCACGGCGGTGGTCGTGATGAACCTGCTCGCCGACCTCGCGTACGCATCCCTCGACCCGCGGATCCGGCGCTGACCCGCCGATCGGGAGGAGAACACCCATGAGTGACACACAGCAGAACGCCGCAGGGCCGGGGCCGGGCGCCGCGGACGTCGAAGAACTGCTTCCCGAGGCCAAGTCCTACAGCGCCAACCAGATCGTGCTGCGGCGCTTCCTCCGCCATCGGGGCGCCATCGTCGCCATGGTGGTGATGGCTGCCGTCATCGTCGTGTCGTTCACGTCGATCGGGATCGGATCGATCCCGGGCTGGTGGGACAAGGACATCGCCACCGCGTACGACAAGATCGGCGACGGCGGCCCGACCTGGGAGCACCCGTTCGGCCAGGACACCATCGGCAAGGACTACTTCGCGCTGACCATGCGCGGGACACAGATCTCCTTGTACATCGCGTTCGGCGTCGGGATCATCTCCACCCTGATCGGCACCCTGATCGGTGCGATCGCCGGGTACTTCCGCGGCATCGTCGACTCGCTGCTGATGCGGCTGACGGATGTCGTCATCATCATCCCGCTGCTCGCGATCGCGGCCGTACTGGGGCGGATGACGGAGGGCAGCCTCAACCTGCTGATCCTCGCGCTGGGGGCGCTGGTCTGGACGAGCCTGGCGCGCCTCGTGCGCGGTGAGGTGCTGTCGCTGCGTGAGCGGGACTTCGTCATGGCGGCTCGTGCCGTCGGCACGAGCCCCGGCCGGATCATCGTCCGGCACATCCTGCCCAACACCGTGGGCGTGATCACGGTCTCGGCCACCCTGACCATCGCGACGGCGATCCTGCTGGAGACCGGCCTGAGCTTCCTCGGGTTCGGCGTGCAGAAGCCGGACGTCTCGCTGGGTTCGCTGATCTCCGAGTACCAGGGCGCGTTCCTCACCCGGCCGTGGCTCTTCTGGTGGCCCGGCCTGATGATCCTCGCGATCGCCCTCTCCGTGAACTTCATCGGCGACGGTCTGCGCGACGCGTTCGACCCCCGGCAGACCAGCACCAAGGAGTGACATCGTGACCACACTCGACATCTCCACCTCCGGTGCGACCGAGACGTCCGGGGACGCCGTGCTCTCCTTCGAGGGCCTGAGCGTCACGTTCAAGACCCAGTTCGGCGAGGTCGACGCCGTCAAGGGCATCGACCTCGACGTACGCCCGGGCGAGGTCGTCGCCCTCGTGGGCGAGTCCGGCTCCGGCAAGTCGGTGACCTCGACGACCGCGCTCGGGCTGCTGCCGGGCAACGCCCGGATCAGTGGCACGGTCCGGGTCGGCGGCAAGGTCGTCGGCTCGCTGGACAAGGCCGGCCTGCGCAAGCTCCGCGGGAACGACGTCGCCATGGTGTTCCAGGAGCCCATGACGGCGCTCAACCCCGTGCTGACCATCGGCGACCAGCTCACCGAGGGCCTGCAGCTGCACGGCATCGCCTACGGCAAGGAGGCCGAGGCCCGCGCCGCCGAGCTGCTGCGCATGGTCGGCATCCCCGAGCCGGAGCGCCGGCTCAAGCAGTACCCGCACGAGCTGTCCGGCGGGCAGCGGCAGCGCGTGGTCATCGCGATGGCGATCTCCTGCGACCCCACGGTGATCATCGCCGACGAGCCCACCACGGCCCTCGACGTCACCGTGCAGGCCGAGATCCTCGACCTGCTGCGCTCGCTCACCGAGAAGCTGGACACGGCGATCCTGCTGATCACCCACAACATGGGTGTCGTGGCCGACATGGCCGACCGCGTCGCCGTCATGCTCAAGGGCGACCTCGTGGAGACCGGCACCGTCGACCAGGTGCTCAACCACCCGCGGCACGAGTACACCAAGCGGCTGCTCGCCGCGGTGCCGCACCTCGGCGAGGGACCGGGCCAGTTCGGCGACGTCGCACGGCCCGCGGAGCCGGTGGCGGGCGAGGTCTCCGCGCTCGACCTGAGGAACCTGGTGATCGAGTACCACCGGATCGGCAGGCCGGCGTTCCGCGCCGTCGACGACGTGACCTTCCACGTCGACCCTGGCGAGATCGTCGGGCTGGTGGGCGAGTCCGGTTCCGGCAAGTCGACGATCGCCAAGTGCGCGCTCGGGCTGATCCCGGCGAAGTCGGGCTCGGTGTCCATCCTGGGGCAGGACTTCCGGACCACGCGGGGCAAGAGGCTCAAGGAACTGCGCAAGCGTATCGGCGTGGTCTTCCAGGACCCGGCGGCGTCGCTCAACCCGCGGTTCCCGATCGGGGACGTCATCTCCGAGCCGCTCGTGGTCCACCAGGTGGGCGACGCGCGCTCGCGCCGCGAGAAGGTCATGGAACTGCTCGACGCCGTCGAGCTGCCGCCCGCGGTCTACAACCGGTACCCGCACGAGCTGTCGGGCGGGCAGCGCCAGCGCGTCAGTATCGCCCGTGCGCTGACGCTCGAGCCGGAGCTGCTCGTGGCCGACGAGCCGACGTCGGCCCTCGACGTGTCCGTGCAGGCCAGCGTGCTGAAGATGTTCACCTCGCTGCAGGAGCGGTACCGGTTCGCGTGCCTCTTCGTCAGCCACGACCTCGCCGTCATCGACCTGCTGGCGCACCGCGTCGTGGTCATGCAGAACGGCGAGATCGTGGAGCAGGGTCCGCGGGAGGACGTGCTGCGCGACCCTCGTGAGGACTACACGAAGCGCCTCCTGGCCGCCGCGCCCGTCCCGGAGCCGGGGGAGCAGCGCCGCCGGCGCGAGGCCCGCCACGCGCTCCTGACGTCGCTGGGCGAGGAATCGGCGGAGCTGCACCTGTAGCAGGAGCCCGTCCCGCGCCGCCCCGAGGCCGCATGTCCCGCCGTGGACGTGCGGCCTCGGGGCTCTCTCCGACGGACGACGACGCCACCGCGGCGGGCGCGGGGACTACTCCGCGACTACTCCGCGACCGCCGGAAGGATCTGGACCTGACCGGCAGGGAGACTCTCCCCGGACGCGGTCCATTCCGCGCTCTCCCGCGTCCAGACCTGGTCCGCCACCCGCACCTCGACGGCGTTCGTCGCGGTGGCCGTGGCGACCGCCCAGTGCGCCACCGCCCAGCCGCCACGCCCGGGCTCGCCGGGGGTCAGCGGCGTGGCGTCGACCTCGACGACCGCCGCGCCGGTTGCCGACGTCCCCGAGGGCCCCAGCCCCAGGTCGCGTCCGAGCCGCCCGGCCACGACGTCCGTCGCGGGAGCGGGCGCCAGCAGGGACTCCTCCTCGACGGGGGCGATCTCGCAGGTGAGGGAAGCGGGCGAGTGGCCCGTCAGGCTCGACGCCCAGGCCCGGGAGCGGACCTCGTGCCGGGCGTACGCCTCGGGATAGGCCGACCGCTGCACCTCCTGCGCGGCGTCGGTGATCTCCATGTTCTCGTAGCCGTCCACCTGGACCAGGCCGTCGTAGAACGCGTTCGTGGAGTACACCGGGTCGAGGATCTCCTCCTCGGTGCCCCAGCCCTGCGACGGGCGCTGCTGGAACAGTCCGAGCGAGTCACGGTCGCCGTACGTGATGTTGACGAGCTTGGACTCCTGGAGCGCCGTGGCCAGGGCGATCGTCGCGGCCCGGGCGGGCAGGCCACGGCGGACCGCCGTCTGGGCGATCAGCGCCGCGTTGTCCGACTGGACGGGGGACAGGTACCAGTCCGTGCCGTCGAGCTCCGCGGCGCACCGCTCGGTCAGCGGCGCCGTGCCCGACAGGTGGTTCAGGAGCAGCACGACGCCCACCGTCGCGGTGGTGCCCACGATCGCCGTCGCGGCCAGGTACTTCAGGGCGCGGCGAACCGGACGCCGCCGCCGCGTCGGAGCACCGTCGCCGGCGGTGTCGCCGGACGAACGGGTGAGCAGGACCATGCGAACCTTCCGGGTGGCCTCGAACGAGACGGCCCAGTTTAGAACGCGGAATCCGGGATTCCGCGCCATGCGATGGTCGGGTCTTGTGATGACGCGCCCCCGTGCCGCACACCGGGGAGGTGCGGAAGGAACACGGCCCCTGGCTCGCGCCGCACCCTCGTCGCGTCAGTTCTTGTGCAGGGCCTCGTTCAGCTCGACGCCGGAACCGGCCCGGTCGATCACCTCGACCGTGCCCGTGGTCGAGTTGCGGCGGAACAGCAGGTTGGACTGCCCGGACAGCTCCACCGCCTTGACCGTCATGCCGCCGCGCAGCGTGACCTTGGTGCCCGCCGTGACGTACAGGCCGGCCTCGATCACGCAGTCGTCGCCGAGCGGGATGCCCAGGCCGGAGTTCGCGCCGAGCAGGCAGCGCTCACCGAGCGAGATGACCTCCCTGCCGCCGCCCGACAGGGTGCCCATGATCGACGCGCCGCCGCCGACGTCGGACCCGTTGCCCACCGTGACGCCCGCCGAGATGCGGCCCTCCACCATGGAGGAGCCGAGCGTGCCGGCGTTGAAGTTCACGAACCCCTCGTGCATCACGGTGGTGCCCTCCGCCAGGTGGGCGCCGAGGCGTACGCGGTCGGCGTCGGCGATGCGCACGCCGGACGGCAGCACGTAGTCGGTCATGCGCGGGAACTTGTCCACGCCGTACACCGCGACGGGGCCACGCGCACGCAGCCGCAGCCGGGTGGCCTCGAAGCCCTCGACGGCGCACGGTCCCGCGCTCGTCCACACGACGTTGGCGAGCACGCCGAACAGGCCGTCGAGGTTCACGCCGTGCGGCCGCACGAGCCGGTGCGAGAGCAGGTGGAGGCGCAGGTAGCCGTCGGAGGCGTCCTTCGGACCGGTGGTCAGGTCGGCCACGACGGTCACGACCCGGGTGGTGACGCCGCGGGCGTCGTCGTCCCCCTCCAGCGCGACCAGGTCCGACGGCGGTTCCGCCGCGGCGGAACCCTCGGCCGGCGGCTCCCCGAGCGCGGGAGCCGGGTACCAGGTGTCCAGGACGCTGCCGTCAGCGGCGATCGTGGCGAGGCCATGACCCCAGGCGGTGGTGGGCGCGGTCGACGTCATGGCGCCCAGCTTAGGTCAGCGCTCCGGCGCGGGTCCGTCGTCGTCCACAACCCGAACGCCCGCCTCGCGTCCCGGTGCGCGCCGTGCCGGGCGGGTGCGGCGTCTCCGCGGGGCGGCGCATAGCCTCTGCCCTGTGACCGCATTCGACGAATCCCTCCTGGCGCCCGGTTCCGACCTCGTGGGTCTCACCGCCGCGATCTGCGACATTCCCTCCGTCTCCGGCGACGAGGCCGCCCTCGCGGACGCGATCGAGGCGACGCTGCGCGCCCGCCCGCACCTCGAGGTGCACCGGGACGCGGACGCCGTCGTCGCGCGGACGTCGTTCGGCCGTGACCGCCGCGTCGTCGTCGCCGGTCACATCGACACCGTGCCGGTCGCGGACAACCTCCCGACGCGGCTCGAGGCGCAACCCGATCGACCGGGCGGCGGCGCCGGATCGCGGCCGCAGGCCCGGCGCGACGACTCGCCACCGGAGGGAACCCGGCGCGACGACCGCGTCCTCTGGGGCCGCGGCACGGTGGACATGAAGGGCGGCGTCGCGGTCGCCCTCGCGCTCGCCTGCGAGCTCGGGACGCCGGGCAAGGTCCCCGCCGTCGACGTCACCTGGGTGTTCTACGACCACGAGGAGGTCGAGGCGGCGCGCAACGGCCTCGGCAGGCTCGCGCGCAACCACCCCGGCCTGCTCGACGCCGACTTCGCCATCCTCGGCGAGCCGAGCAACGCCGGGATCGAGGGCGGCTGCAACGGCACGATGCGCGTCGAGGTCCGCACCCGCGGCGTCGCCGCCCACTCCGCCCGGTCCTGGACCGGCGTGAACGCCATCCACGGCGCCGCCGACCTGCTCGCCCGGCTCGCCCGGTACGAGCCGCGCACCGTCGCGGTCGAGGGCCTCGACTACCGCGAGGGGCTCAACGCCGTGGGGATCCGCGGCGGGATCGCGGGCAACGTCGTGCCCGACGAATGCGTCGTCGAGGTGAACTACCGCTTCGCGCCGTCGCGCAGCGAGGCGGAGGCCGAGCGGCACCTGCGCGAGGTCTTCGACGGCTACGACGTGACCGTCACCGACTCCTCGCCGGGCGCTCGCCCCGGACTCGACGCCCCGATGGCCAAGGACTTCGCGGCGGCGGTGCTCGCGGTCACCGGCGGCGAACCCCAGCCGAAGTACGGCTGGACGGACGTCGCCCGCTTCGCCGGCCTCGGCATCCCCGCGGTCAACTTCGGCCCCGGCGACGCCCTCCTCGCCCACAAGGACGACGAACGGCTCCACGTCGCCGAACTGTCCGCGTGCCGGGACGCCCTGCGCGCCTGGCTCCTCGGCTGACCGCGGCCCGTACCCTCCTCCGTACCCTCCGCCGCGCCGTCGTCCGTGCCGTCGTCGTTGTCAGGCAGGCGGGATAGGTTTGCCCGTATGAGCGACGACGGAGTGCCGCAGCAGGGGCGGGGGTACCGGAAGGGCCCCGTGCTGCTGCGCGGGAACCAGATCCCCCTGGAAACCACCGACCAGCGCCTGCTCGCCAAAGGCGAGCAGGCCGACTGGGTGCACTCCGATCCGTGGCGCGTGATGCGGATCCAGTCCGAGTTCGTGGAGGGCTTCGGCGCCCTGGCCGAGATCGGCCCGGCCGTCTCCGTGTTCGGCAGCGCCCGGACGAAGCCCGACCACCCCGACTACGGCCGGGCCGAGGAGGTCGGCCGCCTCCTCGTCGAGGCCGGCTACGCCGTCATCACCGGCGGCGGCCCCGGCATCATGGAGGCCGCGAACAAGGGCGCCCGCGACGCCGGCGGCGTGTCCATCGGCCTCGGCATCGAGCTGCCGTTCGAGCAGGGCGTGAACGAACACGTCAACCTCGGCATCAACTTCCGCTACTTCTTCGCGCGCAAGACGATGTTCGTCAAGTACGCCCAGGGCTTCATCGTGATGCCCGGCGGGTTCGGCACCTTCGACGAGCTCTTCGAGGCCGTCACCCTCGTGCAGACGCACAAGGTCACCAGCTTCCCGCTCGTCCTGTTCGGGTCCGACTACTGGGGCGGCCTCCTCGACTGGGTCCGCACCGCCGTCCTGGACCGCGGGATGATCTCGACCCACGACCTCGACCTCCTGCACGTCACGGACGACCCCGCCACGGCGGTCGAGCACGTCATCGAGAAGGGCGCCGTCCTCGCCGACGAGAAGCGCGCCCAGGCGGCACTGGCGGCCGAGGAACAGGCCGTCGCGGATCCCGCGTGAGCCGAACCGGAGAGCGCCCTGCCACGGCCGGCATACCGGCGGGGTCGCCCCCGCTCGTGCTGCGCGGCCGCGAACTCGGTCGAACCGGCGGCGCCGCGCGGCCCGTCGTCATGGCCGTGGTCAACCGCACCACCGACTCGTTCTTCGCCCGCGCGCGGCTGCCCGACGACGACGCCGCGCTCCGCGCCGCCGAACAGGCCCTCGCGCACGGCGCGGAGATCCTCGACGTCGGGGGAGTGCGCGCCGGCGTCGGTCCCGCCGTGGACGAGGCCGAGGAGATCGCTCGCGTGGTGCCCCTCGTCGCGCGGGTGCGGCGGGAACTGCCCGAGCTCCTGGTCTCGGTGGACACGTGGCGGGCCGGCGTGGCCCGCGCCGCCGTCGACGCCGGTGCGGACCTGATCAACGACACCTGGGCGGGTCACGACCCGGCACTCGTCGAGGTGGCCGGCGCGGCGGGCGTGGGGGTCGTCTGCTCGCACACCGGCGGCGCGACCCCGAGGACGGATCCCTACCGCGTGGAGTATCCGTCCGGGACCGGCCTCGACGATCCCCGGGACGCGGTCCTCGACGACGTGCTGGCCACACTACGGGCGGCCGCCGAGCGCGCCGTGTCCGCCGGGGTGCCGCCGTCGTCCGTCGTCGTGGACCCGACGCACGACTTCGGGAAGAACACCTGGCACTCCCTGCACCTGCTGCGCCGCACCGCGGCGCTCGCGGACCTCCACTTCCCCCTGCTCATGGCGCTGAGCCGGAAGGACTTCGTGGGCGAGACGCTCGACCTGCCGCCGGACGAGCGCCTGGAGGGCACGCTCGCGGCGACGGCGGTGGCGGCGTGGCTGGGCGCGCGGGTGTTCCGCGTGCACGACGTGCGTGCCACCCGGCGGGTCCTCGACATGGTGGCCGCACTGCGCGACGAGGCCCCGCCCGCGGCCGCCCTGCGGGGCCTCGGCTGACCACGGAGATCGCGGTCGAGCCGCACGGTGGGGCGGTTCCGGGAGGAAACGGAAGTGTGAAGAAGGAGGCTCGAATTCGACTAGAATGGGCCGGTGCCCTCTGTCACACGGCGACGTCGGCGGAGGACGAAGCACACGGTAACGGACAACGGAATGGGAGAGCCACACATGGCTGCGATGAAGCCGCGTACGGGTGACGGGCCGATGGAGGTCACCAAGGAGGGGCGCGGCATCGTCATGCGTGTTCCGCTCGAGGGCGGCGGTCGGCTGGTCGTCGAGCTCAACGCCACCGAGGCGACGGAACTCGGCGAGGCTCTCAAGGGCGTCGTCGGCTGAGCACCCGGCGGGGAATCAGCGCCGCACCGCGAGCAGCAGGCCGTCCCCGCTGGGGACCATGGCGGGCATGACGCGGTCGTCGGTGCGCAGCGCGCGGCCCACCTCCCGCACGATCGTCGTGATCTCGTCGCGGCGGGTCGGGTCCGCGACACGGTCCCGGTGCAGGGCGTCGTCGACGGCGAGCAGCCCGCCCGGGCGGAGCAGCCGCAGGGCCTGCTCCACGTACTCCGGATAGGCGTACGGCTCGGCTCCCACGAGCACCAGGTCGTAGTGGCCGTCCGTGAGCCGGGGCAGCACCTCGTCGGCGCGTCCGGGAATGATGCGCGTGCGGCGCGGGTCCACGCCGTCCTCGGCGAAGGACTCGCGGGCCGCCCGCTGGTGCTCCACCTCTCGGTCGATGGTGGTGAGCTGGCCGTCGTCGGGCATGCCGCGCAGCAGCCACAGCGCCGCGACGCCGGCGCCGGTACCCACCTCCACCACCGCACGCGCGCGCATCGACGCGGCCAGTACCCTCAGCAGGGCCCCCGTCCCGGGGAGCACCGACGGGCAGCCGAGGTCGGCGGCACGTTCGCGGGCACGCAGCAGCACGTCGTCCTCGGGGACGAACGACTCGCTGTACATCCAGGCCGCGGCCTTCGCGTTGCGGCCGCCCGTGTGCTCCGTGGCTGCGCTGATGACATCCTCCAGGTGAGTTCGGGGGCCAGGCTACCGGTGTCACGGGAACGACTGGAGACTCCCGGGCGTTGTGAGGGACGATGAGTCTTGTGAGTACGTCGAAGGCGGCACCCGAGGGCCAGGCCTCGGCCGAGCCCTGGCAGCCTCCCACCTGGGAGGAGATCGTGCGGGAGCATTCCGCGCGCGTCTACCGGCTCGCCTACCGCCTCACCGGTAACCAGCAGGATGCGGAAGATCTCACGCAGGAGACCTTCATCCGCGTCTTCCGCTCCCTGTCGAGCTACACGCCCGGCACGTTCGAGGGCTGGCTGCACCGCATCACGACGAACCTGTTCCTCGACATGGCGCGCCGTCGCAAGCGGATCCGCATGGAGGCGATGGGAGACGACGACGGCGCCGTGGCGGCCACCGGCGAGCAGGGCCGGCCCGAGCGCGAGTTCGAGCACGCCAACCTCGGGCACGACGTGCAGCGTGCGCTCGACGAGCTGCGCCCCGAGTACCGGGCGGCCGTCGTGCTGTGCGACATCGAGGGCCTGAGCTACGAGGAGATCGCCAAGACCCTGAACGTGAAGCTGGGCACCGTGCGCTCGCGCATCCACCGGGCGCGTGCCCAGCTCCGTGAGGCCCTGGAGCACCGGTCGCCCGACGCGGTGCGTGCGGGTGAGCCCGGGGGCACGGCATGACGCCGCACCTCGGATCCTGGATCTCGGCGCTGGCGGACGGGCAGCTCGACGCGAGCCAGACCGAGGAGGCGCTGGAGCACGTCGCCGTCTGCCGCGCGTGCGCGCGCGAGCTCGACGACGCGCGGCGGTCGCGCCGCCTGCTGGCCTCCGCCACGGACGACGTCCGGCCCGACCCCGCGCTGACCGCGCGGCTCATCGCGCTCCAGGCCTCCATCCCGGGCACGGACGACGACCCGCTGCGCAGCCCTCGTCGTCCCACGTGGGGTGCGACCCCGCTGCCCGGGCTGGTCGACGGCGTGCGCCTGAGCGGGCACGTCCCCACGGGCCGGCGCCGCACGGCCCGGTTCCTCGCGCTCGGCGCGGGCAGCGTGGGCGCACTCGGCCTGGTGCTGTTCGGGCTGGGCCAGAGCCCGCAGGTGACGCCCGGCGTCTCCGCGGCCGACGCGATGACGATGCTCGCCCGGACGGGACCTGACGAACGGGCGGCCGGCACGGACGTCCTCGCCGGACTCGCCCCGGCGGGCGCGATCCCCGAGCAGCGCAGCGCCGCCGCGCTCGGCTGGGTGGGCTCGGAGGGCTGGGCGGCGCCGTCGGACCTGCCGGAGGGGCTGGAGGTCACGGCGGTGCGGCTCGTCGGCGACGAGGGACAGATCCTCGAGATCGACCTGTCGGGCGAGTCGGGGCACGCCGTCGTCCGCGAGCAGCTCGGCAGGCTGGCCGGGGACGGCTCGGTCCAGGTGCTCTCCCGCACCCCCGCTCACCTGGCATGGCAGTCGGACGACGTGGTGGTCGACGTCGTGGCCGATCTGCCCGAGGACATGCTCGCCGAACTCGTGGCATCCTTCCCGGCCCGTGATTACGATGCCGGGGTCCTGTCCCGCATCGCACGCGGGTGGAGTACGGCTACGGGAGCGATCAGCAGTCCATGAGCGACGACAACCCCTTCGCACCACCGACGCCCGCGTCACGGCCGCTGCCGCCGCCGTCCGCGCCGACGGCGCCCGCGGGAGCTGCTCCCGGGCCGGACGCCGGCCGGCCGGGGCACGGCGGGGGTGAGCGGGAGCAGCCGACCACCCGGCTCCCCCCGCTCACCACGGTGCAGCCCGTGTCGCCGCCCGGTCCCGGCCCGGTTCCCCCGCCCCCGCCACCCCCGCCCGCCGAGCGGCGCTCGCGTGGTCTCGGGGGCGGATCGCTCACGCTCGTGGCGACGCTGGCCCTGCTCGCCGGCCTCGTGGGTGGTATCGGCGGGTCGGCCGTGATGGACGCGCGCGAGGACGACGCGCGGCCGGCCGACGCCGCCCTCCCCGAGGCGGTCGGCAGCACGCCGGTCGAACGGCCGGAGGGTTCCGTCGCGGCGATCGCGGCCGACGCGCTGCCCAGCGTCGTCTCCATCGCCGTGCGCGGCGCCGAGGGCGAGGCCACCGGGTCGGGCATGGTCCTCAAGGCCGACGGCTACATCCTCACCAACAACCACGTCGTCGCGGACGCGACGGCGTCCGGTGCGCCGGTCTTCGTCACGTTCTCGGACGGGCACGAGAAGCAGGCGGAGATCGTCGGCGCCACCCCGGACTACGACCTCGCGGTGCTCAAGGTCGACGAGACCGGGCTCACACCGCTGGTCCTGGGCGACTCCGACGCCGTCGTCGTGGGTGACTCCGTCCTGGCCGCCGGCTCGCCGCTCGGGCTGGACGCCACCGTGACCACCGGCATCGTCTCCGCCCTGCACCGCCCGGTGCAGGCCGGCGAGCAGTCCGCCACCGCGTTCATCGACGCGATCCAGACCGACGCCGCCATCAACCCCGGCAACTCGGGCGGCCCGCTGCTGAACTCCGCGGGCGAGGTGATCGGGATCAACTCGGCGATCGCGCAGGCGCCCGGCTCGCTCACGGCGACGGGCAACATCGGGCTCGGCTTCGCGATCCCGTCCAACCAGGCGCGGCGCACCGCGGAACAGCTCATCGAGAGCGGCGAGGCCACGTTCCCCGTCATCGGCGTGCTGCTCGACCAGACCTACCAGGGCGAGGGCGTCCGGGTCGCGACCACGGCCCAGGGCGGCCAGCCCCCGGTCACCCCGGACGGTCCCGCCGACCGGGCCGGGATCGCACCCGGCGACGTGATCCTCGCCATCGACGGCCGGCCGGTGTCCCGGTCCGACGAGCTGATCGTCGCGATCCGCGCCCTCGCGCCGGGGGACGCCGTGACCCTCCGGGTCCGCCCCGGCGGCGAGACCGAGGGCGAGGGCCGCGAGGTGCGCGTCGTGCTCGACGAGAAGACGAGCGGCTAGGGCCCGCAGGTCGCGCGGGTAGGCTGTGGCGCGTGTTCGGGATCAACGGGTGGGAGCTCGGTCTCATCGTGATACTCGCGGTCGTGCTCATCGGCCCCGAGCGGCTGCCTGGCTATGCCGAGCAGCTGGGCCGTGCCGTACGCAGGGCCCGCGGATACCTCACCGACGCGCGGAGCAGGGTGGACGAGGAACTCGGGCCCGAGTTCCGCGACGTCGACTGGTCGAAGCTCGACCCGCGGCAGTACGACCCGCGCAAGATCGTGCGCGACGCCCTCCTGGACGACACGCCGCTCGACGGCGATCTCGCCCGGCGCACGGCCCGCGAGACCGCGAGCGGGACGACGCCGCCCGGCGGCCGGGCTCCCTACGACGACGAGGCGACCTGACGCGCTCGCACGAGATTCGTCCCCTCGGGTCCCGGCCTGCCAGAATGTTCCTCATGCCGTCCGAAACTCAGGTTGCAGCGGGACCCACGGCCGTGGCCGACCGTCCCGTCAAGCAGCGCATCTTCTCCGGGATGCAGCCCACCCACGACTCGCTGACCATCGGGAACTACATCGGCGCGTTGCAGCAATGGGTGGCGCTGCAGGACTCGTACGAGGCGCTCTACTGCGTGGTGGACCTGCACGCGCTCACCGTCCACCCGGACCCCGCGGTGCTGCGCGAGCGGACGCGCCGCACCGCCGCGCAGTACCTGGCCGGCGGCGTGGACCCGGAGCGCTCGATCCTGCTGGTGCAGTCGCACGTGCCCGAGCACACCGAGCTGGCCTGGCTGCTGTCCTGCCAGACGGGTTTCGGCGAGGCGAGCCGGATGACGCAGTTCAAGGACAAGGCGGCGAAGCAGGGCACCGACGGCACCACGGTCGGCCTGTTCACCTACCCCGTGCTCATGGCGGCGGACATCCTGCTGTACGACGCCGCGCTCGTGCCCGTCGGCGAGGACCAGCGCCAGCACCTGGAGCTGTCGCGTGACCTGGCCGAGCGGCTGAACGCGCGCTACGGCGAGGGGACCGCCGTCGTCCCGGACGCGCACATCGTCAAGGACGTCGCCAAGATCTACGACCTGCAGGAGCCCACCGCGAAGATGAGCAAGTCGGAGGCGGGCAAGGGCTCGCTCCTGCTGCTCGAGGACGTGAAGCGGGCCGCCAAGAAGATCAGGTCGGCCGTGACCGACGCGGACGAGACCTACGGCGTGCGGTTCGACCCGGACGAGAAACCGGGCATCTCCAACCTGCTGACCATCTTCTCCGCGGTCACCGGCCGCGGCACGGACGAGATCGCCGCCGAGTACGACGGCCGCGGCTACGGCCACCTCAAGGTGGACCTGGCCGACGCCGTCGTCGCCTTCCTGGAGCCGTTCCAGGCGCGGGCGAACGGCTACCTGGACGACCCCGCCCAGCTCGACGCCGTCCTGGCCGACGGCGCCGACCGGGCCCGCGCGATCGCGCAGCCGGTGCTGGAACGCATCAAGGACAGGTTCGGGCTCCTCCCGGCGCGCGCCACGGGCGTCCGGTGAACATCCCGGACCGTGCGCCCGGGCAGGTACGCATCGGGATCGCGGTGGCCGTGCCGGAGCCGTACGCGGGCCGGCTCGCCGCCGCGCGGTCGGCGGCGGGCGACCCGCTCGCGGACCTGATCCCGCCGCACATCACGCTCCTGGGCCCCACCGTCATCGACCAGTCCGACCTGGACAAGGTGCGGGACCACCTGGACCACGTCGCCGCCTCGGTCCGGCCGTTCGAGGTGCACCTGCGCGGGACCGCGACGTTCCGGCCGGTGTCGCCGGTGGTGTTCGTCGCGCTCGCGCAGGGGATCGCCGAGTGCGAGACGATCGAGTCGCGGGTGCGCACGGGGATGCTGGCCCAGGACCTGCGGTTCAACTACCACCCGCACGTGACGATCGCGCACGAGGTGCCGGACGACCGCCTCGACAAGGCATACGAGGCGCTGCGCGACTTCGAGGCGCGGTTCGAGGTGACCAGCTTCTGGCAGTACGAGCACGGGGACGACGGCGTGTGGCGCCCGCAGTGCGAGTTCGGGCTGGGGCGCTGACCCGGTCGTGCGCGAGGTCGTACGCCAGGTCGTGCGCCAGGCGAAGGAGCTCTGGCGGCGGTGGCAGGAGTCCCGGCCAGGGCGGGCCCTCGCGCGCTACTCGGAGCGTGGCGGGAGCGTGCTGTGCGGCGGCATGGCCTACACGTCGCTGTTCTCCCTGTTCGCCGCCCTGACGATCGGGTACACCACGTTCTCCGCCGTGCTGGGACGTGACGCCGAGCTCCAGGACGCGGTGCTGGACCAGGTGGACCAGTGGGTCCCCGGGCTCATCGACACCGGGTCGGGCGGGATGATCCAGCCGGACGACCTCATGCTGGCGAACGCGTTCAACCTGACGTCGGTCGTCGCGGCGGTGGTGCTGCTGTGGTCGGCGACCAGGTTCATGGGGGCGCTGCGCGTCGCGGTGCGTTCCATGTTCGACCTGCCCGACGACGGCCCGAACGTCGTGGTCGCGCGCCTGCTCCAGCTCGTGGGCTTCCTCCTGCTGCTCGCCGGGGTCCTCGTGGCGGCGGCCGTCGGCGTCGTGGTGAGCACGGCCGCGCCGTGGCTCCTGGACCTGATCGGGCTCGGGGGCGCCAGTCGCGCCGTCGTGCAGGTGCTGGGGATCGTCGCCGGGGTGGTCGTCGACGCCGCGGTCGTCGCGGGCGTGATCCGGTACGTGGCGGGCGTGCGCATCCCGAGGCGCGAGCTGGTCACGGCGGCCCTCGCGGTGGGCGTCGCGACGGGCCTGCTGCGCTGGGCCGGGAGCTCGCTCGTCGTGGAGCTGGCCTCCCGCAACGCGCTCCTGGCGGGCTTCGCGGTGCTGGCCGCCGTCCTGATCCTGGTCAACCTCGTGGCCCGGGCCCTGCTCCTGTCCTGCGCCTGGGCGGCGGAGGCGAACGGCGCCCGCGCCGACGGCGGGACCGGGCCCCGGGCCGCGGCGACGACCCGGGCATGAGCCAGGCCGTCTCCCCACGACGGGGAGACGGCCTGTCCCGCCTCACGGCGAGCGGTTCACGCAACCGGTGACACGGTCTCAGAACGCACGCGTGATCATCGCGCGCTTGACCTCCTGGATCGCCTTGGTGACCTCGATGCCCCGGGGGCACGCCTCCGTGCAGTTGAAGGTCGTGCGGCAGCGCCACACGCCCTCCTTGTCGTTGAGGATCTCCAGGCGCTGCTGGGCGCCCTCGTCGCGGCTGTCGAAGATGAACCGGTGCGCGTTCACGATCGCCGCCGGGCCGAAGTACTGGCCGTCGGTCCAGAACACCGGGCAGCTCGACGTGCACGCGGCGCACAGGATGCACTTCGTCGTGTCGTCGAACCGCTCGCGCTGCTCGGCGGACTGGATGCGCTCCTTGGTGGGCTCGTTACCCTTCGTGATGAGGAACGGCATGATCTCCCGGTACGACGCGAAGAACGGCTCCATGTCCACGACCAGGTCCTTCACCACGGGCAGGCCCTTGATGGGCTCCACCGTGATGGGCCGTTGCGGGTTGATGTCCTTCAGCAGCGTCTTGCACGCCAGGCGGTTGCGGCCGTTGATCCGCATCGCGTCCGACCCGCACACGCCGTGCGCGCAGGACCGGCGGAACGTGAGCGACCCGTCGTGCTCCCACTTGATCTTGTGCAGCGCGTCCAGCACGCGATCCGTGCCGTACGCGGTGATGCGGAACTCGTCCCAGTGCGACTCGCCGGCCGCGTCACCCTCCGGGTTGAACCGGCGAACCTTGATCGTCACGTCGAAGCTCGGGATCTCGCCCGCCTTCGGCTGCGCGTCAGCCTTTTCCATCACAGCAGTCATCAGTACTTCCGCTCCATCGGCTCGTACCGGGTCTGGGTCACCGTCTTGGAGCCCAGCACCACCTTGTAGCCGTCGAACTCCTCGACGTGATCGAAGTAGCCCGCGATGTGCCCGTCGGCCTCGTCGGCCGCGGCGGTGGGCCGCCGGTACGCCATCGTGTGCTGCATGTAGTGGGCGTCGTCGCGCTGCGGGTAGTCCTCGCGGTAGTGCCCGCCGCGCGACTCCTTCCGGTTCAGCGCGCCGACCACCGTGACCTCCGCGATGTCGAGCAGGAAGCCCAGCTCGACGGCCTCGAGGAGGTCCGTGTTGAACATCTTGCCCTTGTCCTGCACGGAGGCGTTCTGGTACCGCTTGCGCAGCTCGCGGATGTCGGACAGCGCCTGGTTCAGCGACTCCCCGGTCCGGAACACCTGGGCGTTCGCGTCCATCGTCTCCTGCAGGGCGCGGCGGATGTCCGCGATGCGCTCGCCGTCGGGCCGCTCCCGGAGCTCCGTGAGCTGTGCCTCGACGGCCGCCGCCGGGTTCTCGGGCAGGTCGATGAACGACGCCGTCTTCGCGTACGCCGCCGCCGACCGCCCGGACCGCTTGCCGAAGACGTTGATGTCGAGCAGCGAGTTGGTGCCGAGGCGGTTCGAACCGTGCACCGAGACGCACGCGACCTCGCCGGCCGCGTACAGGCCCTTGACGACGTCGTGCCCGTTGCGCAGCACCTCGCCCGCCACGTTGGTCGGCACGCCGCCCATCGCGTAGTGCGCCGTCGGGTAGACGGGCACCGGCTCGGTGTACGGCTCGATGCCGAGGTAGGTCCGCGCGAACTCGGTGATGTCCGGCAGCTTCGCGTCGATGTGCGCGGGTTCCAGGTGGGTCAGGTCGAGCAGCACGTAGTCCTTGTTCGGGCCCGCGCCGCGGCCCTCGCGCACCTCGTTGGCCATCGACCGGGCGACGATGTCGCGCGGCGCCAGGTCCTTGATCGTCGGGGCGTAGCGCTCCATGAACCGCTCGCCGTCGGCGTTGCGCAGGATGCCGCCCTCGCCGCGGGCCGCCTCCGACAGGAGGATGCCGAGCCCGGCCAGCCCCGTCGGGTGGAACTGGAAGAACTCCATGTCCTCCAGGGGGAGGCCGCGGCGGTAGGCGAGCGCCATGCCGTCACCCGTCAGGGTGTGCGCGTTCGACGTCGTCTTGAAGATCTTCCCGGCGCCGCCTGTGGCGAACACGATGGCCTTGGCCTGGAAGACGTGGATCTCGCCGGTCGCGAGGTCGTAGGCGACGACGCCGGTCGCGTTGACCTCGGCGCCCTCCTCGACGTCCTCGGTGGCCAGGTCGCGGTCCGTGATGAGGTCGAGCACGTAGAACTCGTTGAAGAACTCCACGTCCTGCTTCACGCAGTTCTGGTACAGCGTCTGCAGGATCATGTGGCCCGTGCGGTCCGCGGCGTAGCAGGCGCGGCGCACCGCGGCCTCACCGTGGTTGCGGGTGTGCCCGCCGAACCGGCGCTGGTCGATCTTGCCCTCGGGCGTGCGGTTGAACGGCAGGCCCATGCGTTCCAGGTCGAAGACCGCGTCGATGGCCTCCTTGGCCATGATCTCGGCCGCGTCCTGGTCGACCAGGTAGTCGCCACCCTTGATGGTGTCGAACGTGTGCCACTCCCAGTTGTCCTCCTCGACGTTCGCGAGCGAGGCGCACATGCCGCCCTGGGCGGCACCGGTGTGGGAGCGGGTGGGGTACAGCTTGGAGATGACCGCGGTGCGAGCCTCCTTCGAGGACTCGAGTGCGGCGCGCATGCCCGCGCCGCCCGCACCGACGATCACGACGTCGTACTGGTGGGTGATCAAGACTCTCTCCTAGGCGGTGCAGAACGAGGCGAGCAGCTCGGGGTCCGCGCCCACGGGGCACGGTTCGAACGTGAAGATGACGAGCGTGCCGAGCACCACCACGATCGTGAAGGCCAGGTACAGCAGCCCCTTGAGGACGCCGCGCGTCACGTCGCGCTCCGCGTAGTCGTTGATGATCGTGCGCAGGCCGTTCGTGCCGTGGATCATCGCCAGCCAGAGCATCAGCAGGTCCCAGATCTGCCAGAACGGGCTCGACCACTTGCCGCCGACGAACGCGAAGTCGATCGCCTTCACGCCCTCGCCGACCATGAGGTTCACGAACAGGTGCCCGAACACCAGCACCACGAGGACCACGCCGGACGCCCGCATGAACACCCAGGAGTACAGCTCGTAGTTGCCCCGCGTCGTCCTCTTGCGCACGTAGGGGGAGCGAGGCGCGTCGAGCGTGCCCACCCGCTCGGCCACCGCCGGGGTTCCGTGTGTCGCGCCGCTCATCAGTGGCCTCCGAAGACGTTCATGAGGTGACGCGGCAGGAAGCCCGCCATCGTCACGACGAAGAGACCGAGGACGATCCAGAGCATGACCCGCTGGTAGCGGGGCCCGTTGGCGAGGAAGTCCACGAGCATGATCCGGATGCCGTTGAACGCGTGGAAGACGATCGCGGCCACGAGGCCCACCTCGCCGAGTCCCATGATCGGCGTCTGGTACGTGCCGATCACTGCGTTGTAGGCCTCGGGCGACACGCGTACCAGCGCTGTGTCCGTGACGTGGACGAGCAGGAAGAAGAAGATCGCGAATCCGGTCACGCGGTGCGCGACCCAGGACCACATGCCTTCGCGGCCGCGATAGAGCGTGCCGCCTTGTGCGGTGGGCACTTCGGGAGCCTCCTATGGCTTTCCGGTGAACGTATGAGGCAGGCGCCTCCCACTGTAGTGACACCCGGTCGCATCAATCGTCCGGGGGATGTGGTTCCGGCACGTGAGATGGTCGATTTGTGATTGATCGCACAGAGGAGATGTCGCCTCCCGAATCGACGTCACTATGCTGCTTCCCATGAGCAATCCCGCGGGCACCAGCAGTGCCGCCGAGACCGCCGTCGGACCCATCGAAGGATTCCACGCCGTGATCCCCGCGGGCGGGGCGGGAACCCGGCTCTGGCCCCTGTCCCGCAGGAGGTCGCCGAAGTTCCTGCACGACCTGACCGGCTCGGGCCGCACGCTCCTGCAGGCCACGGTCGACCGCCTGAGCCCGCTGACCGGCGCGGACGGGATCGTGCTGGTCACCGGCACCCACCACGTGGCCGCCTGCCGGGCGCAGCTGCCGGGCCTCGGCGCGGAGAACGTCCTGGCGGAACCCTCGCCGCGGGACTCGATGGCGGCCATCGGACTCGCCGCCGCCGTCCTGGCCGAGCGCCACGGCGACGTCGTGATCGGGTCGTTCGCCGCGGACCACGTGATCTCGGGGCAGCCGGCCTTCGAAAACGCGGTCCGTGAGGCCGTCGCCGCGGCCAGGGCCGGCTACGTCACCACCATCGGCATCGCGGCCTCGCGGCCGTCCGTCGCGTTCGGCTACATCCGGTCGGACGGCACCCTCGGCGTCGAGGGCGCGCCCAGCGCACAGCACGTGCGCGGCTTCACCGAGAAGCCGGACGCCGCGACCGCCCGCGAGTACATCGCCTCGGGCGAGTACCGCTGGAACGCCGGGATGTTCGTCGTGCGGACGTCCGTGCTCCTGGGTCACCTCGCCGAGCAGCGTCCCGAGCTGCACGCCGGGCTGTGCGCCATCGCGAAGGCCTGGGACACCGGCGACCGCGACCGTGTGCTCGCCGAGGTCTGGCCCGGCCTGGAGAAGATCGCCATCGACCACGCGATCGCCGAGCCGGTCGCGGACGCGGGCGGCGTCGCCGTCGTCCCCGGGACGTTCGGATGGGACGACGTCGGCGACTTCAACTCCCTCGCCGCGCTCCTGCCGTCGGACGACGACGAGGGCTCGAAGGTGCTCGGTGACACCGGCGACGTGCTGCGGATCGACAGCGCGGGGTCGGTGGTCGTCCCGGCGAGCGGCCGCCTGGTGAGTGTGCTCGGCCTGGACGACGTCGTCGTCGTGGACACGCCCGACGCCCTGCTGGTCACGACCCGTGCGCGGGCGCAGCAGGTGAAGCAGGTGGTCGACGGCGTCCGGGCGCGGGACCTGGACGGCCTGCTGTAGCCGCGCGAGGCGCCCACCCGCCCCGGCGGAGGGGATTGCCGAGCCGCCCGCGCCCCCGGGAAGAATTGTCCACATGCCGGTCCCAGATCGTGGGACGCGGGAGCGCGCGGCGGTGTGACCCCCGTTACAGTGGGGCAGGTGACATCTACCCAACCCGCCGTGAGCGTCGCAGAGCTGGATCAGATCGTTTCGACCGCCCCGTCCCGGGGCACACGTGCCGTCGTCGCGCAGCGCGTGGTCGAGCTCGCGGGCGAGCTGGAGAACGAGCTGATCGCGTTCCGGCGGGACGTGCACGCCCACCCGGAGCTCTCGCGCCGGGAGTCACGGACCACGGCGGTCGTGGCCGAGCGCCTGCGCGCCGCCGGCCTGAGCCCGCGGCTCCTGGAGGGCACCGGCCTGGTGTGCGACGTCGGTCCCGGCGACGGGCCCCGCACCGGCCTGCGCGCGGACCTGGACGCCCTCCCGCTGCAGGACACCAGCGGGGTCGAGTTCGCCTCCACGGCGCCCGGCGTCGCGCACGCGTGCGGCCACGACGTGCACACCACCACCGTGCTCGGCGCCGGCCTCGTGCTCGCCCGGCTCGCCGCCGAGGGCCTGCTGACCCGCGGCGTGCGGCTGTTCTTCCAGCCCGCCGAGGAGGTCATGCCCGGCGGCGCGCTGGACATCCTCGGGACGTCGGAGCTCGACGGCGTGGACCGCATCGCCGCCGTGCACTGCGACCCGAAGATCGACGTCGGCACCGTCGGAACCCGGATCGGCTCGATCACGTCGGCGGCCGACGCGGTCTCGGTGACCGTCTCGTCCCCCGGCGGGCACACGTCGCGCCCGCATCTGACCGGCGACGTCGTCTTCGCGCTGGGCCAGGTGATCACGCAGGTGCCGGCGGCGCTGGGGCGGCGGCTCGATCCCCGCTCCGGCGTCAACCTGACCTGGGGCACCGTGCAGGCGGGCAGCATGCCCAACGTCATCCCGTCCACCGGCACGGTCAAGGGCACGTTGCGCTGCCTCGACGTGGCCGCGTGGAAGAACGCGGGCGAGCTCGTGCGGGACGTCGTCGAACAGGTCGTCAAGCCGTACGACGTCGAGGTCACCGTGCACCACACCCGTGGCGTGCCGCCCGTCGACAACGACGCGGCCGAGACCACCGCGCTGGAGGAGGCGATCCGCGAGGCGGTCGGGCCGGACGCCATCGTCCTGACCGAGCAGTCGATGGGCGGGGAGGACTTCGGCTGGTACCTGACGAAGGTGCGCGGCACCATGGCTCGGCTCGGCACGCGGACCCCCGGCGGGCGGACCTACGACATCCACCAGGGCGACCTCGTGGTGGACGAGCGCGCCATCGGCGTCGGGGTGAGGATGCTCGCCCAGTACGCGGCCCGCTGAGTGACGGTCCTCACGCGGTCCACCCCGTCTCGGTGACGCTTCGGTAACGACTTGTCGTCGTAACCGGCTCGATACGCGTTGCGTCGCGGGCGCTGGATAATCTCGGTGCATGACGGGGTCTTACCGAGGCCCGAACGAACCCATCGAGGAGCAACAGGTGAAGAAGGCTGTAGCGCTCACCGCGCTGACCGGTGCTGCGGCACTCGCACTCTCGGCTTGCGGGGCGGCCCCCGAGGAGACCGGCGGCAACGAGGCCGCCAGCGACTTCCTGCCGTGCATCGTCTCCGACGAGGGCGGATTCGACGACAAGAGCTTCAACCAGCTCAGCTACGAGGGCGTGCAGGCCGCGGCGACGGCGATCGGGGCGGAGGTCCGACAGGTCGAGTCGAACTCCGAGACCGAGTATCAGGGCAACGTCCAGTCGCTGGTCGACGAGGGGTGCGACGCCATCGTGACCGTCGGCTTCGCGCTGTCGGCGGCCACCATCGAGTCGGCCACCGCGAACCCGGACATCAACTACATCCTCATCGACGACCCGGCGGACGCCGACCAGGACGGCGAGACGGACGCGGAGAACATCAAGCCGCTGCTGTACAACACGGCCGAGGCGGCGTTTCTCGCCGGCTACCTCGCGGCGGGCTACTCCGAGACCGGCAAGGTCGGCACGTTCGGCGGCATGGAGTTCCCGACCGTGACGATCTTCATGGACGGCTTCAAGCAGGGCGTCGACCACTACAACGAGGTCAAGGACGCCGACGTCGAGGTGGTCGGCTGGAACGGCGAGACGGGCGTGTTCACCGGTGGTTTCGCCGCCAACAACGACGCCAAGAACACCGCGACGAACGTCATCGGTCAGGGCGTCGACGTGCTCCTTCCGGTGGGCGGACCCATCTACCAGTCCGCGATCGACGCCATCGAGGACTCGGGCAAGGACATCGCGCTGATCGGCGTGGACGCCGACCTGTACGAGACCGACCCGGCCACGCAGGACCTGGTCCTGACCTCCATCCTCAAGGGCATGGACGTCTCGACGCAGGAGGCCGTGGAGCAGGCGGCGGCCGGCTCGTTCGATCCGACGCCGTACATCGGCACGCTCGAGAACGACGGCGTGGGGCTCGCCCCGCTGCACAACTTCGAGGACGACGTCGACCCGGAGCTGATGGCCGAGGTCGACGCGTTGCGTCAGTCGATCATCGCCGGCGAGGTCGAGGTGAAGTCCTACCTGGCCGAGTGACGATCGTCGCTCCGGGGCCGCGCGCGTTTGCCGCTCGCGGCCCCGGAGTGCGTCAATGGGACGGGTAGCGAGGTACGCGGCGACTTCACGCCACGGGGAGGAAGAACATGCGGCTGGAGCTGCGGGGTATCACGAAGCGCTTCGGGGCGCTGGTCGCGAACGACCACATCGACCTGACGGTCGAGCCGGGTGAGATCCACTGCCTGCTCGGCGAGAACGGCGCGGGCAAGTCGACCCTGATGAACGTGCTGTACGGGCTCTACGACGCCGACGAGGGCGACATCCTGCTGGACGGCGAGGTCCAGCACTTCTCGGGCCCGGGCGACGCGATGGCGGCCGGCATCGGAATGGTGCACCAGCACTTCATGCTCGTACCGGTGTTCAGCGTGGCGGAGAACGTGATGCTCGGTCACGAGCCGGTCCGCGGCGGCGTGCTCGACCTCGAGTCGGCACGGCGGCAGGTCCGGGAGATCTCCGACCGGTTCGGCTTCCATGTCGACCCGGACGCCCTGATCGAGGACCTGCCGGTGGGCGTGCAGCAGCGCGTCGAGATCATCAAGGCGCTGTCGCGCAATGCCGACGTCCTGGTCTTCGACGAGCCGACGGCGGTCCTCACGCCCCAGGAGACCGACGAGCTGATGGCGATCATGCGCCAGCTCCGGGACTCGGGGGCCGCGATCGTCTTCATCACCCACAAGCTGCGGGAGGTCCGAGAGGTGGCGGACCGCATCACGGTGGTGCGGCACGGCAAGGTGGTCGGCGAGGCGGACCCGACGGCGTCGGACGCCGACCTCGCGTCGCTCATGGTGGGCCGCGCCGTCGAGCTGACCGTGCGCAAGGACGAGCCTCGGTACTCCGAGGGCATGCTGCGGGTCGACAGCCTGCAGGTGGTCGACGAGGCCGGTGCGGTCGTGGTCGACGACGTGTCGTTCGAGGTGCGCGGCGGCGAGGTGCTCGTCGTCGCGGGCGTGCAGGGCAACGGTCAGACCGAGCTCACCGAGGCGCTGCTCGGCCTGCAGGAGGACGTGTCCGGGAGCATCACGCTCGACGGCGAGGAACTGACCGGCCTGAGCGTGCGCAAGGTGCTCGACCGCGGCGTCGGCTTCGTGCCGGAGGACCGCACGTACGACGGCCTGGTGGGGGAGTTCACCATCGCGGAGAACCTCATGCTGGACCGCTCCGACGGGCCGCCGTTCGTGCGGTCGGGTTCGCTGCAGCTCGCCTACCGCGACGACTTCGCGCGCACCGCCGTGGCGGAGTACGACGTGCGCACCCTGGGGATCGACACCCCGGTGGGCCGGCTCTCCGGCGGCAACCAGCAGAAGGTGGTCCTCGCCCGCGAGCTGAAGCGCGACCTGCGGCTGTTCGTGGCGGCGCAGCCGACGCGCGGCGTCGACGTCGGCTCGATCGAGTTCATCCACAAGCAGATCGTGGCCACGCGCGACGCGGGCGTGCCCGTCGTCGTCGTCTCGACCGAGCTCGACGAGGCGACCGCGCTGGCCGACCGGATCATGGTCATGTACCGCGGTCGAGTGGTGGGGATCGTGCCGGCGACGACGCCGCGCGACACCCTCGGGCTGATGATGGCGGGGATCCCGCCGCAGCAGGAAGGAGAGGCCGCGTGAGCCAGCACAGCCGCCAGGGCGGGGAGTCCGGCACGGAACCCCGGCCGGAGACGGAGCCCGGCCTCGCCGAGGAACTGGAGCAGGAGGCCGCCCGCGAGCAGGGGGCACCCGCGGGGCTCGAGCACGGCGAGGACACCGCCGACCGCCTGGCCCACGCGCTGCAGCAGACGATGAGCCACCCGTGGACGGTCGCCGCCGGGGCGATCCTCCTCGCCGTGGTCGTCGGATCGGTCATGATCGCGTTCACGGACGAGCGCGTGACCGCCGCCGCGGGCTACTTCTTCGCGCGTCCCGCCGACACGTTCGTCGCGCTGGGCGACGCCATCGGCGGCGCGTACTCGGCGCTGTTCCGCGGCGCGGTGTTCAACCCGCGCGCCGACGGCCTGGCGGCCCAGATCCGGCCGCTCACCGAGACGCTCAACTACGCGACGCCGCTCATCACGGCGGGCCTGGGCGTGGCGCTGGCGTTCCGGGCCGGCCTGCTCAACATCGGTGGTCAGGGGCAGATGCTCATCGCCGCAGCCGCCGCCGGCTGGGTGGCCTTCGGCGTGACCGGCCTCCCGTTCGGGGTGCACACGCTGCTCGCCGTCGTCGCGGGTATCGCCGGCGGCGCGGTGTGGGCCGGGATCGCGGGCGTGCTCAAGGCCCGCACCGGCGCGCACGAGGTGATCGTCACGATCATGCTCAACTGGATCGCGTTCTACCTGCTGGCCTACTTCCTGGCGACGCCCGGGCTGCTGCAGGCCCCCGGGTCGTCCAACCCGAAGACCCCGGCCACGCCGGAGTCGGCGCAGCTTCCCGCCCTGCTCGGGGAGCGGTACAACCTGCACTGGGGCTTCGTCCTGGCGCTGGGCGCCGTGGTCTTCGTCTGGTGGCTGCTGAACCGGTCCTCGCAGGGGTTCGCGTTCCGCGCGGTCGGAGCGAACCCGCGCGCCGCGCGCGTGGCCGGCATCGACGTCCCCTGGGCCACGGTCAAGGTCATGCTCGTGGCCGGCGGCCTGGTCGGCGTGGCCGGCGCCTCGCAGGTGCTGGGCCAGGTCACCACCGGCTTCGGCGGGGACATCGACGCCGGCATCGGCTTCGATGCGATCACGGTCGCCCTGCTGGGCGGCTCCAACCCGTGGGGCGTGCTCGCCGCCGGGATACTGTTCGGGGCGTTCAAGGCCGGTGGTACGGCGATGCAGGCGTCCGAGGGCGTGCCGAACGACATCGTGCTCGTCGTGCAGTCCCTGATCGTGCTGTTCATCGCGGCACCGCCGCTGGTGCGCGCGATCTTCAGGTTGCCGGACCCGGAGCGTCGTCGTACCCCGCGAAGGGCCCGCACGATCAAGAAGGAGGCGGCAGCGTGAGCGCCGCAGTCGAGGCTCCGGGCGCGCCGGGCACGCCGTCGGACACCATCGAGAAGCGCCACGTGACGCAGGTGGGGTGGAAGGCCGCGGGCGGCCTGATCGTCGTCGGCGCGCTCTTCGCCCTGCTGCTCGTCACCGTGCCGCGCGAGGGCGACACGAGGTTCGCCCTGTCGCGGGACGCCGACGCGATCCAGATCCCGGTGCTGGAGATCCCGGCGATGCCGCTGGCGTGGGCATGCCTGGTGATCATGGCGCTGGTCGCGGCATTCTCCGTGGTCCGTACGCAGGCGAACCGGAGGACACCGATCTGGGTGATCGTGGTGTTCGGCGTCGTCTTCCTCGTCGGGTTCCTCGCGTGGGCCGGCGCCGGCAGCTCCGGCACCCTGCCGATCGTGAGCCTCCTGTCCGGCTCGCTGCTGGCCGCCGTGCCGCTGATCTACGGCTCGCTGAGCGGCGTGATCGGCGAGCGGTCCGGCGTCATCAACATCGCGATCGAGGGGCAGATGCTGGCGGCGGCCTTCACGGGCGCGATCGCCGGCTCGATCACGGGGTCGCCGTTCGCCGGCGTGCTGGCCGCCCTGCTGGCCGGCGTGCTCGTGGCACTGGTGCTCGCGCTCTTCACCGTCACGCACCGGGTCAACCAGATCATCGTCGGCGTGGTGCTGAACGTGCTGGTTCTCGGGCTGACGTCGTTCTTCTACTCGCAGGTGCTCGTGCCGAACGCCGCGACGCTGAACTCCGCACCGCGGTTCAGCACCTGGACCATTCCGCTGCTCAACGACATCCCGGTGATCGGGCCGGTGCTGTTCGACCAGGCCCCGCTCATCTACCTGATGTACCTCGTCGTCGCCGGCGTGTGGTTCGCGCTGTACCGCACCCGCTGGGGACTGCGGCTGCGGGCCGTCGGTGAGCATCCGAAGGCCGCGGACACCGTCGGCGTCAACGTCGAGGGCACCCGCTACCGTGCGCTGCTCATCGGGGGTGCGTGCGCCGGGCTCGGCGGTGCGTTCTACACGACCGTCGCGGTAGGCCAGTTCGGCCTGAACATGACCGCGGGCGCGGGCTTCATCGCCCTGGCGGCGATGATCTTCGGGAAGTGGGACCCACTGCGGGCGGCGATGGCAGGCCTCCTGTTCGGGTTCGCACTGAACCTGCAGAGCATCCTGGGCGTCGTGGGTGAGGTGGTGCCCAGTCAGTTCATGCTCATGCTCCCGTACGTCGTGACGCTGTTCGCGGTCGCCGGGCTCGTCGGCCGTTCCCGGCCCCCGGCCGCGAACGGCCAGCCCTACGTGAAGGGCTGACCGATGAGCACCACCGACGACGGCGGACACGCGGATCGCACGCCCGCGACGGACGCCACCACGACCGCCGTCGTGCACCCCGACTGGGAGGCCTTGCGTGAGGCGGCGCGCGACGCCCTGCGGTACGCGTACGCGCCGTATTCCGGGTTTCCCGTCGGGGCGGCCGCCCTGGCCGACGACGGGCGGCTGCTGACCGGTGCCAACGTGGAGAACGCCGCGTACGGCGTCACGCTGTGCGCCGAGTGCTCGCTCGTGAGCGCGCTGATGATGTCCGGCGGGGGCCGGCTCGTGGCGTTCACCTGCACCGATGCCGACGGGCGGGTCATCATGGCGTGCGGCCGCTGCCGCCAGCTCCTGTGGGAGCACGGCGGGCCCGAGCTGTTGGTCGAGACCCCGCGTGGCGTGCTGCCCATGGACCAGGTGCTGCCGCAGGCGTTCGGGCCCGAGGACCTGGCCCGGGTGAGGGACGGCCGGTCGGCCGCCGGTGACGCTGCCGCCGGCGACGCGGGTGCTGCCGCGCCGCGCACACGAGACCTTGGCAGCGCGGCCCACGGAGAGGAACCCTCATGACGACCGAGCACTTCGACGCCGTGGACGTGATCCGCGCCAAGCGGGACGGCCTCGCGCTGTCCGGACCCCAGATCGACTGGGTCGTCGACGCCTACACGCGCGGCGTGGTGACCGACTACCAGATGTCCGCGCTGGCCATGGCGATCTACCTGAACGGGATGTCGCGCACGGAGGTCGCCCGCTGGACCGGCGCGATGATCGCGTCCGGCGAACGGCTGGACTTCTCCGGCCTGTCGCGGCCCACCGCCGACAAGCACTCCACCGGCGGCGTCGGGGACAAGATCACGCTGCCCCTGGCGCCGCTGGTCGCGACGTTCGGCGTCGCCGTGCCGCAGCTCTCCGGCCGCGGGCTCGGGCACACCGGCGGCACGCTCGACAAGCTCGAGGCGATCCCCGGCTGGCGGGCGGCGCTCTCCAACGACGAGACCCTGGCCCAGCTCGAGGACGTCGGCGCGGTCATCTGCGCCGCCGGATCGGGGCTCGCGCCCGCGGACCGCAAGCTCTACGCGCTGCGCGACGTCACGGCGACCGTGGAGTCCGTCCCGCTCATCGCGAGCTCCATCATGTCGAAGAAGATCGCCGAGGGCACCGGCGCGCTCGTGCTGGACGTCAAGGTGGGCTCCGGCGCCTTCATGAAGTCCCTCCCGCAGGCGCGCGAGCTCGCCCGGACCATGGTGGACCTCGGCACCGACGCCGGCGTCCGCACGGTGGCGCTGCTGACCGACATGTCCGTGCCGCTCGGGCTGACCGCCGGGAACGCGCTGGAGGTGACCGAGTCGGTGGAGGTGCTCGCCGGCGGCGGCCCCACGGACGTCGTCGAGCTGACCGTGGCGCTCGCGGTCGAGATGCTCGCGGGCGCCGGGAGGCCCGCCGGCGAGGACGAGGTGCGGGCAGCGCTCGCCGACGGTCGCGCCATGGACACGTGGCGGCGCATGATCGCGGCGCAGGGCGGCGACCCGGACGCGAAGCTCGCCGTCGCGAAGGAGACCGAGACGGTCGTGGCCGGAGAGGACGGCGTGCTGACGCGCCTCGACGCCTACGCCGTGGGAGTCGCCGCCTGGCGGCTCGGGGCGGGGCGCGCCCGCAAGGAGGACCCGGTGCAGGCGGCCGCGGGCGTCCAGTTGCATGCGAAGCCGGGCGACCGGATCACGGCCGGGCAGCCCTTGATGACGCTGCACACGGACACCCCCGAGCGGTTCGAGCGCGCCCGGCAGTCCCTGGACGGTGCGTGGGAGGTGGCCCCGGACGGGACCTCGGAGGCGACGGCCGCGGCCACCCCGGGAAAGCTGATCCTCGACCGCGTCGCCTGAACCCGCCGAGGCGGCCCCCGCCGATCGGAGGGAGCCGCTGTGCGTTCAGTAGGCGTTCGTGTCCGACGACGCCACGGCGGTCGCGCCGTCGTACCCGTCCAGCACCGCGGCCGTGCCCGACAGGCCCAGCCGCGTCGCCCCGGCGTCGATCATCCGGAGCGCCGCGTCGAGGTCCCGGATGCCGCCGGACGCCTTGATGCCGAGTCGCCCGCCGACGGTCTTCGCCATGAGCGAGACGGCCTCCACGGAGGCGCCGCCCGTCGGGTGGAAGCCGGTGGAGGTCTTCACGAAGTCCGCGCCGGCCGCCTCGGCGGCCTCGCACGCGGCGACGATCTGGTCGTCGCTCAGGGCGGCGGACTCGATGATCACCTTGAGCAGGCGTCCTTCGGGGACGGCGGCGCGGACGGCGGCGATGTCGGCCCGGACGTCGTCGAACAGCCCGGCGCGCGCGGCGCCGACGTCGATCACCATGTCGACCTCGTCCGCGCCGTCGGACACCGAACGGGCGGCCTCGGCCGCCTTCACCTCGCTGACGTGCTTCCCCGACGGGAACCCGCACACGGTGGCGACCTTGACCCGCCCGGCCGCGACCTCGCGCGCGTGGGCCACGAACGTCGGCGACACGCACACGGAGAACACGCCGAGCCGGGCGCCCTCCTCGACGAGCGCGGTGACGTCGTCGGCCGTCGCCTCCGGCTTGAGGAGGGTGTGGTCGACGGTGGCGGCGAGCGCCGCGCGATCCAGGGTCATCGTTGCTCCGTTCCGCACGGCTCCGTGGGCTCCGCGCTGTGGCGGAGCCCGTCGTCAGAGCTGTGCCCTTTCGATCTTCTGGAAGCCGGGCACGATCACCTGCTCGACCAGCGTGCGCCGCTCGTCGTGGTGCACGAAGGCGCTCCACGCGGCGGCCACGGTGACGTCGAGCAGGTCGTCGAGGGTCCACCCGGCTTCGGTGTTCAGGAGCATCATCTCGCGTGTCATGGACGTGCGGGACATCAGGCGGTTGTCCGTGTTGAGCGTCACGGCGAAGTCGAGTTCCTTGAGGCGCGTGATCGGGTGCGTCGCGATGGACCCGGCGGCTCCGGTCTGCGTGTTCGAGACCGGGCAGACCTCGAGCGGGATCTGCTGGTCGCGGACCCAGTGGGCGACGGGCCCGAGCTCGGCGGGGGCCCCGTGGGTGCCGAACGTGATGTCGTCGGCGATCCGGACGCCGTGTCCGAGCCGCAGGGCCTGTCCGGTGTGCAGCGCCTCGGCGACGGAGTCGACGCCGGCCGCCTCGCCGGCGTGGATCGTCACCGGGACCTGGTGCGAGGCGAGGTGCCGCCACACCTGGTCGTGCCGGCCGGGCGGGAAGCCGTCCTCGGGCCCGGCGAGGTCGCAGCCGAGGATCCCGTCTCCGGCCAGGGCGATCGCCAGGTCGGCGACCTCCGTCCAGCGGTCGGCCTGCCGCATGGCGGTGAGGATCTGCCCGGCGCGGATCGTGTGGCCGTCGGCGGCGGCACGTGCGACGCCGTCGTCGATCCCGGTCTGCACGGCCTCCACGGCCTCGGTCATGGTCAGCCCGCGCTCGAGGTGCTGCTCGGGTGCCCAGCGCAGCTCGGCGTGCACGACGCCGTCGGCGGCGAGGTCGAGGACCGCCTCGCGGGCGACGCGTTCCAGGGCGTCCGCGGTCTGCATGACGGCGACCGTGTGGGTGAACGTCTCGAGGTAGCGGACCAGCGAGTGGGAGTCGCCCGCCGTCGCGAACCAGTCCGCGAGCCCCGCGGGTTCGGCGGGGAGCACGTGACCGACGGCGTCGGCGAGCTCGCTGACGGTGCCGGGTCGCAGACCGCCGTCGAGGTGGTCGTGGAGCAGGACCTTGGGCAGCGCCTGGATGGTCTCGGCGCCGAGGTGTGTCATGCCGACCAACCTAGCTGTTCCGCGGGCCCGTCGTGGGGTGGACGGCTCGCACACCCGCCGCTCAGGAAAAGAGGTTAGGCTTGCCTCACTATGTCGCAGATCGCTGAGATCCCTACCGCCCGGAAGCCGCGCAGCACCCCCGTCACCGCCACGGTCACGGCCGTCCGGCGTCTCACGCCGCACATGGTCCGGGTGACGCTGGGCGGCGACGCGCTCGCCGCCGTCGATCCCGGGCCGTTCACGGACCGGTACATCAAGATCGTGCTCGGCCCGCCGCCCGCACCCGGGGCGCGCCCGCTGGTCCGGACCTACACGATCCGCCGGGTGCACGACGAGGGCTGGGACGTCGACGTCGTCGAGCACGGCGAGGGGTACGGAGGGCCGTGGGCCGGCCGGGTGCGGCCGGGCGAGGAGGTGTCGTTCCTCGGCCCGGGCGGCGATTACGCGCCGTCCGCCGACGCCACCTGGCACCTGCTGGTGGGTGACGAGTCCGCGCTGCCCGCGATCGCGGCGGCTTGCGAGACCCTGCCGCGCTCGGCCCGGGCGCACGTGTTCATCGAGGTCGCCGGACCCGAGGAGCAGCAGGAGCTGGTGTCCGACGGCGACCTGCACGTCACCTGGGTGTACCGCGACCGCGGCCTCGGGCTCTTCCACACGGTCCGGACCGCCCACGAGTCGGGTGGGCTGCCCGCCGGCGTCCCGCACGCCTTCCTGCACGGCGAGGCCGGCTGCGTGCGCGACCTGCGCCGCTGGGCCCGGGCGGAGCTCGGCGTCCCGCGCGAGCTGCTGTCGGCGTCGGGCTACTGGAAGAAGGGGCGCGACGACGAGGGCTGGCGCGCGGAGAAGCCCGCCTGGCGCGCCGCGATCGAGCAGGACGACGCGGCGCTGGCCGGCTGACCACACCCGATAGGGTCGCCGCGTGACGCAGCGACCCAGCATCCCCGGCGAACCCGTCCGAGCGCGTTACACCAAGTGGGACGGCAGCCCGCACTGGCAGTTCGACGCCGTGTACCTCGGGACCGACGAGCACGGGATCTGGGTCGGGTACCCCGCCGGCACCCGGTTCGCGCGCCCGGGACTCGGGTACCGGGCGCGCACCCGCGGCGTCGGGTACTTCCCGGACGCCGGCTGGACGCCCGCGTTCTATCCCGGGGACCAGGACCATCCCTACGGCACCCGCGTGTACACCGACCTCACGACCGTTCCGGAGTGGCGCGGCGTGCCCGCAGGGCGACGCCGGAACGGAGCGCGCGCCTTCGAGGTGACCATGGTCGACCTCGACCTCGACGTGATCGGCTTCCACGCCGGCCACCTCGACCCTCGTGGCCGCGCGTTCGTCGACGACCGGGACGAGTTCGCCGAGCACCGCGTGCGGTACGGGTACCCCGACGAACTCGTCGCGCGCGTCGAGGCGGACGCGCAGACGCTGCTCGCCGCCGTGCTCGACGGCGAGGCGCCGTTCGACGACGTCGTCCCCGAGCGCTGGTTCGCCGTGCTGGACACCGTGCTCGCCGGGAGCGCACGGTGAGAAGCCCCTGCGGGGAGCTCCTGGTCCTCGGGTGAAGCCGGGAGGTCCCTTCGTACCCAGCCCGTACTATGGGCCGCATGAAGATCGCCGTTGTCGGTACCGGATACGTCGGCCTGTCGAACGCAGTCCTGATCGCCCAGAATCACGAGGTGTGGGCCGTCGACCTCGACGAGACCAAGGTCGCACTGGTGAACGAACGGCGCTCGCCGATCGTCGACGCCGAGCTCGAGGAGTATCTGCGCGACCGGGAGCTGAACCTCACCGCGACGCTGGACGCGCACGCCGCCTACGAGGGCGCGGAGGTCGTCGTCGTCGCCACACCGACGAACTACGACGAGGTGACGAACTTCTTCGACACCTCGTCGGTCGAGTTCGTGATCAAGGACGTGCTGAGCGTCGCGCCGGGCGCGACGATCGTCATCAAGTCGACCATCCCCGTGGGCTTCACCGAGCGGATGCGCTCCGAGTACCCCGACGCGTCGATCGTGTTCTCCCCGGAGTTCCTCCGCGAGGGCCGCGCCCTGTACGACAACCTGCACCCGTCCCGGATCGTGGTGGGCGACCGCTCCGAGCGCGGCAAGCGTTTCGCGGACCTCCTGCTGGAGGGCGCGGTCACCAAGGACGTGCCCGTGCTGCTGACCGACGCCACCGAGGCCGAGGCGATCAAGCTGTTCGCCAACACCTACCTGGCGCTGCGGGTCGCGTACTTCAACGAGCTGGACAGCTACGCCGCCACGCACGGCCTCGACACCGCCCAGGTCATCGAGGGCGTGGGCCTGGACCCGCGGATCGGCTCGCACTACAACAACCCGTCGTTCGGGTACGGCGGCTACTGCCTGCCCAAGGACACCAAGCAGCTGCTGGCGAACTACTCCGAGGTGCCGCAGAACCTCATCCAGGCCGTGGTCGACGCGAACACCACGCGCAAGGATTTCGTCGCCGCCGACATCCTCAGGCGCGACCCGCAGATCGTGGGCGTGTACCGACTCGTCATGAAGTCGGGCAGCGACAACTTCCGCGCCTCGGCCATCCAGGGCATCATGAAGCGGATCAAGGCCAAGGGCGTCGAGGTCGTGGTGTACGAGCCGACGCTGGACGACGACGAGTTCTACCACTCCGAGGTCATCAAGGACCTCGACGAGTTCAAGGCCCGCGCGGACGTGATCATCGCCAACCGGCGCACCGAGGTTCTCGACGACGTCGCGGAGAAGGTCTACACCCGCGACATCTACGGGCGCGACTGAGATACTCGCAGCGTGAGGGTCCTGGTCACCGGCGGCGCCGGCTTCATCGGAGCGAACTTCGTCCAGCAAACCGTCCGGGAACGCCCGGACGCCGAGGTCACCGTCCTCGACGCGCTCACCTACGCGGGCGACCGCGGCTCGCTCGCGTCGGTCGCGGAACGGGTGACGCTCGTCGAGGGGTCGATCACCGACGTCGCCCTGGTGGACCGGCTGGTCGGCGAGTCCGACGTCGTCGTCCACTTCGCGGCCGAGTCGCACAACGACAACTCGCTCGACGATCCGTCCCCCTTCGTGCAGACCAACCTCGTCGGCACGTTCACGCTGCTGGAGGCCGTGCGGAAGCACGGCACCCGGTTCCACCACATCTCGACGGACGAGGTCTACGGGGACCTCGAGCTCGACGACCCGGCGAAGTTCACTCCCGAGACCCCGTACAACCCGTCGTCGCCCTACTCGTCCACCAAGGCGGGCTCCGACCTGCTCGTGCGCGCCTGGGTGCGGTCCTTCGGGGTGGCCGCCACGATCTCGAACTGCTCCAACAACTACGGCCCGTACCAGCACGTCGAGAAGTTCATCCCGCGCCAGATCACCAACCTGATCGACGGCCTCCGTCCGCGCCTGTACGGCGCCGGCCTCAACGTGCGGGACTGGATCCACGTGGAGGACCACAACGCCGCCGTCTGGACCATCATCGACAAGGGCCGGATCGGTGAGACCTACCTGATCGGCGCCGACGGCGAGAGGAACAACCTGGAGGTCGTACGGACCCTGCTGGAACTGTTCGGCCGCGAGCCCGACGACTTCGACCATGTCGCCGACCGCCCCGGGCACGACCTGCGCTACGCGATCGACGCGACCCGGCTGCGGGACGAACTCGGGTGGGCGCCGCGGTACACGGAGTTCAAGGACGGGCTGGCGGCGACGATCGACTGGTATCGCGCGAACGAGGCCTGGTGGAGGCCGGCGAAGGCGGCTACGGAGGCGAAGTACGCGCGTACCGGCCAGTGAGGGGGCTCGTGGGGGTCGGTCCGGGGGCGAGGGTGTGGTTTCACTGGCCGGTACGCGCGTACTTCGCCTCGTCTCGCCTGGTCGCGAGGTAGCTGCTGACGGCTTCCATGGTGGGGAGCAGTCCTTGGGCCTCGGCTTCGGCGAGGGTGGGGGCTGCCTCGTCCTTGGGTGAGAGTTGGGGGGTGAGGGGGGCGCCGTCTCGGGTGGTTGTCGGCCAGGCGATGGCGACGGTCGGGTCCAGGGGGTGGATGCCGTGCTCGCGGTCCGGGGCGTAGCCCGCCGAGCAGAGGTACATGACCGTGGAGTTGTCCTCCAGGGACATGAAGGCGTGGCCGAGTCCCTCGGACAGGTAGATGGAGCGGCGGTCGACGTCGTCGAGCAGGACGCTGTCCCATCGGCCGAAGGTCGGCGACCCGACGCGGATGTCGACGACGACGTCGAGCACCGCGCCGCGCAGGCACTGGACGTACTTGGCCTGGCTGGGCGGGATGTCCGCGAAGTGGATGCCGCGCAGCACCCCGGCCGCGGAGACGGAGCAGTTGGCCTGCTGCAGGTCGAACGGATGCCCGACGGCGTCCACGAACGGGCCCGCCTTGAACGCCTCCAGGAAGAGGCCCCGGGCGTCCCCGAACTGCTTCGGGGTGATCTCGAACGCGCCGGGCACGGACAGTTCGCGGTACTGCATGGGTTCTCTCCTCGAGGCGGGGCCACATGACGGTCCGACGGCGGCCGAGCGTCCCTTGTCCACAGAGGTGCGGGGAAACGGGCGCGAGCCGCGTGTCGGACCCTAGGATCCTACGTATGGAACAGGAGAGCGGCGTGCGGGAACGGTGGCTGGTCGTCGGGGGCGCCGGGATGCTCGGACAGGACATGGTCGACGCCGCGCGCGCGGCAGATCATGAGGTGGCCGGGGCCGGCCGGGGCACCGGGCTGGATCTCCTCGATCCCGCCGTGACCGCGCGGGCGGTCCAGGGCTACGACGTTGTCGTGAACTGCGCCGCCTGGACCGCCGTCGACGACGCCGAGACCCACGAGGCGGAGGCGTTCGCCGTGAACGCCGTGGGCGCCGCGAACCTCGCCCAGGCCTGTACGACGGCGGGCGCCCGGCTCGTCCACGTCTCCACCGACTACGTGTTCGACGGCGCCGCCACGGTCCCCTACGCGGAGGACGCTGCGGTCGCGCCGCGATCGGCCTACGGGCGGACCAAGGCGGCGGGGGAGTGGGCCGTGCGGGCCGAGGCGCCCGGCTCGCTGATCGTGCGCACGGCGTGGCTGTACGGCGCGGGCGGGGGCTGCTTCCCGAAGACGATGGCGCGCCTGGCGACCGAGAAGGACCGGCTGAGTGTCGTGGACGACCAGGTGGGACAGCCCACGTGGACCCGGGACCTCGCGGAGCTGATCGTGCGGCTCGTCGCCGCGGACGCGCCGGCCGGCACCTACCACGGCACGTCGTCGGGTGCCGTGTCGTGGTTCGGCTTCACCGAGCGGATCGTCGTGTCGTCGGGGGCCGAGGTGAAGCTGGAGCCGACCACGAGCGAGGCCTTCCCGCGGCCGGCCCCTCGCCCTGCCTACTCGGTGCTCGGCCATGCCGCCCTGGAGGCGGTGGGCGTCACACCGATCGGCGACTGGGCCGAGCGCTGGGACGCCGCGGCTGCGGAGGTACTGGGGTAGTAGCGGCTGCTGGTCGCCCGCGCCGGCTATTCGTCGAGGAGTCCCAGCAGGTACTTGCCGTAGCCCGACTTGGTGAGCTTCTCCGCTCGGGCGCGGAGCTCGTCGTCGTTCAGGAAGCCGCGGCGCCACGCGACCTCCTCCGGCGAGCCGATCTTGAGGCCCTGGCGCCGCTCGATCGTGCGGACGAAGTCCGACGCCTCCAGCAGCGAGTCGAAGGTGCCGGTATCGAGCCAGGCCGTGCCACGGGGCAGGACCTCGACCTGGAGCTTGCCTCGCTCCAGGTAGTGGCGGTTGACGTCCGTGATCTCGTACTCGCCGCGTGCGGACGGTGTCAGGCCCTTGGCGATCTCCACCACGTCGTTGTCGTAGAAGTACAGGCCGGGCACCGCGTAGTTCGACCTCGGCCGGGCGGGTTTCTCCTCGAGTGAGAGCGCGCGGCCGCCGTCGTCGAACTCGACGACGCCGTACGCCGTGGGGTCCGCGACGCGGTAGGCGAACACCGCACCGCCGTCGATGTCGGAGAAGCGGGTCAGCTGGGAGCCGAGCCCAGGGCCGTAGAAGATGTTGTCGCCGAGCACGAGCGCCGCCGTGTCCGTGCCGATGAATTCCTCGCCCAGGACGAACGCCTGCGCGAGGCCGTCCGGCGAGGCCTGGACCGTGTACTCCAGGTTGATGCCGAACTGTGAGCCATCGCCGAGCAGCCGCTGGAACTGATCCGCCTCGTGCGGGGTGGTGATGACCAGGATGTCCTGGATACCCGCGAGGATGAGCGTGGACAGGGGGTAATAGACCATCGGCTTGTCGTAGACCGGGACGAGCTGCTTGCTGACGCCGAGGGTGATCGGGTGCAACCGCGTTCCGGACCCGCCGGCCAGGATGATTCCACGCATATACCGGATCCTCTCACGGACGTCGACACCACGTGGTCCTGGTCACTTCGGGCGACGCGGGCTCGGAGAATTGGGCGCCGATTTCACCCGCGGATGTGCCGGTCGCCCATCGACGGGCCGTTAGCATCGATCCGGCAAGAACGCATCCCGAGACTCGATAGGCCGCCCCCCAGTGCCGTTTCGAGGGTGCCAGATCCCCCGGACCATAGGCGACAGGCGTGACGAATCAGCAGGGTGAGAGCGGTTTCGCGGCGCTCCGGCGATCGTTGTGGCACCTCCGCAAGGGCGGGATCGCACAGCTCCGGACCCACCTGCGCCGACAGCGACTGCCCTTCGCGGGGCGTGGTGGCGCGCGGAGGACGAGGGCCGGGCTGACGTTCGATCCCTGGCCGGTCGCCGACGCGACGGCACGTGCGCCGCGACGATCCGATGTCGCCACCTTGCGTGTCGGGGTGATTCTCGATGATTTCTCGTTGCGGGCGTTCGGCCCCGAATGGCAGCAGGTGGTGCTGACGCCGAATTCGTGGCGTGAGGAGTTGTCTGCCGGGCTGGATCTGTTGTTCGTGGAGTCGGCGTGGAATGGCAACGGCGGGGCGTGGCAGTACCACCTGACGGGTGCCTCGGCGCCCCGGCCGGCGTTCGTGGAGCTCGTTTCCGCGTGCCGGGACGCCGGCGTGCCGACGGTCTTCTGGAACAAGGAAGACCCCGTCCATTTCGACGATTTCCTGGACGCGACACGGCTGTTCGACCGCGTGTACACGACGGATGTGGGCCGGGTCCCGGCGTACGCCGAGGCGCTGGGCCACGACCGGGTGGGCGTGCTGCCGTTCGCCGCCCAGCCGGTCATTCACAACCCGGTCCGGCTGCACGGCCGCGGCCCGGAGCGGGACGTCGCGTTCGCGGGGATGTACTTCGCGCACAAGTACCCCGAGCGACGCGAGCAGATGGACATGCTGCTGGGCGCCGCCGTCGACGCGTCGCCGAGAATGGAGCGCGGACTCGAGATCTTCTCGCGGTTCCGCGGCCGGGACGAGAAGTACCAGTTCCCGTCGCCGTTCGCCGAGCGCGTGGTGGGCTCGCTGGACTACGACCGGATGCTGACGGCGTACCGGGAGTACAAGGTCTTCCTCAACGTGAACTCGGTGGTGGACTCCCCGAGCATGTGCGCGCGCAGGATCTTCGAGATCACCGCCTGCGGCACGCCCGTGGTGTCCGCCCCGAGCGCCGCGGTGGGGAAGTTCTTCCCCGGCGACGAGGTGTTCGTCGCGGAGGACCGCGCGGAGGCGTCCGCGACGATCCGCGCACTCGCGAACTCGAAGGAACTGCGGGACCGCGCGGTGCACAAGGGGCAGCGGCGGATCTGGCGTGAGCACACGTACTCGGCGCGGGCCCGGGCCGTCCTGCACGACGTCGGCCTCGCGCCGTCGGCTACGCCCCCGCGGCCGAGCGTGACCGCGCTCGTGTCCACGAACCGCCCCCACCAGCTCGACCACGTGCTCGCCGGCCTGGGCGCGCAGCGCGAGGTGGACCTGCAGATCGCGCTGCTCGCGCACGGCTTCGAGATGGACGAGGACGACATCGCGGCCCGTGCGAAGGACGCGGGGGTGGACAACCTCACGCTGGTCACGGCCGGCGCGGACGTCCCGCTGGGCGGCTGCCTCAACCTGCTGCTCGACGTCGCGGACGGCGACGTCGTCGCGAAGATCGACGACGACGACCGGTACGGGCCCCACTACCTGTCCGACCAGCTGTACGCCCTCGACTACTCCCGCGCCGACGTCGTGGGCAAGCAGGCGCACTACATGTATCTGTCCGGGCCGGACCTGACCCTCCTGCGGTTCGCGGACCGGGAGCACCGGTACACCGACCGGGTCATGGGCCCGACCATCGTGGCCGGCGCCGACGTGGCGCGGAGGGCGCGCTTCCCGGAGGTCTCGCGGGGCGAGGACACCGGATTCCTGGAGCGCGTGACGAGCGCCGGGGGACGGGTGTACTCCACCGACCGCTTCAACTTCGTCCAGATGCGATCCGCCGCCGGCGGTCATTCCTGGCGTGTGTCCGACACCGAGCTGCAGGCGAGCGGCGAGGTCACGTTCTACGGGCGTGCCGACGAGCACGTCGTCTTCTGAGGTTCTCATGGGATTCAGCACTGTCGGGGTCATCGGACTCGGCTACATCGGCCTGCCCACCGCGGCGATCCTCGCGGACGGCGGACTGTCGGTGACCGGCGTGGACATCAACCCGGACACCGTGGAGGCGGTGAACCGGGGCGAGGTCCCGTTCGTGGAGCCCGACCTGGCGGGCTACGTCGACCGCGTGGTCTCCGCGGGGAAGCTGCGGGCGGTCGCCGCGCCGGAGCGGGCCGACGCCTTCATCGTGGCCGTCCCGACCCCCTTCCGCGGGGATCACGAGCCCGACCTGACCTACATCGAGGCCGCCGCCCGGGCGCTGGCGCCGCAGCTGAGCGGCGGTGAGCTCGTGATCCTGGAGTCGACGTCGCCGCCGGGGGCGACGCGCCGGATGGCGGAGTGGATCCTCGAGGTGCGTGCGGACCTCTCGCTGGACGGCGCCGACGGGAGACCCGCGATCCACGTGGCGCACTGCCCGGAGCGGGTGCTGCCCGGCAAGATCATGACCGAGCTCGTCACCAACGACCGGATCGTCGGCGGCCTCACGCGCGAGGCGGCCGAGCGAGCGCGGGACCTGTACCAGACGTTCTGCGAGGGCGAGATCCTCCTCACCGACGCCGTCACGGCCGAGCTCGCGAAGCTCGTGGAGAACTCCTTCCGCGACGTCAACATCGCGTTCGCGAACGAGCTCTCGATCGTCGCGGACCGGCTCGGGGTCGACGTGTGGGAGCTGATCCGGCTCGCGAACCACCACCCGCGCGTGAACATCCTGCAGCCCGGCCCGGGCGTCGGCGGGCACTGCATCGCCGTGGACCCGTGGTTCGTCATCGACGCGGCGCCCGGGGACACGCGGCTGATCCGGGCCGCCCGCGAGGTGAACGACGGGAAGCCTCGCTGGGTGCTGCACAAGGTGCTCGACGCCGTGGCCGGGGTCGAGACGCCCGTGATCGCGGCCTGGGGCCTGGCGTTCAAGGCGAACATCGACGACCTGCGTGAGTCACCGGCGGTGGAGATCGTCGCCGAGACCGCGGCCACGTTCCCGCAGGCGACCGTGCTCGTCGTGGAGCCGCACGTGGACGCGCTGCCGGAGGAGCTTCAGAATCTCGCCAACGTCCGGCTCGTGTCGGCCGAGGAGGCCCTGGACAGCGGCGACGTGCAGGTGCTGCTGGTCGATCACGCGGCCTTCCGTGGGATGCTCGGCCGCCTCGGTGGGCGGCGTCTGGTGGACACGCGCGGGATGACGTCGGGTCGTGCCGCGTGACCGGCGTATCGCCCTTCGTGCGGCGCCTGCTCGCACGGCGCCACGTGATCTACGTCGCGGCGCTCGCCGCGCTCCTGGTCACCGTGCTGATCGGGGGAGACGTTCCGGCGTTGAGCGCCGGCGCGCTCTTCGTCGCGGTCGCCGTGGTGTGGTCCGCCGAGTTCCAGTCGCGCGCCATACGGCGCGTCGGATCCGACCGCGAGCGCATCCTGGAGACGCAACGCGTCGTTCGCTCGGTGGCACGCCGACTCGCGGAGCAGGACACGGCACTCGAGCGGCTGAGGACCGTCGCCGAACAGGGCAGGGCCGCGGCCGAGGCGAGCGCCGTGGCGACGCGCCATGCCGGCGGGGACGACCGACGCGTCGGCGGGAACGAACGACGCGTCGGCGGGAACGAACGACCAGGGACGCCGGACGGACAGAGACCGAGAGTCCTGTTCGTCACGAGCAACGGCTCCGGAATGGGGCACCTGACCCGATTGCTCGCGATAGCGCGAGCAGGAGACGAGGACTTCGAGAGCCATTTCCTCTCGCTCTCGACCGCCGCCGAGATCGCCGCGCGTCGTGGTCGGCCGACCGTCTACGTCGAGAGTCAGGCTGTCTCCGGGCTGTCGTGGGGGGAGTGGAATCGGCGGTTCGCCTCGGTGATGCGCGAACAGCTCCGACGGATCTCTCCGTCCGCGGTCGTGTTCGACGGTATCCAGATCTTCCGTGGGGTCCACGAGGCGACCGCGGAGTTCGGGATTCCGCTGGTCTGGGTGTGCCGAGGGCTCTGGAAGGATGCCGTCCCGCGCGACCAGCTGCGCGCATGGCGTGACGTGGCCCAGGCCGTGATCCTTCCGGCCGAGCGCCCCCTCGTGCCCGACCATGTGGCGTCTCCCCTGGGCGACGAGGATGCCGGGCTGCATGTCGTCGCACCGATCGTCGGGGTCCGGCGGAGCGAGGTGCTGTCCCGCACCACGGCGATCGACGAGCTGGGCCTCGAGGAGGGCAAGAAGCATGTCCTCGTCCAGCTCGGATCGGGTGCGCTCGGCAGCCGGAGCGACCTCGAACGGGCCGTGGTGGACGCTGTCACGGCGCTCGGCGCGGACTGGGAGCCCGTCGTCTTTCGCTCTCCCCTCTCGGCGGAGACCCGTGGACCCGACGGCATCCGGACGGTGCGCGAGTACCCGATGTCGGTGTTCCTCGATGCGTTCGAGTTCAGCGTGACGTCCGCCGGTTACAACACGGTGCACGAGAATCTCCGGCACGGCCAGCCCGCGGTGTACGTCGCGGACGCGAACATGCTCGCCGACGACCAGCAGCTCCGGGCAACCAGGGCTGCCGAGGCCGGGCTCGGCCTGGTGGTCCGTCGGCGTGACGAGATCGCCGCCGCGATCCGGACGCTGTCGGAGGCGGGCGAGCGGTCGCGGATGACGGCGCGGCTGAGCGAGGTCAGCGCGGACGACGGCGCCCGCGCGGCCGCGCGGAGGATCGCCGGGGCGATCGCGGACAACCGCGCATGGAAGGGCCTTCGGCAGAAGACGTACGACCCGGTGGGTGAATGGAGATCATGAGACAGTTCGTTCTGCGCGCGCTCGCCGTCGTCGGAAGCGCGGCGGTGCTGGCCGCGCTCGTGGCGTCCGCGCTGAGGTCCGGTGACTGGGCCGATCCCCTGCTGGGACTCGTCGCCCTCGGCGTGGCCGCCACGGGACTGATGAACCGCAGGGTGTTGTGGGCCGTGCGCGGCGAGCAGAGGAAGCAGACCAGCTATCTCCGTGCCGCGGACGCGCGGAGTTCCGCCCTGGTGGACATCGTCAGGCGTGGAGGCCCGGGCAGTTCGGCCCAGGGATCGAGGACGATCGACCGGCTCGGCCCCGACAACGAGTACGCTCGGCGGGTCGCCGCGGCAGGGCCAGGGCTGATCGAGACCTTCGCGCTCCAGAACCGCTCCGAGCGCGCTCGCGACGTCCTGGCACGTGCGGCCAGCGGTCACCGGTTCGATGCGACGTCCCTCGTGGTCGCCGTGAAACTCGCACTGAAGCGCCCCCACGTGCGCTGGGCGAAGAGCCTGCTGTCGAGCCTGGCGCCCAGGCCGCTCGCTTCGCTGGCCAAGGTGATCGCGCAGCAGGAACTGCGCCCCACCGATCGGCACGACGCGATCGTCCTCTATCGGGCCGTCGTCAGGGGGCGCCACGCCTCCGCTCTCGACCGGCACAACAGGCTCGTGTTCCTGGAACTGCTCGCGGAGAGCGGGCGCTCCGCGGAACTCGGCTCGATGATTCGCACCTTCGACCTCGACGCGGTGGACGCGGTGCAGGGGAATCTCCTGCGCGCGAACGCGCTCAGGACGTCGCGCGCGGCAGAGACGCCCGAAGCCGCGGCGACGGATGCGGCCGACGACTGGATCGCCCAGGTCAACGAGGTGTTCCGCGCCGACGGGCTCGAGACGATCGCCGTCCGGCCCGGTGATGGTCCGCTGATGGACCGCATCGTCTGCCGTGCGTCGACCGACGTGGCGGACGGTCCGCTCGTCACCGTCATCATGCCGACGTTCGACCCCGACGAGCGGATCGAGACGGCGATCCGCTCGGTCCTGGACCAGTCGTACCGGAACCTGGAAGTCCTGCTGATGGACGACTGCTCGCCGCCGGAGGGAGCGGCGCGCCTGGACCTCATCGCCGAGCAGGATCCCCGGGTCACGGTGGTTCACCTGCCCGAGAACCGAGGGTCGTACAAGGCACGCAACGTCGCACTCGAGGCCTACGCCTCGGGCGAATTCGTCACGGTGCACGACGACGACGACTGGTCGCACCCGCGGAAGATCGAGCGGCAGGTCCAGCATCTTCTCGAGCACCCGGACGTCCCGGCGAACATGTCGATGCTCAGCCGTGCGACGCCCGACCTCATGTTCACGAGAATCAACAACAACCCGGTCTTCACGCAGCCGAACTTCTCGTCGCTGATGATCCGGAGGTCGGTGCTGGAGACCCTGGGCTACTGGGACGTCGTCAACCGGAGCGCCGACGCGGAGATGCGCGACCGGATCGCCGCGTGGAGCGGCGAGCCGGTGCCGGCGGTGGGGATCGCGCCGGCGTCCTTCCTGAGGGTCCGGTCCGCGTCGCTGACCGCGGGCGAGATCTTCAAGGGCTATGTCGACCCTCGTCGCACGTGGTACCAGCGGCTGACCCGGGCGGCGCATGCCGAGCGCCTGGCCGCCGGTGAGCCCTTGTGGGTCGGTCCCGACGTGCGGGACGATCGGCCGTTCGCGGCTCCCGTCGGTCTCCTGGGCGGAAGGGACCGGCTCGGCGTCGTCGAGACCGACGTCGTCTACGCCACGGACTTCCGGTTCCCCGGCGGCAACAGCTCCGTCGCCGTCCGGGAGATCACCGCACTCGTGGACAACGGCTATCGCGTGGGCCTCGTCCAGATGGACTCGCCCCTGCTCGGACCCAGGAACGTTCTTCATCCCGACGTCATCGTGCTCCTGAGCGCCGGACGCGTCCAGGCGCTCTCGTTGCTCGACCAGGTGCGTGCACCGCTGTCGATCGTCCGGCATCCCTCGGTGCTCCAGTACGTCAACCCGGTCCGTAGCTCCATCGACACGGCGCGCGTCCTGGTGGTGGCGAATCACCCGCCGTACGAGACGGGGCTCACGGGCTCCGTGTACGACATCTCCACGGCGGTGTCGAACGCCGCCGCCGTCTTCGGCGTCACGCCCTCGGTCGCACCGGAGTCGGGCCTCATCCGGGAGCTGCTCGGCGAGATGGTCGATCCGGGTCAGCTGATCTCGTTCGACTGGAACGGGATCGTGCAGTCGGAGGGCGGCCGCCTTCGGCACGCCGAACCGGGACGGCCGTTCGTCATCGGCAGGCACAGCCGGGACCAGGCGCTGAAGTGGCCGTCGCGGGAGGTCATCAAGCAGGTGTACCCGATCGACGGCAGCCGGGACGTGCGCGTCCTCGGCGGCGCCGCGTCGGCGGCGGAACGACTGGGCAAGCCGGCCGAGCACTGGACGGTGTGGCCGTTCGGTTCGCGGGACGTGGCCGAATTCCTGGACGAGCTCGACTTCTGGGTCTACTTCCACGCGCCGGAACTCTTCGAGTCGTTCGGGATGGCCACCGCCGAGGCCATGGCCGCCGGGCTGGTCGTCGTTCTCCCCGAGTACATGGAACCGACCTTCGGCGACGGCGCGGTCTACTGTGCGCCGGACGAGGTGCAGCAGACCCTGGACCGGCTCTGGGCCGATCCGGAGGCCTACGCCGCCCAGAGCGCCCGCGCGCTCGAGTTCGCGCAGTCCCGTTTCGCGGCCAAGGCGTTCATCGACCGGGTCGAGGCCGTCGGTGAACGACCTGTCGCCGCCCTCTGACCCCCGTTCCGGCCCCAGACCTCAAGGGAAAATCATGAAGCGTCTTCCACGCCTTCTCGTCGCGTCCTCGATCGTCGTCCTCGTCGCCTTCGCCACCCTGGTGGGGATCTCGTTCGGGACACGGAGCTTCCTCCCCGCAGCACTCGGTGTCCTGGGTCTCGGCATGTACGGCGCGATCGCGTCGATCCGTCTCGCACAGGCGAGGAGTCTTGCGCACAACCGCGAGGTGTTCGCCGCGCTACGCCGGCTGGAGCAGCGCGGGGCCGAGCTCCGCCGCCTGGGTCACGGCACGAGCGACACGACCGATGGCGTCGCCGCGACGCTGACCGGGATGGAAGGTCTCGTGAAGCGGATCAGGCGGGTACTGGACGAGACGAGCGACGCCGAATCGGAACGGTACGCCACGGTGCGGGAGCACCTGAACGCTCTCGGCCGCCGTCTCGACGACATCATCGAGGCCGAGGAACTGCGAGGCCCGGGGGCGCCCGCAGCCCCGACCGGCCTGGACGGCAGCGTCGAGGCCCAGGTGGCGAGGACCGCCGCCCAGTTCGACTGGCTGGCTCGGCGGCAGCGGTACACCGAGAGCGTCCTCGAGACGCTGCTCGAGCGAACCGGAAGCCGCGACGAGGATGCCGCGAACGTCGGCACGGTCGGTGTCAGGTGAGCTCTGCGCCAGATCTCGGCCGGATCGGCATCGATGCCGAGTACGGCGGACGGACCGCGACCCTGACGACCTACACTCTCCGCAACCGGACCCGGCAGGCCTGGGACACCCTCGCCCGGGCCGCCACACGTGGTCTCCACGACGCGGGCGGCCTCATCCATACGGTGAAGACGCTTCATGCTCTGGGCGACGACGGTGTCGTGAAGCGGTTCTTCGCGGGAGTCGAGATCGGGCCGTTCGTCGGGTTCTGCATGGTCGTCGCCAACCAGGCACGCGATGTCCAGGAGACGTTCGACGCGTCCGTCATGCTCGAGGCGTTGTTCACGGGGCATGGTATGAGCCGGGTCCGTCCGCTCGACAGGCTCGTCCTTCCGGAGCTGCTGGCTTCCCAGCGACGCCCGGAAGATCTGGAACGGTGGATGCGTCCTGTTCGTGCCGCCCGGCTCTCTCGCGTACAGCCGTTCCTGTTGCGTGCCAACGCCGTCAACCCGTTCACCGCGGCGGGTGACGAGGACGGCGTCGCGATCGCGGAGTGGCTCGCGCACGTCAATTCCGCGATGGCCGCCGATGGCCTCGAGGGAATCTCTGTCGCGCCGGGTCCGGGCGCGCCGTTCGACAGAATCGTCTGCGCGCCGGCGAGCCTCGTCGCCGGAGGGCCGCTGGTGTCGGTCATCATGCCGACCTTCGAGCCTGGCCCCCGGATCGAGACCGCCGTCGAGTCGCTGCTCGCGCAGTCGTACGAGAACTTCGAGCTTCTGATCATGGACGACGCGTCGTCGCCGGACGCGGCGGAGCGGATCGGAGGCTGGAGGGCGAGGGACGACCGGATCCGCGTGCATCACCTCCCGGAGAACCTCGGTTCGTACAAGGCCCGCAACGTGGCGGTGTCCACCCACGCCAGGGGCGCGTACATCACCGTTCACGACGACGACGACTGGTCGCACCCGCGCAAGCTCGAGATGCAGGTGGCGCATCTCGAACGGAACCCGGAGCTCCCGGCCAACACGTCGCTGTTGTCGCGTGCGACGGACGCGCTGATGTTCACGCGGATCAACGACAACCCGGTGTTCTCGCAGCGGAACTACTCGTCATTGATGGTCCGGCGTGAGGTCTTCGACGAGATCGGGTACTGGGATGTCGTCAATCGGGGCGCCGACGCCGAGATGATCGATCGTATCCAGCTCTGGTCCGGCCACAGGGTGCCGAGCGTGGGCACCGCACCGCTCTCGTTCCTGCGCGAGCGGGCGGCGTCGCTGACGTCGGGCGAGATCAGCCGCGGGTATCTCGATCCGCGCCGCCGCTGGTACGCGGATGCCTACCGGCGGTGGCACGCGGAGTGCGCGAGCCGGTCGGTCACGCCCTTCGTCGGTCCGGACGACCGGGACGACCGCCCGTTCGCCGTCGCGACGAACATGCTGGGATCGCGTGCCGCTCAGGGCCGCGTCGACGTGGACATCGTGTACGCCACCGACTTCCGGTTCGCCGGCGGCAACTCCACCCTTGCCTGCAACGAGATCGAGATCCTGTTGCGGCACGGCTACCGGGTCGGGCTCCTCCAGATCGAGTCGCCGATTCTCGGGACGAAGAACCTGTTGCACCCGCGGGCGCTCCAGCTCGCCGGACACCCGCGCGCCGTCGTCATCTCGCTTCTGGACGAGGTCCGGGCCGGCCTGACGATCGTCCGGCACCCCACGACCATGCAGTTCGCCGAGCCGGTCCGGTCCCGTGTCACGACGGACGCCGCTGTCGTGATCGTCAACCACGCGCCGTTCGAGCCCGACCGCACCGGCTCGACGTATGACATCCGTACGGTGCAGGGCACGGCCGAGGCCGTCTTCGGCGTTCGGCCCCGTGTGGCGCCCGAGTCCGGGCTGATCCGTACCCTGCTGACAGGCCTGGTCGCACCCGAGAACCTCGCGGCGTCGGACTGGAGCGGCGTCACGCAGGTCGAGGTCGGAGCTTCCCGGAAGAGCGATCCAGCCAGGGCCCCCGTGCTCGGCCGTCACTCGCGGGACCACGCGCACAAGTGGCCGGCGAGCGAGACGTTCGAGCTTGTCTACCCGACGGACGGGTCGTACGAGATCCGCGTGCTCGGTGGGGCCGACTGGGCGCGGAAGCGCCGGGGCGGTCCGCTCGGTGACAGCTGGACGGTGTATCCGTACGGCACGAAGCAGGTGCGCGATTTCCTGGACGAGATCGATATCTGGGCGTACTTCCACGGGGCGGAACTGTACGAGTCGTTCGGCATGGCGACGCTCGAGGCGATGGCGGCCGGGCTCGTCGTGATCCTGCCGCCCTACATGGAGTCCACGTTCGGGGACGGGGCGCTCTACACCGAGCCGGACGGCGCTCGGTCCCTCTACGAGCGCATCTGGTCCGACGAGGACGCGTATGCCGAGCAGAGCCGTCGTGCGGTCGACGCGGTGAGGCGTCGCTTCGGCGAGGAAGCGCTCCTCGCGCGGGTGAAGACCATGATGGGAGATCCCGCATGAGTGACAGCCCGGTCTTCAGCCTCGTCGGGTCGTGCGTGACGCGTGACGCCAGCGAGATCGGTACGGACCCGCTGCCCAGGCCCCGGCACTACTTTTCGCGTACCAAGATCCGGAGCATCGTTTCGGAGGCCACGCCTCTCGGAGCGGCGGACCTCAGGCTCGAGTCCGGGTTCCGGCGCCGAGTGGTCCGCGACGACCTCACCAAGCGGGTCGCGTCGGTGCTTCCCAGGGTCGACCATCCGATCGTCATCGACCTGATCGACGAGCGCTTTCCCCTGCTCAGATCACGTCACGGATTTGTCACCGGATCGCCTTACCTGAAGGATTCCGGCATCGACATGTCCGAGTTCGTGCGGGTCGACGACGGCGACGACCTCGATCCCGCTGGGCCGTTCGCCGCCGCGGCCAGGCGTCTCGCAGATCTGCTCCCGCCGGATCAGATCGTCGTCGTTCACCGCGCGATGTGGGCCACCCGTGACGCGGACGGCACACCGCTTGAGGAGCCCGCGTACGTGCGTCGGCCCAACGAGTGGCTCGCTCGGGCGTACGACCTGCTCGGATCCGCCCTGGGCGAGCGGTGTCGATTCGTCCAGCCCGCCGCCGAGACGTGCCGTGCGGACGCCGGGCACAAATGGGGGTTGGCGCCCTATCACTACGTCCCGGAATACTACGACGACCTGTCCGCGCAGGTCCGAGATGTACTGGGGCCGGCATGACCGATATCGCGTCCCGATGCCGCGACGACAATCTCGGAGGAGCCCGTGCTTGATTTTCTGATCGTCTGGGACCGTGACGGAGTCGCGGAGCTCAAGCAGTCCGAGGAACGCGTCCGCAAGGAGGTCGCGGCACTGCTGCCCGCACCCGGCAACTACTATCGCGCGTGGTACGCGAAGGACGGGGCGGTGGCCGTCCTGCTGTGGGGCCGCGACGCTCCGCCGATCAAGCCGGCCGATCGCGTGTTGCGGGGCGACGAGGGTCTGCGGTTCTTCGACGGCTGGCTCATCGACCTGGACACGGCCCGGCCCTTGCTGAACGTCTCGGACGTGAGCTTCGATCCGGGCGACTCCCTGGACGGCGAGTTCACGGCGTGCAGCGCCCGCCCGGACGGCGAGTTCCGCGTCTGGCGGAACAGCGCCGGATCGATGCCGCTCTACCACGCCTCCGAGGCCGGCAGGTTCGTCCTGGCGTCCCGCGCGTCGGTCGCTGCCTACGGCCGCCGGCTCTCGACGAGGTTCGACCTGAGTCCCGACTTCGCGCGTTCCGTCCTCAGCGCGTCCATCTCCCTGAACCGGCACTCGATGTTCGAGGGGGTGGACGTCCTCGAGCAGGGCGCGGTGGTGTACCGACCCGTCGGCGGGCGTCCCGTCGTGCACCGCCGTGACCACGACCTCTTCTTCGACGAGGGGTTGCGCCGGCAGTACCTGACGGATCGCACGGCGTTCTGGGACGACGCGTTCGACCGGCTCCGCGCGTTGACCGGGGTCTTCCGCTCGACGGACAGCTTCCCCCTGGAGGTTCCGCTGTCCGGTGGAAAGGACAGCCGGCTCGTTCTCGCGATGCTGCACGCTGCCGGTCACGCCGACCACATCGACGGCCTTCTGACCTGGGGCGTCGAGGGTAGCCCGGAGATCTCGAGCGCCGGCGACGTCGCCCGGGCCCTGGGCCTCGAGACGAAGCACCGGTTCCGCGTCACGCACGCCGCAACGGCGCCGAGCGCGCCCGCCTCCCGCACGCTGACCCCGCGGTACCCGAGGCACGTCTTCCTCACCGAGGGAGAGATGAGTCCCATGGATCTCACGGGCGGGACGCCCCGCCCGGGTATCTCGGTCAGCGGGCAGGAGGGCGGGCTCCGGAACATCGCGGGCAAGCGATCGTTCGCGACCTCCAAGGAGCTCCTGCACTGGTTCCGGGTCCACCTCGCGAACTGGGACGTGTGCAAGATCCTCACCGACGAGGCACGTGCGAGCTCCGAGGCCGAGTTCCTCGACTACTACGGCGCGCAGCTCGAGGTCGTCGACGACATCAACCAGATTCCGTCCAAGCACCGGATCGAGTTCCGCTTCAAGCGCTGGGTCGCCCGGACCTGGCACATCGCCAACTCGACGTCGTTCGCCCCCTACATCTTCCCGACGGATGCAGTGCTCCGGTACACGTACAACTCCGGTCCCCGGTCGCGCTCCCTGGAAGAGTTCCACTTCGAGATGCTCCGGCGGGCGGACAAGCGCCTGCTGGAGATTCCGTTCGCCGAGCAGACCTGGGATCCTGAGCTGCGGGACGTCACCGACGCCGAGGTGCCGCAGACGGAGCCCTACGTCTGGTCGGAAGGGACCAAGCCGCTGGCACGGCGCCCGATCGGGATGAAGCTCCAGGTGAGGCTCGATGAGGTCCGGACCGCGATCGAGAGCAGGACACCCGCCGTCCTCGACGGCGTCGTCGACATGGAGCGCCTGTGGTCGTTCGACGCGAACACGATGATGCCCGGGCACGTCCAGCCGCTGATGCACCTCGTGGGTCTGCTCGCGGCCGATTCGGTGAAGTCCTTCGCCGAGCTCGACGTCCTGGCGGAAGAGGTCGGTTCGTTCAGGGTTCCCGACTTCGACTCGCTACCCGAGGCCTGATGTCGATGCGCCCCGGGAACCCGCCGGCCCCGGGGCGCGATCGACGTGCGGCTACTTCGTGTTCGCGGCGACGAGCTTCTTGATGTCGCGCCAGGCATCGAGGCGCCTGCCGAGCAGGTGTTCCATGAAGGCGATGTCGTCCTCGTAGAGTTCGAGGAGGAACGCGATCTCCTGCGGCGACACCTGACCGGACTTCTTCATCGCCGCTGTCCACGGCTTGTGGTTCTCCCGCTTCTCGAGCGTCGCCTTCGACCAGAACTCGGCGGTCTCGTCGACCTCGAGAACGCGCAGGAGCTGAGCCACGGTCTTGCGGGGGTCGTCCACGATGTCGTCGTAGAGCACGACGTCGATGCGCTCGGGTCCCACGGCAGCCGCCCAGCTCTCGTAATGACGCCGGTAGTGTCCGAGATCGATGAGTCCCATCGAGGGCGGTGCCCGGAAGATCGTCCGGGACAGATCGAGCTGACCGTTCGACACGGCGGCCCAGTACCCGGAGACGGCGCGCGACACGGGGTCGCGAAGCGACAGCACGATCGGGGCGTTGGGATCGACCATCTGCGCGACGTTGGCCGCGGTCGCCGCGCGGCGTGGCGACCGCGGATCGCCGAGCCCCTCCCAGAAGTACATCGTCGACCGCTCGCCGCGGCGGTAGCTCGCGGACGCCTTCGCGAACTCCGCGAGGTAGGCTTCGACCTCCTTCGGGTCCTCGACGCGCTTCTGGTTGTTGAAGAAGTTGCTCGCCCTGCCCCCGGAGGTGACGAAGATGTCCGGGTGGTACGAGAGCTGTTTCTGGAGCCACGTCGTCGCGCTCCGCATGGTGCCCGCGAGCAGGAAGTTCGGCCCGCCTTGCAGCCGCTGGAGCTGCTTCGGGGCCGCTGTCGGCTCGCTGCCCGGCGCGCGGGGCTCGACGGCCTGAGCCCGGGTGGGTGTGCTGGTCGGCCGGGCTGTGGCGGCGTCCCCGCCGCGGTCGTCGGCGGCGCCCGGACCCCACACGACCCGTCCCGCGGCGCCCGTGAGGCTGCGTACCGCCTCCACGTACACGTTCTCCGAGTAGTGGAACGGTGCCTCCCCCCAGGGGTGCGTCGGACCGGACGAGACGTGTGACGGGTCGATCGAGACCAGGTGCGCCCCGAGGGCCTGCACGGCGGTCTCCACGTACGGGCGGAAGACCGGATTCGCCTGGGCCGCGGTCACTCCGAACGAGTCCGGGGTCCGTTGCCCCGACTCGCTCCACTCGGCCCACGGGATGTCGAGCAACGCCACCGTCACACCCGGCATCGTCTGCCGGATCGCGTCGCCGGCCGCCTGGATCGCCCCCGACCAGTACTCGTAGTGCTGCTGCGTCCCGAACGGAAGGTGCTGCGCGTTCTGGGCGACGGTCTGGTCCATCCCGGACTCGATGAGTTCCACGGAGCGCGTCACCACGGTCCCGTCGGGAAGCAGGTACACGCCCAGCCGCTCGTCGGTGAGATCCACCAGGAGCACGTCCGTGGTGGCGGCCTGCTCGGCCAGGGTGGGCCGCAGGTTCGAGCCGAAGTCCCCGGAGACCATCCGCTGCTGGAACCGCGACGCCAGCTGGGGTGCGGCGATCTGCTCCACGGGCCGGGTGGTCGCGCTCAGCGCGGACTGCCGCGCCACGTAGGCGACCAGCTCGTACTGGTTCGGATCCATGTGCTCGAACGTGTCCCGGGACACGCACGAGCCCCAGATGAAGACCCGCGTCTTGCTGTTCATGCCCAACTCTCTGCAGTAGCGACGGAACTCTCGGAGGCGGCGATCGCCGGCGGTGCGGCGAGGACCGGGGGAGCGAGCATGCGCGCGATCGCGTCGAGGACGCGGGGTGCGGAGCGCCCGTCCCCGTAGGGGTTGACCGCCTGCGCCATGGCGGCGTACAGCGTATCGTCCGTCAGGAGCGCACCGACCTCGGCCACCAGGCGCTCCGGTTCGGTGCCGATGATGCGCGCCGTACCGGCCTCGACGGCCTCGGGGCGCTCGGTGTTGTCGCGCATCACCAGCACGGGGATGCCGAGCGACGGCGCCTCCTCCTGGAGCCCGCCGGAGTCCGTGAGGACGAGCGACGACAGCGACAGCAGGTGCGTGAACTCGCCGTAGGCGAGGGGTTCCGTCACGGTGATGTTCGCGGCGCCGTCGAGGTGCGGCAGGACCGCCTCCCGGACCACCGGGTTGCGGTGCACGGGCAGCACGAACTCCACGTCGTCGAACCGCTCGGCCAGCCGGCGCAGCGCACGACCGACACCGGACATCGCCTCGCCCCAGTTCTCTCGCCGGTGCGTGGTCACGAGGACCACCCGGCGCCCGGACGCGGCGACGCGCGCGACGGCGGGATCGGTGAACTCGGCGCGGTGTTCCGCAGTGCTGAGCAGGGCGTCGATGACCGTGTTCCCGGTCACGACGATGTCGTGCAGCGGCACGCCTTCCCCCACGAGATTCGCCAGCGCCCGGAGGGTGGGCGCCAGGTGCAGGGCGGCCACCTGTGAGGTGAGCCGGCGGTTCGCCTCCTCCGGGAACGGCGACGCGATGTCGCCGCTGCGCAGCCCGGCCTCGAGATGCACCACGGGGATCTGCCGGTGGAACGCGGCCAGGGCCGCGGCCGTCGACGTGGACGTGTCGCCCTGGACGACGACGGCGTCGGGCCGCACCTCGTCGAGGACCGGGTCGAGGCGCTCCATCACCCGGGCGAAGACCCCGGACAGCGTTTGCCCGTGGCTCATGACGTCGAGATCGTGGTCGGGTGTGATCCCGAAGATCTCGTTGACCTGATCGAGCATCTCGCGGTGCTGACCGGTGACGACCGTGACGCCCTCGAACCTTTCGCTCGCCTCGAGGGCCGTGACGACCGGTGCCAGCTTGATGGCCTCCGGTCGTGTGCCGTAGATCGTCATGACGACGGGCTTGGTGCTCATTGCCCCTCCTCGTACCGGCCACGCCAGGCGGCCTTCTTGTTCTCGGCCTTCTGCAGTGCCTTGATGTCCTTGGTCGAAGGCCGTCCGTGTCGTACCGGCGTGCGGGAGTCGGGCTCGTCGTCGGCCGCGATCCTGACCTGCGTCTCCCGGCGTTCCGCGAAGGCGTCCTCGATGATCTTCCGGGCCTCGCCGAGCTTGTCCTTCGCGATCGCCCAGGCCCACTTGCGGTACCGCAGGGCCACGTCCTCGGCCTCGCCGTCCAGGACGAGCCGGCCCTTGTTGAGCCAGAGGGCGCGGGTGCAGGTCTCCTCGATCGTCTGGGCGGCGTGGCTGACGAGGAACACCGTGCCGGCGTTCTCCCGCAGCTCGTTCATCCGGGCCTCGCTGCGCTCCTTGAAGGCGGCGTCGCCGGTGGCGAGCGCCTCGTCGATGAGGAGGATGTGCGGGCGCGCCGCCGTGGCGATGGCGAAGCGCAGGCGGGCGGCCATGCCCGACGAGTAGGTCTTCATCGGCAGGTAGATCGACCTGCCGAGTCCGGCCAGTTCGATCACGTCGGGGATGGCCGCCTCCGTCTCGGCCCGGGACAGGCCCATCGCCAGGCAGCCCAGGCGCACGTTCTCCTCGCCCGGCAGGTCCGGGACCAGTGCGGCGTTCACGCCAATGAGCAAGGGCGTGGACTCTGCCAGGACCTGGCCCTTGGTGGGGCGCTCCAGCCCGGCGATGATGCGCAGCAGGGTGCTCTTGCCGGAGCCGTTCGTGCCCACGAGCCCGATCTGCTCGCCGGAGTGCGCCACGAAGGAGATGTCGCTCAGCGCCCGCACGGTGATCTTGGGCTCCTGGCCCAGGACGTTGAGGAGCGCGCGCTTGACCTTGGCACGGCGCCCGCGGCGGGCGTCGGTGGTCGGGGTGCGGTAGTTCATCCTCACGCCCTGTACCGCCACCGTGGGCCACAGCACCGGCGTCGCGCCGGTGCTCGCCGAGACCGCCGCGATCGCGCCGGTGTGCGCGGGAGCCTGCACGGACATCGGCGTCGAGCCGGTCAGCGGGGGCGGCTCGGTCACCGGCGTGAGCTGCCGCCCGGCCGGCATCGGGTAGGCGAGGTCGTCAACGGCCATAGCTCTCCTCCGCCCGCCAGAAGCTCACGAACCCGATCACCAGCATCCCGACCGCCCAGCCGCCGAGGATCAGCCACGACGTGAGGTCCGGGATCGTGGCGTAGAGCACGCAGTCCCGCACCATGTCCAGGACCTGGAACATGGGGTTGTACTGCATCACCGTGCCGTAGATCGGCGGCAGGCCGCGGTCCTCGAGCGTGTCGAAGCTGAAGAACACGCACGACGCGTACAGCCAGATCCGCGAGACCAGCGGCACGATGGTCGCGAGGTCCCGGATCGCCACGGTCCACCGCGCGAGGAACAGCGCCAGCCCCAGGGTGAACATCACCTGGAGCACCAGCACGACGGGTACCAGGGCGACCCGCCAGGTGAACGTCTCCTGCTCCGGGAGCAGGTAGATCAGCGCGGCCAGCGCGGCCAGCGCCCACAGGTAGCTCAGCAGCTCACGGAGCACGACGGCGATCGGCAGCGCGGCCCGCGGGAACGTGAAGGCCCGGATCATATTCGTGTTCGAGGTGACCGCCCGGGTGCCGCCGGTCGTGCACTTGGTGGTGAACTGGAACAGGAAGACGCCGATGACGAGGTAGCCGACGAAGTTCGTGACCCCCCGGCTCGCGCCCATGATCACGCCGAAGATCAGGTAGTAGGTCAGCCCGTTGATCACCGGCTCCAGGACGAGCCACAGCTTTCCCAGCACGCTCTCGCGCGAGTTCGAGCCGACGCGCGCCCGGGCGTCCCGCCACAGGAAGTTCCGTCGCGCCCACAGCAGCGCGATGTACTGCCCCAGCGGCGGCCGCGCCCCCACCCGTGTGAGGTTCGCGAGCGTGACGACCTTCGTGGTCTTCGGCGAGGCGTCGAACAGGGCCTGGTACGCCCCGGTGTCCAGCGGCGGTTCGGTCGCGGGCGTCGTCATGCGTTCCCTCCCAGCAGGCCCCGGTACATCGCGGCGTAGGTCTCGGCGTTCCGCCCCCAGGTCCTTCCCGAGGCGACGTCACGTCCTCTCGACACCAGTTCCGCCCGGTGCTCCGGGTTGGTGTGGAGCCTCGCGACGGCGCCCGCCCAGGCCGCCGCGTCCGCCGGGGGCACGAGCACGCCCGCGCCTCCGACCGCCTCGGCGAGCGCCGGAAGGTTGCTCGCCAGGACGGGCCGGCCCACGGCCATGGCCTCCACGGGCTTGAGCGGCGTGACCAGCCGCGTGACGGAGTGGTCGCGCCGGGGCACGAGCACCACGTCGAGTGCGGCGAGCCAGGTGAGGGCCGCGTCGCGCGGGACGCGGCCGGGCAGCGTCACGTGGGCGTCGAGCCCGAGCGAACGGACGAGTCGCTGCAGGCCGGGGCGCGCGACGCCGTCGCCCACGAGCGCGGCGCGCACGTCATGCCCGTCGGCGCGCAGCCGGGCCACCGCGTGGATCGTGGTCTCCAGTCCCTCGTAGTCCACGATCGAGCCGACCGAGCCGATGGTGAACGCCTCGGGAAGACCGAGCCGGGTCCGGGCGTCCGGAGGCTCCGGGTGGCGGGTGGCGAGGAGCTCCGCGGGCACGCCGTTCGGCGCCACGGTGATCTTCGCGCCGGGTACGCCGCGACCGATCAGGGTCTCCCGCATGGTGGCGCTCAGGGTGACGACGGCATGCGCCGCGCACGCGAGCTCCGTCTCCTTCGCCTGCATCAGGTCGTGCCGGCGCGAGGCCGCCGCCCGTGCGCGGGCCTCCGGCGTCGGGTGCGACGCCGCCCACGTCTCCTCGGGCAGGCCGCGCACCTCGTACACCCACGGCACGCCGAGGATCCCCGCGGCGCGACGCGCGACCTCGCCCGTGGCCGACGGCGTCGTCGTGTGCAGGACCTGTGCCCCCGCGGCGCGCGCGGTGTCCGCCAGGAGCCGCGCCTCGGCGTCGACCCGCGCGGCGGGATCCGTCGTGGTGCGCCGGGGGATCAGCCTGCGGTACGGCACGCCGTCGACGACGTCGGTCGAGCGGGCGCCGAGGGATCCGATGGTCAGCGGATATCCCGGGCGCGTCGTCGCCAGGGCCTCGATCCCCGCGGTGCGCTGGGCCGTCAGCACCGAGTGCGTGCGGAGCGTGTAGCCGCTCTGCGTGTGCGGCAGCGAGTTCGTCAGGTGGTGCAGGACGGCGATCGTCGAGGACCGCAGGCCTGGCGCGGGGCGGGCGCTCGCCGAGCCGGCCGCCGGTGCGGTCGCCACAGCGGGTGCGCCGAACGGCCGGGCCGCCGCCTGTGGTATCGGCCGGAGCGCCGGCTGCAGAGCGGCGACCTGGCTCCGGAGCCCGAGCGGCACGTCGTCCGCCCCGGTGGCCAGGGCCTTCTCGATGACGTCGACGTCGCCGCGCAGCCAGGCCGCGCGGTACGACGCCGGGCCGTCGACCGCGGCGTCGTCCAGGAGATCAGCGCGCCCGACGGCGATCGCCACCTCCGCGCCGACGCGACGGCCGCGCGGACCGTGCTCGCCCGAGAGGAGCTCGGCCGCCTCGCGGGCGGCGGACGCCTGATCCCCGGAGAGCAGCTGCGCGAGGGCGTGCGGCGCGGACGGCTCGGGCGCGATCCGCAGCGCACGCGTGAGCGGACCGCGCAGCCGTGCGGGCGCGCGGCGCACCGCCTGGACGGTGAGCCAGAGCGGGTCCTCGCGGAAGGTTCGGGCCGCGAAGGACAGCGCGTAGCGGGCGTTGCGGGCGAGTTCGGTCGCGCGCAACGTGGTGGAGCTGGTCAACGCCGCGACCCCCGGGTGGGACTCTTGGTCCGGAGCGCGTCGGCGACCGCGTCGCCGAGCAGATCGGCAGAGGCTTCGTCGGCGGAAGCGCGGGTCACGTCCCCGGACGCGGGAGCACCCGGTGGCGCGTCGCCGTCCACGAGGTGCCGCAGCAGTGTCTCGTACTTCTCCCCGAGGACGTCGTCGCTCGCGTTGGCCGCCACCCAGGCGGCGGCGTCGGGCGAGGGAGCGGGGACGACGCCGTCCGCGAGCCAGCCGCACCAGAGGGCGGCGAGCGCGTCGGCGTCGCCGGGCGGGACGACGCTCCCGGCGCCGGTCTCGGTGGTGATGAGCGCGGCCTCGCCGTCCAGGCACGCCGTGACGGGCAGGCCCGAGGCCATGACCTCGTACAGCTTCGACGGTACGGTCCAGCGGAACGGCTCCCAGTCGCGCAAGGACACGACGGCGGTGTCCGCCCAGGCGTAGAGGTCACGCATCCTCGTGGCGGGCACGGGCGGGCTCACCGAGACCGGGGCCCGGAGCCGGTCCGCGAGGTCCCCGAGCGTCTCCAGGTCGTTCCCGTGCCCGACGACGCGGACCTCGATCGGATATCCGCGCTCCTTCACCCGGGCGGCGGCACGCACGACGACGTCGAGGCCCTGCGACCGGCCGACGGTCCCGGCGTAGAGCACCCGGAGAGCACGCCCGTCGAGTCGCGCCGGCGCGGGGGAGCGGACGGCCTCGAACGCGGTGCCGTTGCGGACCACGGCGACCCTGGCGACGTCGCGGGCGCGCAGCACCTCGGCGAACGCGTCCGTGGTGGTGACCACGAGGTCTGCCCGTGCCTGGAGCCGGGTCACCACGCGGTGCACGGTCGCGGCGATCGCGGCGCGGACGCGGCGCCGCAGACCGGTCCGGCCGTTCGGGGCGGCGAGGATCCCGCTGGGGACGATGAGGTCGGGCCAGGCGTCGCGCATCTCGATGACCAGCGCCGCCCGGTAGCAGCGGGCGAGGACCCAGCCGGCGGCGACGCTCGGGATGCCGGGGACGGTGGCGATGATCACATCCGGCCGCCCACCCGAGCGGGCGGCGGGGCGCAGACCGTGCCACATCGACGAGAGCGCGGCGATCGCCTGGTCGGCGGCGCGGGACAGAAGCCGTAGGGTGTGCTCCCGAAAGCCCACGCGAATGATCTTTTCACCCCGTGGCCCATATACCACGGCACCGGGCCGGAATTCGGGTGAAGAATGGGTGATTTTGCCCGACGGATAGTGCGGCGGGGGTGCGAGGACGGTCACGCCGAATCCGGCGCGGACAAGGTGCGCGGATAGCGCTCCCCAGCGCCTTTGCGGCGCTCCCGTCTCGGGCCAGAAGTGGTGTGTGACCAGCAGGAACGCAGGACCATGGGCCGTCGCGGAGCGGCGTTCCATCGAGCGTTCCTCCTGGTTGTACGTCCATGTTTTTCACCCGATATCACGGTCTCGGGATGCGAACCGGTACTAAGAGTAGTACGCGCAAATGACAGTAAGATCACGCGGCATGGCAGCCACTACCTCCTCACGCCCCGATCAGCACCATGTCGGAGGCGGGATCCGGCACGCCCGCCGGAAGCGTCTCGGGCGCGGCACGGTCGCCTGGATCGTCGTCCTCGCGCTCGTCGTCGTCGGTGGCGGGGCCTACGGGGCGTACACCCTCTACAAGCAGTCGCTCGCCGACAACATCGAGGTGATCGGTGATCCGTTCGCCGGGCTCGACGAGGACTCCCGGCCCGAGCCCGCGCCGGGGGGTGCGGACACGCAGGCGGTCAACATCCTCGTGCTGGGGTGCGACAGCCGGGTGTCCGGCGGGGACCCGAGCCTGTGCGACGGGTCCCGCACGGACGCGATCCTGCTCGTCCACCTGGCGGCGGACCGCGAGTCGGCGACGGTGGTCTCGATCAACCGTGACTCCTGGGTCCCCATCCCGGGGCACGGAGACGCGAAGATCAACGCGGCGTACGCGTTCGGGGGAGCACCGCTGATGATCCAGACGGTCGAGCAGCTCACCGGGGTCCGGTTGGACCACTTCGCCGTCACCGACTTCTCCTCGTTCACGGAACTGACCGACGCGCTGGGCGGCGTGCAGCTCACCCTCGCCGACGGCAACGGCGGCTCTTACCACCAGGTGATGAACGGCGAGGAGGCGCTCGCCTACGTGCGCGAGCGCAAGTCCCTGTCCAACGGCGACTTCGGCCGCGTCCAGCGGCAGCAGGCCTGGATCCGCGCGATCGTCGCGAAGGCCAACAACAACCGGCGCGATCCCGTGAAGATGACCCGGTTCCTCGAGGCCGTGAGCAACGCCACCGCGGCCGATCCGAGCCTCGACCTGGCACGGATGGAGCAGTTGTTCGGCGAGGCGCGGGAGATCTCGACGAACGACATCACGTTCCTCACGTCCCCGCACATGCCGTGCTGCCAGACCAGCGCCGACGGGCAGTCCATCGTCACGGTCGACCGCGCGCGGCTCGACCCGCTCATGCAGGCGATCGCGAACGACACCGTGGACGAGTACGCGGCCGAGCATGAAGGCGAGCTCGACACCCTGCCTGCCGTCGTGGAGTGAGTCGTGGAGTGACGGGCCCGGCTCAGAGCCCGAGGGCCTTCGCCAGCTCCTTCTTCAGGCGCTCCAGCCGCTCCTGGGCCACGACGCGGGCGCGACCCAGGTCCTCGGCGGTCGCGTCCTCGCCGACTGGCCGTACGACCTCCAGGTAGCACTTCACCTTCGGCTCGGTCCCGCTGGGCCGGACGATCACGCGCGTGTCGTCATCGGCCGTCAGCACGACGCCGTCGGTGGGCGGCAGCCCGTCCACGCCCTCGGCGAGGTCGACGACCTTGACCACGGGCGCGCCGTCGAGCGTGGCCGGGGGAGCGGCCCGCAGGCGGGACATCGCCTCCGGGATGCGCGCCAGGTCGTCGAACCGCGCGGCGAGCTGCCCGGTGGCGTACAGGCCGCAGGCGCGGGCGATGTCGTCGAGGGCGTCCCGGAGGGTGCGCCCGGACTCCTTGAGACGTTCGGCGAGCAGGGCCACGCGCAGCGCCGCCGAGAGCCCGTCCTTGTCGCGGACGGCCTCGGGGTCCACGCAGTAGCCGAGCGCCTCCTCGTAGCCGAACACCAGGTCCGGGGTGCGGGAGATCCACTTGAACCCGGTCAGCGTCGTCGCGTGGCGCAGGCCGTGCAGCGCGGCGATCCGCTGCAGTACCCGGGACGACACGACCGAGCTGGCCAGCGTGCCCGACGTCGTGTGCTGCGCGATGTCCCAGCCGAGCAGCGCGCCCACCTGGTCCCCGGTGAGCATGTGCCAGCCGTGCGACGCCGCCGTCTCCGCGCCCTGGTAGGTGCCCCAGTCCGGGTCGTACACCGCCACGGCGCAGCGGTCGGCGTCGGGGTCGTTCGCGATGACGACGTCCGCGTGGACGTCCGACGCGATCGACAGGGCGAGGTCGAGCGCGCCTCGCTCCTCCGGGTTCGGGAACCTCACGGTCGGGAAGTCGGGGTTCGGGTCGAGCTGCTCCTCGACGGGCACGACGTCGGTGAATCCCGCGTCCGCGAGCACCCGCCCCAGCGTCCGGCCGCCGACCCCGTGCAGCGACGTGGTCACGATCCGCAGCGGGGGCGGGCCGGCGAACTCGTCCGGGATCGCGACGGCGGTCCGCGCCTGCGCCGTCGGCATCAGCCGCGGCGCGTGCACGTCGCGGAGGTGCAGGCCAGGATCGCGCAGCAGGGCGACGCGCCGCAGATATTCCTCGTGGATGTCCTCACCGAGGACCGTCCAGCCGCTCTCGGCGCGCGGCACGGCGGACGCCCCGCCGGACGCCGTGGCGACGCGGGCGATCTCGGCCGCGATCCGCGCGTCGTACGGCGGTACGATCTGCGCGCCCTGGCCGGAGTCCGTCACCACACGCCCGCCGAGATAGACCTTGTAGCCGTTGTCGGCGGCGGGGTTGTGGCTGGCGGTGACCATCACGCCGGCGTCGGCGTCCAGGTGGCGTACCGCGAAGGCGAGCACCGGCGTGGGCAGCGGAGCGGGCAGGAGGGAGACCTCGGCGCCCGCCGCGGTCAGCACCGCGGCCGTGTCCCGGGCGAAGACCTCCGACCGGTGCCGCGCGTCGTAGCCGACCACGACCCGGGGCGCGCCGGTGATCTCGGACGTGAGATACGCACCCAGCCCCGCCGCCGCCGTGATCACCACGGCCCGGTTCATGCGGTGCGGCCCGGCCGCCATCGCGCCGCGCAGGCCGGCGGTGCCGAACTCCAGGAGCCCGGAGAACCGGTCACGCAGCTCGGCGAGCGCCAGGTCGCGCAGGTGGGGAACCGAGGCCTTGGCGAGCAGGTTGCGCAGCTCGACGCGGTCGCCGTCGTCCACGTCGTCGGCGATCCAGGCCGCGGCGTAGCGCAGGACGGCGTCGCCGTCGTCGTCGGCGGTGGTGCTCGTGCGGTGTACCGGTACCGAGGTGCTCATGCCACTAGATCTTCGCGACGATGCGGGCGAGCAGGTCGCTGATCCGCGGGCCGGCCTGCCTGCCCGCCTCCAGCACCTCCTCGTGGGACAGCGGCTGCGGGCTGATCCCGGCCGCCAGGTTCGTGACCAGGGAGATGCCCAGCACCTCCATGCGGCAGTGCCGGGCGGCGACGGCCTCCAGCGCCGTCGACATGCCCACGAGGTCCGCGCCCAGCAGGTGTGCCATCTTCACCTCGGCGGGCGTCTCGTACTGCGGGCCGTGGAACTGGGCGTACACGCCCTCGGGGAGCTCCGGGTCGACCTCGCGGGCGAGGTCGCGCAGGCGCGGCGTGTAGATGTCGGTCATGTCGGCGAACTTCGCGCCCTCGAGCGGGGTCCGCGACGTCAGGTTCAGGTGGTCCTTGAGGAGCACGGGCTGCCCCGGCCGCCAGCCGATGTGCGTGCTGCCGCAGCCGTTGGTGAGGATCAGCGTCTCGGCGCCCGTCGCGGCCGCGGTGCGCACGCCGTGCACCACGCGGCGCACCCCCATGCCCTCGTACAGGTGGGTGCGCGATCCGAGGACCAGGGCGTGCCGCACCGAGCCGTCGGCACGCTCCACGCGGATCGAGCGCGTCGTGGAGCGGTGGCCGTCGACGGCCGGCTTGAGGAAGCCCGGGATCTCGGCGGTGGGCATCTCCGCGACCACGTCACCGATCAGCTCGGCGGCGCCGCCCCACCCCGACCCGAGCACGAGCGCGATGTCGTGACCGGCCACGCCGGACTTGGCCGCGATGTGCTCGGCAGCGGCCGCTGCCACGTCGAACGGGTCGGTGGTGGGATCGTCGAGGTCCGGGGCGGTGCTCATGATCCGAGATTAACCGGCGGTGACACGGGAGGCCACCGCCGCCCGGGCCCCCGCCACGAGTGTCCGTCCCCGGAGGCGTCTGCCAGACTGGCGATCGTGTCCGAATCGCTGAAGCCTCCGGTGGGGTTGCACCGCCATGACGGGGACGACTGGGTGGTGTGCGGGGATCACCGGCACTGGGGTCTGTACGGGGCCGCCGGGCTCCTGCTCGTGCGGCGCGGGGCCGACGGCGGCCCCGGTCACCTCGTGCTCCAGCACCGGGCGCCGTGGTCGCACATGGGCGGCACCTGGGGCATCCCCGGAGGGGCGCTAGCCCCCGGGGAGAGCGCCGGCGACGGAGCGCTCCGCGAGGCCGCGGAGGAGGCCGCTGTCGACCCCGCCGCGGTGGAGGTCGTCGGCACCCACGTCCTCGAGCATCCGGCCTGGACGTACACGACCGTGGTCGCCGAGGTCCGGTCCGGTGCCCGCGTCGTCCCGCGCGCCGCCGACGCCGAGAGCCTCGCCGTCCGCTGGGTCGCCCTGGGCGAGCTCGCCGGCCTCGACCTGCTGCCCCCGTTCGAGGCCGCGCTCCCCGAGCTCCTGCGGCTCCTGCCCGTGCGCGCCCCGGCGGTACGGGGATGATCCGGCGCCCGGCCTCGTCGGATCGTGTCTGCCCGTGCGCGCCCCGGCGAGATCGGGTCGGATAGGGTCACCGGGTGCACATCCGCATCACTCCCGCCGAGGTCCTCGGACTGGTCAAGGTCGCCGGCCAGCCCGTTCCGCCCGTGATCAGCTCCGTGAGCGGCGAGGGCGACGTCGTCCGCGTCGTGGCCGACCTGCGCCGCCTGGACACGCTGCCCGGCCCGCTCAAGCTCGCCGTCCGCATCGCCCCCATCGTGCGGGCCGACGTCCGCGTCGCCGCCTTCGCGTCCGGCGTCGCCACCCTGGAGGTCGAGGCGAACGCCGCCGGGCTTCCCGCGCACCGGCTGCTGTCCCTGGCCGCGGCGCCCATCGAGCAGGCTCTCGCCAAGCAGGACCTGCCGCCGGGCGTCGTCGACATCCAGCACGACGCGCGGATCGCCGTCGACGTCGAGCGCCTCCTGGAGGCCAAGCTGCCCGGGCTCACCGTGACGAACCTCCGCCTGGCGGACGGCGAGATCGTCCTGGACGGCTCGGTGGGCTGAGGACAGGGCAGAATGGCCCCGTGAGCTCCCCTGCCGTGACCACGTCCGATCCCGCCCACATCCCCACCCACGTCGTCGTCCTCGGGGGCGGCCCCGGCGGTTACGAGGCCGCGCTCGTCGCCCGGAGTCTGGGGGCCCGCGTGACCGTCGTCGAACGGCAGGGCCTGGGCGGTGCGGCGGTGCTGACCGACGTCGTCCCCTCCAAGACCCTCATCGCGACGGCGGAGTGGATGACGATCGCCGAGCGCGCCCCGGAGCTGGGTATCCGCCTGACCGACGACGCCGCGAAGCGCGACCTGTCCGTCGACCTCAAGGCCGTCAACAAGCGCGTGCTCGAGCTGGCACGTGCGCAGAGCGCCGACATCCGGGGCCGGCTGGAGCGCGAGGGCATCGAGATCGTGGGCGGTTCGGGGCGCCTGGAATCGACGTCGCGCGTCGTCGTCGAGTCGGCGGCGGACCCCGCCGACGAGGGGCGCGTCCTGGACGCCGACACGATCCTGGTGGCCACCGGCGCCACGCCGCGCACCCTTCCCACGGCGGTGCCCGACGGCGAGCGCATCCTCACCTGGACGCAGATGTACAACCTCACCGAGCTGCCGGAGAAGCTCGTCGTGGTGGGCTCCGGCGTCACGGGCGCGGAGTTCGCCGGTGCCTACAACGCGCTCGGGGCCGACGTCGTGCTGGTGTCCTCACGCGACCGCGTACTGCCGGGCGAGGATGAGGACGCGGCCGAGCTGCTGGAGGGCGTGTTCCGCTCGCGCGGCATGACGGTCCTGTCCCGCACGCGGGCGGAAGCCGCCGAACGCACCGACGACGGCGTCGCCGTGACGCTGTCGGACGGCCGCGTGGTGCACGGGTCGCACGTGCTCATCGCGGTGGGCGGCGTCCCGAACACCGTGGGTATGGGGCTGGAGGAGGCCGGGGTCACGCTGACCGGGCACGGCCACATCGAGGTCGACAAGGTCTCCCGTACGTCCGTGCGCGGCGTCTACGCCGCGGGCGACTGCACCGGCGTGCTCCCGCTGGCCTCCGTGGCCGCGATGCAGGGCCGGATCGCCATGCAGCACGCCCTGGGCGACGCCGTCGCGCCGCTGCGGCTGGGCACGGTCGCCTCCAACATCTTCACCGCGCCGGAGATCGCCACCGTCGGGTACAGCGAGGACGCGCTGAAGCAGCAGGGGTCGCGGTACATCACCACGACGCTCCCGCTGGCCCGCAACCCGCGGGCGAAGATGCTCGGTATCCGCGACGGCTTCGTGAAGTTGTTCGCCCACCCGGAGGCGGGGGTCGTGCTGGGCGGCGTGGTCGTCGCGCCGCGCGCGGGCGAGCACATCTTCCCGATCACGCTCGCCGTCCAGCATCGGCTCACGGTCGACGACGTCGCGGCGTCGTTCACGATCTACCCGTCCCTGAGCGGCACGACGGCGGAGGCGGCGCGCGTCCTCGACGCCCGCGTCCAGGAGCGCTGACGGAAACGCCGCCGGGGCGGTACGTCGTCGTGCGACGTACCGCCCCGGCAGGGGTTGGAACCCCAGAAGCGGAGCCCGAGGAGACCGTCAGGCCGGGGTGCCCTCGATGACGACCTTGCCGTCCGCCAGGCGGATGCCCGTGACCTCCTTGACGCGGTCCGCGAGGACCGTGGCGAGGTTGATCGAGAACGTGCCGGCGCCCAGCGAGACGACGTCGGTCGGCAGGCCCTTCTCCTTGAGCAGGCCCTTGACGACCGGCTGCGCCAGGCCGAGCAGCTTGCTGACCGGCAGGCCTGCGGCGTCGGCCTTCAGGTCGAACGTCGCGACGCCGTCGGTCACGTCCTTGACCTCGGCCGACGCGTTCAGTGTCGGGACCACCTTGGCTGCGGCCTTGACGGCGGCGGGAGCGTCGACGAGACGGCGGAGGTCGGCGTGCGCGGACGCGGTGCCGTCGTCGACCTTCACGTCGCTGATGAACGACGGCAGACCGGAACCGGGGCGGACAAGGGCGATGGCCTCTTCGGGCGTGAGAGTGAGTGCTTCAGTCACGGGCAAACACTAGCGGACCCGGCCGGGTGCTGAAGACCAGGTCAGGCGGGAGTTCCGGTGACCACGACCTTGCCGCCGGAGAACGTCAGCCCGGTGACCGAGGAGAACCGGTCCGCGAGCAGCGCCTGCATGTTCAGGGCGATGGTCGCGTCCTTGCGGACCTCGACCGTCCCCTCGGGCAGGCCCTTCTTGCGCGCCATCTTGGCCACGGTCCCGGACGCGAGCGGCAGCAGCTTCGTCGCGGGAAGGCCGGCCGCGTCCGCGTCGACCGCGAGCACTGCGACGTTGTCGGCCACCGAGACGATCCGCGCCGAACCGTGCATGGTGGGCACGGCCCGCGCGGCGAGCTTGACCGGCATCGGCGCGTGCACGAGGCGGCGCAGGTCCGCGGTCAGCGAGACGGTGTCGTTGTCGCAGGCGAGGTCCGTCACGAACGACGGCAGCGTCGGGCGCGGGCGGACCAGGGCGATCGCTTCTTCTGGGGTAAGGGTGAGAACGTGTGTCACGCGGTGACTTTATATGGTCGGATGATGAGCCATTTGCCAAATGGGTGAATTTTGAGAGGGCTTGGCCGGTTTAGTTATCAACCGGTGACCTGCGGCTCGTGGGTCAGTCGACGATCTCGCAGATCGCGGCGCCCGCCGTGACTCCCGCACCGGGCTCCGCGACCAGGGACGCCACCGTTCCGGAGCGGTGCGCCACCAGCGGCTGCTCCATCTTCATGGCCTCCAGCACGACCACGAGGTCGCCCTCGGCCACCTGATCGCCCTCGGCGACGGCCACCTTGACGATGGTGCCCTGCATCGGGGAGGCGAGCGTGTTGCCCGTCGCGGCGGACTTCGTCCCGCCGGAACGCCGGCCGGGTCGCCGCGCGGCGTTCGCCGACCGTGCCTTGCCCGCGGCCACGCCCAGGCCGACCGGGAGCACGACCTCCAGGCGGCGTCCGCCGACCTCCACCACGACGCGCTCGGCGAGCTCCTCCGGTCCGGCCTCCGGTGCGGGGGCCGCAGCGGGGGCGGGGCCGAGCCGCTTGACCGTGTCGGCGAACTCGGTCTCGATCCAGCGGGTGTGCACGGCGAACGTGCGGTCCGCCGGTTCGCCGCCCGACGCGAGCTCCGGCACGAACGCCGGCGCCTCCAGCACCGCGCGGTGGAACGGGACGACGGTGGGAATGCCCTCGATGCGCAGCTCGCGCAGGGCGCGACGCGCCCGCTCCACCGCCTGCGCGCGGGTCGCGCCGGTGACGATCAGCTTGGCGACCATCGAGTCGAAGTTGCCCGAGACGGCGTCACCCTCGACGACGCCGGTGTCGACGCGCACGCCCGGGCCGGACGGCCAGACGATCCTGTCCAGCCGTCCCGGTGCCGGCATGAAGCCCGCCGCCGGGTCCTCGCCGTTGATCCGGAACTCGAAGGAGTGCCCGCGCACCTCCGGTGCGCCGTAGCCGAGCTTCTCGCCCGCGGCGATGCGGAACTGCTCGCGGACCAGGTCGATGCCCGTGACCTCCTCGGTCACCGGGTGCTCCACCTGCAGGCGGGTGTTGACCTCGAGGAACGAGATCGTGCCGTCGGCGCCCACGAGGAACTCGCACGTTCCCGCACCGACGTAGCCCGCCTCGCGCAGGATCGCCTCCGACGCCTCGTAGAGCGCCGCGGTCTGCGCGGAGCTCAGGAACGGCGCGGGCGCCTCCTCGACGAGTTTCTGGTGCCGCCGCTGCAGCGAGCAGTCGCGTGTCGAGACCACGACCACGTTGCCGTGCGCGTCCGCGAGACACTGCGTCTCCACGTGCCGCGGCTTGTCCAGGTAGCGCTCCACGAAGCACTCGCCCCGGCCGAACGCCGCCGTGGCCTCGCGCACGGCGGAGTCGAACAGCTCCTCGATCTCGTCGTGCGTGCGGGCGACCTTCAGGCCGCGGCCACCGCCGCCGAACGCCGCCTTGATGGCGATCGGCAGGCCGTGCTCCTCCGCGAAGGCGCGCACCTCGGCGGCGTCCGCCACCGGATCGGGAGTCCCCGGAACGAGCGGAGCGCCCGCGCGTTGCGCGATGTGGCGCGCGCTCACCTTGTCGCCGAGGGACTCGATGGCCGACGGTGGCGGGCCGATCCAGACGAGCCCCGCGTCCATCACGGCCTGGGCGAACTCGGCGTTCTCCGACAGGAACCCGTAGCCGGGGTGGACGGCGTCGGCACCGGAGCGGCGAGCGACGTCGATCAGCTTCGCGATGTCGAGATAGGTCTCGGCGGCCGTCGCGCCCCCGAGCGAGAACGCTTCGTCGGCGAGGTGCACGTGCAACGCGTCCCGGTCCGGGTCCGCGTACACCGCCACGGACGCGATCCCCGCGTCGGCGCACGCACGGGCGACGCGGACGGCGATCTCACCGCGGTTGGCGATGAGCACCTTGGAGATGCTGGCGCTGGGCATACGAGAACTGGGCACGGCTCACGGTAACGCGAGCGAGCGTCGTCGGACGTGTGGAAGGTCCGCCAACGAGCCCGGAGCGCGTTTGGAGGAATCCACCATGCGTGACCGTATCGGAGGGCCCGGGCCGCCCGCTCGCCGGGCCTCGCTGTCGGATTCCGCAACGACCACCGTCGGCCCCTCGCGATGCGCACGGGCGGCCCTCGCGGTGCCCGCCGGCCGTGGACCTGCGGTGGGGTGCTCGGCGGCTCAGGCGGCGCGAAGCGTGTGCCAGGGGACGCCGATGTCGCGCAGGAGGGCGCGCAGCAGAGGCAGGCTGATGCCGACGACGCCGTGGTGGTCGCCCTCCACCCGGTCGACGTACGGCCCGCCCAGGCCGTCGATCGTGAACGCGCCCGCGACCTCCAGCGGCTCGCCGGTGGCCACGTACGCATCGATCTCGTCGTCGTCCAGCCGGCCGAACCAGACCGTGGTGGAACTCGCGGCGCCGATCGTGGCGCCGGTGCCCCCCTCGTCCTCGCTGCGCAGGTCGACCAGCCAGTGGCCCGAGTGCAGGACCCCCTTGCCGCCGCGCATCGCACGCCAGCGCTCCCGGGCCACGTCCGGACTCGCGGGTTTGCCCACCACCTCGCCGTCGATCTCCAGCATGGAGTCGCAGCCGACGACGAGGGTGCCAGCCGCGGCCGCCGCATCGGAACCGTCGTCGGAACCGGCGTCGCCGAGCCGGCGCGCGACGTCCTCCGCCTTCGCCTGGGCGAGCAGCAGCACGGCGTCGTCGGGCCCGAGACGCTCGGTGCGGCTCCGGGCCGCGGCGAGGACCGCGTCCTCGTCCACGCCGGAGACCCGCACGATCGGTTCCACCCCGGCCGAGCGGAGCGTGGCGAGCCGGGCGGGGGAACGGGAGGCGAGCACGAGTCGGAGCACGGGCGCCAGGATAGAGGCTCCACCGGCCCGTGCGCCCTCCCGCCCGGGACGTACGCTTCGGCCATGTCGCACATCGCCTGCACCGTGGACGACGACGCCGTCGCGCACGTCCGCCTTGATCGACCCGACAAGCTGAACGCGCTCACCCTCGACATGCTCGCCGACCTCGCGGCCACGGCACGGCGCCTGCGACGCGCTCCCGGCCTGCGCGCCGTGGTGCTCTCCGGCGAGGGGCGGTCGTTCGGCGCGGGACTCGACCTCGCGGCCGCGGCGCGGAACCCCGCCGGGGTCGCCCGGGCGTTCGTGCCGACGTGGCGCGGCACCAACCGCTTCCAGGAGGCGTGCCGGGCGTGGCGCCGCCTGCCCGTCCCGGTGATCGCGGCCGTGCACGGACACGTCCTCGGCGGCGCCCTGCAGCTGGCCCTGGGCGCCGACCTGCGGATCACCACGCCGGACGCCCGCTGGTGCGTCATGGAGGTCGCCCGCGGCCTCGTACCAGACATGTCAGGCATCCAGGCGCTCTCGGAGCTGACCGGGCTCGAGACGGCCACCCGCCTCACCCTCACCGCCGAGGAGTTCTCGGGGACGGATGCCGTCCGGTTCGGCCTGGCGGGCTCGGCGTCCCCGGACCCGTTGGCCGACGCCCGGGCGCTCGCGGAGACGATCGCCGGGCACCGGCCCGAGGCGGTCCGCGCCGCGAAACGCCTGCTGAACCGCACCTGGGGGCAGGGCCCGCGCCGCACGTTCGCCGCCGAACGCGCGGCCCAGCTCCGCCTGCTGTCGGGCGCGATGCCCGGCCGCTGATTCGCGGCCGCTGACCGGCTCCGCCGGACGCGCCGGTCTCAGCCCGTGTAGGCGCGCTGGAGGCGGACCGGCGCCAGCGGACCGATCCCGGGAACCTCCCGGACCGGCTGCCGCGTCAGCGCGTACTGGGACGACGCCGCCGCGAGGATGTCCGCGGTCGGCTTGTCCACCAGCACGGTGGACGGCTCCGCCTGGTCGGTGAGCCGCGACGCCAGGTTCACCGACGGGCCGAACACGTCGCCGAACCGCGACAGGACGCGCCCCCACACGAACCCCACGCGCACCGGGATCTCGGGCTCGTCCGGCTGGGCCGTGCCGAGCGACTCGCCGGTCGCCTCGGCGAGGTTGAGTGCGACCTCGGCGCCCGTCGCGGCGTCGTCGGCCACGAAGAGGATGGCGTCGCCGATCGTCTTGACGACACGGCCGCCGCAGTTCGTGATGATGTCGCGGGCGCCGGCCTCGAAGCGCTGCACGAAGTCGGCCAGCTCCGCCGACTCCAGGCCCGCCGTCCGCTTCGTGAAGGAGACGATGTCGGCGAACCCCACGGCCCGCGGGAGCGGGAGCTGGTGGGCGTCGTGGTCCGTCTCGTCGCGCGCGCCCGCGAACTCGATCGCCATCCGGCCCGTCAGTGCCGCGAGCTGGCGGCGCCAGGCGTGCTCGAGCTGGTGCCCGAGGACCTCGGCGAGGTCGGGAAGACGGTCCAGGGCGAGCAGCCGGGCCGAGGTCTCGTCCAGGTCGTACCGCCGGGCCAGGTGCTCCACGAGAGCCTCGACCTGCCACAGGGCGAGGCGCTCGGTGGTGTGGCCCATCGCGCGGACGAAGGCCATCCGCGCCCGGTCGTCCATCTCCTGCGTCTCGAAGACCTCGTCGATCTCGCGCAGCGCCGAGACGTCCGACGCCGTGAACCACGGGTCGGTCGGGTGGGTCACGGGCAGGCCCATCCACCGCCAGAAGTCCTCGATCTTCTTCCGGTCCAGGCCCGTCCGCTCGACGATCTCCGAGAACGTGTACTGCCGTGGCCCGCCCAGGATCTCCTCGTCGAGGCGCGTCGCGGTGTCCGAGCCGAACGCGTGGGAAGGGGTGTGTTCCGGTCCGGACGGACCGGCGGAGGCGTCCGGACCGGACGGGTCGCCCGGCGCCTGGGCGCCCTCGGCGCGGTCGGGTTGGTTCTCGAGCACGGGCACCAGCCTATTCGGGTCGCTCGAACCGGCCGCACCACGCCGTGGCCCGGCCTGTGCCGTTGCCTGGCCCACGCCGTGGCCCGACCTCGCCGTGGCCCGACCTGGGCCGGGCTCGACCTGCGCGGGGCTCGATCCAGGACCTGGTTCGGGCGAGTCACCTCAGATGATGGACGTCCCCCGCGGAGACCACGCGCTCCTGCCCGGCTGCGGTACGGATCACGAGGGCGCCCGTCGCGTCCAGCCGCACGGCCTCGCCCTCGACGACGCCCGCGTCGCCGGCCAGCTCCGCGCGGACACGGGTGCCGAGGGTCGCGGACACGCGCGCGCACTCGTCGGCCAGCCCCGACGTCACCGGGTCGCCTCCCGCCGCCTCCCACCGGTCGACGACGACCGCCACCTCACGCAGGAGCGCGGCCAGCAGCGCGGTCCGGTCGAGGTCCCCGTACCCGGCCAGCGCCAGCGAGGAGGCGGTCTCCACGGGCAGCTCGGCGGCGGTCTGCGACACGTTGAGGCCGATGCCGAGCACGACCGCCGCGGGCTCTCCCGCTCCGCCCGCGGGGACGATCTCGGGGACGACCTCGGCCAGGATCCCCGCCACCTTGCGGTACCCGCCCAGTCCGGTGACGGGGGAGTCGGCCCGCACCAGCACGTCGTTGGGCCACTTGACCGCGAGGCCCCAGGCGCCGTCGTCGGGCCCGCCGCCGTCGTCCGCGGAGACCGCGCGGACGACCGCGGTCCCGGCCAGCAGCGGGAGCCAGCCGAGGCGCTCGGCCGGGACAGCCGGGCGCAGCAGCGTCGACACGATGAGGGAGGCGTGCGGCGGTGACGCCCAGGAGCGGCCGGCGCGGCCGCGACCGGCGGTCTGGTGCTCGGCGACGAGGGCCGACGGCGCGGGCCAGGCGCCCGGGTCGGCCCGCACGGCGGCGACGAGCTCGGTGTTGGTGGACCCGGACTCGTCGACCACCTCGATGCGGTGGAATCCGGGCAGGTGGAGCTCGTCGGGGCGAAGCGGTGCGCGCATGACCTCCATCCTGCCTTTCCCGAGGCCGTCCCGCGTGCCGCGGTGGGAGAACCGCGCCCTGTAGGAACCGCACAAGCCCCACCACCCCCACGCTGACGACGTTGCCATCGAGTTGGCCGAATCTTCCAACTAGGCTCGCCTCGTGAACGACGCCACGACCGCCGCCCCCGCGGGCACCCAGGCCAAGCTCGACGACCTCGAGGCCCGCCGCGCCGCCGCGGTCACCGATCCCGAGGTGACCGCGCAGGCCAAGCAGCACAAGCGCGACAAGAAGACGGCGCGCGAGCGCATCGCCGAGCTGCTCGACGAGGGCAGCTTCGTCGAGCTCGACGCGCTCGCCACGCACCGCAGTCGCAACTTCGGCCTCGACAAGAAGCGCATCCCGGGCGACGGCGTCGTGACCGGGTACGGCACGATCGACGGCCGTCAGGTCTGCATCTACGCGCAGGACTTCACCGTGTTCGGCGGCAGCCTGGGCGAGGTGCACGGCGAGAAGATCACCAAGGTGCAGGACCTCGCGCTGCGCACGGGCGTGCCGATCATCGGGATCAGCGACGGCGGTGGCGCGCGCATCCAGGAGGGCGTGGCGGCCCTGACGCAGTTCGCGGAGATGTTCCGGCGCAACGTGGCGGCGTCGGGCGTGATCCCGCAGATCTCGCTCATCCTCGGGCCCAGCGCCGGCGGCGCGGTGTACTCCCCCGCGCTGACCGACTTCATCGTCATGGCGGACGGCACGTCGAACATGTTCATCACCGGGCCGGACGTGATCCGCTCGGTGACCGGCGAGGACGTCGACTTCGAGACGCTGGGCGGGGCGCGCACGCACAACGCGACGTCGGGCGTGGCTCACTACATGGCGCACGACGAGGACGACGCGCTCGACTACGTCCGGCATCTGCTTTCCTACCTGCCGCAGAACAACCTGAGCGACGCCCCGGCGTTCCCGGCCGAGGACACCCCGCTCGAGGTCACCGCCGACGACGAGGCGCTGGACCGACTCGTCCCCGACTCCGACAACCAGCCCTACGACATGCGCGACGCCGTCGAGGCGGTGCTGGACCCGGAGTCGTTCCTGGAGGTCCAGCCGATGTTCGCGGCCAACGTGCTGACGGGCTTCGGGCACGTGGAGGGGCAGGCGGTGGGCATCGTCGCCAACCAGCCGCTGTCGATGGCGGGCACGCTGGACATCGACGCCGCGGAGAAGGCCGCGCGGTTCGTGCGCACGTGCGACGCGTTCAACATCCCCGTGCTGACGTTCGTCGACGTGCCGGGCTTCCTGCCGGGCGTGGGACAGGAGCACCAGGGGATCATCCGCCGCGGCGCGAAGCTGATCTACGCGTACGCCGAGGCGACCGTCCCGTTGGTCACGGTCATCACCCGGAAGGCGTACGGCGGCGCGTACATCGTGATGGGCTCCAAGCAGCTCGGCGCGGACATCAACCTGGCCTGGCCCACCGCGCAGATCGCGGTCATGGGCGCGAGCGGCGCCGTGAACATCCTGCAGCGAGGGGCGCTCAAGAAGGTCGCCGACGACGGCGGCGACGTCGAGGCGGAGCGCGCGCGGCTCACGGCCGAGTACGAGGAGGCCATCGTCAACCCGTGGGACGCGGCCGAGCGCGGGTACGTGGACGCGGTGATCCGCCCGTCGGAGACGCGTGTCCAGGTGGTCCGGGCGCTGCGGGCGCTGCGTACCAAGCGTGCGAGCCTGCCGCCGAAGAAGCACGGCAACATTCCTCTGTGAAGGGGGCACACAGTCGGGCGCACTACGCTTGACCTCTCACGGCCCCGTCCCCGGCCGGCCCCACCGGAGGAACCCCACATGAGCCATGAGGACGCCACGCACGGCCCGGCACCGCTGGGTCCCGTGGATCCTGAACCGCTGCACCGCGCGGTGGACGCGCTCGCCGCGACCCTGCACGACTACGTCCGCACGGCGGTCGGCGTGCGCGCGGAGTTCGGCGCCGCCGAGGCCGACGAGGACCCGCGCGTGCACGCGCTCGAGGAGAAGGTGGGGCAGCGGAACGCCGACCTCTTCGACACCCTGCACGGCGCCCTCGGCATGCACCCGGACCTCACCACCTCCATCTGGGAGCCGGGCGCGGACGCGTCCGGCCCGGAGCAGCCCGGCGTCGAGCGGCGCGCGGAGCCGTTCTACCTGAGCTTCCTGGTCGCCGCGCGGGGGAACGACGCCTCGCTGGACGGCGTGCTCAGCCTGGTCGACGCCACGGGCGAGGAGATCGCCGAACGGCTGGCCGACGGCGGGTACGAGGTGCTCGAGTGGATCTCGTCGCGGGGCGCGCCGGCCGGTTTCGACGACGGTTCGCTCGACGAGGACGCGTTCGACGACACCGACGACCACCCCGGCTCCGGCGGGGACGACCACACCGACGACTTCAGGGAGGACGAACGATGAGCTCGCACCCGCAGGTACGGGTCGTGCGCGGGCGGCCCGACGACGTCGAGGTCGCCGCTCTCGTGGCGGGCCTCGCGGCCGTCACGGCCGCCGTGGAACCGGAGGACGCCGCCCCCATCGACGAGTGGACCAACCGGTCGCGCGTGCTGCGCGGCAACGGCGCCGCCACCGCGAAGAACTTCGGCGGCCGGTCGGGCCGCCACAACGCCGACGCCTGGCGCTGGAGCCTGCGCTCGTGAGCGCACGGGCGCGCGTCGTCGGCGCGCTGGTCGAGTCGCCGCTGCAACTGCTGTGCACGATCGAGGCGCATGCCGCGGGACTCGGCGGGGAGACCACGCGCGTGCACGTGCGCGACGACGTCCCCACGCTCGCCCAGGCGCGCGACGCGCTCGCCCGGGCCGCCCTGCCGCCCGGCCTGACCATGGACGTGCGACCGGTCCGGAACGCCATGTGGTCGCTGAACCGGAACCGGATCGTCGGGGAGGCGTTCTCGGGCGTCGTGCAGACCGCCCTCCTGACGCGCCCCGTCGACTCGATCACGCTGGTCGACGACGGGCTGGCGGCCCTCGACCTCGACCGCATCCTCACCTCGCCGACCGGGGCGTTCGTGCGCTCCGGCGTGCGTTCCGGCGCGGCGCGCCGCGCGTTGGGCCGTGCCACGGCGGACCGGCTGCGTTCCCTGGCGCGCCGGGACGGGCTCACCCTGTTCACCGCCTTGCCGCTGCCCGGCGACGCGCTCGGCCGCCTGTCGGAGGCCGGCGTGCGCGTGGTGCCCGACGAGTTCGCCTGGTTCAGCTCCCAGCCCCTGCAGGCGGCGCCCGACGAGCCGACCGTCGTGGTGGGCTCCGGCCTGGTGGGCGCGGGATTCGTGGACACGGACAGCTACCTGTCGTGGGTGCTGTCCCTGGCCGCGGAGGGGCCGCTGCTCTACGTGCCGTACCGGCGCGACGAGCCCCTCGTCCAGCGCATCCTGCGGACCACCCCCGGCGTGACCATCGCCGACCCCGGCGCGGTGCTGGAACTGCGGCTGTCCGGCATGCACGAGGGCCAGCGCGTGCTCAGCCTGCCGACGACGTCGACCGTGCTGCTCACCTCGATCCTCGGCCGGCGCGGCGTGAACGTCGAGGTCAAGGCGGTGCCGGACAGTTGGTGGGCGCCGAGCGTCCCCGAGCAGGTGCGCAAGGACGCGGCGTTCCTGGTGGACCTCTCCGCCGCCGCCCGGGCCGCTCAGACGGGCATGCGCCCGCCGGTGATGTAGTCCGTCAGCTGGTCACGCTCGGCCTGCACCTCCGCGATCCGGTGCTTGACGACGTCGCCGATGCTCACGATCCCGGCCAGCCGGTCGTCCACGAGCACGGGGACGTGCCGGACGCGGTGCTCCGTCATCAGGGGCATCAGCTCGTCGAGCGTGGCCTCGGGGCCGCACGTGTGCACCTCGGCCGTCATGATCTGCGCGACCGTGCCGTCCAGGACGCCGTCCCCCTCCGTGTGCAGCCTGCGGACGACGTCGCGCTCGCTGACGATGCCGTCCACGCGGGCGCCGTCGTCGGACACCACGACGGCGCCGATCCGGTGCTCCGCCAGCAGGGCGAGCAGCTCACGCACGCTCCGGTCACCGGAGATGGTGACCACCGAGACGCCCTTACGTCGCAATGCCTCTGTCACTCGCATGGGAAGCACCTCCGTCGCCGCTCGCCGGGACCGGCGTCGTCGCAGGCCCCTTTCCCTGACGGTACGGCACGCGCCGCGGTTCGGGTAGGGGCGGGTGCGCAGGTGGGCGCACCCGCCTCGGGACGTTCCTCCATATCAGCAACTCAGGCGAGTGCCTCACGAAGCACGTCCAGGCCGACCGAACCCAGGTTCAGCGCGCGGGCGTGGAACGCCTTCGCGTCGAACTCCTCACCCCTCGCGGCCGCGGCCTCCTTCGCCTCGTCCCGCGTCTGCTCCCACAGCCGCTGGCCCACCTTGTACGATGGCGCCTGCCCCGGCCATCCCAGGTAGCGGTGGTACTCGAAGCGGACGAACTCCTCGGGCATGTTCACGTTCGCCTTCAGGAACTCCCACGCCGTGCCGGCGTCCCAGGTCTTCCCGCCCCAGGCCGCGGGTGCCTTGAGGCCCAGGTGCATGCCGATGTCGAAGACGACGCGGGCCGCACGCAGGCGCTGGCCGTCGAGCATGCCGAGCCGGTCGCCGGGATCGTCCAGGTAGCCGAGATCGGCCATCAGGCGCTCCGCGTACAGCGCCCAGCCCTCGCCATGCCCGGAGACCCAGCACGCGAGCCGGCGCCACGAGTTGAGCGTGTTCCGCGCGTGGACCGCCTGCGAGCACTGCAGGTGGTGGCCGGGGACGCCCTCGTGGTAGACGGTCGTCTTCTCGCGCCACGTGTTGAACTCGGTGACGCCCTGCGGCACGGACCACCACATGCGCCCGGGCCGCGAGAAGTCGTCGCTCGGCGGGGTGTAGTAGATCCCACCGGTCTGCGTGGGCGCGATCAGGCACTCCAGGTTCAGCACCGGTTCGGGGATGTCGAAGTGCGTGCCGTTCAGGTCGCGGATCGCGGCGTCCGACGTCTCCTGCATCCAGGCCTTGAGCGCTTCGGGACCGGCGAGCTTCCGGGCCGGGTCCTCGTCGAGCACACGCACCGCGTCCTCGACGGTCGCGTCCGGACCTGCGATCTCGCGGGCCACCGCCTCCTGCTCGGCCACGACACGGGCGAGTTCCTCGACGCCCCACTCGTAGGTCTCCTCCAGATCGACCGCGGCGCCGAGGAAGGTCCGGCTGAACAGCGCGTAGCGGTCCCGGCCCACGGCGTCGGTCTCGGGGGCCCGGGGAGCGAGCTCGGACTCGAGGAAGTCCGCGAGACGCGCGTACGCCTCCCGGGCCCCGGCGGCGTTCGTCTCCAGATCACGGCGCAGCAGGCTGCACGACGACGAGCCGTCGAGCACCGACTCCGCCTCCTTGCCACGCACGAACGAGGAGAAGAACGACTCGTCGCCCGCCAGCTCCCGAGCCTGCTTGACGCACTCGCGGACCTGGCGGATCGCGGCGACGTCGCCGCGGGAGGCCGCGAGGCGGAGGGACTCGGTGTAGCCGTCGACGGCCGCCGGCAGGGCGTCCAGGCGACCGGAGATGTTCTCCCACGCCTCGACCGACCCGGTCGGCATCATGTCGAAGATGTCCCGGAGGTACTGCACCGGCGAGGCGATGTTGTTCAGGTCGGCGACGTCCTCGCCGGCATCGTGCAGCTCGAGCTCCAGGCCGAGGCGCTCGCGCATGGCCGCGAGGGTCACGTGGTCGACGTCGTCCACGGGGTCCACGGCGTCGAGCGCGTCGAGCGTGGCGCGGTTCAGCGCGGCGGCCGCGTCGTGGTAGGCCGGGTCCAGCGCGTCCATGAGGTGGTCGTGCCCGGGCAGGCCCATCTCGGTGGCGGTCATCGGGCTGTGTTCGATCAGTCGCTGCACGTGCGCGTCGGCGACGGCGTCGACGGCGGTCGGGGTTCGCGTGTCGGAGGGTGTGGTCACGTCGCGAGAGTACTGCGGCGGGGTGGGCGCGCGCCCCGGCTTTTCCGTGCCACCGGGGGAGCACCACGCGCGGTCGGTCGCGGGAACCGGGGGTCCGGCCGTGGGAGTCCCGTCAGAGGAGCCGGGTCACAAGAGCACGGGATCCGGGTCGCGGGGATCCCGCTCCGGTTCGATCAGGCCGGGCCCGTCGTTGCGGACCGAGCCGACGGCGGCGCCCACCGGGGTGGTGGACAGCGGCGTGCCGGGCCCGCGCAAGAGGTCACCGGCCTCCTGGGCGCCGACGCCCGGATCGAGCCAGCGGTCCCAGGCGTCCGGGGGCAGCACCACCGGGGTGCGGTCGTGGACGCGCTCCATCGCGCCGGCCGCGGCCCGGGTGATCACCGTGGTCGTGACGAGCCAGCGGGCCGGATCGTCGTCGGCCCTCGTACGGTCGCGCCAGAACTCGTAGAGGCCCGCGAACGCGGCCGTGCGCCCCGCGGCCGGATGGATCCAGTAGGCCTGCTTCACCCCGCGGCCGACGTCGGGCAGCCGTCTCCACTCGTAGTACCCGTCCGCGACCACGAGGCAGCGCCGGGCCGCGAGGGGCTTGGCGAACGCCGGCTTGTCGAGCAGGGACTCGCTGCGGGCGTTGATCATGCGCGCGCCGACGCCCGGGTCCTTGGCCCAGGAGGGGACGAGGCCCCAGCGGGCGACGCGCATCGACCGGGTGATCTCGCCGGTGGCCCGCGCCGCTCGCTCGACCACGATCCTGACCGGGTCGGTCGGCGCGACGTTCCACGACGGCGCCAGCAGCCGCGCGTCCTCGGCGAGCTCGGCGACCGCGAACTCGTCGGCCAGATCCTGGGCGTCCCTGAACGACGCGAACCTTCCGCACATGCCCCCAGTGTGCTCCGGGTGTCTGACATCGCCTGGTGGGCGGGGCCGGGCGGGCGGGACCGGCTCGGGTGGGCTCACGGCCGGTCGCCGCACCCGACTCGAACCGGCCGTGACACACATTACCCGTGACACGTTCGTATCGTTTCGATAGACTGGGGAAACCGTCCACCAGCATCGTCGCCGCCCACTCTCGTCGCGCCCCCAGGAGACTTGTGTCCACCGCGCAGCTCGCCACCCGTTCCGTCGCCCTCCCCTCCTCGCCCGCCCGCCCGCGCGGCAGGACCGTCGCCCTGTGGGTCGTCATGCTCGGCTCCCTGTGCGCCCTGCCGGCGTTCACCACGGACATGTACCTGCCGGGCATCCCGCAGGTCGCCGCCGACCTCGGCTCGACCGAGGCGATGGCGCAGCTCACGGTGTCGGCCATGCTCGTCGGCGGTGGACTCGGTCAGCTCGTCATCGGGCCGCTCTCCGACCGGTTCGGACGCCGCGCCCCGCTGCTGGTCGGCCTGGCGCTGCACGTCGTGACGTCGCTGCTGTGCGCCGTCGTCCCCACGATGAGCGGCCTGATCGCTCTGCGAGTGCTGCAGGGCTTCTTCAACGCCGCCGCCGGCACCACGGCGATGGCCGTGGTCCGCGACCGGTTCACCGGGGCGGAGGCGGCACGCGTCCTGTCGCGCCTCATGCTGGTCATCGGCATCGCGCCGATGTTCGCCCCGACCATCGGGGCGGCCATCCTCACCGAGGCGTCGTGGCGCTGGGTGTTCGTGCTGCTGGCCGCCATGGGCGCGGTGCTCGCGCTCATCGTGCTCGGGCTCATGCCCGAGACGCACGCGGCCGAGCGGCGTGTCGCCGGCCGGACGGGCCGGGCCTTCGCCGGCTACGCCACCCTGCTGCGGGACCGGCAGTTCCTCGCCCTCGCGGTCCTGCCCGGCCTGTCGTTCGGCGTGCTGATGAGCTACGTCGTCAGCTCTCCCGTGGTGTTCCAGCAGGAGTTCGGTCTCTCCCACGGCGAGTTCTCGGTGCTGTTCGCCGCCAACGGCGTCGGGCTCGTGCTCGCCGCTCAGGTCAACGCCGCGCTCGTGCGCCGGATCGACCCGATGCGCCTGATGCGGTTCGCCGTCGTGGCGCAGACCGCCACCTCGGCCGTGCTGCTCGGCGTCGTGCTGCTCGGCATCGGCGGCCTGACGGGGCTGCTCGTCGTGATGTGGCTGGCGCTCGCGGCCACGCCGCTCATCCAGCCGAACGCCGCGGCACTGGCGATGTCCCGGCACGGTGAGATCGCCGGCACGTCGGCCGCGATGATCGGCGCGGCGCAGTCGTCGGTCGCGGGGATCGTCAGCTCGCTCGCGGGGTTCCTCGGCGGCGGGTCGGTCGCGATGGTGTCGGTGATGTTCGCGTCCGTGCTCGGGGCGCTGGTGGTCATGGCCGTCGCCACGCCGGCGTTCCGGCGGCCCTGAGGGCCGGGCCGCGACGGTACGCGGTGTGGAGATACCGCACAACCTTCGACACCTGACAAGCGTCTGAACAAGTGTGGAACGTGATGACGCTATTCTCCGGGCTATGCCTCAGCCTGACCGGCCGTCCGCGCAGCACGCCTCGATGCCGCCACATCGGATCCCCAAGCGGACGGATCGGCCGGCCAATCGGCACTCCTCAGGCAAGGGCTGGTCGCGCAAGCCACGCATCGTCGCGATGTCGTTCGTCGGTGTGCTCGCGCTGGGCGGTGCCGCGACGGCCACGGTCATGGAGCAGCTGGCGGCGGAGGTCGAGGTCTCGGACGTGTCCGGCATCGTGCAGGGTGCCAGCAAGGAGGTGAAGGACCCGGCCGACCCCTTCAAGGACGTCCCGGTGAACATCCTGGTGATGGGCACGGACTTCCGCGACGCGGAGAACGTGGCGGTCGCGGGCGGCGCCGACGAGGCCGGGATGCGGTCCGACACCACGATGCTGGTGCACATCTCCCGGGACCGGTCGTGGATCCACGTCGTGTCGATCCCGCGCGACTCGATGGTGAACCGGCCCGGGTGCGAGCTCCCGGACGGGAGCATGGCGCCGGCGCTCGGGCTCGGTCAGTTCAACGGCGCCTTCAACGCCGGCGGCTACCTGACGGGCGAGGGTGAGAACGATCTCACCTACGGCGCCGCCTGCACCATCACGACGGTCATGGACAACACAGGCCTGCCGATGCCCAACCACATCGTCGTCAAGATGCACAGCGTGCTCGACGTGGTCGACGCCATCGGCGGTGTGCGGGTCTGCCTCCCGTACCCCATCGTGACCCCGCAGCAGTACGGCGGCGTGAACCTTCCCGCCGGTGAGCAGACGCTGGACGGCATGGACTCGCTCGACTACCTGCGCGCGCGCCACGTGGAGGGGACCACCCAGAGCGACCTGGACCGCATCGACCGGCAACAGGGGTTCATCAACGCGCTGCTGCGCCAGATCCTGTCGGCCGACACGATGGCCAACCCGGCGAAGATGCTGAACCTGTCGAAGGCGGTGCTCGGCTCCGTGAACCCGGACCCGGAGCTCGGCGACGCGCGGAACCTCGTGGGGCTCGCGTTCAGCCTCAAGGACATCCAGAAGAACCGGATCCTCTTCACCACGGTCCCGAACCAGCCGTGGACGCAGGATCCGAACCGCGTCGAATGGACCTACGAGGCGGACCAGCTCTGGGCCGACCTCGCGAACGACGTGGAGCCGGCCGGCCTGCCCCCGCTCGAGGGCGAGGAGACATCGGGCAGCGGCGGCGCGGACGGCGGCTCGGGGGCCGACGGCGGCGGCTCCGGGGGGGACGACGGCGGTTCCGGCGGTGACGGTGGAGGTTCCGGCGGCGGTGGCTCGGGTGGTGGCTCCGGCGCATCGGGCGATGAGGCCGGCGCCGACGACGGGACCGGTACGGACGGGACTGGCACGGACAGCACCGCCACGCCATCCACCGACGAGGCGTCCGCGGACCCCGACCCGGAACCGAGCCAGCCGACGGGGACCTGCTCCTGACGAAACCTCTCCTGGCCGGCGCCGACGACGCCGTCGTGGCCGACCGCGCCCTGCGTCGGGAGAGCGCAACCACCGAGCAGAACGGCGTGGTCGCGCGCAGGTGCCCCGGCTTCCGGGTCAGCCGAACGCCTTGACGAGCCGCCGCATGCCCTCCTCCAGCACGTCCGGCTGCTTGACGTAGGTGAACCTGACCCAGCTCCGCAGCGCGTCCGACGTCGGGGAGCCCGGCGCGCAGAACGCGGACACCGGGACGGCGACGACGCCCGCGAGCTCGGGGAGGCGGCGGCACAGCTCGGTGCCGTCGTCGAACCCGAGGCCCGACGCGTCGGCGGCGACGAAGTAGGTACCGGCGGGCACCGAGACGGCGAATCCGGCGGTGGTGAGGCCCTCGCAGACCAGGTCGCGGCGTTCGGCCAGGGAGGCGGCGAGTGCCCGCGGGGCGTCGTCGTCGGCCAGCACCTCGGCGATCGCGGGCTGGAGCGGCGCGCCGGAGCTGAACGTGAGGAACTGCTTCACGGTGCGTACCGCGGTGATCAGGTCGGCCGGGCCGCTCACCCAGCCGATCTTCCAGCCCGTGAACGAGAAGGTCTTGCCGGACGACGACACCGTCAGGGTGCGTTCCCGCATCCCCGGCAGGGTGGCGACGGGGACGTGGCGGGCGCCGTCGTACACGAGGTGCTCGTAGACCTCGTCCGTGAGGACGACGGTGTCGTGCTCGCGCGCGACGGCGGCGACCGCCTCGAGCTCGGCCGTCGTGAGCACCGCGCCGGTGGGGTTGTGCGGTGTGTTGAGCACGATCACGCGGGTGCGTGGCGAGGCGGCCGCGCGCAGGGCCGCGACGTCGAGGCGGAACGCACCGTCGCGCGGCACGAGCGGGGCGGTCACGTGCGTAGCGCCGGACAGGGCGATGCAGGCGGCGTGCACGTCGTAGAACGGTTCGAGCGTGAGCACCTCGTCGCCGGGCCCCACGAGGGCGAGGATCGAGGCGGCGATGCCCTCGGTGGCCCCGGTCGAGACGAGGATCTCGGAGTCCGGGTCGAGCTCGAGCCCGTAGTGGCGGCGCTGGTGGTCGGCGACGGCGCGGCGCAGCTCAGGGACGCCGTCGCCGGGGGCGTACTGGTTGCGGCCGGCGCGGATGGCGGCGATCGCGGCGTCCTTGGCGGCCTGCGGGCCGTCGACGTCGGGGAACCCCTGACCGAGGTTGACGGCGCCGGTGCGGGCGGCGAGGGCGGACATCTCGGCGAAGATCGTGGCGGCGACCGTCCCGTCGGCGGACATCAGTCCGATGGAGCGGGCGACGGACTGCCAGGGACCGGGAGGGCCGACGTTGGTCATGAAGCCGACCCTAGCCGGGCGGAGCGGCACCGGGAACGCCGTGCGGTGTGTCCCGTCGGCCCGCGTCCACCGGTCGTCCACCGGTGTTTCACGGCGGAGCGAGGTCGCACACCCCCCGTTACCTGCGTATATGTGGAAAACCTTGTGGATCTGTGGATAACTCCGGCCCCGGGTCTGGCGTGTCGTCCACAGGGCCTGGAAACGGCGGCCACGAGGGCGCCCGCCGCTGCAGAGAGTTATCCACAGGTATTCGGTGGTGACGAGCGGATCCCGGGCGGTGGCCCTACGCTCGACGGCAGCAGCGATCGGGGGTCGCTGACAAGGACAACCACCAGCACTTTCAGGGGGAGGGCCATGCCCGTTGCCGCGGAGGGGATCGGGAGCGCCGGAGCGGACCCGGACGTGGCCGACGGGGGCGTGGCGCCGACGCCGGACGGCGCGGGTGTCGTCGACGTGCTGGAGCGAGAGGTGCGCGAGCTCGTGCGGCGGCGTGGCGTCGACCCGGTGGCGGAAGCCGATGCCTTCGGCGACCTGGTTCGCGAGGCAGTGGCGGACTACGAGGATCGGGCCGCACGCGGCGTCGTCGTCCCGCTGCAGGATGCCGGACGCGCCGCACAAGAGGTCCATGCCGCGGTCGGCGGGCTCGGGCCCCTGCAGCCGTACCTGGACGATCCGGAGATCGAGGAGATCTGGATCAACGAGCCCAGCCAGGTCTTCGTCGCCCGCGGCGGAAGGAGCGAGCTGACCACGACGATCCTCAGCTCCGAACAGGTGGGTGACCTGGTGGAGCGGATGCTCAAGTCCACCGGGCGCCGCCTCGACCTCAGCAGCCCCTTCGTGGACGCGTGCCTTCCCGGCGGAGAGCGCCTGCACGCCGTGCTGCCCGGCGTGACCCGCCGGCACCTGAGCGTGAACATCCGCAAGCACGTGGTGCGGGCCTCGGGGCTGGACGACCTGGTCCGGCTCGGCTCGCTCACCCGGCACGCGGCGACGTTCCTCGGCGCCGCCGTGCGGGCGGGACTGAACGTCCTCGTCGCCGGTGCCACCCAGGCGGGGAAGACCACCATGCTCAACGCGCTGGCCGGATCGATCCCGGCGCACGAGCGCGTCGTCTCGTGCGAGGAGGTGTGGGAGCTGCGGCTCCCCGTGCGCGATCAGGTGGCGATGCAGTGCCGCCAGGCCTCCCTGGAGGGCACGGGCGAGATCCCCCTTCGCCGCCTCGTCAAGGAGGCGCTGCGGATGCGGCCGGACCGCATCGTGATCGGGGAGGTCCGTGAGGCGGAGGCGTTCGACCTGCTCGTGGCGCTGAACTCCGGCATCCCGGGGATGTGCACCGTGCACGCGAGCTCGGCGCGCGAGGCCGTCGTGAAGATGACCACCCTCCCGCTGCTGGCGGGAGAGAACGTGACCGACCGGTTCGTGGTGCCGACCGTCGCGGCCGCCGTCGATCTCGTGGTGCACCTCGTCATCGAGCGCGGACGCCGGGTGGTCCGGGAGATCCTCGCCGTCACCGGTCGCGTCGAGGACGGCGTCGTCGAGACCGCGACGCTGTTCCGGCGCGACGACCACGGCCTGCGCCGGGCCGACGGGATGCCCCCGCACCTGCTGCGGTTCACCGACGCGGGGATCGACGTGCACGCGCTGCTCACCGACGGGGAGCCGGCGCTCGGGGCCGACGACGTCCCGGGCGCTGTCCCGGCCGCCACGCCGCGCGCCGAGTCCCCCTGGACCCTCGCGGCGCGCGCCTGATGGGGGTCGTGGTCGGCCTGCTCCTCGGCGCGGGTGTCTGGTGCCTGTGGTGGTCCTGGTGGGAACGGCCGGTCGGCCCGCGTCCCGGGGCGGGCGGCGCCCGGACGCGCGAGTTGCTCGCCCAGGCGGGCCTGCCGCACGCCTCACCGGCCGCGCTGTACGGGGCGACGGGAGCGGCGGCACTGGGCGCGGGCCTGATCGTGCTCGCGGCAACCAGGTCGCCCGCGCTCGCCCTCTGCTTCGCGGCGCTGGCGGCTCTGGGCCCGCGTGCCGGGCTCCGGGCACGGGCGCGCGCCCGGACGCGGTCCTTGCGCGCCATGTGGCCGGACGTCGTCGACCACCTCGCCTCCGGCGTGCGGGCCGGGCTGTCCCTGCCGGAGGCCGTCGCCCAGCTCGCCGAACGCGGACCGATCGCGCTGCGTGAGCCGTTCGCCCAGTTCGCGCGCGACTTCCGGGCGTCCGGCCGGTTCGGCGACAGCCTCACCGCGCTCAAAGACCGGCTCGCCGACCCGGTCGCCGACCGGATCGTCGAGGCGCTGCGGATCACGCACGACGTCGGAGGCCGCGACCTCGGCAGGCTCCTGCGCACCCTGTCCGGATTCCTCCGCGACGACCTGCGCACCCGCGGCGAGCTCGAGGCCCGGCAGAGCTGGACCGTCAACGGGGCACGCGTCGCCGTCGCCGGCCCCTGGCTGATCCTCGCACTGCTCGCCACCCGGCCCGGCGCCGTCGGGGCCTACGACACGCCGGCCGGGGCGGCGGTCCTGATCGCCGGCGTGGTGTGCTCGTTCGCCGCGTACCGCGTGATGCTGCGGGTGGGGCGGCTCCCGGCCGAGGCGCGGGTGCTGCGATGAACGCGTGGGCGGTATGGGGCGGGACGGCCGGGCTCGGCCTCGGCGCCGGGCTGTGGCTGGTGTGGGCGGCATGGCGCGCGCGACGCCCGAGTCTCGTCGAGCGGCTCGAACCCTACCTCCGGCCCCGCCCGTCGACCTCAGCCCTGCTGCACGACGGGGACCCCGGCCGCACCGGACCGTTCGGGCTGTTCGTCGCGCTGGTGGCCCTGCCCGGGGTCGCCGCGCGCCTGGAGCGCCTCGGCTCGCCGGCCGACGGCCTGCGCCGGCGCCTCGACCGGGCGGCGAGCGGGGAGTCGGTCGAGCACTTCCGGGCGCGCCAGCTCACCTGGACGGTGCTCGGCCTCGCCGCCGGGCTCGGCCTCGCGATCCTGCTGGCGTGGACGCGGCCGGCCCCGGGCGTCGTGCTGGGCGCGCTCGTCGTGCTCGGCGGCGCCGCGGGCTACGTGACCTGCGACCAGGCGCTGACCTGGACCGTGCGCCGTCGCGAGGAGCGCATGCTCGCCGAGTTCCCGACCATCGCCGACCTGCTCGCACTGGCCGTGGCCGCGGGCGAGAGCCCCGCCGCCGCGCTCGACCGTGTCGCGCGGAGCACGACCGGGGAACTGTCCCGCGAGCTGACCCGGGTCGTCCGGGCGGTCCGGGCCGGAGCCGCCGTCCCGGACGCGCTCACCGCGATGTCCGCCCGCACCGGCTGCGTGCCGCTGAGCCGGTTCGCCGACGCCGTCGCCGTCGCGCTGGAGCGCGGGACACCGCTGGCCGGCGTGCTCCAGGCACAGGCCCAGGACGTGCGCGAGGCGGGCCGGCGGGCCCTGATGGAGTCCGGCGGACGGCGCGAGATCGCGATGCTCGTCCCCGTCGTCTTCCTGATCCTGCCGGTGACCGTCATGTTCGCCGTGTTTCCCAGCCTCGCCGCCCTGCGCGTGGGGTTCTGACGCCGAAGAGACAACCGACGAAGGGATGCCCGAGATGTCACCGAAGATCGACCGCGCTCCATGGTTCCGGGGCCGTGCCCGCGATTCCGAGCGGGGCGACGTTCCCGGGTGGGTGCTGATAACTCTGATGTCCGCTGGATTGGTGGTCGCCCTGTGGGCCGTGGCCGGACCGCTCCTCGAGGGGGCGTTCCGTCAGGCGATCGCCTCCGTGACGGGAAACGGGTGACCGGGCGGGACGAGCGCGGTGCCGCCGTCGCCGAGTCCGTGGTCGTCACCGGATTCGTCCTCGCGCTGCTGCTCGGCGTCGTCCAGGTGACGCTCGCCGTGCACGTGCGCGCGCTGGCGATCGACGCGGCCGCCGAGGGCGCCCGCGTCGCGGCCCGGGCGGACCGCGGTCCGGTGGACGGCGTCGCGCGCACGCGCGAGCTGCTCGCCGCGTCGCTGAACGGCTCGTACGCCCGTGACGTGACCGCCCGGGAGACGACGCTCGACGGGTTGCGCGTGACGGAGGTCGAGGTCACGACGCCGCTCCCGGTGGTCGGCCTGCTGGGACCGGCCTCCGCCGTGACCGTGCGGGGACACGCGCTGGAGGAACCGTGACCCGGGTCGCCGTGCCGCGCGACGCGGGGCACGAGGCCGGGTCGGCGGTCGTGGAGGTCCTGCTCGCCGTGCTGCTCCTCGTGCCGCTCGTCTACCTCGTCGCCGTGGTGGGTCGCGTCCAGGCCGGGACGTTCGCCGCCGAGACCGCCGCACGGGAGGCGGTGCGCGCCGTGGTGACCGCCGATTCGGCCGGCCGGGGAGCGGCACGGGCGGAGGCCGCCGTCCGCATCGCGCTGCGTGATCAGGACCTGCCCGAGAGCGCCGGGACCCTCGACATCGAGTGCGGGCACGAGGGGTGCCTCGCTCCCGGCGGGGAGGTCGCCGCCGTCGTGCGCGTCGCCGTGCCCCTGCCGCTCGTGCCCGGGGAGCCGGGGCGCCGCGTCCCGGCGATGGTGCGTGTCGACGCCGCGCACGTCGGCGTCGTGGACCGCTACGCGGCGGTGCGGCCGTGATGCCGCCACCTGCCGCGCCGGGCTGCGACGGCGCGCCCCGGGCCGACGGCCCGGAGGGCGGGCGCGTCTGGCTGCTGACGGCGGCGTTCGTGATGTTCGCGGTGGCCCTGGTCGGGATGGTCGCCTCGGCGACGGCCGTGCACCTGGACCGCAAGCACCTTGCCGACCTGGCCGACATGCTCGCCGCGAGTGCCGCCCAGGCCGTCGACGAGCAGCGGATCTATGCCGGTGAGGTGGTTCCGGACGGCGATCGGGGCGGGGGGACGCTGGTGCTGGACGACCGGAGCGTCGCGGCCGCCGTCGAGCGCTACCTCGCCGAGCATCCGGGCGTGGCGCCCGACGGCCTCCGGGTCGTCTCGGCGACGTCGCCCGACGGCCGGTCCGCCCGGGTCTCGCTCGCGGCGCCGAGCCGGCCGCTGCTGCTGGGCTGGTTCACGGACGCGACCCGGCCGATCGTCCTGACGGCGACGTCGACGGCAAGGGCGTGGTGAGGGCCGTGGCACCTCGGCGACGAGCCGGCGGGCCGGGCGGGTAGGCTGGATTCTCGTGGCAACCATCGACTTCCCGTCCGAGATCAAGGGCCTGCGCGGCACCCTCGAGTCCATCGAGGCGGTCAGCGACCCCAGCGCGCTGGAGAGCAAGATCGCCGAGCTCTCCGAGCAGGCGGCGGCGCCCGACCTCTGGGACGATCCGGAGACCGGGCAGAAGGTGACGTCCGCGCTGTCGGCGGCGCAGGCCGAGCTGGACCGGGTGAACAAGCTCGGTGCGCGGATCGACGACGTCGAGACGCTGGTCGAGCTCGGCGAAGAGATGGAGGACGCGGATTCCCTGCAGGAGGCGGAGGCCGAGATCGCCGCGATCCGCAAGGACCTCGACTCGCTCGAGGTGCGGACGCTCCTCAACGGCGAGTACGACGCGCGCGAGGCCGTCGTCACGATCCGGGCCGGAGCGGGTGGCGTGGACGCCGCGGACTTCGCCGAGATGCTGCTGCGCATGTACCTGCGCTGGGCCGAGCGCCACGGGTATCCCACCAAGGTGGGCGACACGTCGTACGCCGAGGAAGCGGGGCTGAAGTCGGCGACGTTCGAGGTCAACGTCCCGTACGCGTTCGGCACCCTGTCCGTCGAGGCCGGGACGCACCGGCTCGTGCGGATCTCCCCGTTCGACAACCAGGGGCGCCGGCAGACGTCGTTCGCGGCGGTCGAGGTGGTCCCGCTCATCGAGCAGACCGACCACATCGACATCCCGGAGTCCGAGCTCAAGATCGACGTGTACCGCTCGTCCGGGCCGGGCGGGCAGTCCGTGAACACCACCGACTCCGCCGTGCGCATGACGCACATCCCGACAGGCGTCGTGGTCGCGATGCAGAACGAGAAGTCGCAGATCCAGAACCGCGCCGCCGCGTACCGCGTGCTCCAGTCCCGCCTGCTGCTGCTGCGCCGGCAGGAGGAGGCCGCGAAGAAGAAGGAGCTCGCCGGCGACATCAAGGCGAGCTGGGGCGACCAGATGCGCTCGTACGTGCTGCAGCCGTACCAGATGGTCAAGGACCTGCGGACCGAGCACGAGCAGGGCAACACGCAGGCCGTCTTCGACGGCGCCATCGACGACTTCATCGAGGCCGGCATCCGCTGGCGCCGCAACCAGCAGGTCGCCTCCTCCTGACCCCGGCACGCGAGCCGCTCCCGGCCCGCGCCGCCAGGGCCTGCGTCGGGCCGCCAGCGCAACGACGTGCAAGCCCGCGCACAGCTGGGCGTCGTCTTGTCGTGAAATTCCAGGTGTTTCCCTGAAACCGCCTGCGGGAGCCGCGACATGAAACGGGCCACCGGCGTGTCTCGCCGTGTGCGTCGGCAAAATCACCCTTAGCCTCGCAGGTGGGTATCACCGGTGGTGATGCCCTCGGGGTCCCCAGGCAAGGCGGGGCCGACGTCATCCGTGGGGGAGTGCACGTGATTAGGTTCGAGAACGTGTCGAAGGTCTACACGCGCGGTGCGCGTCCCGCCCTCGAGGACGTCTCGGTGGACGTGCAGCGCGGCGAGTTCGTCTTCCTGGTCGGGGCCTCCGGCTCCGGGAAGTCGACCTTCCTGTCCCTCGTCCTCCGTGAGCACCGCCCCACCCGCGGCCGCATCTACGTCGCCGGACGCGACGTCGCGCGGCTCTCCTCCTGGCGCGTGCCCAAGCTCCGCCGTGAGCTCGGCGTCGTCTTCCAGGACTTCCGCCTGCTGCAGAACAAGACGGTCTACGAGAACGTCGCGTTCGCGCTCAAGGTCATCGGCAAGCCGAGGTCCGTGGTCCGCGACGCTGTCCCCGAGATCCTCGACATGGTCGGCCTGTCCGGCAAGGAGAAGCGCATGCCGACCGAGCTGTCGGGCGGTGAGCAGCAGCGCGCCGCCATCGCGCGCGCCATCGTCAACCGGCCCCAGATCCTGCTGGCCGACGAGCCCACCGGCAACCTCGACCCCACCACCAGCCTCGGCATCATGCGGCTGCTCGACCGCATCAACAGCACCGGCACCACCGTCGTCATGGCCACCCACGACGACGAGATCGTCAACGAGATGCGCCGCCGCGTCGTCGAGCTGTCCGACGGCGTCGTGGTGCGTGACGAGGCATCCGGCGTCTACGGCGAGCGCGAGTCGATCCTCCCGGAGGTCGGGCGCTCCACGGTGCTCGACACACCCGCGCGCGGCGTCCGCCGGCTGAGCGCGATACGTCGTCCCGGTCACGAACCGGCCCGGGCGTTCACGCACGGGGAGGCCTGACGTGCGATTCCAGTTCGTCGCCGGTGAGGTGGCGGCAGGACTGCGGCGCAACACCACCATGGTGGTCGCCGTCGTCCTCGTGACGTTCGTGTCCCTCACCTTCGTGGGGGCCGCCGCACTCCTGCAGACCCAGATCGGCAAGCTCAAGGACGACTGGTACGACCTCGTCCAGGTCTCCGTCTTCCTCTGCCCGACCGGCTCGATGATGCCCACCTGCGCCTCCGGCGAGGCCACCGAACGGCAGATCGACGCCGTCCGCGACATCATCGACACCGAACTCGCCGACGAGGTCGAGGCCGTCTACCTCGAGACCAAGGCCGACGCCTACGACGCCTTCACCGAGCGCTACCCCAACGGCTACCAGGGCACCCAGCTCACCGAGGACGACATGCAGGCGTCCCTGCGGCTCGAACTCGCCGACCCCGAGCAGTTCGCCGTGGTCAGCGACGTCCTCACCGGCCGCGACGGCGTCGAACTCGTCGAGGACCAGCGCGCCGTCTTCGAGCCCCTCTTCCGTACCCTCAACGTGGCGACGCTGCTCGCCGCCGGCCTCGCGGGCGTCATGCTCCTGGCCGCCGTGCTCCTCATCACCACCACCATCCGGCTGTCCGCGGTCTCGCGCCGCAAGGAGACCGAGATCATGCGGCTCGTCGGAGCCTCCAACCTGTTCGTCCAGCTCCCCTTCCTCCTGGAGGGTGCGATCGCCGCCGTCACCGGCGCGCTGCTCGCCTGCCTCGGGCTCTGGCTCGCGGTGCGATTCCTGGTCACGGACTGGCTGGAACGCTCCGTCGACTGGGTGGCCTACGTAGACTCCGGCGACGTGCTCGCCGTCGCGCCGTTCCTCGTCCTCGTGGCGGTGGCGCTCGCGGCGGTCAGCTCGGTCGTCACGCTCAACCGGTACACGAGGATCTGATGATGTCGCACCGATACCTGGCAGGAGTCGTCCCGCTGACCCTCGCATTCCTGCTCGCCCTCGGCGGCGGGACCGCCGTCGTCCCCGCCGCGGCCGACGACCTCGACGACCAGCGCGCCGCCGCCGAGGCCGAGGCCGAGGCCAAGGAGCGCGAGCGCGAGGAACTCGAGAGCAGCCTCGAGCACACCGACGAGCGGCTCGCCGAAGCCGCGCTCGAGCTCAACGACGTCGAGGCGCGCCTGCCGCTCGCCGAGGCCGAGCTGGCCCAGGCCGAGGCCGGTCTCGAACAGGCCGAACGGGAGGCCGCGATCCTCGCGCAACGTCTCACGGACGCGCAGTCCGAGGAGGCCCGGATCGTCCGGCAGATCGCCGACGACGCCGACAAGGCGGACACGGCGCGTGAGGACATCGTCCAGATGGCGCGCGAGGAGTTCCGCTCCTCGGGACGGACGACGGCGCTCGGCCTCGTCACGGGGGCGCAGACCACCGAGGAGTTCCTCGACGGGTACGCCGTCTCCTCCTCGGCGGCCCGGAGCCAGGCGCGGGCGCTCGCCGAACTGCAGGACTCCGCGGCGCAGGCGCGCAACATGCGGGCGCGGCTCACCGCGATCCGCGAGACGGTCGCGGAGCTCAAGGCGCTCGCCGACGAGAACGTCGAACGCAAGAAGGAGGTCCGCGAGGAGGCCGCGAGCAAGAAGGCCGAGATCGAGGACCTCATCGCGGAGCAGGAGAAGCTCAAGGACCGCATCGAGCGGCGCAGGGACGCCGCGACCCGGTCGCTCGAGGAGACCGAGCAGGCGATCAGCTCGATCGAGGCCGACCTCAAGGAGATCATCGCCGAGCAGCAGGAACGCGACCGGCAGCGTGCCGCCAGCCGCAGCGGCCGCGACGGCGGCGGGAGCGGCCGAGGTGGCGGGGACGGATCGTCCGGTGGGTCGTCGGGGACGACGTCGTACCTGACGTGGCCGACGGCGAACCCCGTGGTCACCTCCTCCTACGGGATGCGTTTCCACCCGGTGCTCAACTACTGGCGCCTGCACGCCGGCACGGATTTCCGGGCCTACTGCGGTACCCCGATCCTCGCGGCGAACTCGGGCACCGTGGTCTACGCCCGCACCATCCAGGGCCTGGGGAACCAGGTGCTCATCGACCACGGCTGGACGAGCGCCGGCAACAGCCTCATGTCGAGCTACAACCACCTCACGAGCTGGGCGGTCTCCCCGGGGCAGCGGGTGACGCGCGGTCAGGTGATCGGCTACTCGGGGACCACGGGGACGTCCACGGCCTGCCACCTGCACTTCGAGGTGTACGTCAACGGGTCCACAGTGGACCCGATGACCTACCTCTGATCTCGGCTTCCCGCGTTAATCACCGGACGGAGCGGGCCCTGGCGCGTATCCTGGATCGTCGCGCGCGGAGCTGGACGAGCGCCGATGCGATGGATGCGGAGGGAGACCATGGCGAAGGGCGCCAAGAAGAAGCAGAAGCACGAGGACCCGCGGAAGGTCGTGGCGAACAACAAGAAGGCGCGCCATGACTACGTGATCGAGGACGTCTTCGAGGCGGGCCTCGTGCTGTGGGGCACCGAGGTCAAGGCGCTGCGCATGGGGCGCGCGTCCCTCGTGGACGGCTACGTGCACGTGGACCGGGGAGAGGCCTGGCTGGAGGGTGTGCACATCCCCGAGTACTTCCAGGGCACCTGGAACAACCACTCGCCCCGCCGCAAGCGCAAGCTCCTGCTGCACAAGGACGAGATCCTGCGTCTGCAGGCCAAGGCGCACGAGAAGGGCCACACGGTGGTGCCGCTGTCCCTGTACTTCCTGGACGGCCGGGCCAAGGTCGAGATCGCGCTCGCGCGCGGCAAGAAGGAGTACGACAAGCGGCAGGCCCTGCGCGAGAAGCAGGACAACCGCGAGGCCCTGCGCGCCATGCGCCACCGCGAGAAGCTGAGCTAGGACGTGCCGGCACCGCGCATCGTCATCACGTACTGCGTCCGCTGCAGGTGGCTGCTGCGGGCGCAGTGGTACGCCGCCGAGCTGCTGCAGACCTTCGAGTCCGAGCTCGGCGAGGTCGCCCTGCGGCCCGCCGCGAAGGACGTCGAGGCCGGCGTCTTCCGGATCCAGGTGTCGGCGTCCGACGACGGCGTCCCGACGACGGTCTGGAACCGCAAGCGCGACGGCGGCTTCCCCGACATCGCCGAGCTCAAGCGCAGGGTGCGCGACCTGGTTGCGCCGGAGATGTCCCTGGGGCACGCGGATCGCTCGGCCAACCGCTGAGTGCAGGGGATCGGCGCGCTGCCGCCCCCTGCAGCACTCCCGTCACCTGGGCGTTCGTGCACGACGGCGGTCGTGGCGCGGCCGGGAAATAACGTGACGGGCCGGCGTGTTGATCCACTAGACTGGGTACCTCGCCGGAGCCCTCGGGCCTCGGTGGGGCGTTGACAACTCAACATGGGGCTGATCGGTTTCGACGGTGGTCGTGCTTCGAGGGGAAGCGGGCCGAGGATGCAGACTTATCTCGCTAACGATGTCTGCAAACCAATAGTTGCCGATAAGAACTCGCGCAACGACTTCGCCCTCGCCGCCTGAGGCGGGCCCGAAGTCCGTCGGCCCGGGGGTGCTCTCACCCCGGTAGCCGGCGTCATCTCGAGAGCCACTGCCAGTGGTCCACGTCACCGGGACCACTGGGACTTCTAGGTGACTGAGCCCGTCCGCGAATGAGTCTGCGCAAGCGCGGGGGCCGAGAAAAGCCATAGCAGACTGCGCCCGGAGAAGTCCTCGAAAAGCGACACCGGACCCGGGTTCGATTCCCGGCAGCTCCACCCAAAACGGACTACTCGAACAGTGGTCCGAGGTCGCACCCTTCAGGAGGATGTTGACCGTGTTTAGTGCAGCAGGCCCGTCTCCATCGGAGGCGGGCCTGCTGTCGTGTGAGGGCTCGCGGGGCCGGGTCGGGCTTGTCGGTGGTGCTGAGCCGTTGGAGGCGTTGGACGGCGTGGTGCCGCGCGAACGACTCCTTGAGCCACGGCGCTGCTCGTCGTCACAGGGGCGGTACGGCTCCCGCTGGTGTCGAGGGCCTGGAGTTCGGCCGTGAGCTGCTGGTGGAGGAGCTTGGAGGCGGACTCTTCCTCGCCGATGGTGTCGGCGATGTGTTCGCTGGCCCGCGGTTCGCTCGAATCGCTTGAGTTCTGGGAGTTGGCACTTATTGGTGTAGGCGGGCCAAGAATGCAGCTATTCGTCCGTGACATTCATTAAGGTTTCCCTCATACGTATGATACTCGATGCCTTGTAGATCAGAGGGTACTTCGACATCGCCCTGCACAAGCAAGAGCAAGCGGCTGCGTCCAAGCCTTCCCCACATCCAGCCCACTTCGAGCCAAACATTTTGCCTCGCCCGCGACGACAATGCGCTTGAGCCGTCGAGCGCGCCGACATCGTCGGGTGTTATCAGGGCGATCGCTGCAGTTGCCATAGACCCCGCGCGTTCCCACTTGTACGGCAATGCTTCCGAATCTACTTCAAGCTCATTCATGAGCACTGGCCGGTATCGGTGAATATCGCTCGACAGGACGGTATCGAGCATGTTGCGCAGCGATTGCCAGTCAGGACTGCGGCCATGTACGATAGCAACAGGCGTCTCAGTCAGGATATCCCTGAGAACTCTCTCTACTCCTTCACTCCATGGCGCGAACAGCCTTCGCAGCCGTGCTTCCGTTGGCCTTGAGTGTGCACCATCTTGCTGCCGCGAGAGCCGCAAGCCTTCTTCGAGAAGCTCTCGACCAGCCCCGCCAGAGCCCCCAAGTGGAACCATGATCTTCTGTGCCACACGTGCGACGCGTCCTGCGAGGAACGTGTGGTCTGCCCCACCTAGAATGATGGCGGCATCGCACTCGCCAATTGCCGCAAAGTGTCGACTAAAGCGAAGCCGGCCGGGTGCAGTTACAAAGCTAATGAACTCGCCATACTGAGATATCAGCTCATTGAATGCCGCATCGCTCCCTTCGCCATACTGTGTGTCCGCCTGGTCGGGTCCAAAAAGCACGATGGTCAGCTCGGAACCTGACGGGGGGCGCGAACTGTCGGCCGATGCTTTCAGAAATCCCTCCGCAACGAAACTGTCGAGGGTTCGCTCTGTATTGGAGGTAATGATAAGGCGGTGCCCCAAGGTGGAAAGCAGTCGACCGATGGCCCGGCCAGTCGTAGCGAACTCGGATAGCGAGCCAGTGCATTCGAATCCGGATCGCCCCGAATACCACCCCCCAAATACGGTGACCTTCATGGGATGTCGAGGAGTGGAACGTTCCGGACGAAGGGCATTTTGGGAATATCGTCCAGGCATTCAAGGCGTTCACTGCCGGCGGAATTCCCCTGGAGGTGGAAGACTTTTCTGGCTCCAGCGGCCAGAGCGGCCGTCACGCCGGAGATTGAATCTTCAACGACGATGCAATCTCTCGGTTTGACCAGGAGCGCCTCCATTCCCGCCAGGTACGGGGCCGGGTCTGGCTTCGCTCGGCCGACATCGTCGGCCGAGATGAGGACGTCAAATTCGGAGGGTTCGTAGCGTGCAGACCTCAAAGCCGTCTCGCACTCAAACGCGGTAGATGAGGTCACCACGCCGACCAGTATCGATGAGTGACGAAGGTGACTGATCACCTCTGGGCCACCAGCAATTGGCGGCACGGTCTCGGATAGAAGTTCTGCGTATCTGGCGTGGAAGCGTTTGACGTAGTCATCACTCGACTGCGCCCTGCCTGACTCCGACATGATTTGGCCTGCGATTGAACTAAGAGACTGACCGACAAGCTCGCTAAAGTCAGTTGTGCCCTTGATGCCTATATCCTCGGCTACGAGGGCATGAGCACGCGCCTTCAACGGTTCGGTGTCCACAAGAACTCCGTCGAGGTCGAATAGGATGGCGAAATGCGGAGCAGATAATATTGGAGCGTTTCCCGCGGTGGGCGCACCCGCGTCGTAGTGTTTTTTTCTAGATCCCTTAATCCCGAGCAGCATGTCAATCTTGTTCTTGATTGCGCTGCGCCTCACATTGGTGAGGAAGAGAGACCTGGACAAGGTGAAGTACTCCCGCTTGCCATCAGCGCTCCAGTCGAGTTCTCGTAGGCGTGATTCGGCCAGCCAAAGTCGGCGGTTAGTTGCTTGCAGTGCGGCAACAAACGCGTCAAGTACTGGGCGCTGACTCTGCGCCATGGAGCCCACAACAGTGCCTTCTAGCGGGTGGAGAAGTTCGAGCCGGCGCAAAGCTTCCGACTGTGTTTCCTGATCGGGATGGCGGGTAGCGATCAGCGTCTCGATGGCTATCCGGTCAATGAGCTCTGCGGGGCTAATCTCGTACATAAGTCGATCTGTCATGAGGGGAACCTACCGTATAGTCGAAGGTAGATGGATGTGGCGAGGGTGGTAGTACTCATTCGAAAAAGAATCTGACTCAATAAGGGACATGCCAGGATCGCTGAAGTCTTGCACGTCACCTCCGGCGCAGCGGTGCAACGGTCCGGCGTCCCTGTGCTGAGGCAGTACGGGTACTGCAGGGCGCATCGAGCACTCGCGGGTAGCTGTCTACGAGATCTGCGCTGCTGATAGTGGACACACGTGCGTCGACTGGCGACTGAACCTGGCCGGGGTTGTGCACTGGTCAGCCCTGCCGTCTTGCGGTGGCGGGCAAGCCGAAGCGGTCGGCTTCGCCGCGAAGCGGGCTCTCGCGGCCGAGATAGTCGAGGCCTGCGCGATTGGTGGCATGACCTCGCAACATTGCGTTGCCCCCTCGTCGATTGACCACATCATCGCAGATCAGAGCGGCTTTGACCAGATCTTGTGCCGATCTCACCCATTCCTGCGCACGGCGGAGGCGCAGCATCTGAACCTGCTCTGAGACAGCGCGATTCAGCGGCGCAGGTCGGGTCATGAGCTGGTCAGATCGTGATCTGTGAGGATGGCGTGCCGTTGCACGGCGGCGCTCGTTCTACTCGCGCTGCCAGCGACGATAGTGGCCGCATGGGCTCATCAGCCTCGGCTGCGCCGTCCGTCTCGACACTCCCAACGCCGTCGCGATCTGCTCCTGAGTCAGCGCGCTTTCGTGGAGCCGGACAGCTTTCTCTGCCTGCGCCGGCGTGAACTCAGATCCACGCGTTTGCACGCCCCTTGCGCTTCAAGATCCGGCTCTCCCGCTTGCGGTCGATGCCGAACTGGTTGCCCAGCTTGTATACCGTCGCGCCGCCCGGTACCCCTCACCGCTCCCGTACCTGCTCATCGCTGAGTGGCTTCACCCGTCGAGGAGCAGCCGGTCGCTCAGCCGCCGCCCGAGCAACCCCGGGTCCACTCGACGGTGGGCGGCGTGTGCCCTTTCGGGCCACGCCGTCTCGTCATGTCTTGTGGTGGCGGAGCACTCACGCCTCGCCAGCGGGGCCTCCTTCCCCGGTGCCCTGTGCAAGTGGGGTCGCACTCCTTGCGCTCCTGCGTGGTGAGCTCGGCTGTCGTTGCGGGTGAAGTTGCGTCACCGGCTGCAGGAGTGCTGCCTCTCATGTCGGAATCTGGGTACATTTGCAGCATGGCGGACTCCCAGCTGAACCTGCCGGAACGGTCGGCGCTGCTAGCGCTGATGACGCTGACTCGGGAGGTGTCGAATGCGGATCTCGCCGCGGAGTTGGGCGTCACGATCGAGAAAAGGGTTCGGGAGCGCCTGGTCGAACTGGGATACATCAGGGCGTGGCAGGCCGGGCGGTACCGGGCGTGGATGCACGAACTCACGGACGTAGGGTGGCGGCGCTGCGGCGAGGAACTGAGCAGCTCACCGCCGGCACGTGCGTCGAAGCAGGCGCGCTTGCAGTACGGGCTGACCGGCCGACTCGCTGCCTACATGGCTCGGAACGACCTACAGGTCGCGGATATCTTCGGCCTGGAGGATGGGCCCGCGGCCGTTGCGCCCGACGACGTCGCCAGGCGAATCCGTTCCGTGTATGCAACGTTGGCCCGCGAGCCGGGGGGCTGGGTCGGCCTGGCTCGTCTCCGGGACGCTCTCGACGACGTTCCGCGTGCCGACCTGGACGCGGCCCTGTTCGACCTGGTGCTCGAACCCGAGGTGCTGTTGGACCCTGAGTTCAACCAGAAGACGCTGACCGCCGCCGACCGAGCGGCCGCGCTGCGCATGGGCGGCGAGGACATGCACCTGATCTCCATCGGGCGGTCATGAGGGAGCGGGAACGCGAGGTGCTGAAAGGGCTGGCCAGCGCGAGCTGGGCGGTCAGCAAGGACGGCATCTGGGAGGATCCCCGGACGCACATCGCCGGGATCAACGGCCCGGCGTTCGGCACGGTCATGAGCGGTTTCGACGCGGCCAAGGCCAGTTCCGGGGAGAGCCCGACGGGCGTGGTCGTCACCGGGCGGCCGGGTTCGGGCAAGAGCCACCTCGTCTCCGCCGTGAGGTCGAAGTCCATCGCCGCGGGTGGCTACTTCTTCGCCCTTGACCTGCGCCACGAGCGGCAGTTCTGGCCGAAGCTCACCGAAGACGTGCTCAGCTGCCTGCTACGGCCGCTCAAGAACGGGCCCACCCAGGCCGAGACGCTGCGGTCGCGGCTGTCCCGGGCGCTCGATCTGCCCGAACCCTTGCACCGCCAACTTGTCGGGCCGGACCGGATCACCCGATCAGGGCTCGACGGGATCGTCGACGCCCTGGGCGACAAGGACCCGCAGCTGGCGTTCGAGTGCGGACACACCCTGCGAGCCTTGGTACTGCTGCTCGCTACACGCTCCGTCGCGGCCAGGGAGCTGGCCCGTGCCTATCTGACGTCCGAAGAAGAACAGGTGACCGGCGAGCGGGCGGAATGGGGTATGCGAGCCAGGTCGCGGTCGGCGCACGAGACGGTCGGCGAACTCTTCAAGCTCATCGCGCTCACCGGACCGAGTGTGATCGCTCTGGACCAGATCGACACGCTGGTGCAGCAATCGGATCGGCCGACGGGGAGCGCAGCACCCGAGGTACAGCACGAGACGGCCGTGGGTTCCGCGGACTCCGACTCCCTGGAATCGCTGCGGATGAAGAAGTTCGAGGAGGTCGGCAGCGGGCTCATGGAACTGCGCGAGGTCACTCGCCGGTCGCTGGTTCTCGTCGCCTGCATGGACTCGGTCTGGGAGGGAATCGAGCGTCACGCCCTTGGGTCCGTCGCGCAACGCTTCCGCCGCGCCCAGCAGTTGAAGTTCCTCCCGTCGCCCGAGATCGCGCTGACCCTGATCGAGCGGCGGTTTGCGCTTGCGTTCGGTCAGCTCAACTTCACTCCTCCCTATGCGAGCTGGCCGATTCACCCGGACGCGTTCAGGGACGCCGTGCATTTCACCGCTCGTGGCCTCATCCGCCGGGTCGACGATCACCTTCAGGAGTGCCTGAATTCGGACCAGGTCACCGAGCTGATGAGCCTGGCAGCGCCGGCCGCGGAGCAGATTCCGGAGCGCACGCCGGGGCAGCCCTCGTCGGGCGATGAGACCGCGTTCGCCGCGATGGATCGCAAACTGGCCGATCTGATGCAGAACGATGCGGCACTCGTCGCGAACGTGGCCGAAGCGTTCGATGCGAAGCGCGAGGACGAACGGATGCCGCAGCTCATGCGTTCGGCTCTGACCTCGTGGGTCGAGGAACAGGGTGAAGCGCGCACCCAGTACCGGGTCCCGCACGAGACGATGGCCGCCGGCAATCCCGCCCTGCACGGCGAACTCCACCACATCGTGGACGAGGACACCGAGGACCGGATCGACCGGTCGTTCCGCGCGATCGCCTGGTCGAACGGGAACGCGGTGATCAAGAGGGTCAAGCGAGTCCTGAACTACACGGGTCTCGACCCGGAGGTGTCGAAGCGCAAGGCCTATCTCCTGCGCACCGGCGACTGGTCCAGCGGCCCAAAGACCAGACAGATGGTCCAGGAGTTCACGGACGCCGGCGGGATCGTGATCGACCTTCCACGCGTCGACATCGAGACGGACCTGCGCACGTTCGCGGCGCTGGAGCGACTGTCGGCCACCGAACCGTCCGACGAGTTCCGCACGTGGCTCCTGAACCGGAAACCCGCCGGTCGCACGGGAATCCTACGGCGGGTCTTCGGGGATCCGCGGGACGACGGCGGCGTGCGTGCTCCGGAGCCCGGACCACCGGCGCCCGCGCAGTCAGGGGACAGGTCGACTCCCGTGGCGGGTCACGTCGCGTCCGCGCAGGTCGTGGTCGGCGAGACCATTCCCGCGCAGGCGACGTCGGGCGACGCGGCGACGGGCGAGTCGTCGTCGGGTGAAGACGTGGAGAATCGTCCGCCGTCGGACATGAACGGGGAGCACCATCCGTCGTCGGACCCCGTGATGCTCGACATCGGGACCGTGATGGACACGGGCGCGCCCGTGTCCATCGCTCTGGAGTCCCTGCGAAAGCACACGGCGATCTTCGCGGGGTCCGGATCCGGCAAGACCGTGCTCATCCGGAGGCTGGTCGAGGAGTGCGCGCTGCGGGGCGTGTCGGCCATCGTGCTGGATCCCAACAACGACCTGGCCCGGCTCGGGGACGCGTGGCCACAACCGCCGAATGGCTGGGGACCCCATGACACGGAACGAGCAGAGGACTACCTGAGCAACACCGACGTCGTCGTGTGGACGCCTCGCAGGGAAGCGGGGCGTCCGCTGACGTTCCACCCACTGCCCGATTTTTCCGCCGTCGTCGACGACCCGGACGAGTTCCTCCAGGCCATCGACACCGCCGTTGACGCCCTCGCGCCACGTGCTCGTGTCAACGGGTCCACCGTAAAGGCCGACCTGCACCGGGCCGTCCTCAAGGAGGCGCTCCGGCACTTCGCCCGGAGAACCCGGGGAGGGCTCGGCGCCTTTCTGGACATGCTCGGCGACCTGCCCGACGGCGTCACGAAACTCGCCAACGCCCGCCAGATGGCCGCGGACATGGCGCAGACCCTGCGTGCGGCGATGATCAACGACCCGATGTTCGGCGAATCAGGCGAGCCGGTGGACCCCGGCATGCTGCTCAACCCGCCGGAGGGCAGGCGTGCCCGGATCTCCGTGATCAGCCTGGTCGGCCTGCCCACGGAGGAGCAGCGGCAGAGCTTCGTGAATCAGCTCCAGATGGCGCTGTTCGCATGGATCAAACGCAACCCGGCCGGGGACCGGCCGCTGGGTGGTCTTCTCGTCATGGACGAGGCGCAGACCATCGCTCCGTCCGGGGCGCTGACGGCCAGCACGTCGAGCACGCTCGCGCTGGCGTCGCAGGCGCGCAAGTACGGGCTGGGCCTGGTCTTCGCGACGCAGGCACCGCGCGGCATTCACAACCGGATCGCCGGGAACGCCGCCACGCAGTTCTTCGGGTTCCTCAACAGCCCGGCTCAGATCGCCGCGGTGAAGGAGATGGCGGCCGCGAAGGGCAGCGTCGTGCCGGACATCTCCCGGCTCCGCGCCGGCCAGTTCTACTCCGTGGCCGAAGGGCTGACGTTCCAGAGGATTCGTACGCCCAACTGCCTGAGCCATCACCCACCCAGCCCGCTCACCGTCGAAGAGGTCGTCGAACGTGCCCGGCAGGACTGACGTCCGCCGCAGAAGAAGTGGAGAAGTCGACCTGCCATGGAGACAGTGATCCAGAGCCTCCTCGAAGCGTTCCAGACGGACCAGGGTCTGAGCGGACGGCCGCAGGACGAGGCTTTCGAGGTCTTCGCGACCTTCTGCGTGCTCAACACGTTCTGCAACGACACCTTCGATCCGGACACCTACCGCACCGGTGGGGGCAACGACCTCGGCATCGACGCCTACGCGGTGGTGATCGAGGGGCAGATGTACCGGGAGCCGGACGACGTCCGGGCGGCGATGCAGGCCAGCAAGCAGCCGCGGGTGCAGTTCGTGATCATCCAGGCCAAGACCAGTAGCAGGTTCGAGGGCAAGGTGATCTCGGACCTCGCGGAGAACCTCAGCCACCTCTGCGGACCCGACCAGGAACTGCCGTACGAGGTGTCCGACGAGGTGAGCGGCCTGCGCGAATGCGTCGAGGTCGTGTTCGACGATCCCGTCCGCCTGGCCGGTCGGCTCCCGGAGCTGCACGTCCGCTACGTGACCACCGGCGATCAGATCGCGAAGATGATCACGCAGAAGGCGCGCTCGGCCGAGAAGGCCTTGGGGCGGCTCAACCGGTTCGAGACGGTCGACGTGCGCTGCGTGAACTGGCGCGAGCTGCGCACGCTGTACGGGCGGGCGCTCAGCACCGTCCGAGTGACCGTGCCGATGCCGAGGCAGTTCCCGCTTCCGGAGGCGCCCGGGGTCAAGCAGTCCTTCGTCGGGCTGATCTCCGCTCCGACACTGGTGAGCGAGATGCTGGTCGACGACGCGGGAAATCTGCGCCAGCAGCTTTTCGAGAGCAACGTCCGAGCCTTCCAGGGCTACAACGCCGTCAACACCGGCATCCGGGAAACGCTGCGGGACCCGGTCAAGCGGCAGCGGTTCGCGGTGATGAACAACGGCATCACGATCGTGGCCCGCGAGATGAAGCTGGTCGGAGAGAAATTCGTCCTGGACGACTTCCAGATCGTCAACGGGTGCCAGACCTGTCACGTCCTGTTCCACGAACGCGATCAGCTCACCGATGAGGTCTTCGTCAGCGTCCACATCGTGCACTCGACCGATGAGGACGTCATCCAGGGCATCGTGGCCGCGACCAACCAGCAGACCCCGGTCAGCGACGAGGACCTGGCCGCGCGCGAGGACTTCCACAAGGGGTTGGAGGACCATTTCGCGCTCGGCAGGACGACGAAGGAACACCGGCTGTTCTACGAGCGCCGCGCGAAACAGTACAGCGGCAACAAGGACGTGGAGCAGACCCGCGTGATCAGCCGCGGCCAGCTCAGCCGCGCGTATCTGGCCATGTTCCTGGACGAACCAGCGCGCGTCGGCCGCTATCAGGAACTGATCAAGGCGCGTGGCAAGGAACTGTTCGTGGCGGGGCAGCCGCAGGTCCTTTACTACACGGCCGCGGTGACCTGGTACCGGCTGGAGTGGCTGATCCGCAACCAGCACATCGCCCGCGGCTACCGGCCCGCGCAGCATCACCTGATGGCGCTCATCAGGGAGCGCCTGATCGGTCCGATCCGCAAGCTGCCCGGCAACGACCGCGCGGCGGAGAAGCTGTGCGTCCCGATCCTGGAGGTGATGTGGGACGAGGCCAAGGCCGAGAAGCTCGTCAACGAGCTGCTGCCCGCCGTGCAACGAGCCATCGATGCCGAGAAGAAGGCCGGCGTGCCGCTGAGCCAAGCCGTCCGGACGACCCGCTTCGCCGAGCGGGCCCGGCGCGAGCTGAACGGCGCGCGTCGCTGAGCGCCTAAGATGGGCGTCTGGTCCGATGACGGATCTGACCCCAGCAGCGCCTCGACGCTCTCGCAAAGGCCGTGGTCACCCAGGACCTGGGGGCGGAGCCCTCACGCCCCGTCCCGGGGTACGCCCCGGGACCCCCGCCATGGCGGGCTTCTCGTGGGGTGTTCCTGCTTCGTTTCTCGTGGGGTGTTGCCTACTTACGGGGGCGGGGCTTCCTGTGCGCCGGGCGGGGCGGCCGGGACTCAGTCACTTCCTCGACAGGTCGACCAGGGGGACGGTGAACTCCCGCTTGCGCAGGAGGCCGGGGGACTCCACCACCGCCTCCATTCCGGTCCAGCCGCGCCGGATCGTCTTCACCACACCCTCGGATCCGCGCTCCGTGCTGGATGGTCCGGTGACCCGCACCTCGGCGCCCGTGGCGATCGCGTCGCCCATAGCGTTCTTCTCTCTGTTGTTGCTCCGGCCGGACTGATGCGCGTGACCGGTGTCGTGCGGTCAGCGGCCCGGCTCGATGGGTGAAGGAGAGCCTGCCAGCGAGGAAAGAATGCCGTCAAGAACAATTGAGATGTTGCTGTTGGACGCGTGTCCAGCATTTGTGTTCATACATTTCTGACGCAGGGGCCACCCATTCCGTAGATCCTGGACGTGCCCTGGTCAGCGTCGTGTTGCGCCTCGTTTCCCCGGCGCAACCGCGCCCGGGAGCGGCCGCGCCGCCCCGCTCCGCGAGGCTGCGGAGCGGGGCGACGCGGGGGAGCGGACGGCGCGGCCGGCCGGTGTCACTCCATCGTGCAGGGCGTGCCGTTGAGCAGGATGGCGCTCGGCGCGACCGGGCTTCCCGTGCCGATGAAACCGAAGGTCCAGGTCACGCCCGGCGCGATGTCCGGGGCCCATCCGGGCGCCACGACGGTCACCGCCGAGCCGGCCTGCGTCGCCGTCCCGCTCCACGACTGCGAGATCGTCTCGCCGTTCGTGAACTCCCAGGTGACGACCGCGTCCTCGACGGTCTCGGTCCCCGTGTTCGTGACCGAGACCTCGGCCTGGAAGCCGCTGTCCCACTGATTGACGACCGTGTACGACGCCGTGCAGGAGATCGCGCCCGGGTCGGGGGCCTGGGCGGTGGTGAAGGTCGCCACCCCACTGGCCTGCGAGGCGTTACCCGCGTGGTCGGTGGCGACGACGGCGACCTCGTAGCTCGTCTCCGGGTCCAGGCCGGTGAGCGCGTGTGCCGCGGTGGCGGTGGTGGCCACGACAGCTCCGTCGAGAAGCACGTCGTACGAGGCGACGCCGGATCCGTCGTCGGTGGACGCGGCCCACGTCAGCATGGCGCCGTTGGCTGTGATGTCGCTCGCGACCGGGGTGCCGGGCGCCGTGGGCGCGGTCGTGTCGGGCGCCGGTGCCTCGGCCGTGGTGAAGGACGTCGTGGCGCTGGGGTCCGACGTGTTGCCGGCGTGGTCGGTGGCGACCACGGCGACCTCGTAGGTGGTCTCGGCGTCCAGCCCGGTGAGGGTGTAGGCGGGGGTCGTCGTGGTGGCGACGACGGCGCCGTCGAGGAGCACGTCGTACGAGGCGACCCCGGATCGGTCGTCGTCGGACGCGGTCCAGGTCAGGGTCGCGCCGTAGGCGGTGACGTCGTCGGCCACGGGGGTGCCCGGCGTCGTGGGCGACGTCGTGTCGGGTTCGACCGGGCCGGGCTCCGAGCCCCACAGCCTCTCGGATCCTTCGTACAGCGTGATCCGGTCGTTCTTGCCCAGGTCGGGCCCGATGCCCACGTACGACCAGTCGTTGCTCGGGTCCCACACGTCCGCGCTCACCCGGAACTGGATCTCGCGGCGGTGCTGCGACTGCCCGCCCGGGTACACCGGCGAACCGGAGCAGTCGATCTCCACGTAGTACTGGTCGCCGCCCGCATGCCCGACGGTCGCCGCGCCGTCCGGGCACTCGGTGTAGTTCGTCGAGGCCCGGACCGTGGACGCGTCGGCGCCGGCGTCGAGGGTGAACCAGTAGCGCACCCGCACGTCGTCGAGCACGCGCGCGGGGAACGCCGACCGGTTGCGCACCATGGCCTTGATCTCCGTGAACTGGGTCCCCGGCTGGTTGAGGCTCGACTCGACGAAGAACTCGTCCTGATCGGGCGTCTCCGGCTGGGGGAAGTTCGCGAGCGGCGTGCCGCCGTACTCGTCGACCAGGTGGGCGAGGGCGGAGGTGAAGCCCGCGTTGTAGTCCGTGGCGACCTCGTTCGACACGTAGTCCGACCGTTCGTCGGTGTACGAGTCGTCGGGGGAGCCGGGGCCGCCGACGAGAGCGCCGTAGAGCGTGTGCCGTGTCTCGGCCGGATCGCTCAGGGAATCGAGCCACGATCCGTGGGCGGTGCGATGGTGCGGATCCTGCGGCGGGTTCTCGCCGTACCCGACGACGTACGACGAGCCCCGCGGGTTGTCGCCGAGGGCGTAGTCGATCTGGTTCACGCCGAAGTCGTGGTAGGCCTGTGCACGCGTCGTGTCACCCTGCTGGGCGAGCCAGTCGCCGTAGGTCAGGGCGACGAACGCCGTGTTCGCGGCGTAGCGCAGCGAGCCCCACGTGTCGAGGTGCGCCTGGCCGCCGGGGGAGTAGGTCACCCGTTCGCCGTTGTATCCGGTGGTCCAGTAGTCGAGCCACCGGTTCGCGTCGTCGACGTACCGCTGGTCGCCGGTCGCCTGCGCCAGCAGCGCGTACGAGCCGTAGGACTTGTCGTCCCATGCCACCGTCCAGCGGTAGGCGCGGGTGTCGGTCTGCGGCTCGGTCCCCAGGTGGTCGTACTCCGCCTCCGCCTTCGCGAGGTAGGACGCGTCGCCCGTGGCCTCGTAGAGCCAGTAGGCACCCCAGACCAGTTCGTCCTGGTAGCCGGACCACGAGTTGTAGTAGCTCCCGGCGGGGACGCAGTCGGAGTACTCGCCCCGGTAGGTGTCCGCGAAGTCGTAGAGCTGCTCGGCGTGGGTGACCAGTTCGGCGGCGTAGGCGGGGTCGGAGTCGGCGAACACGATGGACGACGCCGCCATCGCGGCCGCCGTCTCGCCCGCGACGTCGCTGCCCGGGCAGGACGCGTCGACCTTGTACGCCGGGCGTTCCATCTGCATGGCCTCCGCCGGCCCCCACCACCGGTGGTCGGCCTCGCCGTCGCCCACCTGCGCGTAGAGCACGTTCGGTTCCGGGTGCGCCCTGATGAAGTAGTCGTTCACCCAGCGCAGCGAGCCCAGGAGCTCGTCCTTCTGGCCCGACGCCGTGTAACCGCCCGGGCTCTCGATGGCGCCCCACGCGAGCATCGTCGCCGAGAACGCCATCGGCAGGCCGAACTTCACGTGGTCGCCCGCGTCGTACCAGCCGCCCGTCAGGTCGAGTCCGACGTCGGCGCCGTCGTCCATCCCGGAGTCCCCGCGCCAGTTGACCCGGAAGTCGTCGGGCAGGTCGCCGGAACGCTGGGCGTCGTAGAAGAACAGCGACTTCTGCAGGACCTCGGCGTAGTTGTGGTCGCCGGCCGCGGATGCCGCCGGGGCGACGCCGGTGGCACCGGCGGCGAGCAGGGCGCAGGTCGCCGTGAGCGCGGTGGTTCGGGCCGCCGCGCGCCGTCGTGCGGGGGTACGTGGATGCATGGCTACCTCTCGGATCCGCCCGCGTCCGCGTTGACGCAGGCCCGGTCCGATACTTTCGCCAGCCGTCCGGGCGGGCGGCAGGGGCCGAAACGTTTAGCGGTGCGGAGCGGGCGACGAACATGCCGGTCTTCGTAGGACGCACGGGTGCCGCGCGCGGGCCGCACGGGCGCCCGCTGGGTGCGGCCCGGCTCGTCGCGTGGCGTCGGCAGTGCGGCCCGGCCGCCGCGCGGATCGGCGGTGCGCGGACCGGCCCCTCGGGCGGATCGGCAGGGCTGGCCACGGCAGGGCTGGCCACAGGAAGCTGCTGCGACATGGCTTCGCATGGCGCAGGTTGTCCACAGATTTTGGGAATCCTCACATGTGCGGATGCGTGTACGAATCTATGGTGCGAGAATAGATTTCATGATGCTTCGTCGGGTAAGCCTGCTGTGGAGCGGCGTGGACGCCGCTCGGGGTGGTGCTGCGCCCGCAAGCGGCGGGGCGTTGGACATCGCGTCCGACGGCGGCCGTGGCTCGCAGATCTCGGCCGTGCGGGCCGTTGCCGGCGGGGCCGAATCGGTAGCGCTGGCCGCGATGACCGGCCGCCCGGCCGATCCGGCGGAGCGCGTCGCGGCCCTGGTCGCCACGCCCGACGCCCCGACGCTGGAGGATCTGGCTCGCGCGGTGGACGACGTGGCGGAGGCCGAGGCGCGGGTGGCTGCGATGTCGGGGCGCATGGTGACAGCCATCGAGCGCGCCCGCCGTATCGCCGAGCAGGTGTCCCGTGACGCGCTGGTCGACACCGAGGCGGCGGCCAAGGCGACCCGTGCGCAGGGCCGGCGGGGCACACTGGCCGAGTGGGTGGAGAACCTGGCCCGGCGCGGCCTGGCGGCGGAGCTGGGTGCGGTGATGCAGGTGGCCGGTCAGTCGGCGGCCGGGCTGCTGACCGACGCCGAGATCCTCGCCTCGACAGGGGCACGGGTGCTCGACGAGTTGCTGGACGGACGCATCTCCCTGGCCCATGCCCGAGCGATGGCTTCCCAGCTCGCGGGCTTGGACGCCGAGGTCGCCGACAAGGTGACCGACGAGGTGATGAACCCCGCCGTGGCCGAGGATCCCGAGCAGGTGGACGGCCCGCTGTCCCCGCCCGCGCCGGTGTTCACCGGCGGTGTGCTCTCCCCCGGCCAGGTGCGTCGTCGTGCCCGCACGGCTCGGGAGAGGCACCATCGTGAGCCGGTGGACGTGCGGTGTCAGAAGGCGGCCGACCGCAGGTTCGTGCGTCTGGAGGATGTCGGCGACGGCATGGCCTACCTCGAGGCATTCCTGCCTGCGGTGACCGCTCACGCGATCGACGATCGGCTGCGAGCCACGGCGCGGCACGCACGCCGGCACAGCGACCCGCGCACGAGCGCCCAACTGCGCGCGGACGCCCTGTCCGGTCTGCTCCTCGCGGAGACATCCGGTCCTGAAACGCCTGGCCCCACGCCGGCCTGCCCCACGTCTGTCGGCCCCACGTCTGTCGGCCCCACGCCGACCGGATCGTCGGCCGGATCGACGTCGGCCAGGCTCGGATCGTCCGCCGTCGAGGAGTCCGGCTCGGGGGAGTCCGGCTCGGAGCCGTCCGGTCCTGAGTCGGCCTGCCCGGAGACGGTCTGCCGTGACGCAGGCGATGGGTGCGCTGAGGTGACCGGCGAGGGCGTGCCCGCGGACACGCCGGCGACCGACGATGCGCTGGTCTGCCGTGTCCACGACCACCACCACGACAGCGACGGCGATGCGGAGGGTGCGGTCGGCGACGAGGCACGTCACGGCCCGGGGGCATCCGGTCACGTCCTCGACCCCGATGGACGAGCCGGCTGCCTGCCGCTGGTGCCACTGGCGCGGTCGATCCGCCCCGTGGTGCACGTCACCGTGCCGTTGCTGCGCATCGCCGGCCTCCTGGACCACGGAGAGCTCGACCCGGCCGCCGGGCCGGCGATGCTGGACGGGCAGGTCCCCGTCGACGACGAGACCGCCGCTCGACTGTTCGCTCAGGCGCCCAGCCTGCGGCGTCTGCTGACGCACCCCGAGACCGGCGCGGTGGTCTCGGTCGGCAGGGACTCCTACGTGGTGCCGGCCGACCTGCGCGAGTACCTCAGGATCCGCGACGTGACCTGTCGCTGGCCGGGATGCGGCGCGCGTGCCGAGCGCTGCGACGTCGACCATGCCACCGACTGGGCTCACGGGGGCCGCACCGACCACGACAACCTGGTGCACCTGTGCCGTACCCACCACATCACGAAGCACCAGACCCGCTGGACCTCAGATCTTGCCGCGGACGGCACCATCACCTGGACCAGCCCGACCGGCCGCCGATACACCACTCACCCGCAAGCACATTTCACAGCCGCCAACGGGACCGACCACAACGGAGACGGCCGCGTCCCGGCGGTCACGGTCCGGTGACGATCCGTCGTTGCCGCGCAACGGACCGGATGCCCCGGCCGTCTCCTCCCATGAAGAACGGCACGGGTGAGCTTGCTGAACAGGGGCGGCACAGGTCGCGGTGCGAGACGACGGCATGATGGCCGGGGCCGGGACCGCGGCCCCGTACGACTGCGGAGCCGCCATACGGGAGGAACGGGAATGGACGACGGCGTGAGACGCAAGATGACGATCGGCACCCTGGGTGTGGTGGCCGTCGCTGCCGCCCTGGTCACGGCCAGCGGTAGCGAGGCGCGCGAGACCCGGGCGGAGGCATCCGGCACGCCGTCGGCGACCAGCGGCACCGAGCGATCGGATGGCGTCATGTCGGCCGCGGGGCTGACCCCGGCGGATCTGGAGACGGCGCTGGACGCGCGCCGCGCCGCCGAGCGAGAGCGGGTTGCCGAGCGTCGCGCCGACGCCGCGAGGGCTGCCGAGGAGGCGAGGGCCCGGGCGGAAGCGAAGGCAGCGGCTCAGGCCCGGGCAGAGACGGAGGCCAGAGCTGAAGCCAGAGCGGAGGCCAGGGCCGAGGCCGAGGCGAAGGCGAGGGCCGAGGCGGAGCGGGAGGCCCGTCTGGCCGAGATCACCCCCGGCGAGCAGGGCGAGCACGTGGCAGAGCTGCAGGAGCGCCTGCGGCAGCTCGGCTACCAGGTCACGTCGGCGGACGGCGTGTACGGGGCGGAGACCTGGCAGGGGGTGGTCGCCCTCCAGAAGGTCGCCGGCCTGGGCCGCGACGGAGTGGTCGGACCGGCCACCAGGAAGGCTCTCGACAACGGCGTGGTGCCGGTCTCCCGCCATGGCGGCACCGGCATCGAGGTGGACCTGGGCCGGCAGGTGCTGCTCGTCGTCGAGAACGGCAAGGTGATCCGGACGTTCAACGCGTCGTCGGGCAACGGGGAGAGCTACGAGGCGCTGGGCGCCCGCTACGTGGCCCATACACCGAGCGGCAGCTACGCCGTGTACCGGCAGGTGGACGGGATCCGGGAGTCGTCCCTCGACCTCGGCAGCCTGTACCGGCCGAAGTACTTCACCGGCGGTATCGCAGTGCACGGCTCGCCGTCGATCCCTGCCTACCCGGCCTCGCACGGCTGCATCCGCGTGTCCAACGCCGCGATGGACTGGATCTGGTCCTGGGGCGCGCCCATCGGCACCCCTGTCCACGTGTACTGACTGCGAGGGCCGGGCTGTGCGAGGCCGGTCCGCCTCAATCGATCGGCAGCTCCAGGAGCCCCTCGACCGTCTCGACCAGGTCGTGTCCGACGACGTCCGGGGCCGCGAAGACGTCCGGGAACCGGTCGTCGAGGCGGGCCACCCAACCCGTGGCGAGTCCGGCCCGGTGGGCGCCGTGAACGTCCCAGGCGTGCGCCGCGACCAGGGCGAGCCGCCCCGGCTCGACTCCCGTGGCGCGTACCGCGTGGCGGTAGATCTCCGGGGCGGGCTTCCACCGCCGCACGTCGTCGACCGAGAGGACCTGCTCGATGTCGTCGTCGACACCGCCACGGCGCAGGAGCCGGATGGTGTTCTCCGCCGACCCGTTCGTCAGGGTCACCAGCCGGACGCCGGCGTCTCGCGCGAGGCGGACCGCGGGCAGGACGTCGGGGTGGGGATCGAGCTCGGCGAACCCCGCGAGGACGGCACCGGCCGCGTCGTCGTCCAGCGCGGACCCCGTGGCCGACCGCAGGGCGCCGGCCGCGACGTCGCCGAACGGGCGGTAGCCGCCGCCGGCCGCGAGGGCGAAGCCGTCCCGCAGCAGGCGCGAGAAGAACAGCTCCAGCACGTGGCCGGGCTGCCCGGCGTCGATCAGCCGCCGGCGGATCGGCTCGAGCGGGAACATCGTCTCGATGACGTCGAACGCGATGACCCGGGGACGTCTCGCCATGCCACGATCCTTCCGCCGCGGTGCCCGCCGGGCAAGCGCGAGGGCCGCCGGCAGCGCCGCAGATCGGACACCGAACGCCTACCAGGTCAGGCGTGTTCGTGCGCGGGCACGGCCCGGATCGCGTCGAGCGAGTCGGCGCTAGGGTTGCACTCCGTGACCGATGTTCGTCCCGGGCTCGTGCCCGCACCCGTGTCGCTGGAGACCGGGAGCGGTACCGTCACGCTCGGCGACGGCGCGCGGGTCGCCGCGGACGCGGTCCTCCGGCCCGCCGCGCGATGGTGGCGAGGGGTCACGGAGGCGGCGTTCGGGATCGAACTCGTGCCCGACGACGGCGCCGCGGGCGAGCCGGAGGTGCGCTTCGCTCATGCCCGGGATGTGCCGCCGGGAGGCTACCGGCTGAGGATCGTCGCCGTCGCCGAGCCGGTCAGGGCTGCCTCGGCCGCTCCGGGCGCGCCGAGCGACTCCGCCGAGCCTCTCGCAGGTGTCGCCGGGCACTCCCGGAGGTCGGGCCGGGTGCGGATCGAGGCTGCCGACCTCGATGGCGCGCATGCCGCGACGCAGACGCTGCGGCAGTTGGCCGGACCGGGGGCGTTCCGCCGGGCGCCCGTCCGTCGCGCCGCCGGAGAACCCGGCCTCCCGGCGCCGTCGGGCACCGTGGAACTCCCGGCCGCCACGGTCACCGACCACCCCCGCTTCGGCTGGCGCGGCGTCCTCCTCGACGTCGCGCGACACTTCCTGCCCAAGCACGACGTGCTGCGGTTCGTCGACCTCGCCGCGATGCACAAGCTCAACGTGCTCCAGCTCCACCTCACCGACGACCAGGGCTGGCGGTTCGAGGTGCGCCGCTACCCCGAGCTGACGCAGGCCGGGTCGTGGCGCGCCGAGTCCACCGTGGGTACGTGGCGCACCGGGGCCGGTGACGGCACTCCGCACGGCGGCTTCTACACGCAGGACGACCTGCGCGAGATCGTGGGCTACGCGCGCGAGCGCGGGGTCACCGTCGTCCCCGAGATCGACGTGCCCGGGCACGTCGAGGCCGCGGCTGCCGCCTACCCGTTCCTCGGGACCCGCAAGGACCGGCGCGGAGCCCGCACCACCTGGGGCATCAGCGAGGACGTGCTCGACCCGTCCGACGAGTCGCTGTCGTTCTTCCGGCACGTGCTGGACGAGGTCGCCGAGGTCTTCGACGCGCCGTGGATCCATCTCGGCGGCGACGAGGTCCCGACCGACCGCTGGGAACGCTCACCGGCGGTCCGCGACCGGGCCGCCGCGCTCGGCCTCACGCGGCCGGATGGCGTGCCCGATGTCGCGCGCCTGCACGGCTGGTTCGTCGCACGGCTGGCCGATCACGTGCGGTCCCTCGGGCGGCGGCCGATCGCCTGGGACGAGGCGTTCGGTCCCGATCTGCCGCGCGACGTCGTGGTCATGGCCTGGCGGTCGAGCAGCCCGGGCGTCGCGTCGCGCGCGGCCGCGGCCGGGCACGACGTCGTCGTCGCGCCCGAGGCCGCGTGGTACCTGGACCATCGCGGCGGCGATCACCCCGGTGAGCCGGTCCCGGTCGGCTTCCTGCGCGCGGTCGAGGACGTCCTGGCATACGAGCCGTGCGCCTTCGTCCCCGCTCCGCCGGGCACGACGAGAACGTTGTTGCAGAGTTCCGGGCCAACGCCGGTGTCGTGCTCGACCGCAGGCCGGGCGCCGCACGACCGGCTGCTCGGCGGGCAGGCCCAGGTGTGGACCGAGCACCTGGACTCCGCGCGCCGCGTCGACTACGCCGCGTTCCCGCGGCTCGCGGCGATCGCCGAGGTGCTCTGGTCACCGGCGGCCGACCGCGCGCCCGGGACGCCGTCGTCGGCCGAGTTCCTCGATCGGCTGGCCGGGCACCACCTGCCGCGGCTCGACGCCTACGGCGTCGAGTACCGGCCGCTCGACGGCCCGCACCCCTGGCAGCGGCGGCCGGGCGTGCGGGGCGCGCCCCGGGACCTGGCCCGGGAGATGGCGGAGGCACGCGAGGCCGAGACCAGGCTGCACGGCGCGGAGGCGGGGGCGCTCGCGGAGATCGTGGTGCACCCGCGAGGGGCGGCAGGTCCGGACCTGCCGACCGCGTCAGGTACGACGACGGCGGACGGCGTGGCGTCGGGGCGCGCGGCGGCACGCTCGTTTCGGACCGGTCCCGCCACGCGCGCGGGGGAGGTCGCCGTCGTCCGCGGCGCGCGGCTGCCGCTGCCGGACGGGTCGCTGTCCGAGCCCGTCGACCTCCACCTCGCCGACGGGCGGGTCGGGCTGGTGACGCAGGCCGGCGCCGCGCCGGGTAGCGCGGCCTCCGGTAGCCAGGCGCCCCGCGACGGTCGTGTGCTCGACGCCGGCGGCCGGGTCGCCCTGCCCGGCCTGATCGACGCGCACTCGCACGCCGAAGGAGTCGTGTTCGACCCCGACGCCCAGCACGCGCTCCTGCGGCAGGGCGTCACGACGGTGGTGACCGGGCAGGACGGCGTCTCGTACGCCCCCGGCGACGGGACCTGGCCCGCCGGGTACTTCGCGGCGATCCTCGGCGAGCACCCCGCCTACCACGGCCCCCGCGTCCGCGACCTCCTGGCCTGCTACGACGGCACCGTCCCGGTGAACGTCGCCTACCTCGCCCCGCACGGCACGATCCGGCACGAGGTGCTCGGCGACAACCCGAAGCGCGCCACCAAGAAGGACCTCGCGCGCATGCGCGCGCTCCTGCGCCAGGCGCTGGACGACGGCGCCTGCGGGCTCTCCACCGGCCTCGAGTACGTTCCCGGCGGGTACGCCGACGAGCGGGAACTGGTGTCGGTCGCCGAGGTCGTCGCGAAGCGCGGGCTGCCGCACGTCAGCCACATGCGCGGGTACGAGGACAAGGCCGGCGACGGATTCGCGGAACTGGTGCGGATCGCGCGGGCGTCCGGGGCCGCCACCCACGTGTCGCACTACCACGGGCCCGCGGCCGAACTCGCGGGCTACGTCGACGAGGCACGGACCGAGGGTCTCGACGTCACCTTCGACTCCTACCCCTACCTGCGGGGATGCTCGATCCTCTCGATGGTGTCGCTGCCGTCCTGGCTGCCGCTCGCGGACCCCGAGGCCACGGTGACCGCCCTGCGGGACCCGGCGGTGGTCGCGCGGCTGCGGCGCGAGCACTTCGCCGGGCTGGCCGAGCTCTGGCCGCGGATCACGTTCGCGTCGGTCCCCGAGCACGGGCACCGCAACCTCACCTGGGCGGAGGGGCGCACGCTGCCCGACGTCGCCGGGCTCCTGGGCCTCGACCCCGCCGGCGCCGTGATCGAGATCCTCGTCGCGACCGGCCTGCGTGCCACGTGCGTGTTCGCGCAGCCGCCCACGAACTCCGCGGAGTCGGTGCGGGCGCTCGCGAACCATGCGGCGCACCTGGGTGGGTCCGACGCGATCTACCTGGGCGGACGCCCGCATCCGCGCGGCTGGGGCGCGTTCGCGCGGATGCTCGCCGAGCGCGTGCGGTCGGGCGACTGGTCGTGGCACGACGCCGCGGAACACCTGTCCGGCCGCGCGGCCCGCCGGTTCGGCTTCGCCGGGCGCGGCACGCTCGCCGCCGGTTCCGTGGCCGATGTCGTCCTCGTCGACCCCGACACGCTTCGCGACCGCGCCACCTACGACCTGCCGCGCGTGGTCGCGTCGGGCATCGACGACGTCCTGGTCCGCGGCGTCCCGGTGCTCTCGGACGGCCACCTGACGGCAGCGACCCCGGGCCGCCCGGTACGGCCCGGGTGATCGGGCACAGTACTTCTCGGGCGGCGACCTGACGCGAGCGCCCCCGGGGCGTCCGGTGCGGCGTGGTTGATCCGGCACAATCTCCCCGTGCGCATCGACGACTTCTCGCTGTCCTGGCCCTTGCTCACCGTCGACCGGGCGGCCCTCGAGCACAACATCGCCTGCGTGGCCGACGTGTTCTCGGAGGCGGGCGTGGAGTTCGCGCCCCACGTCAAGACGCACATGTCCACCGGGATCTACCGGCGTCAGGCGGCGGCCGGGACCTGGGGCGCCACGGTGGCGACCCCCGCTCAGCTCCGGGAGGTCGTGTGGTGGGGCAAGGTGGGCCTGCGCGCCCGAGTGCTGCTGGCGAACGAACTCACCGACCCGCGCGAGGCCCGGTGGCTGCGCGCCGCGCTGGACGCGGGCGACGTCGAGGAGGTCTGGGTCTACGTCGACTCGCCGGACGGCGTGGCGCTCCTGGACGCGGCGTTCGCCGAGGCCGTGTTCCCCGAGCGGCTCGGCGTGCTCGTCGAGGTCGGCGTCCAGGGCGGCCGCAGCGGGGTGCGCTCGATCGCGCAGGTCGCGGCGCTGGCCCGGGAGGTGACTCGCGCGGGGCTGCGGCTCGTCGGCGTCGCCGGGTACGAGGGCCCCGTGGCGGGCGGGACGAGCGACGCCGAGCTCGAGGCGGTGGCCGGCTGGTGCGCGGACCTGCGCGCGGCGGGCGCCCGGGTCGCCGGGCTCGTGCCCGGCGAGGTGGTGCTCAGCGCGGGCGGCAGCGCGTTCGCCGACGTCGTGCTGCGCGAGCTGACCAGGCCGCTGACCGACCCGGCCGGGGCGGCCGTGGCGACCCGCGTGGTGCTGCGCTCGGGCGCCTACGTCGCCCACGACCACGGCCACTACCTGCGCGCCGACCCGTGGCGCCGGCTGGGCGCCGGCCCGCTGCGCCCGGCGCTGACGGTGTGGGGCCAGGTGCTGTCGATGCCGGAACCCGGACTGGTCATCTGCTCGGTGGGGCGTCGCGACGCGTCGTCGGACATCGACCTGCCGACGCCGCTCACCGTCCGTACCGTGGACGACGGCGGTCGTCTCGGCAAGGCACGCGACCTGCCGGAGGGCTGGGGCGAGGTCACCGCGCTCAACGACCAGCACACGTTCGTCCGGGTTGCCCCGGAGGCGGCGAGGCAGATCCGCCCGGGCGATGTCGTCGGGTTCGGCATCTCCCACCCGTGCACCACGTTCCAGCTCTACCGCACGGCGTACCTGGTCGACGGCGACGAGATCGTCGAGCCACTGCAGCTGGCGTTCCACTGACAACATGTCTGGGAACTCCGTGTAGGGTTCCCGGGCACCGCCCTTCTCGGGCGTCCGGCAGTTCAGGCCGCGGGTGCGGTCAGGCTGCCGGTTCCCACGTCATCCAGGCTCGTTTCACCCGCACCAGGGTGTGGGTCAGTGCGTTCCTGTCAGTGGGCATTGGTGACGGGGCCGGCTGTTTGACGGTCCCCGGCGGCCCGGACCCCACCACCGGTGTTGTGGGCCCAGGCGGCGAGATTCACCGCAGCATTCAGATCACGATCGATCGCGTGCCCGCAGGCGTCGCAGACGAATTCCCGCTCGGCGAGCGTGAGTGACTGCTTCACGGTGTGGCAGGCGGAGCACGTCTTGGACGACGGGAACCAGCGATTCGCTATCGCAACCTGTCCGCCACGCCAGGCCTGCTTGTACCCGACCTGGCGGGCGAGCTCGCCCCATGCGGCGTCCGAGATCGCGCGCGACAGCCTGCGGTTCTTGATCATGCCTGCGATGTTCAGGTCCTCCAGGACCAGCCGGTCGTGGTTATTGACCAGCCGATTGGAGACCTGATGCAGCGCATACTGCCTGCGGTTGCGGATGCGTTGGTGTTCCCGCGCCAGGCGGGTACGGGCCTTCTTCTGGTTGCTGGATCCCTTCTTCTTCCTGGATACCGCACGCGACAGCAGCCGGATCCGCGGCAACCCGTTGGCCAGCGTCTTGGCGGGCTTGACCCGCAGCGTCACGACACCGTCAGAGGTGGCGGCCACGACGGCATCCTTCAGTCCGCGGTCGACTCCCACCCAACCGGAGTCATCGTCATCGGTGCGCGGCCGGTGTCGAGTCTCGGGGTGGAAGTCGGCGGCCTCGACCGTGACAGAGATCCACCACCGGCCCCGCACACCGCGCGAGACTGTCGCGTACAGGATGCGGGCGCGCTGCTTGGCGATCATCCGCCGCAATCGGCGCGTGTCCTCCCGCACGCGGATCGTGCCGAGCTTCGGCAACGACACCGACCTGGGTGAGCTGTCACCTACGCGGATCGATGAGCGACCCGTCCGAGAGCGCTGGTTACGGATCCGGAACGACCCGGACGTGGCGTTCTTCTTCTTGAACCTCGGGTGTCCTACTCGCCGCCCGATACGCTTGCCCGCACGAGAGGCCGTCCACGCCTTCAACGCCCGACCCAGATCGACCGCCGCCTCCTCGAACACCAGCGAGCACACCTGCCCCCGCCACGCCAGCCCGGTCACCTCCACCTGGGTACCACCTCGGGAGTCGACGACGAACCGGCGCCCTGCCGCCTCCGACCGTTTCCACCTATTGAACGTGTTGATCAGGCTGAAGCCCGACCACGGCACACTGCCAAGACCATCGGCGTGGTGCCGGCGACGTCGGGCTGCCAGGTGCAGTTCCAGGCACGTGTTGAACGCGAACCTGGCCGCACCCACATGCCGGGCAAGCGCCACCTGCTGCTCGACCGTCGGATCGAGGGACCACCGGAACGCCACATGCCTAGCCATGCAAGAACTGTAGTTCGCTGCTCTGCACGGCGCATGCCGAAGCCGCAACCGGCCGAACCGCCAACAGGCGAGTTCACAAACACTCTCTGAGAGGAGATCCCATGACCAAGCAGGCGATCCGTACCGACTCCGCCCCCGCACCCGCCGCCAGCTACGGCCAGGGCGTGCGCAAGGGCCCGTTCGTCCAGGTGAGCGGGCAGGGCCCGGTGGACCCGGCGACGGGGGAGTACCTGTACCCGGGCGACGTCGCCGCCCAGACCACCCGCACGCTGGAGAACGTGGCCGCGATCGTGGAGGCGTCGGGCGGGACGTTCGACGACGTCGTCATGCTGCGCGTGTACCTCACCTCGCGGGACGACTTCGCCGCGATGAACGAGGCGTACGCGGCGTTCGTGGCGGAGCACTGCCCGTCGGGCGTGCTACCCGGCCGCACCACCGTCATGGTGGGCCTCCCGCGCGCGGAGATGCTGGTGGAGATCGACGCCCTGGCGATCACGGACTGAGGGCGAGGGGGTGAAGTCCGGCCCCGTCCCGCCGTGACGGCTGGACTTCGCGCGCTCGACCCGGTTCAGTAGGGGACCTAACTTACGGGTCGGCGCACAGGGGAGCCGACGCCGGCCGCCGTGGCGCGGCCGGCCCGTCGGGAGGTCCCCACATGAAGAAGAAGATCTGTCTCCTGGTCGCCGCCACGGCGGCGGTGTCCATCCTCGTGGGCTGCTCGCCCGGAGCCGCGGGCGGCGAGCCGAGCGCGTCGGAGGGCCGGGATCCCACCACGGTCCGGGTGTGGCTGGCCGGTCAGGACACGCCGCAGGCGGCGATCGACCACCTGACCGAGACGTTCGCCGAGCGGCATCCGGACGTGGAGCTGCTGGTGGAGCGGCAGTCGTGGAGCGGACTCGTCGAGGTGTTGACCGATCGCCTGAGCGGCGGCTCGCACCGCGTGGTGCCCGACGTCGTCGAGATGGGCAACACGCAGGTGGCGGCGCTCGACGCCGGGGGTCTGCTCGCGGCGATCACGCCGGAGCAGTACGAGGAGCTGGGCGGCGACGACCTGCTGCCCGGGTTCGTGGAGGCCGGCACCTACGACGGCGTGCTCTACGCGCTGCCCTACTACGCCGGCTCGCGGGTGATCTTCTACTCCGAGCAGCTGCTCGGGGACCGCCCCGTACCGGAGACGCTCGACGAGCTGGTCGACACGGCCGTCGAGATGCGGACGGGCGAGTTCTCGGGTATGTGGATGCCCGGGCGTGACTGGTACAGCGCGCTGCCGTTCATCTGGGAGAACGGCGGGTACGTGGCCCGGCAGCGCGACGACGGCACGTGGGACGCGGGCTTCTCCTCGCCCGGCGGGATCAGGGGCATGGAGCAGGTGCAACGGCTGATGACGTCGGCCTCGAACGCCCCGGCCGGGGACGACGGCACGAATCTGGTGGTGCCGTTCTGCGCGGGGATCGCGGGTTTCGTCTCGGCGCCGACCTGGTTGCGGTGGGAGATCCAGGCGCCGGAGGAGCCCGAGGGCGACGGGGCGCCGGGCTGCGCCTCGACCTACGGGAAGGACCTGAGGGCGATCCCGCTGCCGGGCAGCGAACCGGGCGAGGTGGCGCCCGTGTTCGCGGGCGGGTCGAACATCGCGATGGCCGAGGAGTCCGCGAACCCCGAGCTCGCGTACGAGGTCATGCGGATCATGCTCGGCGACGGGTACCAGACGATCCTCGCCGAGAACGGCCTGATCCCGGGACGCCGGTCGCTGGCGGACGCGGTGGACCAGTCCGACCCGATCGCCGCTGCCGGGGTCGCCGCCGCCCAGCGCGCGCGCCTGACCCCCGCCACGCCGAAGTGGGGCGACATCGAGGATCACGGGATCATCCCGGCGGCCTTCGCCCGGCTCGCCTCCGGGGCGGACCCCGCGCAGGTCGCGAAGGACCTCGACGCGCAGATCGAGTCGATGCTCAACTGGCGCCTCGACGGGTGACGTCAGGTAACGGTCAGGTAACGGCACCCCCCGGTGATGGACAGCGAGCCGTTAATCAGGTGTACTAACAAACATGGCGACGACGACACGCAGCACCGGACGAGTGGGGGCGCGCCTCCGCGCCACGTCCAAGGTGCTCCCCGAGCACGCCCGCGCCCACAACCGCTCGCTCGTGCTGCAGCACCTGTTCCACGAGGGCCCGACGTCGCGCGCCGACCTCGCCCGGGCCACCTCCCTCACCCGCGTCACCATCTCCGACCTCGTCTCGGTCCTCATCGCCGAGGGCCTCGTCGAGGAACTCGGCACGCGGCCGGGCCAGCGCGTCGGCAAGCCCGCGATCCTGGTCGGCCTGCGCGGCGACGCGTTCCAGATCGTCTCGCTCGACCTCACCGACGCCGCCCAGATGCGCGGCGCCGTGATCAGCCTGACCGGTCAGGTCGTCGAGCGCCGCACCCTCGACGTCGACGGCCGCACCGGCGAGGAACTCACGGACCTGGTCGCCCGGTTCGCGCGCCTGCTCGTCGCCCAGGCGACCTGCCCCGTGCTCGGCATCGGCGTCGGATCACCCGGCGTCATCGACGACCACGGCCGCGTCATCGAGGCGCCCAACCGCGGCTGGTACGACGTCCCGCTCGCCGAGATCCTCACCGACCGGATCGGCCTGCCCGTCCAGGTCGCCAACGACGCCAACACGGCGGCACTCGGCGAGTTCACCTACGGCGGCGCCGCCTCCGGGATGCTGCTCCTCCTCGTCGGCCTCGGTGTCGGCGCCGGGATCGTCGTCGACGGCATCCGGGTGCACGGCCTCCGCTTCGCGGCCGGCGAGCTCGGCCACACCACCGCCGTCGACGACGGCGAACTGTGCGCCTGCGGCCGCCGCGGCTGCCTCGAAACCGTCCTGTCCACCCGCGCGCTGCGCAGCGCCGTCGAGGGCAAGGACCCCGTTACTGCTGACGCCGACCTCGCGGAAGTCGGAAGGGTGCTCGGAACGACCCTGGCACCCGTCGTCAGCGCGCTGAACCTCGCCGAGGTGCTCCTGAGCGGTCCCGCGGACCTGCTCGACGGCCCCCTGCGGGAAGCAGCGCAGGAGACGCTCCAGCAGCGGACGATGCCGGCGGTCAGCGCCGGGCTCCAGCTGCGGATGTCGTCTCTCGGCCAGGACGTGGTGCTCCTCGGCGCCGCCGTCCTGGTCCTGTCCGCTCAGCTGGGGGTGTCGTGAGCACACGGGAGTGGTCACGGGTGGGCGCGGCAACGCACCGCACCGACATCACAGGCAAGACCGAGAGGAATGACTTCGTGAGAAAGAACCGTCTCGTCGCCGTCACGGCGGCGGCATCCATGACCATGGCACTGGGCGCCTGCTCGTCCGGCGCCGAAGCCGGTGACGGCGACGGCGGCCCGGCCACCGGCGAGGTCCGTGTCTGGCTGGTCGGCACCGACACGCCCGACGAGGCCCGCGACTACCTGAAGAAGACCTTCGAGGAGCAGAACGAGGGCTCCACGCTCGTCATCGAGGAGCAGGCCTGGGACGGGCTCGTCGACAAGTACACGACGGCGCTCGCGGGCTCGGACGCCCCGGACGTGGTCGAGGTCGGCAACACGCAGGCGTCCGCGTTCACGTCGAACGGGTATTTCAGCGAGATCACCGCGGAGGAGTTCGAGGAACTGGGCGGCAGCGACCTGCTCCCCGGGTTCGTCGAGGCCGGTGACTGGGAGGGTGCGCACTACGCGCTGCCCTACTACGCGGGATCGCGTGCGGTGTTCTACAGCCCGCAGCTCGTCGACGCCGAGCCGCCGGCCACGCTCGACGAGTACGTGGAGACGGCGAAGGGCCTCTACGACGAGGGCAAGTTCTCCGGCGTGTGGTGGCCGGGCCAGGACTGGTACAACGCCCTGCCCTTCATCTGGGAGAACGGCGGCTACATCGCAGAGCAGGCCGACGACGGCACCTGGGAAGCGGGCTTCTCGAGCGAGGGCGGCATCGCCGGCCTGACGCAGATCCAGGACCTGATGCTCAACGCGTCGAACGCGCCGAAGGACGGTCAGGAGACCGACCTGCAGGTGCCGTTCTGCGAGGGGAAGATCGGCTACCTCTCGGCCCCGACGTGGATCCAGTGGTCGATCAACGCGCCCGAGGAGCCCGAGACCGAGGACGGCGTGCCGGGCTGCGCGTCGACGTACGGCGGCGACCTCGAGGCGTTCGCGCTGCCGGGCAAGGACGGCGGCGCCGCCCAGGTGTTCGCCGGCGGCTCGAACATCGCCATCGCGCAGAAGTCCGAGCACCGTGACCTCGCGTACGAGGCGCTCAAGATCATGCTGAGCGACGAGTACCAGTCGATCCTCGCGGGCATCGGTCTGATCCCCGCCAAGGTCTCCCTGGCCGGCGAGGTCCCGCAGGACACCTCGATCGGCGCGGCGGGCGTCGAGGCGGCCGCCAACGCGAAGCTCACCCCGGCCACCCCGAAGTGGGCCGACGTCGAGGCGCAGACCGTGCTGCAGACCCAGTTCACGCGACTCGCCAACGGCGAGGACGTCGAGCAGGTCGCGGCCGATCTCGACGCCGAGATCGAGTCGATCCTCAACGGCTGACACAGCCGCCCACGTTCGCGGTCCTCTGCCCGGGCATCCCCGGAGCCCGGGCAGGGGACCGTCACACTGCCCCTCCACCTGCTTGTCGTTCTCGTTCGTGATCGGAAGGCGGCCATGAGCTCCCTCGCCACCGAAGCCGCGGCGCCACCCGCGCCGGCGCCCACGCCGCCGCGTCCGCGTCGCCGGCGCTTCCCCACCGTCCCCTGGCTCCTGCTGTCCGGGTCGATCCTGATCCTCGGCGTGCTGACCGGCTACCCGGTCGTGCGGATGCTGGTCATGTCCTTCCAGGAGTACGAGCGCGCCCAGGTCATGGGCATGCCGGCCGAGTGGGTGGGCCTCGACAACTACGTCGCGATCCTCACCGACAGCGGCTTCTGGGAGGTGCTCGGGCGCAGCATCGTGTTCATGGTCGTCGCCGTGACGCTGACGATGGTGCTCGGCACCCTCGTCGCCCTGCTCATGATGCGGCTCGGCCGGAAGATGCGGCTCCTGGTCTCCGTCGGCCTGCTGCTCGCGTGGTCCATGCCGCCCCTGAGCTCGACGACGATCTGGGGCTGGATCTTCGACACCGAGTACGGCCTCGTGAACAACCTGCTCACGCGGATCACGGGGGACCGCTGGTTCGGCCACTCCTGGCTGCTCGACCCGCTCGGCTTCTTCACGATCCTCACCTTCATCATCGTCTGGGGCGCCATCCCGTTCGTCGCGTTCACCATGTACGCGGGTCTGTCGCAGATCCCGGGGGAGGTGCTGGAGGCCGCCCAGCTCGACGGCGCGGGCCCCTTCGCCCGGTTCCGGCTCGTCATGCTGCCGTACGTGCGCACCATCGTCACGGTGCTCGTCGTGCTCTCGATGATCTGGGACCTCAAGGTCTTCCCCCAGGTCTACGCGCTGCAGGACATCGGCGGCGACCGCGAGAAGACCAACACCATCGGCGTGTACATCTACCAGATGGGCATGGGGCAGGGGCACTTCGGGATGGCCAGCGCCATCGCGTTCGTCTTCGTGGCGATCATGCTCCTGCTGTCCGTCTACTACGTGCGCCGCACCATCAAGGAGGAGGAACTGTGAGCCAGGTGCGGTCGGTCGAGGCGGGGCGCGCGGCCCCGCCGCGAAGGTCCGGGAGCGCTACCCCCGGGGTGCGCCGGTCACCCGTCCGGCGTGCGAAGGACGCCGGCTGGGGGCTGGTCGCGATCGTCGTCTTCGCGCTGTTCGTGTTCCCCGTCTACTGGATGCTGAACACGTCCTTCCTGCCGAACAACCGGATCCGCGGCGAGGAGATCTCGTTCTTCCCGACGCCGGACGTCTTCACGCTGGACAACTACCGCTCCGCGATGTTCAGCGAGGAGCGCGCGCCCTTCGCCCCCGCGGTGATGAACTCCCTGAGCACCACGTTCCTCACCCTCGTGGTGTGCCTCGTGATCGGCTTCGTCGCGTCGATCGCGCTGACCCGGTTCACCTTCAAGGGGCGGCGCACCTTCATCATCCTCATCCTCGTCATCCAGATGATCCCGGGCGAGGCGATGATCATCTCCCTCTACCGGATCATCGACGGCTGGGCGCTGATCAACACGATCATCGGCCTCTCCGCGGTCTACGTGGCGGGTGTGCTGCCCTTCACCATCTGGACGCTGCGCGGCTTCGTCGCGGGTGTGCCGAAGGAGCTGGAGGAGGCGGCCATGGTCGACGGCTGCTCGCCGGCCGGGGCGTTCTGGCGCGTCACGTTCCCCCTGCTCGCGCCCGGTCTCGTCGCCACGGGCATCTTCGCGTTCATCAACGCGTGGAACGACTTCGTCCTCGCGCTGGTCATCATGCAGCGCCCGGACACGATGACCCTGACCCTCTGGCTGCGCACCTTCGTCCTGGTCACGCAGGCCACCAACTGGGGCGCGGTCATGGCCGCCGCGGTCCTCGTGGCGATCCCGGCCGTGATCTTCTTCCTCATCGTCCAGGGCCGGATGTCCGGTGGCCTGGTCGCCGGCGCGGTGAAAGGCTGATGACGAACACGAGCACCAACCGGTCCGGTGCGGCGGCGCACACCGTCGGCCTGGACATCGGCGGAACCAAGATCCTCGGCGCGCTCCTGGACGCCGGCGGCGGCCTCGTCGCCACCACCCGCCTGGCCACCGAGCTCGGGCCCGAGGGCGTCGTCCGGTCCGCCGCCCGCGCCACCCGCGACGTCGTGGCGGCCGCCGGGCTGGACCTGTCCGCCGTGGGTGGCATCGGACTGGGCATACCCGGCATCGTCGACGCGGCGGCGGGCACCGTGAAGCACGCCGTCAATCTCGGCGTCCGGGACGAGCTGCCGCTCGCCGAGCGGCTGTCCGCCGCGCTCGGCGGCGTCCCCGTCGTCGTCGAGAACGACCTCAACGTCGCCGCGGTCGGCGCCGCGCACGTGCTGGAGCGGGAGGGCGCGCAGGCAGCCTCGTGCCACGACGACCTCACGGTGTCCGACGGCGGTGCGGGTGCGGTTCTGGCGCCCGGGGTGCCGGCGTCCGCGTACCACGAGGACCTCGCGTTCCTCGCGCTCGGCACGGGCGTCGCGTCCGGCCTCGTCATGGACGGCCGCCTGCGCCGCGGCGTGAGCGGCGCCGCCGGGGAGATCGGGCACGTGCCCGTCGACCCCGCGGGCCCCGAGTGCTCCTGCGGGCAGCGCGGCTGCATCGAGACCTTCGTGTCCGGGACGGCGCTGGCCACCGCGTGGCCCTCACGGCACGGGAAGCCCTCGCCCGTCGAGCTCTTCGAGGCGGCCGACGCCGGGAACGCCGACGCGATCCGCGTGCGGAAGCGGTTCGCGGACGCGGTTGCGGCGGCCGTGCGCATGCTCGTGCTCACGGTCGACGTGCACTACGTGGTGCTCGGTGGCGGCGTCGCCCAGCTCGGCCGGCCGCTGCTCGACGTCGTGCGCGACTCGCTGCGGGAACAGGCGGAGGTGTCACCCTTCCTCGCATCGCTCGGCCTGCCCGAACGTGTCACGCTGGCACCGTCGGACGTGCCGGTCGCCGCCGTCGGCGCCGCGGTGCTGGGTCGGCGGGACGAGCGGGCGGAGCTGCCGGCGAAGGTCGATGGCGCGGCGCCCGCGCCGGCCCTGGCGGGCACCAAGACGAGGGGACGATGACATGGAGGTCGTGATCGCACCGGCCGACGAGCTCGCGCGGCTGGCGGCCGACGCGATCGAGGTGCTGCTCACCGCGCGGCCACGGAGCGTGCTGGGGCTGGCCACCGGATCGAGCCCGCTGAAGGTGTACGACGAGCTGGTCCGGCGGCACGAGGCCGGGCTGTCCTTCGCGCACGCCCGGGCGTTCATGCTGGACGAGTACGTCGGCCTGCCCGACGACCACCCCGAGCGGTACCGGAACGTCATCGAACGGGAGATCGCCTCGCGCGTCGACTTCGCGCCCGGCGCCGTGCGGGGCCCGGACGGGAACGCCGAGGACCTGGAACGCGCCTGCGCCGACTACGAGGCCGCCATCGCCGCGACCGGCGGGGTGGACCTGCAGCTCCTCGGCATCGGCACCGACGGGCACATCGCCTTCAACGAGCCGGGATCGTCGCTGGCCTCGCGCACGCGGATCAAGACGCTGACGCGGCAGACCCGTGAGGACAACGCGCGGTTCTTCGGCGGCGCGGTCGACGACGTCCCGCGGCACTGCCTGACCCAGGGGCTGGCGACGATCATGTCGGCGAAGCACCTGCTGCTGCTCGCCACGGGGCGGGCGAAGGCGGAGGCCGTGCACCAGCTCGTGGAGGGCCCGATCTCGGCCATGTGGCCGGCGACGATCATGCAGATGCACCCGCACGCCAGCGTCCTGGTCGACGACGCCGCGGCGAGCCGCCTCCAGCTGGCCGACTACTACCGCCAGACGTACGCGGAGAAGCCGGACTGGCAGGCTCTGTAGCCGGGGGACGCCTGGGCGGAGCTGGTCAGTCCGTCAGGGTCAGGGCCGTCGTCGGGAGGGCCGGATCGCCCGAGGAGAGGCGCCGGGCGCCGCGGGGGAGTTCCGCCCGCGCGTTCGCGTGGGTGCGGACCGCGTTCTCCACGCCGTACGCCCCCACCCAGCGTGAGTCCACCGCGCCCTCCACGACCAGCGGGGCGTGCAGCGGGCGGACGTCCCGGTTGTCGGGGGTCCAGGCCGTGACCAGCTCGTCCGGCCCCGTGACGAGAAGCTCCTCGGTCGCGCGGCCGTCCGGCCCGTACCGCCGCCCGGCCGCCTTGCGGCCCCCGACGGATGCCTTGCCCGGCGACGACTTCTCCACCGGCTCCAGCCGGCCCGCCGAGTTCTCCCGCGCGACGAGCTTGTACACCATCCCGCAGGTCGGCGCCCCGGACCCGGTCACGAGCCGCGTCCCGACGCCGTACACGTCCACCGGCACGGCCGCGAGGGCCGCGATCGAGTACTCGTCGAGGTCCGAGGTGACCACGATCTTCGTGTCGCGCGCGCCCAGTTCGTCGAGCCGCGCGCGCACCTCGACCGCGAGACCGCCGAGATCGCCGGAATCGAGCCGCACCGCGCCGAGCCCCGTGCCCGCCACCTCGACGGCGCGCTCCACACCCCGCAGCACGTCGTAGGTGTCGACCAGCAGGGTGGTGCCCGGCCCGAACGCCTCGACCTGCGAGCGGAACGCGGAGATCTCGTCGTCGTGCAGGAGCGTGAACGCGTGCGCGGCCGTGCCGATCGTGTCCAGGCCGTAGCGCATCCCGGCCTCGAGGTTCGACGTGCCCGCGAAGCCGGCCACGACGGCGGCACGTGAGGCGGCGATGGCGGCCTGCTCGTGGGCCCGCCGCGAACCCATCTCCAGCACGGGCCGGTCGACCGCCGCGCTGGTCATGCGCGACGCCGCCGACGCGACCGCCGAGTCGTAGTTGAGGATCGACAGCACCAGCGTCTCGAGCAGGACCGCCTCGGCGAACGTGCCCTCGACCTGGAGCACGGGCGAGCCGGGGAAGAACATCTCGCCCTCGGCGTACCCCTGGATCGTGCCGGTGAAACGATATCCGGCGAGGTAGTCGAGCGTCCGGGCGTCCACGACGCGTTCGCGTTCCAGGTACGCCAGCTCGTCGTCGCCGAACCGGAAGTGCGCAAGCGCTTCCAGCACACGGCCGGTACCGGCGAGCACGCCGTACCGGCGCCCGGCCGGGAGCCGGCGCGTGAACACCTCGAACACGCAGTGCCGGTTCGCCGTGCCGTCCGCGAGGGCCGCCTGGAGCATCGTCAGCTCGTACCGGTCGGTGAGCAGCGCGACCGACGGCCGCGCCGCGGGTCGCGGGGCGGCGGGCAGGTCCGCGGGAAGGTCTCTCGGCAGGCCCTGGCCCGGTGCGGGGGCCGACGGCGGCGCCGGCTCGACAAGGTGCAGGGCAGGCCAGTCGCTGAGCGGGGCGCCAGTGCCCCGGGGCTCGCTGGTCATGCGGTCAACGGTATGGCAGCCGAGCGGCGCGGGCAGGCCGAAAGCGCCGACTTTACGCTCTCGTCTCACGATCTGACCGTGTCGGAAACATCACGTGGAGGGGAAAGCTTGCGTCAGCGTGCGCCGACGAACCAGCGCCGCACCTTCGCCACCCGCTCCTCGAGCTGCGCGGCCGTCGCCAGCGGCACCTCGGGGCCGCCGCACTCGCGGCGCAGGCGGGTGTGGATGACGCCGTGCGGCTCGCCGGACCGCTTGGCCCAGGCGCCCACGAGCTTGGACAGCTCCTTGCGCAGCTCGCCCGCCCGGCGGTGCTCGTGCTCGGCCCGCTCGGCCGCCTGCTCGCGCTCCGTGAGCCCTTGCGCGGCCTGCGCGGCCCGGGCGCCGCGCGCCTTGGCCTGGTCCGCCTGCCGCTGCCGCAGCAGCGTGGTGACCTGGTCCGGCTCCAGCAGGCCGGGCAGGCCGAGGAAGTCGAGCTCCTCCGCGGAGCCGACGTCCGCGCCCGTGCCGAACTCGCCGCCGTCGAACAGGACGCGGTCGAACGACGCCTGGGCGTCCAGCGCCTCGAAGGTGCCCTGCGTGAGCTCGCCGGACGCCTTCTCCTCGCGGTTCGCCTCGGCGAGCAGGCCGGCCTCGGGGTCGTACTCGATCCCCTGCTCCTCGGCGGTGGTGGGCCGGTCCAGCGCGTGGTCCCGCTCCACCTCGAGCCCGCCGGCGAGCTCCAGGAGCGGCGCGACGGACGGCAGGAAGACCGACGCGGTCTCGCCGCGCGTCCGGGCGCGCACGAACCGCCCGACGGCCTGGGCGAAGAACAGCGGGGTCGACGTCGACGTCGCGTACACGCCGACGGCGAGCCGGGGGACGTCCACGCCCTCGGACACCATGCGCACGGCAACCATCCAGCGGTCGTCGGACGCGGTGAACTCCTCGATGCGGCCGGAGGCACCCGCGTCGTCGGACAGCACCACGGTGGGGCGCTGTCCCGAGATCTCCGTCAGGTGCTTCGCGTACGCGCGCGCGGTGCTCTGGTCGGTGGCGATGACGAGGCCGCCCGCGTCGGGAACGGTGCGGCGCACCTCGGTGAGGCGCTTGTCCGCGGCGCGCAGCACCGACGGGATCCACTGGCCCTCCGGGTCCAGGGCGGTGCGCCACGCCTGGGCGGTCATGTCCTTGGTCATGGCCTCGCCGAGCCGGGCCGAGACCTCGTCGCCGGCACGGGTACGCCACCGCATGTCGCCGGAGTAGGTCAGGAACAGCACCGGCCGCACGACGTGGTCGCGCAGCGCGTCACCGTAGCCGTAGGTGTAGTCGGCCTGGGATCGGCGGATGCCGTCGCGGTCCTCCGCGTAGGTGACGAACGGGATCGGCGACGTGTCGCTGCGGAACGGCGTTCCGGTCAGCGCCAGGCGGCGCGTGGCCTCCTCGAACGCCTCGCGGACGGCGTCGCCCCAGCTCAGGGCGTCCCCACCGTGGTGCACCTCGTCGAGGACCACCAGGGTGCGGGCCGCCTCCGTGCGTGCGCGGTGCAGCGCGGGATTGGCCGCGACCTGGGCGTAGGTGAGCGCGACCCCGTCGTAGTGCGCGCCGTGCCGGCCCTGGGCATTGGTGAAGCTGGGGTCGATCCGGATGCCGACCCGCGCCGCGGCGTCGGCCCACTGGTGCTTGAGGTGCTCCGTCGGCGCGACGACGGTGACCCGGCGCACCACGCCGGCCTCGAGGAGCTCGGTGGCGACGCGCAGGGCGAAGGTGGTCTTGCCGGCGCCGGGCGTGGCGACGGCCAGGAAGTCGCGGGGTGACCGTTCGCGGTAGAGCTCCAGCGCCTCGGCCTGCCAGGCACGCAGGTTCGACGCCGTACCCCAGGGGGCACGGCGCGGGAAGGCGGGGCTCAGGTGCGAGGCGGCCGCAGACGACGGTGTGCGCGGGAGCTGCGGCGTGTTGGTCACCTGCCGGGACCGCCCCCGGCCGGACCGTCGCCACCCTTGCCGGAACCGCCCTTGCCCGAACCACCCTTGCCGGAACCGCCGCCGTCCTGCGGGTCGCGCAGGCCCTCGTAGATCTCCTTGCACACCGGGCACACCGGGAACTTGCTCGGGTCCCGGCCCGGGACCCAGACCTTGCCGCACAACGCGATCACCGGCCGGCCGGACAGGGCCGACCCCATGATCTTGTCCTTGCGCACGTAGTGGGCGAAGCGCTCGTGGTCCCCCGGCTGCGCCTCCTCACGGGTCTCCTCGCGCTCGAGGACGCTCGTGGAACCGCTGGTGCGGGGATCGTCGGGCGGGCTGTCGAGGGGATCGCTCATGATCCGGAATTCTACTGCGCGACACCGACAAGGACACGGAGGAGACGTCTCCGTGGCCGGCGCGCGGCGCCGCCCATTTCCCTTTACCTCGTATAGCTCACCTGGTAGACAGAGGCCGTGACCGCACGCGACGAGAGGAACACCCTGCACGAGAGCACCAGCCACACCGCCGCCTCCACGCCCGGCTCTTCGACGCCGGGCTCTTCGACGCCGGGCTCTTCGACGCCGGGCTCTTCGACGCCGGGCTCTTCGACGCCGGGCTCTTCGACGCCGGGCCCTTCCACGACCGACGCCCCCGCCGCCGACGCCCCCGTCTGGCCGGACCTCGGCCAGCACGACGCCGCGGCCCGTGCCGCCGTCGCCGGGATCGCCGCCCTGCTCGGGCAGCCCGTTCCCGAGCGCACGACGGAGCCCCGCGACGCCTCCGAATGGCTCGCCCGCACCTGGGGCGTGCCCGAGGCCTCGCTCGAGACCGTCTCCCGTCCCGTCTCCCCGGTCCTGCACCTCCTGTACGGCTTCGTGCTCGGGCGGTGGATCGCGGAGCACGCCGACGTCGTCACCCAGCGCGGCCCCGACCGCCGTGCCCCGCAGCTGTCCCGGCTCGATCTCGGGTCGGGCGTCGCCGTCACGGTTCCGACGGCCGCGACCGTGCTCTTCCCCGCGGGCACCCGCGACGAGCACCCGGTCGCGATCGAGACCGGCTACCAGTTCGGCGACCCGTTCCTCACGGCCCGCGCGCTGCCCGGCCGGCGCGACGTCGCGGAGCGCGCCCTCGACGCCCTGAGCGACGACCTCGCCGCCGACCACCCGTACCGGGGCCGCACCCTCCAGGCGAACGGCACGGGCCGGCTCACGATCCGGCCCGTCACGCCGACGCCCCAGGAGCGCTCCGACCTGATCCTGCCGGACGAGATCTGGCACGAGATCGGGCTGTTCTGCGCCGGGGTGACCACACGCCGCGACACGCTCCGCGCGCTCGGCCACTCGACGTCCCGCGGCCTGCTGCTGGCCGGGCCGCCGGGAGTCGGCAAGACGAAGCTGGCGCGGGTGCTGGCCACGGAGCTCGTCGGCACCGTCACCGTCGTGCTGGTCACCGCCGACGTGCTGCGCACGTGGATGACCGAGCTCTACGAGGAGGTCCGCACGCTCGGGCCGTGCCTCGTGGTCCTGGAGGAGATCGACTCGGTGGGCGGCAAGGAGAGCCGCGGCACCACCAGCTTCGGCGAGTTCCTCGACGCCCTCGACGGCGCCCGCGCCACCGACGACGTCCTCACCGTGGCCACGACGAACGACCCGGGCGCGCTCGACCCGGCGGTCAAGCGCCCGGGCAGGTTCGACACCATCCTGGAAGTCCCGCCGCCGGACGCCGCGGGCCGCGAGGCGATCCTCCGGCTGTACCTGCCCCCGGGCACCGGCGTCGACGCCGGCCTGGTCGCCTCGTTCCTCGACGGCGCGACGGGTGCAGACCTCCGCGAGGTCGCCCGCCGCGGGCTGCTGGAGCACGGCGCCGACGGCCTGACGACGGATCGCGTGCTGGACATCGCGACGTCGGGCCGCTGGAAACCGGCCACGGTCGTGGGAAACTATCTTTGATATTCACCCGGCCGGCCAGGCGCAGGTGAATGCCTATGAATCCAGTGGTCGGAGATGTGATTCCGACCCCCTGAGATCGCTAAGGTAGGGGGGTGACTTCCTCCGCTGCGCAGATGCCCCTGTCCGCGCCCGCGGCAACAGTCTCAGCCGGGACGGCCACCCAGCAGGAGACCGAGCAGGACGCGGCCCGTGAGCCCGCCGATCCGTGGGTGACGATCGTGTGGAACGATCCCGTCAACCTCATGTCGTACGTGACGTACGTCTTCGAGAGCTATTTCGGCTATCCCCAGGCGAAGGCACACACGCTGATGATGCGGGTGCACAACGACGGCAAGGCGGTCGTGTCCAGCGGTGGACGCGAACGCATGGAGGTGGACGTGCAGGCCATGCACGGATTCGGATTGTGGGCGACGCTGCAGGAGTCCGGCGGCGCGCAGGGAGCGGCATGACGCCGTTCCGCGCCATGCGACGTGGTTACGAGTCGCGGATGGATCCTGTCGAGCGCGCCGTGCTCGCCCGGGTGGCGCGCGACGTCGCCGCGATGGTCCGCGACGAGACGGGCCTGCCCGCCGCCGCGCCCGAACCCGATCCGAACGACGTGCCCACGCCCCACACGGGCAGCACGACGCGTGTGTGGAACAAGGGACTGCTCGCCCCGGACGAGATCACGGACGGCGACCTCGCGAAGCTGACGGGGATCTCGTCGGTCGGGCCCACGCCCCAGGATCCAGCGGTCCGGCGCCTCCTGCCCGACGCGAGCAAGGACGACGACGCCGTCGCGGGGGAGTTCCGCCGCCTGACGCAGAACGACCTGGCCCGGGAGAAGGCCGAGCGCCTGGAGGCGTTCGCGGACCTCCTGGAGCCGCCGGCGTCCGAGGACGATCCCGAGCCGGAGAAGGCGCCGTGGCAGACGCTCGGGCGCCACGGGGCGCCCCCGCCCGTGCGCGTGTCGCGCGAGTCCGCCGACGCCGTCGCGGGAGCGCTCACGGACATGCGCCTGGTCATCGCCCAGCGCCTCGGCCTGGAGTCGGACGACGACGTCAACGCGCTGACCGACCAGGTGATGTGGGACCAGCAGATGGGCCGGGAGATCCCGGTCGCCGCCGACGGGCGCGCCGCGCGGCGGTTCTGGTCCGGGGTGTTCGTCGCGGCGGGCTTCGCGCTGGAGACCCTGATGGAGGTCATGATCGCGGATCTGCGCGGCCGGCCCCGCCCTCCGGAGAGCCGCTCCGAGGACAACTGAAGGGTGGCGTGCACCCGCGCGGCCTTCCGGCGTCGCCGAACGTGGCAGGCATCACCCACGACGCGTGGCCCGGGTAACGGATCGGACACATTCGCGCGATTAGCATCGCACCCGTGAACGACGCGCCCATCGGCATCTTCGACTCCGGCCTCGGCGGCCTCACCGTCGCGCGCGCCATCCTGGACCAGCTACCCAACGAGCAGGTCCGGTACCTCGGCGACAACGCGAACACCCCGTACGGCCCCAAGCCCCTCGGCGCGATCCGTGCCATGGCGCTCGACGTCATGGACCGGCTCGTGTCCGACGGCGTGAAGATGCTGGTCATCGCGTGCAACACGGCGTCGTCGGTCGCGCTGCGCGATGCCCGCGAGCGGTACACGCTGCGCCACGGCATCCCCGTGGTCGAGGTCATCCTCCCCGCGGCGCGCGCGGCGGTGCGCACCAGCCGCACCGGCCGCATCGGCGTCATCGGCACCCGGGCGACCATCGAGTCCCTGGCCTACGACGACGCGTTCCACGTCACCCCCGGGCTGGAGATCGTCACCCAGGCGTGCCCGGAGTTCGTGCGCCTGGTCGAGGAGGGGCAGACCTCGGGCGAGGACGTCCTGAAGTACGCCCACGAGTACCTGGATCCCATGAAGGAGGCCGGCGTCGACACCCTGGTGCTGGGCTGCACGCACTACCCCCTGCTCACCGGGCCGATCAGCTACGTGATGGGCGAGGGCGTCACGCTCGTCTCCAGCGCGGACGAGACCGCCAAGGACGTGTACCGCAAGCTCGTGGCGCACGACCTGGAGCGGAGCCCCGAGGCGGGCCCGCCCGTGCACGCGTTCCTCACCACCGGTGCGCCGGACGACGTCCAGCCGCTCGCGCACCGCTTCCTCGGACCCGAGGTCTCCCGCATGGAGGCCGTCTGATGCGCCTGATCACTCTCGGGGTCTCGGGTTCCGGGCCGGGGCCGGGCTCGCCGGCGTCGTCGTACCTCGTGCAGGTCTCCGCGGCGGAGGCCGCCGCGGCCGGGTACGAGGCACGGGACTGGACCGTCGTCATGGACCTCGGCAACGGTGCCTTCGGCGCGCTGCAGCGCGCCGTCGACCCGTTCGACGTCGACGCCGTGGCCATCTCCCACCTGCACCCCGACCACTGCGCCGACCTCTCGGGCCTGTACGTCTACCTGCGGTACCACCCGGAGCACGGGTCGGCCCGCACCGGCAAGGGAAAGCACCTGCCGGTGTGGTCCCCGTCGACAACGGCGGTGCAGGCCGCGCGGTCCTACGGGCTGAGCGACGGCGAGACGATGGACGCGGACTACGACTTCCGGTCCTGGCGGGAGGGCGTGCCCGTGCAGGTCGGGCCGCTGACCCTGGAGCCGTACCGGGTGTTCCACCCGGACGAGGCGTGGGGCGTCCGGGTGACCGGGCCGAGCACGCTGCGGCCGGACGAGCGCGCGGTGATCGCGTACACCGGCGACACCGACTACTGCCAGGGCGTGGTGGCGCTGTCCCGCGACGTCGACCTCCTGCTCAGCGAGGCGGCGTTCGTCGAGGGGCGGGACGACCACGTCGAGCCGGGCATCCATCTGACGGGCAGGCGGGCCGGGCGGATCGCCCACGAGTCGGGGGCCAGGAGGCTCCTGCTGACGCACCTGCCGGTGTGGAACGAGCCCGCCATCACCCTCGCGGAGGCACGCGACGAGTACGACGGCGACGTCAGGCTGGCTCAGCCGGGAGCGACGTACACAGTGTGATGACGACGACCATGAGCCTGGCGGCACGCCGTCCCGCGCGACGCGGCAGAACCTCGTGCTCGTGCGGCGAAGCTCGTGGTCGATGCGTCGAGCCGCGTAGGCTTCTGGCGTGACTATCAGTACCTCCGACATCACGCGTGCCGACGGGCGCGCCACCGACCAGCTCCGCCCCGTGAGGATCACCCGCGGCTGGCTCGACCACGCCGAGGGCTCCGTGCTCGTCGAGTTCGGCCGCACGCGGGTGCTGTGCGCGGCGTCGTTCGAGGAGGGCGTGCCGCGCTGGCGCAAGGGCTCCGGTGAGGGCTGGGTGACGGCCGAGTACGCGATGCTGCCGCGGTCCACGAACACACGCGGGAGCCGCGAGTCCGTCAAGGGCAGGATCGGCGGCCGGACGCACGAGATCTCGCGGCTGGTGGGGCGGTCCCTGCGGGCCGTGGTCGACATGTCCGCGCTCGGCGAGAACTCGATCGTGCTGGACTGCGACGTGCTCCAGGCCGACGGCGGCACCCGCACCGCCGCGATCACCGGCGCCTACGTGGCCCTGGCCGACGCCGTCGCCTGGGGGCAGCGGCACGGCCACATCACCTCGCGCGGCAAGCCCGTGCTGACCGACTCCGTGGCCGCCGTGTCCGTGGGCATCATCGACGGCACGCCCATGCTCGACCTCCCGTACGAGGAGGACGTGCGCGCGGAGACCGACATGAACGTCGTGGTCACCGGCGGTGGCAAGTTCATCGAGGTGCAGGGCACGGCCGAGCACGCGCCGTTCGACCGGTCCGAGCTCGACGCCCTGCTGGATCTGGCCGTGGCGGGCACCGCCGAGCTGACGCGGCTCCAGGAGGAGGCGCTCGCCCGGGAGCTGGGCGGATGACGACGGCCGACGACGCGGGGCGGCCCGGCGCGGGCCGGATCCCCGTCGCCCCGGGGATCGTCGCCGATGCCGTCGCCGTCCTCGTGTTCGCCATCGCGGGGATGAGAGCGCACGACACGCTCGTGCTCGAGCTCGGGCGGGTCGTCTGGCCGTTCGCCGTGGGAGCGGCCGTCGGCTGGGCCTGGACACGTGCCTGGCACGATCCGGCCCGGATCTGGCCGGTCGGGGTCGGGGTCTGGTTCACCACGGTGGTGGGCGGGATGATCCTGCGGGTCGCCACGGGCGGCTCGTCCGAGATCTCGTTCCTGCTCGTGACGGCGGCGTTCCTGGGCGTCACGATGCTGGGCTGGCGCGGGATGGTGACGGTGCTCAGGCGCGGTGCGCGGAAACAGGAGGCGAAGTGACGGACCGGACGGAGACCCAGGGCGGCGCGCCCGCGAACCCGGCGGTTCGCGTCCCGGACGAGGCGCGCCTGGTCATCGCCACCCACAACCGTAAGAAGCTCGTGGAACTGCGCGCGATCCTCGGCGCCTCCGGCGTGGACCTGCCTGACGGCGCCCTTGTCACGTCCGGCGGGATCGGCGCGCCCGAGCCGGTCGAGGACGGCGTGACGTTCGCGGCGAACGCCCTCATCAAGGCGCGTGCGGTGTGCGCGGCGACCGGCCTGCCCGCCGTCGCCGACGACTCGGGACTCGCCGTGGACGTGCTCGGCGGGTCGCCCGGCATCTTCTCCGCCCGCTGGGCGGGCCGGCACGGCGACGACCAGGCCAACCTGGACCTGCTCCTCGCCCAGCTCGCCGACGTCCGCCCCGAGCACCGCGGCGCCGGGTTCGTCTGCGCGGCGGCCCTCGTCACGCCGGGCGGCACCGAGGAGGTCCGCACGGGCGAGATGCGCGGCGTCCTGACGCTGGCTCCCCGCGGCACCAACGGCTTCGGCTACGACCCGATCCTGGTCCCCGCGGAACAGCCCGCGGCGGACGACGGCACCCCGGGCACCCGGACCGCGGCCGAGCTGACCCCGGAGGAGAAGAACGCCATCAGCCACCGCGGCAAGGCGTTCCGCGCCCTGGCCCCGCTGGTCGTGCGGGCGCTGAGCACGAGCTGAGGTTCGCACGAGCTGACGCTCAGGAGAGGGCAGTACCGCCGGCGGCACGCCTCCTGCCTCGGGGGAGGCCGGCGTGGGTCTACGAGAGGGCGGACGGAATCTTGTAGCCCGCGAAGGCCGCCGCCACCTGGAGCTCGTCCAGGCCGTAGCGCTCCAGGGTGTACTTGTGGCCCTTGTGGTGGGGCCGGTCCTGCGCCGTCGCGAGATTGGCGTCGTCGGCCTCGGTCCACGTCATGCCGAGGTGGTCGAACACGCCGCGCATCACCTTGACCGGCTCCTCGACCAGGTCGTTGTACGAGACGTCCACCAGCACGCCCTCGTCGAGCTGCTCGCGTTGCGCGAGGGCGCGGTCCACGCCCTCCGACAGCATCGTCAGCCACTCGGCGCCGATCGCCTCGAGGTCGACCGCGCCGGGCTTGTAGTGCATGTTCCGCATCGACTCGGACATGGAGCAGCCCGACGCCAGCGCCTTTCCGGGCGCCCGGTGCGTCCACACGACCTGCGCGTCCGGGAACGCGCGCAGGATCTCGGGCATCCGCCACAGGTTCCCGGGGTGCTTCAGGACCCACCGGGGCGGCTCCTGCCCGAACGACATCACCTGCAGCGCCTCGCGCAGCAGGAGGTAGTCGTCGGTGAGGTCCGCCCCGGCCAGGTACCGGCGGTACTCGGGCACGGCGGACGCCGTGGTGTGCAGCTCGGAGTGGTCGCGCAGGAAGAAGTCCTCCTCCTCGCTGGTCGCGATCAACGGGTGGATCTGCGACCAGTCCGGGCTGAGCCGGTCGACGAACGAGATCCGCTTGGCGGTGCGCTCGGCGATCCGGGCGCGTTCCGCCGGGTCCTCGACCGGCAGGCCGAGGTTGAGCATCTCCCACAGCAGCGGACCGCGATTACCCGGCGAACGGGCGATCAGGTTGTACGTGAACGTGGTCCCCGTGCGCGGCAGACCGGTCACGAACACCGGTGCCACGACCGGCTGCTCCCTCACCTCGGGATGCCGCGCCTGGACGTCCCGGATGATCACGCGGTTCCGGAGCCGGTTCCGGATCGCCTCCTGCACGGTCGCCCAGCCGAAGGGACTCAGGCCGGGATTCGCCGCGTGTGCCCGCAGGAGCAGCCGCAGCGGTTCGACGGCGGCGAGGTCCTCCGCGCCGAGCGGCCGGTACCCGCGCTCCGCCTGCGCCACCAGCTTGTCGAAGGCGGCGCCGGGGTCCTTGCGGCTGCGCGCCCCCGGCAGGGTGAGCAGGTTGAGCATCCTGAGCATGGGGGGAATGGCCTGGGACATGAAGGTCATACTGCCCATTTGTGCAGGTCAATACAAGGGGGATGAAACTTCCTATGCGCCCAGGCGCCGGCGCAGCTCGGCCGCCTGGCGCCGCGACACCTCCACCCGGCTGCGCTGCCGGTCGTTCATCACGCAGGCCAGGGCGCCTTTGAAGTCCGGCACCAGCTCCCGCACGTGGTCGAGGTTCACGAGGTACGAGCGGTGCGTGCGGAAGAAGTGCCCGCGCAGCCGACGCTCGAGCTCGTTCAGCGAGAAGGTGACGAGGAACCGCTCGTCGGCCAGTTTCAGGTACGAGTAGCCGCGCGCGGCGCTCGCGTACACGATCGCGCGCTGGTCCACCAGCACCGTCCGGCCGTCCTTCTGCACCGGTACCTTCGCCAGGGGCCGCGGCAGGCCGGGCTCGGAGCCCTGTTCGGCGCCCGACGACGTGCCCCGGCCGCCCGGCGCGTCGCCGCCGGTGCCCCCGCCCGCGCCGTCGTCCGAGCCGGGCTGGGTCAGTGCCCGCTCGACGGCGCGGGCCAGCCGGGCGGCGTCGAAAGGTTTGACCAGGTAGTCCGCGGCCTCCAGGTCGAACGCCTCGACCGCGTGGTCCGGGTGGGCGGTGGTGAACACGATCCGCGGCGGATGCGGCAGCCTCCGCGCGGCGGCCGCGACGTCGAGACCGCTCGTGCCCGGCATCCGGATGTCGAGCAGCACGAGGTCGTACGGGATCGACTCCAGGAGTTGCAGGGCCTCGTTGCCGTTCGCCGCCTCGCCCACGACCTGCACGTCGCCCAGCTCCTCCAGGAGATACCGCAGCTCGGCTCGCGCGGGCGCCTCGTCGTCGACGATCAGCGCACGCGGGCGGGTGTCGTCGTCGCGCACGGCCTCAGCGTAGTGGGATGTGGGCTCCGCCGGCGGCGGGGCTCAGCGCAGCGGGAGGCGCGGGCGGGCGGGAGCGGAGCCGGTCCAGCCGTGCGGCGTGGACTCAGCGCAGTGGGACCCGGAGATCCACGACGGTGCCCTCGTGCGGCGTGGAGCGGACGTCCAGGGAGAAGCGCTCCCCGAACAGGCTCGTGAGGCGCTGCGAGATGTTCCGCAGACCGACGCCCGTGTGGAGATGGTGGGCGCGGCCGCCGTCCGTCCCGTCGCCGTCGCCCGGTTCGTGGTCGCGCGCGCGGTCGCGCTCGCCTCCGCCGGCCTTCCCCTTGCGGCCGCCGTCGGGGATCGCGGTCAGGTGCGGGCCGTCCAGACGCTCCAGGACCTCGGGCGCCATCCCGACGCCGTCGTCGGACACCCGGATCGACGTGGTGCGGGTCAGCGGGTCCACCCGCGCCCGGAGCGTCACCGTGCCGCCGTCCACCTTGTCGGCCAGCCCGTGCTTCACCGCGTTCTCCACCAGGGGCTGGATCGTCAGCACCGGGACGTGGGCCGTGAGCACCTGCGGATCGATGTCGTACCGCACCCGCAGCCGGTCGCCGAACCGCGCCTGCTCGAGTGTCAGGTAGGTCCGCACGAAGAAGTACTCCTGCGCGAACTCCGCCAGCTGGCCGTCCTGCCGCACCGCGTACCGGAAGAAGTCGCTCAGCCGCAGCAGCAGGGCCCGTGCCTCCTCCGGGTCGGTGCGGGACTTCGACGCGATCGTGTTCAGCACGTTGAACAGGAAGTGCGGGTTGATCTGCGCGCGCAGCGCGTGCAGGCGGGCGTCCGCGGCGAGCTCGCGCTCGCGGTCGGCCTCGGCGAGCTCGAGGTGCAGCGACAGGATGCCCGCCATGTCCTCGACCTGCCCGCGCCCGGCGGGCTCCGGGCCCGTGCGGAGCACGACGAGCGCCCCCACGACGCGGTCGGCGACCATGAGGGGCGCGGCGACGGCGCCCGCCAGCGGGCAGTCCGGTTCCCCGCAGCCGAGTTCCGCCGTGCTGCGCGACGTGGCGGTGCGTCCGGAGGCGATCGCCTTGAGCGTCACGGACGCCCGCACCGGCCCGCCGGCCCGGTGGTGGTCCTCGCCCGGCCCGACGAACGCCAGGATGCGCTCGGTGTCGGTGATCGCCACGGCGTCGCCGCCGAGCAGCGGGCGGAGCAGGTCCGCGGTGCGACGCGCGGCGTCGGCGGTCAGGCCCGACCTCAGGGGCATGGTGCGGCCCGCCACGATGCTGCGGGTGCCCCGGCGGGGTTCGGGTCCGCGCCGCAGCGCGGTGGCCGAGCGCGGCCCCCGCAGCGCCGACGGGTACCCGAGGACGACGGCGATGCTCGCCACCGCGCCGGCCACGACGGTGGTCCCCACTCCGAGCGGCGGATCCACGATCACCTGCGTGACCAGGTACACCACCACCCAGGTCACCGCGATCCCCCCTGCGAGCAGCACGCTCCCCGAACGCATTCTCAGTCCCCCTTCTGCGGTCCTCGCGATGTCCGGCGCTGTCGTTCCGCCAGGGCAGTACCTTCTCCGTGGATCGTGCCGCCCTGGCGTCGCCTGCTCCGGCCGGGGCCGTGGATCGTGAGGTGTGCCAGGCGTTCCGCCTGCCGGTCGGCCGCGGTGCCGTGCATGATCAGCCACTGGCGGTCGACGTCCGACGGCGGCCGGGTCACCCGCGACACGAGCGCGCAGACGGCGGCGGCCAGCGGCGCGGCCACCAGCGTGGGCGTCATCAGCATCTCGCCGATCCCGGGCCCGACCGGCAGCACGCCCAGCACGAACATGCCGATCGAGGCCAGGCCGCCGGTCAGCATCCCGGCGACCGCACCGGCCGCCGTCGTGCCGCGCCACCAGATGGCCAGCACGAACACCGGTGTCAGCGCCGAGCCGGCGATGGCGAAGGCCCACGTCACCATCGCGGCGACGATGGACGGGACGGACGGCGCGAGGCTGTCCGGCTGCATGACCATCGCCATCCCGGCGGCGGTGAGCGCGACGACGGCGGTGCTCGCCCGGCCGGCCCACACCGCCTGGCGCTGGGTGGCGCGCGGGTTGATGTGCCGCTCGTACACGTCGTGCCCCCAGGACGCGGCGGCGGCGAGCAGCAGGCCCGCGATCGTGGACATCACCGCGACCAGCGCGCCGGCCGCGATGACCGCGAGCCCGATGTCGCCGCCGTACAGCCGGCCGAGGACCGGCAGCGCGTGCTCGGGCACGCGCAGCACGCCGTCGGTGGTGAGGGCGGCGAGCCAGGCGTGGTCGTCGGCGGCGTCGGCGATCTTCTGCCGGGCCGCGGTGCCGAGCATCACGGCCAGCGCGTAGAACAGGCCCGCGAGCCCCAGCACCCACACCGTCGTCATGCGCGCGGCGGTGCCCGTCGGGCTGGTGAAGTACCGGTTCATCACGTGCGGCAGCCCGGCCGTGCCCATGACGAGGGTGAGGATGAGCGCGAACTGGGCGAGCGGGCCGTAGGCGGCTCCGGGTTCGCCGAAGGTCGCCGCGGTGCCGGGGTCGAGCTGGTCGGTCTCTGCCCGCAGCTCCCAGCCCTCCGGGCCGGGCACGGGGTTGGCCAGCGGGGTCGCCGAGAGGTCGGAGACGGCCTCGGGATAGCGGAACCCGGAGCCGATGACGGCCAGGGCGAGCCACACCAGCGCGCCGAGCAGCACGAGGAACTGCACGGCCTGCGTCCACGTGGTGCCGCGCATCCCGCCGAACGCGACCAGCGCGGCGACGAACATCGTGGACAGCAGGACGCCCGTGCCGTACGGGTCGAGGCCGGGCAGGCCGCGGCCGACGAGCAGCTGCCACGTGATGCCGCTGCCGACGGACTGCGGGATGAGGTAGCTCAGGATGACCACCTGCACCACGCCGACCGACACCAGTCGGACCCGTTCCGACCCGAGGCGCCGGCCCAGGAAGTCGGGGATCGAGAACTCGCCGAACCGGCGCAGCGGCGCGGCGACGAACAGCAGCACGGGCACGAACCCCGCCGCGAAGCCGACCGCGTACCAGACGCCGTCCAGGCCGGACACGTACACCGCGGCCGCCACGCCCAGGAACGACGCCGCGGAGAAGTAGTCGCCGCAGATGGCCAGGGCGTTGGTCGCCACCCCGACGCGCTGGCCCGCCAGGTAGAAGTCGACGGTGGAGGCGCCGCGCGGGCGCACCAGCCAGGCGACGAGCACGAGCGTGGTGACCAGGGTCACCAGGGCGGTGGCGCCGGCCGCGGTCACGGTGTGTCCTGGGGCTCGGGGCGGTCGTCGCCCTCGTCGTGCGCGCCGCCGAGCATGCGGGCCTCGACGGCGGACGAGAGCGTGGCCGCGGCCAGCCCGACGGCGAGGAAGAACACGTAGAGCCCGAACGCCGCCATGGCGAACCCGGGACTCATCCCGCCGTCGATGCGTGCGCCGGACCACCAGCCGAGGGTGAGGGACAGCGCGGGCACGCCGAGCACGGCGGCGAGGAAGAGGACGAAGTGCCAGACCGCGACCCTGCGCAGGGTGCGGAAGGCGGCGTCGACCTCCGCGGGGGTGTCGTGCTCCTCCACGTCGAGACGGGTATCGGCAGGGCGGGTATCGGCGTCGTCCATGGGGTTCAGTCTGGCGCGGTCGCGGGCGGGGCGGGGTGTGTGCCTGTCGACCGGGGTCAGAACGGGTTGCGGTACAGGCGCCAGGCGGTGGCGAGGACGACGACGGCGCCCGCGCCGACCAGGACCAGTCCCTCCCCGGCCCACACGTGCCACCAGGCGTCGGTGGTCGCGACGGTGTGGCCGAGGCGCACCGACTGCCAGGCCACGATGACCGCCACCGGCAGGCCCACCACGACGCAGTGCACGATCGCGGAGATCCGGTGGGGGATCACGGCGCCGGAGAAGAGCAGCATCGCGAGGGCCGCCGTCAGGACCCCCGCCCCGCCGTAGCCGGGCAGGTTGCCCGCAGCGGTGCGGACCCAGGGGAGCAGCGAGCCGATGAGGACGCAGAGCGCGCCGACGATCATCATCGTGCTGCCGGGATGGAGGATCCGTCGGCGCGCGGTGGGCCGGGATGCGCTCGACGTCGAGGACATGCTCTCGATCGTAGAGCAACGGCGCGCTCGCGCCGCGACCCGGCCGGCCGGCGTGCGCGACCGGGCGTGCGAGCGGGGGCGCCGGGACCGCGAACGGTCGGTCCGGTCCCGCGAGTGGTTCCCGCCGGCCCGATCGACCCGCTGGCCTGCCGCACGCGACCGCTCGCGGGACCACGACCGCCGTCGGGCACCCTGCCCCTTGCAGGCCGGAGGACCGGGGTACTTGGCTCATCGTGGGAACCATGTGACCCGGGCCACACCGGTGGGTGCGGGCGGGTCCTTCCGGCACTGCCGGACCGAGACGCAAAGGAGCGCAACATGTCCGACGACGTCGTGACGCCGGAGGGCGGCCCGCCGCCCGCCGGCGGCGAGGGCAACGGGTGGCGGAAGGAGTACTGGCGCAAGAATCTGCGGCTCATGGTCGTGCTGCTGATCGTCTGGTTCGCCGTCTCCTTCGGTTGCGGGATCATCTTCGTGGAGCAGCTCAACCAGGTCGTGATCGCCGGCTTCCCGCTCGGCTTCTGGTTCGCCCAGCAGGGATCGATCTACACCTTCATCGTGCTGATCCTCGTCTACGCCGTGCGCATGGACCGGCTCGACCGTGAGTACGGCGTGCACGAGCGCAACCACGACGGGGGGCTGACATGAGCGAGACACAGGTCTGGGCGCTCGTCTTCGTCGCGCTCAGCTTCGGCGTCTACATCTACATCGCGTGGCGCAGCCGGGTGCGCGAGACGAAGGGCTTCTTCGTCGCCGAGCAGAACGTGCCGGCGGTCGCCAACGGTGCCGCCGTCGCGGCGGACTGGATGTCCGCGGCGTCGTTCATCTCGATGGCGGGACTCATCGCGTTCCTCGGCTCGGACGGCTCCATCTACCTGATGGGCTGGACGGGCGGTTACGTGCTGCTGGCCCTCCTGCTCGCGCCGTACCTGCGCAAGTGGGGCAAGTTCACGGTCCCGGAGTTCGTCGGCGACCGGTTCAGCGAGACCGTGCGGTCCGTGGCCGCCGTGGTCGCGATCATCGTGTCCTTCACCTACGTGGTGGGGCAGATGGCCGGCGGCGGCATCGTGTTCGCGCGGTTCCTGGAGATCCCGCAGGCCGGCGGCGTCGCCATCGCGGCGGCGGTCATCTTCACCTACGCCGTGTTCGGCGGCATGAAGGGCATCACCTGGACCCAGGTGGCCCAGTACACGGTGCTCATCGTCGCCTACCTGATCCCGGCCTGGGCCGTGGCCAACACCATGACCGGCATCCCGATCCCGCAGGTGTCGTTCGGCCAGATCCTTGCCGAGCTCAACGAGCTCCAGGCCGAGTTCGGGCTCGACCAGTACACGCAGGCGTTCACCGCACGCCCGCAGATCGACGTGTTCCTCGTGACGATGGCGCTGATGATCGGTACGGCGGGCCTGCCGCACGTGATCATCCGCTTCTACACCACCAAGTCGGTGCGGGGGTCGCGCTGGTCGGCGCTGTGGGCGCTGGTCTTCATCGCCCTGTTGTACACGACGGCCCCGGCCGTCGGCGCCTTCACGAAGTTCAACCTGCTCGACGGCGTGCAGGGCCAGGCGGTCGACGCGCTCCCGCAATGGGTGCAGAACTGGCAGGCCACGGGCCTGGTGTCGGTCTCCGAGACCTCGGAGACGGTCAACTCGGTCACGAACAACGCCGCCGTGTTCGCGGCGGGCGACGCCGACCTGCTCGTGAACAACGACATCCTGGTGCTCGCCAGCCCGGAGATCGCGGGCCTGCCCGCGCCGATCGTCGGGCTCGTGGCGGCCGGCGGGCTCGCCGCGGCGATGTCGACCGCGGCCGGGCTGCTGCTGGTCATCTCCTCGTCGGTGTCGCACGACCTGTACTTCCGGTACGTGGACCACCACGCCTCGGAGGCACGGCGGCTCGGTGTGAGCCGGATCGCGATGGGCCTGGCCGTGCTCGTGGCGATCTACTTCGGCATCAACCCGCCGGCGTTCGTGGCCCAGGTGGTCGCCTTCGCCTTCGGGTTGGCGGCATCGACGTTCTTCCCGATCCTCGTGCTCGGCGTCTTCTGGAAACGAGCGAACGCCACCGGCGCGGTGTCCGGCATGATCGCCGGCCTCGCGTTCACCGCGACCTACATGATCTACACGCTCGAGGTGTTCGGGACCAGTGCGAACCCGCACATTCTGGGCATCAGCCCGGAGGGCATCGGCACCATCGGCGCCGTGGTCAACCTGGTCGTGACGGTCGTGGTCTCGCTGGCGACCCGGCCGCCGTCCGAGGAGGTCCAGGAGATGGTGGAGCAGATCCGCTACCCCTCCGAGCGGGAGGAGACGCACGCCTGACCGACCCACGGAACCGCCGGAGCGTGGCGGGCCCAGACGCCCCGCCACGCTCCGGTCCCGGACCCGGCCCGGTGTCGGGAAGCCGCCTCCCCCTAGCGAACGGCTTCCCGGCGCCGGGTCGGCTGCTCCGTCGGAACGCGGGGCCGTGGGAACGCAGAGGCGTGGGAACTCTGTACCCATGGCAACCACTCTGCATCCGTGGGAACCAATAGGGTTCTCCCATGCACCTCGTGGCCGACGATCTCGCCTTCTCCTATCCCGGGCGGGACGTCCTGCGGGGGGTCGGCGTGACAGTGAACTCCGGGACGCGGCTCGGCGTCGTCGGCGAGAACGGCTCCGGGAAGTCCACGTTCCTGCACCTCCTGGCCGGGCAGCTCGACCCGACCGGGGGAGAGGTGCGGCGGGACGGCACCGTCGCGCTCGTGGAACAGGAACTCCACCCCGTCCCCGGGCAGACCGTCGGCGACCTCGTCGCCGCCACGCTCGACGGCCTCCGGCGCGCCGCCGCCGAGCTCGACGCCGCGGCCGCCGCCTTCGACCACGAGGCCGGCGACCTCGCCGAGCTGCAGCGCACCCTCGCCCGCGCCGAGCACCTCGCCGCCTGGGACGCGGACCGCCGCGTCGACGTCGCCCTCACCCGCCTCGGCGCCCCCCGAGACCTCGGCCGCGGGCTCGCCGAGCTCAGCGTCGGCGAGCGGTACCGCGTCCGCCTGGCCTGCCGTCTCGCCGAACGAGCCGACCTCCTGCTCCTCGACGAACCCACCAACCACCTCGACACGAGCGCCATCGAGTTCCTCACGGGCGAGCTCGTCGCGTGGCGCGGCGGAGTGGTCGTCGTCACGCACGACCGTGAGCTGCTCGACGACGTCGCCACCGCCATCCTCGACCTCGATCCCTCCTGGGACGGCAGGCCTGTCCTCTACGGGCAACCCGGCTACCTCTCCTACCGGTTCGCCAAGAACCAGGCACTGCACCGCTGGCGCCAGCGCTACCGGGCCGAGCGCAAGCGCGCGGCTCGCCTCGCCGAGGTGCTCGACGCCTCCTACGAGGGCCTGTCCGACGAGTGGCGCCCGCCCAAGGGCTCGCAGAGGCACCGGCGCGCCACCCGTGCCCGCATCCACGTCAAGGCCGCCGACCGCCTCGCCCAGAAGCTCGAGGCCGAGGCCGTCGAGGTGCCCGTCCCGCCGCCGGCGCTCGCGTTCCCCGACCTGCCCGCGATGTCGCCGGGCTGGGACCCGGGCGAGGCGCTGGTGGAGGTCAGGAACCCGCGGGTCGTGGTGGCTGACGGCGGGGAGCCTCCGGGCGAGGCCTCCGGCGCGTGGCCTGCGCGGGATGCCGCGGCGGCCGGGTCGGCTACGTCGCCCGGGAGCTCCAGGAAAAGTGTGCCAGGCGTTCTGCTGGATCTGCCGGGCACGAGGGTGGCGGTGCCGCCGTCGGGCCGGCTGCTGGTGACGGGGCCGAACGGGACCGGGAAGTCGACGCTGCTGCGGGTGCTTGCCGGGGAGGCCGGGCTGGCTCGGGGGAGTCGTGTGTCCCGGGAGGGCGTGCGGATCGGCGTCGTCGGGCAGGAGAGCCCGGCCCTGACGCCCGCAGCCGCGCGGCGGACCGGGTTCGAGACCGCCGCCGACGAGGCGCTGTCGCTCCTCGCGGCCGGGGAGCTCGATCCCGACCACGTGGTGGCGGTGGCATCCCTCGGCCTGTTGTCGGAGGAGGACCTGGACCGGCCGCTCGGCGAGCTGTCCGTGGGCCAGCGGCGGCGGTTCGAGCTGGCGCGGGCGCTGCTGCACGTGCCGCACCTGCTGCTGCTCGACGAGCCCACCAACCACCTGTCGATCGACCTGGTCGACGAGCTGACCCGCGCCCTGACGGCCACGCCGGCCGCCGTCGTCGTCGCCACCCACGACCGCCGCATGCGCGAGGAACTCGCGGACTGGCCGGAACTGATGCTGTCGTGACTCCCACCCACCGCCTGACCTCGACCCGATCCGGCGTCGGAGAGGGGCCGGGCTAGAGGATCGTCGCGCCGCGTTCGCGGCCCAGGTGGGCACGGATGGTCGTGGCGAGGTCGCGGAGGTCCGTGTCGGCGCGGTCCACGGCCGTCTCGTCGAGGGTGACGCCCAGGAGGTAGCGGCCCGAGCCGTGGTGCACCTCGACGACGAAGACCGCGCCCTTCTCGACGTCGAGCACGAGCCGGAGCACGCGGCCGGAGTCGAGCTGAACGAAGTCGTCGTCGAGCAGCTCCACCATGGCCCGCAGGCCCTCGCCGTAGCGTTCGTAGACCCGGCGGTGCTCGTCGGCGTCGGCGAGGCCGAGGAGTGGCGCGAGCGCGGGGTCGTCGAGCACGTCGACCCGGAAGATGCCCTTGCCGCGCGTGTGGTACTGCAGGTAGTGCAGGGTGCTGGGCGCAAGGCGGGCCGTGCAGAGCGCGACGACGCCGTCGGTCTCCGGGCCGTAGGGACGCAGCGCGTGGTGCGAGACGTGCTCGGTACGCGCCTTCAGCTCGCGATCGGCGCGCGCCTCGGCCCGGCGGGCGCGCAGGTGACCGAGTTGGTCGACGCCGAACAGCAGGGCGCTGATCCCGCCCAGCACCCCGACGAACAGGATGCCGCGCCGCAGGCTGAAGTTCTCGTCGAGCAGCGACGCCATGCCCAGCTCCACGAGGAACGGGAGCAGGAGCGAACCACCCAGGCCGGTGGCGACCTTGCCGGCGAGCTTCGTCTGCCTCTGCATGCGCCTCCCCGTCCGCGGGTGCCCCGGGTGGCACCTGGGAAGTTATACCCCATCGAGGGGCATCTCGGACGGGGCGCTGCCGGGTGCGGGGCGCCGTGCGGTGCGGCGGGCGGCGCGCGGAGACCTCAGTTCAGCCGGCCGACGTGCGCCATCGCCTGCCGCACCAGCGTGCCCTGCCCGTTCATCATCTCGGCCTGCACGGTGTCGGCGCAGGCCTCCTCCGGCGTCATCCACGCGAGATCCAGCGCGTTCTGCTGCGGGCGGCAGTCACCCGTCACCGGCACCACGTAGGCGAGGGAGATCGCGTGCTGGCGCGGGTCGTGGAACGCCGTGATCCCGGGAGTGGGGAAGTACTCCGCGACCGTGAACGGCTGCGGCGACGGCGGCACCTGCGGCAGTGCCACCGGGCCGAGGTCCTTCTCGATGTGGCGGAGCAGCGCGTCCCGCACCCGTTCGTGGTACATCACGCGGCCCGACACCAGGGCGCGTGTGATCGCGCCCTGCGTGTCGACGCGCAGCAGCAGGCCGACGGCGACGACATCCCCCGAGTCGTCCACCCGGACCGGTACCGCGTCCACGTACACCAGCGGAAGCTGCGCACGCACGACAGCCAGGTCCTCCTCCGTGAGCCAGCCGGAGGTCTGGGAGTTGTCGCGGTAGAAGTCGTCGGCAGGGTAGTCCGCGGTGTCTGTCACGGACCTTTTCTACCAGGATCGGGTGCGGAAGGCCCGAAAAGCCGCGGGTCCCGGACCGGCCCGACGGCGTGTCGCCGCGAGGACCGCGGGTCGCGGGGCCTCCGCCCCACCGACCGCGCCATTCCGGCGACCACGCCGTCGTGCGTGGTGGTTGCGGTCCCACGACGCAGGAAGGCGTGGTCGCGATGACATCTCGGTCCGACTACCGCGCGACCGCTGCCGGCCTGTCGTCGCGGGCGGTCGCCCGCGCTGCCCCGAGCGATCCGCGGACCTCCGGCCGGATCATGGCGGCGACGCCGGTCACCACGAGGGCGATGTGCAGCCCGCGCAGCACGGGGAACGCCGCCGAGGTGTCGCCGCCGAGGGCGTCGTACCAGCCCGTGCCCGCCGCCAGCTCCGCGGCCGGCGGCAGGACCATCGAGGCGAGGCCCAGGACGCCGAGGCCGAGCAGGAGGGCCCACCACGCCCACCGGCGGCCCCGCGCCAGGAACCAGGCGCACACGAGCGCCCCGGCGAACACGAGGCCGCGCAGGGCCAGCTGCGGGAGCAGGCCGCCGTCGGCCTGCGCGGGATCGATCGACGCGAGGACGATCGCGGTCTCGGCGATCCCGGCGAGGACGGCAAGCGCGAAGGCGATCGCGGACAGTGTGCGGAACGTGGGTTCGGTCATGCGTCCATGCTGGTCACACGGCGGCACGCGGGGAATGAGGCTGTCCTCCGCCCCGCGCGGTGGAGTTCCCCCGCCCGGGAGCGATGAGTTCCGCCGTCGGCCCTGGTCCGTACAGCCAGGACCGACCGCACCCAGGAGGACATCATGACCGCCACGTACACCTTCGACGTCTTCTCCAGCCTCGATGGCTTCGGCGCCGCCGGCGGCGACTGGACCGGCTACTGGGGCAAGCAGGGCCCCGAGCTCCTCGACCACCGGCTCGCCCAGTACAGCCAGGACCAGAGAATGGTCTTCGGCGCCAACACCTACCGGGCGTTCACGCAGCTCCTGGCCGCGAACACCGAGGAGGGCGTGCACGACCCGTGGGTCACCCGGATGCGGCACCTCCCGGCCACGGTGGTGTCCACCTCGCTGGACGGCCCTCTCGACTGGCCGGACGCGACCGTCGCGAGCGGCGACGCCGTCGACGTCGTCGCCCGGCTCAAGGAGGAGTCCGACGTCCCGCTGCGCTCGCACGGCAGCCTGTCGATGAACCGCGCGCTGATGGCCGCCGGCCTGGTGGACCGTGTCCAGGTGACGATCTTTCCCGTGATCACCGGCCGGACCGGGCTCGACGCCATCTTCGAAGGCGCGGAGGACTTCGACCTCGAGCTGATCGAGCACCGCACGCTCGACGGCCGCACCCAGGAACTCGTCTACCGGCCGAGCCTGCACGCCTGAGCGCGTGCCGTACGGGCGGGCGGGTGCCGCGACACGCGGCCGAGATCTTGCGTCTCGCGCTCGATGTGCTGCGCTGGAACGATGATCCCGCGAATCCGACAGGTGGTGCTCGACACCACCGACGCCCGCGCCCTCGCCGAGTTCTACCGGAAGCTCTTCGGACTCACCTACCGACCCGGCGACGAGCCGCCACCGCCGGGCGAGCCCGACCCGAACGGCCGCGACTGGTTGGTCCTGCGGAACGACGACGGCGTACCCCTCGCGTTCCAGCAGGTCGACGCCATGCCCAGAGCGACCTGGCCGGCCCCGGACGTCCCCCAGCAGCTCCACCTGGACACCACGGTCCCCGACGTCGCCGCACTCGCCGAGGCCCGCGACCACGCCCTCGCGCTCGGCGCCACCCAGCTCAACGACCGCTCGGAGGACCCGGAGGAGCCGCTCTATGTCTTCGCGGATCCGATGGGTCACCCGTTCTGCATCTTCGTCGGATGAGCCCTCTTCGCGCGCGGCGTCGGCCGTTCAGGCGTGGCTGGAGCGCCGGCGGGCCGTTCGTTCAGCGATCTACGGTGGGTGGCGAGAGAGAACGCGAGCCATGTCGACGCCGATCGAGAAACTTCCCCCGCCGCCGGATCGCGAGCCGGATCTCGACGACGACTTCACCGGGACGCTGAGCCCTCACCGGTGGGTGCCGCACTACCTGCCGCACTGGACGACGCCGGAACGGTCCGCCGCCCGGTACGCTCCGGCCGACGGCGGCGGGATCGCACTGCGCATCGAGGAGGACCAGCTCGACTGGCGTCCCGAGGACGCACCACTGCGGGTGTCCAACCTGCAGACCGGCACGTACTCCGGCCCGCTCGGCTCTCGACGGGGGACCCACCGGCATCGGGAGGACGGGCTGGTCGTGCGGACCGAGACACCACAGCGGCTGCTCTGGGCGCCGACGGCCGGGCGCGTCGACATCACCGTGACGGCGAGTCGGGACGAGGGCTGCATGCTCGCGGCCTGGCTCGTCGGCACGGAGCACACCGCCGAGGCCGACGCGGGGGAGATCTGTGTCTTCGAGATCGACACGGCTGCCGTCGGGGCGACCACCGTCGCGCGGTCCGGGGTCAAGGCCCACGGTGACCCCCGGATGACGACCGACATGGCCGAGGTCACCCTGCCGTTCGACGCGAGCGCCCCGCACACCTGGACGGTGCTGTGGGGCGACGGCGAGACCGTCATCGGGTGCGAGGGCGTCGTGCTGCGGCGCATACCCCAGGCGCCGGGCTACCCGCTCTTCCTCATGATCGACCTCTTCGAGATCGGCCCGCCCGGCGGCCACTACCCGAAGACCGCGACCGTCCACCGCGTCCGGGGCTGGCAATTCCTGTGACTCGGTGCCTGGAACTTCGTACCCTCCCGGCATGGAGCTTCGCGGAGAACTGCCGGGCGACGCGCAGGCGGTGCGGGACCTGCACCTGAGGGCGTTCGGCGAACACGGCCGCGTCGTCGTCGATCTCGTCGAGAGCCTGCGCGGCACCATCACGCCCGAGGACGGGCTCTCGCTCGTCGCCGAGCGGGACGGGCGGGTGGTCGGCCATGTCATGTTCACGCGGAGCCTGCTCGACGCGCCCCGCCGGCTGGTCGACGTGCAGGTCCTCAGCCCGCTGGCCGTGACGCCCGAACTGCAGGGGCGCGGCATCGGCTCGGCCCTGGTCCGGCACGGGCTGGAGGTCCTCCGCGGGCGCGGGGTCCCCGGCGTCTTCCTGGAGGGCGACCCGGGCTACTACGCGCGCCTCGGGTTCGAGCCCGGAGGCGGGCTCGGCTTCCGCAGGCCGTCCCTGCGCATCCCGGAGGCAGCCTTCCAGGCCGTCCGGCTCCCGGCGTACGAGAGCTGGATGACCGGGACGCTGGTCTACTCGGAGCCCTTCTGGCGGCACGACGCCGTCGGGCTCCGTGATCCCGGCGCGTAGTCCTGGCAGATCCCGGCACGTCGTGCCCTGGCGCTGTGCCGACCGCGGCCGACTGTGTACGTTCAGGCGCAGACCGCCGTCGTCCACGCAAGGAGACCGGACCATGACAGACCCGCTGACCTCGGCCGAGCGGACGGCCTGGTTCCGCCACGACCATTTCGGGATGTTCATCCACTACGGCACGTACGCGGTGGCGGGCCGTCAGGAGTGGGTGAAGTACTTCGAGCGGATCGACGACGACACGTACCGGCGCTACGCCGACCACTTCGACCCCGACCTGTACGACGCGCGGGCGATCGCGCGCCTGGCCAAGGAGGCGGGCCAGCGGTACGTGGTGCTCACGGCCAAGCACCACGAGGGGTTCTGCCTGTGGGACACGGCGACGACCGACTACTCGGTGGCCAGCACCCGTGGGCGGGACCTGGTCCGGGAGCACGTCGAGGCGCTGCGCGCCGAGGGGCTCCGGGTCGGGCTCTACTTCTCGCTGCTGGACTGGTCGCACCCGGACTACACGATCGACTGGTCGCACCCGCTGGGGAACCGGCCCGACGTCGACGAGCTGAACGCGACCCGCGACATGGGTCGATTCCGCGCCTATATGCGTGAGCAGCTCCGCGAGCTGCTCACGGGGTACGGGCGGATCGACTACCTGTTCGCCGACTTCACGCAGCCCGCCGTCCGGGACGGGCTGCCGGGCAAGTCGGCGGAGGACTGGGATGCGGCGGGCCTGCTGGCGATGTGCCGCGAACTGCAGCCCGCCATGATCGTCAACGACCGGTTCGGGCTTCCGGCCGACCTGGTGACGCCGGAGCAGTACCAGCCGGTGCGGCCCGTCGAGGTCGACGGCGAGCGCGTTCTGTGGGAGGCGTGCCAGACGGTCAACGGCGCCTGGGGCTACGACCGGGGGAACGTCGACGACAAGAGCCCGGAACTCATCGTGCGGATGCTGGTCGAGACGGTCTCCCTGGGCGGCAACCTGCTGCTCAACGTGGGCCCGACGGCGCGCGGCGAGGTTCCGGAGCGGCACGCCGACATCCTGCGCGAGGTCGGCCGGTGGATGCGCCGCCACCAGGACGCCGTCTACGGCGCCGGGCCGGCCGAGGACGCCGAGGCGCCCTCGGGCGTGATCTACACCCGGCGCGGCGACACGCTCTACGCGCACGTGCTGGCCTGGCCGTTCAAGACCCTGTACCTGCCGGGTCTGGCGGGCAGGGCCGCGTTCGCGCGACTCCTGTCCGACGGCACCGAGATCGTGATCGACGCCGGCTCGGAGGAGCCCGAGGAGTCCCACCTCAACCCGTCGGCGCCGCCGCCCGGCACGCTGACCCTCACCCTCCCGACGTGCCGCCCGGACGACCTGATCCCGGTCATCGAGCTCACCCTCACGAAGAACGAGGCCTAGCGGCAGGAGCCGGCCGTCTCCGTCTCTTCAGGCGCCGAACGGCTCGAGAACGAACCTGCCCCAGGCGATGAACAGTGCGACGGCGAGGTAGAAACCCGTCAGGGCCACGAGCTTGGGCTGACCGAGACGGGCGTGGGTCACCATCGCGCCGATCATCAGCACGACCCAGCACGTGGCCGTCACGGGAACCAGCACCGGCGCGATGCCGACCAGCGGCGGCACGATCAGACCGACCGCGGCTATCAGCTCGAGGACACCCAGGGCCTTGACGGGTCCCGCGCCGGTCGCGGTGGTCCAGGTGCCGTCCATCGCGTCGAGCCTGGCCTTGGGGATGAACGTCTTGCTGATACCTCCGAGCAGAGCGACCACGGCCAGCACGGCGGCGGCGATCCAGAGCGCGAGATCCATCGGCCCCTCCTTCGTCGTCAGAACACCCGATGGAGCCGCCGAGTACTGCCGCGGCTCCATCACGACGACGCATTCACCGAGCGTCCTGTGACGTGAGGCGCGTCACGAGCAGTGCTGCAAAGCCCCAGGGTGGTGTGGGGGCTGTTGCGCGGCGTCGGGGACTGCCTTGACGACCGCAGCGTTGCGCCACGCCGCCAGGGTCGCGCGCCGGTCGGCGACCTCGTCCGCACCGATGAAGTCGGGGATGGAGCTGCGCCCCCACAAGAAATGAATGAGGCGGCATGGCTCTCGAAGAGAGCACACGCCGCCTGCCGTTGAGTGCGCCATCAGGGACTCGAACCCCAAACCCGCTGATTAAGAGTCAGCTGCTCTGCCAATTGAGCTAATGGCGC
>NZ_JADBGR010000097.1 GCF_014892515.1 Myceligenerans pegani
GGCGTGAAGTTCTTCAACTGGATCGGCACGATGTGGCGAGGAAAACTCACGTTCGAGACACCGATGCTGTGGAGCATCGGGTTCCTCGTGACGTTCCTGTTCGGCGGCCTGACCGGCATCATCCTGTCGAGCCCGGCCCTGGACTTCTCGCTGTCCGACTCCTACTTCGTCGTGGCCCACTTCCACTACGTGGTGTTCGGCACCGTGGTGTTCGCGATGTTCGCGGGCTTCTACTTCTGGTGGCCCAAGATGACGGGGAAGATGCTCTCGGAGCGTCTCGGAAAGCTGCACTTCTGGCTGCTGTTCGTCGGCTTCCACATGACCTTCCTCATCCAGCACTGGCTGGGCGTGTGGGGCATGCCGCGCCGCTACGCGGACTACATGCCGGAGGAGGGCTTCACGATCGCCAACCAGCTGTCGACCGTCGGCGCCTTCATCCTGGCGGCCTCGACGCTGCCGTTCCTCTGGAACGTGTACACGACGGCGCGCAACGCGCCGAAGGTCGCCGTGGACGACCCGTGGGGCTACGGCCGTTCGCTGGAGTGGGCCACGGCCTGCCCGGTGCCGCGCCACAACTTCACCTCGCTGCCGCGCATCCGGAGCGAGTCGCCGGCGTTCGACCTGCACCACCCGGAGGTCGCCGCGATGGACCACCCGGAGTACAACCGTGACGTGCTGATGAACGTCCTGGGCGAGGCAGACCGCCGGGGTGCCGACATCCAGGGCCAGGAACGCGTGGTCTCCGGGTCGGGCGCCCAGGAGCAGAGCACCACGGTCGTCGTCGAGGACGGGGAAGAGGAGAGCGGCAAGTGAAGATCGAGACCAGGCTGTTCATCGCGGGAGCGCCGCTGTTCTTCCTCGCGGCGATCGTGTACGGGTTCTGGACGTACAGCATCAGTCCGGACGGGCACTGGGAGCCCGTCGGCACGCTGGGCATCCTGCTCGTGGGCGCGATGGTCTTCATGGTCGGCTTCTACCTGATGCTGACCGCGAAGCGGATCGACGAGCGCCCGGAGGACTCGGAGAACGCCGAGATCGCCGACGGCGCGGGGGACCAGGGTGTCTTCGCCCCGTGGAGCTGGTGGCCGCTGGCCATCGCGGGCTCCGCGGCGCTCGCCTTCCTCGCCATGGCCGTCGGCTGGTGGATCATGGGCATCGCGGTCCCGCTCGGCATCATCGCCCTGATCGGCTGGGTGTTCGAGTTCTCGCGCGGCACGCACGCGCACTGACCCCGCAGCACGCCGGAACCCCCATGAGCCCGCGGGCTCATGGGGGTTCCGCGCGTCCGGACCGTGTCCGGACCAGGTTCTGGGTCCTCGATCTGCCGTCGGCGTGGTCGGCACGAGGGTGGTCGGCCGCGAGGCCCGGGAGCTACCTGGCGGCCTCGATCCAGCGGTTCAGGGCCTGCTGGGTGGCGCCCGTGTCGATCGACCGGGCCGCGTGGGCCAGGCCCGCCGAGAGGCGATCCGTGAGGGAACCTGACGCCGTGCCCTCCAGGGTGCCGTCGGCCACCAGGGCGGCCGCCGCGTTGAGCAGCACGGTCTCGCGGACCGGACCCTGGTCCTCGCCCGAGAACACCCGGCGCGCGACCTCCGCGTTGTAGGCGGCGTCCGCCCCCCGCAGGTCCTCGACCTTGATGCGGCTCATCCCCAGGTCGGTCGCCGCGTCCAGGCGGTGCTCCAGGACCTCGCCACCGCGCACCTCCCAGATCGTGGTGCCGGCCGTGGCCGCCAGCTCGTCGAGTCCCTCGTCCCCGCGGAACACCAGGGCGTTCGTGCCGCGCTCGGCGAACACGCCCGCCATCAGCGGCGCCATGCGCGCGTCCGCGCAGCCGACCGCCGTCGCGCGCGGCTGGGCCGGGTTCGTCAGCGGCCCCAGGAAGTTGAACGCGGTCGGGACGCCGAGCTCCTTGCGGGCGACGCCGGCGTGCCGCATCGACGGGTGGAACACCATCGCGAAGCAGAACGTGATGCCGGCCTCCTGGGCGATCTGCGCCACCCGCTCGGGCGCGTGGTCCAGCCTGATGCCGAGCTGCTCGAGGACGTCCGCCGCGCCCGACGACGACGTCGCGGCCCGGTTGCCGTGCTTCACCACGCGGATCCCGCAGCCGGCGAGCACGACGGCGGCCATCGTCGAGATGTTCACGGTGTGCGCGCGGTCGCCGCCCGTGCCGACCAGGTCGACCGTGGGGCCCGGTACGTCGATCCTGGTGGCGTGCGCGAGCATCGACTCGACGAGGCCGCCGAGCTCGTCGACGGTCTCCCCCTTGACGCGTAGCGCCACGAGGAACCCGGCCAGCTGCACGGGGGAGACCTCGCCGGTCATCACCTGGTCCATCGCCCAGGCCGCGCGTTCCTTGCCCAGGTCGTCGCCGGCCATCAGGGAGGCCAGCAGGCCCGCCATCGTCGGTTCACCGGTCGCTGCGTTCGTCACTGTACTGGCCACTTCGTCGGTCCTGGTCCTGGTCTTCCGGTCTGTGCGGGGGTCATCGCGCCGAGCGCGCTCACAGCAGGCCGGCCACGGCCGCCTGCAGGGTGATCGGGTCGAGCGGGCGGGCGACGGTGTCGTCGGCCTGCGACCACGACGCGAGCCAGGAGTCCTGCGGCCGCCCGGTCAGCACGAGCACCGGCGGGCAGTCGTACAGCTCGTTCTTCAGCTGGCGGCACACCCCCATGCCGCCCGCCTTGTCCGCCTCGCCGTCGAGCACGAGCAGGTCCCACCGGCCGGAATCGGCGGCGTCGACGACGGCCGCCGGGGTGGCGACCTCGTGCCAGACGATCGGCGGCGCGTCGGCGGAGATCCGCGGGCCCACGGCGAGACGTACCTGCTCGCGCACGGTGTGGTCGTCGCTGTACAGCAGGATCCGCGGGGCCGGGCCGGACGGCGTCGTATGGCCCGCCGTCGCCTCGGACGCGGGGGAGGGAGCTGTGGTCACGTCAGTCATCGAAGGGCATCCTCTCGCGGGTCAGGTCCCCCGGCATCGTGGCACATCGGATGCCTCGGCGGCAGGGTGGTCCGCCCACGTTTTCATGGCACTGTGCTTTTGCGCGTCACCAAGTGATGGCTTTGTGACATTCTTCGCGCGCTCGGTGGCCCGCTCGGTCATCACCGGGGGTTCACGTCAGCCATAATGGCTGACGTGTCGACCGCAACGGCTGCAGCCACCCACACCCATCAGCATGTGACAGTGAACCGTCCGAACCCCGTGTCGGTCGGGACCATTGTCTGGCTCGCGAGCGAGCTCATGTTCTTCGCGGCCCTGTTCGCGATGTACTTCACGGTGCGGCAGGTCCTGCCGGCCGAGGAATGGGCGGCCCAGACCGAGCACCTCAACATCCCGTTCGCCGCGGTCAACACCACGGTCCTGGTGCTCTCCTCGGTGACCTGCCAGATGGGCGTGCTCGCCGCCGAGCGCTTCCAGCCGCGGCGCAGGGGCAGCGTCTGGGCCTTCTGGTCCTGGGGCATGCACGAGTGGATGGCGCTGACCTACCTCATGGGCGCGTTCTTCATCGGCGGCCAGGTGATGGAGTACGCGGAGCTGGTCCACGCCGGCGTGAGCATCTCGTCCAGCGCGTACGGCTCGGTCTTCTACCTGACGACCGGCTTCCACGGGCTGCACGTGGTGGGCGGCCTGATCGCCTTCCTGTTCCTGCTCGGTCGCTCGTTCGCCGCCCGGAGGTTCGGGCACCACGAGGCCACCACCGCGATCGTCGTGTCGTACTACTGGCACTTCGTCGACGTGGTGTGGATCGCGCTGTTCTTCGTGATCTACATCCTGCAGTAGGCCCTGCCGGCCGCGGCCGCGCCGGCACGGGATGTCACATCGCGGGCCCCCAGGGCGTCATAAGAGAAGATGCAAGTACTCACGCACGAGACGAGGATCAATCCGTGAAGGCACTCGCCGCCCGCAGGCATCACCGGCTGGCGCCGGTCGTGCTCCTGCTGATGGCGCTGCTGGTCACCGGCGGCATCTACGCCGCTCTCGCGCCCACCGAGGCGCAGGCAGAGACCGTCAGCACCGAGGACATCGAGACGGGCAAGAAGCTCTTCCAGGCGAACTGCGCCACCTGCCACGGCCCGAACGCCGAGGGCACCGAGGGCGTGCCCTCCCTGGTGGGCGTCGGAGCCGCCGCCGTGGACTTCCAGGTGTCGACCGGCCGCATGCCGATGCAGGCGAACGGCCCGCAGGCGATGGCGAAGCCGCCGCAGTTCGGCCCGGAGCAGACCGCCGCGCTCGCCGCCTACATCTCCTCGCTCGGCCCCGGCCCGGCGATCCCGACCGACGAGCAGGTCGACGCGGAGCTCGGTGATCCCGCCAACGGCATGGCCCTGTTCCGCACCAACTGCGCGATGTGCCACAACGCCGTCGGCGCCGGTGGCGCGCTGAGCGAGGGCAAGTTCGCCCCGTCGCTGTTCGACACCAGCGAGCGCAACATCTACCAGGCGATGCAGACCGGCCCGCAGTCGATGCCGGTCTTCAACGACGCCAACATCACCCCCGACGAGAAGCGCGACATCATCGCCTTCCTGGTCGAGCAGCGCGAGGGCTCCGCGGGCGGTGCCTCGCTCGGCTCCCTCGGCCCGGTCAGCGAGGGCGTGTGGGCCTGGGTCGTCGGCCTCGGCCTGCTGATCGGCGCGGCAGTCTGGATCGGAGCGAAGTCCTCGTGAGCGACATGAACCACCCCCACGACGCCTCGACCGAGGTGACGCAGCCGTCCGGCGCGGGCACCGAGGTCGTGCAGTCCGACAAGTTCGCGGATCCGGGCGTCCCGGCGCACAAGCGGCGTCTGACCGACATCGACCCGAGGTCCGCGAAGCGGAACGAGCGGATCGTCACGCTGCTGTTCGTCCTGTCCTGCCTCGGCGCGGTCGGCATGATCGTCGCGTACGTCGCGGTGCCGCCGGAAGGCACCACCGAGAGCGTGCGGACGTCCACGCTGCTGCTCGGGGTCGGCATGGCCGTCTCCCTGCTGGGTATCGGCATCGCCGGCATCCACTGGGCCAAGGCCCTCATGGGCGACGCCGAGATGGTCCAGGACCGGCACCCGATCCGCAGCTCCGACGAGGTCCGCGCCGATGCCGTGCGCGATCTGAACGAGGGCCTGGAGGACTCGGGCGTCGTCGGCCGCCGCGGCGTGCTCAAGGGCGCCGCCCTCTCGGCGCTCGCGCTCTTCCCCCTGACCATCGCCGTGCCGCTGATCGGCTCGGTGGGCGGGGACTGGAACGTGTCCAAGTTCAAGCACACGATGTGGAAGAAGGGCACCCGTCTCGCGATCGACCCGTCGGGCCGCCCCATCAAGGCCAGCGACGTGAACATCGGCTCGGCCTTCCACGTCATCCCGGAGACCACCGAGGAGTACCGCGAGTCCCACGAGTGGATCACCGAGAAGTCCAAGGCCGTGGTGCTCATGGTGCGGGTGCGCCCGGAGGACCTGAAGTCGGACCAGTCGCCCGAGGGCGAGCAGTGGTCGTACGACGGCATCGTGGCCTACTCCAAGATCTGCACGCACGTCGGCTGCCCCGTGGCGCTGTACGAGCAGCAGACCCACCACCTGCTGTGCCCCTGTCACCAGTCGACGTTCGACGTGGCGGACAGCGCTAAGGTGGTGTTCGGCCCGGCGAAGCGCCCGCTGCCGCAGCTGCCGATCACCGTCGACGACGAGGGCTACCTCGTGGCGCAGGACGACTTCGCCGAGCCCATCGGCCCGAGCTTCTGGGAGCGTCTGAAGTGAGTACCGCACACGACACCGCGACGGACGGGGCGGCGGCTCCGGAGCCGACGACGGGGATGGGCAAGGCGGCGGACTACCTGGACCAGCGGACGAGCATCGGCGCCGCGGTCAAGGAGTTCGCGCGCAAGGTCTTCCCGGACCACTGGTCCTTCATGCTCGGCGAGATCGCGCTGTTCAGCTTCGTCGCGCTGATCATCTCCGGCATCTTCCTCACCATGTTCTTCGAGCCGTCGATGGAGCTCACCGAGTACCACGGCGAGCACCCGGCCACGGCGACCGGTCAGCTGATGTCGGTGGCGTACGCGTCCACGCTCGAGATGTCGTTCGAGGTGCGCGGCGGCCTCCTGATGCGTCAGCTGCACCACTGGTCCGCGCTGATCTTCATGGCGGCGATCGTCGTGCACATGATGCGCGTGTTCTTCACCGGCGCGTTCCGCAAGCCGCGCGAGCTGAACTGGCTCGTCGGCTTCACGCTGCTGATCCTGGGTCTGGCGGCGGGCTTCTCCGGCTACTCGCTCCCGGACGACGTGCTCTCCGGCAACGGCCTGCGCATCACCGACGGCGTCGTCAAGTCGATCCCGGTGATCGGCTCGTTCATGTCCTACATGATCTTCGGCGGCGAGTTCCCCGGCGAGCACATCATCCCGCGCCTGTTCACGATCCACATCCTCATCGTGCCGGCGCTGATCGTGGCGCTCATCGCGCTGCACCTGTTCCTCATGGTGCTGCACAAGCACACGCAGTACCCGGGCGGCGGCCGTACCGACAAGAACGTCGTCGGCTACCCGGCCCTCCCGGTCTACGTGGCGAAGATGACGGGCAACTTCTTCATCATCTTCGGCGTGCTGACGCTCATGGGCGCCACCATGGCGATCAACAACGTGTGGAACTACGGGCCGTACGACCCGTCCCCGGTGTCCGCCGGCGCCCAGCCCGACTGGTACATGCTGTTCCTCGAGGGCTCGCTACGGCTCATGCCGGGGCCGGGCTTCGAGTGGGAGATCTTCGGCTACACGCTGTCGATGAACGTCCTGATCCCGGCCGTCATCGTGCCCGGCATCCTGTTCACGTTCCTCATCGTGTACCCGTTCGTCGAGGCGCGCGTCACCGGCGACAAGCGCGAGCACCACGTGCTCGACCGGCCGCGCAACGTCCCGGTCCGCACCGCCCTCGGTGTCGCGTTCCTCTCGGACTTCATCCTCCTGGCGGCCGCGGGGTCCAACGACCTCATCGCCACGCACTTCGGGATGTCGATCAACCAGATCACGTGGGCGTACCGGATCCTGTTCTTCGTGCTGCCGGTGGTGGCGTTCGTGGTCACCAAGCGCATCTGCCTCGGCCTGCAGCGCAAGGACCGGGAGCTGGTGCTGCACGGGCACGAGTCCGGACGCGTCGTGCGGTACGCCAACGGCGAGTACATCGAGGTCCACACGCCGCTGGGCGACCAGGAGCGCTGGCTGCGCGTGAACTACGACGCCCCGGCTCCGCTGGAGATCGAGCCGAAGATGGACGCGCGTGGCGTGAAGCGCAAGGGCTACGGCGCGGACAAGCGCTGGCAGAGCCTCTCCCGCTTCTTCTACGAGGACCGGGTGGAGCCGGTGACTCCGGCGGAGCTCGCCGCGGCGCACTCCCACGGGGATCACGACGCGATCGAGGGCGGCCGGCATGCCGCACCGGCTGCCGTCGGCTCCGGCCGCACGGACGGCACAGACTCGCAGGAGCACTGAGCGACCTGCGGAACCAAGCGATGGCCCGGCTCCTCATCCGTTCCGGCGGGCGGGGAGTCGGGCCGTCGTCGTCTCATCGAGGAGGAACTACGCACAATGGCTGAGTACACGCTCCCTGACCTGAGCTACGACTACGGGGCTCTGGAGCCGCACATCTCGGCGAAGGTGATGGAGCTGCACCACTCCAAGCACCACGCGACGTACGTCAAGGTCGCCAACGAGACGCTGGAGAAGCTCGCCGAGGCGCGCGACAAGGGTGACCTGGGCTCGATCAACCAGCTCGAGAAGAACCTCGCGTTCAATCTCGGCGGTCACGTCAACCACTCCGCCTTCTGGACCAACATGTCCCCGGAGGGCGGCGGCGAGCCCACCGGCGAGATCGCGACCGCGATCGACGAGCACTTCGGCTCGTATCTGAAGTTCAAGGCGCACTTCACGGCCGTCGCGACGACCGTGCAGGGTTCGGGCTGGGCCATCCTGGCGTGGGACTCGATCGGCGAGAAGCTCGTCGTCGTCCAGCTCTTCGACCAGCAGGGCAACATCCCGATGGGCCTCACGCCCATCGTGCTGCTCGACTGCTGGGAGCACGCCTACTACCTGGACTACCTGAACGTCCGCCCGGACTACATCAAGGCCTGGTGGAACATCGTCAACTGGGCCGACGCGTCCGAGCGCCTGGCGCGCGCGAAGGCCCAGACATCGGGCCTGATCGTCCCGCAGGCGAAGCTCTGAGTTGAGGCCGCGAGCCGGCCGGAACTGAATCGGCCGGAACCGGGCCGGCCGGAACGGTGGGGCCCTGCGCCTCGTCGCGCGGCCCCGAGCACGTTCTCGGTCCGGTGAGTACGACGACGGTCCGTGGTCCCTTCCGCTCCGACGGGACCACGGACCGCCGTCGTCGTCCGTCGGGGACCGTAAGGGCTGAGCCCGGCGGCTCCGGACGACACCGTCAGTCGTCGAGGCCCAGGGCGAAGGCCTGCTCCAGGTCCTTGCTGGAGTAGGCGCGGAAGGCGATCAGGGTCTCGGTGCGGGTGACGCCCGGGACCTTGTTCACGGCGTCGGACACCACGCCGGCGAGCTCCTCGTGCTCGTGCACGCGCACGATCGCGACGAGGTCGACCTTGCCGGTCACGGAGAAGACCTCGGTCACGCCGGGGATGTCGGTGACGGCCTCGGCGACCTCGGGGATGCGGGAGGTCTCGGCGTCGATGAGGACGATCGCGGTCAGCATGGCGCCATCGTAGTCATCTCGCCGGGCGGGCACGACGGGACCGGCGGGCCGCCACGGGCCCACGCGCCGCTGTGACGGCCGCCACGCCGCACGTGGACTCCTGGCCCCGGGATTGGCACGATGGGGCCCTATGAGGTGGAGCCTGACGAGGTGGCGTGACGGACGGGAGGTACGGCATGAGTGATGTCACGGAGCGCACGTCGTCGCGGGCGAAGGAGTTGCTCAGCCTTGTGCGCGGTCAGGGGCGGATCGAGGTCAGCGAGTCCGCCCGCCTGCTCGGCGTGTCGCAGGAGACCGTGCGCCGCGAGCTGCGCAAGCTCGAGGCCCAAGGGTTGATCCGGCGCAGCTACGGGCTGGCGTTCCCCGTGGAGTCCAGCACGTTCGAGACGGCGCTGGCGGAGCGCACGCAGAACTTCCCGGAGGAGAAGGCGCGGATCGCGGAGGAGGGCGCGCGGCGCGTCGGCGAGGCGCGCACCATCTTCATCGACGAGGGCTTCCAGTCCCTGCTCCTCGCCCGGGCGATGCCGGACGACCGCGACCTGACGATCGTGACCACGTCCCTCCCGATCGCGTCGGAGCTCTCGAGCCGGGACAACCTCCAGGTGATCATCGTGGGCGGCCGGGTGCGGGGAAACACGCTCGGCGTCGTCGACGGCTGGGCGACCGACATGCTGCGCGGCTTCCGCATGGACCTGGCGTTCATCGGGGCGAACGGGGTGACCGTGTCGGACGGGCTCACGACGCCCGACCCGGCCGTCGCGCACGTGAAGGCCGCGGCGATCGCGTCGAGCCACCGGAAGGTGTTCGTGGGGGCGCACCACAAGTTCGGCGTGACGAGCTTCGTCCGCTTCGCCGAGCTCACCGACTTCGAGGTGGTGATCACGGGCGTGGAGCTGCCCGCGGCCCGGGCGCGCGTCTTCAGCGAGGCGGGCGCCCACGTGGTCCAGGTCTGAGCACCGGTAAAAGTGTGCCAGGCGCGGAGAGTCCGATCCCGCGTCGTGACCTTCGCGTGACGTGTGCGTGATCTCCGCGTGACCTCCGCGTTGACCGGTTCGCGCGGGACCGTTTCCGGTTCGTGGACGTTGTCGGTGTGCGGTTGTGCGTTTCAGCCGCACGATTCCGTCGTCGGCGTGTGATCGCGGTCACGAGGTGACCGGACCTCGTGCCCGTTCTCCCGGTGACGTTGACCGGTTCGGCATGCCGTTCGTTGACCGCGTTGCGGGCCCGGCCCAGCATGACCGTGTTGACCCCGCGGTGCGTCCACGACCAGGCCGCGCCGCATGGCGACCGACGAGGAACGCGGCGTCGGGCGAGGCCGAGAGAGACGGCCCACCCGGACGGCCTCCGAGGAGATCGCCACGACACGCAACGACGAGGAGAAGAGCGATGACGCTCACGACGAGGATGCGCCGGGCCACGGTTCCGGCAGTGCTGGCCGCCGGCGCGCTGGCGATGGCGGGCTGCGCGGGTGCCGGCGGTGGCGGCGGCGGAACGGGTGACGGCGGGGACGGTCCGGTCGAGCTGACGCTCGCCACCGTGAACAACCCGCAGATGAAGGACATGGAGGAACTCAAGGGCGAATTCGAGGAGTCCCACCCCGACATCACGGTGAACTTCGTGCAGATGGAGGAGAACGATCTGCGCGACGCCGTGACCAAGGACATCGCTACCGGCGGCGGTCAGTACGACATCGTCACGATCGGCTCGTACGAGGTGCCGATCTGGGCCGAGAACGAGTGGCTCGCCGACCTCACGGAACCGCTCAGCTCGGACGCCGAGTACGACGTCGACGACCTGTTCGCCCCGGTGAAGGACGTCGTCTCCGTGGACGACCGGCTGTACGCCGTGCCGTTCTACGGCGAGTCGTCGATGCTCATGTACAACGAGGAGATCCTCGACGAGGCCGGGATCACCCTGTCGGAGAACCCCACCTGGGACGAGGTCGCCGAGGCGGCCCGCGAGGTGCACTCCGACGACGTGACCGGCATCTGCCTGCGCGGCAAGCCCGGCTGGGGTGAGCTCTTCGCCCCGCTGACCACCGTGGTCCAGACGTTCGGCGGCACCTGGTTCGACGCCGACTGGAACGCCCACGTCAACGACCCCGAGTTCCGCGAGGCCGTGCAGTTCTACGTCGACCTCGTGGAGGACGCCGGCCCTGCCGACCCCGTCTCGACCGGCTTCACCGAGTGCCTCAACACCATGACCCAGGGCAAGGCCGCCATGTGGGTGGACGCGACCGTCGCCGCCGGCATGCTCGAGGACCCGGAGGCCTCGGAGGTCGCGGGCAAGATGGGCTACGCCCACGCCCCGGTCAAGGAGACCGAGGAGTCCGGCTGGCTGTGGTCGTGGAACCTGGCCATCCCGCAGACCACGCAGAACCAGGACGCCGCCATCGAGTTCGTCAAGTGGGCCACCAGCAAGGAGTACCACCAGCTCGTCGGTGAGGAGCTCGGCTGGACCCGGGTGCCCCCGGGCGCGCGTCAGTCGACCTACGAGATCCCCGAGTACGTGGAGGCCGCCGAGTCGTTCGCGCCGATCACGCAGGACATCATGCTGGCGGTGAACCCGACGCAGCCGGGGCTGTACGAGCAGTCCTGGACCGGCATCCAGTACGTGACGATCCCCGAGTTCCAGGACCTGGGCAACCAGGTGTCGCAGGACCTGTCCGACGTGTTCGCCGGGCGTTCCGAGCTCGGACCCGTCCTCGACCGCGGGCAGCAGCTCGCGCAGGAAGCCGGGGACGCACAGTGACCACAGGGCGCCGCGGCCTGGCGATCTCCCGTGCGCTGCTCTGGCCGGCGCTGATCGTCGCCATCCTGCTCACGCAGATCCCCCTGGTGGCGACGCTCTACTACTCGTTCCAGGAATGGAACCTGCTGCGACCGGGACAGCGCGGGTTCGTCGGGTTCGACAACTACGTGAAGGTCCTCTCCGACGGCTCGTTCCTGTCATCGCTCGGGAACACCGTCGTGGTGACCGGCTCGGCCGTGGTGGGTGCCACCCTGCTCGGCCTGCTGTTCGCCGTGCTGCTGGACCGCAAGTTCCTGGGCCAGAGCGTGGCCCGGACCCTGATGATCACGCCGTTCCTCGTCATGCCCGCCGCGGCGGCGCTGATCTGGAAGTGGTCGATCCTCGACTTCACGTACGGCATGGCCAACTGGGGCCTGTCTCTGGTGGGTCTCCCGCCGGTGGCGTGGAACACGGACCTGCCGGCCGCGACCGTGATCATGGTGCTGATCTGGCAGTACACGCCGTTCGCCATGCTCATCCTCCTCGCGGGGCTGCAGTCGCAGTCCCGCGAGGTCCTGGAGGCGGCGTCGGTGGACGGCGCGGGGCCGCTCCGCACGTTCACCTCGATGACGCTGCCGCACCTGCGCCAGTACGTCGAGATCACGGTGCTGCTCGCGACGATCCTGCTGCTCCAGGTCTTCGACCCGGTGGCGATCATGACCAACGGAACGGGCGGCAGCAAGACCCTGTCGTACCTGCTCTACGAGCGCGCGTTCATCGGCCTGGAGGTGGGTGAGGCCGCCGCCTACGGCGTCATGACGGTGATCGTCACGATCATCGTGGCCACGGTGGCCCTGCGCACGCTGTTCAAGGTCTTCTCGGAGGAAGGGCTGATGAACCGATGACCACGACCACGCTCGGCCTGCCGGTCACGAAGGCCCCGGCGCCCCCGGTCCGCAAGCCCGCCAGGTGGGCGACCCGCCGCATCCGCGGCATCGCGCTCACGACTGTGACGTGGATCGCGGTCCTCGCGTTCTTCTTCCCGGTCGTGTGGATGGTGTTCACGGCCTTCAAGCCGGAGAGCCAGGCGGCGACCCTGCCACCCACCTTCGCCCCGGATCTCACGCTCGACCGGTTCCAGGCCGTGTTCGACCGGGGCATGCTCCCGTACCTCATCAACTCGGCCAGCGCGAGCCTCGGGTCCACCCTGCTGGTGCTGGCGCTCGCCATCCCGGCGGCGTACGCACTGAGCGTCCGGCCCGTGCGGAACGTGCGTGACCCGCTGTTCTTCCTCATCTCCACGAAGTTCATGCCGGTGGCGGCGTCGATCATCCCCGTGTACATGCTGCTGCAGGCCGTGGGCGGCCTCGACAACATCACGTGGCTGACGATCCTGTACGTCGGGATCAACCTGCCCATCGCGGTCTGGATGATGCGGTCGTTCCTGGCCGAGGTGCCGCGCGAGATCATCGAGGCCGCACAGATCGACGGCGCCGGTCTGCGCACGGAGATCTTCCGCGTGGTGCTGCCGATCGTCCTGCCCGGCGTCGCCGCGGCCGGCCTGATCTGCTTCATCTTCGCCTGGAACGAGTTCTTCCTGGCCAACCTGCTGACCACGCAGGTCGCCCGGACGACACCGCCCGTGCTGGGGAGCTTCGTCGACGGACGAGGGCAGTTCCTGTCGGTGCTGTCCGCGGCGTCGACGATCGCGATCGTGCCCGTCGTGATCGCCGGCTGGGTCGCGCAGAAGCAACTGGTGCGAGGGCTGGCGATGGGTGCCATCAAGTGACACGTGAACAAGTGAGCGAGGACCGATCGATGACAGCAGACCTGGCGGCCCTCGAGGCCCCGTACGACCGGTCCGGGGTCACCCCCGGGATCGTTCACATCGGGGTGGGCGGCTTCCACCGCGCACACCAGGCCGTGGTGATCGACGACCTGCTGCGTCGCGGGGGGCACCGGGACTGGGGCATCAGCGGCGTCGGGCTGCTGCCGGGCGACGCCCGCATGCGGGACGCCCTGGCCGCCCAGGACAACCTGTACACGCTGGTGATCAAGCACCCGGACGGGACGCTGGAGCACCGCACAGTCGGCAGCATCGTGGAGTACCTGCTCGCGCCGGACGACCCCGAGGCCGTCGTCGAGCGCCTGGCCGACCCGGCCACGCGGATCGTGTCCCTCACCATCACCGAGGGCGGGTACAACTTCGACCAGGTCTCCGGCGAGTTCGACACGGCACACCCCGCCGTCGTCGCCGACGCCGCGCCCGGGGCGGTCCCCACGACCGTCTTCGGGTACGTGGTGGAGGCGCTGGCGCGGCGCCGCGAGCGCGGCATCCCGCCGTTCACGGTGATGTCGTGCGACAACGTGCAGGGCAACGGCGAGAAGGCGCGGACGGTGTTCTCCGCGTTCGCGGGCCTCCGGGACGCGGAGCTCGCGGACTGGATACGTACGGAGGTCGCGTTCCCGAACTCGATGGTGGACCGGATCACGCCGGTCACCACCGACGCGGACCGGGAGCTCGTGCGCGAGCGAATCGGTGTCGAGGACCGCTGGCCGGTGGTCGCCGAGCCGTTCTTCCAGTGGGTGCTGGAGGACGAGTTCCCGCTCGGCCGCCCGGAGTGGGCGGACGCCGGGGTGCAACTGGTCGACGACGTCGAGCCCTACGAGCTGATGAAGCTCCGCCTGCTCAACGCGTCGCACCAGGCGATGGCCTACTTCGGCTACCTGGCCGGGCACCGGTACGCGCACGAGGCGACCGCGGACCCGGCGATCGCGGCGCTGCTGCGCGCCTACATGGAGTCCGAGGCGACGCCGACGCTGCGGCCGGTGCCGGGCATCGACCTGGACGACTACCGTGCGACGCTGCTGGAGCGCTTCGGGAACCCGGCGGTGCGCGACACCATCGCCCGGCTCTGCATGGAGTCGTCGGACCGCATCCCCAAGTGGCTGGTGCCCGTGATCCGGGAGCGGCTCGCGGCGGGCGGGGACGTGCGCCTGTCGGCGGCGGTCGTGGCGAGCTGGGCCCGCTACGCGGAGGGCGTGGACGAGGACGGGCGGCCGATCGACGTCAACGACCGGCTGGCCGAGGTCCTGGTGCCGCGCGCGCGGTCACAGCGGTCCGACCCGCTCGCGTTCCTGCGGGATCCCAGGCTGTTCGGCGACCTCGTCGACGAGCCCCGGTTCACCGAGCCCTACCTCGACGCGCTCGACAAGCTCCACACGCTCGGCGCGGCCGCCACCCTCAAGCGGCTCGTCGGGGAGTGAACCACCCGCCGGGTCCGCCGGGATCCCGTCCGACGGCGGTCCGGGCGTGGCGTCGGACAGGTCGGTCGGCGTCCCGGCCGCGCGGACCCCGGGGACGGAGGGCGTGACGTCGGGGTGTCCCTCGTGATCGGAGGCCGCGACCTCCTCGCGCACCCGGTCCGCCGCCCACGCGAGATCCGCGTGGGCGGCGGCGCCGCGCACGGGGCAGGTCAGTTCGCCGTCGACGACGACGAGCCGCACGCCGGGCTGGTCGAGCCAGCCCAGGATCAGGTCGGCCTCCTCCGGGTGGCTCGCCGGCGACGGCGCGACCGGTGCCGCGACGGATTCCGCCGTCGCCCGGACGGCGGACACCACCTCCAGCGGGTCCTGCCCACGCGTGCTGACGGCGGTGCCGGCCAGTCGGCCGTGCCGTACGACCACCACCTCCCAGCCGCCGGGCTCGCCCGGTGCCCCGGCCACGCCCGCGGGTCGGGCGGCGACCAGCTCCGCGCAGCGGGCGAGCGGATCCAGGCGCTGGGCGCGCTGCGCGCCGTGCACGAAGGTCCGCAGGCGCCGTGTCACCTCACCGGCCTCCTCGAAGCGCTCCTGGGCGGCCAGGCGGGCGATGCGGGCCGACAGTGCCTGCACGACGGGCGACGGGTCGCCGTCGAGGACGCGGCGGGCGGCGGCGGACACGTCGTCGTACGCCACGTCGGGGCCGTCGCTCGCGACGCACGGCGCCGAGCAGCGCCCCATGCCGGCCAGCGCGCACGGGCTGCCCGGCACGCGCGGGACGCGCGCGATCCGCGCGGTGCACTGGCGCAGCGGCAGGGCGTCGTGCAGGGCCGCCACCGCCTCCTTGGCGGCGCGCGATCCGCCGAACGGCCCGATGTGGGCCAGGCCCGACGTCGTGTCCCGGACCACGGAGAGGCGCGGGTACGGCTCGTCCGTGAGCCGTACCCAGACGGCGCGCTCCGGATGCTTGGAGCGGCGGTTGTACCGCGGCTCGTGCTCGGCGATCAGGCGTAGCTCGCGGACCTGTGCCTCGAGCGGCGTCGCGCACACCACCGGCGTGACGCGCTCCGCGATCCGTACCATCTCCGTGACCCGGCGCCGCTTCTCCGCGGCGGTGAAGTACGACCGCACCCGCTTGTGGATGTTCGTGCTGGTCCCCACGTACAGGACCTCGTCACCGGGCCCCCGGAACAGGTAGACGCCCGGTGCCTCGGGCAGGTCGTCGGCCAGGTGGCGCTTGGCTCGCACCTCCGGCGGGACCGGGTCGGCGGCGGTGCGCAGATCCTCCAGGTGGGTGACGCCCATCGCTCCGAGACGGTCGAAGAGCGCGTGCAGCACGTCGACCGTGGCGCGCGCGTCCGACAGCGCGCGGTGGTCCGGCGCCACCTCCGCGCGGAAGAGACGCGCGAGCGTGGCGAGCTTGTGGTTGGGCGCCTCGTCCCGCGTGACCACCTTGCGGGCGAGCGGCACCGTGTCCACCACCGGGAAGCCCGGCCACGGGTAGTCCAGCCGCTCGCACGCGGCCTTGAGGAAGCCGACGTCGAACGGCGCGTTGTGCGCCACGAGCACCGCACCGTGCGCGAACTCCAGGAAGCTGGGCAGCACCTTCTCGATGTCCGGCGCCGTGGCCACCATCGCGTTCGTGATCCCCGTCAGCCGGGCCACGAACGCGGGCACCGGCTGCCCCGGATTGACCAGCGACTGGAACTCGCCCAGCTTCTCGCCGCCGCGTACCTTCACGGCCCCGATCTCCGTGATCCCGCCCTCGCTCGCCCGGGTCCCGGTGGTCTCGAGGTCGACCACGACGAACGTGACGTCCCGCAGGGGCGTCCCCAGCTCCTCGAACGTCGCCTGGTAGCCAGTGGTGCTCACGGGCCCGAACACTAGTACGGGTCACCGACATCGCCGGCGCGCCGCGGCCGGCCGGTCCTTCCTCGGGTGATCGGCAGCACGAACCGCCGACCGCTCGACGGCCGACCGATCAGGGGCCGGTCGGTCGCGCGATGACCGACCGGCCGGCCCGACGGGGCGGTCAGATCAGGTGGAGCGAGTCCTTGTTCTTGTCCGCGTACAGGCGCTCCACCTCGGCGTCGAAGTCCTTGAGGACCACCGCGCGGCGTACCGACTGCTTCGGCGTGAGGTAGCCGTTCTCGATCGTCAGGTCACCCGGGATGACCGTGTACTTGCGGATCGACTCCGCCTTCGACACGGCCTCGTTCGCCCGCTGCACCGCCTGGTCCAGGGCGGCCAGCACGTCCGGGTCGGTGCGCGCCTCGTCGGCGCTCATCGCCGGCTTGCCGTGCATCTTCAGCCAGCCCGGCAGCCCCTCGGCGTCGAGCGTGACCATGGCGCCGATGAACGGCTTGTTGTCGCCGACCACGACGCACTGGCTGACCAGGGCGTGCGCGCGGATGCGGTCCTCCAGCACCGACGGCGCCACGTTCTTGCCGCCCGCCGTGACGATGATCTCCTTCTTGCGGCCCGTGATGGTGAGGAAGCCGCGGTCGTCGATCTCGCCGAGGTCGCCGGTGCGGAACCAGCCGTCGGCGGTGAACGCCTCCGCGGTGGCCTCGGGGTTGTTGTGGTAGGCCGCGAAGACACCGTGGCCCTTGAGCAGGACCTCCTTGTCGTCGGCGATCGCCATGCTGCAGCCCGGCAGCGCCAGCCCGACCGACCCGACCTTCTGGGCGGCCGGCTTGTTCACGCTGATGGGCGCGGTGGACTCGGTGAGGCCGTAGCCCTCGAGGATGTTGACGCCGAGGCCGCGGTAGAAGTGCCCTAGGCGCTCACCCAGCGGGCCGCCGCCGGAGACGGCGTACCTCGCCTGCCCGCCGAGCCGCGTCCGCAGCTTCGAGAACACGAGCGTGTCGGCGATCTTGTGCTGGATCCGCAGGCCGAGGCCCGGGCCCGACGGCGTGTCGAGCGCCCGCGAATAGGCGATGCCCGTGCGCGCCGCCCAGTGGAAGATCTTCACCTTGCCGCCGGCGGCCGCGGTCTGCTCGGCGGTGTTGTACACCTTCTCGAACACGCGGGGGACCGCGAGGATGAAGGTCGGCCTGAAGCTGCCGAACTGGTCGACGAGCGTCGTCGTGTCGCCCCAGTGGCCCGTGGTCGTCCCGGCGGCGACGGCGAGCACGTGGATGAACCGCGCGAACACGTGGGCCATCGGGATGAACAGGAGGGTGCGGCCGCCGTCGGCGAACACCTCCGGGTTGTCCTTGACGGCGTTGACCGCGAGCGACGCGAAGTTGCGATGGCTCAGTTCGACGCCCTTCGGGCGTCCCGTCGTGCCCGAGGTGTAGATGATGGTGGCGAGGTCGTCCAGGCCCGCGATCGCGCGGCGGCGCTCGATCTCGGCGTCCTCGACACCGGCGCCGTCGGCCACGAGGGTGTCGATCGCCCCGTCGGCGATCACGAGGATCTCGCGCAGGTCGCCGAGGGAGTCGTGCACCTCGCTCACGGTCTCGGCGTGCGCCGCCGTCTCGGCGACCACGATCGTGACCTTCGAGTCACTGCAGATCCACTCGACCTGCTCGGCGCTCGAGGTCTCGTAGATCGGCACCGTGACGGCGCCGGCGGCCCAGATCGCGAAGTCCAGCAGCGCCCACTCGTACCGGGTGGCCGACATGATGGCGACGCTGTCGCCGGGCTGGACGCCGCGGGCGACGAGACCCTTCGCGACGGCGACCACCTGGGCGTCGAACTCGCTCGCGGTGACGGGGGTCCAGCCGCCCGCGTTGTCGGGCCGCTCCATCAGGGGCTTGGCCGGATCGGCGGTGACCCGGTCGGTGAGCACCTGGTTGGTGTTGTAGGTGGGGGGCAGCTCGACGAGCTGCGGTGCGTGGACCTCGTTCATGCTGACTCCAGTGGCAGTAAAGATCGTGGCTGCCAAGATACCGCTGATCGACGCGCGGAGATACACCGAGTCTCAGGTAGTTATGAGATCGCGTCTCAACCGTTGGCATCCTGGCCGCGGCCACCACGCGGACAGGGTGCCTCGGGGCCGTGAGGGGCGGATACCCTGGTGGTCCGCGCCCGTGCGTCGGCCCTCGCGGCCGGGGCCACGGGCGCTCGTCACGAGGATCCCCCGAACAGTGAAGGACGACGTCATGCACGCCATCGGAGTCGACATCGGCGGCACGAAGATTGCCGTGGGCGTGGTCGACGAGGACGGGCGGATCCTCGCCCAGGTGCGGCGCGAGACGGCGGCCGACGACGTGGCCGACATCGACCGTGCCATCGCCGACGCCGTGACCGAGCTGACCAAGGAGCACGAGGTCGGCGCGATCGGGCTGGCCGCGGCGGGCTTCGTGAGCCCCGACCGCCAGGGCGTGAACTTCGCGCCGAACATCGCCTGGCGCGAGTACCCGCTCGCCGAGAAAGTGGGCGCGCTGATCGACTCCGACCTGCCGATCGTCGTCGAGAACGACGCCAACGCCGCGGGCTGGGCCGAGTTCCGGTTCGGCGCGGGCCGGGCGGCCACCGACATGATCATGCTGACCGTCGGCACCGGCCTGGGCGGCGCCGTGATCGTGGGCGGCGAGCTGGTGCGTGGCAAGTGGGGCGCCGCCGCCGAGGTGGGGCACATGCGGGTCGTGCCCGAGGGGCACTACTGCGGCTGCGGGCACGAGGGCTGCTGGGAGCAGTACGCCTCGGGCTCCGCGCTCGTCCGCGACGCGCAGCACGCCGCCGTGGCCTACCCCGATCGCGCGGCGCGGCTGCTGGAGCTGGCCGGCGGGTCCCCGGAGGAGATCCGCGGGCCGCAGGTCACCCGGGCGGCGAAGGAGGGTGACGAGCTGGCGATCGAGCTGCTCGCGACGCTGGGCCGGTGGATCGGCGAGGGTGCGGCGTCCGTGGCCGCGCTGCTCGACCCGGAGATCTTCGTGATCGGCGGCGGCGTCGGTGCGGCCGGTGAACTGCTGCTCGGCCCTGTGCGGCGCGGCTACGAGGCCCAGCTCTCGGCGCTCGGTCACCGGCCCGTGGCGCAGATCGAACTCGCCCGGCACGGCAACGAGGCGGGCATCGTCGGCGCGGCGGACCTGGCGCGGCGCTGAACTCGCCCGCGCTGTGCGAGGAGGCGCGGGCGGTCCGGCTCGGCGCCGGTTGAGGTCCGGCCCGGTCCGGGTCAGACGACGGCGCCCGGGTCGTCGTCCTCCGGGTCCCGGCGGTGCGGCATCCGCCACAGCAGCACACCGAGGCCGGCGACGAACAGCCCGAGCGCAACCTGTCCCACCAGGGGCGGGATGCTGAGCGCCGGAACGGCGGCCACGGCGATGACGCTCAGCAGCGCGAGCACCGGGATGCCCGCCACGGCGATCCACGCCATCGTGAGCAGCGGATCCTTGTCGCTCAGCAGCGGCTCGGGCTCGGGCGGGGTGAAGTGGGTCTCGGCCTCCTCCAGCGCCTCCACCTCGGGTGTCGCGGGCCAGTCGCGCGGGCCGGACGGGCGCCAGGTGCCCGGGGGCAACGACCGCCCGTCGGGGAGCTCGCCCTGCGCGCCGAACGGCCGGTCGTCGTCCGGCGGCCGGGGGACGGCCGCCGAGTCGTCACCACCGGTGGGGCCGGGCGTGCCGCGCACGTCGTCCCCGTCGCGCAGGCCGTCGGCACGACGAAGCCCCACGGCCGGGTCGGAACCGTCCGGCTGCGGCGGACGCACGGGCGGTCCCGCCGCGCCCGCGCCGAGGTCGCCGAGCGAGGCCACGAGGTCGGCGAAGCGCGCGTCGACGGTCTCGTCGGGCAGCTCGTCGGGGTCCGGCGCGTGGTCGTTGGTTTCCCCGCCGGCGTCTTCGCTACGGTCTGCGGGAGGTGTCGGCTCGTCGGGCAGGTCGTCGTCGCGGTCGTCCGTGTTCGAAGCGGCCATGGGGCACACTCTAATTTGGATGTCGGGCCGGAACGGACTCCGCCACGACGCCGTGCGAGGAGGACTCTTGTTCTACTGGGTGATGAAGCACGTCCTGGTCGGCCCGCTGCTGCGGTTGGCATACCGTCCGTGGGTCGAGGGCAGGAAGAACGTGCCTCGCCGGGGCGCGGCGATCCTGGCCGGCAACCACCTGGCCGTGATCGACTCGTTCATCCTCCCGCTGATGCTGCCGCGACAGGTCAAGTTCCTCGGCAAGTCGGACTACTTCACGGGCCGTGGCGTCAAGGGCAGGATCACCGCCTGGTTCATGACGGGGATCGGCACGATCCCGATCGACCGCTCCGGAGGAGCCGCGAGCGAGGCCGCGATCCGCACCGGGCTCCGCGTCCTGGCCGAGGGCGACCTGCTCGGGATCTACCCGGAGGGCACGCGCAGTCCCGACGGGCGGCTGTACAAGGCGAAGACCGGGGTGGCGCGGATGGCGCTGGAGTCCGGCGTGCCCGTGATCCCGGTCGTGATGGTGGGCACCGACGAGGCCCAGCCCGTGGGGCGCGCCGTGCCGAAGTTCATGCCGCTCGGCGCGCGCATCGGCGAGCCGCTCGACTTCTCCCACCTGTCCCACAAGGCTACGGACCACGCGACGCTGCGCCGGGTGGCGGACGAGATCATGGAGGCGATCCTCGCGCTGTCCGACCAGGAGTACGTCGACGTGTACGCGGCGACGGAGAAGGCGAGCACGGCGGCCGGCCGGGCGCCGACGCCGGCGACGCGGTACCTGCCGACGCGGCGCCCGCCGCGGTGACCACCGGCGGCGTTGATCGACCTGTGGACAAGGGCAGGGCTCGCACCGGGGTGCGTCAGTAGGATGGCGAGGACAGGGCAGGCGCCGCCGGGCAGGCGCGCCGGCCCGCCGGAACTCCCCAACCCGAGAGGTGCATCTGCGATGGCTGTTCGTCGCGTGGCTCTGCTGACCGCCGGGGGCTTCGCCCCCTGCCTGTCGTCCGCGGTCGGTGGACTGATCGAGCGCTACACCGAGCTCGACCCCACGATCGAGATCATCGCCTACCAGCACGGCTACCACGGCCTGCTGACGGGTACCAAGGTCGTCGTCGACGACGAGGCCCGGAAGAAGGCGGGCGTGCTGCACCGCTTCGGCGGGTCGCCGATCGGCAACTCGCGCGTGAAGCTGACGAACGTCGAGGACTGCGTGAAGCGCGGGCTGGTGCAGGAGGGGCAGAACCCGCTGCACGTCGCCGCCGAGCGGCTGAAGGCGGACGGTGTGGACGTGCTGCACACCATCGGCGGCGACGACACGAACACGACGGCCGCTGACCTGGCCGCGTACCTGCACGAGAACGGCTACGACCTGACGGTGGTGGGCCTGCCCAAGACCATCGACAACGACGTGGTGCCGATCCGGCAGTCCCTGGGCGCGTGGACCGCCGCCGAGGAGGGCGCGAGGTTCGCGGCGAACATCATCGGCGAGAACCGCGTGGGCCCGCGCATGCTCATCATCCACGAGGTCATGGGCCGGCACTGCGGCTGGCTCACGGCCGCCACGGCGGCGGAGTACCGCAAGTGGCTCGACGCCCAGGAGTGGGTGCCGAGCCTCGGGCTGAGCCGCGAGCGCTGGGACGTCCACGCCGTGTTCCTGCCGGAGCTGGAGATCGACATCGACGCCGAGGCCGAGCGCCTGCGCACTATCATGGACGAGCAGGGCAACGTCAACATCTTCCTGTCGGAGGGCGCGGGCCTGAACGAGATCGTCGCGCAGCTCGAGGCCGCCGGCGAGGAGGTGCAACGCGACCCGTTCGGGCACGTGAAGCTCGACTTCGTGAACCCGGGCCAGTGGTTCGCCAAGCAGTTCGCCGAGAAGCTGGGCGCCGAGAAGGTGCTGGTGCAGAAGTCGGGCTACTACTCGCGCGCCGCGGCCGCGAACGCCGAGGACCTGCGTCTGATCAAGTCGATGACCGACCTGGCCGTCGAGTGCGCCCTGCGCTCCGAGTCGGGCGTGATCGGGCACGACGAGACCGACGGTGACCGGCTCAAGGCCATCCCGTTCCCGCGGATCCAGGGCGGCAAGGCGTTCGACACGTCGGCGCCGTGGTTCGGCGAGATGCTCGCCGAACTCGGCCAGCCGCTGGTGCCCGCCGCGGCGGCGCACTGACCACCGCCGGCCCGGATTCAGGAGCGGTATGAGCACCGTCGCCGACGACGCCCTGGCCGCAGGGCTCGATCACTTCCGCACGCTCGAGGCGCGCCAGCAGCCCGTCTGGCCCGATCCGGAAGCGCTGGCGGCGGTGACGACGCGCCTGGAGCACGCCGCGCCGCTGGCGGCTCCGGGCGACGCCGACACGCTGCGGGAACGCCTCGCCGCCGCCGGCCGGGGCGAGGCGTTCCTGCTCCAGGGCGGGGACTGCGCCGAGTCGTTCGCGGACGCGCACGCGGACCGGATCCGCAACAAGGTGCGGACCATCCTGCAGATGGCCGTGATCCTCACGCACTCCGCGTCGACCCCCGTGGTGAAGATGGGGCGGATGGCGGGGCAGTACGCCAAGCCCCGGTCGAGCGACGAGGAGACGCGCGACGGCATCACGCTGCCCGCCTACCGCGGGGACATGGTCAACGGGCACGCGTTCACCAAGGAGTCCCGGGTCCCGGACCCGGAGCGACTGGAGCAGGCGTACCGGATCTCGTCGGCGACGGCGAACGTGGTCCGCGCGTTCACCACGGGCGGCTTCGCCGATCTGCGCCAGGTGCACGAGTGGAACCGCGGCTTCATGTCGAACCCGGCCTACGCGCGCTACGAGCGGACGGCGGACGAGATCGACCGCGCGATCCGGTTCATGGACGCGTGCGGCGCGGACTTCGACGCGCTGCGCTCGGTCGAGTTCTTCCTCAGCCACGAGGCGCTCGTCCTGGACTACGAGCGGGCCCTGACCCGCCACGACCAGCGCACCGGCCGTGCGTACGACACGAGCGCGCACTTCCTGTGGATCGGGGAGCGCACGCGGCAGCTCCACGGCGCGCACGTGGACTTCCTGTCGCGGGTGGCGAACCCGATCGGGGTGAAACTCGGTCCCACGACGACGCCGAAGGACGCGCTCGCGCTGGCCGAGCGGCTGAATCCCGACGACGAGCCCGGGCGGCTCACGTTCATCACGCGGATGGGCGCCGCCAGGATCCGCGACGTGCTGCCGGCGCTGGTCGAGGCGGTCACCTGGGCGGGTGTGAAGGTCACCTGGGTGACGGACCCGATGCACGGGAACACGATCACGTCGGACTCGGGGTACAAGACGCGCCGGCTGTCCGACGTGCTCGACGAGGTCGCGGGGTTCTTCGAGGTGCACCAGGCGCTGGGCACGGTTCCCGGCGGGCTGCACGTGGAGCTCACGGGGGACGACGTCACCGAGGTGCTCGGCGGTGCGGAGAAGATCTCGGACGCGGGCCTGGCGCTGCGTTACGAGACGCTCGTGGACCCGCGGCTCAACCACCAGCAGTCCCTGGAACTCGCGTTCCAGGTGGCGGAGATGATCAGGCAGTAGTCTGCGCCACGGCGTCGCGGGTATCGTCCGCATCGCAGGTGCCAGCACCCGCACGCCAGCTTCGACGAGAGAGGCAGTGATCCGTGCACTACGCGATCCCCAGCCCGCCCCTGGAGTGGAACGCCATCCCCCTGGGCCCGCTGACGATCCACGTCTACGCCCTGTGGTTGCTCGCGGGGATCGCCGCCGCGGCATACCTCACGCAGCGGCGCCTGACCCGGCGGGGCGCGCCGTCCGATGTCGTGCTCGACATCGTGCTCTGGGCGGTGCCGCTCGGCATCGTCGGCGCGCGCATCTACCACGTGCTCACGCACACGCAGGACTACTTCTACGCGGGCGCCGACCCCTGGGACGTCGTGCGCATCTGGGACGGCGGCAACGCCATCTTCGGGTCGCTGATCGGCGGGGCAGTCGGCGCGTGGATCGCCTGCCGCCGGGCGGGCATCCGGTTCTGGTCGTTCGCGGACGCGCTCGCGCCCGCGATGCTGGTGGCGCAGGCGATCGGGCGCGGCGGCAACTGGTGGAACCACGAGCTGTTCGGCAACCCGACCACGCTCCCGTGGGGCCTGGAGATCGACCCGGCCGCGGCCATGTTCCCCGCCGGCGCGGCGGCGGGCACGCTGTTCCACCCGCTGTTCCTGTACGAGGCGCTGTGGAACCTGGTCGGAGCCGGGCTGCTGCTGGCGCTGGACCGGCGCTACCACCTGCGCTGGGGGCGCCTCTTCGCGCTGTACATGGTCTGGTACGGGGTGGGGCGGGCGTGGCTGGAACTGCTGCGCATCGACCCGACGAGCGACACCTATCTGGGACTGCCCGCGAACTCGGCCGTGTCCATCGTGGTGGCGCTGCTCGGCATCGTGCTGTTCGTGCTCCGGGGGCGGCAGCACCCGGAGCGGGAGGAGTCGGTGTTCGTGCCGGGGCGTGAGCCGAGCGGGAACGACGAGCCCGCCGACGCGACGACCGGCGGCGCGGAGCGTGACGGCGCGACGACCGGCGGCGCGGAGACCGGTGACGCCGAGGCGGGCGGCGCGACGTCCGACCGCGCTGAGGCCCAGGCCTCCGGGTCGGATGCCGCTGGGTCCGCGGACGCCGGGTCCGAGGATGCCGACGCGCAGGCGAGATCGCGCGAGTAGGCGGCGTCGGCGCGCACGATCCCTCAGCCGCGCGACCTCTACGTGGTTCGTGCGCGGGTGAACGGTGAAGCCGGAACGTTCGTGCTCGCGCCGTCCGCCCGCGCGGCGTCGGCGGACGCGGTGGGCGACGGGCTCTGTCCTTGCCGCACCCAGTCGAACTTGCCGCCGTCGTCCACCCAGGCGATCCCGATCAGGAGCAGCAGGAGCAGGATCGCGACGGTGATCAGCGGGCCGACGCGCTCCCGGCGGCGTGGCCTGGTGATCGGGACGGCGCCGGCGTGCTGCGCACCGCTCGCCCGGCGCGGCCCGAGGGCGGGCAGCACCGTCTGGGGGATGCCCGTCGTCGCCTCCACCCGGGCCGGGACGGTGGGTTCGGTCGGCGTGGGGCGTGACGGCGCGTCCGGTGTGCCCAGGTCTCCCGGCGTGGCGTCGAGCACCTCCGCGGGCAGCGCCTTCCAGACGGCACGGAGCAGTCGTAGGGCCGCCCGGCCGTCGGCCGGGCGGCCGGCGGGGTTGCGCGCCGCGAGCGTGCGCACGAGACGCTCGACAGCCTCGCCGAGCCCTTCGACGACGGTGGACGGCGCCGGGATGTCGTTGTTCACGTGCGCGTACGCGACCTGGATCGGGGTGTCCCCGGCGAACGGCTGCTTGCCGGTGAGCATCTCGAAGGCCATGATCCCCACCGCGTACACGTCGGCCCGGACGTCGCACCGCCCGGTAGAGATGACCTCCGGGGCCATGTAGGCGACGGTGCCGAACACGGTGCCCGTGGTCGTCTGCGTCATCTCGGTGACGGCACGCGCCAGACCGAAGTCGGCGACCTTGGCGCTCTTCCCGTCCTCGCTCAGCAGGACGTTCTCCGGCTTGATGTCGCGGTGCACGACGCCGTGGTCGTGCGCGGCCGTCAGCGCGGAGAGCACCTGGTCGAGGAGCGCGAACGTACGCCGCACGGTGAGCGTCCCCTCGCGGACGAGGTGGCGCAGGTTCGTGCCCGGCACGTACTCCATGGTCAGGTAGCTGAGATCGCCGTCGCGCCCCTGGTCGTACATCGCCACGACGCCCGGGTGCGAGAGACCGGCGGCGGCGCGGGCCTCACGCTGGAAGCGGGCGACGAAGTCGGCGGCCTGGTCGCCCTTGGCGAGGTGCGGATGCATCACCTTGAGGGCGAGCTCGCGGTCCAGGAGGGTGTCGTGGGCGCGGTACACGGTAGCCATCCCTCCGCTCGCGACGCGCGCGGTGACCTGGTACCGGTCGTCGACCGTCCGCCCGACCAGGGGGTCTTGTGTCACGGGAGCCACGGGCCGACAGTGTACGGGTGCAGGGTGACGTGCGGGTATGGAATGTTCTGTCCGTGGACCGCGCGACGACGCCGCGGCTGGACTCCACGACGGCGGCACCGCCGGATAGGATCGGCCGGTGAGCACCACGACGCCTGACGGCCCGGATCTGGACGCCCTCGTCGACGAGTGGCTGACGTTGCCCGATCTCGCCGATGCCCTCGGCATCGACTTCGGACGGGCTCGCCGGCTCGTGCGGGACCGGCACGTGATCGCCGTCAAGCACGGTGACCGTTCCGTGTGGCAGGTGCCCGCCGGCTTCCTGCAGGACGGCGAGGTCATCGCCACCCTGCGCGGCACGATCGTGCTGCTCACCGACGCCGGGTTCAAGGACCCCGAGATCATCGAATGGCTCCACGAGCACGAGGACTCGCTCGGCATGACCCCGCTCGAGGCGCTGCGCCGGGGCCAGCGCGCCCAGGTACGCCGGGTGGCGCAGGCGCTCTACTGACAGGCGCCACCGACAGTCAGGCGCCACCGACAGTCAGGCGCCACCGACAGTCAGGCGCCACCGACAGTCAGGCGCCACCGACAGTCAGGCCTCGCGGTACTGCCGGTCAGGCCTCGCGGTCGACCAGGGCGCGCGCGATCGCGAACAGCATCTCGCGTCCCGGCTCGGTCAGCTCGGCCCCGTCGAGACGCTCGGTCGCCGTCCCGTACAGCTCGGTGACGAGCCGTTCGACGCCGTCCAGCGCCCCGGACTCCACGATGATCTCGCGCACGCGCCGGACGCCGTCGTCGGACAACCCGGGATCGCCGAGAGCACCGACCAGCAGCTCGCGCCCGGGCCCGGACGGCAGCCCGGCCATGGCCCGCGCGACGAGGACCGTGCGCTTGCCCTCGCGCAGGTCGTCCCCGGCGGGCTTCCCCGTCACGGCGGGGTCCCCGAACACGCCCAGCACGTCGTCGCGCAGCTGGAACGCCTCGCCGAGCGGGACTCCGGCGGTGTGCACCAGCGCGGCTCGCTCGCGACCGGCGCCGGCGAGCAGCGCACCGAGCTCCAGCGGTGAGGCGACGGAGTACCCGGCCGCCTTGGCCCGCAGGACGGCCCGCGCCCGGGACTCGTCCGCGGCGGGGTCCGTCCCCCACGGCTCGGCCTGCACGAGCACGTCGAGATACTGACCCGTCACGACCTCGGTCTGCATGCGGTCGAACGCGGCACGTACCTCCCAGGCGACGCCGGGCACCCCGGCGAGCGCGGCCGTGAGTTCCCGCTGCGCCGCGACCAGGACCAGATCACCCAGCAGGATCGCCCCCGCCTCGCCGAACCGCGCCGAGTCGCCTGACCAGCCCGAGGCGGCGTGCCGCCCAGCGAAGGAGCGGTGGGCGGTCGGGGCGCCGCGCCGGGTGTCGGAGTTGTCCATGACGTCGTCGTGCAGCAGCGCGGCGGCCTGGAAGAGCTCCAGGGCGGCGCCCGTGCGGACGACCGACTCGGCGGCGGGGCCCGACGCCGAACCCCCGTGCGCGCGGAACGACCACCAGCACAGCGCGGCCCGGAGGCGCTTGCCCCCGGACAGGAGCACGGACGCCTGATCCGTCAGTGCGGTCGCGGCACCGCCGGCCGCCCCGCTGACGCCCGCGATCTCCGCGGCCAGGGACGCCAGGTGGGCCGTGAGCGCCTCGTCCACGCGGGATCGCAGGTGCTCGACGTCGACGAGCGCGGCGGGCGTCGCGGGAACGGGGGAGGAGATGAGTACCACGACGCCAGCTTAGAGGCCGCGCGAGTGGGTAGCGTCGTCGTAGGGGGCACCCCAGCACGCGCCTCGCGGCGTTGTCGTCACTCGAAAGGGCTCCGCCCTTCCTTCGCTCCTCCGCCTTGCGATGCACGCACTGGTGCACCACCTACGACGACGCTACCCACTCGCGCGGCCTCTTAGGTGCCCTTCCCGGCGGCCACGGTCCCGCTCAGGGTGAGCAGCGAGCGGTCACCGTCCTTCAGGACGCCCACTAGTAACGACTCGTTGACCGTGGCGTCCTTCACGGTCGTGGTCCGGGTGAACGCGGCCTGCTCCGACATGCCGCTCTCGGCCGGCGCCTCCAGACGCTCGAAACCGTTCCTCGTCAGGATCGCGCCCACCTGACCGAGCAGCTTCGCCGGAGACCTCTTCGCCGACAGGTTCAGCGTCACCTGCACGGTCGCGGGCTTCGAATCCGCGACCGGGGCGGCGGACGTCGCCAGCAGCTCCGCGCCGTCCGGCACGGACACCACGCCCTTCGGGAACCCCGGCGCGAAGTCCCCGACCACGCTGCTCGCGTCGAAGCTCGGCAGCACCTCCGGCGACGGGCTCGCGCTCGGGGACACGGACGGGGCGGCGTCCGCGTCCGCCGGATCCGCCGCGGCGCTCGCGCTCGTGTCCGGCTCCTCGCTGACCTGGCGTGCGTTGCCGAACTCGTCGGCGATGTCGCCCACGGCCTCGCGCGCGTCGCACCCGGAGAACAGCAGTGCGGCGGCCGCGGCGGTCGCCGCCACGCGGGCGACCGGATGCGCGCGGGCGGTGGCGTGCGCGCGGGTGGTGGCCGGGCGGTCGCTGCCGCCCCGGTCGCTCTTCGCGGGCTTCGCCGAGGGGGTCACGGAGCCCGGCGGGAGAATTCTCGGCACCCCGACACGGTAGCCGTTCGGACCGCCGAGGCGTGAACATGCGGCTCCGATACCGACCCGATCTGGGGATACCGGCAGCCCGTCGACAAGGGCCCGCCGGGAGCCCTGCGCCGCGCCGACGGCACACGTGTGATGGGAGCCATGAACACGAACGCCACCACCGTGCGGGTCCGCGGCCCGCAGGATCTCATCGCCTTCGTCCCCTTCCGGCTCGGCTACCAGCCGTCCGAGTCCGTCGTCGTGGTCAGCGTGCGCGGCGCGCGCCAGCTGGTCGGGCTGGTCGCCCGGCTCGACCTGGACGCGTTCGACGGGCGGTGCGCCGACGGGCGCCCGGCCACCGAGGTGGCGGCAGAGTCGCTGGCCAGGGTCGCGACCAAGGACGGGGCGGATCGCGTGGTCGTCGTGGGGTACACCGGTACGGCACTGCCGGCCGCCGTCGACGCCGCTACCCGGGTCCGGCGTGCGATGGAGGCGACCGCCGCCCGGATCGAGGCACGACTGCCGGGAACGGAGTCGTGGGTGGTGACGCCCGGCGGCTACCGCGCGCTCGACTGCACCGACACCTTGTGCTGCCCGGCCGAGGGCCGGCCGGTCGACGACATCGTCCACAGCCGGATCGCCGCCACCATGGTGCTCGCCGGCCGTACGGTCGCGCCGAGCCGCGCCGACCGGCTGCGCATCGCCCGTGCCTCACCCGAGGCGCGGCGCTCGGCGGGGCGGGCCGCCGGCCGGTGGGCGACCGCGCGAGCCACCACCGCCGAGTGGGCCGCGAGGTCGCTCGAGGAGTGGCGCGTCGCGGTACGGCGCGCGGGCGCCGCGGAACCGGGCGAGAGCGTCGAGCCGGAGCCGGCCGTGCTGGGCCGGCTCGCCGCGGCGATGGGCGATCGGTGGGTCCGCGACGCACTGCTCATGTGGATCACCGCCGACGAGGGAACGGCGGACGACGACGTAGTGCTCCGCACCGCCCAGGGGCGGGTGGACGCCGAGACGGACGCCGCTGCCGGGCGGGCCATGGCCCGCATCGTCGACCCGGACGGCGCGGCCCGGCCCGCCGACGAGCGGGTCGGGCCGGCGGTGCACATCCTGGAGGCGGTCGTCGCGCACGTGCCGCGCGCCCGGCAGCCGGCGCCGCTCACCCTGCTCGGCCTCATCGCCTGGTGGGGTGGCGACGGTGCGGTGGCGTCGGGCAGGCTCGCCGCCGCGCTCGCGATCGACGCGGACTACTCGCTGGCCAGGCTCGTCTCGACGGCCCTGGAAGCTGGCCTGCCACCGGGCTGGGTGCGCAGGGAGACCGCGGAACTCGAGCGCGAGCGGGCGCGGGAGGAGGCCCTGGCCGACCGGCCCGGGGACACACCGGGCGCGGCCGTGTCCGGGGAGCGTTCCGGCGGAGTTCCCGGGCCTGTTTTCGGGTAGCGTCGGTGCCCATGACGATCGTCGTGGGCAACCTGGCCACCGCGGAGGGACAGGCGGCGCTCGACGCCGCCGTGGCCGAGGCCGAGGAGCGCAGGACCTCGCTCGTCGTGGTGGCCGGCCCCGGCGAGCCGGGACGGGACCCGGGCGAACTGACCGAGCGGCTCCGCGCCGTCGGCGTCGAGGTCCGCCTGGAGCCGGGCACCGGGGACCTCGCCGACGACCTGGTCCGGATCGCGCTGGAGACGGGTGCCGAGCTCATGGTGATCGGGCTGCGCCGCCGCAGCCCGGTGGGCAAGCTCATCCTGGGATCGGGTGCTCAGCGCATCCTCATCGAGGCGCCGTGCCCGGTGCTCGCGGTCAAGGTCTGACGTCCTGCCCGGGAACCGTCCCGCTCGGGAATCTTCGGGCCGCTCGGTTCGTTGACTCTCTATCCCCGAAGAACGACAACGAGAACCCGGGAAACGCCCGCCATCAACGGGCTCCGCAGGTGTGAGGCTGTGATATCAGCCCTGAAATTCCTGGACTGGCCACGTCGGCTGAGGCGTGCAAGGGTGCCAACGGTACAATATCCCTTGTTCGTTGCCGATCCCGACGAGGTCCAGTGCAGGCCCCGGCAGCGGAACCACCGGATCCTCGATGACCCCGAAAGGTCGGTTTGTGGCGCCCACTCCCGTCAACTCCCAGGACACAGCTCTTGATCGCGCCCCCGTGCGCGACCTGCCCCGCGAGTTCGAGCACCCCGCTCTGAAGGAGCTCCTCAGCACCGGCGTGGCCGCCGGCCGAGTCGATGCCGAGAACTTCCGCACGGCCTGCGAGGCCGCGAAGGTGGCCGATGCCAAGCGGCTCAAGGCCGTGCTCCGGGCCCTCGCCGGCTCTGGGGTCGATGTCGGGCTGCCCGCCTCGGCGACCGTGGCCGCCGCCGCGAGCCGCTCCGGTGCGGTCGCCGCGAAGGCCAGCGTGGAGGACGACGCCGAGGGCTCGGCGTCGGGCACGAAGGCCGCCGGCGCGAAGACCACTCGTCGTACGACGAAGTCGTCCACCACCCGGAAGACCACCTCCGCGAAGAAGACCACGGCCGCGAAGCCGGCGGCCGCCGCCGCGGCGGCCACGAAGCCCTCCGTGTCGGAGTCCGTCACGGACGAGGCCGAGGCGGAGGCCGAGAAGGCCGCGACGCGCAAGAAGCCGGCCGCGAAGAAGACCACGGCCGCGAAGACGGCCGCGGCCAAGACGACTCCGCGCCGCCGCAAGGGGGCGGAGGACGCTCCGGTGCTCGTCGAGAACGACCTGTCGGACATCTCCACCCCGCCGCTCGAGGAGGAGGAGCCTGCGCCGACCACCAGGAAGCGCAAGGTCGACACCGTCGACGAGGGCGGCGGCTTCGTCGTCTCCGACACGGACGACGAGGACCAGCCCGCGCAGCAGGTCGTCACCGCCGGGGCCACCGCGGACCCGGTCAAGGACTACCTGAAGCAGATCGGTAAGGTCGCGCTGCTGAACGCGGAGCAGGAGGTCGAGCTCGCGAAGCGGATCGAGGCCGGCCTGTTCGCCGAAGAGCGCCTCGCCAGCACGGAGTTCGACCGGAACGACAAGGACCAGCGCCGGATGGAGCGCGATCTGAAGTGGATCGCCCACGACGGCAAGCGCGCGAAGAACCACCTGCTCGAGGCGAACCTGCGTCTCGTGGTCTCGCTCGCCAAGCGCTACACGGGCCGCGGCATGCTGTTCCTGGACCTGATCCAGGAGGGCAACCTCGGCCTGATCCGCGCGGTCGAGAAGTTCGACTACACCAAGGGCTACAAGTTCTCGACGTACGCCACCTGGTGGATCCGGCAGGCGATCACCCGCGCCATGGCGGACCAGGCCCGCACCATCCGCATCCCGGTGCACATGGTCGAGGTCATCAACAAGCTCGCCCGCGTGCAGCGTCAGATGCTCCAGGACCTGGGTCGCGAGCCCACGCCGGAGGAACTGGCCAAGGAACTGGACATGACCCCGGAGAAGGTGGTCGAGGTCCAGAAGTACGGCCGGGAGCCCATCTCCCTGGCGACCCCGCTCGGCGAGGACGGCGACAGCGAGTTCGGTGACCTCATCGAGGACTCCGAGGCCGTCGTGCCGGCGGACGCGGTGTCGTTCACGCTGCTGCAGGAGCAGCTGCACCAGGTGCTCGACACGCTCAGCGAGCGCGAGGCCGGCGTCGTCTCCATGCGGTTCGGCCTGCAGGACGGTCAGCCCAAGACGCTCGACGAGATCGGCAAGGTCTACGGCGTGACGCGCGAGCGCATCCGCCAGATCGAGTCCAAGACGATGTCGAAGCTCCGGCACCCGTCGCGTTCCCAGGTGCTGCGGGACTACCTCGACTGATCCGCCGGCCCGGCCGGGCCCCGACCGGTCGGTCACCGCGTGACCGACCGGCGGCCTGATCGGTCGTCCGGTCAATGGTCGGCAGTTCGTTCTGCCGATCATTCAAGGGCGGACCGATCACGGGCCCGCGACCGATCACCGGTCCGCGACCGATCACCGGTCCGCGACCGATCACCGGCCCGCGGTGGCGCGGTCCACCCGCGGCGACACGACCCGTGAGAGACGAAGAACGGCCGGCTCCCTTTCGGGGGCCGGCCGTTCTTGTGGTCTTGGGGTGGTCCTGGTGATCAGTTCTGGCCGTGCTCGGCGAGCAGACGGTCCGTCTCGTCCTGGACGTGGGTGGCCACACCCGCGTAGGCGGGCTGGTGTGCACGGGCGTGGTGGCCGCAGAAGAGCAGTTCGCCCGTGGGCAGGACGACTCGCACGTAGGCCTGGGCCCCGCAGCGGTCGCAACGGTCGGCGGCGGTGAGCTGTTCGGTGGTCATGGTCGTCACGCCCCTATCCAACCATCGGTCCGTCGGGTCCCATCCCCTCAGGGGCCCGCTTTCGCCGTGAGCATAGCGGTGTCCCTCACAGTTTCCGTAGCCCGAGGCGCCGATTGCGCTGACGGATGAATCGTCGTCACACGGTCCGTCCGCCGTCCGCTATGCCTCTACCCGCGTCTGTCCTGCGTGGCGAGCACGGGGGTGTCGGATACCTCGTCTACGCTGTGCCCCGTGACCGCGACCGCCCGTCCTGAGAAGGAATCCAGTTACACCGCCCGCCACCTCTCCGTCCTGGAGGGCCTGGAGGCGGTGCGCAAGCGACCCGGCATGTACATCGGCACCACCGACTCGCGTGGCCTCATGCACTGCCTGTGGGAGATCATCGACAACTCCGTCGACGAGGCCCTGGGCGGGCACGCCACGCGGATCGACGTCGTGCTGCACGCGGATTCGTCGGTGACGGTGGCGGACGACGGGCGGGGCATCCCGGTCGACGTCGAGCCGAAGACGGGCCTGTCGGGCGTCGAGGTCGTCTACACGAAGCTGCACGCGGGCGGGAAGTTCGGCGGCGGCTCGTACGCGGCGTCGGGGGGCCTGCACGGCGTCGGTGCGTCGGTGGTCAACGCGCTGTCGGCGCGGCTGGACGTCGAGGTGGACCGCGCCGGCAAGACGCACCGGATGACGTTCCACCGCGGCGAGCCCGGGGTGTTCGCGGACCCGCCGTCGGGCGCCGGGCCGGACGTGCCGTTCGAGCCGTTCACCGATCACTCCGAGCTCACGGTCGTCGGCAAGGTGAAGCGGGGCGTGACGGGCACCCGCGTGCGGTACTGGGCGGACCGCCAGATCTTCCCCAAGACGGCCGTCTTCAGCTACGACGAGCTCGTCACCCGCGCCCGGCAGACCAGCTTTCTGGTGCCGGGCCTGGAGATCCGCATCCGGGACGAGCGCGGCCTGCCGGGCACGCCGGGGGAGTCCGGCCCGCACGAGGAGGTCTTCAAGCACGACGGCGGTGTGATCGACTTCGTCGAGCATCTCGCCCCGGACGCGCCCGTGACGGCGATCTGGCGCCTCCAGGGATCGGGTACGTTCTCCGAGACGGTGCCGGTCCTGGACGAGAAGGGCCACATGACCCCGCAGGCCGTCCAGCGGGACTGCGAGGTCGACGTCGCGCTGCGATGGGGCACCGGCTACGAGACCGAGGTGCGGTCCTTCGTCAACATCATCGCCACGCCCAAGGGCGGCACCCACCAGACCGGGTTCGACCAGGGCCTGCTCAAGGTGATCCGCAAGGCCGTCGAGACGAACGCACGCAAGCTGAAGGTCTCGACGAAGGAGAACGCCGAGCGGATCGAGAAGGACGACGTGCTGGCGGGCCTCACCGCCGTGGTCACCGTCCGCCTCGCGGAACCGCAGTTCGAGGGGCAGACCAAGGAGGTGCTCGGCACCGGACCGGTCCGGCAGATCGTCTCGCGCGTGGTGGAGCAGGAGATCCACGCGCACCTGACCTCCACCAGGCGGGACGACAAGACGCAGGCCGCACTGCTCCTGGAGAAGGTCGTCGCCGAGATGCGCGCCCGCATCACCGCGCGCAAGCAGAAGGAGATCAGCCGGCGCAAGAACGCGCTGGAGACCTCCTCCCTGCCCGCGAAGCTCGCCGACTGCCGCAGCGACGACGTCAGCAAGTCCGAGCTGTTCATCGTGGAGGGCGACTCGGCCCTCGGCACCGCCAAGCTCGCCCGCTCGAGCGACTTCCAGGCGCTGCTGCCGATCCGCGGCAAGATCCTCAACGTCCAGAAGGCGTCGATCAGCGACATGCTGCGCAACGCCGAGTGCGCCGCCATCATCCAGGTGCTCGGTGCCGGCTCCGGCCGCTCGTTCGACCTCGAGGCGGCCCGCTACGGCAAGGTCGTCCTCATGACCGACGCCGACGTCGACGGCGCGCACATCCGCACCCTGCTCCTGACGCTCTTCTACCGCTACATGAGGCCCCTCATCGAGGCCGGCCGGGTGTTCGCGGCGGTGCCGCCCCTCCACCGGATCGAGCTCCCCGCTGGCGGGCGGCGCAAGACGGAGTACATCTACACCTATTCCGAGGCCGAGCTGCAGTCCACGCTGCGCAGGCTCGACAAGGCCGGCCGGCGGTACAAGGACGACATCCAGCGGTACAAGGGCCTCGGCGAGATGGACGCCGACCAGCTCGCGGAGACCACGATGAGCCCTCGCCACCGCACGCTGCGTCGTGTCACCGCCGAGCACGCCGAGGCGGCCGAGCGCGTGTTCGACCTCCTCATGGGCTCGGACGTCGCCCCGCGCAAGAAGTTCATCGTCGACGGCGCGAACGAGCTGGACCGCGAGCGCATCGACGTGTGACCCCGGCGCCGCGTTCCCGCGGAGCCGGCGCTCCACCCCACGGAGGTCGCGCCCCACGGAGGCCACGCCGTGACGCAGGCCGCGCCGCGTCCGTCGGCTTCGTGGCGGGAACGGGCGGCCTCCGATCGGACGCGCGGCCCGGCACGCGTTCCACGAGACGGGCATGCGCGTTCCCGGCGCGCGTTCCTACGATGAGGCGGTGACCATGCAACGCACCACGATCCCGTCCCTGAAGCTGCTCGCCGCGGCGGCCGCCGTCGCAGTCCTCGCGGCCTGCGGCTCCGGCGGCGAGAACACCGACGAGGCCGTCGACGCCGCGTCGTCCGCTCCCGGTGGGCTCGCGCCGGCCTGCGTCGAGCGGGAGGACTTCACCTATTCCGGTGAGGACGGCGAGACCGCCCTCGACCTGCTCCTGGAGAACGACCCGACCGCCGAGACCACCGGTGAGGGTGAGACCGCCTTCGTGACCGGCATCTGCGGCTACACGGCCGACGAGGCCGAGAAGGAGTTCTGGGCGCTCTACGTCGACGGCGAGCAGGCCACGGAGGGCGCCGGCGCGCTTGAGACCGAGGACGGCCAGGAGATCACCTGGAAGCTGGAGACGTTCTGATGCGGGGCGCCCGGTCCGACTCCCACCGGTCCCACCGGCCACCCGCGCGCGACCTGACGCTCGCGGACCTCACGCGCCGCTGGTGGCGGCCCGCGGTCGCGGTCGCGGTCGTGGCGCTCGCGGTGGTGTGGCGCCTGGTGCGCGCGGACCTGGGCGCTCCGCCGAACCTGGAGCTGATCACGGCGGCGACGTTCTTCGCCGCCGTGATCCTGCGGCATCGCGCGGCGGTGCTCGTGCCGTTCGCGGCCGCCGCGGTGAGCGACGCGCTGCTCGGCAACACGTCGATCCTGCTGTTCACCTGGACGGCGTGGGCCGTGATCGGGCTCGGGGCGCTGCTCGTGCGCCGCACCACCGGGTGGCGCCGGCTCGGTGCGGCGTTCGGGCTCGGGATCGGCGGGTCGGTCTGGTTCTTCCTGTGGACCAACTTCGGCGTGTGGCTGCAGACCCGGGGCACCTTCTACGCTCCCGGCCCGGACGGGCTCCTGGCCTCGTACGTGGCCGGCCTGCCGTTCTTCCGCACGATGCTGCTCGGCAACCTGGTGCTGCTCCCGCTCGCGGCGGGTGCCGCGGCCCTCGTGGACCGGGCGGAACGCGTCCTCGCGGTCGCGGGCCCTCAGCCGCTCTCCCGCTAGGCTCCGTACCCCTTCTCGCCGTCCCGCGGCGAGTCTTGGCGGCGCTACTTATTGTAGTTACAGTAAATAGCGCCCCCGCCCGGGCCGGATGTTCAGCGCCGAGCATCCGAGGACGACCTCGAAGGAGAGGCATCCATGTGCAACCGTCCCCGTCTCCCTGTCCGCACGCTCCGGCTCCGCGGGCTCGCGCTCACCGCCGTCGCCGCCCTGACCATCCCGCTCGTCCCGGCCGTCGCGCAGGCCGGCGTCCCCACGTCGCCCGCGCCCGCGCCACGCACGTCCGCCGCCGTGCCCGACGACGACGGCCGCCTCCGGTCCGGCACGATCTTCCCCGTCCCGCCCGACGACTTCTACGACCCGCCCGCGGACCTCGGCGACGGCGCGGACGGCGAGGTGATCAGGACGCGCGAGCAGGCCACCGGCCTGAGCGCCCGCACCTGGATGGTCATGTACCACTCCACCAACGCCACCGGCCAGGACATCCCCGTGACCGGCCGTGTCCTGGTGCCGCACCGCGCATGGCGCGGCGAGGGCCCGCGCCCGATCGTGACGGTGGCCCCGGGGACGCGGGGCGTCGGCGACGACTGCGCGCCGTCGCGCTGGCTCGACTACGAGCGGCCGCTCGTCGAGCCATTCCTGCTCCAGGGGTACGCCGTGGTGATCACCGACTACGAGGGACTCGGCACCCCCGGCGTGCACACCTACATGGTCGGCAGGTCGCAGGGCCGCGTGGTGCTCGACATGGTGCGCGCCGCCACCAACCTGCCCGCGGCCGGGCTGGATCCCGGCGGCAAGGTCGCCGTCGTCGGCTACTCGCAGGGCGGCGGCGCGGCGGTCTGGGCCGCCGAGCTGTGGCGGGAGCACGCGCCGGAGCTCGACGTCGTCGGCGTCGCGGCCGGCGGCGTGCCCGCCGACCTCACCGCGGTGTCCGAGCGGCTGAACGGCGGAGTGGGCTTCGGGTTCATGCTGCTGGCCGCCTTCGGGTACGACGCCGCCTACCCCGAGCTGGACCTGCGGAGCTACCTCAACGAGCGGGGCCGGCGCCTGTACGAGCGGGAGCAGGACGCGTGCGTCGACACGGCGCTCGCGTACGCCCTGCAGGACATCGACGTCTACGCCGACCAGGACCCCCGCTACACCGAGGCCTGGCAGGCACGGTTCACCGAGAACCGCGCCGGGGCGAACCCGCCGGACGCACCGCTGTTCCTCTACCACGGCCTGTTCGACGAGATCGTGCCGCCGGGCCAGGCCGTGGCGCTGCGCGAGGAGTACTGCGCCGCGGGAGCCGACGTGCGCTGGCGGTGGCACCTCGGGGAACACGTCACGACCATGGTGACGGCGGCGCCGAGCGTGGTGAGTTTCGTCGATCGCCGCTTCCGCGACCGCCCCTTCCGCCCCACCTGCTGACGCCCGGCGTCGCCCACCACGACATGAACGTCGTTACCCACCTTTGTTAACAACGTTCATGTCGTGGTGGGCGACACGGCCGCTCGCGCCGCTGGTCCCGCCCGCCCGCTGAAAGGCCGCTGTGACCTGCGGATTCGTCGTCCCGACGTGCGCCAACGTTCAGCTTCCGTTCCCGCGCCGTTGCGTGTCCGTTTCGACTGGTTCCGGACGATGGGCCCGTTCCACCGGATTCCCAGCGAAAGGACCACTGCCATGTCGAACATCAAGGTGACCTTCCAGGAGATGGAGGACGCCGCCCAGCGCATGAAGCAGGAGGCGTCCGACATGCAGGCGAAGCTCGACCAGCTGCGCAACATGGTTCAGAACCTGGTCCAGGACGGGTACGTGACCGACAAGTCGTCCAAGCGGTTCGACGAGTCGTACCAGGAGCTCGACAAGGGCGGCAAGCAGGTCATGGAGGGGCTCGACGGGATCGGCGAGTACCTGAAGCAGGCCGCGGACGCACTGCGGAAGACGGACGAAGAGCTCGCCAACGCGCTGAACAAGTGACGCCATGGCCGATGTCATCGTCACCAAGGAGGTCCTGGAGGACGCCGCCACGGATCTCAAGAACATCAACGACGAGTTCAAGAACATGTCGGCGATGTGGGAGGGCGGCGACATCTGGGGCCACGAGCTCGTGCGCAACGCGATGGACGACTTCATCGACAACTGGTGGGTCAAGCGCGAGAAGCTCCAGGTCCAGCTCGACGACCTGACCAAGAAGATGGACCAGGCGAAGGAGGCCTGGAACGAGACCGAGGACGCGCTGGCCTCCTCGTTCGACGAACAGCCCGCATAGGAGAACTGGATGAGCGGCGCTCGTGACGGCGAATGGAACCTGCTCGGTCATGACTCCGATCCCGTCCCGGCCACGGCCGAGGGACTCGACGGAATCATCAGCCACTACAGGGACATCGCCCAGGCGATGACCGACCAGGCCGCTTTGCTGAAACGGATCGGTGACGGCGACGTCCGGCTCCTCAAGGGACAGGCGGCCGACGCGATGCGCAAACGCGCGCGGGAGAGCAACGAGGCGCTGTCCAAGGTGGCCGACCGGTACACCGACGTGAAGGACGCACTGGTCGGCTACCAGCCGGAGCTCAGGACCGCGCGCACCCTGACGGGGCAGGCGCTCGAGGAGGCGGAGGCCGCCAACCGGGAGCTCGGACACGCCGAGGGGATGCCCGATCCCGTGAACGAGGACCGGCCCGAGGACGATCCGCTCACCGACGAGGACCGCCAGGCGTCGTCGGACCGCACGGCGGCGATCGGGAAGGCCGAGACGAAGATCGCCGACGCGAAGGACAAGTCGGACCGAGCGCTGGAGGCCCTCCGGGGGGCCGCCGAGAGAGCGGCCGCCAAGATCAGGGAGAACTGGGGCGACGACGGGCTGCACCACTCCTGGCAGGAGGCGCTCCGGCACAGGATCGCCAAGGTCCTCAAGAAGATCGTCGAGATCCTCGGCTACATCGGGATGGCGCTGGCGGTGCTCGCGATCCTCATCCCCGGCCTGGGCATCGTGACGCTGCTCGGAGTGGTGGTCACGGTGCTGTCGACGATCGCGAGCACCATTCTGGCCGCCTGGGGCGAGGGCAGCTGGCTGAGCGTCATCATCGGCGTCGTGGGGATCGCGTTCATCGGTGTCGGCGTCGTCGCCACCCGCGCGCTCAAGGGCCTGCAGAGCATCAAGGTCGCCACCCGTGGCGGCGGCTGGCGGGACGCGGCCGTCGACCGGCTCGCCGCCGTCTCCCGGCTCCGGGAGACCCTGCGCGCCCGCCTGCCTCCCAACTTCAGCAGGCCGGTCCCCCCGATCAACTTCAGCAGGCCGATGCCCGCCTGGCGCCTCAATCCGCTCTCTCCCGCGGAGCGGTCCCTGCTGGGATCGCTCGACCGGCAGTTCCACACGATCACCCAGAACCTCAACCGGTGGGACGACTTCATCGGGAACACCACGGTCAAGCCGCCGTTCTGGAAGTTCTACACGAAGAACTTCTGGAGCGTCGAGAAGTCGCGCTTCGGGGACGTCTTCGTCCGGGGCAGCTGGCGAGGCGACCGCGTCCTGAGCGTCAACGACATCACCGACCTGAAGAAGATCGACCTGAACATCGTCAACCTTCTCGGCGGAGCCCCCGCCAAGATCCCCCTCTACGCGAAGCTCGGGCCGTGGGCCTTCAGCTTCGGCTGGATCACGTCGCTCTGGGGGATGGCGGTGACACCGACGAACTTCAGCCCGAACGACCTGCGCAGCACGTTCGACTGGTGGAAGGACGCCGACTACAGCGGCCTCTACAGCGAGAACAACGTCATGGACGACCGCTGATGGGCGCGGCGGAACGGACGCACGCCCGCGTCACCGACTGGACCTGGAACGTCGAACCCCCCGCGGGGTGGCTCGCGGTGCCCGCGACCGGCGAGGATCCCCCGGAGGTCGTCGACCGCTGGGAGCGGGAGGCGCTGACCCTCGTCGCGGACTCGATCACCCCCCAGGAGGTGGTCGACGACGAGTACCGGAACCTCGACCTCCCGGACGACTTCCGGGCGGAGCTCGAACGGACGGCCGCCGACTCGGTCCGGAACCTGCGGGAGTTCGCCGACAGCGTCGCCCCGGCCGGCGACCGGGTCGTCGCCGCCGTGGGGGTCCTGGGGTGCACGCCCATCCCCGTCCTCGTCGCCGTCGGCCTCAGCAGCCTCGACGACGACGGCGACGGGCTCATGGCCGCCCTGGGCGCCACCGGGGGCGCGCCCCTCGCACCCCCGGAGATCGACCATCTCGACCTGCCCGACGGCGACGGCGTCCGGGTCACCCGGCTCGACCTCGGCGGGCAGAGCGGCACGGCCTGGGTGAGCGTGGCCCTCGGCCGCCGCGCCGAGCACGACGACGTCCTGGCCGACACCGTGCTCGTCTGGCGTTCCCAGGACCTGTTCGTCGCCGGCCTGATGACCGAGCTGCTCGACGAGCTGCTGCCCGCCGTGAAGATCGTCCGGAGTGGACCATGACCGAGAACCCCGCCCTGGCCGGAGCCAAGCCGACAGACGTCTGGGGAATGTTCTTCCCGCCGGGATGGGTCCGGTTCCCCACCGGCCCGGACCAGGCCCGCGAGCTCGACGAGGCGATCGAGGAGGTGGTCCGCCAGGCCCTGCCCGACGACCTCCCGCGCGACTCCGCCGAGCCGCACCGCCACCTGATGCGCGACGCCCTGCGCGAGACCTTCACCGAGGCCACCGAGGCCGGGGCCGGAGCCGTGTACCTCCCGACCGAGCCCCTGAACGGCATCATGACGCCCTGCTCCATCACCGAGGCCGAGCTCGTCGCCGACGCCGGCAGCAACCCGGTCGAGGTGGCGGCCAGCATCCTCCGGGAGGACTACGACGAGAGCGAGCTCGTCGAGGTCGACGGCCGCCCCGGCGCCCGCGTCACGACGACCTCCCACGACGTGCGGCACGAGGGCGACTTCCCCGTGGTGTCCACCAAGCAGGTCGTCTACGTGATCTCCCGCGACGACGCCGAGGGCGACTGGCTCGTGATGTCCTTCAGCACGGTCTGGAACACCGAGGAGGGCGAGCTGGTGTCCGAGGCGCTCGTCATCTTCTTCGACGCCCTGATGTCCACCTTCCGCTGGGCCGGCCCCGGCGCGCATCCCCTCACGCCCCTCGACGGGACCGGCCCCGCCGGCCGGTAGACGAATCGACAGCCCGGAGCACCAGTGTCCCGAATCCGCCACCTGATCACCCTGGCTCTCGCGGTGATCGCGGCCGTCCTGTCCGCCCCCACGGCAGCGGCCGCGGCCGCCGACGGCGAGGACGTCAAGTACTACGTCGTCCAGGACAAGGGCGACGCCGAGCCCGAGTTCCTGTTCGAGATCGCCCAGCGCTACCTCGGCGACGGCGAACGGTACACCGAGATCTTCGAGCTCAACGAGGGCCGCGTCCAGCCCGACGGCACCACGGTCACCACGCCCGAGGTGCTCCTGCCCGGCTGGATCCTGCTGATGCCCGACGACGCCGAGGGCGACGGCATCCGCACCGGCCCCCTCCTCGAGGTGACCCCGCCCGCCGCCGAGCCCGGGGGCGCGCCGGGAACGGGCGAGCAGGGCGCGACCGCCCCCGGAGCGACCGATGCCGCCGCCCCGGACGCCGGCGACGACGGCGCGGGCCCCGCCGGCTGGCTCGTCCCCGCCCTGATCACCCTCGGCGCGCTGCTCGTGACCGGCGGCCTGGCGGCCGGCGTCGTCCTGCTCCTGCGGCGTCGGCGAGCCGGCCGCACCGCCGAGCCGTTCGACGACAGCCTGCTGCGCACCGACACGTCGTCGGCCTGGATGACGGACCGCGCGCTGCGCGTCCTGGTGGCCGCGTGCGAGCGCGGCGGGATCGAGGTGCCCGTGCTCACGGCCGTGTTCATCGAGGGCCCGGCGATGCGGCTGCGGCTGCAGAACCCGCACGACTCCGCGCCGGCGCCCTGGATCGCGGGGGACGGCGGCACGACCTGGACGGCGCAGATCGCCCGGCTGCAGGCCGAGCCGGCGTCGGACGGGCAACTGGGCGGGTTCTCGCGCCTGGTGACGCTGGGCGTCGGGGAGAGCGGCCGTGTGATGATCGACTTCGCGCGGGCGCGCGGCATCATCAGCCTGGACGGCTCGACGCGGGCGCGGCACGAGGCGCTGCGGCGCTGGCTCGGGGAGCTGACGAGCAACCCCTGGTCCGGCAGCCCGCGCGTCGTGATGGTCGGCAACGGCCTGCCGCAGCAGGAGACCGCCGAGCACGTCGCCGGCCTCGAACAGGTCGTCCCCGAGCTGGTGCTCGGGGAGGGTGGCGTGCTCGTCCTGTCCCAGGCGCCCGTCGCCGCGCAGCAGGAACTCCTGAACTCCCGGTTCGCCGACCCGCGCTTCAGCTGGGTGGTGATCGTCCTCGGACAGGTGCCGGTCGCACGATGGCGGTTCACGGCGCGCGACGACGGGTGGCTGCGCAGCGACTTCCTCCCGGACGTGCGCTTCGACGAGCAGACGGCGGTACGGCGGGTGGACCAGCGATGAGGCGCCACGGAACGACGAGGCATCACGGAACGACGAGGCAGCGCGCGACCTCGCGGCGGCGCGGGAACGAGACCGGCTGGACCGGTACGGCCAGGAGGGCCCCGGCGCGGGCCGCCGCGCTGCTGGCCGCCGCGCTCCTGGCGACGTGGCTGGTCCCGGCCCCACCCGCCGCCGCCGAGCCGGAACTGCTGAGCCAGGGCAAGCCCGTGCGGGTGTCCGCCGTGGAGAACAACGACCCGGAGCTGGTGGCGAAGCACGCCGTGGACGGCAGCCTCGCCACGCGCTGGGCGAGCCATCACGAGGACCCGTCGTGGATCTGGGTGGACCTGCAGGTGAAGGCCGACGTCCGGCGCATCCGGATCGACTGGGAGGCCGCCCACTCCACGGCCTACACGATCGACGTGTCGGACGACGCCGCCACCTGGACGACCCTCGCGACGGTCGACCCGGCCGACGGCGGCACCGACGTGCTGGACGTGTCCGGCCGGGGCCGGTACGTGCGGATGTTCGGCATCACCCGCAACGGCATCGCGGGCCACTCCCTCTGGGAGTTCCAGGTCTTCGGCACGCCGGTGCCCGAGAAGCCGAAGAAGACGGAACCCACCGAGAAGCCCGAGCAGGAGGAGCCGGAGCAGGAGCCCGCGCCCGAGCAGGAGAGCCCCGCGCCGCCGCCGGCGACCGAGGCCCCCGCACCGCCGTCGCCCTCGCCGACCGAGCGCCCGGTCCCGGAGCGGGAGGGACCGCCGGGCTCCGTCGTCTACTACGTCGTCAAGAAGAAGCAGGACGGGAACCCCGAGAAGATCGAGGGGATCGCCGACCGGTTCCTCGGCGACGCCGAGCGGTGGCCCGAGATCGTCGACCTCACCGAGGGCCATCGCCAGCCGGACGGGCGATTCCTGGCCGACCCGCACAAGCTGCGTCCCGGATGGGTGCTGCGGCTGCCCGAGGACGCGGTGGGCAAGGGCGTGAGGTTCGGCCTGCTGCCCGGCTACGAGCCCTCCCCGTCGCCGTCGCCCTCGCCCAGCCCGAGCCTGGCGGCGCCGGAGTCGGCCGAGGCGGAGAGCAGCGAGCTCACCAGCGCCGTCGGCGCGGTCCTCGGGCCGGTCCTCCTGGCGGTCGGCGGCCTCCTCGTCCTGGCGGGACTGGTCCTGGCCGCGGTGCGCCTCGGCCGGACGCTGCGGGAGCGCCGCAGGGACCGGACCCCGTTCGACGACAGCGTGCTGCGCACCGACACCTCCGCGGCCTGGACCGTGGACCACGCGCTGCGTGCGCTCATCGCCGCGTGCGAGCGCGACGGGCTGGACGTGCCCGGCGTGACCGGGGTGTTCATCGAGGGCAGCACGCTGCGCCTGCGGCTCACGAACCCCGCCTCGGTCGGTCCCGAGCCCTGGGCGGTGAGCGAGGACGGGCAGAGCTGGATGGCGCCGCTGTCGAAGCTGCAGGCGGCGCCGGTGTCCGACGGGTCGACGGCGCAGTTCGCCCGGCTCGTCAACCTGGGGATGAGCGAGACCGGGCGCGTGCTGGTCGACTTCTCCCTCGCGCGCGGGGTCGTCAGCCTGGACGGCTCGGTCCGGGCGCGGCACGAGGTGCTGCGCCGCTGGCTCGGGGAGTTCACCGGGAACCCGTGGTCCGGCGAGCCGCGGGTGGTCATGGTCGGCGACGGCCTGCCGCGCCCGGACCAGGTGGAGCACGTCAGCGGGTTCGACCAGGTCAAGCAGGAGATGGAGGTCGGGGACGGCGGGGTGCTGGTGCTGTCGCAGCCGCCGTCGTCGGCGGACAAGGACTTCCTGGCCGAGCGGTTCGCCGATCCCGCGTTCGGGTGGGTCGTGATCGTGCTCGGCTCGTGGTCGGCGGCGAAGTGGCGGTTCACGGCGCGCGACGACGGGTGGCTGCGCAGCGGCTTCCTGCCGCACGTGCGGTACGACGAGCAGGCGGCGGTGCGCCGCGGGAGCGACTGACATGCGGGTGCTGATCACCGCGCACCACGGGGTGCGCGAGGCGCTGCTGTGGCTCGAGGTCGACGAGGCGACGCCGGTGGCGGACCTCGCGGAGCGGATCGCGGCGGAGGTGGGGGCGCCCCGTGGGGCCGCCCTGTTCGTGGACGACGTCGCCGTCCCCGCGACCGCGGCCGGCGGCGAGCCCGTCCTCGCGGCCGACTCCGGCCTGCGGGACGGCGCGCGGATCACGTTCACCCCGCCGGCGGACCAGGGCGCCGGGGGCGGCGGGCCGGTGGACCTCTGCGTCACGGGCGGCCTCGGGGCCGGCGCCGTCGTGCGGCTGGGCGTGGGGGAGTCCGTCCTGCAGATCGGCCCGGACGGCCGGGTGCGCGTCGACGAGCGGCGCGAGGGCGGACTGCCCGCCGTGGCCGTCGTCGTCGCGCTGGACGGACGCGTGACGGTGCGCCGGATCCCGGAACCGCGATCGGCCGGGCAGGCCGTGCACCACGACCGCCTCGCCGAGCCGCTCGGCGAGGACGATGTCGAATGGCCGGCCGGCACCCAGCTGCGGCTCGGCCCGAGCGTGCTCACCGTGCAGTCCGCCACGCGTGCCGACGCCGACCTGCGGCCGGGCAAGGAGCCCGGCACGCTCGACTACAACCGGCCGCCGCGGCTCCTGCCGCCGGACCCCGCCACCCACTTCCGTCTCCCGGCCGAACCGCCGCCGCCCGCGCGCAACCCGCTGCCGTGGCTCGCCATGGCGATGCCGGCCGTGCTGGGCGTCGTGATGGCCATGGTGTTCCAGTCGCCGTACTTCCTGATGTTCGCGCTGGCCTCGCCGTTGATGGGGCTCGGCAACTGGTGGATGAACAAGCGCAACGGGAAGACGACGCACAAGGAACGCCTGCGGCAGCACGCCGAGGAGCGCGCCACCCTGGAGGCCGAGGTGCTCGACGCCGTGCGGCTCGAGCAGCACCGCCGCCGCATGTCGAGCCCCGGTGCCGGCGAACTGCGGATCATCGCGACGACCCCGACCCGCCGCCTCTGGGAACGCCGCGACACCGACGCCGACCACCTTGCCGTCCGCTTCGGCCTGGCCGACGCGACCAGCCGCGTCGAGGTCGAGGACGCGGAGGAGCCCGAGCACCGGCGGCGCACCAAGGCCACCGTCAACGCGGTCCCCGTCACGGTGTCGCTGCGCGAGGCCGGCGTCGTCGGCATCGCCGGGCCGGGCGACTGGCCGCGCCGCCGCGCCCGCTGGATCGTCGGCCAGCTCGGCGTCCTGCAGAGCCCCCGCGACGTCCAGGTGTACGTCCTGACCAGCCCCGAGCACGTGGCGCAGTGGACCTGGGCCGCCTGGCTGCCGCACGTGCGTCCCGGCCTCGGGCAGGACGCCGTCGCCCTGTTCGGCACCAGCACCGACACGCTCGCTGCCCGCGTCGCCGAGGTGAACGCGATCATCACGCAGCGGCGCGCGGCCACGCAGGAGGTCGGCGGGGCCAAGGCGGGGTTCGGCCCGCAGGTCGTCGTCGTGCTCGACGGCGCCCGCCGGCTGCGTGCCCTGCCCGGCGTCGTCGCCATCCTGCGGGACGGGCCCGCCGTCGGCGTCAGCGTCGTCTGCCTCGACGGCGACGAGCAGCTCCTGCCCGAGGAGTGCACCGTCGTCGCGCAGGTGCGGCCCGACGGCGCCATGACGCTGCGCCGCCAGGACGCGGACGACCTGCGGGCCGTGACCACCGACGAGGTCGCGGACGACTGGTACGAGCCGGTCGCGCGTGCCGTCGCCGCGGTGCACGACGTCACGGCCACCGAGGGCGCCGGGATGATCCCCGACTCCGCCCGCCTCGTCGAGGTCCTCGGGATCGAGGACGCCGACGCCGAGCTGTTCGCCGCCCGCTGGCGCGGCATCGGAAACGCGGGCAGCACGCTGGCCACCGTCGGCGTCTCCCTCGACGGGCCGTTCGGTCTCGACCTCATCAAGGACGGTCCGCACGGGCTCGTCGGCGGCACCACCGGATCCGGCAAGTCCGAGTTCCTGCAGACCCTCGTCGCCTCGCTCGCCGTCGTCAACACGCCCGACACCATGAACTTCGTGCTGGTGGACTACAAGGGCGGCGCCGCGTTCAGCCGGTGCGAGCTCCTGCCGCACACCGTCGGCATGGTCACCGACCTCGACTCCCACCTCGTCGAACGGGCGCTGGACTCGCTGCGCGCCGAGCTCACCCACCGCGAGCACGTGCTCGCCGCGATCGGCGCCAAGGACCTCGAGGACTACCTCGACGCCCAGAACCGCGGTCATGCCGGCCCCACCCTGCCGCGCCTGCTCATCGTCATCGACGAGTTCGCCTCCATGGCCCGCGAGCTGCCCGACTTCGTCACCGGGCTCGTCAACATCGCCCAGCGCGGCCGCTCCCTCGGCATCCATCTCATCCTGGCCACCCAGCGGCCGTCCGGCGTCGTCTCGCCGGAGATCCGCGCCAACACCAACCTGCGCGTCGCGCTGCGCATGACCGACAAGAGCGAGTCCCAGGACGTCATCGACGCCCCGGACGCCTCGGAGATCACCAAGTCCCAGCCCGGACGCGCCTATGCGCGACTCGGCGCGTCGTCGGTCGTGCCGTTCCAGTCCGCCCGGGTCGGCGGGCGCCGGCTCACGCGGGCCGACGTCGTCGCGGTGCCGCCCCCGTTCGCCGGCCGGGTCGCCGTGGCCGAGCTCGGCAACCCGGCCCCGAGACCCCGCAGGACCGAACGGCGGCAGGAGGTCGAGACCGACCTGGCCGCGCTCGTCGACACCCTCCGCGCCGCCGCGCGCGACGGCGGCTGGGCCGAACCCCGCAAACCCTGGCTCCCGCCGCTGCCCGGACTGCTCCCGCTCGCGGGGATCGCCCAGCCGGCGAACCCGTCGGCGTTCGCGTGGGCCCTCGAGGACGAGCCCGGCCGGCAGCGGCAGGGACCCGCCGAGATCGACCTCGACGAGTTCGGGCACCGGTACGTCGTCGGTGCCGCCGGAACCGGCCGGTCCACCGCCCTGCGCACGACGGCGTTCGCGGCCGCGACGGCCATGTCCGTGCGCGATCTGCACCTCTACGCGCTCGACTGCGGCAACGGCGCGCTCGCCGTGCTGGACGAGCTGCCGCACACGGGCGCCGTCGTGCAACGCGGGCAGGCGGACCGGGCCAGCCGGCTCCTCACGCGCCTGCGGGCAGAGCTGGGCCGGCGTCAGCAGGTGCTCGCCGCCGGCAACTTCGCCAACGTCACCGAGCAGCGGGAGACGGCGGACCCGGCCGACCGCCTGCCGCGCGCGCTCGTGCTGATCGACCGGTGGGACAGCTTCCTGACCACGTACGGCGACGCCGACGGCGGGGCGCTCCTCGACATCGTCACCGAGCTGATGCGCGACGGCGCCAGCGCCGGCATCCACCTGATCATCTCCGGCGACCGCGCGCTGCTCACCGGCCGGATGAGCACGCTCACCGACGACGTCGTCGTGCTGCGGCTCACCGACCGGATGGACTACGGCATGGCCGGGATCAACCACAAGAAGCTGCCGGAGGAGGTGCCGCCGGGCCGCGCCTACCGCGGCGGCAGCGGGACGGAGACGCAGATCGCGATCCTGGGCGACGACCCCTCGGGGCGGGCGCAGAGCGCGGCGGCGCGCGCGGCGGCCGCGCGCGTCCGGGAACGCGAGGTCGTGGCTCCCGGTACGGGGCCGTTCCGGGTGGACGACCTGCCGTCGACCATCACGGTCGACGCCGCCTACCGGTACGCCGGGCCGGAGGCGGCCTCGCCGATGTGGGCGCTGCTCGGGGTGGGCGGCGACGACCTGACCGCGTTCGGGATGGACCTGGCCGGCGACGCGCCGTCGTTCATCGTGGGCGGCCCGGCGCGGTCCGGCCGCTCCACGATGCTCGCCGTCATGGCGGAGTCGCTGCTGCGCGGCGGGACCGAGCTGGTGGTCGCGGCGCCACGGCCGAGCCCGCTGCGCGACCTCGCCGGGCGCGACGGGGTGCGGACCGTGCTCACGGACCCCGAGGCGCTGACCGAGGAGGCGCTCGCGCCCCACCTGGAGCCGGACGGCGCCCCCGTGGTCCTCCTGGTGGACGACGCGGAACTGGTGGCGGACTGCCCGGCCAAGGGCTGGCTGCGCTCGTGGTTCCGCACGGCGGGCGACCACCGGCGCGCGCTCGTGCTCGGCGGGGAGGCGTCCGAGGTGGCGAGCGGGTTCTCCGGGTGGCAGGTCGACGCGAAGAAGAACCGGCGCGGCGCGCTGCTCAGCCCGCAGGACCGGTTCGACGGCGACCTGGTGGGCGCGAGCCTGCCCCGCTCGGCGGTGTCGAGCCAGGTGGCGCCGGGCAAGGCGCTCGTCCACCTGGGCTCGGGAGACCTGACGACGGTGCTGGTCCCGACGGCGCCAGGGACCTGACGCGGGGCGGGGTTCGGAGGATGTGTGGTCGGGGGTTTTCGACCTTCTGCACTGAATCTGGGTCTTGAGTCCGCTCGCGCGATGGCCTGCGCCTGCTGCCCCAGAGCCCCTGGACCCACGCAGGCCCCCGGACCGGGTACTACGGGCCGGATCAGAGGCACGCGGCAGCGCTGAGTGCTGCGCACCGGTGGAGTGGAACATCGGGGTTCCTCCGGCGCTCGGCCTGTTCCTGATCGTGCAGCTCGTACAGCTGGTGCTCGCCCCGGGTACCGGCCTCGACCCTGCGCTACCACGAGGCCGAGGGCCTGCTGCCCGCCACCCGCGCAGACGAAGGGTACCGCCCGTACGCTGGACCGGCTCGCGTTCGTCGCCCAGGCCAAGCACCTGGACCTGCCCCTACCGCGGTGCGTGACCTGGTCACGTGTGGGAATCCGAACCCTGCCACACGGTGCGGGCCACCTACCGGCCGATGCTCGCCGAACGTATCCAGGAGACCGCCGAACGACTCACCCCCCTACGCGCCCTGCGCGACACCCTGACCACCGCCGTCGCGCACTTGGACACTCTGCCCGACCGCGAAGAGCCCTGTGACGCGTCGTGCGCGCTCCTGAATGGACCCCGCCGCCAGCTACGCCTCGTGACGCAATCGGCGACCACCGGGGCTGCTCCGGTCGCGTGCACGCTGAACGGCACCGACTACACCGACTACACCGAACGCATCGCCGCGCCCTTGCTCGCTGACTTCCGAGCAGCCTTCTCCGCCACATGCAACCCAGGGGTTGCAATTAGTCGACGACTGTGTGATGGTTGAATGCAACTAACGGGTTGCATATCTAGGAGGTCCCGATGTCTGACCGACGGAGTTCCGCAGGAGGTCGTTCACCAGCGGCCATCGTCCTGGGCGTCCTGTTCACGGGGACGTTCGTGATGGGGTGTGCCGAGATGCTGGTGGCGGGCATGCTCGACCTGATGTCCGCAGACCTGGCCGTCCCGTTGTCAGCGGTGGGCGCGCTGGTCTCGGCGAATGCGATCGGGATCGCACTCGGCGGGCCGCTGCTGACGTTCGTGACCGCCCGGCTCGACCGGCGGCCGGTGCTGCTGGCCGCTCTGGCCGTGTTCACCGGGTTGAACCTGCTACCCGCCCTCGGCGCCGGTCTGGAGACCTTCATCGCGGCCCGCGTCGTGATCGGCGCCGTGGAGGGACTGTTCATCGCAGCGGCGATCACCACGGCGACCTCGATCGTCCCGCGGGAACGGGTCGGCCGGGCAATGGCGGTCGTGATCTCCGGGTTCGCCGTCTCCGGAGCGGTAGGGATGCCACTGGGCCGCCTGCTGGGCGAAGCGGTGGGGTGGCGGGTGTCGTTCCTCGCCCTCGTCCTGGCAGCCACCACCGCTCTCCTGGTCGCCCTGCTCGCGGTGCCCCGCGTACCGGCCGAGGCCGAGGTCCGGATGCTGGGTCAGCTGCGGTTCGCACTCCACCCACGCGTGCTCGCGGTGCTCGCCGTGGGCGTCCTGCTGTTCGCCGGCACTTCGGCCGCGCAGACCTATCTCGTCCCGTTCCTGGGCACCGTGGCCGGGATCTCCGGACCATGGGTCGGGGTATGCCTGATGGGCTTCGGCATCGCCGCGGCGATCGGCTCGTTCGCAGGCGGCAGGTTCGCCGACACCGGAGCCCCACGCGCCCTGGCCCTCGGCACCCTGGCCGTCGCCGCCTCGCTGACCCTGCTCGTCCTGTGGGGAGCGAACCCTGTGGTCGCGGTGGTTGCCCTGCTCGGTCTCGGCATGTGCGGCGCGGGCATCACGAGCCCCTGGCAGCACCGCGTCGAACACCTCGCCGGCCCCGGCGCCATTCTTGCCGCGTCGCTGCCTGCGTCGGCCGGGAACCTCGGCGACGCCATCGGAGCCTTCGCGGGAGGGCAAGCGGTCGACATCGGTGACGTCCCCGCGGCGATCGTCGTCGCCGCGACGCTCGCCACCGCGTCCATCGCCGCCGCGATCGCCAGCCGCTCACTGCGCCCCGTGCACTCATCGCATGCGGCCGAACCCCAGGAACCTCGACCCGAACCTGCCACCGCCCCCTGACCAGCGACACACAAGAGACGGAGACAATCATGGAGAACACGCGCAACCCCCAGGCAGTGATCGACATCGACACCTTCACCGTGCGACGCACGATCCTCATCTACGCGTCCCTGGAGAAGGTCTGGCGCACCGTCACCGAACCCGAGCTGATCTCGCAGTGGTTCGGCCAGGTCACCCTCACCGGTTCCGGCACCGGTGCCGTCGGCACGATCGGCTGGCTGGGCGAGCGTCGGGTGCCGATCAGGGTCGAGACCTTCGAACCTCCGCGGGAGGTCTCCTACCGCTGGTGCAACGAGGAAGGCCCGCTGTCGGACACCGTCGACGACGAGCGCGCGACGGTCTTCACCTTCACACTCGAAGCGATCTCCGGCGGCACCCGGCTCACGGTCGTCGAGACCGGCTTTGAGCACACCAGCAACCCGGAACAACTCATGACCGACCACCGGGGCGGGTGGGACGGGGAACTCGACAAGCTCGTCGCCCTGCTCGAGGACCACGGATGAGCGGCGCAACGCCGCCGGACGGAACCCTGATCGCCATGTGCAGCGCCCTGGCCGACGAGACCCGGTGGAGCATCCTGACCGCCCTCGGCCAGGGCGACGCCTCAGCGTCCGCCCTGGCCCGGCACCTACCCGTCACACGGCAGGCCATCGCGAAACACCTCGCTGTCCTGCACGACGTCGGCCTCGTGGAGACCGTGCACGTCGGCCGCGAGGTGCGGTACCACGTCATCGGGGCCGAGCTCAGCGCCATGGCCCGCCACCTCGACGCTATCGGCACCGCATGGGACCAGCGCCTGTCCGCCATCAAGCACATCGCCGAGAACCTCTGACACACCCACCTCCGGCATGTTGCTGGGTCGGCCACGTAGTGGGCACAGTCGGGTCTGCTGCAGGTAGGTGTGGCGAGACAGGCGCATCTGGAGCTGGTCGACGTTGATCCGCCGCTCGCCGAGGTCCACGCCGGGGATCCCCACGCATGGGTACCGGCCCGCCTGCTCGGTCGAGCTGCCGACCCGGCCCCGGAGTACCTCTGTGGCCAGGTCCCGCAACCACGGCGGGGTGATGTCACCCAGACGCATCGCGCTGTTGGTCAACGAGCCCGGCTTGACGACGGCGACCTGACCTCGTCCCGCCACCACTCCGCGACCGGATCGGCGCCCGCTAGCTCCAACCGGTTCACCCACCGCCGCAGCATCGGGCCAGCCAGGCGCGGCATCGCCGTCGTGTCGATCTCGGTGAGGCCGCTAGCTTCGCACGCCCGTTGGCCAGTGCCCACGCGCTACTGCTTGATGTGCACGCACCGCAATGCGATCGTCGAGGCGGCGCGGCGCCGTGGATCACCCGGCAACGCGCGCACCACGCTCGCCAGGCCCAGCTCCTTGGGCACCGACTGCAAGTCCGTGACGAACAATGCGAGCTGGCGGGCGTCGCACGAGGTCGGGTCGACGCTCTTGAGCGTGCACCAGTCCCACCACCAGGCCAGGGAGTCCGCCAGGCCGAGTACACCAACGCGTCCTCGCGGCCTGCCACGCTTCGAACCTAGAACGCGCGGCTCACTCACGTGTGCGACACGCCGACGACTCCCATTGCAGGCGCCAGGCATAGCCCCGTGTGCCTACGTGTGCGACCCCCTGCGGAGAGGAGTACGGAGAGCCCCCGACCACACGAGCACAACGGGAACGGAGAGGCTTGCCCTCCGTTCCCTTTTCAACGTATAGCGCACAGGGGGTCTTGCGGCAAGGCCCCCCTCCTGCCGCACAGTGGTGCACCCGAGCCACGGTCCCGCCCGCCACGGACCTGGCGGGAATCCCGCACCCATGCCCCGACCGGGGCACGAGCGACCGGAGCGCGCACATGAACCCCCTGACCACCCGTGTGTTCGACCTGCCCGAACGCCTCGCGGCGAAGGACGACCCGGCACTGATCGCCAAGGACGAGCGGTACCTCGCCGCCGTCGCGGAGAGCATCGAGCGCTCGATCGAGGAGCTGACCGCCCGCCTCGACGCCGCGCGCAAGACACCCGCCGGGCGCGGCCAGCAGGCGCTCGACCGTGACCAGGAGGTCCACCGGCTGACCGCCCGCCTGCGCACCCTGCGGCGGTACGGCGTGGACCTGTGCCTGGGCCGCATCGTCACGACCGAGGGTGAGACCGTGTACATCGGGCGGCTCGGCCTCACGGACGACGGCGCCGTCGGCCGCCGCCTGCTCGTCGACTGGCGCGCTCCCGCCGCCGAGCCGTTCTTCGCCGCCACGCACGCCGACCCGATGGGACTGGTGAGCCGACGCCGCTACCGCTGGACGCGCGGCCGGATCACGGACTACTGGGACGAGGTGTTCACCGCGGACGGCCTGGAGGGGAACGCCGCGCTCGACGACCAGTCCGCGTTCGTCGCGAGCCTCGGGGCGAGCCGCTCACCCCGGATGCGGGACGTGCTCGGCACCATCCAGGCCGACCAGAACGCCATCGTCCGTGCGGACTCGCACGGCGCGCTCGTCGTCGACGGCGGCCCGGGCACCGGCAAGACCGTCGTCGCCCTGCACCGCACGGCCTACCTGCTCTACCACGACCCGCGCCTCGGGCACCGGCGCGGCGGCGTCCTGTTCGTCGGCCCCCACCAGCCGTACCTTGCCTACGTCTCCGACGTGCTGCCCAGCCTCGGGGAGGAAGGCGTGCGGACCAGCACGCTGCGGGACCTCGTTCCGGAGGGGGTCACCGCGGCCGCCGAGACCGATCCCGAGGTGGCCCGGCTCAAGGCGTCCGCCGGTATGGTGCGTGCGATCGAACCCGCCGTCGGGCTCTACGAGACGCCGCCCAGCGAGGGGATGCTGGTCGAGACGCCCTGGGACGACGTCTGGCTCGCCCCGGAGGACTGGGCCGAGGCGTTCGCGGCGGCCGAGCCCGGCACGCCCCACAACGACGCGCGCGACCAGGTCTGGGACGCGCTCGTGGACGTCCTCGCCGACAAGCTCGCGGAGTCCGTCGCGGCCGCGGCCGACGACGGGGCCGGTGTCGACACCGGCACCGACACGTATGCCGAGGAGCACTCCGGCGGGTACCCGGGTGACCATGCCGGCGCGTCCGCCGCCGACGACCAGTTCGACGCGTACGGGCTGGCCGGCGAACCCGCCGATGCCCCGCTGCGCCGGGCGCTCGCGGCGAACCGCGACCTGGCCCGCGCGTTCGGCCGGGCCTGGCCGCTGCTGGAGCCCACGGACCTGGTCGGCGATCTCTGGTCGGTGCCCGCCTACCTGCGCAGGTGCGCGCCCTGGCTCACCCGCGACGAGGTCGGCCGGTTGCAGCGTCCGGACGCCCAGGCGTGGACGACGTCGGACCTGCCCCTGCTGGACGCGGCGCGGCTGCGGCTGGGCGACCCGGAGGCCTCCCGGCGTCGCAGGCGACAGGAGGCGACGGCGGCCGCCGAGCGCGAACGCATGTCCGACGTCGTGGAGGACCTCATCGCCACCGACGACTCCGACCTGGGCGTGATGTCCATGCTGCGCGGACAGGACCTGCGCGCCGCGCTGGTCGACGACGCCGCGCTGCCCGCCGCCGACCCCGACCTGCTCGCCGGCCCGTTCGCGCATGTCGTCGTGGACGAGGCGCAGGAGCTGACGGACGCGGAGTGGCAGATGCTGCTGGCCCGCTGCCCGTCGCGCAGCTTCACGATCGTCGGCGACCGGGCCCAGGCCCGGCACGGGTTCACCGAGTCCTGGCCCGAACGGCTCGAGCGGGTCGGGTTCACCGGCGTGGAGCAGGCGTCGCTGAGCATCAACTACCGCACGCCCCAGGAGGTCATGGCGGAGGCCGAGCCGGTCATCCGCGCGGAGCTCCCGGACGCCAACGTGCCGACGTCGGTCCGCGGCACCGGCGTCCCGGTTCGGTACGGGCCGACGACGGATCTGGTCGCGGTCCTGCGGGAATGGCTGGCCGGGCACGCCGAGGGGACGGCGTGCGTGGTCGCCGGCGCCGCGTTCCAGGGCGCCGCGTTCGAGGGAACCGATGGGCTCGAGGGGGTGGAGCGGGTCCGGTGGCTGACGCCGGAGACCGTGAAGGGCCTGGAGTTCGACCTGGTGGTCCTGGTCGACCCGGAGACGTACGGGACCGGGATCGAGGGCGCGGTCGACCGCTACGTCGCGATGACCCGGGCGACGCAGCGGCTGGTGGTGCTGACCAGCTGAGAGACTCGTGGCGGGCGCGGCCGGCCGATCGTTCGTGTCGCCGGGCGACCGGCAGACCGCGGGCCCGGCCGGCCGAGTTCCGCGCGGCCGCGTTCGCGGGCGGCCCGTTGACGGTCCGGCGACGGTGCAGCGCCATGGTGTTGACGGGCCGAGGGCCCCGCGCCGTGTTTACCGCACCGATTTCCGTTCTTTATGTCAGGCTCTCTGTCGTGCGCCTTTCCGTCGCCTTGGTGCTGACCGTGCTGATCGCCGTGAGCGGGTGTGCCCAGAGCCCCGTCGGCGTCAAGCGCGCGCTCGCCGAGCCGACGGTCACGCCGAGCGCGGCGTCCGAGACCGCTGTGTCCGCCGAGTCTGCCGAGTCCGGCCGGACGCGCGCGCCCGACGTCCCGGACGCCGTGAGCGAGGTCCGGCCGGCGCCCCGGTCCGGCAAGGGCGAATCCGGGCAGGCCGGATCCGGCGAGCCGGCCGGGGAGGGCTTCGTCCATCCCGGCGTGTTCGTCGACGAGGTCCTGCTCGACGCCATGAGGCGCCGGGTCGAGGCGGGGGAGGATCCCGCGGCCCAGGTCTTCACCGAGATGATGCGATCCAAGTGGGGATCGCTCGACCACCGGGCCGAGCCCCGCGCGGTGGTGGAGTGCGGGGGACACCAGAACCCGGACCACGGCTGCACCGAGGAGCGCCGTGACGCCCACGCGGCCTACGCGCAGGCGCTCGCCTGGGTCGTGACCGGGGACGAGGCGCACGCGCGCAAGTCGATCGAGATCATGAACGCCTGGTCGTCGACGATCCGGGGGCACACCAACACGAACGCCCGCCTCCAGGCCGCCTGGGCCGGGGCGATCTGGGCGCGGGCGGCGGAGATCATCCGCCACACCGGCGGCGGCTGGCCCGAGACGGACGCCGAGCGGTTCGAGAGGATGCTCCGCGACGTCTACCTCCCGCAGGTCACCGAGCGCTCGTACGCCAACGGCAACTGGGAGCTGGCCATGACGGAGGCGGCCGTCGGGATCGCCGTCTTCCTCGACGACCGGGAGGTCTACGACCGGGCCGTGTCCGTGTTCCGCAACCGGGCCCGGGCGTACGTCTACCTGGAGTCCGACGGCGACCTGCCGCGGGAGGCGTCCGGCAGCCCGTACGACACCGAGCACGAGATCATCGCCTTCTGGCAGGGCCAGCGGGACTTCCGGAACGGCGTGGCGCAGGAGACGTGCCGCGACCTCAGCCACACCACCCTGGGCCTCACGGCGATGTCGCACGTCCTGATGACGACGTCGATCCAGGGCGACGATCTGTACCCGCGGGTCGGCCCGCGCCTGGCGGCGGCGTTCGAGCTGCACGCCGAGATCGAGCTCACGGACGCGGTGCCGTCCTGGCTCTGCGGCGGGTCGGTCGACGGACGGCTGGAGTACCTGCCGTCGTCCGCGCTGTCCGTCCTCGCCGGCCGGTTCGGCTGCCCGATGACGTGGTCGCGGCGGCACGACGACGCCTGGCGCACGTTCGGCACCAACGAGCTCCTGACGGCCTGGGAACCGCTCACCCACGGCGCCCCCGCCGGCCCGAGAGGCTCCTCGGACCCGGAACTCTGCCCGTGACGACCAGCGGTGCGGGAGGCGGTGCGGTCGGCGGCGCGGTCTCCGCTTGCACGCCGTCGTCCGGCGGCGGAGTGTGGGAGGGACGGCAGTGCCGTCCGGGCGCTGCCCCGAGGCTGGGAGCCTGTCATGTACGTACGCACTTCCGAGGTGCGGGGAGACCCCGCCATGCTCGACGAGGGCCTGCGGCTCGTTCGCGAGGAGATCTACCCGACGGTCACCGCCATGGACGGCTGCGCCGGGATGTCCGTGCTCTACGACCGTGACATCTGCCGGGTCGTGGCCACGACCTCGTGGCGGTCCGAGGACGCGATGCGGGCCAGCGCCGACGCCGTGCGCCCGCTCCGGGAGAGGGCCGAACGGGCGCTCGGCGGCACGGGCGGCAGCGAGGTCCACCAGTGGGAGGTCGCCGTCGTGCACCACGACCACCCCGTGCCCGACGGCGCCTGGGCGCGACTCACCTGGCTGACCTGCGACCCGGGCATGATCGACCACGCGATCGACCTGTTCCGCATGGCCGCCCTGCCGCAGATCCAGGAGTTCGACGGATTCTGCGGTGCGAGCCTGATGGTCGACCGCGGCGCGGGCCGGATCGTCGGCACGGCGGCGTTCGACGGACTCGGGGGGATCGAGGCGAGCCGCGACATGGCCGCGGACGTTCGCGAGCGGATCGCGAGCGAGGTGGACGCGACCGTCGAGGGCGTCGAGGAGATGGAGGTCGCGTTCGCCCACCTCCACGTCCCCGAGATGGCGTGACACGCAGGCACCACCCATCGGCTCGCCCCCGTCTGCCCTCCCTCCTGGGACCGCGACGGGCCTGTCGTGGCCGGGGGACCGTGACCGGGTCGGCCGGCCGTCGGGCTGGTCACATCCGGGCATGGAACGGCCGGGCGTGGGGTTGTGCCCCGTGTGGACGTGTATGACTCGGTCGTGATCGGAGCCGGCCAGGCGGGCCTGTCGGCGTCGTACCACCTGAAGCGGCTCGGCATCGCGCACGTGGTGCTCGACGCCGAGCCGCGCGCCGGCGGCGCCTGGCAGCACCGATGGGACTCACTCACCATGGACGACGTCCACGGCGTCGCCGACCTGCCGGACGGGCCCGCGCCCGGGCGGTCGACGGACCGCGCGAACCGGGCCGTGCCCGCCTGGTTCGGCCGCTACGAGACCGAGCACGGCCTGCCCGTGCGCCGGCCCGTCCGCGTGAGCTCGGTGACCGGCCGGGACGACCTGCTGGAGGTGCGCTCCGACGCCGGCACCTGGCTCGCCCGCACCCTCGTCAACGCGACCGGCACCTGGACCCGCCCGTTCGTGCCGCACTACCCGGGCGCCGAGACGTTCGCCGGCGAGCAGCTCCACACCCACGACTACCCGGGCCCCGAGCACTTCCGCGGCAGACGCGTCCTCGTCGTGGGCGCCGGCGCCTCGGCCGTGCAGTTCCTCGGGGAGCTCGGCCCGATCACCGACACCCTGTGGGTGACGCGCCGCGAACCGGTCTGGCGCGAGGACTTCGACGGCCGGGAGGCCGTCGGCCAGGTGCTGGAACGGGTCCGCGCCGGCCTGCCGCCGGCCAGTGTCGTGAGCGTCACCGGCCTCGCCCTGCGCCCCCAGGAGCAGGCGGCCGCCCGCCTCGGCGTCTACGACCGTCGCCGCCCCATGTTCTCCCGGATCGAACCCGGCGGCGTCCGCTGGGACGACGACGCCCGCGACCCGGACGAGTCCGCCTACGAGCCCGTCGACACGATCCTCTGGGCCACCGGCTTCCGCCCGGCCGTCACCCACCTCGCCCCGCTCCACCTGCGCAGCGAGCACGGCGGCATCCCGCTCCTGCCGGGCACCGCCGACGTGCAGACCGCGGTCACCGCCGCCCGCGACCCCCGCGTGCAGCTCGTGGGCTACGGCCCCTCCGCGAGCACCATCGGTGGCAACCGCGCGGGCCGGGCCGCGGCGCTCGCGGTCCGCCGCCACCTCACGCGCGAGCTGGTGCGCCTGGAGGCGTAGACGCCGCCCGATCTGGTGGCGTCGGGTCAGGCGGTCGCGTGGGTCTCGCGCAGGAGTTTCGCGATCCACGTGTAGGTCTCGCGGCCCGTGGCGTCGTCGGAGATGTCGTAGCCGTGGTCCCTGTCCGGGATCTCGCGGTAGGCGACGAGGGCGCCCGCGGACTCCAGGCGGTCGGCGTAGCGGCGGGCCTCGGCGCGCAGGATGTCGTGCTCGCAGGCGATCACCACGGCGGGGGCGATCCCCGTCAGGTCCGCCGTGTCCGACGGCGCCGCGGGTGACGCCAGCCGGTCGGCGCGTTGTCCGGCGTCGGGGATGTAGGCGGCGTCGAACATGTCACCCATCCAGGGGCGCAGCAGCGGCTTGGCGAGGGGGGAGTGCTTCTCGGCCGCGGGGACCGTGAGGTCGAGCGGCGGGTAGTGCAGCACCTGCAGCGCGACCCGCGGGCGCGCCCGCTCGAACGCGAGCCGGGACGCCGCCGCGGCGAGCGCGCCGCCGGCGCTCTGCCCGCCGACGCTCAGGCGTCGTCCGTCCCACCCGTGAGCGGCGCCGTGTTCGGCCGCCCAGTCCAGCACCGCGTGCACCTGGTGCGGGGGCACGGGGAACCGCGCCTGCGGGGCGACGTCGTAGTCGACGTTCAGCACGACGACGCCCGCCTCGGCCGCCAGCAGACGGCACCAGGGATCGTCCTGGTCGGCTCCCCGAAGCACGAAGCCCCCGCCGTGCAGGTTCACGTACACGGGCGGGGGAGGGCCCGCCTCCTCCGGCGGCCGGTACGCCCAGGCCGTCACCTCCCCGTGCGGTGTGGGGACCACGAGCGGCTCGGGCACGCCCGGATACTCGGGCAGCCGGTGTCGCGCGGCCACGGTGAGCCGCCGTCCGGCGGCGGAGTGCAGCGCCTGGACGCCGCGGGCGGCGACGGCGGCCAGGCGCGGGTTGCGCAGCGGCGAGGGCATGGGCCATACGGTACCGAGCGCCGACCACCCGGCGTCCGAGGGGTCAGCCCACGCGGATGAAGGTCGGGCTGGACTGCCAGATCTTCGTGTGGCGCACGGTCTCGCCCGGGACCGGTGCCTCGACCTGCATGCCGTTGCCCGCGTAGATCGCGATGTGCCCGGGGCTCCAGATCAGGTCGCCCGGCTGGGCCTCGGCGGCGGAGACCTGGGTGCCGGCGTAGCGCTGCTCCGACGACGTGCGCGGCAGGTCGATGCCGACCTGGGCGTAGACGTACGACGTGAACCCGGAGCAGTCGAACCCGGCGGGCGTCGAGCCGCCCCAGACGTACGGCACACCGAGGTACTGCATGGCGATGGCGACGACGCCGGAGCCGGCGGCCGCGGCCGGGGCGGCCTCCTCCACCGGCTCGGCGGGCTGCTCGGCGGGAGCCGGCGCGGCCGTCTCCTGGATGGGTTCCGCGGCCTCCACGACGGGCTCCGGTTCCGGCTCGGGCTCGGGCTCCGGCTCCGGGGCCGGGGTCACCTTGATCGTCCCGGTCTCCGCCGCGAACTCGATGTCGGCGGCGACGCGCACGACCGGCGCCGCCACGGCCTCCTGCCTGACGTCCTGTGCGGCGGCCTCCCGCACGGCCGCCTCCTGCACGATCGTTCCCTGCGCGGTCAGTCGCTGCGTGGTCAGCCCCTGCGCGGCAGCTGCCTCGACGGCGCCCGGCACGGCCTCGAACTCGGCGGTGGCCGGGCTCCGGTCGTCCGCCGGAGCCGCGTCCGACGGGATGCTGAGCAGGGAGACGGCCAGGCCGGACCCGGCGGCGACGAGGGCGCCGCGGCGCGCGACACCGGAGAGGCCCCGCGCGGCGGCACGGGTGAGCGGAGTCAGCGGGGTGAGGGGTGTGCGGGCAGCACGATGGCGCCCGGGAGTGCGAGTGGTCACGTTCTTCTCCCGACGCCTACGAGGTGAGCTGTCGGATTCGGATCGAGAGAATGACCCGGCCGCAGTACTACCTGTGCGGCTTCACCCCAAGGACACCCGACGGTGCCCGCTTACGTTGGTTCCCCCGCCCCTGCCATCTGGTTGCAGTTCCCGGGCGGTGACAGGGCTCGGCGTCCGCCTCGGGCGCTCGCGGGGTGCCGCGAGCGGGACCGACCGTAACCCCGTCGCGCCGAGAAGTCACAATCGGGTTACGGGTTCCGAGTCCGTCGAGGTATGGCTTGACCGAATTGTTCTCCGTGGTATATGTCACATTGGCGACCTGTTCGGGCTGGTCAGAGCTCGCCCATGAGGTCGAAATCGAACCCGTCGGCCCGCGCGATGTAGAGACGGTGCTGGGCGTGGTTGCCCTGGAACCGCATCGGCCCGCGCGGCCCTTCGTAGACGACGCCGTCGACCGAGCGGTCCGTCGCGGCCACCGCGGCGCTCCCCGCACGCTCGACGATCGTGCGCAGCGCGAAGATGCCCTCGTAGCAGGCCTCGGCCGCCGCCCCGACAGCCGGGGCATGTACCCCGTGGTGGGCGGTGTAGCGGCCGATCAGGTCGAGCGCCCCGCCGGTCGCCAGGCTCCGGAACCAGCCGCCGGTCGAGTAGAGGTTGGCCGTGCCGGCCAAGCCGCTGCCCATGAGCATGTTCTCCTCCATGAGCGTGCTCAGGCGGACGATCCGCTCGTCCAGGCCGCGTCGGGCGAACACCCGGTTGAACCGGACCGCGTTCTGCCCGACCATCAGCAGCAGCACGCCGTGGGCCCGCGACGCCTCGACGTCGTTCACGACCGCGCCCAGTTGAGCGGCGCTCGCGCCCTGCTCGTTCAGGAACCGGGCGCCGGCGAACTCCACGCCGAGCGAGGCGACCTGGGTGGACAGCGCCTGGAACGTGCGCCTCGGCCACGCGTAGTCGTCGCCCACGACATACCAGCTCCGTACGCCGAGCTCCGCCCGGAGCCGCGAGATCGCGGGGAACAGCTGCGCCGACGGGACCTCCCCCGTGACGTAGAGGCCCGGACGTGTCTCTGCGCCCTCGTACGCGGCCGGGTACACGTACGGGACCCGCTGCTGCACCAGGGGGACGACGGCGTTGCGCACGGCCGAGGTGTGCCAGCCGGTCAGCGCGTGGATGCTGCCCGCGGTCAGCGCCCGGTTCACCTGCTGCCGCACGACGGGGAGCGGCTGACCCGCGTCGAGGAACTCCGCGCGCACCGGGCGGCTGAGGATCCCTCCGGACGCGTTCATCTCGGCGACGGCGAGCTCCGTGACGGCCTGGCACGACGGACCGTAGATCCCTCCGGGGCCCTGGAAGTGCAGCAGGGCACCGACGACGAAGTCCGACATGACGCCCCGTCCCGTGATGGGCCCGTTCTCTGGGCTCGGCCTGTGTTGGCGGGTAGTGTACGAGCACACAGGAAGGGCGTGCGGGCATGCGGACTGGGAGTGAGACGGTCACGGCGACGCGCCACGACGACGTGGGCGACGCGATGGCGGCCGCCATGCTGCGCGAGTCGGTTCTCGCGGCGCGCCGCGCGGCCCGGAACGCGGCCGACGTGCTCCGCCCGGAGGGCTTCGCCCTCGACGAATGGCTCGTGCTCGACGCCCTCGGCGCCGGCGACGGGCTGACGATGTCCCAGCTGCGTGAAGCCGTTCTCGTCGACAAGGCGACGCTGGGCCGCCGGGTCGACGACCTCCTGACCAAGGCTCTCGTCTACCGCGAGGTCGACGGCCTCGACCGCCGCGTGATCCGCGTGTACCTCTCGTCCCGCGGGCGGGACGTCCTGTCACGCCTCACGGCGCGGCTGGCGCAGGGCCAGTAGCAGTCCGGTGCCCCAGGCCGCCAGCAGCACGACCGTGAGCACCACGCCGTAGGGCTCGAGGCTGAGGGCGGCCACCGGGAACCGGCCGAGCCACGGGGCGTGCTCGGCCGCGACCTGCACCAGGGTCACCGCGCCGATCCCGAGGGCCGCCAGGGCGGAGATCCCCGTGACGACGACGTCGTACCGCACCCGGGTGCGGGCGGAGACCCCTGGGCGCGGCGCCGCGCCCGGGCGACCGCCGACCACGCCGGCAGGTTGTGTGCTGCTCCCGCCGCCGGCAGGTTGCATGCCGCTTTGACCGGCGGCGGGCCGCCCGCCGACGCCGGCGGCCTCCGGTCCGCCGGACCCGGCGTGCGCGTAGACGCGGCGGGCCACCGCGCCCTGGGCCGAGTCAAGCATCGACATCCCTGCGGCGAACAGCACCGCCAGCGGCAGGGCCGCGTACCACGCGACCTGGCCGAGTGCCGCCGAGGCGGTGATCGCCAGCAGGCCGATCTCCGTGGCGGTGTCGAACCCGAGCCCGAACACCAGCCCGACGGCGTACATCCGCGACGGCTTGTCCGTGGCCCAGCCGAACCGGCGAAGCGCCCAGGTGACCGGCCCGCCCGCGTGATGCGTGTCGCTCCCCGGGCCGGGCTCTCCGGCGCGCGGTCCTCCGGTGGCGTGCCCGGCATCGGTCTGGTCCCCGGCGGCGGCCGCTGTCCTGGCGCGCAGCGCACGCCGGAGCATGACGAGGTTGACCGCGGCGATCGCCAGCAGGAACGTCCCCGACACCAGCGGGCCCCACACGCCCGTGGCCGAGCGCAGCGGCGACGACTCGTCACCCAGCATCGGCGCCAGCGCACCGACCCCGAGAGACAGCAGCAGCGCCGCACCCAGCACCACCGTCGAGTGCCCCAGCGAGAACCACAGCCCCACACCGCGCGCGTCCCGCCCCGCCCGGACCAGCTTGCGGGTCGTGTTGTCGATGGTCGCGATGTGATCCGCGTCGAAGGCGTGGCGAAGCCCCAGCGCGTAGGCGGCCAGGCCCATCGCGAGCGTGATCGCCCCGGCGCCGCCGTCCAGGGCCAGCGCTCCGGCCAGGCCGCCGACGCCGACGACGTGGAGCGCGATGATCACCGGCACGGTGGCGCCACGGCGTCCGCGGCGGCCGGACCGAGCGGACCGGGCGGGATGTGGGCCGACGGGTGTGCTGCTCGTCATGCTTCCTCCGAGAGTTCTGCGGTGTCGGGGACCGGGAGGGCCGGGGGCCCGAGGGGACTGAGGTGTGTGGCGGGACCCAGCCACCGGGTGAGGGTCCCGCCGCGTTCGAGGCGGAGGGTCACGGCCCCGCCGGAAGCCGACGGGTGATCCGATCCTGTCGCGGGACCGCCGTGCACGGTGGTGACGGTGTCGATCACCGCGTGGTCGCCGAGGACGCCCGGGACCGGGTGCTCGCCGGCGGCGGTCAGTTCCTCGACCAGGACGGGACCGGCGTCGTCGGCGATGTCGGTGCGGAGCACGATGTGGCCACCGCGTTCTCCGGACCGGCCGAGCACCACGGTCTCCCGCAGGGCCAGGCGGGCGCCGGGGCCGAGGCGCGCGGTGGTGGCGCGGTGCGTGTCGGCTCCCGCGGCGACGACGAACGGCAGGCCCGCCCAGGTCAGGGCGGCCCCGGCACCGAGCCGGATGTCGGTGTCCCAGTGACAGGCGGCGCCGTCGCCGTCGTATGCGACGGTGCCGCCGACATCGGTCAGCGTGAGCGCGCAACCGGCATCCACGCGGATGCCGACGACGACGCGGTCCCCGCCGAGCAGCATGGCTCCGCCGGCGACGAGCGCGACCTCGGCGTGCACCCTGTCACGGCTGACGAGGCGCGCGGCGAGCAGCCCGTCGGACGTCCGGACCCGCACGGGCGCGCCGGGCCGGGCCGGACGCTCGACGGCCACCTGGGTCACCCGCGGGGCGGCCTGGTCCGGTGGGTAGGGCCAACCTGGCAGCTCGGGTCCGGCCGGCTCGGCCACGACTTCGCGCGGCTCGGGAAGCATCCGCCGCGGCAGGGCCTCCCGAGCAGGTGAGGACGTGTGCGGCATCGGGCGGTCAGTGGGCGTGGTCGTGGTCGTGGGCGCCCGGCTCGTCGTGGCTGTGCACGTAGCCGCCGTCCTCGTCGGCGTGGAAGTGCGGCGCCATCGGCCCGGGATCCTGCGCGACGTGCGCGCCGGAGCGGAAACTGCCCAGCACGTCGAGCACCCAGGAGCGCAGCTCGGCCACCGACGCGTCGTCGGTGCGGGACAGCGCCACGACCGCACGGTTCTCACGCGCCGCGGACGCGTCGGCGACCATCCGCGCGACGTCGACGCCCACGTACGGCGCGAGGTCGGTCTTGTTGACGACCAGCAGATCGGCCCGGCCGATGCCGGGACCACCCTTGCGGGCGACGTCCCCGCCGCCGGCCACGTCGAGGACGAAGATCTGGGCGTCCACCAGTGCGGGGGAGAACGTCGCCGTGAGGTTGTCCCCGCCGGACTCGATGATCACGAGGTCCAGCGGGGCGAAGTCGCGCTCCAGATCCTCGGCGGCGAGCAGGTTGGCGGTGACGTCGTCGCGGATCGCGGTGTGGGGGCAGGCGCCCGTCTCCACCGCGCGGATGCGCTCCGGTTCGAGCACTCCGGCCGAGCGCAGGAATCGCGCGTCCTCGTCGGTGTAGATGTCGTTCGTGATGACGCCGAGGCGCAGCTCGGCGCCGAGCGCCCGGCAGATCGTCGCGATGAGGGACGACTTGCCGACGCCCACGGGCCCGGCGACGCCGAGGCGGAGCGCGCGGGAGGTGGGCCGGGCGGCATCGGCCGACGACGTGGCCAGAGGGCCGGCGGACGAACCTGGCCGGGCGTCGGTGGCCGGCTCGGACGGCGCGCCCGGGACGGTGGTGGGGGCGGTGGCGGATGCGGAGACAAGGGATTCAGGCACGGAACAACCTTTGGCTCAGGAGGGCGTGGGCCTGCGCCCAGCCCTCGGTCTGCGGGGAACCGGAGGCGGGGATCTCCTCCGGGGTGATGCACGCCGCGACGCGGGGCACGTGTGGCTCCGCCGCGGCGCACGCGTCGAGGACCCAGCGCGCGGGCGCCACCGGATCCAGGGGTTCGAGCTTGAGCAGGGCCGCGGCCGCCGTCTGGGCGTCGTCGTACACGGTGAGGCGTACGGTGTCGGCCGGGGGCAGGCCGGTCGCCGCGGCGACCGCGCCCAGGACCACGGCGCGGGGGAGCGGTCCGTGGGCGGCGGCGTGTGCGACCACGGCTCGTACGGCGGGCATCTCCGGCCAGAGGGCGCGCGCGAGCCGCAGATAGCCGCGCCCGAGCAGGCGGGCGGCGTCGCGCAGTGCGGGCGCGGGCGTCCGGGCCGCCCACGCGCCGACGACGCCGGCCAGCCCGGAGTCGTCCGCCATGGCAAGGACCCGCGCCGTCACGACCGCCGTGCCGGCCTCCACCAGGCTCGCCGTCGTCGCGCGCCCGACGAGCCAGGCGGGCACCGCGGCCACGGGCATGCCGCCCAGCAGCGCGGGTTCGAGGCTCGCGGAGTGGGCGTGCCCGCCGCTGGGCAGGCGGGCGTCGGCGAGCAGCATCGCCACCGAGAGCACGTGGGCCGAGGTCACGTCCGCTCCCTCAGAACATCGAGTAGAGCTGCGCGAGCGGCAGGCGGACGGCGGGCGCGGGCTCGACGACGTCGCCGTCGATCCGGATCTCGAATGTGTCGGGCCGGATGTCGATCCGGGGGAGTACGTCGTTGTTGCGCATGTCCGCCTTTCCGACGCCGCGGGTGGGCGTCACGGCCGCCAGCTCGCGACGCAGCCCGAGCCGGTCCGCCAGGCCGTCCTCGATCGCGGCCGGTGCCACGAATGCGAGCGAGAGGTCGGCGGCGATCGCGTCGCCGAACGCGGGACGCTGCAGCACGGGTTGCGGCGTGGGGATCGACGCGTTCGGGTCGCCGAGCGCCGCCCACGCGATCACGCCGCCCTTGAGCACGAGGTCCGGCCGGACGCCGAAGAAGCGCGGGTCCCACAGCACGAGGTCCGCCAGCTTTCCCGGCTCCACCGAGCCCACGTGATCGGCGACGCCGTGGCCGATCGCCGGGTTGATCGTGTACTTGGCGACGTAGCGGCGGGCACGCTCGTTGTCCGCCGGCTCCGAGCTGCCCAGCGGGCCGCGGCGGTGCTTCATCACGTGCGCCACCTGCCACGTGCGGGTGATCACCTCACCGATGCGGCCCATCGCCTGGGCATCGGACGACGTGATCGACAGCGCCCCCATGTCGTGCAGCACGTCCTCCGCGGCGATCGTCGTCGCGCGGATGCGGGACTCGGCGAACGCCAGGTCCTCCGGGACCGCCGGGCTCAGGTGGTGGCAGACCATCAGCATGTCGAGGTGCTCGGCCACCGTGTTGACGGTGTGGGGGAGCGTCGGGTTCGTCGAACCCGGGATCACGTGCGGGAGGCCGGCGATCGTCAGAATGTCCGGCGCGTGTCCGCCGCCCGCACCCTCGACGTGGAAGGCGTGGATCGACCGGCCGTCGATGGCGTCGACCGTCGACTGCACGAACCCGGCCTCGTTGAGCGAGTCCGAGTGCAGGGCCACCTGGAGGCCCCACTCCTCGGCGGCGCGCAGCGCGGCGTCCAGGGCGGCCGGGGTGGCGCCCCAGTCCTCGTGGATCTTGTAGCCACCCGCCCCCGCGAGGGCCTGCTCGGCCAGGGCGTCCGCACCGATCGTGTTGCCCTTGCCGAGCAGCAGCACGTTGACCGGCAGCTGGTCGAGGGCGCGCAGGACGTGCCGCAGATGCCCGGCCCCGGTCACCGTCGTCGCCTTGGACCCCTCAGACGGGCCGGTGCCGCCGCCCGCGACCGTCGTGATCCCGGTGGCCAGCGCCTCGTGGAGTTGCGACGGCGACAGCAGGTGCACGTGGGGGTCGAACGCGCCCGCCGTGAGGATCCGGCCCTCGCCCGAGACGACGTCGGTCGAGGGCCCGATGACCAGGTCCGGGTGCACGCCGTCGGCGATGTCCGGGTTGCCGGACCGGCCCAGGGCCACGATCCGGCCGTCCCGCACCCCGACGTCCGCCCGCACCACGCCCCACCAGTCCAGGACGACGGCATTCGTGATCACCGTGTCCAGCGCGCCCTCGGCGCGGGTCCGGGTCGACTGCGCCATCGACTCCCGGATCGACTTGCCCCCGCCGAACACCGCCTCCTCACCGCCGGCCGTGCGATCCTCGGTGACCTCGATCCAGAGGTCGGTGTCGCCCAGGCGCACCTGGTCGCCGACCGTCGGGCCGTACAGGGCGGCGTAGCGCTCGCGGTCGACCCAGGCCATCAGCGGTCCTCCTGCCCGTCGTCCGGCGCCGGGGCGTCGGCGGGCGGCGGCTCCGTCGGCCCGGCGGGTTGCTCCTCGCCGACCGGTCCACCCGCGTCGGACGGCTCGACCGGAGCGGGCGCCGCGACCGGCCCCAGCGCGCCGTCGTCGGACTTGCCGCGCTGTATCCCCGGGACGCGGCGCGCCCCGCGGATCGTCACGGCGTCGACCCGGCGACTCGCGCCGGGTTCGAAGCGCTGTGACGTGCCGGACGCGACGTCGAGCCGGAAGCCGTGCGCGGCCTTCCGGTCGAACTCCAGGGCGCTGTTCGCGTCGGGCAGGTGCAGGTGGGAGCCGATCTGCACGGGCCGGTCGCCGGTGTTCAGGACGACGAGGGACAGGCGCTCGTGCGGCGCGCGGTCGGCGTTGATCTCGATGCTGCCGGGGGCGACCCGGACCGCGCCGGGTCCCGTGGACGTGTGTGCGGCCATGCGGGCCTCCTACTGGATGGGGTGGTGCAGGGTGACGAGCTTGCGGCCGTCGGGGAACGTGGCCTCGACCTGGACGTCGGTGAGCATCTCGGCGACGCCGTCCATGACCTGCTCGCGGGTGAGGACCTCGCGGCCTGTGTCCATGAGCGTGGCGACGTCGGCGCCCTCGCGCGCCCGCTCGATCACCCAGCAGGACAGCAGCGCCACGGACTCGGGGTGGTTCAGCCGCACGCCGCGCGCCAGCCGGTCCCGCGCCACCATCCCGGCGGTCGCGAGCAGCAACTTCTCGACATCGCCAGGGGTCAGTCGCACAGAAGCTCCTTTCGGCCGACGCCGACCACGACGGCGTGGTCGTGGTCGGGCGGCACGGTCCAGGGCGTCGTCACAGGGCCAGCGCCTTCCGGGCGTCCGCCGCTGCGGACGGGCCGCCGCCCTGGCCGCGGTGGGCGATGCGGCCCGAGGTGAGGACGGCGAACTCGGCGGCGTGCTCCACGGCGTAGCCGAGGTGCTGCTCGACGAGCAGCACGGACAGGTCGCCGGAGGAGGTCAGGGCCGAGATCGCGTCGTAGATCTCCGACACCACGTTGGGCTGGATCCCCTCGACCGGCTCGTCGAGGACGAGCAGGCGCGGCCCGGTGACCAGCGCCCGGGCGATCGCGAGCTGCTGGCGCTGCCCACCGGAGAGCAGCCCGGCCTGGCGGCCGAGCAGGTCGCGCAGAGCGGGGAAGAGATCGAGCGCCTCGTCCGTCCGGCGCCGCCCGGCCCGCCCGTACGCGTCGGCGACCACCTGCAGGTTCTCCCGGGCGGACAGCTGGCCGAAGGACTGCTGGCCCTGCGGTACGTAGGCAATCCCGCGTCGCACCCGCTTGTGGGGCGCGAGCGCGGTGACGTCCGCGCCGTTGAGGAGCACTGCCCCGGCGCGGAGCGGCAGCAGGCCGAGCACCGCGCGCAGGAGCGTCGTCTTGCCCGCGCCGTTGTGACCCAGGACGGCGGTGAGCGCGCCGTCGGGGACGGTCAGGTCGACGCCATGCACCACGGTGGTGCGTCCGTAGCCCGTGGTCACGCCGCTCAGCTCGAGCATCACGAGTGGTCTCCTTCCGTCGCGACAGGCTCCGCCGACCCCGTCGTGGTGGCGTCCGATGACGCCGCGTCCGCGCCGAGATACACCTCGACCACAGCCGGGTCGTTCTGCACCTCGTTCACCGTGCCCTCGGCCAGCACCTGTCCCTGGTGCATCACGGTCACGGAGTCGGCGAAGGAACGAAGGAACTCCATGTCGTGCTCGACGACGACCACCACCCGCTGCGAGCCGATGCGGCGCAGCAACTGCCCCGTCTCCTCGCGCTCGGCCTGGGTCATCCCGGCCACGGGTTCGTCGAGCAGGAGCAGGTGGGCGTCCTGCACGAGCAGCATCCCGATCTCCAGCCACTGCTTCTGGCCGTGGGCGAGCACGCCCGCCGGGGTGTCCCGCAGCGCCGTCAGCCCGATCGTCTCCAGCGCCTGGTCGACGGCGGCCGGCGGGTCTGCGCGGCGCCGTAGCAGCGACAGCGGCCGGCGCCGCGCGCCCGCCGCGATGTCGAGGTTCTGCAGCACCGTCAGCTCCTCGAAGACGCTGGCGGTCTGGAACGTCCGGCCCACCCCGGCACGCGCGATCCGGTGCGTGGTGCGCCCGAGCAGTTCCGTCCCGCCGAACGCTGCCGAGCCCGTCGCCCGGACGAGCCCGGTCACCGCGTCGATGAGCGTCGTCTTCCCCGCGCCGTTCGGGCCGATGAGGAACCGCAGGTCGCCCTGGGTGACCGTGAGGTCGACGTCGCGCACTGCGACGAAGCCGTCGAACTCGACGCGGAGGCCCCGCACCTCCAGGTAGTCGTGCCGGAAACGGGCGGTGTCCGTCCCGAGCAGCGCGTCGGCCGCGGTCAGGTCGATGTCGTTCATGCTCGGCTCCTTTCCGCGGTGCGCCGCCGTCGCGCGACTCCGGCGACGGACGCGAGGCCGCCGGGGAGGAAGGCGACGACGAGGATGAACAGCGCGCCCTGGAAGTAGATCCAGCCCGACGGGAACTGCTCGGAGATCGACGTCTGGGCCCAGCTCACCGCGATGGACCCGAGCACCGGGCCGAGCAGTGTTGCGCGCCCGCCGATCGCGACCCCGATGAGGAATCCGATGGACGGGACGACGCCGACGTCGGCCGGCGAGATGATCCCGACGATCGGCACGAACAGCGCGCCACCGATCGCGGCCATCACCGCGGCGACCACGTAGGCGACGACCTTCACGAGGGCGGGGTCGTAGCCGAGGAACCGGCCCCGGTCCTCCTGGTCGCGCACCGCCACCAGCAGTTCCCCGAAGCGGGACGTGGCGAGCTGGTGCGCCACCGCCACCATGCCGAGCAGCACGGCGGCGGCGATGAAGTAGAGCATGAGCCGGTTCGCGGGATCGGCGAGGTCGTAGCCGAAGAACGCGCGGAACCCGTTGAGCCCGTTCGTCCCGCCCGTGGTCTGCTGCTGGCCGATCAGCAGGATCGTGAAGGCGGCCGCCAGCGCCTGGGACAGGATCGCGAAGTACGCGCCCCGCACGCGCCGCGTGAACACGGCCCAGCCGAGGGCCGCGGCCAGCGCCGCCGGCACGAGCAGGATCAGCAGGATCGCCGCGATCGGGGAGCGCAGCGGCTCCCACCACCCCGGCACCTGCCCCGTCCCGTACAGGAGCATGAAGTCGGGCACTCCGCCGGGGCCGGCGTCCGCGAGCTTGAGGTGCATCGCCATGAGGTAGCCGCCGAGGCCGAAGTAGACGCCCTGGCCCAGGGTGAGCAGGCCGCCGCGACCCCAGGCGAGGCCGATCCCGACGGCGACCATGGCGAGGCACAGGAACTTGGCGAGCAGGTCGAGGCGGAAGGGGCTGAGCACGGTCGGCGCGAGCAGCAGCAGGGCGGCGGCCAGACCGTACGCCGCGAGGGTCCGGGTGCGCCCGGGCCGCGCGAGTGCGCTGAGAACTGTCATGCGAGGCTCCTCGTCCGGACCGAGACCAGCCCTTGGGGTCGTAGCTGCAGGAAGGCCACGACGGCGACGAACACGAGCACCTTGGCGACCGAGGCCGTCGTCGAGTACTCGAAGAACGCCTGCATCAGGCCCAGCGCCGTCGCCGCGATCACGGTGCCCTTGACCTGGCCGATCCCGCCGGCCACGACGACGAGGAAGGCGTCGACGATGTAGTTGGTCCCGAGCGTCGGCCCGATCGAGCCGAGCAGCGTGAGCGCGACGCCCGCGATGCCGGCGAGCCCGGACCCGATGAAGAACGTGACCCGATCGGTGGTCCGCGACGAGATGCCGGACGCCTCGGCCAGGTCCCGGTTCTGCACGACGGCGCGGATCCGCCGGCCGAGCGGCGTCGCCCGCAGCGCGAGCGCCAGGGCGACCACGCAGACCGCGGCGAGCGCCAGGATGAACAGCCGGGTGCGCGGCAGGGCGAGCCCGCCGATCTCGACGGCGCCCGACAGCCAGGCGGGCGCGCGGACGTCCACGTTGGGCGCGCCGAACACGTCCCGTGCGACCTGCTGGAGCACGAGCGCGACACCCCAGGTGACGAGCAGCGTGTCCAGCGGCCGCCGGTACATGCGGTGGATCAGCGTCGCCTCCAGCAGGAGGCCGAGCAGGCCGCCGACGACGAAGCCGAGCGGGAGCGCGAGCAACAGGCTCACGCCGGCGTCGCCGACGACACCCTGGACCACGAACGCCGTGTAGGCGCCCGCCATCATGAACTCCCCGTGGGCCATGTTGATGACGCCCATCTGGCCGAAGGTCAGGGAGAGCCCCAGGGCGGCGAGGAGGAGGACGGAGCCGAGGCTCAGTCCGGCGAAGAGCTGGGCGATGATGTCCATGCCAGGGTCCGTTCGTCCGGCGGCCCGGTCAGGACAGGCCGTCGGCCCAGTCGTAGCCCTCGAGGTAGGGGTCGGGTTCGATGGGCTCCCCGGAGCTCCACTCGGTGTGGATCAGGCCGTCCTCGCCGATCGTCCCGATCAGCGCCGTCTTGGCGATGTGGTGGTTGTCGCCGTTGACGACGACCTGTCCCTCGGGGGCGTCGAAGGTGACGCCGTCGGCTGCGGCCACGACGTCGGCGACGGCGAACGACTCGGCCTTCTCGACCATCGCCTTCCAGAGGTGGAGCGAGGTGTAGGCCGCCTCCATGGGGTCGGAGGTGGGTCGGTCCTCGCCGTACTTGGCCTTGAACGCCTCGACGAACGCCTCGTTCGCGGGGCTCTCCACGGTCTGGTAGTAGTTCCAGGCGGTGAGCTGGCCCTCGATGTTATCGACGCCGATGCCGCCGATCTCCTCCTCGGCGATCGACACCGAGACGACGGGCATCTCGTCGGCGGACATCCCGGCGTTGTTGTACTCCTTGAAGAAGGCCACGTTGGAGTCACCGTTGAGGGTGTTGAACACGGCGTCGGCGTCGGCGGACTTCACCTTGTTGACGATCGTGGAGAAGTCGGTGTGGCCGAGGGGCGCGTACTCCTCGCCGACGATCTCGATGCCGTGCGCCTCGGCGTAGGCGTTGATGATCTTGTTCGCGGTGCGGGGGAAGACGTAGTCCGAGCCGACGAGGAACAGCGACTCCGTGCCCTGCTCGGCGAGGTAGTCGAGCGCGGGCACGATCTGCTGGTTGGTGGTGGCGCCGGTGTAGAAGATGTTGGGCGAGGACTCCAGGCCCTCGTACTGCACCGGGTAGAACAGCAGGGAGTCCTGGGCCTCGAAGACTGGGAGCATCGCCTTGCGCGACGCCGACGTCCAGCCGCCGAAGACGGCGGCGACGCAGTCGCTGGTGATGAGCTTGCCGGCCTTCTCGGCGAAGACGGTGGGCTCGGACTGGCCGTCCTCCGAGACGATCTCGAGCTGCTTGCCGAGCACTCCGCCGTCCGCGTTGATCTCCTCGGCGGCGAGCTGGAGGGAGTCGTGGACGGTCTGCTCGGAGATCGCCATCGTGCCGGACAGCGAGTTGAGGAAGCCGACCTTGACCGTGTCGCCGGAGGTGTCGACGCAGCTCTCAGCTGCGGTGGGGGCGGCCTCACCGCTGTCGACGCGCGCTCCGCAGGCACTGAGGGCGACGACGGCGAGGGCGGCGAGCGAGACGGTGCTCAGGCGTGTCACGCCGTGGCGCGACAGGGACCGAGGGCGCATGGGGGTGCTCCGTTCGTGGCGTGCGGCCCGGGGCAGGCCGGCGATTAGGTTCAAATGAACCTAAGTGGACGGACGTGTCGGCTCCGTGCGGCCGCGGTAACTTTCGTGTTTCGCCGGGGCGCGTTGTGTTTCGCCTGGCTCCCGTCCGTTACCTCTGCAGCTGTCCATAGACCAAGACGATGGTTCACAAAGGTGTTGTCGATGTGATGGGATGCGGAGAACGGAAGGTCCGGTCCCGGAGACCGGTTGGACGGGGACGGCGATGGAAATCTTGCTGCTGAGCGGTGCGGTCGTGCTGACGGCACTGGTCGGTGTGTCGTGGTCGCGGCGCCAGGGAGCGGTGCGGGGCCCGCGGGCCGCCGACGGTCGCGTCGACTGGGCGTCCCACGGTGTGGACCTCGGGACGCGGGCCACGTTCGTGCAGTTCACCACGCAGGTGTGCGCGGCGTGCCGGTCGACCGCGCGGGTGCTCGGGACGCAGGCCGGCGACGGCGTCGTGCACCACGAGCTCGACGTCGAGGATCATCTCGCCCTCACGGGCCGACTGGCCGTTCTGCGCACCCCGACCGTCCTGGTCCTGGACCGGTACGGCACGGAGGTCGCGCGGATGAGCGGTGGCGTGTCGCCCGCGCAGGCCCGCGAGGCCCTGGCCCGCGCGACCTCGCAGGACCACGCCGCGCCCCCGGAACACGGCACGACGGCGGACGCCCGTGCGGCGGTCGCGGCGAAGGGGCCGGAGCGATGACGACGCCGTCGGGCACGAGGAGCGACGGCATGATCGACCCGCGCGGGCCGCGGTTCGGCGCCGGGATCACCGCGCTGCTGCTGGCGATCGTGATGCTGTTCGGCGCGAGTACGGCCGGCCTGGTGCTGCTCGTCGTGATCGCGCTGAGCTTCGTGCTCGGCACGGTCCGCGGTGCGGAGGGCACCTGGCAGGGGTGGATCTTCCGCACCCTCGTCCGGCCGCGCCTCGGGTCGCCGGAGGAACTGGAGGACCGGCGGCCGCCGCGGTTCGCGCAGCTCGTCGGGCTGGTCGTCACCGGGATCGGCGTCGTGCTCGGGCTGTTCGGTGTGCTCGCCGCGGTCCCGATCGCCGCGGCGGTCGCGTTCGTCGCCGCCGCGCTCAACGCCGTGTTCGGGCTGTGCCTCGGCTGCGAGATGTACCTCCTGCTGCGCCGCTGGGGCGTGATCCGCGCGGCGTGACGGCCGCCGAGCCCCTCCCGGCAGGTGGCTGCCCGTTCGGGAAGGGCTCGGCGCCGTCGATCATGAGCTCTCGTCGCTACGGGGTGACGACGTCCGGCCACGGGGCCGGGGACATGTCGCTCCCGATGTAGAAGCTCGGGTGCGGGGGCTGGTTGTAGGCCGTGTTCTGCCAGGCGATCGCGACGCGGTACTGCGGGTCGTGCATCAGGGTGGGGATCCGCAGGTCCGTCTCGTACGGCGTGGAGTAGATGCGCAGGGCCGAGTTGTCGCTCGTGCGCCAGACCACCTCCTCGCGCCAGTCGCCGTACAGGTCGGCCGACAGGGCCGGGGTGGACTTGGTGCCGTTGTTCGACGACACGCCCGATCCCGTGAGCTGCCGCGAGCCCGGCGAGTAGTTGTCGATGTGCGTACCGTCCAGCAGCTCGCGCTCGCCGTCGTCGTCCCACCACGACAAGAAGTTGATCGAGGAGGGCTTCGAGCCGATGTTGGAGCCGTTGGCGTTCTGCATGCCGCCGACCGCGGCCGACCAGTACTCGCTGCCCGGGTTGCCGGACCAGATGTTCGCGGCGACGCCGCGGCCGTTGTCGCCGCCGGGCGACGTCTGGTAGAGGATCCGCCCGTTGTCGCCGTCGACCAGCCGGGAGGAGGGCATGGTGCTCCACTCGCCCGGCATGAACACCTCCTGGCCGGGGTTGGACGGCTCGAAGTCGCTCACGTGCAGGGCGTCACCATGCTTTAGGTCGGTGTTCCACAGCGGCTGCCCGTTCGCCCCGATCGCCATCGCGCCGAACACGACGTCCTGGCGCCCGTCGCCGTTCAGGTCGGCGATCGAGAGGCTGTGCGCACCCTGGCCCTCGTACTGGCTGCCGGCGACGTCGGAGTCGAAGATCCACCGGGTGGAGAGGTTCTGCCCGTCGAAGTCGACCGCCCAGATGACCGAGCGGGTGTAGTGGCCCCGCGAGAAGATCATCGACGGCGTCGCCCCGTCCAGGTAGGCGGTGCCGGCCAGGAACCGGTCGACGCGGTTGCCGTAGTTGTCGCCCCAGCTCGAGACGTTGCCGCGCGGAGGCCGGTAGTCGATCGTGTCGATCGCGGCGCCCGTCCGGCCGTCGAAGATCGTCAGGTACTCCGGGCCGCTCAGGATGTAGCCGCTGCTGTTGCGGTGGTCGGCGCCGGCGTTGCCGATCACCGTGCCCCGGCCGTCGACCGTGGCGTCCGCGGTCTTCATCGCGATCTCGGCGTCGCCGTCGCCGTCGTAGTCGTAGACCTGGAACTGCGTGTAGTGCGCGCCGGAGCGGATGTTCCGGCCCAGGTCGATCCGCCAGAGGCGGGTGCCGTCCAGCCGGTAGGCGTCGATGATCGTGTTGCCCGTGTACCCGGACTGCGCGTTGTCCTTCGCGTTGCTCGGGTACCACTTGACGATGTACTCGTAGTCGCCGTCGCCGTCCAGGTCGCCGACGCTCGCGTCGTTCGCCTCGTAGGTGAAGCTGCCCGACGGCGTCGAGCCGCCCGCGGGCCGCTGGATCGGGATGTCGCGGTAGCCGTTCGAGCCGAACCGGATCTCCGCGTTCGACGGCGTCCCCTCGGTGCCGCCGTTCACGGCCGACACCGAGTAGGTGGAGCCGGACGATCCGCCGTCGTCCCAGTAGTTGGTCGCGCCCGTGACCGGCGAGGACGTGAGGCGCTGGCCGTCGCGGTAGACGTGGAACGCGGTGTCCGGGGAGTCGGTGCCGAGGAGGCGCCAGCTGACGAGGTGGCCCGATCCGGTGGGGATGACGGAGACGCCGCGGGTGAGGTCCTCGGCCTGGTAGGTGCCGTCACCGGGCGGGTCGGTGGTGCCGCCGTCGTCGACGGGGATCAGGCGCCACTGCTGGTTGGTGCCGCCGTTCGGGGTGTACTGGGAGATCCGGGCGCCGACCGCCGTGGACCGCTCCCACACGTCGAGCGCCTTGCCGGAGAAGCGGTTGACGAAGGTGTGGTAGCCGTCGGAGTTCTCGGTGACCTGCCACTGCTGGTTGGTGCCGCTCAGGTCGTCGTACTGGGCGATGGTCGCGCCGTTGTCGGCGTTCCACTCCCACACGTCGAGGACCTGGTTCGAGTGGCGGGCCTGGATGCGGTAGTAGCCGTCCCCGGAGTCCAGGAAGCGGAACTGCTGGTGGTTCGCGTCGGTCCGGTTCCACTGGACCAGTTCGGCGCCCCGAGCGGTGGAGCCTCCGTCGATGTTGAGGACCAGGTTCGAGTGCCGGGACTCGACGATGTACCAGGTGTCCGTCTCGACCTGTGCCGAGGCGGTGAGCGGGGCGGCAATGAGGAGGGCGGCGGTCACGCAGGCGGCGGCCGCGAGGGATATCAGGGCTTTCAGACGTCTGCTCAGGGTTGTGGACACGTTCACTCCATCGTGAGGTCGTGGTGCTTGCGTGGGAAAGCGGTTGCCGGACGCTGCAACGTTAGAGAGCAGGGGATTGGGGCGTCAATGCGAGGGCAAGGGGGTGAAACGTTTCAAGTGGTGCTGGTGGCCGGGGTCGCCCGGACGGACGATGGTGTGCAAGGAACTGCATGGCGCCCGGCGGTGTGGCGCCACGCAGGCGGTCCCGTCGCTAGCATCGCGGTGTGACGAATGCTGATATGGCGGACAAAGCCCCGCCGCCGTCTTTCTCCCCCGAGGCTCACCGGCTGGACGTGGGTCGCACGAATCTGATCGCGATCATCGTGGGGCTGGTGCTCACGGTGCCGCTGACCTGGGGCTGCCTCACGGTGGTCCTCGATCCCTCGGCCGGCGCGGCGCGGTGGATCGGCGGATTCTTCGCGCTGCTGTTCGGCGGCCTGTCGGCGCTGTTCCTCGTCGCGATGCGGGGTGCGGTCCGGTCGCGGGGGATCGTCGTCGACGAGTCGGGAATCTGGTTCTGGCACGGCAAGACCTGGGACCGTCTCGCCTGGGACCGGATCGGGCGGGCCGGCGTCTCGTTCGAGCTACCGCCCGGCGCTCCCGCGGTCACCCTCGAGGGCAAGGCGCAGGAATGGGCCACTGACGCCGTGATGGGCGCGCTGCGCATGACGAAGAAGCGGCGGACCGCCCTGGAGATCGAACCCGTGACCCCGGACGGGTTCGACGCCGTCCCCCGGCTGCTCCCGTACCGCAGGCGCGACAAGAAGCCGACGCCGGGACTGCCGGCCGACCGCTGGTACGTGCCCGTGGTGCCGGGCTACCACTCGTGGAAGGGCCTCATGCGCGCCGGCGAGCGATTCGGCGGCGAGGTGTGGGCGGGCTTCTTCCAGCGGCCCTGGGGCAGCATCGGGACCGGCTGGGTCCAGCCGCGCGTCTGACGCCGGGTCGGTGGTGGTCCCGAACGGCCTCGAACGGCGATGGTCGTCGTCCGACGGCGACGGCGCCGTCCGGCGGTCCGCGGCTCGCGGTCATGGGCGCGGGCAGGGACCGACCGCTCGGCCGCGGTTGACCTTTGGGCGTCTGGTCGACCGCTCGGCGTCGGACCGACCGCTCGCCGCGGGCCGAGTGCACCGTGCCCAGGGCTTCACCTTTGTCTGCGCGGGTGGTTGGGTGTGCGCGTGGAGGTTATCGCGACGAGTCTCATCGCCGTGTTCGGGACGTTGCTGGGGTCCGTGGCGACGTACTGGATCCAGCGCAGCACCGTGCGTCAGCAGGAGGGCCTCGCCCGGGCGGAGCGGCTGCGGCAGGAACGGGTGGAGGCGTTCACCGAGTACGGTGGCGCGCTGCACAACTACCGGCGTGCCCGCATGGACCGGTGGCACGTGGCCAACGGCGAGACCGCGCTGGATCCCGACGCGCTGCGGCGCGAGGTCTTCGAGCTGCGGGCCGTCGTGATCGAGCGCGGCTACCGCGTGCGGCTGCTGGTGACGGCGCCCGACCTCGTCGAACTCGGCGAACAGGCGATGAAGAGCGTGGACGTGATCGGCCCCAAGGCCTCGCGCGAGGACTACGACGTCGCACGGAAGGTCTCCAAGGCCGCCATCGAACGATTCGTCGACGCCTCGCGCGACTACCTGGCCGAGATCCGCCGCGCGAACGAGGCCTGAACGCGACGCCCCAGGTGGAGCGCGGTTGCGCAGCCCGCGGTGGCGGTGGCCGGCGCGATGTTCGCGAAGCCGGGTGCTCCACGTCTTCCTTACGGGACATCGCCTCTGCCGGAACCAGGGCCGGTCTTGTCATCCGGGGGATCGCCCCCCGGGGTTCCTTGCGCAGGGGGGCGCCCGGGAGTTACTTTGTGAACGGTACCGTTCACGAAGTAGGGAGGGCTCGTCGTGGCCGACGTCCTGGTGGCAGGAGCGGGGCCGACCGGGCTCGCGCTCGCGTGCGGGCTGCGGCTCGCGGGAGTGGGCGTGCGGGTGGTGGACCGCGCGGCCGGGCCGGCGACGACGTCGCGGGCCAACTTCCTGCACGCGCGCGGCTCGGAGGTGCTGGACCGGCTCGGCGCGCTCGGTTCCCTCCCCGACGAGTCGCGGCGGGCGATGTCGGTCACGACGTTCCTCGGGGACCGTCCCCTGGTCGACCTCCGGTTCGGCGACCCGGGGCTGCGGACCGCCGCGCCGCCCATGGTGATCTCGCAGGCGCGGGTCGAGGGGGAACTGCGACGCCGCCTCGCGGAGCTCGGCGTGGAGCCGGAGTGGGGCACCGCCCTGGTCGCGGTCGAGCAGGACGACGACGGCGTGACCGCCACCCTCGGCACCGGGGAGACCGTGCGGGCCGGCTGGGCCGTCGGGTGCGACGGCACCTCGAGCACGGTGCGCAAGCTCGCCGGCATCACCGCGCCGGGGGTCCGCCTCTCCGAACGCTTCCTCCTCGCCGACGTCCACCTGGACTGGGACCTGGACCGGACCGGCACCACGGGCTGGATCCACTCCACGGGCCTGATCGGCGCCATGCCCATGCCCCATCCGGACGGGGACCTGTGGCGGATCCTCGCCTACGACCCGGACGGGGCAGGGACGAGCGAGGGCGCCGCGACAGCTGACGAGCCGACGGCGGCCGACCATGCGACGGCGGCTGGTGGGACGCGGACCGGCCGTCCCCGGACCGACGGCACCGGCGGCGAGCGCCTCGGCGAGGAGCAGATCCTGGCCCGTGTCCGCCGGATCCTGCCGGAGCGCACCGGGCGTACCGTGCGGGTGGGCGAGCCGGAGTGGCTCTCACAGTTCACGATCCACCGCCGGCTGGCCGACCGCTACCGCGCCGGCCGCCTGTTCCTGGCCGGCGACGCCGCCCACGCCCATGCCCCGTTCGGCGGGCAGGGCATGCTCACCGGACTGGGCGACGCCGAGAACCTGGCGTGGAAGCTCGCCCTGGTGGTCCGCGGAGCGGCCGGCGACGAACTGCTGGACACCTACGAGGCGGAACGCCGGCCACTGGCCAAGGACGTGCTGCGGGGCACCTCGGTGGTCACGACCATCGACGTCACCCGCAACGCCGTCGGCCGGTTCGTGCGCGACCGCGTGGTCGCGCCCCTGTTCGGGCTGCCGTGGGTGCAGCGCAAGGCCACGTGGGCCGCCTCGCAGCTCTGGGTCAGCTACCGGCGCGGCCCGCTGGGCCGCCGCACGGGTCCCGCGCCACGGCCGGGGGACCGGGTCGCTGACCTCCCGTGCCTCGCCGGCGACGGCACGCCCACCCGCCTGTACGCGCACCTCGGCGGCACGTGGGCCGCCGTCGTCCCGGCGAACGGCCCGGCGACGACGGCGCCGGCGGGCGGTACGTCGATGGCGGGGGCGGGCGGCGCGACCGCGACGGCGAGCGATACGTCGACGGGCCGTACGTCGGCGCCGGGCGGGTCGACGTCCGCCACGGCCGGCGCGGGCGACGTCGTCGTCCTGCGGCGTACCGACGGGCTGGACGAGACGTGGTTGGTCCGGCCGGACGGTCACCTCGCCCGGCGCACCTCGGGCACCGTGCGCGTGGCCGGCGCCCCCGACGCCGTCCGCCCTGCCGCCTGGGTCGCCGACGTGCTCGGGCAGCGCCGATGACGCGCACCGGGCGGCCCCGCAGCACCGCCGCCGACGCCGCGATCCTGCGTGCGGCGCGCGAGCTGCTCGTCGAGCGGGGTGTGGGCGGGGCGAGCATCGAGGAGATCGCGCGGCGGGCCGAGGTCAGCAAGGTCACCGTCTACCGCCGCTGGTCCTCGCGGGAGGCGCTGCTGGCGGCCGCCGTCGAGTCGTCCGCCGAGGGGCTTCCCGGCCGCACGCATCGCGAGGCCGATCCCGCCGAGCTCGACCCCGACATGACCTACGACCAGATGACCGCGCTGATCGAGAGCGCCCTGCCGCAGGCGGCGCGCACCCTCGCGACCCCGGGCTACCGCGCGCTGCTCGCCCAGGCGTTCGGCTCCCGCTTCACCCACCCCGGCGTCATGGCCGCCTACTGGGACAACCACATCCTTCCCCGACGGCGGGTCGCACTGCCCGTGCTGCGGCGCGCCGTCACCGAGGGTCACCTCCCGCCCGGCACCGACGTGGAGGCGCTGCTCGACATGACCGTCGGCGCGCTGCTCTACCGCCTGCTGCAGCCCGGCGACATCACCCCCGAGGAGATGCTCGACCACCTCCGCCGCGTCTACCGCCAGGCGGGACTGCTGCGGTCGTGACCTGTGCGCCGACAGTCAGCCGTGCGGCCGGGCGCGGTCGTCCGTTGTCGAGTCGCGCGTACCAGAGCTAAACGACGCCGGCCTGACCAGCCGATCCCAGACCGGGCACGTGTCGAGGAGCGGCCGCACCGCGGCAGGCGCGGCCAGGTGGTCTGCCGGTTCTGGCCGACGGCGCGGCAGAGCGGGCACGCCGGCTCTGCCCACGGCGTGGCCCGGGTAGGCCCGTCGGTCCTGGCCGATGGTGTGTCCAGGTGGGCCTGTCAGTTCTGGCCGGGGGCGCGTCGCGCGGCGATAGCATTCGCATGCTGATCTCGCGAACGGTTGGTTCGCGTCGCGGCCGAGAGAGGAAGGACGGTCCGGTGCCCCAGGACGTGCCCGCGCAGTGGTCGATCCCCCAGGCCGAGCCCGCGGCACTGGTACCCGGCGACCCGCACACCATCGGGCCGTTCCGGATCCGCGGGCGGATCGGCAGCGGAGGCATGGGGTCCGTGTACCTCGGGACCGACCGCCGCGGCCGGCAGGTCGCCGTCAAGGTCATCCGGGGCGACCAGCTGTACGACGGCGAGTTCCGGGCGCGCTTCCGCCGTGAGGTGAAGGCTGCCGCCGGGGTACGCAGCAGGTTCTTCGCGAACCTGGTCGACGCCGATCCCGAGGCGGAGCTGCCCTGGCTCGCCACCGAGTACGTCCCCGGCCCCACCCTGTCGCGGGCGCTGGCGGAGCAGGGGCCGTTGCCGCGGGCCGCGGTCCTGACGCTGGTCGCCGGTATCGCCGAGGCGCTGCATGCCATCCACGGCGCGGGCCTGGTGCACCGCGACGTGAAGCCGTCCAACGTGATCCTCGGGCCGGACGGTCCCTGCCTGATCGACCTGGGCGTCGTGGCGCTGAACGACGCGACGCGCGTGACCATGACGGGCCAGCCCGTCGGCACGCCCCTGTACATGGCGCCGGAGCAGGCGGAGGCCGGGCGGACGACGCCGGCAGCCGACGTCTGGTCCCTCGGCGCCCTGGCCTACCGCGCCGCCACCGGCAAGGCCCTCTTCGAGGGGGAGCACCCGGCCGTCGTGTTGTACCGGGTCGCGGCGCAGGAGCCGTCGTACGACGACTGCCCGGACTACCTGCGGCCGCTCCTCGACGCGTGCCTGGTCAGGGATCCGGCGCGGCGGCCGACGATCGAGGCGATCCTCCAGGTGTCGGGGCTCCGGGAGCTGGCGGATGCGGCTGCCGGCGGGCGTGCCGCACCGGACGCCGGGCCGCGCGAGGGCGGCGGTGCGCGCGAGCAGGCCGCGTCGGCGGCGCGTGCCGCGTGGGACACGCAGGCCGGGAAGGGTCTGTCCGGTTGGCCCGTGGACGATCTCGAGGTCGAACCAACGATCACGTACCGAGGCGCCGACCAGGGACCTGGCCGGCCACGCGCCGGCCGACCGGACGAGCGGCACGGGGGCGGGAACACCGCGAGCGACGCGCCGGCCGCGGCCACTCTGGTCGGTCGGTCCGTGAATGATCGGCAGATCGAACGGCCGATCGCTCACCGAAGTGCCGACCAGGGACCCGGTCGGTCACCGCGTGACCGACCGGGTCGGCAAGTCGGCGCCCCGCCCGCGCCCCGCCGTCGTGCGTCGCGCGGGCTCGTCGCCGCCGGGGCCGTGGCCGGGGTCGCGGTGCTCGCCGGGGCGACGTTCGGCGTCCTGCAGCTGCTCGATCCGGATCCGGGAGGAGCCGGTGCGGCGGAGCCGACGTCGGGCCGCACCGCGGGCGCGCGTCCCTCGCCGTCCGGGGACCCCACCACCCGGGCGGCCCCGACCGCCACGCCGCCCGACGGCAGCGACGACAACCCCTGGGCGCAGGGCACTGTCAAGCGGCTCGGCGAGGCCTCGTGCTGGAAGGCCGGGGTCGACGGCGTGCAGGGGCGCGTGGTCACGCTGACCATCGCCTGCGACCAGGCGGGAACGCCCGAGTACCCCGCGCAGACCCCGAGCGAGTGGCTCGGCGTCTACGCCGTCGCGGCCGACGGGACCACCCGCCCCAGCGTCCCCGAGGAGGCGTCCGCGACCGACACGTTCTGGACCCACGGCGACGTCACCGACCCGGCCGAGGTGACGCTCACGGTCACCCTGCCGGACCTCGGGAAGCCGCTGGACACCGTCGCGGTCCGGCACAAGTACGGCTACGGCTGGTCGTGGGCGGCGCAACGCTAGGCGTCGCCGATCGACAGCGTGGCGCCCGCGTGGGCGTCGACGTCGACCGTGGCCGTCCTCCCGGCGACGCGCAGTCCCTCGACCCGGAGCGCCCCGACCGGTGACGGGACGATCGGCGCGATGTCGAGCCCGCCGTCGGACGGGGAGAGTCCGAGGATCGCGGTGAGCAGCACGACGGCGGAGGCCGCCGACCACCCCTGCGGGTGACACGCGGCCGGGTAGGGCAGGGGGCCGGGCCCGTCGCCCACCGCGTTGCCGCCGTACAGCTCGGGCAGCTGGTAGCCCATGTGCGGAGCGGCGTCGAGCAGGCCCCGCACGAGCACCGCCGCCTCCTCGCCCAGCCCCGCTCGGGCCATGCCGAGCAGGGTGACCGCGGTGTCGTGCGTCCACACGGTGCCGCCGTGGTACCGCAACGGCCAGTAGCCGGCCGACCGGGACGACAGCGTGCGCAGCCCGTAGCCCGAGCTCATGTCCGGCGCCACGAGCCGCCGCGCGACCAGTCGCTCCTCCTCGGGATCGAGCAGGCCCGTGCCGAGCAGATGGCCCATGTTCGAGGTGACCGAGTCCACGGGGGCGCCGTGCCGGTCGAGCGCGATCGCGACGTACGGGCCGTCGTCGTCGGACAGCCAGAACCGCTTCCGGAACCGGGAGCTGAGATCCGCGGCCCAGGCACGCCACTCACCCGCGCCCTCCCGCCCGAACGCGTCGAGCAGCTCCGCGCCGCCCATGGCGGCCTCGTACGCGTAGGCCTGCACCTCGCTCAGCGCGATCGGCCCCTCGGCGAGCGTGCCGTCGCGCCACTGGACCGCGTCACCGGAATCCTTCCAGCCCTGGTTGCTCAGCCCGTGTCCCGACTCGTCGGCGTAGTCGAGGAACCCGTCGCCGTCGTTGTCGCCGTGGTCCCGCATCCAGGCGAGCGCGTGCTCCAGCGCCGGGAGCAGCCCCTCGACGTCGTCGGCCGCCAGGCCCCACCGCCACGCGTCGTGCAACAGGCAGATCCACAGGCTCGTGGCGTCGACCGTGCCGTAGTACAGCGGCGGAAGCACCGTGCCCCCGCCGACGTCGAGGTCGCCGCCGCGGATCTCGTGCAGGATCTTGCCGGGCTGCTCGGCCGTCTCCGTGTCGGTGACCGTGCCCTGCCGTGCGGCGAGCGTCCGCAGCGTGCCCCGTGCCAGGTCCGTACCGAGCGGGAGCAGCATGCGGGCGGCCCAGAGCGAGTCGCGCCCGAACAGTGTGAAGAACCACGGCGCCCCCGCCGCCAGGAAGGTCTCCTCCGGCGCGAAACCGGCGCTCATGCGCAGCCCCGCCAGGTCCTCGAGAGAGCGGGCGACCAGGGCGGCGAGCCGCCTGTCGTCCGCCTCCACCACGGGGACCGACCACTCGGGCGCGGCGCTCGCCGGCGCCGACACCACGCCCGGCGCGCGCGTCCGGACCGACCAGTCGAGCGTCAGCGGGCGTCCCGGCGGGACCGTGACGTCCCAGGTGAGCGTGGCGCCGTCGGCGTCGGCAGCGACGGACGCGCCGGGCGCCGCGACCACGACGCCGACGTCGCCCTCGTGCCATGACACGCCCTCGCCCGTCACGGCAGGTGGCAGGGGAGACGACGGCGTGCCCTGCTTGATCCGCTCCAGGGGCGCGAGGTCGCTCGCCACGCGGAGGGTCACGCGCCCCGCGACGGGCTCGGCGGTGGCGCTGGACAGCTCGAGCCGCTCGGCGACGTGTCCCGGGCGGACGGTCCGACGGCGGCACAGTATGACCGTCGGGTCGGCACCCGGCGTGTCGATCATGCGCAGGAGGCCGACCGCCTCCAGCTCGCCCGGCCCGGTCCGGCCGGCCGAGACGCTCTCGGGCAGCACGCCGTTCACGCGCACGACGGCGGAGCTGAGCGCGCGCACGTCGGCGTGGTACACGCCCTGCGCGCCGTTCGGGTGGACCTGCCCGTCCCCGGCGGACCAGACCTGGCTGGGGGCCTGGAGCGTGACGAGCAGGTCGTGCAGGAAGGGCTGGACTCCAGCCATGGCGGCGACTCCTTCGGCGCGAAAAGCGCAGCGACTTGAACGATCCAAGAGTTCACGCTACCGTCCACTCTTGGATCGTTCAAACCCGGCTCGGCGACGAGCCGGCACGTCGCGAGGGAGCGCACATGACACAGGCGTCGACGCCCACGCTGGTCACGGTGGCCGAGCGGGCAGGCGTGTCCCGCCAGACGGTCTCCAACGTGCTGAACTCGCCCGAGATCGTGCGGCCGGACACCCGCGAGCGGGTCCTGCGGGCGATCGACGAGCTCGGCTACCGGACCAACGTCGTGGCGCGCCAGTTGCGCACCCGCCGCTCCTTCCTGCTCGGGCTGCGGATGCCCCCGGCGGCGGACGGCATCAGCGGCCAGGTGCTCGACCGCTTCCTGCACGCGCTCACCGAGGAGGCGCAAGGCTCGGGCCTGCGCATCATGCTCTTCGCGGCCGCGGACGACGAGGCCGAGATCCGCGAGTACGAGAACCTGCGCACGACCACGGGGATCGACGGGTTCGTCCTGACCGCCACCCACTCCGGCGACACGCGGACCCGGTGGCTGAGCGACCACGACATCCCCTTCGCCACGTTCGGCCGTCCGTGGGACCCGGAACCCGCCGGAAGGGCCGCGGAGGCCTCCGCCGAGGGCGTGCCGCCCAAGCCGGGCCACCACGCCTGGGTCGACATCGACGGCCGCGCAGGGACGCGCGCCGCCACCAGGCACCTGCTCGACGCCGGCCATCGCCGCATCGCGTTCCTCGGCTGGCCGGAGGGTTCGGGCGTGGGCGACGACCGTCACGCCGGCTGGCTCGCCGCCTACGAGGAGGCCGGGCTGGAGCACGCCGTCGTGCAGCGCGCGGAGGACGGCGTCGCCGAAGGAACCGCGGCCGCGAACCGCGCGCTCGCCGATCCCGGTGTCACCGCGCTGGTCTGCGTCAGCGACTCGATCGCGCTCGGTGCGCTCGAGGCCGTGCGAGAGCTCGCCCGCTCCGAGCCGGACCGGGCACCCGTCGCGATCACCGGCTTCGACGACACCCCCGTGGCCGGCGCGGTCGGCCTGACGAGCGTCGCTCAGCCCATCGACCAGGTGGCCGCCCGCATCGTCGAGCAGCTGCGTGCCCAGATCGACGGCCGGCCCGAAGACGTCCCGGACCACCAGGTCCTCATCGAACCCCGGCTCGTCGTGCGCACGACGAGCCGTACCGAGCACCGCCGGTAGCGGCGGCTCCCGCTCCGAAGGAGAAGGAACCATGTCAACGACGACCACATCGACGAACCGCCGGGCCGTGCGCCGGCGGCTCGCGGTCCTCACCGCCGCGGCCGCGACGCTGGCCCTGGCCGCGTGCGGCGGATCCGGCTTCGACGACGGCCAGACCGGCGACGGAGGCGACGGGGGCGACGCCGGTGGCCCGCTGGAGGTGCTCATCGGCTCGTCCGGCGACGCCGAGACCCGGGCGGTGACCGAGGCGCTGGACGCGTGGTCGGCCGAGTCGGGCACCGAGGCGAACCTCAGCGTCGCGGCCGACCTGCCGCAGCAGCTCAGCCAGGGCTTCGCGGCGGGCTCGCCGCCCGACCTGTTCTACGTGAGCGTCGACGGCTTCCCCGGCTACGCCGCCAACGGCTCGCTCGAGCCGTACGGCGACCAGATCGAGGCGGACTTCTACCCGACGCTCGTCGAGTCGTTCACCTACGACGACACCTTCTACTGCGCCCCGAAGGACTTCTCGACGCTCGCGCTGATCATCAACGACGACGCATGGGAGGAGGCCGGGCTCACCGCGTCGGACCACCCGGCCACCTGGGAGGACCTGCGCTCGGTCGCCGAGCGGCTCACCACCGACGACCAGGTGGGCCTCACCTTCGGGCCCGAGTGGCAGCGCGTCGGCGCGTTCATGGCTCAGGCGGGCGGCGGACTCCTCGACGACGCCGGCTCGGCGGCCGTCGACAGCCCCGAGAACGCCGAGGCGCTCGCCTTCGTGCAGGACATGCTCGCCGACGGCATCGCCGCCTACCCGTCCGCGGTCGACGCGGGCTGGGGTGGCGAGGCGTTCGGCCTGCAGGCCGCGGCCATGACCATCGAGGGCAACTGGGTCACCGGCGCGCTGGCCAACGACTTCCCGGACGTCGACTACACCGTGGTCCCGCTGCCCAGCGGCCCGGGCGGCGCCGGGACCCTGCAGTTCACCAACTGCTGGGGCGTCGCGGCCGACTCGCAGAACAAGGAGGCCGCGATCGACCTGGTGCGTCACCTCGTCGCCGACGAGCAGCAGATGACGTTCGCCGAGGGCTTCGGCGTCATGCCGTCCGTCGCCTCCGTGCGCGACCGGTGGAGCGAGGAGTTCCCCGAGCAGGCGGCCTTCCTGGACGGGGTCGACGACGCGCAGGGCGTGCCGCCGCTCGAGGGCGTCTCCGAGGTGATCGCGGACTTCAACGCCCAGCTCGAAGGTCTCGCCGGCGGCGACCCGCAGGCGATCCTCAGCTCCGTGCAGTCGTCGATGGAGGCGGTCGCGCCGTGACGACCGACAGGCCGGCCGGGACGACGGC
>NZ_JADBGR010000098.1 GCF_014892515.1 Myceligenerans pegani
TTCGTGCTGGCCCGCTGGCGCTTCAAGGGCGCCGACATCGTCTTCACCCTCATCCTGTTCGGGATGTTCATCCCCTACCAAGCCGTCATGATCCCCCTGAACCAGCTCGTCCTGGGCATCGGCATCCCCACCGGCATCCCCACCCTGATCCTCCTGCACGTCATCTACGGCATCCCCATCACCACGCTGATCTTCCGCAACTACTACTCGACCGTTCCCGCCGAGCTCATCGAGGCGGCCCGGGTCGACGGCGCCGGCATGCTGCGCACCTACTGGAACGTGCTGCTCCCCATCTCCGTCCCCAGCTTCACCGTCGTCCTCATCTGGCAGTTCACCAACGCGTGGAACGACTTCCTGTTCGCCGTGTTCTTCTCCTCCAGCCAGAACGGCCCCGTCACCATCGCCCTCAACAACCTTGCCAACGGCGCCCTGCTGCAGAACTACGGCGTCTCCATGGCCGGCGCCCTCCTGGCCTCCCTGCCCACCCTGCTGGTCTACATCATCCTCGGCAAGTACTTCGTCGGCGGCCTCATGTCCGGCTCCGTCAAAGGCTGAAACAACAGCGGCGCGGCATCCTCTGCCGCGCCGCTGCGTCCCGCACAGGGGCTCAGCCGCCCGACGCCGCCAAGGCCGCCTGGAACGCCACCACATCGGTCGACCCGGAGTTGAACTCCACCACCGCCGTCGTGATCTTGTCGAGCTGCGCGATCGGGACCGCCGCGCCGTGCGTCACGGACGACACGATCGTGTCCTGGCCGAACGACTCGATGGCGGTCCTCTGGTACTCGCTGAACTGCGCCGCGTCGACGTCGGTCCGGGCCGGGATCGAGCCCTTGATCTTGTTGAACGCGACCTGCCCCTCCTTCGAGCTGACCGTCTGCAGCCAGGCCTTCGCGCTGTCCTCGTCGAGGATGCCGGTCGACATGGTGAACGAGTCGGCGAGGAAGTCGAACGTCCCCGAGGTTCCCGGGGCGGGGACGACCCGGTAGTCGTCCCCGTAGGTCATGTCCTCGGAGTTGTACGCGGTGAGGGCCCAGTCCCCCATGATGTTGAACGCCGAGTCCCCCGCGATGACCATCGCGCTGGCGCCGTCCCATTCGAGCGTGTCGCGGTCGGCGTTGGTGTAGCTCATCAGCTTGCCGTAGTGCTCGAGCGCGGTGGTGACACGCGGGTCGTTCCAGTCGGTGCTGCCGTTCCAGAGGCCGCTGTACGCCTCGGGGCCGAGGTCGGCGAGCAGCGTGGTCTCGAGCAGGTGCACCTGGGGCCAGGTGGTCCCGACGGACAGCGGCGCCTCGACCCCGGCCTTCTTCAGCTTCTCGAGGTCCGCGAGGAACGCGTCGAGGGTGTCGTACTCGCCGGACGCCTCGAGGCCGTGCTGCTCCAGCACGGCGGGGTTGACCCAGAGCAGGTTGGCGCGGTGGATGTTCGAGGGGATCGAGTAGATCTTGCCGTTTTTCGTGGACAGCCGGTCGATGAGATCCTCCGGGAACGCCTCGGTCAGGCCGAACTCCTCGTAGAGTGCCGACACGTCCTGGATGTACTTGTCCTTGATGTAGTCCTGCAGCTCCGCACCCGCGTGCGCGACGAACACGTCCGGCGGGTCCTCCGTCTCGAGCCGCGACTGCAGGTGCTCCTTCGACGTCGAACTGCCACCGCCGCCCATGAGACCGTCGTTGACGAACTCGATCCCGGGGTGCTGCTTCTCGAACACCTCCACCAGCGCGTCCAGGCCCTGTTTCTCCACGCCCGCTGCCCACCAGGTGTAGACGGCGACCTTCTCGTGCGTCCGCAGGGAGGGCTCGGCGCTCTCCGCCGTCCCGGTCCCGCACGCGGCCAGCGCCAGGCAGGCAGCGGCGGCCGACGCCACCGCCGCGATTCTCTTCCGCATCACTCGCATTCGCGTCCTGTCTTCCCCTTCAACGTTGGAGGGCGACACCACCGATCCCCCGACGGATCCGATGGCGCGCGGCACCCGCGCGAGCGGGTGGTGCGCGAGCGAGCATAGCGTGAGACCGCTAACATCCAGCAAACCTGGACAACCTACCCCCGCAGCAGCATCACCCGGTCCACCGCGATCGTCCCCGGATCGAGCCGCAGGCTGATCGTCGGCTGCCATCCCGTGACGTCGTCCCGCGACATCGTCAGCGGCAGCAGCCCGGACCGGATCTCGCGCCATTCGCCGTCGTGCTCGATCCACGACGTCAGCTCGCCGTGGTCGACGACGGTCGCGAGCCGGTCACCCGGCTCCCACCGCACGTCGAGCGGCCCCACACCTGCGGACAGCCCCTTCCCCTCGCCGTCCACGACCACGTCGATCCCGCTGCTGCCGCGCGTGTGGTTGTACCAGCTGTGCGCGCGGTTGCCGGGCCCGTCGGTGATCCCGAGGAACATCGAGTCCTCCGCCGCGCCCCTCCCGGCGAACGACTCGGGTTCCACCACGAGCGCGAACCGGTCGCCCGCGGTCGCCGGCAGCGCCAGGTGGCTCCAGCGGCGCCCGTCGGCAGTCGCCTCCAGCACGCCGGCCTCGGTGTCCACGGACAGCGCGGCCGCGGGTTCGCCGTCGTCCCCGTACGCCGTGTACTCGGCGAGCCGGTCGGTGCCGAAGTCGTCGTCGAACACGACCTCGCCGAACGTCTCGGGGTCGAACGGCTCGTCGCCCGGCAGGCCCCAGGCCGCGGACGGCACGGACTCGTCCGGGATCTCGACGCCGGGCTCGGTGACCCACTTGGCGCCGGAGTCGTACTTCGTGATGGTGAACTCGTCGAGCGTCTCGCCGACCTCGACCGGCGATTCGCCGCCGGGCACCACGTACGTCGCGACGGACTCGTAGCGCAGCGTGCCGCCGTCGACGCTGATCGCCTGGTAGGCGGACACGTCCTGCGCCTGCTTCACGGCCACGGCGCCGTTCGCCTCCCACACGGACTCGCCGCGGTTGAGCACGTACTGCTTGCGCCCTCCGTTCGAGATCGCGTACACGGGCCCGGTGGTGACGCCCTCGGTCTCCGTGATGTCCATCGTGTGGTAGCCGCGGCCGTAGGTGTGGTCGTGCCCCTGCAGCACGAGGTCGACGTCGCTGGTCTCCAGCACGGGCAGGATGTACTGGCGCCAGTCGTCCTCGTCGCGCGGGTTGCCGTTGCCGTCGATCGAGTTGGAGAACACCGGCTGGTGCGTCATCACGACCGCCCAGTCGAGCGGGTTCTCGGCGAGCACCCGCTCCAGCCAGGTCGCCTGCATGGTCATCCACGCCCGGCGGCCCTCGTCGCAGTCGTAGTCCGCGAGCCCGGGCGGCCGCACGAGGGCACAGATGTCGTCGCGGTTCGCGTTCACCGTCACGAATCGGACGCCCTGGTAGTCGGTGTGGTACACGGTGTCGGTCATCGCGTCGGCGACGTGCTCGCCGTAGTCGGCGGCGTACTCGCGCGCGTCGGACGGCACCGGCCCGTTGCGCTCGTACTCGAAGTGGTCGCGGAAGTTTTCGGCGAGCGGCTGCCCGCCGATCTCGTGGTTGCCCAGTGCCGCGAGCACGTTGGTGCGGGTGCGCAGGTCCGCGTTCGCGTCGAACCAGTCGGACCACTCGAGCTGGTTCGTCGCGGTGTTCACGAGGTCGCCCGCGTACAGGCTGACCTCGGCGGACGGGTGCGCGTCCAACGCCATGTCCACCGTGTTCGCCCACTCGTCGGCGATCCCCTCCTGCGCGTCGCCGAAGTACAGGAACGTGAACGGGTCGGCGCCGCCGCTCGCCGTCGTGAACCGGTGCCAGCCGGACCACCGGCCGGCGTCGCCCACGCGGTACTCGTACGTCGTGTCCGGCGCCAGGCCGGTGAACGACGCCGAGTGGCTGCGCGCTGGGTAGCCGTCGACGTGCCGCTCCGGCTGTTCGACGGCGTCGACGGTGCGCACCTCACCCGGACCGCCGTCGGACACCTCGCGCAGTTCGGCCACGCCGTCGACCGGCAGCGGACTGGCGGTGCGCCAGGTGACGTTCTGCGACGTCGCGGGGTCGGCGGGCGGGGTGAGCACGACGCGGCTCGGCTCGCCGGTGGGAGCGTCGGGGTCGACGTACGGCGTGGTGGTGGTCGCGACGTCGAAGACGTGCATGATGCCGCGGTCGGTGTGTTCCGGGAGCACGACGGCGTCGACCGTCTTCGTCTCGTCCAGCACCGCGGGCTGGGTGGCGAAGACGCGGAAGGTGCCGCCGCCGGACGTCCCGTTGCGGTGGTTGCGCCCGGCGGTCTCGACGAGCGCGGTGTTCCCGCCGCCGGCGCCCTGGGCCCAGTCGGTGAGGTGCACCCGCACCGCCTGACGCGACCCGTCGGTGTACTCGACGTGCGCGGTGCCCGACGCCGGGCCGTTGGTCGCCAGCCCCAGGAAGGAGATCGCGGCGGCCTCGGTGTCCTCGACGTCGACGCGCTGCCCCGCGACGATCCAGTTGTCGGGTTCGCCCTCCGCGGCATCCGGCCAGGTGAAGGTGATGTCAGCGGCCTCGAAGCGCACCTCGCCGCCCGGGGTGACGCCCTCGGCCGCGAGGCTCTCGCGCGAGTACGACCAGTCGGACAGATCGATGGAGCCCATGTTGCCGCGGCCGTCGTGGGTGGTGCCGACGTTGTTGCGGGCGTCGCGGCCGTCGTCGTGCGACGGCGGGACGTCGTCGGTGCCGGTGCCCCAGTCGTCCGGGGTGTCGCTCATGGTGAACCGCAGCGTGCCGCCGCTCCGGGCGAACGACGCGTCCACCCAGGACGCGGACTGCCGCTCGCCGTTCACCCGGAGACCGGTCGTGTAGCGCTTCCCATCCGACACCCCGGGTGCCACGATCGTGTAGTCGCGGCGGCTGTCGGCGGCGTCGATCCGGATCCGGTCGAACATCGGGGCGCTCACCACGAGGTCGGCGGTGCCGTAGATCGCGGGGTAGATCCCGAGGTTGGCCCAGACGTACCAGGCGGACAGGGCGCCCTGGTCGTCGTTGCCGGGCAGGCCGGAGGGCGTCGTGTCGTACAGCTCGCCGACCGCCCGGTACAGCACGTCGGTGGTCTTGTGCGGCTTGCCGAGCCAGTTGTAGACCCACGGGCTGTTGAAGGAGGGCTCGTTGCTCAGGTAGTTGCCGGTCTGCGTGTAGGCGCCGACGTCGAGGTTCGCCATGAGCACGTCGAGCGCGTCCTCGGACGCCTCCACGCCCCCGCGCGCCTCCACGAGCGCGCCGATGTTGTGCGGCACCATCCAGCCGTACTGGTAGCCGGTGGACTGGTTGAACTGGCCCCGGCCGGACGAGTCGTCCCGCACCCGCAGGTCGAACCCGCGGTCGAAGCCGGTGCGCTCACGCGGCCGGATGTGCCGGGTGACCGGGTCGAAGACGTTCTGCCAGTGCTGCGCCCGGGCCATGAACGCGTCGTACGAGTCCTCGTCGCCCAGACGGCGGGCGAGCTGCGCGATCGCGAAGTCCTCCACCGAGTACTCGAGCGTGCGCGCCGTGGCGAAGTTCGACTTGCGGTTCTCCACGAAACCCGCGGCCAGGTACTGGTAGGCGTCGGGGCGGGTGCTGGCGTCGCCCGGCAGGGACTGCGTCTCCAGGAGGGACGCGAGGGCGGCCTCCCGGTCGTAGTCGGTCGCGCCGAAGTCGTCGGCGGCGGCCAGGGCGATCGGCAGCGAGTCCGCGGCCATGCGGGCCTGCACCAGGTTGTAGGTCGGCCCGTCGTACCAGGTTCCGGTCTGCTCGGCCATGGTCACGAGCGAGGCGTTGATGTCGCTCGCGACCTCGGGGTAGAGCATCGCGAGGAGCTGCGTGTGCCCCCGGTAGTGGTCCCAGCCGGCGAAGTTCACGTACAGGTGCTCGCCGCGCCCCATGCGGTGCAACTCGCCGTCGTACCCGATGTACTCGCCGTTGACGTCCTCGAACACGTTCGGGTTGTGCAGCGCGTGGTAGAGCGCCGTGTACAGCTTGGTGCGCGCCTCGCGGGTGCCGCCGGCGACGTCGATCGCGCCGAGCGCCCGCTGCCACGCGTGCTTCGCGGAGATCCGCACCGCCCGGAAGCTCTTGTGGCGATCGACCTCCTTGGCGCGGTTGAGCGCGGCGTTCTCGACGCTCGTGTAGCTGATGCCGATCTTCGCGGTGACCGTCGTGCCCGGCCGGAAGGTCAGGAAGGCGCCGGCGCCGTGCTTCCGGTCCGACGACGCCGTGCGGGCGCCCGGCGTGACCTCGCCGTCGTCCCACGTGCCGTGCGAGACGAAGCGGGCGTCGAAGACCGCGGAGAAGTGCAGGTCGTAGAACGTGCCCTGGTTGCACATCGAGCCGGCGCGGACCGTGCCGCTGACGGTGCGGGTGGCGGGGTCGACGGTGAGGTCGGCGGCCTCGACCGTGTTGTTGGAGCCGGCGGCGTTCAGCAGGAGGGTGGCCCCGCCGTCGTCGGGGAACGCGAAGCGGCTGACGGCGGTGCGCGTCGTCGCCGTGAGCTCCGTGGTGACGCCGTTGTCCGTGGTGACGGAGTAGTAGCCCGGCTCGGCCCGCTCGGCGTCGTGGTCGAACGGCAGGTAGTAGTCCCGGATCGACGTGCTGGGGTCCGCGGGGAGGGCGCCGTCGTCGGACAGGCTCCCGGTGAAGGGGAGGATCGGGACGTCGAAGCCGCCGTAGGCACCGGTGCAGCCGGTGCCGGAGATGCGGGTGAGGCCGAAGCCGCGCAGGCGGTCACCCGTGTACTCGTAGCCGCCCTTCTCCCCGTTGTGGCCCTCGCGGTAGGTGGTGGGGCTGTTCTGGACGAGGCCGAACGGGACGGTGCCACCCGGGAAGGTGTTGCCGTAGGCGTCGTTCGACTTGTTCTCCGTCGTGTCGAGCTCGGTGCCGATGAACGGGTCGACGGCGTCGAACGGGGCGAGGCGCGAGCCGTGGTCACCGCCGGGCCACTCCCAGGGCCAGCCACCCGGCCAGTCCCAGGACCAGCCGTCGGCGAGGAAGGCGCCTGTGTGCGGCACGCCTGTGGCCGGCGCCGCCATGGTCAGCGGCAGCGTGGCGGCCAGGCCGGCCGCGACCAGCGCTCTGCTGAGGGGTGTGGGCATGTCGTTCCTCTTCCTGGTGCGGGGCGACGCGCCCCACGGTCGGATCCGGTCAAGTCTCGAAGGGGCAGGGAGCCGCGCGGTGTCGCCCCGCTGAACGCGGGCGGAACTCCGGACGACAACGCTGTCATCCGCGTGCGGGCGTGGGCGTGAGGTCGGCCCGACGTCGGACGATCGGCCGCCCGGGGAGCCGATCGTCCGACATCCGACCGACCACTCGACATCCGACCGATCACATCACCCGACCCGGCCGGCGTCCGTGGCGATGGCGAAGACGTGGAAGCGCTCGTCGTCCGGCAGGGTGACGCTCGCCAGGTCCTTGCCCTCGGGCACCGGGATCGGCGCCGTCGAGAACAGCCCGCAGCCGATGTTCTGGACGTCGGTGCCCGCGCCCCGGGCGGAGGGCCGCGCGACCACGACGGCGTCGCCGGGCCCGCCGCACCAGTCCGGCAGCGCGACCTCGGCGGAGGCCGTGGTCCCGTCCGTAAACGTGAGGACGAGGTCTCCGCCGTGCGTCCCGTGGGTGCTGGTACCGACGACGGCGACACGGGTGGCGTCCCGGAGCGCTTCCGGCACGGCGAGCGTCTCGCCCGACGCGGCGATGTTGTCCGGCTCCCCCGCGTCCGGTGCGCCGAGCACATAGGTGAGGTCGGTCCCCGGGACGGTCAGCTCGAGACCCTGCACCGCTCCGAGCTCGGCGAGCGGCTCGCGCAGCAGGTAGGCACCGCCCCCGTCGAGGTCCGCGTTGGCCTCGCCGGCGTCGCCGATGCCGACGTTGTCGAACGCCTCCGACACCCAGGAGCCGGCTGCCACGACCACGGGCACCTCGCGCTTGACGTGCCGCCCGGACCGATCGCTGACCTTGACCTTGACGCGGTACTCGCCCGGCCGCGCGTCCGCGCCGGCACGCACCACGACGGTCCCCTCGACGGTGGCCGGCAGGCCGTCGGACCGCACACGCCACCGCGCCGGCTCCACGTCGGCGTCCAGCGGGCCACGGGCGGTGACCTTCACCTTCCCCGAGGCCGCGCGAGGAGCCTGGGCGACGACGTCGAGCCGGAGCTCGGTCGTACCGCCCGGCCGCACCACCGGATGAGCCGGGCTCACTCCGGCGCCGAGACCCGTGGTCGTGCGCTCCCCGGGCGCGACCGCACCCGGCGACGCCTCCGGCGCCGTCGCCCAGTCCGACGGCGCGGAGCCGACGACGACGTCGAGACTCCCCGCGACGACGAGCTCGTCGCCGGTGACCCAGGCGCGGTCCAGCGGCTCGCCGCCGAGCGCGACGGCCTGCGTGTAACGCTCCTGGTCCGTCACGCCCTCGGCCGTGAGGTGCAGCTCATCCGTGCCGAAGACGTCCTCGTCGAGGGCGATCCGCACGTCGTCGAACCGCGGCGTGGACAGCCCCCACAGGTCGGCGCCGGGTGCGATCGGGTAGATCCCGACGGAGGAGAGCACGTGCCACGCGGACATGGTGCCGAGGTCGTCGTTGCCGGTCACGCCGTGCGGGCCGTCGGTGAACAGGGTCGCCGCGGCGCGCACGACGTCCGTCGTCTTCCACGGCTCGCCCGCCCACAGGTACATGTAGGGCGCGTGCAGGTTCGGCTCGTTGTTCGGGTTGTACGTCTCCCAGCCGTAGTAGTCGTAGGTCCCGTTGACCCACACGTCACGGGCCGTGCCCTCCGGGTCCTCCAGGAGCTGCTCGTAGGCGAAGAAGGCATCGAGGTCGCGGACCGCCGCCCGGGTGCCGCCGAGCAGGTCGAACAGTCCGGGCACGTCCTGCTGGACGAGCCACTGGTACTGGACGGCGGTGCCCTCGTGGAACCCCTCGGAGTGCGCGGGATCCGGGTCGCCCACGAACATCCCGTCGACGCCCCGCGCGCGGAAGGCCCCGGTGCGCGGATCGAACACGTTGCGGAAGCTCTGCCCGCGCGCGGCGTAGCGGGCCGCGTCGTCGTCGTGCCCGAGGCCCTCGGCCATCGTCGCGAGCATCGCGTCGGCGAGCGCGTACTCCAGGCTGGCGGAGCCGCCGTGGTCGAAGTCGTAGTCACCCGGCTTGCCGGAGCGGGACGGCTCGTGCGGCACGAAACCGTGCTCGATGTACTCCGCGTTCGCCGCGCGGCCGTTGAACGGGGTGTCCGGCGCCGGCACGCGGTCGGCGTTCTCGCGCAGCAGCTCGTACGCCTCCTCCTCGTGCCCCTCCAGCAGGCCCTGGTTCCACGCGCTGACGAGGAACGGGGTCACGGGGTCGCCCGTCATGATGTTCGTCTCGACGGCGCCGTAGCCCCAGCGCGGGAGCCAGCCGCCCTGTTGGCCCTGCCGCACGAGCGACAGCGCCATGTCCGCCGACTCGTCCGGCGCCAGCAGGTAGAGCAGCTGCTGCTGGGTGCGGTACGTGTCCCAGAGGGAGAAGTTCTGGTAATAGGTGAAGTCCTCCTCCGCCTCGTGCACCTCCTGGTCCCAGCCGCGGTAGCGGCCGTCGACGTCGGAGGCGACGTTCGGCGCCAGGAAGCTGCGGTACAGCGACGAGTAGAAGGTGCGCAGGTCCTCGCGCGTGCCGCGGGCCACGCGGACGCCTGCGAGCCGCTCCTCCCAGGCGTCCGCGGCGGCGGCGCGCGCGTCGTCGAACGTGGAGCGCTCGGCCTCGAGATTCCGGCGGGCGCCGTCCGGGCCGACGTAGCTCATCGCGGTCACCGCCTCGACGTCGGTGTCGCCGTCCGTCGTGTCGAACGTGACGTAGGCGCCGCGACGCCCGCCGCCCGAGGACTCGCCGGAGCCGTCGGTGACCTCGTCGCCCGCCCAGGTGCCGTGGGAGGTGAACGGCCGGTCGAAGGTGGTGACGGTGTGGATCGTCTGCGGCTCGGTGGCCTGGCAGAAGCCACTGACGGTGATCTCGGTCTCGACGGTGCGGTCACCCGTGATCCGCACCGCGGAACTGTCGACGCCGTTGAGGGCCTGGCCGGTGTTGAGCAGCACGTTCGCCTGTTCGGTGGCGGGGAACGTGTAGCGCTGGACGGCGGTCCGGGTGGTCGCCGAGAGTTCGGCGCCGATCGCGCCGGCCCCGCTGTCCAGGCTCACCCGGTAGTAGCCGGGCGCCGCTTCCTCGTCGTCGTGCGAGTAGCCGAGGGCGTACTCGGCGTTGTCGGTGTTCGTCACCTCGCCGGTGGTGGGCAGCACGGGCAGGGTCCCGCCGAGCCCGCACCCCACGCCGGACAGGTGCACGAGCGAGAAGCCGCGGATGCGGTCCTGGTCGTAGTCGTAGCCGGCGTAGTGGCCGGTGTCCGGGGAGAACTGCACCATGCCGAACGGGACGGCCGCGCCGGGGTAGGTGTTGCCGTCGTCCTGGGTGCCGATGAACGGGTTGACGTGGTCCGTGAGGGACTCGCCCGCGGCGACCACCGGCGGCGCGACGGCGTCCGCGGCAGCCTCCCCGCTCGCGGCGAGCGCCGGCCGCGCCGCGGGAACCGCGGACGCCCCGGCGAGAAGCAGTGCGAGGACGGCGACGGCGCCGCCCGATCGGAATGCGTGGACCTGCATCGGTCACTCCTTCGTGTCTCCCGCGACGTCGAGGGACGCACCGCCCACGACGGCGGCGCCCGGGGCCCACCCTCGCAGCACGGTGACAACGCTGTCAACAGTCGTGGAGCAGCGCGGCGGCGTCGTGACGCGTCCGGCCGGGAGCGGGCAGGTGGCGACGGGCAGGACCGGCGCGCCCCGGCCCGGCGCCCGGGTGCCGGGCGCCGGCCGGTCAGGACTGGGAGATTCCCGCCCTGGCGATGGTGAAGGTCGACCCGGTCGCGTCGTGGGTGCACGACATGCCGGTGGTCCTGCTCACGCAGGTGTAGCCGTGGGCCTTCTGCTTCTTCTCGTACTGCAGGACCTTCAGGCCCGACGCCACGACCGGCTTGTCCTTCTTCGCCACGCACGGGACGGTCAGCGTCCCCGACTGGTCGAGCGCCACGATGTGGCCCTGAACGCCGTCGCACCCGTCGGGCGCCGGCTCGTTGTTCAGCTCGACGATGCCGCACGTCGCGGCGTTGGCGGAGATGGTGCAGGTGATGTTGCCCGACGGCGCCGCGAAGACCTTCGCGCCCGGCGCGTCCAGCTCCAGGCCGGTCGCGTATTTCGGCCCCTCGGGCTCGGAGTCCTCGCCCCCGCCGGCGGACTCCGAGTTGGCGGCCTCCGGGTTGTTCCCGACAGGGTCGGTCCGATCGCCGCCGTCGTTCGACATGAGGTTCACCGCGAACACGATCGCCGCGATCACGAGGACGACGTCGAGCGCGATGAAGGCGATCCAGCCCGGGCTGAGCCGGCGGCGCGCGGGGGCCTGCTCGTAGCCCTGCTGTTCGTAGCCGGGCTGGGCGTAGCCCTGCGGCGCGTAACCCTGCTGCGGGTAGCCCTGCTGTTGCTGCGGGTACCCCGGCTGCTGGGGGTAGCCCTGCTGCTCGTAGCCGGGCTGGGCGTAGCCCTGCGGAGGGTAGCCCTGGGCATACCCCTGCGGGGCGTAGCCCTGCTGCTGCGGATAACCTTGCTGGTCGTAGCCCGGCTGCGGCGGGTACGCCTGCTGCGGTGCGTACCCGGGCTGCTGCACCGGCGGCGCCGGGGCGGGCGTCACCGCGTCGGAGAACTGCGACGTGGGCGAGATGGCCGGGGGCATCCGTGTCGTCGCCGAGACCCGCTGCGGGCCCGGCACCTGCGCGGCCGGCGAGGCGGCCGCGGAAGAGGCGGCCGAGGCCGCGTCGGCCCCGCCGTTTCCTTCGTCGTCCCACCCCTCGGGCGGCGGCGGAGGGGGCACCGTTCCGGACATGCGGCTCCTTCTCTCGGACACGATCGACCTTGGATCATACGACGAAGCGAGGATATCGCCCGCGCGGTGTCCACTTCCGCGACGTCATCGCGTGAGGAGGCGACGACGTCGGTCGGATGTCGTGAAGTCGGCTCCCCGGGGGACCGATCTCACGACATCCGGCCGATCGCTCGGCATCGGAACGGCCTCAGGCCCCCGCGTCGGCCGCCTGCGCGCGCAGGGCGCGCTCCGTGCCCGCCAGGCCCTCCACCACGAGACGGCGCAGCGCCGGGGCGGCGTCCTCGTGGTCGGCCAGCCACGCCGCGACGGCATCGCGCAGCTCCACCGAGGCGAGCGGGGCCGGGTAGAAGCCCTCGATGATCTCCTCGGCGATGTGGTACGACCGCTCCTCCCACACGCGGAGCACCGCGTCGAGGTACGGCTCCACCACCGGCGCCAGCACGGTCGCGTCGTTGACATGCACGAACCCGAGGCCCGTGTTCCGGATGATGGCGTTCGGGGCCTCCGAGTCGGACACCACCGACTCCAGCGCCGCCAGCTTGGACCCGGTGGTCGGGACCGTCGCGCGCGCCCGGGCCGCGGACTGGCGCCCGGTGGCGGTGTCGTCCTCGGCCAGCGTCGCCGCGATCTCCTCCTCGCCGGCCGCACCGTTCAGCACGAGCCCTTCGAGCAGCTCCCAGCGCAGGTCGGTGTCGATCTCCAGCCCGTCGAGCGTCGTCGACCCGTCCATCAGGCCCTGGAGCAGCGCCACGTGTTCCTGGGTCGAAGCCAGGTGCGCGAAGAACTTCACGAGCTGGAACTGCAGGTCAGAGCCCGCCTCGGCGCCGCGGGCGAGCTCGGCGAGCCGGTCCCCCGCGCGCACGAGCGTCCCCGGACGCGCGCCCGGGGCAACGTACTGCCGGATCGCGAGCACGAGCTGGTTGAGCGTGGTCCGCACCGTGGTCGACTCGGTCTCGGCGGCGATGTTGCCGAGGACCAGGTCCACGTACGACGACGCCGGCGTCTCGCCGTCGCGCACCGCGTCCCACGCCGACCCCCACACGAGGGACCGCGCCAGCGGATCGGTGATCTGCGACAGGTACTGCACCGCGACGGCCAGCGACTCCTCGTCGAGCCGGATCTTCGCGTACGCCAGGTCGTCGTCGTTCAGCAGCACGAGGGCCGGGCGGTCCAGCTCGACCAGCTCGAGGACGTCGGTGCGCTCGCCGTCGACGTCCACCTCCGCGCGGTGCACCCGCTCCAGCTTCCCGGCGTCGTTCAGCGAGTAGAAACCGATCCCGAGCCGGTGCGGGCGCAGCGTCGGCCACTCGGCCGGCGCCGTCTGCTCCACCGTGAACGACGTGATCCGGCCGTGCGAGTCCGTCTCCACGTGCGGCCGCAGCGTGTTCACGCCCGCCGTCTCCAGCCACTTCGCGGACCACTCGGTGAGGTCCCGGCCCGACGTCGCCTCGAGCTCCGTCAGCAGGTCGGGCAGCTCCGTGTTGCCCCACGCGTGCTTGCCGAAGTAGGCGGACACGCCGGCGACGAACGCCTCGCGGCCCACCCAGGCGACGAGCTGCTTGAGCACGGAGGCGCCCTTGGCGTACGTGATGCCGTCGAAGTTGACCTGGACGTCCTCCAGGTCACGGATCTCCGCCACGATCGGGTGTGTCGAGGGCAGCTGGTCCTGCCGGTAGGCCCACGCCTTCTCCATCGCCGCGAAGGTCGTCCACGCGGCGTCGTACTCCGTCGCCTCCGCCGTCGCCAGCGTCGAGATGTACTCCGCGAAGGACTCGTTCAGCCACAGGTCGTTCCACCACTTCATGGTGACCAGGTCGCCGAACCACATGTGCGCCAGCTCGTGCAGGATCGTCACCACGCGACGCTCCCGGACGGCGTCGGTCACCTTCGACCGGAACACGTACGACTCGGTGAACGTGACGCAGCCGGCGTTCTCCATCGCGCCCATGTTGTACTCGGGCACGAAGAGCTGGTCGTACTTCGTGAACGGGTAGGGGACGCCGAAGAGGTTCTCGTAGAACTCGAAGCCCTTGCGCGTGGTCTCGAAGATGTAGTCCGCGTCGAAGTACTCGCTCAGCGACTTGCGGCAGAACGCGCCGAGCGCGATCTCGCGGCCGTCCGCCGACGTCAGGGAGCTCCGCTCGACGGCGTACGGGCCGGCCACGAGCGCCGTGATGTACGACGAGATGCGCGGCGTGGGGGCGAACGTCCACGTCGCCGCCTTCACCGACGCGTCCGTGGCGTGCGTCGCCGCCACGGGCGCCGGCGTCGGTTCGTTCGACACGACCTCCCAGTACTCCGGCGCCGTCACCGTGAACTGGTAGGTCGCCTTGAGGTCGGGCTGCTCGAACACCGCGAACACGCGACGCGAGTCCGGGACCTCGAACTGCGTGTACAGGTAGACCTCGCCGTCCACCGGGTCCACGAAGCGGTGCAGCCCCTCCCCCGTGTTCGTGTAGGCGCAGTCGGCGACGACGGTCAGCTCGTTCTCGGCGGCCAGCCCCTCCAGGGCGATCCGGGAATCGGCGAACACGACGGCCGGGTCCAGCTCGCGCCCGTTCAGGACCACCGACCGCACCGCCGGCGCCACGAGGTCGATGAACGTGGCGGCTCCAGGGGCAGCGGCGAAGCGCACTGTCGTGGTGGACGCGAACGTCGTCGGTCCGGTCGTCAGGTCGAGGTCGATCGCGTAGGAGTCGACGGTGACGACATCGGCGCGCTCGACGGCCTCGGCTCGCGTGAGGTTCTCTCCGGGCACGGGCCCTCCAGTCTCTGTCAGGGCGCTCCGGCGCCCGGTGTTCGGCGATTTCGGGGTCGATCATGCCACCAGTCGGGCCGGACGCCGCCGTTGAATTCCCCGCGGACCGATCGTTAGCGAATCGTTCAGCTTCGTGGACGGCAGCGGACGGCCCGGCGGGTGCGAGCGCGCGGCGGGTGATATGCGCGCCCGGGCCTGCCGCCGTCGCACGCTCGCGGCTACGATGCGGGTGGGGGACTGCGGAGGGGGCCGACGGTGGTCGATCACAACTGGTCACAGCCCCGCCCCGGACTCGACCGGCGGCTCGACGGAGCGCTCACCCACCGGCTCACCACGCTCGTCGCGGCCGCGGGCTACGGCAAGTCCACGGTCCTGTCCGCCTGGGTGCGCGCCGTCGGCGGCGCGGCCTACCGGATCGGGCCGGCCGACCAGGAGCTGACCGGGCTCAGCGGCGGCGTGATCTCCGCCCTGCGCCTGCGCGCACCAGCCCTCCCGTCCGAGATCGTCACGGCCGTCGACGCCCCGCTCGGACCGGACGCCGTCGCCGGCGAGTCCGCCCGGGCGAGCGCGCTGGCCGGAGCCCTGTCCGAGGCGCTCGGCGCGCACCTGACCGGCAGCCTCGTCCTCGTCCTGGACGGCCTCGAGGGAATCTCCGGCTCCCCCGCGGCGAGCCGCTTCGTCGAGACCCTGGTCCGCACCGCACCGCCGCACCTGCACATCGTGATCTCCTCCCGCGACGTGCTGCCGTTCCCCATCGCGCGACTCCGCCAGGTCCACGAGGTGCTCGAGTTCGACGCCACCGACCTGACGCTCACGCCCCAGGAGACCGCCGACTGGCTGCGCCGCCGCATCGGCGACGCCGCGGCGGGCGTCGCGTCCGCGTTGCATGCCGCGACCGGCGGCTGGCCCGCCGCCACGCACGCCGCCGTGGACGCCATGGCACGCACCGACCCCGACGCCTGGGCCGACGTGGTGGCGGTCGCGGCCGCGACCTCCGAGGCACTCGACCAGCTCGCGCGCCGGGCCTTCGACGCCCTGCCCGCCGAGCCCCGATTCCTGCTCCGCGCGGCGACCGTGGCCCCCGTCGTCACCGACCAGCTCGCCACGGCTCTCGGCGTCGCGCCCGACACGCTGCCCGGCATCACGTCGCGCGGGCTGTTCATGGAATCCGGCGCCGACGGGTCCCGGCTCACGCCCGTCGGCCTGCGCGTCCTCCACTCCCACGCGCCGCTCGAGGAGCACGAGGCACACGACGTGGCCGAGGTCGCGGCACGCTGGTACGTCGAGCACGGTGCCACCCATCACGCCGCGCAGGCGGCGGTCGCGGCACGCCACGACAACCTCATCGAGTCGCTGCTGGCCGACCACGGCGAGGCGCTCGTCGAGCACCCCGACGACCTGATCGCGGCGCTCGCGCGGATCGGGGTGGACATCGGCGGCGGCGCGGCGGACGGAGACGAGGCGAGCGGCGCCGGCGGGACCGGGGCCCGACCCGCGGGACGAGTCAACACGGAGCAGGGGAACACGGAACACCTTCGCCTCGCCGGACTGGCGCACTTCCACCGCGGGGACTGGGACGCCGCACGCGCCCTGCTCCTCCGCGCGGGCGAGGCAAGCGCGTTCGACTCCGCCGTGGCCTACCGGCTCGGCATCATCGAGCACCTCCGCGGCGAACTGCACGCCGCGCTCGATGTCTACCGCCGCGGCGCCGAACTCGGCCGCCCTGCCGCCGACGCCGCCGTGTGCACCGCGATGGCCGCCGCCGTCCGCTGGCTGCAGGGCGACCGCGCCGAGTGCGCCGCCCTCGCCGACACGGCCAGGGAACAGGCCACGCGGCTCGGCGACGACCGCGCCCTCGCGGCGGTGCACACCGTCCTCGCCATGCTCGCCGCCTACGACGGCGACGGGCGGGCCAACGACGCCCACTACCTCAAGGCGCTGGACCACGCGGCCCGCGCCGGCGACGTCGCGCAGCAGATCCGCATCCGCAGCAACCGGGCCTCCAGGCAGCACACCGCGGGCGCGTTCACCGAGGCGCTCGCCGAGCTGGAGATCGCGATCCGGCTGTGCGATCTCACCGGGTTCGCGCCCTGGGCGGCGCTGGCCCGCTCCAACCGGGCGGAGACCCTGATCCGGCTCGGGAGGCTGGAGGAAGCGGCGGTCGAGGCCGGGGACGCCGTCGAGCGCTGGGAAGCCATGGGCGCCCGCCTGATGGGCTACGGACTGACCCAGCAGGCCCAGATCCACGTGCTGAGGGGGCACCCGACCGCCGCGGCGTCGGCCTTCCGGCGCGCGGCCGAGATCGCGGAGCAGGCGGGCGACGCGCAGGCCCGCGGCACGGCGCTGGCCGGCCTGGCGGAACTGCTCGCGGCCGACGACCCGGCCGCCGCGGCCGACCTCGCCGCCCAGGCGGCCGAGCACCACGTCGGGACGGCTCTGGTCTCCGCGTGGCTGGCCGGCGCCCGGGCCGCGATCACCGGTGGTCGGCCGGACGACGCGCGGCGGCTCCTGGACGGCGCCGAGGCGGAGGCGGCGCGGCGCAACGAGCGTGCGAGCCTGGCCCGGGCGGCCGAGCTGCGGGCGGAGCTGGACGGTGACGTGCGCGTGGCGGACCAGGCCGTGCAGCGCTGGCGCACGATCGGTGACCCCATCGGCCTGGCCCGGGCGGAGCTGGTCCGGGCCACGCTCGGGCCGGCGCGTCCCGGGGCGGAGGTCGCCGAGGGCGTCCGGTCCCGGATGCACGCCATCGGCTGCCGCGCCCTGGACGGGGAGATCGAGGCGCTGGCCTCCCGCGCGTCGGCATCGGAGGAGCCGCGGATCGTCGTCCAGACGCTCGGCACGTTCCGCGTGCTCCGGGACGGCGTGCCGGTCCCGACCGCGGCCTGGCAGTCCCGCAAGGCGCGTGACCTGCTGAAGGTGCTGGTCACCCGCCGGGGCCGCCCGGTCTCCCGGGACCAGCTGGCGGAGATCCTCTGGCCCGACGCCGGGGCCGACGCCGTGTCGCTCAAGCGCCTGAACGTCATGGTGTCGACCGTCCGGGGCGTGCTCGACCCCGATCACTCCTGGCCCGCGGACCACATCGTGGCGAGCACGTCGGGATCGCTGCACGTCGAGCTGGACCACGTGCACGTCGACGTCGTCGACTTCCTCGACCGGGTCGCCGAGGCGACCGCGCTGGACCAAGCCGACCGGCGCGCCGAGGCACTGGACCGCTGGCGCGCCGCGGAGGCCGCGTACACGGGCGACTTCTGCGAGGAGGACGCGTACGCGGACTGGGCGACGACCCTGCGCGAGGAGGCCCGGCTCGCCTACGCCCAGGCCGCCGCCCGCATCGCGGACCAGGAGGCCGGCGCCGGGCACTACGAGGAGGCGGCCCGGTACTGGCTCCGACTGCTCGAACGCGACCCGTACGACGAGCGCGCCCACCTGGCCCTCATCCTGGCGCTCGACCAGGCGGGCCGGCGCGGCGACGCGCGGCGGCGGTACCAGGTGTACGCGGACCTGATGCGCGAACTCGACATCGAGCCGTCGCCGCATCCGGTGTGAACGCGGGAACGGCGACGGGGGTCGTCATCACCGTCCGCTGGCCCTCCACCCCGAACTGACTGCGCTCGGTCAACGGCAATGAGCTACCGGGCGACCTGCCATGTTCCCGGCCCGGCCGACCTGAACCTGACCTGAACCGGCGTCGTCGATCGTTGAGCATCGGTCCCGCTACCTGCGAGGAGTCACGGTGCGAACGGTCGTCGTCCGGCTCGCGGAGCCCGAGCAAACCGGGGGTACGCTGCACGGCCTCGTCGAGGTCATCGGCGAGGAGCCGGTGCCGTTCAGCGGCATCGAAGCGCTGATCGACCTCCTCACCGCGGCCGCGCGACGCCCGCTCCCGCCCGACGACGCCGGCCCGTCCCGCTCCTCGTGAACCTGACCTGAACGTCCGACGGCGATCGTGAGGGGATCGGACGCGTCCTGCGTCCGATGCCGGATCTACGAACCGAAGGGTGGACACGATGCCTGTTGATCCAACGCCAGGCTGGGGACTGGGTCATGCTGTCGGCCTGACCAACGAGGGGACGCAATGTCCGAACATCGGGTTCGATCAACAGCAGGTCGGCGAGCTTCTCGATGCGGTCGGCCTGCCGGCGGGCGGTACGTCGCTGGAGCATCTGCCCGCCATCGAGCACGGTCACGCGTCGCCGGAATTGTGCGAGGCGATCAGGGGTTTTCAGCGGGTCCAGGCCGGCTTGGTCGACGATGCCCGCGTCGACGTGAACGGTCCCACGTGGGAGCGTCTGATCAAGCTGGGAGCACCTACGGCCGTGCCTTTCGGCGGCGTCCCGCTGATGTTGAGCGCGACCAAACTCACAGTGGTCGAGCTTCCTCGATCCGCCAGCGGTCTGCCGTCGCTCACCTACACGATCAAGGGGCCTGTGGCGACGTATCGGGCTCCGGGAATCCGAATCGAGCTGTCCGCCAGCGGTCCGCTCAAGGTCTCCTGGGGCAGCACGTACCCCATCGCGTGCCAATTGTCCCCGGACCTGGCGGCACTGGAAGCCGCCGTCGCGTCGGGAGCGGCCCGCACCATCGGCGGCGCGGCGCTCAACACCCTGTGCCACCGGCTCAAGGTGGAGTCCCAGCAGGCGATCGCCGGCATGTTCTCCTCGGTGAGCCTTTCGGTCGGGCTGGACGGCACGCCGGTGCTGGGCGGGAGCATCGGTGACGGCACGCGATTCCAGTCCATTTCGGCGGATCCGATCGAGCGGTCTGTGACGTACAGCGCCGTGAAATCGATCGTGAAGTCGCAACCGGTGCTCGGCGGTGACGTGCAGATCTCGGGCTCCGTCACGTTGACGCTCAAGGTCACGGCCGAAGACCCGGATGGCGAGGCAAGTGTCGTGGTACTGCTGGTCGGGCTCGTCGTCGGCGGCCACATCGTCATGGCCGCAGCCGGAGGACTGGCCGCCGGCCTCGGCGCTGTCGGGGAGGCGGCGGCCATCAGCAAGGAGGTCGTCGTGCGCGTGGGCCCTGCTCTCCTCGTCCCCTGACACTTCGCCTGACCGACCACGAACTTCAGCCAACGACCCTGAGGAGCACAACGATGCCCAACGACATGAAACCCGAAGCACTACTGAACAAGGTGCTTGGAAAAGTGACCGATGTTCTGATCAACGGCGACGGTACCGTCCTGCCCAAGGCGACTGACCACTACCTCGCGTTCATGAGCCCGGGGATCCCGTTGCTCGACGACGACTTCAACTACGCGCTTGAGGGGTTCGGCGGGGTAAACCGCCACAACGTCGATACCGCGGACCTTCCGGGCTCGGTCGGCCCGAAGGACGCGACCGCGCCGAGTACAGAGGCCTCGGCTGCCGCGATGGCCAGCGACGCGCTTGCCAAGTACCAGCGAGCCGAGGCGTTCCAGGCGATGTGCGACCTGATCCCGGACACGACCGGAATCGTCGATTCCAATCGCATCAACGTCTGGAATCCCGAGTCGCGGGTCTCCAGCGTGTACGCCCTGGCCCTGCAGATGAGCCAGGTCTACGACATCCAGCCGGACGAGGAGACTAAAGCGAAGATCGAGCGCTGGCGGTCACTGCTCCAGACCGAAGAGCAGGACATCGTCGATCCGGAGACGACCACATTGGTACCGAGCAAACTCGTCAAGCGGTACCAGGAGAAGCAGTTCGAGTGGCTGAAGGCCGCAACCGAGTATCAGAATCTCCGCGTCGACGCGCTCACCGCGACAAACCAGGAGGCGGTCCACCGCTTTGCCACGACGGCGAGCATCATCGAGATGAAGGTGCGGGCAGCGGCGAACGACTGGGCTACCAACGGGTACCGTGACGAATACGATCGCATCGCCGCGGCGATTGCGTCGGTCGAGGGGCGCAGCTACGCCTTGCTGAAGCAGCGCTACGTGGAGGACTTCACCCGAGGCGTGCTGACCAACCCTTCCTCGGGCGCGAACTTCCTGTACACGTCGCCGGCGCCGGCCTCGTTCGCTCGCGGAGGATCCGGTTGGACCGAGTTCACCTTCGGCAGTGGCGACTATCAGAGCGCCAACAGCTTCTCGTCAAGCACTTCGTCGGGCGGTGGCGGATTCTCCATCTTCGGAATCGGTGTCTCCGGTAGCGGGTCGGTCACAAGGACCAAGTGGGAAGGAACCATCGACGCCTCGAACTTCACGCTGACGATGAAAATCGCCCGTGTCCCGATCTACCGGCCATGGTTCCATCTCGACTTCCTCAAGAGCCAATACTGGCGATTCGCTCAGAACGACACGGTCGTCAAGGACCAGTTGATCAGCGACGGCCAGTCACCGCCTCAAGGTCTCATGCCATCGATCACTACCGAGTGCGTGTTCGTACGGGACGTGCGTATCCACTTCGGTGAATCGCACAGCGACTACATGTCAAAGTTCGAGACCGTGCGAGGAGGAGGGGGCTTCTCTTTCGGCCCGTGGTGGGCCGGCGGCTCGCACGTTAACCAGTCGGACTCCCGGACCTTCGATTCCACCTGGAGCAACGAAGGTATCTCCATCAACGGACTGCAGTTGCTGGGTTTCGTTTGCCATACGCTTCCGCGATCTCCGGAGCCCAGCCCGGAGATCACCGACTGGATCTGATCATCCGCTGCACATCGACCATCGGCCACGCTTACAGCCTGAGCAGGGATCAGCCATGAACCAGACCCTTCACTGGGCCGCCGAGCCGGAGACGCTCGCCATCACGCAGAACGGAACCGCGCTCCTTGCGGCAGAGGTCAACACGCTCAACGCGATTGAGGTGCTCGAGGCCGTCACCGGCACCGGGGCCGCACCCCCGCCTTCGGCCGGACCCCCCACCTCGCGCGATCTGGCTGAGGTCGTCGCCGACGCCGACCGGAGCGGGGACGATCCGAGTCCGGCGTCGGCGGTCTCCCTGGCCCTGGCCGCGTGCATCGGCGAGTACACAGCCGCGGGCGACCGATCAGCGTTTCCGAGTTTCGCAACCACGACGTGGGTGGCGCCCACGCCCATGTCCTTCGAGCTGGTGTATCAGAGCAGCCTGGTCGCGGCGCACGCATCGGTCTGGAATCCGGGCCCGTCACCGACGTTGCTCTGGGACGTCTGGCGTGACGTGCTCGACGAAGCCGAGGCACGTGACCACGAGCCATCCGACGAGGAACTGACGCGGATCGAAGCAGCACGGGCGCTCCTGTACGTCGACGCAGACGCCGGATCCGTCACCGACATCTACCGCCGGTACGCCAAACTCCAGGGAGAACTCATCGTCGCAGCGAGTCGACACGCCCAACTCCAGCTGTCGGAGACGGTGTCCGAAACCGAATTGGATGCCTCGGAGGCGGCCGTCGCCAACGCCGCGAGCCGGCTCGCCATCGAAGGTCGCCAATCCGATGTCGAGGCGGCGATACAGACGATCGCAACGTACGGGAGTTCCCGTCCCACAAAGCTCTTCACGCGCGCCCGGGAGAACTTCGACCTCGTAACCATCTGGCGAACAGACGCCGCATCGGGTGCTCGCTACCCCGAGACGTCCTTCGTTCCCGCGTCGTTCGAGACCGCCGCATGGACACCGATCCAGCTCTCGCGGGCCGACATCATCAAGCGATCCTCCGTGGGTGACCGATACCCGGAGCTATCGGAAGCGAGGCTCGTCGACCACGGGGCGATTGACGCCGGCGAGCGACTTCTGGTCGACGGCCTGAAGGCCGAGCTGGCGTTCGTCGCCGTGCGCCGCGAGTCCTGGTTCAACCCCGATCTCCTGGGATTGCGTGCCTGGCGCCTCAAGGACCCAACGGCGCCGCTGGTCAGTGACGGCGCTGTACCAGCAGCGGGACGCCTCCCCGCCTTCGCCGTCGGGCTGGTCCTGATCCGGAACCTCGAACTCGCTCGTGTCGTCGAGAACCAGATGACCTTTGAGGAGGAGCGGCGGTTGCGACAAGAGCACTACGACCGCGAGTATCCAGCGGCCAAGGCACGCCACGAGCAGCTACGGCTGGTCGATCCCCGGAAGGCAGCACTGGAAGGGATCCGGGTCCCGCCGTTGCTGATACCGCGCTACCTCCCGGCCGACCCATATCGTCGACCCGAGGTGTGCATCGCCGCCTTCGTGTGCCAGTTGGTCCCCCGCTCACCCGACCCAGACCCCGTCCTGTTCGCGGATGAGTAGAGGGCGCATGCCCTGCGAGACCCCGGGACCGGTATCCGTGACGTGTCTCTCCGGCTGCTCGACACCGGCCTGAGGCTCGTCAAACCTCTGAGACCCGATCGGAGATCTCCCATGACTACCGAACCTTCAGCTCCCACAACCAAGTTCGACCCCGTCGAGCTCCCTTCGCGTTACGCCAAGGCGATCGTCGCGATCATCGCCGCCGCGCTCAGCGTGCTCGTCACAGCGCTGACCGACGACGTCGTGACCCTCGCGGAGGTACTCGGCATCGCCGTCGCGGTGGTGACCGCCGTATCCGTCTACCTCGTGCCGAACCTGCCGACCGGCATCGGTCACTACGCCAAGGCGATCGTGGCCGTCGCCGGTACCGCGCTCCAGGCCGCCGTTCCGCTCGCTGTCGAAGGCACTATCGACGTATCCGGCTGGCTGCTGATCCTGCTGGCCGCGCTCGGCGCCGTGTCCGTCGGGATCGTGCCCAACCGCAGCGAATAGCCTGCTCAGCTCTCCGAGAGCGAGGCACTCATGGCGCGACGACCGGTCCGCCCAATCACCTTTGCCTGAAAGGAGAACCGCGATGACCGCGGCCGCGTGCCGCCCAATCCCGCCCAACGACGCCGGCCCGTCCCGCTCCTCGTGAACCTGACCTGAACGTCCGACGGCGATCGTGAGGCATCACCGGTACCTCCGATGACCTCTTCGGCTGGGAGGACATGGCGTCGCGGCAGTGGATGGCACCTTCGGCCTCAGGCGCGCAGCACCCGAGGACTCCGCCCCGGATCGAGTCGTCAAGGGCCGAGGAGGGCAAGAGGGATGACCGCGACACCGTCAGCCCGGCGATACGCACTGCGACCCGTGGTCAGCACGATCTTGTCGACGAGGTCGTCACCGAGCCGATCGCCCAGCCAATGCAGATGACGCACGTCGCGATCGTCCGGGGTAGCAGCGAGTTTGACCTCGAACGCGATGGTGCGTCCGTCTGGGGCATGGACCACCAGATCGACCTCACGCTCACCTCGCGCCGTACGGATGTGGGCGACGTCGAGCTCGAGTGGCTGCGCATACACGCGTACGCACAACGTCGCCAAGGACTCGAAGAGCGTTCCGAGAAGCGGCCCGTCTCGCAATGACGCGAACTCCCGGCCCGCAGAGGTGTCGAGCAGGGTGTCAGCGGTGACTCGCAACAGCGACGCGGCAAGCGCGGGGTCTGCCAATTGATGCTTCGGCGTCCGTCCGAGCCCTGCGAGCCGATTACGGCTCAGTGTGAACGCGGGCACCTGGTCCAGGAGCCACAGGTGCGACAGGACGTCACGGTAGTCGTTGACGGTGGCGCGGGTGGGGCGCTGGTCGTCAGGGATCGCCGCCGCGATGGACTCGTACGTGGCCGTCGTCGAGCTGGCCGCCGCGTACGCTCGCACCCAGTGCGCGAGGGACGCCGGGCGCTTGGGTACGAATCCGAGTTCGGGCACGTCCTGCTCGAGTGCGCTTTCGACGTATCCGGCCAACAACCGTGGTCGAGAGCGTTCGGAGGCGAAACGTATTCCAGGAAATCCTGAACCCAGGATCTCGTCGACGTAGTCGCCGAGCCCGAGATCCGACGTCCCTGCGACCTGCTGCTCTCCGCGCCAGAGCGCCGCCAGACTTACCGACGGGAGCGCCGAGCCGCGCTCGACGAGGCTCATCGGACGCATCCGCAGTCGGACCAGCCGACCGGCACCGGAATGCACGCGAACGTCGCGCGGGTTCGCGCTGCCCGTGAGGATGAACCGGCCGGGCGACGGATCGGCGTCCACCTCTCGGCGCATCGCCTCCCAGATGTCGGGGTCGTACTGCCACTCGTCGATCAACACCGGCGGCTGCGCCGCCGCGAGAGCCTCGCGCCGTGCGGACTGCACGACAATTCGCTGATCCACATCCGCCAGGTCGAGAATGGTGCCGGCGTGCCGCTTGGCCGACTCGGTCTTTCCGATCGCCTTCGGTCCGACGACAGATACTGCGGGGACATCGGCGACCAGCTCAGCGAGTTCTTCGTCGATGACGCGTGCACGGTACTTCAAGGGCCATGGCTCTCGGTCGGGTGGTCGAGGACCGTTCGAGCCTATCCCGAAGCGGCGCGATACTCAACAGATCCGCAGTGTCATACTCTACTAATTTGCGAGTCGATACTATACAGATCGGCGACTCTACTACTCGCCACGCCTCGGCAGGGCCACCCCGTGAACCTTGCCTGACATCGACGGCGACCTAATGGGAGAGGACGGGTAGCGTGACTCCGGCCGCCGCGGCAAAGCCTCGCAGCGCCGCGATGATCCCGGCGATCGCCTCGGCTTCAGCTGCCACGACGGCTGCCGCAGCAGCCGCTTCGGCGAGCGCGATCATGATGGCGAGCAGTCCGGCGACGAGCCGTGCCCTGTTGAGGTACTCGATGTAGTCCCCCTTGAGACACAAGGTCCAGAAGATCAGTCCGCGCACGGGGCGACGTAGTTCGAGCACGGGCCTGATGCGCTCCCCGTGCGGCCCGATCAACGGGGTCAAGGTCAACGGGATCTCACGTGTAGGGGTGTACCGCCGGCCGGGCTTGTACGGGAGCCCCGCGGCCTCGTAGTCATCCAGGATGCTCAGCAGCTTGAGGCCGGCGTCGCGTGCGCCACTGATGCTCGCGGGCTTGATCTCGTACCACTCCGAGCTCCCCCCGGCGTGGCGCATGATGTCCGGGCGGCGTCTGCGGCCGAGCTCGGTGACCTTGGCGGGCGTCAGTCCGGGGTGCTCGGCCGCGAGGAATCGCGTGTACTTCGACGATCCCTTCTCGTCGTCGAAGAAGTCGGCCACGGGCGCAGGTCCCATCAGGGTCTTGAAGTCCTCGAACACGCGCGGCTCGACGATGGTCTCGCCGAACCATTGCGCGATGGCGTGTCCGAGCTCCATCGAGAGCCGGAAGCACAACCGATCCCTCAGCTCGAAGAGGTCCAGAAGCCTGTCGCCGATGCCGACGTCGGCGTGCAGGATCTCGGCGAAGCCAGCCTTGTAGGGGTCGAGTGCGAGGATTCCGGCCTTCTCCGGCGGCCTGGCGAGAGTCTCGTCCTCGAGGAAGGCGATCTCGGCGTCGAGCGCGTGCGATGTCCCGACGCCGACGACGGGATCGTTGGGCATCAGTCCGCGATCGGTCTTGTAGTCGACGATCGCCCGGGCGGTCTCACCGCCGACGGTGAGCCTGCCGTCAATGTCGGTGGTGGGCATCGAGTATCCGAGTGCGACCAGCGCGGTTTGTACCAGTGTCACCTGATCGGAGGTCTCGGGGGCGGAGATCCGCCTGTTCCCGCTGGCGACAGCCTGAAGATCCGCGCTGCTTCCGAGCAGCTGCGAGGTGAGCATGATGTCCCCTTTCACTACGCCGAGAGGTCGATCGCGGCCAGGTCGTCGCGCCAGGCCGTGACGAGATCGACCACGTTGGCGTAGTACTTCTGCTCGACGGCGGCGTCCAGGGTCGCGATCTGACCGACGATGTACTCGAGTTCGCTCGTGTACTCGAACCCGCCGGGCGAGACGATCTTCGCGCGCCAGGACGTGTTCGGGATGATGAGGTTCCGGTGCACCTCCTCCACGCCGACGGTCATGTCGGGACTGGTCGGCCGCAGGACCCCGATGGCGCCCTCTTCCCCGGTCAGCACGCGTGCTTCGAGGTCGCCGCCGTCGACGCTGACCGTCCAGGCGCGGGTGATGAGTGCGTCGAGCCGGTCCGGCAGCGCGACCGAGAGGATGTCGAGCTGTTCGATCAGCCCCTCGTAGGCGTCTTCGTCCCATCCGAGCTCGGGCACGATGGCGTCGAGTTCGAGCAGACCGGTTTGGTCCAGCGAGAACGCAAGGCTGTATGCGTCGGAGTCCTCAACCTGGAAGAGCTTGCCGAGGCCCGGTCCACCGAGAACGGGACGTGGTTCAGTGGGCCACCCGCCTGGCTCGTCGGGCATCGGGAATGGGATCGGTTGCTGAAGATCCGGATCGGGGCAGCTCCCGTCCTCGACCTTCTCAGGGATCCGCGTGTCGTCGACGACGATCTCCTCCTCGACCCAGCATCCGACGACGGCGTGCTCGCCCTTTTGGACCTTGTCGTGGTCGTTCGGGGGTTCGGGCGCGTTCGCGTTCTCGTCGTCGGACGAGCCGAAGACGGCGTCGAAAATGCCCGAGATGAACGTCACAGCGCCTTCGACCACCGCCGATCCGACCTTGATGGCACCCGCGATCGGGGCTTCGGCCACGAGCCCGATACCGATGGCGACGGATGCGACGGTCTCCACGAACTGGCCCACTTCGCTCTGGCGGAACTCGGCGAAGGTGGATCCAGCGTCGGCGTCGATGGTGCCGAGGACGCTCTGGACGCGGTCGAAGATACGGTGCCCCGGAGCCTTGATCGTGTGCACGACCTCGGTTCCCACACCGATGGGATCGTCGAACACGTGCTGGAGAGTCTCCAGGGACGGAAAGCCGAACTGGCCGGTGATGCCGTCGACGACCGGAATGAGGTCGGCTTCGCCCGACAGGACGCCCTCGAGCCCGCCGACGGCGTTCCAGACCATCTCGGCGCGCGCCAGCAGGCCGCCGTCGTGCGAGTGCAGCTCGGTCAGGATCGTGGACAACAGGATCGACTCGAGGCCGGCGATCGATCCATGCTCGTCGGCGAAGTCTAGGAGTGAACTGAGCATCTCGTGGCTGCCCTCCGGTCCCATGGCGAGGACCTGGCCGAGCGTGGTCGCCGTCGCGTTGGCGTGCAGGACGGAAGCCACGTCCGGAGGGAGGTCGAGACCGCCGGGGAGGCCGAAGTTCGGCACCCGCCCCGCGGCGATCTGCCCCATGTCCTGGATGTACTCCCACGCCCGCGTGGTCGGCACCTCGTAGTACCTGGCCTCCGCCAGGACAACCGCGCCCAACTCGGTTTCCGCAAACGGGATGGCGGTGAGTGTTTCGATCTGTGACATCGTCGTCTCCTTGGAGGAACGTCTGCTTTCGATGCCTCACGATCGCTGTCGGACGTTCAGGCCAGGTTCATGGACAAGGCAACGGCATGACTGATCGCGGGCCAGGAGGCATCGATCAGCTGGCCGCGGCGTTTCACTTCCGGTGCCGGCGACATCGTCTGCACCAGCCGGTCCGGCTGCGGTGTGTCCGATGCTCCGCCTCGATGACGTAAGTTCAGGCAGGTTCAGGTCAGGTTCAGGCGGCGAGTCCCGAGGCTCGCAGCGGCTGCAGCGGATAGGGAAGGCCCAGCCATCTGCTGTGCGAAGAAACGCGCGACACCTCTCCCCCGCCCGCCCAGGATGGCGTCATGACCCTCTACGACCCCTTCGCCGTCGGCCCGTACTCCGTCACGAGAAGCACAGACAGCATCGACCTGGACACCGGACTGGGCAGGCCGCACCCGGTCGAGACGTGGGCGCCCGCCGAAACGCCAACGCGCGGACCCGCCGGAACCGAGGCCCCGACGGTGCTGTTCTCACATCGCGGCGGCGCTCATCGAGGCTCGGCGTCGTTCCTGTGTGCGCACCTGGCGAGCCACGGGTACCGGGTACTCGCGACCGACCACGCCGAGACGGTCGACGAGACCCTCGGCGGCGCGCGACCCGGGGAGGACGCGGCCGGCCGGGCCGCACGCGCGGACCTGATCGCGCGGACGCGCGTGGTGGAACTACGCACGTTACTTGAGCGGGCGGTGGCCGACGGCGCCGAGCGGATCGGCGTCGTCGGCCACAGCATCGGGGGCTGGACCGCGCTGACCGTCGCGCAGGCCGATCCCCGGGTGGACGCTGTCGTGGCCATCGCGCCCGCGGGTGGCTCCGACCCGAGGCCCGGCGTCTACCAGGTGACGCTCGACCCGGTGCGCAGCGTGCCCACGCTGTACCTCACCGGGGCGGAGGACGTCTCGACGCGCCTGGCGGGGATCCGCGACATGGTCTCGCGCACGCCCGACCCCGTACGGCTCGTCGTGCTGGACGGCGCCGACCACTACCACTTCGCGGACGACGTCGGCGCGGAGCACGAGGCGATCCGGTCGGCAGCAGACACGGTCCCGCTCCTGAGCTGGGTCCGAGCGATGCGGCAACTCGACGAGCTCATCGATCCCGCCGTCGCACACGCCTTCGCGCAAGGCCTGACCCTCGCACACCTCGACGCGACGCTGCGTGACCGGCCGGCAGCGGCCGCCCTCCTGTCGGGCGACCTGACAGCGGCCCTGGCGGCCCGTGGCATCCCCGCGACCGAACCGGAGCGTGCACCCACACGTGGCTGACGGGTGGACAGCACCCCTTTTCTCGTTCGTCGTCCGCGTCCGGCTCCTCCTTCCAGCCTCGGGTCGGTGCCGCCGCCACGCAGCTGTCCGTGCCGCGCCGCCGCCGTGCGACCGCGGGCGGGCGGGTATCGAATGGACGAAGACCCCCATCGACGAAGACACCCATCCGCGAAGAGGACACGATCATGGCGGCACATGCCGGCGAGAAAGCGCGGAAGACCGGCGACTTCTTCTGCGCGAAGTGCGGCGAGAAGGTTCACGTGACCGCGGGAGACACGATCCCGGAGTGCCCGAACGGCCACGACGAGTTCGAGACGCGGCGCAACGAGCCCGGAAACGCCTGAGCGCCGGGTCGAGCCGCTCACCGGTTCCCTGCCTCGCCGCCGCGCACCTGGCCCGAGTCGCCCTGCCCGGGGCAGAATCCAGGGATGAGCAGCTCCGAGAACCCGGTCGACATCAAACCCCGCTCCCGCCAGGTGACCGATGGCCTGGAGGCCACCGCGTCCCGGGGGATGCTCCGCGCCGTCGGGCTCGGCGACGACGACTTCGCCAAGCCCCAGATCGGCGTCGCCAGTTCGTGGAACGAGATCACGCCGTGCAACCTCTCGCTCGACAGGCTGGGCAAGGCCGCCAAGGAGGGCGTGCACGCCGCGGGCGGCTACCCGCTGGAGTTCGGCACCATCTCCGTCTCCGACGGCATCTCCATGGGCCACGAGGGCATGCACTTCTCGCTCGTCTCCCGCGACGTCATCGCCGACTCGGTCGAGACGGTGATGCAGGCCGAGCGCCTGGACGGGTCGGTGCTGCTGGCCGGGTGCGACAAGTCGCTGCCCGGCATGCTGATGGCGGCCGCGCGCCTGGACCTGTCGAGCGTGTTCCTCTACGCCGGCTCGATCATGCCGGGCTGGGTCAAGCTCACCGACGGCACGGAGAAGCAGGTCACGATCATCGACGCGTTCGAGGCCGTCGGGGCGTGCGCGCGCGGGCTCATGAGCACCGAGGACGTCGGCCGGATCGAGCGCGCGATCTGCCCCGGCGAGGGCGCGTGCGGCGGCATGTACACCGCGAACACGATGGCGTCGGCGGCCGAGGCGCTCGGCATGTCGCTGCCCGGCTCGGCCGCTCCGCCGTCGGCCGACCGCCGCCGCGACACGTGGGCGCACCGGTCGGGCGAGGCGGTCGTGAACCTGCTGCGCCGGGGCATCACCGCGCGCGACATCCTCACCAAGGAGGCGTTCGAGAACGCGATCGCCGTCGTCATGGCGTTCGGCGGGTCCACGAACGCCGTGCTCCACCTGCTGGCCATCGCCTACGAGGCCGAGGTGGAACTCACCCTCGACGACTTCTCCCGCATCGCGGACCGCGTGCCGCACCTGGGCGATCTCAAGCCGTTCGGGCAGTACGTGATGAACGACGTCGACCGCATCGGCGGCGTCCCGGTGGTGATGAAGGCGCTGCTGGACGCCGGCCTGCTGCACGGGGACGCCCTGACGGTCACGGGCCGCACCATGGCCGAGAACCTCGCCGAGATCGCGCCGCCCGACCCGGACGGCAAGATCCTGCGTGCCATGGGCGAACCGATCCACCAGACCGGCGGCATCACCATCCTGCACGGGTCGCTCGCGCCGGAGGGGGCGGTGGTGAAGTCGGCCGGCTTCGACTCCGACGTGTTCGAGGGGACCGCGCGCGTCTTCGAGCGCGAGCGCGCCGCGCTGGACGCCCTGGAGGACGGGACGATCCAGGCCGGCGACGTCGTCGTCATCCGCTACGAGGGCCCCAAGGGCGGCCCCGGCATGCGCGAGATGCTCGCCATCACCGGCGCCATCAAGGGCGCGGGCCTCGGCAAGGACGTCCTGCTCGTGACGGACGGCCGGTTCTCCGGCGGCACCACCGGCCTGTGCGTGGGTCACATCGCACCCGAGGCCGTCGACGCCGGGCCCATCGCGTTCGTGCGCGACGGCGACCGCATCCGCCTCGACGTGGCCGCGAAGACCCTCGACCTGCTGGTGGACCCGGCCGACCTGGAGGCCCGCCGGGCGGGCTGGGCCCCGCTCCCCCACGGCTACACGCGCGGCGTGCTGGCCAAGTACACGAAACTCGTCGGCTCGGCCTCGCGAGGCGCGGTGCTCACATGACCCTGCCGACCGCGTCCGCGGGAACTCAGCCCTCCTCGTTGAGGACCGTCACCAGGGACCGCAGCCGCGCCGAGTCGAACAGGTCCTCCAGCATGACCAGGGCGCCCGAGCCGTCTGCCAGCGGGACGCGCCAGTTCGGGTAGCCGTCGCCGGCGCCGAGCTGCGCCTGGGTGCGCCGCTCCCCGACCGCGTCGGCGAGGTCCACGGCCACGAGCGCCGCCGGGGTGTCCCGCAGGTAGCGGTACAGGCCCTCGACGAGCTCCCGTTCCGACGGGTCGAACGTCGTCATGCCGCTCCGGGACAGCGACGTCATCAGCGCCTCGCGGCGTGCCCGCGCCCGGGAACGCAGCACCTGGGCGTCCTCGGTGAGGATGCCCAGCCGCTCGCCGAGGTCGATGTGCTCGCCGGCCAGGCAACTCGCCGTCGGCGGCAGGTCCGGCGGCGTCGGGGTGACGAAGCCGCCGGGGCGGAAGTCCTGCGGCGGGACGAGCTCGCCGGTGCCGGACTGGTCGGCGAGCAGGACGGATCCGAGCAGGATGCCGCGCCCGGCCAGGTAGTCGCGCTCGGCGTCGTCGAGGAGAGCGTCGTCGGCGATCAGCGGGACGCCGGCGCGGTGCGCCTCCAGGCACAGGATCCCGACGAGTGCCTCGTGGTCGTACGTCACGTAGGCGCCCGCGGTCGCCCGTGTGGCGCCGGGGATCCACCAGGATCGGAACAGATCCCCGATGTGCCCGACGCGCAGCGCGCCGCAGTGCCGCAACGCGGTGCGGAGCATGTCACGGAACGGCGCGTACCCCGCCTTCGCGAGCTCCTGCGGGTGCCAGGGCGGCAGGCCGCGGTTGCGGCCCTCGGCGCCGACGGCCGACGACGGCGGCACGCCCACCGACACCCCGCGCGCCAGCACCCCGGGCTGCACCCAGACGTCGGCTCCCTCCGGGTGCACGCCCGAGGCCAGCTCCTTGACGATCCCGACGCGCATCCCCGCCTCGAGCCCGATCCGGTGGGCGCGCCGCAACTGCTCGTCGGCGACCCACTGGAGCCAGCAGTAGAACTCGACCCGGTCCTTCAGGGATCCGCGCAGCGTCGCCACCGTGGACGACGACGGGTCCAGCAGGTCCGGCGGCCACTCCTGCTCGCCGAGGTGCTCCGCGATGGCGCACCAGGTGGCGAAGTCCACCAGGCCACGCCCCTGCCCCAGGACGAACTCGTCGAACGCGGTCTGCCGCGCGGCCGAGCGTGCCGCGGTGAAGACCACCTCGAGCGCCGACTTCTTGGCCTCCCAGACCGCCTCGCGATCGATCGGGGCGGCGTCGCTCGACAGGTCGCGCACCGGCTCGCCCGCCCACTCCACCAGGGAGCGGTCGGCCGAGGACAGGTAGGCGGTCTCCCGGATGTCCTCGACGCGGATGTACAGCGGCGACAGGAACCGGCGCGACGTCGGCAGGTACGGGCTGTCGGTGATGGGTGCCGTGGGCTCCGTGGCATGGAGGGGGCCGGGCGCGACGAAGTCCGCACCCGCGTTGTTCGCCGTGAGCCAGGCCAGGTCGGCGAGGTCGGCCAGGTCGCCGATGCCCCACGAGTCGCGCGAGCGCACCGAGTAGAGCTGGGTCAGGAAGCCCCACACCTGCGTGTCCGCGAGCGCCCGCGCCGTCGCCAGCCGGTCCGGCGTGACGACGAGGGTGGTCACCGCCGTGGTGCCGTCCGACTCGGCGTGCAGGGTGTGCCATCCCAGGGGCAGGTCGCCGGGGACGACGAAGGTCGCCCGGCCCACCTTCCGCGAGTCCACGGTGCGCGGCTCGACCAGGACGTCCGCCTGGTCCAGGTGGCGCGTGCCCGGGGCCGGCGTCGCGTCGTCAGGCCCCGGCGCACCCGCGGGAGGCGGCCCGGACGCGGGCGCGACGCGCCGGATCGTGCCCGTGGCCGGGCCGACGCGCCAGGGCGTGGCGCTCGCCGGCACCGCGGGTGCCGCGGGTTCGAGCTCCACCCAGCACGAGACGCTCGATCCGTCGGTCACGTGCACCGGGATCCGCGTCTCGGTGCCCTGGCGGACGACGACGGCGGACGGGAGCATCTCGCGCCACTCGTCGTCCCGCACCCGGGCGGTCGACTCGGCGATGGCCGACGGCGACGCGGCGGGCACGCCGAGCGCGCCGAGCACGGCCGCGAGCGTCGACGGGCTCACGCGGCGCGTGGTCCCGGCGGCATCGGTGAACACGGTCTGTACGCCGCAGAGCTCCGCCAGGTCGGCGAGATCCTCCGGCAGCTCGGGCAGCGCCGACCGACCGGCCGGCTCGGTGGCGCCGTCGACACCGGTCGCGGCGCGAGTCGTCTCGTCGTGGCTCACAGGCAAGATCCTGCCACCGAACGGGGTCGCTCGGGGGGAACCACCGGCGTGTGGCCCGATTCGGGGGACGCGCGGACCCGCTTCGTGCGGCGGGCCGCGAGCCCGGCGGGCGGCTCCGAGGGGCCCGCACCGCCGTCGGCCCGCGCTCGCGTCAGCTCTCGCTCGGCGGCATCTCCGACGCCTCGGCCGCCCGGTTCGCCGGGATGCTCTGCACGACGATGCCCTCGCGCAGCAGCTCCTCCTGGGCGGAGACGCGCAGTGCCCGCGCGATCAGCCACTGCTCGCCGGGGCGGACCTGCGCGTGCAGGGTGAACGTGAGGGTGAAGGCGTCCACGTTGTCGACGCCGCGCACCGACGGCGCCTCCAGCAGGGCCGACGACGTCTCCGGGTCCTCCTGCACGCGGTCGACGGCGCGGCCGAGCGCGGCGCGCACGGCTTCGACGTCGCTCCCCACGGGCACGAGGATGGGTGCCACCGCGCGGCTCCACTCCTGCGTGCTGTTGCCCGCCCGGAGGATCTCGCCGTTGCGGACGTACCAGAGGGTGCCGTCGAAGTTGCGCACCTGGGTCAGGCGCAGCCCCATCGCCTCGACGGTGCCGGTCACGCCGCCGCCCAGGTCGACGAAGTCGCCCACGCCGAACTGGTCCTCGATGAGGAGGAAGATCCCGCTGAGGAAGTCCTTGACGAGGCTCTGGGCCCCGAACCCGATCGCGACGCCGACGATCCCGGCGCCGGCGATCAGGCCGGTGAGGTCGATCTCCAGCACGCTCGCGATCGACAGCACGGCGAACACCCCGATGGCGATGTTGGCCGTCGAGTTCAGGACCGAACCGACCGTCCGGGCCCGCTGGGCACGACGGTCCGCCGTGGGGCCGTTGCCGGTCTGTGCGAGGACCTCGCCCAGAGCCTGCGGGCTGATCCGCACCTTACGTCGCCTCTTGTGGGCGGTGTCCACGGCGGCGGCGCTCGCTTCGGCCGCCGCGGCCCGGACGGCGCGCTCCTGGTCACGGGTCACCCCGGCGGCGATGCGCTCGGTCAGGTGCGTGATCAGGCGTCGTGTCAGGACGAGCGCGACGACGCTGACGACGAGGATGATGAGGATGTTCAGCGGCTTGTCCACGAACCAGTCCCAGAACCCTTCGGCACCGTCGAAGAAGGCCGCGGCAAGTTGCTCTTCGTTCACGGGTGCTCACGCTAGTGGCTGCACGGGCCCCGGAGCCAAGCCCGCACGGCGGTCCCGCACACCGCCGCGCGACCTTCACAGCGCGTCCGGGAACGGCTCACGCGACCGTGGCGGAGGTCACGCACCCGCCCGCGACCCGGCCACGTCCGCCGTCGTACATGTCAGGCGCGGGCTCGCAGACCGTCCAGCTCGGCGGCGAGGTCATCGGCCTCCGGGCCCACGATCACCTGGACGACGCGCCCGGACCGGACCACGCCGAACGCGCCGGAGTTCTTCAGGCCCGGCTCGTCCACCAGGGCCGGATCGCTCACCTCGACGCGCAAGCGGGTGATGCACGGCTCGAGCTCGACGACGTTCGTGTTGCCGCCGAGTGCCACCAGGATGTCGTTCGCCTTCGACATGAATCACGCTCCCAAAACCCGTGCGTCGTTGCCGGACTGCCTCCACCCTATCCGGAGTCGCGAGAGATCGGCACGAAGCACGGCGGTTTCGCCCGTCGCGATCCCCGCCGTCCCCGGTGCGTGCTGTCGGCGGACTCACACCGCCCTCCGGCTCCCGGGGCCGCCTCCGGGGCCCGCACTGATGCGAGGATGACGGGGTGAAGACGTTCTACGAACAGGTCGGCGGGCACGAGACGTTCGCGAAGCTGGTCGACACCTTCTACGAGGGCGTCGCCGGCGACCCCGTCCTGCGCCCCATGTACCCGGAGGAGGACCTGGGCCCGGCCGCCGAGCGCCTCACGCTGTTCCTCGAGCAGTACTGGGGCGGGCCCAAGACGTACTCCGAGGAGCGGGGCCATCCCCGGCTGCGGATGCGGCACATGCCGTTCAAGGTCAATCCGGACGCCCGCGACCGCTGGCTGAAGCACATGCGCGCCGCCGTCGACGCGCTGGACCTGGCGCCCGTGCACGAAGCGGAGCTGTGGGACTACCTCGAGCGCGCCGCCTTCTCCATGATCAACACCTTCGAGGACTGAACGTGGAGCGAATCACCGATCAGCCGGCGACGGCCGACCCCCTGGGCCACCTCCTGGAGGTCCTGGACCTGCGCCCCGTGGACGGCCCAGGCGCTCGCGGCGAGGACGACGTGTTCGAGGGCGACAGCGTGCTCGGCCCCGCCCCACGTGCCTACGGCGGCCAGGTGCTGGCGCAGGCGATCGTCGCGGCGGCACGCACCGTCCCGCCCGGCCGCCTCATCCACTCCCTGCACGGCTACTTCCTGCGCGAGGGATCGCTGGAGGCGCCGATCGGGTTCGCCGTCGAACGCCTGCGGGACGGGCGTTCGTTCAGCGCGCGGCGCTCGCACGCGATGCAGTTCGGCCGGCCGATCCTGTCGATGATCGCGTCGTTCCAGGAGGACCAGCCCGGCTTCGAGCTCACCACGCCGATGCCCGACGACGTCCCGGCGCCCGAGGACGTCCCCTCCGCGCTCGAGGAGCTCGCGGGCGCCGACGACCGTGCCCGCGCGTTCTGGGCCGAGCAGTCCGCGTTCGACCTCCGCCACGTGGGCGGGTCGCTCTACCTGCCGCGCGACCCGTCGGCCGGGGAGGCGCCGCGCACGCAGCTGGTGTGGATGCGGGCGCGCCGCCCGATCGAGTGCGACGACCAGATGCTGCACCGGGCGATGCTCGCATTCGCGTGCGACCAGATCATGCTCGAGCCGGCGCTGCGGGCGGCGGGGAAGTCGTGGCAGGAGGTGGGTGGCGGCAAGGTGCCCCTGGCCAGCCTCGACCACGCGATGTGGTGGCACCGCGACGTGCGGGCGGACGAGTGGCTCCTGTACGTGCAGGGCGCCGCGTCCGCGCAGGGCGGTCGCGCTCTGGGGCACGCGCGCGTCTACCGGACCGACGGCACGCTGGTGGCGTCGATGGGCCAGGAGGGCATGATGCGGCTCCCGGCCGCATAGCGGCGCGCCGCCGCCGCGGCACGGGCAGGGCCGTCGCGGCCGTGCCGTCGCGGCCGTGCCGTCGCGGCGCGGGTGCGGCCGTCCGCTCCGAGCGGATTATCCGTGACGGTGTCCGAGGTCACAGGTACGTTGTGCGCATGTCTCGCCCCTACCTGCGGTACCCGCACCTCCACGAGGACCTCGTCACGTTCGTCGCCGACGACGACGTGTGGCTCGCGCCTGTCACCGGCGGGCGCGCCTGGCGCCTGACCAGCGATCACGTCGCCTGCGCGACCCCGCGGCTGGCCCCGGACGGCTCCCGGGTGGCCTACCTGTCGCACCGGGACGGCCACCCGGAGGTGTACGTCGCGGACCTGGACGGCGGAGCGGCGCGCCGCCTCACCTGGTTCGGCGGGATGCGGACGCTGCTGCTCGGCTGGGACGGCGCCGGCCGCGTCCTGGTGGCGACGAACGGGGCGGAGCACCACCGGTGGCTCACCGTCGTCCACGCGGTGGCGCTCGACGGCTCGGTGGAACGGCTGCGGTACGGCCCGGCGTGGGGCGTGGCCGCCCACGACGGCGGCGTCACGGCCCTGGTGTCGGCCGGCTACCGGCCGGCGGTGCACTGGAAGCGGTACCGGGGCGGCACCGCGTCCCGCCTGTGGCTCGACCGCACCGGCGACGACTCCTGGAAGCAGGCGCTGCCCGCGGAACAGGCGGCGGTCCTGGACCCGATGTGGGTGGGTGACACGCTCCTGTTCACGTCGGACCGGGCGGCGACCTTCCCCGATCACGCCGACGAGCAGGCGAACCTCTGGGCCTGGGACGGGCTGGCCACGGCCGCGCCGGGCGAGGGGACGACACCGGCGGCGCCGCGCCAGGTCACGTTCCAGACGGCGGAACAGGGCTACGTCCGGGACGCGACGACGGACGGCGCCCGGGTCGTCTGGCACAGCCGTGGCGACCTCTGGATCCTCGACTCGCTCGACGGCACGCCCCGCCGCGTCGACGTCACGCTCACCGGGGCGGCGCCGCAGCCCTACGCCGCCAGGCCGTCGCGGATCGACGGGCTGGCGACGGACAAGGGCGGCGACGGGAGCCTCGTCGGCTGGCTCGGCACCGCCTTCTGGGTGACGCACCGGGCGGGCCCGGCGCGCGTCCTGGTCGCCGATCCGGCGGAACGTGTCCGGGAGCCGGACCTGCTGGGCGACACCGGGCGCGCCGTCGTCGTGACGGACGCCGACGGCGAGGACGCGCTGGAGGCGCACTCGCTGGACGGCTCCGCGCCCTCGGTCCGGTTCGCGGGCGGTGCGCTCGGCAGGGTCCTCCACCTCGCCGCGAGCCCGGACGGGGCGAGCGTCGCCACGATCTCGCACGACGGCCGGATCAGCCTGGTCACCGTGCCGGCGCCGGGTGAGCCGGAGTCGTCCACGGTCACCGAGGTGGGCCGGTCGGCCGCCGGGGAGGCGGAGGGCCTGGCCTTCTCGCCCGACGGCCGGTACCTGACCTGGAGCGCACCGACCGGCAACGAGGGTGACCACCACCACCTGATGGTGGCCGACCTGCGGGCGGACGTCCCGGAGGGGCGAGCGGTGACGTCCGGGAAGTTCCACGACCGGTCCCCGGCGTTCACCGACGACGGGAAGTACCTCGTCCTGCTCTCGGACCGTACGTTCGACCCCGCCTACGACGCGCACGAGTTCGCGCTGTCGTTCGGCGCGGCGACCCGCCCCTGGCTGATCCCGCTCAGCGCGGCGGAGCCCGCGCCGTTCGGCCCGAGCGTCGACGGCTGGCGCCTGAGCAAGCCCGAGGAGAAGAAGGAGCAGAAGAAGGGCGAGCAGCAGAAGGACACCGCGCCGGCGGACGACGGCGACGAGCCGGCGGACGCGGCCGTGACCTGCCCCGACATCGACTTCGACGGGGCCGAGGAGCGGGTCGTGCCGTTCCCCGTCGCCTCCGGGCGCTACCGGGCCCTGCGGAGCGCGAAGGGCGGCGTCCTGTGGATCCGCGAGACGGACGACGCCGGAGTGCTGGGCGCCCGGAACGCCGGCGTCGAGGAGGACGGCGAGGCGAACTCGCTGCAGTTCTGGTCCTTCGACGAGCGCAAGGCCACCGATGTCGCCGAGAAGGTCGACGGCTATGCCGTCTCCGGTGACGGCAAGCGCGTCGTGATCCGGTCCGGTGACGAGCTGACCACGCAGCCCGCCACCGCGAAGCCGGGCGACGACGCCGGCCCCGGCGGCTCCACCGGCATCGACCTGTCCCGGATGCGGTACGAGGTGGACCCGAGGGTGCAGTGGCGCCAGATGTTCGACGAGAACGCGCGGATCATGCGCGACCACTACTGGCGCGCGGACATGAACGGCGTCGACTGGGACGCGGCGGTGGCGCGCTGGCGTCCGGTGGTCGACCGGATCGCCACCCACGACGACCTGACGGACGTGCTCTGGGAGACCGTCGGGGAGCTGAACACCTCGCACGCCTACATCAGCCCGCCGTGGCAGCCCGGCGACACCTCACGCCGCCTGGGCTTCCTGGGCGCCGACTTCTCCCCGGCGGACGGCGGCTGGCGGATCGACAGGATCCTGCCCGGCGAGTCCTCGGATCCCGACGCGCGCTCGCCGCTGCGGGCGGCGGGGGTCGACGCGCGGCCCGGCGACACCGTCGTCGCGATCGACGGCGTTCCGGTCGACCCGGTCGTCGGGCCGGCGGCGAACCTGGCGGGGGCGGCGGAGCGGCCCGTGGAGCTCACCCTCCGGCGGCAGGGGGCGGAGGCCGACCGTCGCGTCGTCGTCGTGCCGCTGGCGGACGAGGCCGTGCTGCGGTACCAGGCCTGGGTCGCCTCGCGCCGCGACTACGTGGCGGAGAAGTCGGGCGGCAGGCTCGGCTACGTGCACGTCCCGGACATGACGAGCAACGGTTGGGCCCAGATGTTCCGGGACCTGCGCCAGGCCGTCCGCCGCGAGGGCCTCGTGGTCGACGTGCGGTTCAACGGGGGCGGCCACACGTCGCAGCTCGTGATCGCGCGTCTGGCGCGCCGGATCATCGGCTGGGACGTGGCACGGCACTACGAGCAGCCGATGCCGTACCCGGACAACGCGCCGCGCGGCCCGGTGGTGCTCGTGACGAACGAGCACGCCGGCTCGGACGGCGACATCGTCAACGCCGCCGCCCAGGCCCTGGACGTCGGCCCGGTGGTCGGCGTGCGCACCTGGGGCGGCGTCGTCGGCATCGACGGGCGGTTCGACCTCGTCGACGGGACGAGCATCACCCAGCCCCGCTACGCCTTCTGGCTGGAGGGGCCCGGCTGGGGCGTCGAGAACCACGGCGTCGACCCGGACGTCGAGGTGTGGCACACCCCCGCCGACTACTTCAGCGACGCCGACAAGCAGCTCGACGCCGCGATCGCCGAGTCGTTCCGCCTGCTGGCGGAGCACCCGGCCGCCGAGCCGCCGGAGCTGCCGGAGCCGCGCGTCCGCCGGGCGTGAGGCGGGCTGACGGCGGCCCGCCGAGGGCCGCCGTCAGCGGCGGCGGAACGTGACCGGCTCGTCCAGGTACGGCTTCCACGCGGCGCGCTCCGTCTCGGTGATGCGGCGCGGCTTGCCCGTGGCGGCGTCGACCAGGACCAGCGTGGTCGAGGCACGCACGTACGGTTCGGAGTCCAGCGGTTCGCCCGAGGTGGCGACGACGCCCGGGCCGCCGTCGTGCACCGCGTAGCAGACCTCGATCGACGCGCCGCCGAGCTTGCCGAACCACATCTCCACGAGGACCGGGCGGCGCGTGTACGCCAGCGGGCGCAGGTACTCGATCTCCTGGTGGGCCACGAAGGTGTGCGTCGTCGCCGCCGGCCCCGAGTCGACGACGGCCGTCGGCAGCGGGTCGACGACGTCCTCGTGCCGCCAGAACGCCTCGATACGGGCCTCCTGGAGCAGGTCGAGCATCTCGACGTTGTTGACGTGCTGATACGCGTCGAGGTCGGACCAGCGCAGGGAGACGGGGATGTGCAGACGCATGGGATCCATCTTCGTGCATCCGCGCCGCGGGACCGGGCGACGTCGTCCGTGACGCCCGACACGACGTCGTCCGTGACCTCCGGCATGACGTCCTAATCGTTTCGTCGCCCTCCCGGCGCTCCCCCGGGCACCGCCCGCGCGGCTACAGTTCGTGACCGCTCGCCCCGAGAAGACTCCTGCACGAGAAGCTCCCTGGAGGAACCATGCGCCGTACCGCCGCCGTCGCCCTGGTCGCCGCCCTGTCCCTGACCGGGTGCTCGATGCCGTCGACCGGCCCCGGCGGCGCCGACGCCGGGACCGTCGAGGCTCCGCCGGAGCCGCTCGGCACCGAGGCCGCGGGCGAGCAGTTCCTCCAGATCGTCGCCCCGTACGACGGCGTGCGGGACCAGTTCGAGGAGGCCGTCGACTCCGAGGCGCCGCTCGAGCAGCAGACCGGCCTGGCCGCGGCGGTGGCCGCCGCGCTGCGCGCCGAGGCCGAGGGCCTGCACCGGTCGGCGTGGCCCGACGAGGTCGCCGCCGACGCGCACGCGCTGGCCGCCACGATCCAGGAGGCGGCGGGCCACTGGGAGGGCGCGGCGGCCGCGGAGTCGAAGAAGGAGGTCATGAAGCACGTCGACCAGGCGATGAAGGTCGACGACGGCGGGGCGGAGGCGGCCATCCGCGAGACGCTGGGCCTGGCGGACGCCGGCGCGAGCGAGTAGGAGGCCGGCGGAAGCGGGCGCTCCCGCCGTCAGCTCGCCGCGATCGTCGCCGCGGTCCGGCACCGGCCGAGCGCCGCGAGCTCCTCCCCGACCGGACGCCGCACCAGCCGGTCGGCGACCTCGGCCACCGCCGCCCGTAGCCGGCGGCGGGCGACCGCGGCCCGGCGCCGGGCACCGATCGCCGCGAGTACCCGCGACACCAGCGCCACCAGCACCCCGAGCAGCAACCCGCCGAGGACCAGCAGCGTCGGCCACGGGATCTGGAACGGATCGACGCCGAGCCCGTCGGGCGGGCCGGGCGTCGCGCCGGGGAACACCACCTCGGTGCCGTCCCCGGACGGCACCGGCACGGTCCAGACCGGCGTCGGCGGCGCGGGCAGCCGCAGGTAGGAGAACAGGAACAGCACCGCCAGCCACGCCAGCCCCGCGCCGACCGCGGCGATCAGCGTCCACTGCAGCACGTTCACGGCCCGCCACCACAGCGGCCGCCGGCCGGCCTCGAGCCGGGTGCTCGCGACGGCCTGGTCGAGCGCATCGGGCAGATCGTCGATGCCCTGCTGCGCGCGAGCGCGGGCGGCCAGCACCCACGAGTCGGCCACACCGTCGGTCACGCTCTCGACGTACCGCCGCACCCCCGTCGCCGCCGCCGCGCGCACCGCCGGCGCGGGTGACGGCAGCGAGGTGCGTACCAGGTCCTCCCGGCCCTGCGGGGCACGCTGCTCGACGCCGCGCAGCCCGAGCCGGCGCAGCGGATCCCGCCGGAGCCGCCCGAGCCAGCGGGTCAGCGGCCAGCCGGTCGCCGCCCGCGCGTCCCGGCGCGCCGTCGCTCGCACGGCGTCGACCACGACCGTCACGCCCGCCGCGTCCTCCAGGGCCTGCAGCAGCGCGCCGCGCGCGCGGTCCGCCGCCCGCGCGGGCGGCTGCGCCCCGCACGCCTCCACGATGTCCGACGCCGCCGCGCGCTCGTCGCCCACCAGCCGCGCGGTCGCGGCTTCGCGCTTCCTCGCCGCCTTCGCGAGCAGCGCACGCAGCTCGTCCATCCCCTCGCCGGTCGCCGCCGACAGGCCGAGCACGCGCGCGCCGTCGAGCCCGTCGGCGGCGACGAGCCGCTTCAGGTCCGCGAGCATCGCCCTCGTCTCGTCGGGCGCCAGCCGGTCGATCTGGTTCAGCACCACCACGACGACGTCGGACCGGCCCGCCAGCGGACGGAGGAACCCCTCGTGCAGCGCCGCGTCGGCGTACTTCTGCGGGTCGACCACCCACACCAGCAGGTCCGCACGCCCCACGAGGGCCTCGGCACGCAGCCGGTGGTCCACCACGACCGAGTCGTGATCCGGCAGGTCCAGCAGCACCAGGCCGGTGGCGTCGTCGGCCGGCGGCGGCCCGGACATCTCGACGTGCCGTGCCACCTCCAGCCAGGCCAGCAGCGGTCCCGCGCCGTCGCCCCAGTACGCCGCCAGGGCGTGCGACGTGGTCGGACGCCGCACGCCGGTCACGGCCACGTCCTGACCGGCCACCGCGTTGAACACGGACGACTTTCCCGAGCCCGTCGCCCCCGCCAGCGCCACCACCGTGTGCTCCGCCGAGAGCCCGCCGCGCTCGCGCGCCCGTTCCGCCACGGCCCGGGCTGCGTCCAGCAGCTCCGGCGCGAGGCGCCCCTCGCCCTCGTGGGCGGCGTTCTCCAGGGCCGCGGTCCGGGCGGCCAGGTCGAGCCGGCTCATCGGCCGGCCTCCGCACGGCCGAACAGGCGATGCCAGAAGCCACGCCGGCGGCCGGACTCCTCCTCGGTGCCGGAGCCGTCCGCGTCGCCCGGTCCGGCACCGGACCGGCCCGGCGGCCCGACGGCGGTCGCCGCACCGGCCGGTCCGGTCCCGGGAGCCCCGGCGATGTCGTACCCGCCCGCGCCCGCCCCGCGCAGTCCGCGCGCGGGCGCCTCCGTGCCGGAGGCCGGCGCGGCGGCGTTCCCGGTCCCGGCGGAGTCCCGGGAGTCCCGCTCGGCCGACGCGGCGTCGGCGACGGCACGCGCGGCGTCCCGCAGCGCCCCGCCTCCGGCGTCGGCGGAGCCCACGGCGTCGAGCTGGGCGGTGTACCGCGCGGCCTGGCCGTCCATCACGACGCGCACGCGCGCGCCGAGCCGTTCCTTGGCCTCGACGGCGAGCCGCCGCACGGCGTCCTCGCCGAACACGGCCTCCAGCAGGCGCTGCGCCAGGACGGCCGTACCGCCGGCGATGCCGACCTCGATCCCGGACAGCCCGCCGGTGGAGGCGAACACGAAGATCATCAGCGCCACGCCCAGTCCGTTGACGCCCAGGGACAACGCCCGCGCGGTGCCGCGCCTGGCCGAACCCTGCTCCCGCACGAGGTTCAGCACGTCGGACTGCCAGCCGCGGATCTGCTCGCCGACGTCGGCCCGCAGCGCACCCGACGCCCGCGACAGGTCCAGGCCGTCCAGCAGCGCCCGGCCGGCCGCGTCCCCGCGCCAGCCGGCGTACGCCCGCTCGGCCGCACCCTCGGCGGCGTCGAGCACCACGGACTCCAGGCCGTGCGCGATCGCCTGCTCCACCTGCGGCGCCTCCCGCGGCCTGCCGCGGAAGAACCCGCCGATCGCGTCCCGCACGCGCCCGATCCCGTGCTCCACCGCGCGGAAGAACTCCCCGGTGCCCACGAAGTCCTGCCAGCGGGCGAGCACCTCGCCGCGCAGCAACGCGCCGTCGGACGTCGCCGCGTTCACGTGGGCGACGGCGTCGGCGTACGCGCCGGCGACGACGGCGCGCAGGCGGGCGTCGGCCTCCTCCTGGGCGTCGGCGGCGTCCGCGAGGTCCTCGGCGCGCCGCACCAGGTCGTCGACGACGCCGTCCCGGGTCGCCGCGATGACGTGCGCCCGGGCGCCCGCGTCGCCGCCGAGGTCCGTCAACCAGTCGGCGACGGGTGCCACCGCCCGCTCCGGGAGGTAGCCCTCGGGCGTGAGCCCGGCCTCGGGGACGACGAACAGGCGCGCCTCGCCCAGTCCCTGCTCGGCCATGAGGTCGCGCAGGTCGTCGACGGTGGCCTCGGCCCCGGGGTCGACCCGGTCGAGCACCATGGCGACCTGGGCGCGCCGCTCGGCGGCCGAGGTCAGCAGGTCCCACGGCACGGCGTCGGCGTAGCGGGCCGCCGTGGTGACGAAGAGCCACAGGTCGGCCGCGCCGAGGAGCTGCGTCGCCAGGTCGCGGTTGGCCTGCTCGACCGAATCGATGTCCGGCGCGTCGAGCAGTGCCAGCCCGCGGGGCAGCGTCTCGCTGGCGACCATGCGGAGCGTGCGCGGCTCCGCGGGGCCGGGTGCGCCGCCGCCGGTCGTCCGTCCGGCCGACGGCGGTCCGCCCGCGCCGGTCACGCGCGACAGGCCCGGGAGGACGCGGTCGCCGGTGAACCAGCGGGCGTCGAGCGGGTGGTGCACCAGCACGGGCGCGCGGGTGGTCGGGCGCAGGACACCCGGCACCGTGACATCCTCGCCCAGGACCGAGTTCACGAGGGTCGACTTGCCCGCACCGGTCGACCCGCCGACCACCACGAGGAGCGGGGCCTGCTGCGACCGCAGGCGCGGGAGCAGGTAGTCGTCCAGCTGGTCGACCGATCGGCGCCGCGCGTCGCGCGCCCGGTCGGCGCCGGGTGTCTCGAGCGGGAGGCGGAGCGTCCCGAGCCGCGTACGCAGGCCCTCCAGCGACCGCGTGAGGTCGCCGACGGCATCGTCCGCGGGCGACGCGGCGCCCACGGCTCCTCCGGCCGGCTCGGCGGCGCCGCGGTCTGGCGTGGGCACGTCGTCGGGCTGCTCGGTCATGGCGCACAGTCTGCCGTAAGCGCGCAGGCCGGTCCCGTGGAGCGGGCTCGTGGCGGCCGGTTCGTGACGACGGGTTCGTGACGCCGGGGCTCGGGCGGCCGGTCCCCGGCGACCGGGTTCGTGGCGGCGGCAGAGCCCGGCGTCCGGCTCCGCTCCTCAACGCCGCAGGCGGCGGCGCAGCCAGTCCGTCAGGGCACGGGCGTGCTCGCGCTGGGCGGCCCGGGTGAGCGGCGACGCCGGATCGGGCGGCAGGAGCGATCCGTACGCGTGGTGTCCCGCGAGCACCGCCAGGTAGGCGGTGACCTCGTCGGCGTCGTACGAGCCGGGGAAGGGCCGGATCGCCAGGGCCTGCTCGGGCGCCGGGCCGCCCTGGGCGTGCATGAGGCCGAGCATCGACAGGGTCGTGGTGAACGCCGGGCCGGCGCCGCACACCGCCCAGTCGACCGCGAGCGGCGGGATGGCGCCGCGCTCGGCCGCGAGGAAGACCGCCTCGCGACGCAGCACGTGATGTCCCAGGCGGTCGCCGGAGAGCCCTGCCGCCGCCTCGCGAGCAAGCTCGGCGAGCGCCTCGACCCGGCCGGGCAGCCATGCCCCGAACGAGGCGAGTGCGGCGGGGTGGTCCTTGGCGAGGCGCGTCCAGGCGTCGGTGTCGAACAGGTCCTGCCACGCCGGGAAGCTGCCACCGGCGTGCGGGCCGGGAACGGCGATGTCACCGATGCCGTACGCGAGCTCGAGCGCCTCGTCGACCTCGGCGTCCGCCCACGGCAGCTCGGGGAGCCGTACGGGCGGCATCGCGAATCCGAGCGCGAGCCACTTCCCGTACCCGCCGACCTCCTCGTCGACGGTCCAGACCAGCGGCGGCACGGGTGCTCCCGCGGGCAGCGCCCGGACGAACCCGAGCTCGGCGCGGAGCCGGCGGTGGCCGACCGGGTTGTGGCTGTCCGCCGCCCTGACGTAGTAGTTCACTCCTCCGGCCTGAAGCTGGAGCTCGTACCCGCCCGCGGAGCGGCCGCCGGGCAGGCTCGTCCAGCCCAGGACACGCGCACCGATCGCCTCGCTCACCCGGGTTCGCACTGCCGACGGGATGTCCGGCCAGCCGGGCCGGAGCGATGCGGGCGATGCCATGAACGAATGATCCCGGCACCGCGCCGTCCCGGGCAACTCCCGATGCGTTCGAATTCACCCGAACACCCGTGGGACGCGCCGCCCTGATCCCGGTAGATGTCAGAATCCGAGCCTGCGCCGGAGCCACTCCACGCAGACGCTCGCGTGCGCCCGCAGGACGGACGGCCGCTCCCCCGGTTCGGCGCGTTCCGGGTGGAGCGCCTGTTCGACGAGCTGCCCGGTCAGGGCGGTGACGAGGCAGGTCACGGCGTCGGGATCCGTGTCGGACGACAGCGGGTGCCTGGCGAGGACCACCTCGGGGGCCGGCCCGCCCTCCGCCCGGATGTGGGCCAGGAGCAGGACGGTGTCGACGAACGGCGCGCCGCGTGCCGCGCGGGCCCAGGCCGCCGCCACCGGCCGGCCGTCGGGCGACAGCGGCGGGTACAGCGTGTGCCGGGTCGGCGACCCGTGGACGAGAGTGTCGCCGGACACGGCCTCGGCGCTGTGGACGGCGATCTCGGCGAGCGCTTCCAGCCGCGGTTCGAGCCACGGGGTGAAGTTCCGCAGCCCTTCGGGTCGCTCCTCGGCGAGGCGCCGCCACGGTCCGGCGCCGAACAGCTCGGCGCTGTCCAGGAACGGTCCGTCGGCGGGTGCCTCGAACTCGCGGATCTCCCGCAGGACGCCGAGGGCGGCCCCGACCTCCTCCTCCGTCCACTCGTCGCCGATCGGCCGGATGTCGCGCATCCCCCAGCTCGCCACGATCCATCGTCCGAACTGCCCGAGATCCTCGTCGAACCACCAGAGCAGAGAGGGCACGGGCGCCCCGGCCGGGAGCACGGCGACGACGTCGATCGCCCGCCGGGCCAGTTCCTGGGCCCGCGGATCGGCCGTGTTCACCACGGTGCACACCTGGGTTCCGGTGGCAGTCTGGAGCGACATCGCCGCCGCGCCGCCGACGCCGTTCATCGGCAGTGTCGTCCACCCGAGGACCCGGGCCCCCAGCTCGTCCGAGATGCGCTGTCGAACGGGCGGTGGCAGATCCTGCCACCCGGGCTGGGGCACGGAAAAGACCATAGGACGATCCTCCCGGACTCCCCCCATTCCCGGCAAACCCATCCACGGCCGAAGAGTCATCCGATGTACGTCATTCATCGCATGAAACGAATCAGCCGGCTGTTCGGCCTCCGGACATCTGTGGTTCCGGAGGCCGGACAGCCGGCCGGCTCCCTCGCGTCGTGCGTACCGTGCGGCGGGCGACGGGGTCGCGCGCCTCAGTCGCGGGTGAGGCGGCGGTAGGTGACGCGGTGCGGGCGGGCCGCGTCGGCGCCGAGCCGCTCGACCTTGTTCTCTTCGTACGACTCGAAGTTCCCCTCGAACCAGTACCAGTTCGCCGGGTTCTCCTCGGTGCCCTCGTAGGCCAGGATGTGCGTGGCGACGCGGTCCAGGAACCACCGGTCGTGGGAGACCACCACGGCACATCCGGGGAAGTCGAGCAGCGCGTTCTCGAGCGAGCCCAGGGTCTCGACGTCGAGGTCGTTGGTGGGCTCGTCCAGGAGGAGCAGATTGCCGCCCTGCTTGAGGGTGAGCGCGAGGTTCAGGCGGTTGCGCTCACCGCCGGACAGCACCCCCGCCGGCTTCTGCTGGTCCGGGCCCTTGAACCCGAACGAGGCGACGTAGGCGCGGGACGGGATCTCCACGTTGCCGACCTTGATGAAGTCCAGCCCGTCCGAGACCACCTCCCAGAGCGTCTTGTCCGGATCGATGCCGCCGCGCGACTGGTCCACGTAGGACACCGACACCGTGTCGCCGATCTTCAGGGTTCCGCCGTCCAGCGGCTCCATCCCGACGATCGTCTTGAACAGCGTCGTCTTCCCCACGCCGTTCGGGCCGATGACGCCCACGATGCCGTTGCGCGGCAGCGTGAAGCTGAGCCCGTCGATCAGGGTCCGGTCACCGAAGCCCTTCCGGAGGTTCTCGGCCTCGAGCACCAGGGAGCCCAGGCGCGGGCCGGCCGGGATCTGGATCTCCTCGAAGTCGAGCTTCCTGGTGCGCTCCGCCTCGGCCGCCATCTCCTCGTAGCGCTGCAGGCGGGCCTTGGACTTGGTCTGGCGGCCCTTGGCGTTGGACCGCACCCATTCCAGCTCGTCCTTGAGGCGCTTGGCGAGCTTCGCGTCCTTCTTGCCCTGGACCTCGAGGCGCTCGCCCTTCTTCTCGAGGTAGGTCGAGTAGTTGCCCTCGTACGGGTAGAGACGCCCCCGGTCGACCTCGCAGATCCACTCCGCGACGTGGTCGAGGAAGTAGCGGTCGTGCGTGACGGCCAGGACGGCGCCCGGGTAGCTCGCCAGGTGCTGCTCGAGCCACAGCACGGACTCGGCGTCCAGGTGGTTCGTCGGCTCGTCGAGCAGCAGCAGGTCCGGCTTCTCCAGCAGCAGCTTGCACAGGGCGACCCGGCGGCGCTCACCGCCGGACAGCACCGTCACCTCCGCGTCCGGTGGCGGGCAGCGCAACGCGTCCATCGCCTGCTCGAGCTGGTTGTCCAGGTCCCACGCGTCCGCCGCGTCGATCTCCTCCTGGAGCGTGCCCATCTCGGCGAGGAGCGCGTCGAAGTCCGCGTCCGGCTCGGCCATGAGCGCGGAGATCTCGTCGAAGCGAGCCTTCTTCGCGAGGATGTCGGCGACCGCCTCCTGGACGTTACCCAGGACCGTCTTCTCCTCGTTCAACGGCGGCTCCTGCTGCAGGATCCCCACCGAGTAGCCGGGCGACAGCCGGGCCTCACCGTTGGACGGGGTGTCCAGGCCCGCCATGATCTTCAGGATCGTGGACTTCCCGGCCCCGTTCGGGCCGACGACGCCGATCTTCGCGCCCGGGAAGAAGTTCAGCGACACGTCATCGAGGATGACCTTGTCGCCGTGCGCCTTGCGCGCCTTGTACATGGAGTAGATGAACTCAGCCACTGCCTTCGTTCCACCGTTTCAACAGGGTTGGGAGGGGGTTGCGCCCGTCGCGCGGCGACCTGCTCGCGCACATCGCGCTCGGCCGCGACGGGCGTCGTCGTCCCCCAGCCTACGCGTTCGGGGTCTCGCGGGTCGGCGATGTCGTGCCAGCCGCCGCGGTGGACCGCGGCGGGGACGCCACCGCGAGCGTCACCCCTCGCCGCCGTCGTCGTCGCCGGAACCCGGCACGGCCGCTCCGTCCGGTCCGGCCATGACCTCGGCGGCCGCGTCCGCGAGCGCCGCGGCCTCCTCCACGGCCTCCCCCGCCCCGTCCGGACGGGCAGCCGCGTCCCTGCCCGTCATCGCCGCCCAGGCGTCCGAGTCCGGCACGCCTCGCGCGAGCCCGCCCCATCCGGACGCCGCCGTCGCGCGCTGCTCGCTCCCGGACGCGCCCGGAGGCTCGTCGGCCGGGATCACGCGCTGGAACTCCGCTCGTCCCTTCATGAGGTTGGGCCCCACGGAGTCGGCGTTGATCACGAGGCTCGTGCGCCGCCGCGCCTCGTCGCCCCACTCGTCCACCTCGAGCCGCCCGGCGACCATCACCGGCTGCCCCTTCTTGACGCTCTTGCTGATGTTCACCGCGGCGTGCCCCCACGCCTTCACCTGGAACCAGATCGTCGGGCCGTCGTAGAACTCGCCGTTCGTGTCCCGGATGCGCCGCGTGCTCGCCACCGAGAACGTGGTCCACTCGTTGCCGCTGCCCGACCGCCGGATCACGGGATCGCTCCCCGCGTTCCCCGTCACGGTCACCTTTACCTCGTTGCTCACGTCGCGCTCCTTCGCTCCGCCGCACCGGCCCCCTGCCGGCGCGCCGGAACCAGCATCACGCGCGGGCCGCCTCCACGGAGGGCGTCGGAGCGGAGGCTGTGTACGAAGCGCTGTCTCCACGACCCGAGGTCGGTGTCCGACCGGCCCGGGACGGCGCCGAGGGTCCCTCCTCGCGTGCGGACTGGGCGAACTCGCGCACCTGCCGGTGCTCGTCGAGCAGCCGCTGCGTGGGCTCCCCGAGCGACCGCTCCAGGACCCGCTCCACGGCGGCCCTCCCCGCCGCGAGCACGGCCTGCTCCCGGCGTCTCGCCAGCGCCCGCCGGATCCGCGTCGCCGCGAGGAAGACGCCGAGCGCCGCGAGCGCCGCCACGACCCCGGTCACGCCGAGCACGGTCGAGGTCGTGTCGTCGAGGGGCAGCACCTGCATCGACGCCAGCACGGTGGCGAGGCCGAGCACCACGGCCAGGGCCACGAAGGCGAGTGCCACCCGCCGCAGCGGACGCGCCGACGCGGGCCCTCGCACGTCCAGCGTGACGCCGCGCAGTGCGGTCGCGAGGGACGCGCCGACGTGCTCGGCGGACGCCACGGACTCCGCGAGCGACCGCTGCCAGCCGGGCCGGAGGTTCTCGCCCGCGCCGGTGAGCCAGCGCGCGCGGGACAACGCGACGGCGTCCGGATCGGGCGCGGGGAACTCGGGCCGCCCGTACCCGTTCTGCACGGAGGCGGCCACCTGGGCGGCGACGGGGGCGAGACCGACCGCCTCGCCCAGCGCCTCGGTCTCCGCGGCAAGCACGGTGGAGGTGTGCCAGGGAACCTCGGCGGGGGTCTCCTCGAGCAGGGCGGCGGCGGCCGCGTCCAGCTCGGCGGCCGCGCGCCCGGCGGCCACCGACCGCCGTCGGACCGCTCGCTCGAGCAGGTCCCGCAGCTCCGGCACGCCGTACCCCGTCTTCGCCGAGACCGGGACCACGGGCACCTCGCCCACGCCGTCGTCGCGCAGCAGGCGCTGCACATCGCGTGCCAGGTTGTCCTGCTGGCCCGCCGGCACGGTGTCGATCTGGTTGAGCGCGACCACCATCGACCCGGGCCGCTCGCCCGCGCCGCGCAGGTAGCCGGAGTGCAGCGCGTCGTCGGCGTACTTCTGCGGGTCCACCACCCACACGAGCAGGTCGACCAGGGGCAGGACGCGGTCCACGATCTCGCGGTGCCCCGGGGCGACGGAGTCGTGATCGGGCAGGTCGAGCAGGACGAGGCCGCCGAACCCGTCCTCGTCCGCCCCGTCGAGCTCACCGGCGCGGGTGATGCGCCGCTCGCGTTCGACGCCGAGCCAGTCCAGCAGCGCGGCGGCGTCGTCGGACCAGGAGCAGGCGGAGACCTTCGCCGTCGTGGGCCGCTTGACGCCCACCTCGGCGAACGAGAGCCGGGAGATCCGGTTGAACAGGCTCGACTTGCCGGATCCGGTGCCTCCCGCGAGCGCGATGACGGTGTGGTCGACCCCGAGCGCGATGCGCTCGCGCACGCCCGCCACGGCGCTCGCGACGCGGCCGAAGACGGCGTCGTCGAGCCGGGAACCCGCTATCTGCAGGGCGCGGCCGAGGTCCTCGGTCCGGGCGCGCAGCGCGGCATCGTCTCCGGCACGGCCGTGCGGCCGCGTCGAGGCGCTCGTCATGTCAGCCTCCTGAGCTCGGCGAGCCGAACGCGCAGCGTGGCTGCCGCGTCGTCGGCGAGGGCGGGGATCTCAAGGGCACTCTGGACAGATCGGGCCTCGGCCGCAACCGCTAGCGCGGTACGGTCGGCCAGATCCGAGCGCAGCGGGCGCACGAGGTCGTCGACGGCGTCGTCCAGCACCCTGCCCAGGAGACGGGCGGAGTCCTCGTTCCCGAGCGCCGCGGCGAGCAGGAGCGTCGCCAGTCCGGCGTCGCCGAAGGCGCGTCGCGCGCCCTGTGCCGCCGCCGCGTCCACGGATTCCGGGGTGTCCGTGCCCGCGTCGCCGTCCTCCGCGCCGAGGCCCGCCACGAGGCGGTCGGCCTCGGCGACCCAGGCGGCGGCCTGCTCGGCCGCCCAGTCCTGGCGGGTCCGCCCGCGTTCCGTGCCCGACGGCGCCACCGCGGCGCCCGCGGCGGGAGCCCCCGGTCCGGCGAGCTCGGCGCGCAGCCGCTCCTCGGTCCGGGCGCCGGCGGCGGCGAGCGAGCGTTCGGCCGCCCTCCTGGACTCCTCGCGCAGCGGCGCGAGCGCCTCGGAGCGGGCCCGCCCGGCGCGCTTCGTCGCGCGCACGACGCCGTCACGCACCGTCACGCGGTCGATGCGCCGGCTCGCGACGAGTTCCGCGAACCGTGCGGACACCTGCGAGCCGCCGGCCGTCCCGGCCGTGATCGTGGCTCGCGCCACGGCCTCGGCGTCGGGCACGACCACGTCGATCACGCGGCGTAGCTCCCGGGCCGCGGCGCCCTGCGCGTCAACGGCCTCCACGAGCCCCTCCACCCAGTCCGGCAGCACCTTGAGCGCGCCCTTGAGGGTGCGCACCACCACGGTGCGGGACCGCTCCGGTCCGGCCATCATCGCCAGCCAGCGCCCGATCCCCGCGACGAGCGTGGTGTCGAGCAACCCTTCGTGCGGGCCGACGTCCGGGATCACGAACAACGGCGTGTCCGTCATGCCGCGCTCCCGCATGCGCGCGTTCAGGTCGCCGCGGATCGTGGCGAGGTCGTCCTCGCCGACCCGGTTGAGCACGATGGCCACGCTCGCCCCCCGCTCGCGTGCGCGGTCGAGGGCCTCCCAGGGCAGGGCGTCCCCGTAGCGGGCGGCCGTGGTGACGAACAGCCACAGATCGGCGCCCTCCAGGAGCTTGCCGGCCGTGCTGCGGTTCTGCGAGACGAACGAGTCCAGGTCGGGCGCGTCCAGCAGGGCGGTGCCGCGCGGCACGCCCTCGTGCTCGACGACCCGCGCGAGCTCGGTCACCGGCCCCGCCTTGAGCGTCGCCCGGTCCCGCGGGTGCACGCCCACGACGGGTTCGCGGGTGGTGGGCCGCAGCACCCCCGCGTCGGAGATGTCCCCGCGCAGGAGGCTGTTGAAGATGGTCGACTTGCCGGCGCCGGTGGAGCCCGCGAGCACCACGAGGGCGGGACTGGACAGCTCCGCGAGCCGGGGCAGCAGATGCTCGTCGAGCTGCGCGAGGAGGCGCGCGCGAGAGGCTTCGGCGTCGTCGGCCCCCTCGATCGGAAGCGGCAGACGCACGGCGGCGACGTCGCCGCGGAGGTCCTGGACGACGTCGTGCACCGTGAAGCCGAGCTGCTCGGCGACGTCGGGGTCGACGCCGCCCCGGCGGCCGAGCGCGGCGGAGCGCGTTCCGAGAGTCACGGGTTCATCCTGATATCTCCACATGCCCCTTGCCAACCGGGACGCGCCGGACGGCGGCCGCGGACTGCCTCAACCATACTGGTCCACGCTCCTGGTCCAACTCCGGGGCCAGGATCGATACGATAGGCCCGCGCCCCCTGCGGGCGCACGCCTCCATAGCTCAATGGATAGAGCAACGGCCTTCTAATCCGTAGGTTGCAGGTTCGAGTCCTGCTGGAGGCACCTAAAAATTCACCCACGCAAAAGTCGCAGCTTTCCCGCTCCGCCTTTACCGTGGCTCAGCACAGCGAGATGCGCCGGTGGCGGCGCGGACATTTCCACCAGAGCCTCCGGAGGTACCGCCGATGACCGTGGCCGCACCACACCGGCCCGGCTCGCACGCTCTCCCGGACGGCATCGCCCGGCGTGCCGCGAACGCCGTGTCCGGCACGCCGGGGCGCCTCGGCCTGGCACAGATCGCCTCCGTGCTGGCCTGTGTCGCCCTCGGGATCTCCGGGTTCCTCGCGGGTACCGGCCAGTCGGCCGACCTCGACGTCGCCCACGCCGACGCCGTCGACCTCGTGGCGACGCAGGACCTGCGCAACCACCTCGTCTCGGCCGACGCGGCGGCCACGAGCGCCTTCCTGGTCGGTGGGCTGGAACCCACCGCCATGCGGGAGCGCTACACGGCGAACCTCGCCGCCGCCGCACGCGCCGTGCCCCCGCTCGCCGCCCGCACCCCCGAGCGCGCCGAGGAACTGGCCGCCGTGTCCGACGCCGTGCAGCGCTACTCCGGCCTCGTCGAGTCGGCCCGCGCCAACAACCGGCAGGGCCTCCCCGTCGGCACCGGCTACCTCGACCTCGCGTCCGCGACGCTGCGTGACGAGGCGCTCCCCGTGCTCGACGACGTCGCCGAGAACATCACCGCGCGCATGGACGGCCACCTGGCCGCCGTGTCGATGCGGCAGACGCCGTTGCTGGTGGCGGTGGCCGGACTCGTCGTGCTCGGGCTCGTGCAGTGGTGGCTGGCCCACCGCACCCACCGCATGATCAGCCCCTGGATGGTGGTCGCCACGGCCCTCGCCCTGGTCGGCTGCCTCGCCGTGGCCATCGGCGTGATCGGCGGCAACGTCGTCGCGCGCAAGGTCGCCGACGGCCCCTACGCCGCCACCGTCGCGACCTCCGCCGCCCTCGCCGAGGCCACGGACGCCAAGTCGCAGGAATCGCTCACCCTGATCAAGCGCGGGTCGGGGCAGGAGCACGAGGACCGGTTCCAGGACTCCACGGCGCGCGCCGCCGCGCTGCTGTCCGTCTCCGACGAGGCCGCCGGGGACGAGCGGCCCACCGGCGCCCTCCTGCGGGCCTGGCTGGACGGCCACGCCGAGATCCGCGAGCTGGACGACGCCGGCCGCTGGGAGGAGGCGGTGTCCGCGGCGATCGCCACGGACGACGGCTCCTCCCTGGCGGCGTTCGAGGACTTCGCCGACCGCGCGACCCGGGACGTCGCGGTCACCGGCGAGCGCGCCGCCGCCCAGCTCACCAAGGCGTCCGCCGTGTCCTCCGCCACCGGCTGGATCGCCCTGGTGGCCGGGCTGCTCGCCGCGGGCATGACCGCCACCGGCATCTGGGCGCGGCAGAAGGAGTACCTGTGAACGCCGTCGCCCGCGGTCGCTCGGTGCCCGGGCGTGCCGGACGGCACCCCGGGGCCCGGCGCCTCGCCGCCCTGATCGTGTCCGGGCTCGTCGTCGTGGCGCTGGCCGCCTGCGCGATGCCGCGCGCCACGACCACCAGGCTCGACGACGTCGTGCCGACCCACGGCGACGCCGGCCGCCTCCCCGATGCCCGCGCCGGCCACGGACCGCCGTCGGACACCAGCGAGTCGGAGATGAGCGAGTCGCTGCGCGAGGCCCTGGACGAGCGCCGGGAGTGCACCGACGGCACGCCCGCGACGGCGTCGTACGCGCCGCAGGGCGCCAAGCCGGGCGTGGTCCCGGAGGGATCCACCATGGCGCGGATCCGCGAGCGCGGCGCGCTGCGGGTCGGGATCTCGGCGGACACGCTGCGCATGAGCGCGCGCGACCCGTTCACCGGCCGCATCGAGGGTTTCGACATCGACGTGGCGCGCGCCGTCGCGAAGGCGATCTTCGGCGACCCGAGCCGCGTGCGGTTCCGGGTGATCACGTCCGCGCAGCGGGAGCAGGTGCTCGTCGACCACGAGGTCGACATGGTGGTGCGGACGTTCACGATCACGTGCGAGCGCTGGGAACGCGTCGCGTTCTCGGCCGAGTACTACCACGCGGGGCAGAAGCTCCTGGTGCCGTTGTCGTCCGGCGTGAAGGGCGTCGGGGATCTCGACGGGCACCGCGTGTGCGCGTCCGAGGACACGACGTCGCTGGCGCTGCTGCGGACCTGGAAGGGCGTCGAGCCCGTCGCCGCCGCGACGCACACCCAGTGCCTGGCGATGTTCCAGCAGGGCCGGGTGGACGCCCTCACGGGCGACGACACCGTCCTGGCGGGCTTCGCCGCGCAGGACCCGTACGCGAAGGTGGTGGGCGATGCGGTCAGCGACGAGCCCTACGGCATCGGTGTCCCGGCCGACCAGGTGGATCTGGTGCGGTTCGTGAACGCGGTGCTGGAGCAGCGGGCCTCGAGCGGCGGCTGGCGCGCGAGCTACGACCGCTGGCTGTCCGACGTGCTGGGTGGCGCGCCCGCGCCGCCGGCCCCGGTCTACGGACGGGCCGCGTGATCGGGGTGCGCGACGGCGGCGGGTCCCGGCCGGACACGTCGGCCCGGACGACGCGGACGCCGGCCCTCGCGGTCCGCGCGCCGGGCGCACCCGGCGGCACGGCGGCGACGAGTTCGTCGCGGCTGGGCGCGACGGCGCTCGGGTCGGCCATCGCCACGGTCTCGCGGGACACCCACGTGCACAGCACGTCCTCGCCCTGGCTGCGCGAGAAGCGTCTCGGCGCCGGGCTCACCGTCGTGCCCACGCCCGAGGTCCAGGACCCGCTCGAGTCCGTGATGGAGCATCCGGAGCTCGCCGAGGCGAAGCGATTCTGCTCGGCGTGCGGTGAACCCGTCGGCCGGGCGCGCCCCGGGGTGCCGGGACGGACCAAGGGCTACTGCGCCGCGTGCGGCACCCCGTTCGACTTCGCGCCGTCGCTGTCGCCCGGCGAGATCGTCGGTGGGCAGTACGAGGTGGTCGGTTGCATCGCGCACGGCGGCCTCGGGTGGATCTACCTCGCCCGCGACCGGAACGTCGCCAACCGATGGGTGGTGCTCAAGGGACTGCTGAACGCCGACAGCGCGGAGGCGTACGACGTCGCGGTCGGCGAACGTGAGTTCCTCGCCGAGGTGGAGCACCCGCTGATCGTGGAGATCTACAACTTCGCGCGGCACGCCGGCGCCGGCTACACGGTCATGGAGTACGTGGGCGGGCGCTCGCTCAAGGAACTGCGCGCGGAACGGGGCTCCCCCTTCCCGCCGGACCACGCCATCGCCTACCTGCTCGAGATCATGCCGGCGTTCACCTACCTGCACGACCACGGCCTGCTCTACTGCGACTTCAAGCCGGACAACGTGGTGGTCCAGGGCGACACCGTCAAGCTCATCGACCTCGGCGGCGTGCGACGGATGTCGGACATGACGACGCTGATCTACGGCACGCGCGGCTACCAGGCCGCGGAGGTGTCGCAGGTCGGTCCGTCCGTCGCGTCGGACATCCACACGATCGGGCGTACCCTCGCGTCGCTCGTCCTGGACTTCCCGAGCACCAGCGTCCACGAGCACACCCTCCCGCCCGTCGAGGAGACCCCGCTGTTCGCCCGGCACGACTCGCTGCACCGGTGGCTCGTCAAGGCGTGCCACCCCTCGCGGGACGATCGCTTCCTCACGGTCGACGAGGCGCGCGGGCAGCTTCTCGGGGTGCTGCGCGAGGTCGTCGCCCTAGAGCGGACGGGAAGCGGCGGTGCGACGGCGTCCGCCGCGTCGGCCCTGTTCGGCGTCCCGCCCGCCGACGGCTCGGGCGGCCCCCTGAAGTGGGACGAGATGCCCGAGCTCGTCCCCGACCCGACCGATCCGATGACCTCGTGGGTCGCCGGCGTGAACCTCACCGATCCGGTCGCGCGCATGGACCAGCTCGCGCTGGCCCCGCGCCGGTCCGTCGAGGTGCTGCTCGCCGAGGCCCGCGCCGCGCTGGAGATCGGTGAGCTGGCGCGGGTGCGCGACACCGTGAGCCAGATCCTGTCCCTGGACCCCTGGGAGTGGCGCGCCGCCTGGATGGAGGGCCTGGCCGATCTCGCCGAGGGCGACGCCGCCGGTGCTGCCGCCGCGTTCAACGCCGTGTACGGGCAGATCCCGGGCGAGCTCGCGCCGAAGCTGGCCCTCGCCTGCGCGTGCGAGCAGTCGGGCGAACTGGGGGTGGCGCACGAGATGTACGCGGTCTGCGCCCGTACCGACGCCAACTACACGGGTGCGGCCGCGTTCGGCCTGGCCCGGGTCCGCCTCGCGCGGGACGACCTCGACGGCGCGCTCGACGCGCTCGACTTCGTGGTGCCCACCCGCGGCTCGTACGGGGACGCCCGCCTCGCGCGCGCCCGCCTGCTCATCGGGTCGGGCCGCGGCCTGCCCTCCCTCGCGCAGGCCGCCGAGGTGATCGACGACGCGCCGGTGTCCCCGCGGATGCGCACCCAGGTCGTGGTGGAGGCGCTGCAGCGCGCGCTCGACCACGTCCTGCGGCACGGGCCCGAGCCGGGCCTCCGCGTCGCGGGCGCCGAGGCCACCGAACCCAGCCTGCGCGACGCCCTCGAGGCGGGCCTGCGACGGCTCGCGCAGTTCACCGAGAGCCGCCGCGCTCGTGTCACGCTCGTCGATCGGGCGAACTCCGTGCGACGCTGGACGCTGCGATGAGCACTCCTGACGAGAACACCAAGTCACGCTGCCCGCGCTGCGGAGAGCTCTCCGCACCCGGAGCACGATTCTGCGAGCAGTGCGGCTTCGACCTGCGCGGCGAACCCGTCGAGGGCGGGGTGACCGGGGCCCCGCCGACCGAGCCGATCCCGGTCGTCACGGTGGTCGACACGGACCCCGATTCGTCCGTCACCCCTCCCCCGGCCCCCCTCTCCGAGCGTGACCACTTCACCGAGAAGCCCGCCGGGTGGGTCGCCGGCGTCTGCGACCGTGGCGTGCGGCACGCGCGCAACGAGGACGCGATGGCCCTGGCCGCCTCCGGCCCCGGTTCGGCGAGCGGCACGGCGGCGCTCGTCGTGTGCGACGGCGTGTCGAGCGCGCCGAACTCCGACGTCGCCTCGCTGGCGGCGGCACGCGTCGCCCGGGACGCGCTGGTCACGTTCGAGCCGGTCGGCTCCCTGCCCGTCCGGGGGAAGATCGAGCGCCGGGTGGCGGAATGGACCCAGGCGATGGTGACCGCCTCGCGGGAGGCCGGGGCCGCCGTCATCCGCACCGGCGACGAGATCGCTCGCGAGGCGGCGAGTTCGGGCCACGGCGGCATCCCGGTGATCGACCCGCCGGCCTGCACGTTCGCCGCCGCGGTCGTGGACTCGGGCCTGGTCGTGGCGGGCTGGCTCGGCGATTCGCGCGTCTACTGGCTGCCCGACGACGGCGCCGCGGAGCAGCTGTCCGTCGACGACTCATGGGCCCAGGAGATGATCGCCGCGGGCTTCTCGCGCGAGGAGGCCGAGCACTCCCCGCAGGGGCACGCCATCACGCGCTGGCTCGGGCGCAGCGCGCCGGACCACGACGCGCACTGCGCCGCCATGCTGCCGGAGGTTCCCGGCTGGGTGCTGGTCTGCTCGGACGGGCTGTGGAACTACTGCTCCGAGGCGGAGGACGTGGCCGACCTCGTGCACCGGCTGTCGGGCGCGACCGTCGACCCGTCGGAGACCGCGGCGGCGCTCGTGCTGTGGGCGAACGCGGCGGGCGGGCGAGACAACATCACCGTGGCACTGGCCCGGGTGGAGCCGTAACCTCCTCGGGCCGAGCCGGGAGCTCCCCGGCCGGAGCCGGGGCCTTCGTCCTGACCCACAGCCCGGCGGCGCCGGCCAGCAGCAGCGCGGCCACGTTCACCGCGACGATCGCCCGCCAGTCCCACACGACCAGGAGCGCGGCGCCCGCGACCGTGAACAGCACCTGCGGGAAGTTCAGCAGGAGCTGGCTCGCGGCCGCGGTGCGGCCCTGGAGGCCGGCGGGCGTGACGATCTGCCGTTCGGTGACGTAGGCGACGACGGCCGACGTCGTCCCGAAACCGAGCGCGAGCTGCGCCACCACCACGAGCGGCACCATCGCGAGCAGCAGGGGCGCGAGCCCCACGCCCGCGAGCAGGATGCCGACCGCCACCACGCGGCCACGGCCCCACCGCAGCATGAGGCGGGGCGTGAGCCCTCCCGCCACGAGTCCGCCGACGCCCTGCAGCACCAGCAGCGGGGGCAGCCACGCGTTCGGGATGCCGACGTCCTCGAGGATCGCGAACACCACGCCGTTGACCAGCCCGATGAACGCGAACGCGACCAGCATGACGTTCGTCAGCGGGCGGAGCGGAACGGCGGCGTACAGCTGCCGGAACCCGCCCGCCAGCTCGCGCACCGTCACGCGCTGCTCGGGCGGGACCACCGATTCCGTGAACCGCAGGCACGCGAACACCACGGCCGCGCCGACGAACGCCACGGCCGTCGCCGCCACCAGGACGTACGGCCCCGCCAGCGCGTACGCGCCCGCCCCTGCGAACGGCATGGCGACCCGGAACACCTGGTCGATCATCGCGAGCCGGGCGTTGGCGTGCCCGAGGGCCTCGTCCGGCAGCAGGTCCTTCAGGAGCCCCGACTGCCCGGCGGCCGTCACGTAGGCCACCAGCGCGTAGAGCACCGTGACGGGATAGATCATCCAGGCGGTCCCGGCATCGTGCACCCAGAACAGCGGGACCAGGCACGCCGCGCCCAGCAGGTACGTGACCGCGAGCAGCTTGCGGCGCGACACCCGGTCCGCGAGGACGCCGAGGAACGGCGAGGCGAGCGCCGGCAGGCCCAGCATCGCGAACGTGAGCCCACCGGCGGCCGCGTTCCCCGTGAGATCCGCCACCCAGATCGCCACGATGAGCATCAGCGCCGAATCGGCGAAGTTCGTCAGCGCCCAGCCCGCGGTGAGCCAGCGGAACGTCGGCGTCCTCAGGTGGCGCGAGGGCTCGGCGACGCCGGGCACGGCGGCCGGCCCGGTGGGCGGCTCGGCGGCCGACTCGGTGGCGCGGCGCCCGGGGGGCGCTGATCGGGGCATGGCTGGACGCTAACAGGCCCTCACGCACGTCCTCCTGACAGGTCGCGGCGGACGTCCTCACGGCCGACGCCACGAGAGGGCCGGACCGCCTGTGTCCTTCGCTACGGGCAGCAGGGCTCTGCTACCAGGAAAAAGCCGTGCGTCAGGTGCGTGGGACCTGAGAGTCTTCAGACACACCGCGGTGGCGTCCGCCTGGTCCCGACGACCGGGTGGTGGAGGGGTCCGGCCAGACCCTGCGCCGGGTTCGTCCCGGCAGTCCAGCGTCACGAAGGGCACTCACGTGCACACCATCGATTACACCCTCATCCGGGCTCTCCATCAGGAGCAGCTCGACCACGCCGAGGACCTGCGGCGCGACCGGCGCCAGCGCCAGCAGCGCGCGGACCGGAAGCTCCGGGGCGTACTCCGTCCCCGCCGTCGGACCTCGGTCCGTTGACCCGGCCGAACCGCAGGCCGAACAGTCCTGCGGCCACCGGAATCCAGCGACACGCCGACAGATCTCGATTCTGTCGGCGTGTCGCTTTTTCGTGCCCGTGGGGATCCGATGCGCGGGTCGCCGGCACGTTGCAGCGGTCGCAGCACGGTCTCGCGGACGACCTTGCCTGACGGCACGTCGTAGGCTGGGCGCCGTGAGCACCAGTCCCGCCGACCGTATCGTCTGGATCGACTGCGAGATGACCGGGCTCGACGTCCGTACCGATGCGCTCGTCGAGGTCGCGGCCGTCGTGACGGACTCCGAGCTGAAACCCCTGGGCGACGGGATCGACGTCCTCATCAAGCCCCCCGCGGAGGCGCTGGCCCGGATGGGCGACTTCGTGCGCGACATGCACACCAGGTCGGGTCTGCTCGACGAGCTGTCCGGCGGGCTGTCCCTCGCCGAGGCCGAGTCCCGGGTGCTGGAGTACGTTCGCGAGTGGGTGCCGGTCAAGGGCAAGGCCCCGCTCGCCGGCAACTCCGTGGGCACGGACAAGGCGTTCCTCGACACCCACATGCCGGAGCTCTCCGGCCATCTGCACTACCGGATCATCGACGTCTCCTCCATCAAGGAGCTCGCCCGGCGCTGGTACCCGCGCGTCTACTTCGCCAGCCCCGACAAGGACGGCGGCCACCGGGCGCTCGCCGACATCCTGGAGTCGATCGACGAGCTCCGCTACTACCGCGAGGCCCTGTTCCCGGCGCAGCCTGGCCCCGACTCGGAGGCGGCGCGCGCGGCGGCGGCGAAGGTGAAGGAGACGTCGGTCACGAAGCGGCCGGCGAGCACGGATTAGATGCGAGGTCGAGGACCGACCTCATGTATGCTTTTCGTCGGCCGCTGGTCCGTCACCGGCAGGCATGGTGGGCGTAGCTCAGTTGGTAGAGCATCGCGTTGTGGTCGCGAGGGCCGCGGGTTCAAGTCCCGTCGTCCACCCCAGTGAAGCGGCAGGTCAGCTCGTACAGGTTGACCTGCCGCTCTCGTATTCCGGCCTCTGTGTGCCTGTCCCGGGCGTGTCGTGGCGTCTTCTATGTCGACGGTTCCGCGGCGGATCCCCGCCGAGCGCCGGCACGCCCGAACCGGAGCACCGCGGCACTGCCGAGAACGAGCACGAGCGCCCCCAGGGGGAGGCCGAACGGCTCGTGCGGGCCGCCGGCGGTCCCCGCGACCGTGAGCCACAGCAGGCCGGCGACCGCCGCCGTGTACGCGGCGACGACCGCGCCGGTCCGCGCGGCCAGCGCCGCGAGGCCGGTCGTGGCCTGCGTCGGCGGACGGCCGACGACGCGGGCCTCCGTCCGCCGCGCCGCGGCCCGCGTCTCGACCGGACCGAGCAGGATCACGAGGACCACCAGGACGATCGCGAGGGCCGCGAGCCATGGCACGCGTCCGAGCCACCACCCGGCCGTGCCCGGGTCGCTCGGCGGCAGGAGCCCGAGCGCGTCGAGGGCGAGGGCCCCGGCGAACGCGGCGACCAGGTGCCACAGGTACACCGTGAGGACGACGGTGTTGACCGCGACGACGAGGGCCCAGGGCTGAGAGCGGTGGAGCCACCCTCGCGCCGCCCGTGCCACGAGCGCGGCGAGGCCGAGCTGGGCGACGGCGAGGGTCAGGAGCGCGAGGGTCGGCGGCGACGGGTTCTGGACCGCGGCGTCCGGCACGGTCACCATGCTCACCGGGTACGGTCCGGGCCCGGTGAGGAGAAGGAGAGCGCCCAGGCCGACGGCGACGAGCGCGGCCGCCTGCCGGGTCCCGAGCCGCAGGGTGCCGTCGTACCAGGCGTAGCCCACCTGATGGATGGCGAGCCAGCCGAAGGCGAAGCTGCCGGCCGCGACGAGTTCGTTGCCCGTCGTGAGGCGCAGCGCGTCGCCGGCCGCGACTCCGGCGACCAGCGCGGCCGGCACGGCGAGTCCGTGACGTTCGTGGAGTCGGTGGGTCCAGGGCGTCAGGGCGGTCACGCCGAGATAGACGACGAGGAACCACAGCGGGAGGAGCACGAGTGCGACGGCCTGCTCGACGAGGTCGTGCGCGACGCCGGCCGAGCGGGCGACGGTGGCCCCCGTCGCCACGACGAGCAGGAACACGGTGATCGGCGGGAACAGCCGAGCACTGCGGTCGAGCAGCCAGCGTGTCGGTGTCTCGCCGCGGCGGCGCCCGCCGGTCCAGGAGATGGCGTTGGCAGCGCCTCCGACGAGGAAGAACACGGGCATGACCTGGAACAGCCAGGTCAGCGCGTGCGCCCACCGCAGCTCGGGCAGGGCGGTGAAGCCGGTGAGCCGTCCGTCGCTCGTGCGCTCGACGGTCACGATCAGCCAGTGCCCGAGGACCACGGCACCGATCGCGGCGGCGCGCAGCAGATCCAGGTCCCGCCGGCGCGACGCCGGCGTCCGCGCTGCGAGATCCCGGATCGAGGTCACCATTCCCCCGAGGACTCGTCCCGGCGGGTGCACGGCCATGAACACACCCCCGCTCTCCACGGTAACCCTCACCGGGCGCGCGTCCATGACGGCCGTCCACGACGGCCGGACCGATCAGGACGACGCCGTGCCCGGCCGCGGCCCGTTCGCCGCGGCTCCGTTACCCGAGTCGCTCGACGATCGCGTCCGCCATCGTGCCGAACGCGTCCACCTCACCGGCCAGCTGCATCCACAGCGACGGCTCGGTGAGTTCCAGCTCCATGAGCATCGGCGTTCCGTCGTCGCCGGTGACGAGGTCGACGCGCGCGTACAGCAGCGGCTCGCGCGCGCCCAGTTCGGCCTGCGCCACCTCGAGCGCCTTCCGCGCGACCTCCACCTGTTCGGCGGACGCCGTGAAGGGCGCCATCTCCTCCACCGCGTACAGCCCCTGCGTCGGCCGGACCGGGCCGCTCAGCAGGGCGTTGCGGCGCACGGAGTGCGACAGCTCGCCGTCGAGGAACACCAGGCATGCCTCGCCCGCCGTGTCCACCGAGGTGACGTAGGGCTGGATCATGGCCCAGCGGCCGCCGTCGAGCAGGCGCTTCGCGTGCTCGATCGCCAGGCCGCGTGACTCGGCGGACACCGGCTGGTACCGCCCCGTGTCGTTGGCGCCGGCGCTGACCACGGGCTTGACCACGAAGTCGCCGAACGCCGGCATCCGGGTGTGCACGGCGCGCTTGGACAGGTGCCGGGCCGGGTCGAGCCAGATCGTCGGGATCACCGGGACGCCGGCGGCCTCGAGCGTCCGCAGGTAGCGCTTGTCGGTGTTCCACTCGAGCACGTCCGCGCAGTTGAGCAGCCTCGGCACCGACTTCGCCCAGGCGACGAACTCGTCCCTCCGGGCCGAGTAGTCCCAGGTGGAGCGGACCACGACGAGGTCGTACGCGGACCAGTCCGCCGCGGCGTCGTCCCAGATCGCGGGCTCGGCGGCGACACCGCGCTCGGCGAGTGCGGCGACCAGCGGCTGGTCCCCCTTGTCGAGCTCGGGCAGGACGGAGCAGGTGGCCAGGGCTACGCGGCGGTTCTCAGTCACACCGCGAGGGTAGCGGCGCCGTCCGGCGCGCGTCGCACGGGGCCCACGTTCCAGACGCCGCCCACGTTCCGGACGCCGCGCCCGGTGTCCGGCGACGGTGGGGGCGTCGTCACGGCTCCACCGGCGCCTTCCGCGGCCGCCGCGGCCTCCCGTTCACGCGCAGCGGGGCCGGGGTGACGAGTCGCTGCGCCACCGCGAGGACGCCGTCGAGCACCAGCGCCAGCAGCGCGACGACGATGCCACCGGCGAGCACCTGGCCGTAGCGCTGGGTGCCCATCCCGAAGGCGATGATCTGGCCGAGCCCGCCCCCGCCCGCCAGCGCCGCGAGCGGGATCGTGGCGACGACCTGCACGATCGTGGTGCGCAGGCCCGCGGCGATGAGTCCGGTGGCGAGCGGGAGCTCGACCTGGAAGAGGACGCGCGTGCCGGACATCCCCATCCCGCGCCCGGCGTCGCGTGCGGCAGGATCCGCTCCGCGCACGCCCTCGTACGAGTTCACGAGGAGTACCGGCACGGCGAAGATCGCGGCGGCGAGCACGGCGGCACCGTTGCCGAAGAGGCCACCGGCGGCGAGCAGCAGGATGATGCCGAGGGTGGGCACGGCGCGGGTGGCGTTGCCGAGCGTGACCATGGCACCCGATCCCTGGCCGGTATGCCCCAGCCAGGCGCCGAGCGGGATCGCGAACACGGCCGCGATCGCGACGGCGATCGCGGTCATGACCAGGTGCTCGACCGTCAGGTCGATGATCCCGTCGCTCCGTGTCCAGGTCAGGGGGTCGTTGAGCCAGACGAGGGCCTCGGTGAGGACGTTCACGCGCGCCTCCTCTCGCGCCAGGGGGTGAGGGCGCGACCCCCGGCCCAGATCGCGACGTCGAGCACGACCGCGAGGAGCACGCAGGCCAGCGTCGCGGCCATGATCTCCGCGCGGTAGAAGTTGTTGCGGAAGCCCTGGAACATCAGCTGCCCGAGCCCGCCGTAGCCGACCACGACTCCGACCGTGACCATCGCCACCGTCGACACGGTGGCCAGGCGCAGGCCCGCGACGACGGACGGCAGCGCGTTCGGCAGCGACACGTGGACGAGGACGCGGCCCGGGCCGTAGCCGAGCCCGCGAGCGGCGTCGAGCACGGCCGGGTCGACGGCGTCGAGCCCGGCCACGGTGTTGCGGAGGATGACGAGCAGCGCGTAGGCCACCAGGCCGATGAGCACCGGGGTGCGGCCGATCCCGAGCAGCGGCGCCAGGATCGCGAACAGCGCGAGGCTCGGCACGGTGTAGAGCACCGCGGCGGTGCCGATCACGATCCCGGCCAGCCAGCGGATCCGGGAGACGAGGATGCCCAGCGGCACCGCGATGACCGTGGCGATCGCCACCGCCTCCACCGTGAGCACGGCGTGCTGGACGGTGTGCTCCCAGAGCGTGTCCGCGTTCTCGACCACGTAGGTCCAGGAGAACCAGGGATTGGCCGCCATGAGAGAGGACGCTATCGCGAGTGACCGACATCGACGAGGGAAGCGCCGCGGCCGCCCGGCCGGGGAACGGGCCCCGTGCCCGTGCCGCGGCCGGGCGACATCAGCCGACGACGTCAGCGGGCGACGGCGGTCTCCAGGACGTCGGCCAGCGCCCGCAGGTGCCCGGCGACCTCGCGGCCGAGGGGGGTGAGCTCGTACTCGACGCGAGCGGGGATGACGTCGATCACGTCGCGGACGACGAGGCCGTCGCTCTCCAGGGTGCGCAGGTTCTGCGACAGCATCTTCTCGCTGACGCCGTCGACGCGGCGGCGCAGTGCGTTGAACCGGGTCCGGCCCTCGAGCAGGGCGAGCAGGGCGAGCGAGGCCCATTTCGAGGTGACGTCGTCGAACACCGCGCGCGAGGCGCAGTCCCGCGCGAACACGTCGGCCACGAACGCTGTGCTGGGTTCGGCCATGTCGCCGTGCTGCGTCATCGGGCTCCTCTCCTGTCGAGCCGGTGCGGGTCGTGCCTGTCGAGCGGCGCCTCCCATCCTACAGTGCCACCCTTCGGTATGGTACTTTCGATTTGAAAGTACAACCGAGAGGGAGCCGAACATGTCACAGGTCTATGCCGTCACGGGAGCATCAGGGCACCTGGGGCGTCTCGTCGTGACCGAGTTGCTCGCCCGCGGCGTCGAACCGCACCAGGTCGTCGCGATCGCACGGACGCCGGGCACGCTGGACGATCTGGCGGAGCGCGGGGTGCAGGTGCGCGAGGGCGACTACGACCGCCCGGAGACGCTGAACACGGCACTGGCCGGGGTCAGCCGCCTGCTCCTGGTGTCGGGCTCGGAGATCGGCCGGCGGGTCCCGCAGCACACCGCGGTGATCGAGGCGGCGAAGGCCGCCGGCGTCGGGCGAATCGCCTACACCAGCGTGCTGAAGGCCGGCAGCACGAGCAATCCCGTCGCGCCCGAGCACGTGGAGAGCGAGAAGGTCCTGCGCGCGTCCGGGGTGCCGCACACGATCCTGCGGAACAGCTGGTACCTCGAGGTGTACACGGATCAGGCGGCCCAGTACCTCGCCACCGGCCGCATCCTGGGCGCCACGGGCGGCGCTCCGGTCTCCGGCGCCCCTCGCGCCGACTACGCGGCCGCCGCGGCCTCGGCACTCCTCGAGAACGTGGACGGCAACCAGGTGTACGAGCTCGGCGGCCCGGCCTTCACCCTCGCCGACCTCGCTGCCGCGATCACGGAGGCCACGGGCACCACGGTCGTGTACGAGGACCTCGCGCCCGAGGCCTACCGATCGGCCTTGACCGGGGCCGGGCTCGACGAGGGCACGGTGCGCTTCCTTGTCGGCCTGGACGCCTCGATCGCCGCCGGTGAGCTCGCCACCGACAGCGACGACCTCCGTCGCCTCCTCGGGCGCGAGCCCGCCGCTCTCGGCGAGGCGGTCAAGACCCTGCTGGGCTGAGTGCGCGGGGCCGCTGGGCCGAGCGCGCGGTCCGGTGCTCTCGCGAGCGCTGGGCCGCGCGCCCTGCCGCTTCTGTGGGGAGCGTCACAGGCGGCCCGGTAGCACGGCCGCTCTACTGCTGTCGGCGCCTCAGGCGTCCGCCATGCGACGAATCGACCGGGATTCCCCTTGCCAGCGCGCGCCGATCACGATCGAATGGGCCAGTTCGACCTCGTAGAACACCAGTACAGAGCAGAACCGGAGTCACGATGCGCCTCGCACGCACGCCCCTGTCCAGCCCGTTGCGCCTCGTCGGCGCGGCGACCGCCGTCGTCGGCCTCACGCTCCTGACCGCGTGCGGCGAGCCCGGTTCCGCGGGCGGCAACTCGACCGACGACGGCACCGACGTCGCCGCGACCTGTGAACCGATCGCCGGTGACGAGATCGTCGTGCTCGACGACGACCAGCACCTCCAGACCGTCGACAACATCATCCCGGCGGTCAACGCCGACGCGGCCGAGCAGCACCCGGAGCTGATCGGCCTGCTCGACCAGGTGTCGGCGGCGCTCGACACGGACACGCTCATCGAGCTGAACCGGTCGGTCGACATCGATCGCGAGACGTCGGAGAACGTCGCCGCGGAGTTCGTCGCCTCCGCGGGTATCGAGGTGGAGGAGGTCGCCGACGCCGGCTCCGTCACGATCGGCGCCGCCGATTTCGCCGAGAGCGCGACGCTCGGCAACATCTACGCCGAGGTGCTGGAGGCGGCCGGCTACGAGGTCGAGGTCACCACCATCGGCAACCGTGAGGCCTACCTGCCGGCGCTCGAGAAGGGCGAGCAGGTCCAGGTCGTCCCGGAGTACGTGGGCACGCTGACCGAGTTCATCAACCACGACGTCAACGGCCCCGACGCGGAGCCCGTCGCGAGCAGCGACCTCGACGCGACGGTGGAGGGCCTGCGCGGGCTGGCCGAGGAGGTGGGCCTCGTGGTCGGCGAGCCGTCGGCCGCGCAGGACCAGAACGCGTTCGCCGTGACGACCGCGTTCGCCGAGGAGCACGGCGTCACGACGCTCTCCGAGCTCGCGGAGGCCTGCGACGGCCTGATCCTCGGCGCCGGGCCCGAGTGCACCGAGCGCCCGTTCTGCCAGCCGGGTCTCGAGGAGACGTACGGGCTGACGTTCAGCGAGTTCCGCTCGCTCGACGCCGGCGGTCCCCTCACCAAGGAGGCGCTCAAGCAGGGCGAGATCACCCTCGGGCTGGTCTTCAGCTCGGACGGTTCGCTGAGCACCGAGTGAGACGGCCCCGGCCGGCCGCCGCGACATCGCCAGACGTCGCGGCGGCCGGCTGCGCTCAGGCCAGGCCGGCCCTCCGGAGCGCGTCTGCCATCGCCGTGTTCGCCGGGGGCTGGCCCTTGCCGCCCCGGCCGCCCTGACCTCCCCGGCCCTGTCCGCCTCGGCCACCGCGGCCGTCCCGTCCGCCGTTGCCCCGGCCGCGGCCGCCACCCGGGCGGCCTGCCGACCCACGCCCGTCGTCGGACCCGTCGCCGCCGCGCGCGCCGCGACCGCCCGTACCGCCCGCGACGCCGACCTCGTCGTCCAGGCGCAGCGTGAGCGCGATCCGCTTGCGCGCCACGTCCACGTCGAGCACCTTCACCTTCACGACCTCGCCGGACTTCACGACGTCGCGCGGGTCCTCGACGAACCGCTTGGACATCGCCGACACGTGCACGAGCCCGTCCTGGTGCACGCCCACGTCCACGAACGCGCCGAACGCGGCCACGTTGGTGACCTGGCCCTCCAGGATCATGCCCGGGGCCAGGTCGGCCAGCGTCTCCACGCCGTCCGTGAACGACGCGGTGGTGAACTCCGGGCGCGGGTCCCGGCCGGGCTTCACCAGCTCGGCGAAGATGTCGGTCACGGTCGGCAGGCCGAACTGCTCGTCGACGAAGTCGGTGGGCTTCACGCCCTTGAGCGCGCCCTGGTTCCCGACGATCGCGGTCACCTCGGACCCGGCCGCCGCGACGATCTTCCGCGCGAGCGGGTACGCCTCCGGGTGCACCGAGGACGCGTCGAGCGGCTCGTCGCCGCCGCGGATGCGGAGGAAGCCCGCGCACTGCTCGAAGGCCTTGGGCCCGAGGCGGGCCACGTCCTTCAGGCCGGACCGGGACGTGAACCGGCCGTTCGCGTCGCGGTGCGACACGATGCCCTCCGCGAGCGTCCTCGTGATGCCGGAGACCCGCGACAGCAGCGGCGCCGACGCCGTGTTCAGGTCCACGCCCACGCCGTTCACGCAGTCCTCGACGACGGCGTCGAGCGAACGCGACAGCTTGCTCTCGGTGATGTCGTGCTGGTACTGCCCGACGCCGATGGACTTCGGATCGATCTTCACGAGCTCGGCGAGGGGGTCCTGCAGGCGGCGCGCGATCGACACGGCGCCGCGCAGCGACACGTCCAGGTCGGGCAGCTCCGCAGACGCGAACGCCGACGCCGAGTACACCGACGCGCCCGCCTCGCTCACCATGACCTTCGTCAGGCCCGGCAGGTTCTTCGCGAGTTCGGCGGCGAGCTTGTCCGTCTCGCGCGAGGCGGTGCCGTTGCCGATCGCGACCAGCTCCACCTTGTGCTTCATGGCGAGGGCCCCGAGCGTGGCGAGCGACTCGTCCCAGCGATTCTGCGGTGCGTGCGGGTAGATCGTCGCGGTGTCGACCACCTTGCCCGTCGCGTCCACGACCGCGACCTTCGTCCCCGTGCGCAGGCCGGGGTCCAGGCCCATCGTGGCGCGCGAGCCGGCGGGCGCCGCCAGCAGGAGATCACGCAGGTTGGCGGCGAAGACCCGCACCGCCTCGTCCTCGGCCTCGGTGCGCAGCCGCAGCCGCGCATCGATCCCGAGGTGGACGAGGATCTTGGTGCGCCACGCCCACCGCACGGTGTCGCCCAGCCACTTGTCGCCGGGACGCCCCTGCTGCCGGATCCCGAACCGGTCGGCGATCGTTGCCTCGTACGACGTCGGCACCCCCGGCTCGGCATCCGGCTCCGGCTCGATGACGAGGTCCAGGACCTCCTCCTTCTCACCGCGGAACATCGCCAGGATGCGGTGCGACGGGAGGCTCGCGAGGTCCTCGGAGTAGTCGAAGTAGTCGGCGAACTTGGCGCCCTTCTCGGCGGCGCCGTCGCGCACCCTGGAGACCATGCGGCCGCGGGCCCAGAGTCGTTCGCGCAGCATGCCGAGGAGGTCGGCGTCCTCGCCCATGCGCTCGACCAGGATGGCGCGGGCGCCGTCGAGCGCGGCCTTCACGTCGGCCACGCCCTTGTCGGCGTCGACGTACGCCGCGGCCGTCTCCTCCGGATCGAGTGCCGGATCGCCGAAGAGCGCGTCGGCCAGCGGCTCCAGCCCGGCCTCGCGGGCGATCTGCGCCTTGGTGCGCCGCTTCGGCTTGTACGGCAGGTAGATGTCCTCGAGCCGGGACTTCGTGTCCGCCGTGAGGATCTGCGCGCGCAGTTCGTCGGTGAGCTTGCCCTGCTCGTCGATCGACTGGAGGATCGCCGCCCGGCGTTCCTCCAGCTCGCGCAGGTACCGCAACCGCTCCTCGAGCGTGCGCAGCTGCGCGTCGTCGAGCGTGCCGGTCACCTCCTTGCGGTACCGGGCGATGAACGGGACCGTCGCCCCGTCGTCGAGCAGACCGACCGCCGCGGCGACCTGGTTCTCCCTGACTCCCAGTTCCTCGGCGATGCGCGCGTTGATGCTCTGCACTGTCCCCCACCTCGTCGGATCCACCGGCTCTGCCTGCCGCAGGCCGGATCAGATCATGCCAGGAGACACCGACACGCGTCGCCTCGACCCGGTGGACGGCGTCCCGCACCCAGCGCCGCACCGAGGCAGGCCGACCCCGGAGGCGGGCGCCGGAGGAACCCGGGCCCGGCGCCGGGAACGAGAAACCGGGAAGGAGAAAAGAGAAGAGCAGGGAGCACACTCTCCCTGCCACTCTCAACATATAGCGCACAGGGGGTCTTGCGGCAAGACCCCCGTCGTCCCGCAGAATCTCCGGGCCACGCCGATACCACCCCCGACTACCACCCACGACGGAGGGACGCGAGATGCGAGTGCTGCTGACGACCTACGGGTCACGCGGGGACGTCGAGCCGATGGCGGGGCTCGCCCTCGCCCTCCAGGAGCTCGGCGCGGAGGTGCGGGTCTGCGCGCCGCCGGACTTCGCCGAACTGCTCGACGCCGCCGGTGTCCGGCCGCTGCCCGTCGGCCGGCCGATCCGCGCGCTGGCCACGGGCCTGCTCGCCGACGAGGCGCCGAAGACCCTCCCGGAGATCACGGCGGAGCTGGCCGGCATGGCCTACGAGGCGGTCACCACCGCCGGGGAGTTCGACGCCGTCGTGTCCGCCGGCGTGATCGGCATGCAGGCCGGCGTGCAGGCGGCAGCCGAGAAGCGGGGCATCCCGTACACGGGCGCGTCCTTCTCCACGAACTTCGTGCCGTCCCCGCACCACCCGCCGGTGCCCTGGCCGGGCCAGTCCGTGCCGGAGGGGGAAACCGACAACCGGGTGCTGTGGGATCTCAACGCCGAGCACCTGCAGGGCCTGTTCGGCCCGCCGATCAACACCCTGCGCGCGTCGTGGGGCCTGGAACCGTCGGACAACGTCCGCGATCTCATCCTCGGCGACCACCCGCTCCTGGCGTCGGACCCCGTCCTGGGGCCGTGGCGGCCCGCCACGGACCTCGACGTGACGCAGACGGGCGCGTGGATCCGTCCGGACGAGCGTCCGCTCCCCGCCGGCCTGGAGGCGTTCCTGGAGGCCGGCGCGCCGCCCGTGTACGTCGGCTTCGGCAGCATGCCGCTGCACGACGCCGAGCAGACCGGCCGCGCCGCGTTCGAGGCCGTGCGGGGCCACGGCCGCCGCATCGTCCTCGGCAGCGGCTGGGCCGAACTCGTGCCGGACGGCGGGAGCGACGACTGCCACGTCGTCGGGGAGATCAATCAGCAGGCGCTGTTCCGCCGGGTGGCCGCCGTCGTGCACCACGGGGGCGCGGGCACGACCACGACCGCCGCCCGGGCCGGCGCGCCCCAGGTGATCGTGCCGCAGGTGGCGGACCAGCCGTACTGGGGCGGCCGGGTGGCCGCCCTGGGCATCGGCGCCGTGCATGACGGGGCCGTCCCGACCACGGCCTCGCTGTCGGCCGCGCTCGTCACGGCCCTGTCCCCGGAGGCCTGCACCCGAGCCGCTGCCGTGGCGGGCACGATCCGCGCCGACGGCGCGAGGACAGCCGCGAAGCTGGTGCTGCGCGGGGCCGGCTAGACCTTCCGCTGCATCTCCGCGCAGCCGCCCGCCGGCCGGAAGCCCATGGCCACGTTGATGGCCAGCATGTGGGGGTTCTCCTCGTTGTTCCACGTCCAGACGCGCTTGGCGTTCGGCTTCGCCTCGAGCAGGGCCTGGGCGTTCACCGCCTTGACCAGCATGCCGAGCCGGTGCCCGCGGTGGGCCCGAAGCACGACCGTCGCCTCCTGCTCGGCGTACTCCCGCGTCTCGTCCTTCGGGTACAGCAGCATCGTCATGCCGGCGAGTTCACCGCTCGCGACGTGCTCGGCGGCCGTGATGACGTAGCCGTTGCCCCGCGCGGCGTGCTGCGCGTCGGCGTTCCGCACCCGCTCGGCGTCCCACGGATCGGTCTCGATGTCCTGGTCGCCGCGCGGCTCGTCGGCGGCGAGCGCCGTCTCCAGCGCGGCGTAGGCGTCGAGCCAGTCCTCCGGGATGTGGTCGCGCCAGGTGTGCAGGCGATAGGCGTCGCCCGCGACGGCCCTGCTCTCCGCCTCGAACGCCTCGAGGGCGCCCGGCGCGAGCGGCAGCTCCAGCAGCGACTTGCGCTCGACGATGGCGCACTCGAACCCGAGCGAACGCGCCAGCCGGATCGCCGGCAGGCCCGCCGCGACGCGCCCCTTCCCGGACGACGCCGTCACCCACTCCGTCTCGTCGGGATCCTCCTCGCCGAAGTCGACGCCGAGCAGCATCGTCGTGCGGCCCGCGGCCCGGACCCGCTCGATCCCGGCATCGAGGAGCGCCTGCCCGGTGCCGGTGTCCCACGCGTCCGGCACCACCTGCACCTCGGCCATCCCCAGGTGCTTGTTGGCCTGCGTCGGCAGGATGACGACGACGTGCCCGACGACGGCCGGTGCCCCGCCGTCGCCCCCGCCGTCGTCCTCGACGGCGACCAGCCGGACCTTGTCCGCGTACTGCTGGTTCGACATGGTGACGAGCACGTCGTTGGCGCTCATGGCCGTGTCGGACACGCCCCACGTCTCCTGGGCGACCACCTCGGCGACCCGCCCGATGCCGTGATACGCCCACGCGTCGGGATGGTCGAGGGAGGGCGGGTGCGGAGCCTCGATGATGCGCATGCAGCCAGTGTCGTCCGGGCGCCGCCGCCCGGCCAGGCTTTTTCCGCCGCGCATCTCCCGGTCGGGCAGGGACGGCCGGAGCACGCCGACCCCGCTGGTCCGGTGGAGCGCGCAACTCCCGGCCGGGGCAGCGACGGCCGACCGATGCACCGTGATACATCGCGGCCGCACCTTTCGGACGGACCCGAAGCCTTCACCCACCCCCGAACGTTGTCGCGGGCTCGGACACGGCGGTCCTACGTTCGTCGTGTTCCGCGCAACACCCGGCACGGTGCCGGGCGGGACCGGCGTCGACGGCGGGCGCTCGCCACGAGCCCCGGAGCTCCTCGAGCCAGGAGCACCGGAAGCCGGCCCGTACCGAACGCGGACGGGATGGAGAGAGATCCGATGACACTCTCGAAGCGCGCCCTCGCCGCACTGGCGGGGCTGCTGATGGCGCTCGCCGGCGTCCTCGGCACCACCCAGGCGGCACAGGCCGCCGACGACGCCCGGGGCTCCGCCTCGGAGGCCACCAGCGTCACCGACGACCAGGCACCGCGCGGCGGCATCATCGAGCGGGCGGCATCGGTGACGGCGGCCGTCCACGGCTGCCCCAGCGGTGCGTTCTGCATCTACCCGAACGCCAGCTGGAACGGCGGGAACCCGGAGTACGTCTTCTGGTCCCGCGGCGGCCACAACATCTACAACGAGTACGGACAGCGCCGCGCCTTCAACAACCAGACCGACAACTGGGGCGGCGCCCTCTGCTACGGATCCAACGGAACCGGCGGCTACAGGGTGGCATTCCGACCGGGAATCTACGTGGACCTCGATATCACCCCGATCAACTCCGCCGATCTCCAGCCGGGCAGCGTTCCCCTGACGAGCATGTGCTGACGCGATCCTGAGATACGTCCCGGCCACGGAACCGCGGCGTGGTCACCTCCCTCCCGAGGTGGCCACGCCGCCGTCATGCATCGCCGCACCGGCCTCCTCCGGCCGTGCGAAACATTTCCGCCGGTTCATGGCATTGATCCCGCACCTCCCACGGCAGTAACGTTTCACGAACTGCTGGGAGAAAACTGCCTTCCACATAGTGGAACTCCTATCGGCACGCGGAGGTGCCCATGCCCCTGTCCTTCCTCGACCGTGAGCACACGGTCGCCCCACCGGGTTTCAGCCGATGGCTGATCCCGCCGGCGGCGCTCGCGATCCACCTGTGCATCGGCCAGGTCTACGCGACGAGCGTGTACAAGAACGCCCTGGTGGCCCACTTCGGGTCCAGCCTCACCGCCGTGGGGGTGATCTTCTCCGTCGCGATCGTCATGCTCGGCCTCTCGGCCGCCGTCATGGGGACGTGGGTGGAGCGGGTGGGACCCCGCAGGGCGATGTTCACCGCCGCGTGCTTCTGGGGCGCCGGCTTCCTGGTCGGTGCCCTGGGCATCGCCACCCGGCAGTTGTGGCTCGTGTACCTCGGGTACGGCCTCATCGGCGGCATCGGCCTCGGCATCGGCTACATCTCGCCGGTGTCGACGCTGATCAAGTGGTTCCCCGACCGGCCCGGACTCGCCACGGGCATGGCGATCATGGGCTTCGGCGGCGGCGCGATGGTCGCGTCGCCCCTGTCCCGGCAGCTCATGTCCCTCTACGACCCGGCCTACGATCCCGCCGACACCGCCTCGGTCGCGTCCGGCGGCGCCGTCGCGTCGCTGTTCGTCACCCTCGGGATCGCCTACTTCGCCGTGATGATGCTCGGCGTGTTCACGGTCAAGGTCCCCGCACCCGGCTGGGCCCCCGCCGGGTTCGATCCGTCCGCCGTCGCCGCCCGGCCGATGGTGTCGACGGCGCACGTGTCGGCCGCGAGCGCCATCCGGACCCCGCAGTTCTGGCTCCTGTGGACGGTCCTGTTCTGCAACGTCACGGCCGGCATCGGCATCCTCGAGCAGGCCGCGCCGATGATCCAGGACTTCTTCCGACAGGGCGGCACGTCCACGGTCGCCGCGGCGACGGCGGCGGGCTTCGTCGCCCTGCTGTCCTTGTTCAACATGCTGGGACGGTTCGTCTGGTCGTCGACGTCGGACGTCATCGGCCGCAAGCCGACCTACGTCATGTATCTCGGCGGCGGCATGGTGCTGTACCTCCTGCTCACGGTCGCCGGCCACACGTCGACGGCGGTCTTCGTCCTCGTCGCCGTCGTCATCCTGTCGTTCTACGGTGGTGGCTTCGCCACCGTGCCCGCCTACCTGCGCGACCTCTTCGGCACGTACCAGGTCGGCGCCATCCACGGCCGCCTGCTGACGGCGTGGTCCGCGGCCGGCATCGCCGGGCCGCTCATCATCAACGGGTTCCTCGACGCGCGTGGCACGCCGGGCGAGCTCGTCGCGGCGGACTACCGGCCCGCGCTGCTCACGATGGTCGGCGTCCTCGCCGTCGGCTTCGTTGCCAACGCCCTGGTCCGGCCCGTGGCGTCGAGGTTCCACGAGCCCGTGGACGACGGCGGTCCGGTCGCGGCGGGCGCCACCTCCCCCGGCGTCGGCCCCGCGGCCGAGCCCCGCACGGGGCCGGCGGCCGAGCAGCCGGCCACGAAGGAGTGATCATGCCCGACGAGAACCCCCCGAACCAGGTACCCCGGCTCGTGCTCACCTGGCTGGTCGTGGGCCTCCCCCTGATCTACGGGCTGTCCCAGACCGTCCGCGGCGTCGTCCCGCTCTTCACCGGCTGACGCCTCCCTCGGCGTCCCCCGTTCCGCGCGCGACCGGGTGCGTGGCCGTGCATGACCGGGGGACGCCGCCCCTCACCGCACCCGGTCGGCCCGCGTGTAGACGTTCATGGAGGCGCCGCGGACGAAGCCGAGCAGCGTGAGCCCGCACTCGGCGGCCAGGTCCACCGCCAGCGTCGACGGCGCCGAGATCGCGGACAGCACCGGGATCCCGGCCCGCGCCGCCTTCGCCACGAGCTCGAACGACGCGCGCCCGCTGACCTGCAGCACCGTGCCGGGCGCCGGGAGCGCGCCGTCCCGCAGCGCCGCCCCGACCACCTTGTCCACGGCGTTGTGCCGGCCGACGTCCTCCCGGACGTACCTGACCTCGCCGTCGGCCGCGAACAGGCCGGCCGCGTGCAGCCCGCCCGTCCGCTCGAAGGCCCGCTGCCGTTCCCGCAGGCGATCCGGCAGGGCGGCGATCACCGCGGGGTCCACGCGGACGGCGTCGTCGGCCACCGGCCATCGCAGGGACCCCGCCACCTCCACGACCGTGTCCGAACCGCACACCCCGCAGGCGCTCGTCGTCAGGTGGGCCCGTGCCCGCGGCGGCCGGACGCCGCGCGCGAGCGCCACCTCGACGGTGTTGTCCTCGTCGCGGCACAGCTTCATCCCCACGATGTCCGACGCCGTCCCCACCACGCCCTCCGACACCAGCCACCCGGCGACGAGGTCGAAGTCGTCCCCCGGCGTCCGCATCGTCAGCGTCAGCCCGTCACCAGGCGCCGCCGCCCCGCCGGATCGCACGGGCCCCGCACCGGCGAGCCGCACCAGGAGGGGTTCCTCGGCGGCGAGCGTGTCGGCGCGTTCCGTCCGGCGGACGACGACGGCCCTGGGCGCGGCAGTCGCGGGCGGACCGGGCGCGCCGTCGTCCGCCGCGCTCGCGGCCTCCGCCTCCACCGGCCTCGCGTCCGCGGGGGCCGCGGGGGCCTCGCCGGCGTCCACCGCTCGCAGCCGCACGATGCGCCGCCGGCCCGTCGTCGCTCCCATGCTGACAGTCTCGCACTTCCGCTGACCGGAATGCCTCTTTCGCGGAACGTCGCTCGGCGCGTAGGGTCGAGGGGTGACGGAAGTGAGCGACGAAGCCCGCACGAACGGTCCCGCCGAGGCCCCCGAACCCACCCTGCGCGTCGGCCCGCCCCGGCACGATGCCGCCGGTGTGCCCGGCGTGCTCCATGCGCTGGCCGACGTCGCCGAGGAGTCCGTCTCCCGCGGGCTGCGCGCGCTCCCGCTGGTCAACCAGCATCGCGGATTCGACTGCCCCGGCTGCGCCTGGCCCGAGCCCGGCAAGCCGCACCTCGCGGAGTTCTGTGAGAACGGCGCCAAGGCCGTCGCCGAGGAGACCACGCGCAAACGGGCCGACGCCGCGTTCTTCGCCGAGCAACCCGTCAGTGAGCTCGCGACGTGGACGAACCATCGGCTGGGCAAGTCCGGCCGCCTCACCGAACCGATGCTGCGCGACGAGGGCGCCGACCACTACCGGCCGGTGACCTGGGACGAGGCCCTCGACATGGTCGCGGGCGAGCTCCGCGGCCTGCGCGACGCCGGCACGCCGGACCGGGCCGCGTTCTACACCTCGGGCCGCACCAGCAACGAGGCGGCGTTCCTCTACCAGCTCCTGGCCCGCAAGCTCGGCACCAACAACCTGCCGGACTGCTCCAACATGTGCCACGAGTCGTCGGGCTCCGCGCTCACCGAGACGCTCGGGATCGGCAAGGGCAGCGTGTCGCTGGCGGACATCACGGACCACGCGGACCTGATCGTCGTCGTCGGGCAGAACCCCGGGACCAACCACCCGCGCATGCTCACCGCCCTGGAGGCGGCGAAGGACCGGGGCGCGCGCATCGTCGCGATCAACCCGCTGCCCGAGGCCGGCCTGCAGACGTTCAGGAACCCGCAGCGGATACGCGGCGTCGTCGGCGCGGGCACGAAGCTGGCGGACCGGTTCCTGCAGGTCCGGCTCGCCGGCGACCTCGCGTTGTTCCAGGCGGTGAACCGCCTGCTGCTCGAACGGGACGGCGACGCCCGTGCGGCCGGTCACGAGCCCGTCCTCGACCACGACTTCATCGCCACGCACACCGACGGCTTCGAGGAGGCGGCCGCGGCCTGGCGCGCGCTGTCCTGGTCCGACGTCGACGCCGCCACCGGCCTCGATCGCGCCGAGATCGAGGCGTTCGTCGACGACGTCGTCGGTGCGCGGAGCGTCGTCGTCTGCTGGGCGATGGGGCTGACCCAGCACAAGCAGGCCGTCGCGACGATCCGCGAGGTGGTCAGCTTCCTGCTGCTGCGCGGCAACGTGGGCCGTCCGGGCGCGGGCGCCTGCCCCGTCCGTGGCCACAGCAACGTGCAGGGCGACCGCACGATGGGCATCTGGGAGCGCCCGCCCGCGGCGTTCCTCGACGCGCTCGGCGCCGAGTTCGGCTTCGAGCCGCCGCGCGATCCCGGGCACGACACCGTGGACACGGTCCGCGCGATGCGCGACGGGCGCCTCGACGTCTTCATGGCGATGGGCGGGAACTTCGCCGCGGCCACGCCGGACACCGCGCTCACCGAGACGGCGCTGCGCGAGGTCCCGCTCACGGTGCACGTCTCCACGAAGCTCAACCGCTCGCACGTCGTCCCCGGCCGCCGCTCGCTGATCCTCCCCTGCCTCGGCCGGACGGAGCGGGACGACGGCGATCACCGGCGCGCCGCGCGGGACGCCGCCCCGCGGTTCGTGACCGTCGAGGACTCCATGAGCGTGGTGCACTCCTCGCGCGGGACGCTGCGGCCGGCGTCGGACATGCTGCGGAGCGAACCGGCGATCGTCGCCGACCTGGCCCGCCGCGTGCTCGGCGACGACGACCCGACGCCCTGGGAGGACTTCGGGGACGACTACGCGCGCATCCGGGAGTCCATCTCGCGCGTCGTGCCGGGCTTCGAGGACTTCGAGCGCCGCGTGTCCGAGCCGGGCGGGTTCGTGCTGCCGCACCCGCCGCGGGACGTGCGGGAGTTCCCGACGGCGACCGGGAAGGCGCGGTTCACCGTGAACCCGCTGGAGGTCGTGCGGGTGCCGGAGGGGCGGCTGCTGCTGCAGACCCTCCGCAGCCACGACCAGTTCAACACCACGATCTACGGCCAGGACGACCGGTACCGCGGCGTGACGGGCGGGCGCCGCGTCGTGTTCGTGAACCCGCGCGACCTGGAGGAGTTCGGCGTCGCGGACGGCGAGACGGTCGACCTCGTCTCGGAATGGAACGGCAGCTCAGCCGGGACCAGCGGGAACGGCGGAGCAGCCCGAACCGGCGGAACAGACGAGGCCGCGAGGACGGCCAGAACTCACGGAGCAGCCGCGCCGCAGGAACGCCGGGCGCCGGGATTCCGGGTCGTCGCGTTCCCGACGGCGAAGGGCTGCGCCGCCGCCTACTACCCGGAGACGAACGTGCTGGTCCCCCTGGACCACACGGCCGAGGGCAGCAACACCCCGGCGTCGAAGTCGGTCGTGATCCGCCTGGAGCGGCGATAGGCGAGCGGTCGGTTCGTCGTCCGTGCGGTCGGTCCCTCGGGGGACCGACTTCGCGACATCGGACCGACCACACCCGACAGGGTGGACATCCGGCCCGTGACCTGGCTTGATGGTCGTCATGGAACCGGTGCCGGTGATCTACGACTCGGACATGGACTTCGACGACGCCTCGACGCTGGCCTACCTCTGCCGGGCGCACCAGCGAGGACTGATCGACCTGCGGGCGGTCACGGTGGTGGACAACGGGATCGGGACCCCTGGCCGGACCCTCACCCATGCCCGCACCCTGCTGCGCGGCTGCGGCCTGGCCGACGTCCCCGTCGGGGCGGGCACGGACGAATGGGTGAACGAGCCGCCGCCGGAGGCCAGGGCCTCGGTCGAGATCATCCTGTCCGACGTGCTCGGGGACGCGGACGTCCCGCACGAGCCCGCGCGGGTGACGGCGCCCGCGCTCATCGCGGCCACCGTCGAGCGCTCCCGGCAGCCCGTCACGATCCTGGCCACCGGGCCGCTGAGCAACGTCGCCGCGGCGCTGGACCGGATGGGGCCGCACGCCGTGGACCGCAGGCTCGGCCGGGTGTTCGCGATGGCCGGGGCCGTGGACGTGGGCGGCAACCTGTTCGGCTCCACGACCGAGGGGTTCGACAACACGCAGGAGGTCAACGCCTGGATCGACCCGCCGGCGACGGCCCGCACGGTCGGCGGCGTACCGGACGAGCGCCTGCGGCTCGTCGGGCTGGACGCGACCAACCACGTGCCGGTGACCGACGCGTTCGTGGCGCGGCTCGCCGCCGAGCGCGACACCCACGAGGCCCGGCTCGTGCACGCGATCGTCACCCACCCCGAGGTCGTGAACCTCAAGGAGCTCGGCGCCCTGTACTGGTGGGATCCCCTCGCGGCGGTGTCCCTCGTCACGGGTGAGGGCGTGGTCTTCGAGACCCGCACCCTCGACGTCGTGACGACCGGCGCGTCGGCGGGCCGGACCGTGGACGTCCCCGGCGGGACGCCACAGCGGGTGGGCGTGTCGGCAGACCCACCCCGGTTCGAGGATTTGTTCCTCGCGGGCCTCAACGGCCGGTGACCGCGACGGGCAGATGGACGGCGAGGCCCGCACGCGCCCCGGATCTCACCCGCGCCAAAAGACGGGCGTGACCAGCGAGTGCCGGTAGATTTGGCCTGGTTTGCCCAGCACAGCACCCCGGGAGCGCCCATGACCGGAGTCCTCGCCGGACTCGACCTCGCCGCGATCGCGATCGCGATCAGCCTGGTGGCGGCGGCGATCGCCGTCGTGCACCACGCGAGCCTCCGCTCGGACGCGGAACGCGCCGCCGAGGCGGGCTGGATCCTCGACGTCGTCCTGGCGCTGCACGCCGTCGTCTACGTCTGGGTCACCCTGGGGATCCACGCAAGTTCCGGGGCGCTGACGCCGAACCTCATCCCGTTCACCGACCTCGCGGCGACGTTCGAGCACTGGTTCACGAGCTGGATCCCCCGCTACGGGCTCACCCAGGTACCGCCGCAGGTCGCGGTCGTCGCGGGGAACTTCCTGCTGCTCGCGCCGTTCGCCGCCGTCGCCCCGCTGCGCTGGAAGGCGCTCGCGTCCGGCTGGCGCGTCATCGTGGCCGCGGCGGTGATCGCGGGCGCCGACGAGATCCTTCAGGGCGTCCTGGGCCGCGGCCGCAACGTGTCGTTCGACGACGTCCTGGTTCAGGTGCTCGGCGCCATCGCGATCTACGGCATGACGACGGGCGCGCTGAACGCCCGCGAACGCCGCCTTGCGGAGGCGGAGTCACAGATCTCCTGACCTGCTCAGTCCCGGATGTAGGTCAGGTCCGTGATGTCCCGGCCCGCCTTGTGGGCCTTGCGCTCGAAGCCCGTGACGATGCGGCCCTCGAAGCGGGGCGCCGCCGTGCGCGGGCCGTGGGCGTTGCGGAGAGCGGGGGCGGCCTCCAGGACGTCGAACATCTGCTCGGCGTACGCCGCCCAGTCGGTCGCGAGCCGCCAGAGCCCGCCCGGCCGGAGGGCCCGCGTCACCTTCTCGGCGAACGCCGGCGCGACCAGGCGCCGCTTCCGGTGCCGCGACTTGTGCCACGGGTCGGGGAAGAACGTCCACACCTCGTCGAGCGATCCGGCAGGGATCGCCGTGTCCAGCAGCTCGGCGGCGTTGACCTGCATGACGCGGAGGTTCGGCAGGCCGGGGCCGTCACCGACCCCGTCGCCCCCAGCCGCGTCAACACCGGCCACGTCAACCCCGGCCCTGGGATCGCCGGCCACGGAATCGCCCGCCACCGGATCGCCGGCCGCGTCGTCGCCCCCGGCGTCCGCCTCGTGCGTTCTCGCGGCACGCTCCTGCGCCGCCCGGTCGGCGCGCACCATCACCTGCGCGACTCCCGGCCGGTACACCTCGACGGCCAGGTAGTCGCGTCCCGGGTCGCCGGCGGCCGCCGTGACGATCGCGTCGCCCTGGCCCGAACCGACCTCCAGCACCAGCGGCGCCGTCCGGCCGAACACCGCGGCGGCGTCGAACCGCCATGCGGGGTCCACCGACATGCGCCCGACGTGCCGGGGCACGTCCACCAGGTAGACGTCCCGCCGGGTGTCCCAGGCCCGCTGCTGTCCCGTGGTCAACCGCCCGGACCGCGACGCGAAGCTCACGGGGGACGTGCGGAACCGGGACAGGTCGGGGGCGGACTGGCGCTGACTCACCGGAGAATCGTACGTGCCCGCCGCGGTCCCCGGCCGCCGGGGAATCTCCTCAGCCCGCCGGAACCAGCCGCTCCACCGTCCACCAGAGGGCGACCAGGCCGATCGCCACCGAACCCGCCATGAGCAGCCACCGCGCCGCGCGCGGCGCCCGCAACCGCAGCACCGCCAGCAGCGGGAACGCCACGGCGATGATCCCGAGTTGCACCGCCTCGATCCCGATGTTGAACACGAGCAGCGACCACAGCAGGTCCCACGACCAGGCCGCGTCGATCCCGAGCGCCCCGGCGAACCCGAGGCCGTGCGCCAGCCCGAACGCGACCACCACGGGCAGCCGCCACCGGTCCCACAGGGTCTCCCGCCGCCCCGCGGGCTGCGACCGGCGCAGGGCATCTCGCAGGTCCGCCCGCACGCCGCCGCCCGCCACGACGCCGCCGCCTGCCACGTCGTCGTCGGCCGGCGACCACCGCCCGCTCCCTCGGCGCCCGCCGCGCCACAGCCCGGCGAGGTCCGCCCCCGCCACGACCGCGATGGACGCCGCGATCACCGGCTCCACGACCGCGCCCGGCACGGTCACCAGGCCGAGCGCCGCGAGCAGGAACGTCACGGAATGCGCCACGGTGAACGCGGTCGCCACCAGCACGACGTCCCGCAGCCGCCGCGCCCCGAGCAGCAGCGCGAGCAGGAACAGCACGTGGTCGGGCCCGAACAGGAGGTGCTCGGCCCCGAGCAGGAAGAACGACCCGAGCTGCCTCGCGAGCCGCCACTCGCCCGTGGCCAGCGTGGGCGAGGACGCGGTGAGCACGGCCGAGCCCCGTTCGCCGTCCAGGTCGTAGCGCACTAGGGTCTCGGTCGAGTGCACGAACGACTCCTCGTCCGGGAAGAGCGCGCTGGTCACCCGGTGCGCCCGCCCGGGATCGCCGGCGCATGCGTACGCGTAGTCGAGCGACGCGTACGCCACCGAGTCCCGCTCCACGACGTCCGTGCCGCGCAGCGACGGCGCGCACGGCTCGCCGTCGTAGGCGACCTCGAACCGCGCCGTGACGTACGCGTCGACGTCGGCCTCGTACTCGGCGAGCTTCGCAAGCTGCGCGTCGCGGCCGGCCGCCTCGTAGGCGTCGGCCCGCAGCCAGGCGGACTTCATCAGCAGGTCGTACTCGAGGTCGAGCGTGGCGACCACGTCGACGCCCGACGACGAGGCGCCCGGCGACGCGCTGCCCGACGACTCCGCCACCCCGACCGCCGTCGTGCCGGCGACCTCCGCGTACACGTCCGACGTCGCGTCGTGCGCGACGGCGGGACCGGCGACGGCGACGGCGACCAGAGTCGCCGCCGCCAGACCCACCAGGGTGATGCGCCGGATCACTTCCGCGCCGTCGTGAACCACGCCGGGGACGCCGTCGCACGGCCGCCGCCCTCCGTGCGAGCTGTGACGAACCAGGCGTAGGTGCGGCCGGGCCGCAGGCGGCCGGGCCATTCCACGCTCGCCGTCCCGCCCGACGCCACCGTGTCGCGCCCGATCTCCCGGACCGGGTCGTACAGCACGACCGCCTCGGTCTCGAGGCTCGTGGTGCGGCTGGTCAGGTCGACGGGCAGCACCATGTTGTCCTCGAGGCCGTTGAACCGCCGGTCCTCGTCGTACTCGGTCGCGCCGAACTCGCCCAGCAGCGGCGAGTACGTGTCCACGTGCATCTCGCCGGCGGCGACGTCGAACTGGAGCATCCGGAAGAACGACGCCCCGAACCGCAGCTTCGTGGCGGGGTCGTAGCCCACCTGGTCGAGCCCGAGCCGGTCAGCCCGCACCGTGTAGAACTGGTAGTCGGCGAGCAGTTCCACGACGCCGTGCCCGATGTCGCCCACCACCGGCGGCCGCACGTTCGTGCCCACGCCGTGCCGGTGCCCGGCGAGCACGAGGAACACGTTGTCGTTGTCCCGCACGAGCAGGTCGTACAGCAGCGGCCCGTCCGACCCGCCGAGGTTCGCGCCGCGCCCGTCCGGGGAGGAGGACGGCTCGAGGTAGTCGTGCGTGAGCAGGATGCCGTTGCGGTCGGGGTAGCGCCGGAAGACCGACGCCGCCCACTCGGCCTCGTCCCGCGTGACGCCGTAGCTCAGCCCCACCACCACGAAGTCGAGCCCGCCGGCCGTGAACAGGTCGTAGTGGTTCTCGTTCGACCCGGGCGTCATCGTGCCGCCGTACGTCGCGTCCTCCCACTCCTCGGACAGCGCCTCGTACCGGTCCGGCCCGAAGTACTCGTTGTACAGGGTCGGGTCCTGGCCGGACTGGTTGTCGTGGTTGCCCGCGACGACGCCGTTCGGGATGCCGGCGGCGTCGATGCGCCCCTGCGCCTCGGACGCGAACTCGAACTCCCCGACGACCTGCTCCTCGAGCCCCGGCGCCAGGGTGCGGATGTTGTTCTCGACGATGTCGCCGGTGTGCGCGACGTACGCGATCTTGCGCTCGTCGGCGTTGTCCACGACCCAGTCCATGACGCCGGTGTAGGCGCTGCCCCAGGTCCGGCGCTCCTGTTCCGTGGCGCCCTCGACCGCGCCCTCGGAGAGGTACTGCGTGTCCGTGTAGTGGACCATCGCGAAGTCGTAGTCGTCGGGGTCGGCGAACCGGTCGGGGTCCCCGGGGTCGATGTCGTCCGCGAACGGGTCGGTGCCCGTGACCATGGCGTGGACCGTGCCGCGGGTGATGTGCTCAGGCCCGACGGCGGCCTCGAGCGCGGTGTCTCCCTCGGCGGCGCCGCGCCGGGTCGCCAGAGCTTCCCACGCCCGCTCGTCGGCGTTCCAGGCGTGCAGGGTCACCAGGCGCGCCGGATCGGCGGTGCCCTCCCAGCGCAGGACGGGCTCGGTGACCCGGCCGCGCACGCGCACGTCGAACCGCTGGTAGGTGACGTCCGCGGCCGACGGCGACGGCACGACCCGGCCGTCGCCCGGCGCGAGCCCGCGGGTGTCCCGGATCCGCTGCTCGCCCGGCACCCGCAGGGTCGTGGGCACGCCGGCCGACTCGCCCTGCCACGCGCGGGTCGGCGTGAGCGCCTCGGCGCGCGTGAACACCGTGGTCACGTTCCCGCCGTCGGGCTCGTTCACCGTGGCCGACAGCGTCACCGGCGCCCGCACGCCCCGCGTCCCGGAGGCTGGCGTGAGCGCGGACGGCACGTCCGGGATGCCGGCGCTGGTGAACGACACCTCGCGCACGGACTCGTTGCCCAGGCCGTCCGTCGCGCGGACCTCCAGGGTGTGCTCGCCCGCGGCGAGCCCCGGTCCGACGGGGTCGCCGACGGCGATCTCGGCGCCGTCGAGGGTCACGTCCGGGCCGCGGACGACGCCCGAGTCGTCGCTGAGCTCGACGGACAGCGGCACGCTCGTGGTGATCCGGTCCCCCTCGGCGGGGGTGCTCGCGGCGACGGCCGGGCCGCTGTTGTCGGTGGTCACGGTGCGGGTGGCGACCTCGCCGGTGGTCGACGTCGCCGCCAGCGTGTGCTCGCCGTCGGGCAGCTCGGCGGTGCGGACCTGCGCGAGCAGGCCGCGCGCCGGCGCGTCGACGTGGAAGTTCCAGTCGGCCTCGACCTCGGGGTTCACGCTGGACCCGCAGCTGCCGTCGCCGATGTTGTGGGTCGCGCGCATGCTCACGTGCGTGGCCGTACCCTCGGCCGGGATCAGCTCCGGGGCGGACAGGGCGTAGTCGTCGCGGTTGTCGCCGCAGGACGTCCCCGCCAGCGTGCCGGCGATCACGTCGACGCGGTTCCAGCCCGCGAGCAGCCACTGGTTCGGCACCGTGATCTCGACCCGCTCGGACACGTGGTCGCGTTCGTCCAGGTCCACGCGGTGGCCGTTGACCAGCAGGTACGAGTGGTAGCGGGCCTCCATCGAGTTCGCGCCGATGTCGAACGCGAGCGTCGCGTCGCCCGCGCCGAGCGAGTCGGCGAGGGAGACCCCCGGGGCGTCGATCGTGTATGTGAGCGCGACCTCGCGCAGCGAGTCGTTCGACCCGCACAGGCCGTCGCCCATGACGTACCGGTCGGCGGCGTCCCCCGGCACCGGCTCGCCGTCGTGCACGAGCTCGAGGCCGGAGACGGTGAAGTCGTCGCGGTTGACGCCGCAGGACGAGCCGTAGTCGCCCGTGACGATCTCGACCGTGTTCTCGCCCGGCACCAGGATGCTGCCCGGGAGGGTGACGTCGACGCGCTCGTCGGCCCAGTCGCCGCCCAGCTCGACGCGGTGCCCGTTGACCCGCAGGAAGTTGTGGAAGGCGTCGTCGATCGAGTTGGAGCCGACGTCGAACGAGAACGTCGCCGCGGTGCCACCGAGGTGCTCCGCCGCGGGCGGCGTCTCCCCGTCGACGGTCACGTCCACGACTCCGCCGTCGCCACCCGCCGGGGCCGCGGCCACGACCGGGAGGATCCCGTTCGCGACCGTGCCGTCCAGCGGCATGAGGCTCGGGGCGCCGGCCGGGGCGTTGTTGAGCGTCACGGTGTGCGTGGTGGTGGCGCCCGCCTCCGTGACGGCCGACAGCTCGTGCGTGCCGTTGCCGAGTGCCGTCGTGTCGAGCTCGGCCGTGAGCCCGGTGGTGGCCTGCGGGTCGCCCTGGACGAAGAAGCTCAGCTCCGCGCCGAGCAGCTTCGACGTGTTGGACCCGCAGTTCCCGTCCCCGAAGTCGTACGTGTACTCGTTCTCCTCGCCGTCGGCGGTCTCGCCGAGCAGCTCGAGCGTGACATTCGAGAGGACGAAGTCGTCGTGGTTCGTGCCGCAGGAGGTGTTCTCCTTGGGCCCGGCGAAGATGCCGACGACGTTCTCGCCCGTGGTCAGGTACTCGTTCGGGACCTCCAGCGTGGCGCGCTCGCTCGCCCAGGTCTCGGGCTGGTCGATGCGGTGGCCGTTGATCTCGAACCAGTTGCCGAACGACCGGTCCGCCGAGTTGCTGCCCACGTCGAACCGGAGCGCGGAGGTCCCGAGCGTCTCCGTGGCGCCGGGGAGGACCTCCCCGTCCACGCGGAGGCTCGTGACGCTCGCGCCGGGTGCGGTCGGCGTGGCCGCGACGGTGACGGTGCCCTCGAGGTACGCGCCGTCGTCGGGTGTCAGGAGCGGGGCCGACGCCGGCTCGTCCGCTCCCGGCCGACCGGGCTTCCGGTCGGAGCCGGTGGAGTCCGCCGCGGTCGTGCCGGTCACGGCCGCACCGGCCGTGGTCGCCGCCGAGGACGTCGCGGCCCACGAGGTCAGGACCAGGGTGGTCGCGGTGGCAGCTGCCGCCGCCTGAAGCAGTCTCCTGCGTGATCGCCCGATCGCGCGCATGGCGGTCCCTTCCGGTTGCCTGAGGATCGCCCCCACGCTGACCGGAACGGATGAACGGGGACCAATCGCCAGACGAAGAGCGCGCGAACGTTACCCCGCCGGCCCGCGCCACATGGTCGGTCCCAAGTCGGACGGTCGGTCGCCCGGGGGACCGACCATCCGACATCCGACCGACCACACGACGCCTACCGGGAGGGCGGAGTCAGCGGAAGGCCTGGAGGCCCGTCAGGTGGCGGCCCAGGATGAGGGTGTGGACCTCGTCGGTGCCCTCGTAGGTGCGGACCGACTCCAGGTTGTTGGCGTGCCGCAGCGGCGAGTGGTCGAGCGTGACCCCGTTGCCGCCGAGCACCGTACGCGCGGTGCGGCACACCTCGATCGCCATGCGGGCGTTGTTCAGCTTGCCCGCCGAGATCATGTGGGCCTCCAGCCGCCCGGCGTCCTTGAGCCGGCCGATCCGCAACGCCATGAGCTGACCCTTGCTGATCTCGAGCGCCATGTTCACCAGTTTCTCCTGCGTGAGCTGGTGCGACGCGACGGGAACACCGAACTGGACGCGCTCGCCGGCGTAGGCCAGGGCCTCCTCGAACGCGTCGCGGGCCGCGCCCACCGCGCCCCAGACGATGCCGTACCGCGCCTCGTCCAGGCAGGCGAACGGCCCACGCAGGCCGGGGTTCTCGGGCAGGATCGCGTCCTCGGGCACGCGGACGCCCCTCAGGGCGACGTCGCACTGGATCGAGGCGCGCATCGACAGCTTCGGCTCGATGGGCGTGGCCGTGAAGCCCGCCGACGACGTCGGCACCAGGAAGCCGCGCACGCGCTCCCGGACCGGCCCACGCCCTGCGATGTCCGCCGGACCCGCGCCCGACTCGCCGCTGCCGCCGTCGGGCACTACCCCGGCGTCGGACACCGGGCCGTCGGGCACCGCCCCGGCGTCGTCGTCGGACACCTTGGCCCAGATCACCGCGACGTCCGCGATCGACGCGAGGCCGATCCACCGCTTGGCGCCGTCGATCACCCACTCGCCGCCGTCGAGGCGGGCGCGCGTCGTCATGCTCGCGGGGTCGGACCCCGCGCCGGGCTCGGTCAGGCCGAAGCAGCCGATCGCCTCGCCGCGCGCGAGGCGCGGCAGCCACTCCTGTTTCTGAGCGGCCGAGCCGTGCTTGTGGATAGCGGACATCACGAGCGAGCCCTGCACGGACACGAAGGTCCGGATCCCGGAGTCGCCGGCCTCCAGCTCCTGGCAGGCGAGGCCGTACTCGACGGCGGACCGGCCGGCGCAGCCGTACCCGTCCAGCTGCATCCCGAGCAGGCCCAGCTCGCCGAGCTCGGGCACGATCTCGCGCGGGAACACGGCGTCGGCGAACCACCGCGCGATGTTCGGCCGGATCCGCCGGTCGGCGAACTCTCGCACGCGATCGCGGGCCTCGAGCTCGGCAGCGCTGAACTCGGACTCGATGTCCAGCAGGTCCGCAGGCGAGGAGGGATGAACGACTGTGGTCATGTCACGGACTGTAGTGGCTCGGGCACCGCGCGCTGCCCGACGCGGTCCGTCCGACGCCGCGGCAGCACCACCGCAAACAGACCCAGCCGGCGTGACAGCGCCGGGGGGACAGCGCCGGCCGGGTGACGGAGCCGGACCCTGGTCAGCGGATGCCGATCAGGGCCCGGACCGGCATCGCCCGTGCGGGTTCTCGCGCGGAACCGGCGGAGCGACGGGTGCTCTCAGCGGAGCGCGAGCGTCCCCGCGACCTGGAGGGCCAGGTCGGTGCCCGCACCCTTCGGGTCGACCACGCGGACCTGGTACGTCCCGCCGTCGGCTCGGCGCACCGTGATCACCGTCTCGCGGCTGCCGTCCTCGTCCGTGACGGAGCCGAGGGTGACGTAGTCGGCGCCGTCGAGCGGGAAGGTCCCGGCTCCGCTGTCGGCATCGGGCACCGCGAGGGCGTCGCGGCCCTCGGCCCAGTAGGTCACCCAGATCTCGCGCTTCCCGGCATCGTCGAACCAGGTGCTGGACGTCGAGTCGCCGGAGTCGGTGTGCGGGCCGTCGTACTCCCCGCCCGCCGGAATCCCGAACTCCAGGCCGTCGACCTCCTGGACGCGCCAGCCGCCCGGCAGACCGCTCGGAAGTTCGACGACGGGCAGCTCGTCCGTCGATCCGAAGAGCTCCTCCACGTCGGCGGGATCGGTGCTGACGGAGAGCGTCCGGCGCAGGCCGGCAAGGATCGTGTCGAGCGCTTCCTGCGACGGCGCGGCGACCACGGCCTGGTAGAAGTAGCCGTCGGCCCGCTCCACCTCGAGGTTGGCTGCCACACCGGTCTGGTTGTCGTACCGGTACAGCGCCGTGCGCTCGGCACCGGGCACGTCCCACTCCTCGGTGTCCTCGGGCGGCCCTGCCCACCCGGGTTCGGTGCCCACCTCGAGCTGGAACTGCTCGGTGATCGTCTCGTCGGTCCACAGCGTCCCGGGCTCGCCGTTGACTCCGATCGAGTCGTGCTCGATCCAGTCGGAGGGGACGGCGAACCTCAGCCCGCCGAACTCGTATGCGGACCACCCCGCGGGGACGTCGGCGTCGGGTGACGCCACCGGCTGTACCACGGGCGCCGACGCCCCCGGGAGCTCCGGCTCCTGCCGCGGCTGGGCCAGGGCGACCCCGCCGGCCACGGCGAGCACCGCGGCCGCCGCCCCCGCCGCACGGATGACGACGCGACGGCGCCGGACGCGGCGCATCGCCGTGGCCGCCATGGCGTCCGCGTCGGCCCAGGCCGGCGGCTGGATCGCCGCGACGACGTGCTTCTCACTCGTCAGGGGGTCGTTCATCGCTGTGGCTCCTCGTCGGTCGTTCCCAGGACGGTGCGCAGGTTCGCCAGACCGCGAGACGCGGTCGACTTGACGGTTCCCCGGCTGATGCCGAGGTCCTCGGCGGTCTCCTGCTCGCTGCGGTCGAGCAGGTAGCGCAGCACGACGACGCGGCGCTGCCGCGGAGGGAGCTGCGCCAGGGCGCGCACGAGCCGGTCCCGCTCGTGCACGGCGGGCTCGCGGACCTCGTCCGCGCGGTCGAAGGTCTCCGGCTCGCGCAGCACGTCCCGCCGCGTACGGCGCCACGCGTCGATCCGCGAGGTGACGAGCGCCCGCCGCGCGTAGGCGAACGGCGACCCGTCGCGCACACGGGGCCACGCGCGGAACGTCCGCTCCAGGGCGAGCTGGGTCAGGTCGTGGGCGCGGTGCTCGTCACCGCACAGCAGGTAGGCGATCCGGTAGAGGACGGGCATGGAGTGCCGGGCGAACTCGGTGAACTCCTGCTCCGTCGTCGCACGGACGACGACGGAGACGCCGTCCACGGCCGTGGCGGCGGCGGTCATGTCAGGTCTCCCGGGGCGGGCGCCGGACGGTCGGGTGGCGGGGCGGTACTCGGCGGCACCGGCCGGTTGTCGGTCATCACGCCCCAAGAAGACGCCGCTCGGCGGGACGGGGTTGCTCCTCCGGGCAGAATGCCGTGCCATCGCCGCCACCGACGGCGGCCCTGCTCGTCGCAGGGCGGCCTCGGGTGCGCGAGGGGGGACTCGAACCCCCACGTCCGAAGACACCAGGACCTAAACCTGGCGCGGCTGCCAATTACGCCACTCGCGCGCGGACCTCAGTGTAGGCGGTGCCCCGCTCGTCGCCGAGTTTCCCGCGCTCAGTCGACGTCGAGGGCCTTGCGCAGGCGGGCCACGTGTCCGGTGGCGCGGACGTTGTACTGGGCGAGGGACACCGTGCCGTCCGGGGCCACGACCACCGTGGACCGGATCACGCCCACGTACGTCCGGCCGTAGTTCTGCTTCTCGCCCCAGGCGCCGTAGGCCTCGAGGGTGGCGTGGTCCTCGTCGGAGGCGAGGGGGAACGTGAGCGACTCGGCGTCGGCGAACTTCTCCAGCTTGGCGACCGGGTCCGGTGAGATCCCGACCACCGCGTAGCCGGCGCCCTGCAGCGCGGCCAGCGAGTCGCGGAAGTCGCACGCCTCCTTCGTGCAGCCCGGCGTGGAGGCGGCCGGGTAGAAGTAGACGACGACGCCCCTGCCGGCGATCTTGCGCAGATCGGCGAGTGAGATGGTGCCACCGCCGGCGGCCGGGAGGGTGAAGTCGGGAGCCTTGTCGCCGGGTTCGAGCCGTGTGGTCATGGACCAACCGTATCCGCGTACGACGGCGACCGTGGCCGAGCGGGTCGCGTAGCGTTGGGCTCGTGAGTTCCGTAGTCAAGAATCCCGCCGGAGAGCGCACGACGTCGTCGGGCAACCTTCCGATCCGCATGCTGCACGACCGGCTCCTCGTCGAACCGGAGACCGACAAGTCGGAGCGGCAGTCCTCGGGCGGGCTCGTGATCCCGGCCACCGCGGCCGGCCCGAAGCGGCTCGCCTGGGCGATCGTGGTCGCCGCCGGGGAGCACGTCCGGCAGGTCGGCGTCGGGGACCGCGTGCTGTTCGACCCGGAGGACCGCGCCGAGGTGGAGCTCGGCGGAACCGACTACGTCCTGCTGCGGGAGCGCGACGTGCATGGCGTGCACACGGTGGACGACGGCGAGAGCGCGGCCGGGCTGTACCTGTAGCGGCGGGCCGGCCGGGTTCGCCGCGGTCCGCGACGGCGGTCCGGCCGGGGCTGTCGTGCAGGTCACGTCCTATTCGGTTGTGAGTCCGCTGGCCGCTCCTGGTAGTGTTGCTCTCCGTCACGCGCCATTAGCTCAATTGGCAGAGCAGCTGACTCTTAATCAGCGGGTTTGGGGTTCGAGTCCCTGATGGCGCACTCA
>NZ_JADBGR010000099.1 GCF_014892515.1 Myceligenerans pegani
CCGTCCTCCGACAGCGTGGCCTCCCCGGCGTCCACACCGAGGCTCACCTCGAGGTCCGCGGCGACGCCGTCCGGATCGACGTCGTTGACCAGGACGTCCACGGTGACAGACTCCTTGCCCACCACGTCCGGGACGGACAGGACGTCGTCGTTCGCCACCGGAGGAACGAGCGGCGCATCCCGGGAGACCCTCACCGTGATCACACCCTGTGCCCGCGCCTTGTAGATGTCCTGGATACCGTAGTAGAAGGGATGCTGCCCGGCTTCGGACGGTGCGGTCACGACCACCTGGTCGTCGGCCACGGCGGGCTCGAGGTCGCCGGTGCTGCCGAACAGGGACTCCACCAGGCCGATCTCGTCGCCGTCCGGGTCGGTGTCGTTCGCCATCGCGTCGATCGCCACCATCCGTTCCGGCCGCACGAGAGTCTCGTCATCCTGCGCGACGGGCTTCTGATTGGTCTCCGGCAACGGGGCGATGCCTACCCGGACGGTGCCGATTCCCACGGCGCCCCGGGTGTCCGTGGCGGTGTAGGTGAACGTGTCGGTCCCTACGGCGTCGGGCGACGCCTCGAAGTCGATGAAGCCGTCGGTGATCCGCGCACGGCCCATCGTCGGAGCTCCCGAGATGTCCGACAGCATCACGTAGTCACCATCCGGGTCGATCCCGTCCAACGGCACGTCGATCCGGACCGTCCCGCCCGACAGGACGCGCGCCGTGACGTCCGGCAGCTGCGGCGCGGCGTTCTCCTCGTCGTCCCGCACGTTGATGGTGATCTGCGCGGAGTCCTGTTGCTTGTTCGGGTCGGAGATCTCGTAGACGGCGTGGGCCACACCGGCCTCGTCACCCGCCTTGAAGCGGACCACCTCCTCGGAGACGAACGCCTCACCCAGGGCCGGGTCGGGCTCCTCACTCAGTTCGCCGGCGAGCTCGATGGGCAGCCCATCGGGGTGCGAGTCGTTCTTCAGCACCGGGATGGTCACGGTGTCACCCACGTGCACGTCGACCTCGTCCGCGCCGGCCTCCGGCGGGCGGAGCCGGTCGGAGGTGGGGATCGGCACGACATGCACCTGCCCGGAGGACGCGGCTTCGCCGTTGGAGGCCGTGTAGTCGATCGTCACCGTCGACTCGAGACGCTGGTTCTCGGTGATCTTCAGGACCTGGTGGTCCAGCACCGCGACGGTCAGGCCGGAATCCTCGGGAACGTCCACCTCCTGGACGACGAGCACGCCGCCGCCGGGGTCGGTGTCGTTGGCGAGGACGTCCACGAGACCCTCGCCGCCCTTGGGCAGGAGAACCTGATCGGAGACGACCACGGGCTTGCCCGCGTCGCTGGGTGGATCGAGGACGTCCACCCGGACCAGACCGGTGGCAGAGTTCGGCCCGTCGCTGACCGTGTAGGTGATGTCGTAGGACCCGGGCTCCTCACTGACGAACCGGTAGGAGCCGGCCACATGGTTGGGCGTGATCTCCGCCGACTTCACGTCGGCCACCTGGGTCAGCCGGAGCCGGTCGCCGTTCGGGTCGGAGTCGTTCTCCAGGGGGCGCACCGTGACCGGTTCACCCGCCAGCGTCGTGACGTGGTCCTGCACCGGGATCGGCGGCAGGTCGTCCGTGGCGACGTCCACCTTGACGAGTCCCTTCGCCACCGCGCCCTCGCCGTCGGACACGGTGATCTCGATGAGCTTGCGCCCGGCGGAGCCGCCGCCGTCGAGGAACTCGATCGTGCCGTCGGGTCGCGAGCGCACGTCGTCATCCGGGAGCTTCGTCGTGGCCGTCGACAGGAAGAGGTCGTCCCCGTCGGGGTCCTTGAAGTAGGGCAGCACCTTGATCTCCGCAGTGCCGCCCTGGCCGACCTTGAGCACCGGCTCCCCCGTCTGCACGGGCGCCTCGTTCTCTTCCGGCGGGCGGACCGTGAGGGTGACCTCCGCCTCGGCGGTCCCGTTCTCACGGCCGTCGTCGGCCTGGTACCTGAACGTGATCGTGCCGGTCGCGTCCGCGGGCACGTCCGCCTGCAGGGCACGGCCGTCGAGCACCCGATCGACCGTGACCCCGGAGTCCTCACCCGGACCGTCCGACACCGACACCGTCATGACGTCACCGTCCGGATCGATGTCGTTGCCCAGCACGTCAAGCACCGTCGTACGACCGGCACGCACACCCAGATCGTCGGGCTTCGTCTTCGGCGGCCTGTTCGGCTTGTCGCGGTCCGCGACCGTCTGGTCCACCTGCTCGAAGATCGTCTGCTCCGAGTCCGTCTCCTCGCCCTCGTCGTCCTCGTTGTCCTTCAGGTCCCAGTCATCGACCTTCCGGTACTTCTCAGTAGGCAGCCACAGATTGCCACCGATCACATCATTCAAAATGATCCGGCCACGATTCGTGCGGTACTGCAAGACCGCACCCGACGCGAGGCCCTCAAGAGTCTGCCGGTCATCG
>NZ_JADBGR010000100.1 GCF_014892515.1 Myceligenerans pegani
CCGTCCTCCGACAGCGTGGCCTCCCCGGCGTCCACACCGAGGCTCACCTCGAGGTCCGCGGCGACGCCGTCCGGATCGACGTCGTTGACCAGGACGTCCACGGTGACAGACTCCTTGCCCACCACGTCCGGGACGGACAGGACGTCGTCGTTCGCCACCGGAGGAACGAGCGGCGCATCCCGGGAGACCCTCACCGTGATCACACCCTGTGCCCGCGCCTTGTAGATGTCCTGGATACCGTAGTAGAAGGGATGCTGCCCGGCTTCGGACGGTGCGGTCACGACCACCTGGTCGTCGGCCACGGCGGGCTCGAGGTCGCCGGTGCTGCCGAACAGGGACTCCACCAGGCCGATCTCGTCGCCGTCCGGGTCGGTGTCGTTCGCCATCGCGTCGATCGCCACCATCCGTTCCGGCCGCACGAGAGTCTCGTCATCCTGCGCGACGGGCTTCTGATTGGTCTCCGGCAACGGGGCGATGCCTACCCGGACGGTGCCGATTCCCACGGCGCCCCGGGTGTCCGTGGCGGTGTAGGTGAACGTGTCGGTCCCTACGGCGTCGGGCGACGCCTCGAAGTCGATGAAGCCGTCGGTGATCCGCGCACGGCCCATCGTCGGAGCTCCCGAGATGTCCGACAGCATCACGTAGTCACCATCCGGGTCGATCCCGTCCAACGGCACGTCGATCCGCACGGTGCCGCCCGACAGCACGCGGGCGGTCACGTCCGGGAGCTGTGGTGCCGCGTTCTTCTCGTCGTCGCGCACGTTGATCGTGATCTGCGCCGAGTCACGCTGTCCGTTCGGGTCGCTCACCTCGTAGACGGCGTGGGCCACCCCTGCCTCGTCGCCCGCCTTGAAACGAACGACCTCCTCGGAGACGAACGCCTCGCCCAGGTCCGCACCCGGCTCCTCGACCAACTCGCCCGCGAGCTCGATCGGCAGGCCGTCGGGATGGGAGTCGTTCTTCAGGACGGGGATCGTCACTGTGTCGCCCACGTGCACGTCGACCTCGTCGGCACCGGCCTCCGGCGGACGCAGGCGATCCGATGTCGGGATCGGCACGACATGCACCTCGCCGTCCGCTGCCGCCTCCCCGTTCGAGGCCGTGTAGCCGATCGTCACCGGGGACTCGAGACGGCGGTTCTCGGTGATCTTCAGGACCTGGTGGTCCAGCACCGCGACGGTGAGCCCGGAATCCTCGGGAACGTCGATCTCCTGCACCACGAGCACACCACCGGCTGGGTCGTTGTCGTTCCCCAGCACGTCCACCAGGCCCTCGCCACCCTTGGGAAGCAACACCTGATCGGACACCACGACCGGCTTGCCCGCATCGCTCGGCGGCTCGAGAACATCCACTCGGACCAGCCCGGTCACCGTCGGGTTGGGGCCGTCGCTCACGTAGTACGGGATGTCGTAGGAGTCCGGCTTCTCGCTGACGAACCGGAAGGTGCCCGCCGTGTGATTCGGCGTGATCTCCACCGACTCGGCACTGCCCACCTCGACCAGCCGGAGCCTGTCCTCGTCAGGGTCGGAGTCGTTCTCCAGCGGGCGCACCGTGACCGGTTCACCCGCCAGCGTCGTGACGTGGTCCTGCACCGGGATCGGCGGCTGGTTGTCCGCTTCGACCTGGACGTTGACGATTCCCTTCACGACGGCTTCGCCGTCCGACACGGTGATGTCGACGATCTTGCGTCCGGTCGCACCACCGCCGTCGAGGAACTCGAGCGCCCCGTCAGGCCGGGACCGCACCTCGTCGTTCGGGTCGTTCGTCGTGGCCGTCGACAGGAAGAGGTCGTCGCCATCGGGATCCCGGAAGTACGGCAGGACGTTGATCTCCGCCGTGCCGCCCTGGCCGACCTTGAGTACGGGTCCGGAGACGTCGTCCGCCAGGAGAGCAGGGGCCTTGTTCTCTTCCGGCGGGCGGACCGTGAGGGTGACCTCCGCCTCGGCGGTCCCGTTCTCACGGCCGTCGTCGGCCTGGTACCTGAACGTGATCGTGCCGGTCGCGTCCGCGGGCACGTCCGCCTGCAGGGCACGGCCGTCGAGCACCCGATCGACCGTGACCCCGGAGTCCTCACCCGGACCGTCCGACACCGACACCGTCATGACGTCACCGTCCGGATCGATGTCGTTGCCCAGCACGTCAAGCACCGTCGTACGACCGGCACGCACACCCAGATCGTCGGGCTTCGTCTTCGGCGGCCTGTTCGGCTTGTCGCGGTCCGCGACCGTCTGGTCCACCTGCTCGAAGATCGTCTGCTCCGAGTCCGTCTCCTCGCCCTCGTCGTCCTCGTTGTCCTTCAGGTCCCAGTCATCGACCTTCCGGTACTTCTCAGTAGGCAGCCACAGATTGCCACCGATCACATCATTCAAAATGATCCGGCCACGATTCGTGCGGTACTGCAAGACCGCACCCGACGCGAGGCCCTCAAGAGTCTGCCGGTCATCG
>NZ_JADBGR010000101.1:0-146499 GCF_014892515.1 Myceligenerans pegani
GGCCGCGAGCTCGGCCCGCACGCCGCGCATCGTCTCGCGGATGTCGGCGCGCAGCTCGTCGGCCCGGGACCGCACGGTCTCGGCCACCGAGGACTCGAGGCGGACGATGTCGGACCAGCGGGCCTCCACCTCGGCCCGCCCGGCCGGGGTCAGCTCGTACGGCGCCTTCCGGCCGGCGGCCTCGTCCGCCGGGACACGGCGGACGAGGCCCTCCTCCTCCAGCCGCGCGAGGCGCGGGTAGATCGTGCCCGCGCTCGGCTTGTACGTGCCGCCGAAGCGGTCCGCGAGCTCGGTCATGAGCTCGTAGCCGTGCCGGGCGCCCTCGACGAGCAGCGCCAGGAGGTACAGGCGCAGCTCGCCGTGGGCGAAGACGGGGGGCATCAGGCGATCCAGGAGACGCCCGGCGCGGCGCCGGACGCCCCGGCACCGCGCACGCCGTGCACTCCGGGATGACCGGCCGGCCCCGGGCCGTCGTCGGACACGTGCTGGGACGTGCCGAGGACGGTGACGTCCCCCGAGACCGTCGAGACGCGCAGGTGGGTGCGCTCTGGGCGGGCGGAGCGGACGACGGCACCGCCCCGTCCGCTGACCTGCATGCCGCCGACCGTGACGCGCCCGCTGATCGCCGACGCGTGCACCTCGACGACGGCCTCGTCCGGGACGCGCACCAGCAGGTCGCCGGAGACCGAGTTCGTCTTGATCCAGTCGGGCTGGGTGGTCAGGTCCATGGTCACGTCGCCCGACACGGTGCTCGAGGTGAGATGCTCCACGGCGCCGCTCAGCACGACGTCGCCGGAGACGGTGGTACTGGTGATCGGACCCTCGTGATCGCGGACCGTCGCGTCTCCCGAGACGTTGGTCAGCGTCAGCGGCCCGCGGGTGCGCGACACGAGCAGGCTGCCCGACGCCGTGGACACCTTGGCCTCGCCCTCGGTGCCGGACACCAGCGCCTCCGCGCGGACCGTGCCGATCTTCGTGTCGACGCGGGCCGGGACGGCGATGTGGATGTCGGCGCGGGCGTTGCCGCCGAAGTCCGTCCACTTCCGAAGGAAGCCGGCCAGGCCGCCGGACGTGTTCGGCTCGTGCCCGACGACGAGGTGCCCGTCGCGGAACGTGACCTCCACGGGGCGGCCGTCGACGGAGTGCACCTCGACGCGGGTGACGGGATCCTCGTGCGCGACGACGTCCAGCCGGCCGTCCACGAGATGTGCGTGCACCGTGGTGACCTCGTCGACCTCGATGGTCTGCGGACCGGTGACGGTCCAGTGCTGCTCGGTCATGCCTGCCTCCTGACGATTCCGGGACTCTCCGACGGTGTCGTGCGTCCCGGCCGCCGCCCGGCGGTGCGGAACGCGATATATCGCGTTGTCGCCACTCACGATATATCGCGTTCGCGCGGCGGGCAAGGGCCCCGCCGTGGGATCATGGGGTCCACGTCAATCCGCCGTCCGTCAGGAGACACCTATGAGCAAGCGTGGCCGCAAGCGCAAGGCGCGCGCGAAGAAGTCCGCCAACCACGGCAAGCGCCCCAACGGCGGCTGAACCGCCGAGTGGACGACTGACGCGGCGCGGGGCACGGGGCACGAGCGAAGCGCGTGCCGGAGCGCGGCCCGAGGAACGTCAGCGCGGGAACACGAGAGGGCCGGAACCCCACAGGTTCCGGCCCTTCGTCACGTCCACGCCCGGGTTCTCACCGGGCGCCCGGGTCAGAGCGCTCCGCCGGCCGCCTCCGGCGCGTCCGGCGACGCGCCGGCGTCGCCGATCGTCTCGCGCGCGACGAAGTTCTCCAGGTCGAACAGGTTGTCCTTGGCCCGCTGCGCGACGGTCAGCAGCGTGTTCGCACTGGCGACCTCCTCGACCTGCTCCTTGAGGAACCAGAGCAGGAACTGCTCGCCGAGCATGTCCGCCTCGGCACGGGCGGCGCGGAAGATCGCCTCGATCTGCGCGGTGACCTGCTCCTCCTGGTCGAGGGCGAGCTGCAGCGGCTCGGTGACGTCCGTGAAGTCGTTGCGGACCGCGCCCGTCCCCGGGATCTCGACCGGCACGTCACGGTCGAGGTGGTACCGGACGATCATCATGGCGTGGTTCCGCTCCTCGACCGCCTGCCGGTAGAAGTGCGCGGCGAGCTGCGGCAGGTCGTGGCCGTCGAACCAGACGGCGATGGCGATGTACTGCTGGTGCGCGGAGAGCTCGTGGCCGATCTGCTCGCCGAGCAGCCGCCAGAACTCGGAGTTCTGCGGGGCCTGGGTGGTGGAAGTCATGGTCCCAACGTATCCCGGCGGGAATGGAAGAGCCCGGGCAGCCGTTTCCGCAGTTGTGATCTCGTTCGCCACCGCCCCGGCCGCGCCTGCCACGGTGCCCGACGTCGTACCCGACGTCGTCGCCCCGCCCCGCCTCGCTCCCGGCTTCCTCGCCGCGCCCGAGCGACCGCGGCGCGCCGTCGTGCGGCTCGACGAGACCGACGCCACAGGAAAGGAACGCGTGACGCAACTAGGCTCGACGTTGATGACGGACCACCCGCAGACAGCCACACCCGACGAGGCGTCGGACCGCACTCCCGACGGGGAGGACAATGCCGCGCGCGCGGCGCGGTTCGAACGTGACGCGCTCCAGTACCTCGACCAGCTCTACTCGGCCGCGCTGCGGATGACCCGCAACCCCGCCGACGCCGAGGATCTGGTGCAGGAGACGTTCGCCAAGGCGTTCGCGGCGTTCCACCAGTACCGGCCGGGCACGAACCTCAAGGCCTGGCTGTACCGCATCCTGACGAACACGTTCATCAACAGCTACCGCAAGAAGCAGCGGCAGCCGCAGCAGTCGCAGGCGGAGGAGATCGAGGACTGGCAGATCGCGCGTGCGGCGTCGCACACCTCGCAGGGGCTGCGCTCCGCGGAGGTCGAGGCGCTGGACCGGCTGCCGGACAGCGACGTGAAGCGCGCCCTCGCGGAGCTCCCGGAGGACCGGCGCATGGTCGTGTACTACGCGGACGTCGAGGGCTTCCCCTACAAGGAGATCGCGGAGATCATGGGAACACCGATCGGAACCGTGATGTCGCGGTTGCACCGTGGTCGCCGACAGCTCCGTGAGCTCCTCGCCGACTACGCGGCGGAACGTGGACTCGTGAAGACAGAGGTACCCGGAGGCGCGAAGTGATGGACCAAGAGCGGGGCGACCAACCGGTCGTGGAACCGATCCCGCACGACACTCCGGGTTCCGAGTGCGAGCACGCGCTGCAGCACCTGTACGAATACCTCGACTCCGAGATGACGCCCGAGGACGAGCAGCGGATGCGCGCCCACGTCGCGCACTGCTCGCCGTGCCTGGCGGAGCTGAGCGTCGAGGACCTGGTCAAGCAGCTCGTGAGGCGCTCCTGCGCCGAGCGCGCGCCCGAGACGCTCCGGCTGAGGATCCACGAGCAGCTCCGGATCGAGGCGCGCTGACGCCACCCGCCGGCGGCGCGCCCGGCGCGGCAGCGTGCGCGGACACGCCGCCGGCGGTCCCGCATGGACGGAACGGCCGACCTTTGACAGGGTGGACCGCATGGTGCTGCGACACATCGCCCGACCCCTCCTGGCCTCCTGGTTCGTCGCATCCGGCGTCCAGGCCGCGCGGAAGCCCGCCGAGCACGTCCAGGCGGCGAAACGAGGCTCCGGCCTCGTCACGAAGGCGCTCGGCGCCGAACCGCTGAGCGAGAAGCAGGTCACGACCGTGATCCGCGCGCACGGCATCGCGCTCGCGGCCGCGGGCGGACTCCTGGCACTCGGCAAGGCTCCGCGCACGGCGGCCGTGACGCTCGCCCTCCTGACGGTGCCGCTCGCCGTCGTCAACCAGCCGTTCGGCTCGTCCGACGGCGACCGTGAGGCGCGCGCCCAGCGTTTCGTGGGCAATCTCGGCGCCATCGGCGCGGCCCTCATCGCGGGCGCCGACACGGAGGGGCGCCCGAGCATCGGCTGGCGGGTACAGCAGGCGCGGGCCGCCCGCGCCGCTGCCCGTGCGGCGAAGGCGAGCGCCAAGGAGAGCTGACTCCGCCTTCCTGAGCCGCCGGGCTCAGCCCTGCGGGCGCCAGGCATTGCCGCCGCCGGGCTCCGTCGACGCGACGCCTCGTTCCTCGGCGCCGGCCGCCGTCGCTACCGGTTTCCGGCGGCGGCGGGTTCGCGTCCTCGGTCTTCGCAACCATTCCGGCGGCCAGGGACCGGTTGCGATCGCGCGATCGCTCAACCCTCTCTGGGTGTCGTTCCCGTGCGGCTGGCCAGGAGGCGGCGGAACGAGGCGAGCCGGAGCGCGCGGCTCGCGCGGGTGTCGTCGTCGGGGGCGGCCCCGACCCACTCGTCGAGCGCGCAGTCCGGCGCGTCCGCCTGATGGGTGCAGCCACGCGGACACTCGGCCGCGGCCTCGTCGAGGTCCTCGAAGGCGTGCAGCAGGTGCGCGACCTCGACGTGCGCCAGCCCGAAGGACCGCACGCCCGGCGTGTCGATCACCCAGCCGTCGTGACCGGTCTCCGGCCCGGCGTCCTCCGGCCCGGCCGGCAGCGCCAGGGCGACCGCCGACGTCGACGTGTGCCGGCCGCGTCCCGTGACGTCGTTGACGTCTCCCGTGGCACGGCCCGCGGTCGGGACCAGGGCGTTGATCAGCGTGGACTTGCCTACACCCGAGTGGCCCACCAGCACGGACGTCCGTCCCCGGAGCAGGCCACGCACCTCCTCGACCGACGCCGGGTCCAGGGTGAGAGCCTCGCCGCCGGTCCTGGCTGCGCGGGCCGAGGCGGCGTCGGTCCCGGCGGAAGCGCTGTCGCCCGCTCGGGTGTCGCCGGATTCGGGAGTGGGCGCCGCCCGCGTCACCACGACCTCGACGCCCAGCGGTTCGTACAGGGCGCGTAGCTCGTCCGGCGAGGCCAGGTCCGCCTTGGTGAGGCAGAGCAGCACGTCCATCCCGGCGTCGTAGGCGGCGACCACGCAGCGGTCGATCATCCCGGTGCGGGGCGGTGGGTCGGCCAGCGCGGTCACGACCACGAGCCGGTCGGCGTTCGCGACGACGATCCGTTCGTACGGGTCGTCGTCGTCCGCGGTGCGGCGCAGCACGGAGCTCCGCTCGGCGATCCGCACGATGCGCGCCAGCGTCCCCTCCTCGCCGGTGACGTCGCCGACGACGTCGACCCGGTCCCCCACGACCACCCGTGTCCGGACGAGCTCGCGGGCCTTCATGGCGAGCACCACGGTCCCCGACGACGACGGGACACCGCCGGGGCCGCCACGGCCGCCGTCGGGCTCCCCGGCATCGGGCACGAGCAACGTGTACCGGCCGCGGTCGACCCCCGTGACCATGGCGGTCACGGCGTCCTCGTGGCTCGGCCGGCGCTTGGTACGGGGCCGCGAGCCTCGCTTCGACGGCCGGGACCGGAAGTCCGACTCGTCGCGCGCACCCCGCCTCCCCATCAGCGCCGGCCTCCCCTCACGCGCCCGCTCCGAGCATGCCCCGCCACAGGGCCGGGAACTCCGGCATCGTCTTGCCGGTCGTGGCGATGTCCTCCACCTCGACACCGGGCACGCGCAGGCCGATCAACGCGCCCGACGTCGCCATCCGGTGGTCCTCGTAGGTGTGGAACGTCCCGGCGTGGAGCGGACGCGGCGTGATCACCAGGCCGTCACGCGTCTCCTCCGCCTGCCCGCCCAGCCGCGTGATCTCCCGGGCCAGCGCCGCGAGACGGTCCGTCTCGTGCCCGCGCAGGTGCGCGATGCCGCGCAGCCGCGTCGGAGAATCCGCCAGTGCCGCCAGCACGGCGAACGTCGGCGCGAGCTCGCCGGCGGCATGCAGGTCGAGGTCGACGCCGCGCACCTCGCCGGTGCCGGTCACGGACAGGACGTCGCCCGAGATCGTCGCACGGCCGCCCATGCGGGTCAGGAGATCGGGCAGGAGAGCGCCGGGCTGCGTGGTCTCGGCCGGCCAGCCCGGGATGCGCACCGTGCCGCCGGCGACGAGCGCCGCGGCGAGGAACGGGGCGGCATTGGACAGGTCGGGCTCGACGCGCACGTCGCGGGCGGCGATCGGCCCGGGCTCGACACGCCACAGCCCGTCCCGGCCGTCGTCGACGGTGACGCCGACGTCGCGCAGGGTGGCGACCGTCATCTCGATGTGCGGCAGGCTCGGCAGCGTGGTGCCCACGTGCCGGAGGGTCAGGCCCTGCTCGTAGCGCGGCGCGGCCAGCAGGAGCCCGGACACGAACTGCGACGACGCCGACGCGTCCACGTCCACGGACCCCCCGCGGACGGAACCGGTGCCGGAGACCGTGAACGGGAGATGCTCCGGCAGTCCACCGCCGGGACCGGACACAGAGACGCCCAGCGCGTGCAGAGCGGCGAGAACGGGCCCCATGGGCCGGACGCGCGCCGCGGGATCGCCGTCGAACCGGACGGGGCCGGCGGCGAGCGCGGCCACGGAAGGCAGGAAGCGCATCACGGTGCCCGCGAGACCGCAATCGATGTCGGCGCCGGTGACGGGAGCCGTGGCGGGCACGACGTGCAGCGTGCTGGGGGCGTCGCCCTCGGTGACGTCCGCCCCGAGGGCGCGCAGGCCCGCGATCATGAGGTCGGCGTCGCGGCTGCGCAGCGCGCCGCGGAGCGTGCCCGGGCCGTCGGCGAGCGCGGCGAGGACCAGCAGCCGATTGGTCAGTGACTTGCTGCCCGGCACCTCGACCGTCGAGTCGAGAGGTCCGACGGCGGTCGGTGCGGCCCAAGTCGGTGCGGTGGGGGCATTGGTCATGCCCCGAGGTTATCGGAGCCGGTCAGCCCGGGCCCGGTCGTCTCGCCCGTCCCGATCCGCGCGCGTCCCCGCGTGGAATGCGTATTTACCGCTACGGTGGCGGGCGTGGCCGCCGTGACCAAGACCAGCTATGACGATGACCTGCGCCTTGCCCATGTCATCGCCGACCAGGTGGATGCGCACACCATGTCGCGCTTCCGTTCTCTCGACCTGCACGTCGAGACCAAACCGGACAACACCCCGGTCTCCGATGCCGATCGAGCTGCCGAGGAGATGATCCGCGCCTCGCTCCAACGAGCCCGCACCCGCGACGCGATCGTCGGTGAGGAGTACGGGTCGGCCGGCAGCGGCGCGCGCCGCTGGATCGTCGATCCGATCGACGGCACCAAGAACTTCGTGCGCGGCGTGCCGGTGTGGGCGACGCTCATCGCACTGGCGGACGGCGAGGACGTCGTCGTCGGCCTGGTGAGTGCGCCGGCCCTGGGTCGACGCTGGTGGGCCGCACGCGGATCGGGTGCCTGGACCGGCAAGGGCCTGCACTCCGCGACCCGGATGAAGGTCTCGGGAGTGCGCGAGCTGCGCGACGCGTCGCTCAGCTTCGCGTCGCTCAGCGGCTGGGAGGCGCGCGGAAAGCTGGACGCGTTCCTCGACCTGACGCGCCGGTGCTACCGCACCCGCGGCTACGGGGACTTCTGGTCGTACATGCTGGTGGCGGAAGGAGCCGTGGACATCGCGCCCGAGCCCGAACTCGAGGTGTACGACATGGCAGCCCTCGTCCCGATCGTCGAGGAGGCCGGCGGACGGTTCACCTCCCTCGACGGGCGCCACGGCCCGTGGGGACACAACGGACTGGCCACGAACGGCCTGCTGCACGACGAGGTGCTCGGCCTGCTCGGCTGATCCCGGACCCGAGCTGCTCGGACCCTCCCGGACCGCCGTGCGGGCACCCAGCGGGCACACTCTTCTCATGCGCATCTACGTGCCCGCCACCCTCGACGAGCTCGACACCGTCGACGTGGGCCGCACCTCAGCCCGCTGGTCGCTCACCCCACGCCCTGTGCACGGCGTGACGAGAGCGCTGATCGCCGAGCTGCCCGACGAGGACACCGAAGGCGTGGAGTACGCCGCGTTCCTCGACGCCGCCGCGGCCTCGCTCGCACTGCTCGCCGCACGGCCCGGCACGCCGCCGCTGCGCGCCGTCGTCACCGTCGAGGTGCCCGACCACGCCCTGGAACCGGTCGGCACCGGCGCGGACACCACCTCGTCCGAGCTCCGCCTGACCGAACCGGTGCCCGACGTGCCGATCGTGTGCGTCCACGCCGACGAGCCGGACGCCGCCCCGGACGTGACCGCGGTGCGCTCCGCCGCCGAGGCCGACGACGACGCGGCGCTCGCGGACACGGTCCAGCGCGCCACCGACCGCGACCTGCTCTGGTACGACTGGTCCGAGGTGGGCGCGATTCCTCGCTGAGGGGTCGTTCCCCCAGTCCGGGCGTGGTTACTCGCTGGGGCGTCGGTTCTCGCCTGGGCATCCGTCCCCCGATGGACCGTCGTTTCCCCGCTGGGGCGTCGTTTGGGGCACTGCTCGCCGGTCTGCCGCACGCAACGCCTACCCACGCATCCGCTCGGGGAGGGCGATCCATGGGGATTCCTCACCGTCGGCCGAGGTCCTGGCCCGCACCATCCGGCGCACCTCGTCCGCGAGCGCGCCGAACGCCGCCCGGACAGGGGACCGCGGGGCGCACTCGGAGAGCGCCCGGCCGCACCGCAAGCCCGCGTCCAGGCCGGCCGGGTCGTCGGGCACCACGTGCGGGTCGACCCCGGCGAACCTGGCCAGCGCGGCCCGGACGGATGTGCGCGGGTTGGCTCCGACGGCCGCCGCGCGGACGCGGTTGACCACGACGAGGCGATCCGGGGTCACGGGTGCGGGAACGGCGGCCAGGTCGTCGAGACCGCGCACGAGACGCTGCAGACCGATCGGGTCTCCGCCGCCGACGACGACCACGACGTCGGCGGCGGCAAGGGCCCCGAGGGTCGCCGCGTTGCGCTGCGGAGCCCGCGTGTCGTAGGAGAGGAGCTCATCGGTCTCCAGGACCGGGCCGGTGTCCACCACGGTCCAGTCGGCCAGGTCACGCGAGCGTTCCCACACCGCGTCGAGCGCCGCCCCGGACAGTTCGGCCCACCGTGCGGGGCGCCCGATCCCACCGAGGACGCGCACGCCGGGGAGCGCCACGGGCGCGTAGCGGGCGAGGGTCTCGACGTCAAGCGGCCCCATTCCCGCTGCGCGGACGGCCCCGGCAAGTCCTGCCGAGTCGTCGAGCATCCCGAGACGAGGGGCGATGCAGGGGCCGTACGTGTCGGCGTCCACCAGCAGGACCTGCTCGCCGGCACCGCCGCGCAGGGCGCGGGGACCGTGGTGGCCGGCCTTTCCCAGAAGACCGCCCCGACCGGCCGCCTCGCCACGGCTCCGCTTTCCCGGCGCGCCCGTGACGGGTGGGCCGGCGGCGAGCGCGACGGCGAGTTCGATGGCGGTGGTGGTCCGCCCGGGCGCGCCGACCGGCCCCCACACCGCAACGAGCCGGCCCTTGCCTGCCGCAGTGGCGGGTGGCTCGGACGCCTCGGGCGCCACCGTGGGCGGACGCGCGGTCTCGTCGCGGACGACGGAGATCAGGTCGGTCAGCGAACGCGCCATGCCGTCGACGCCGATCGCGGCGAGCCGGTCCGTGCTGGCCTCGGGCGCGTCGTCGAGGGCGATCACGCGAACCCCTGCCTGGTGCATCCGCGCGACCGCCTCCCGCCCGAGGCCGGGCAGGGTCGCCGAGACGACCGCGGTCCTGCCCGATCCGGCCTCGGCGGCGGCGAGAAGTTCGGTGAGGTCGGCGCACCGGCGGGTGACGGTCGTGCTCGAGCCCGCCGCGCCGAGCCTCCGCACGACGTCCGCCTCACCAGGCCCCAGCACCGCGCACAGCACGGTGATCGCGACCCCGCCCGTCATCGGACCGCTCCCCCGACGGGCACGACGGCGAGACTTCCCGGCTCGGCCAGCGCCGCGAGCACGCGGGGCAGGGCGTTCTCCTCCACCAGGACGTGCAGTGTCGTCGTACCCGCCACCACGAGGGCGCCGTCGGGTACCTCGACCTGTTCGATCACGACTCCCTCGGCGAGGGTGCCGGGCTCTGCGCCGGAGCCGGCCGACGACCTGGCCGGTGTGCCTCCGGGAGCCGCCCCGGATCCGCCGTCGGGCACGAACCAGAGGTCGGCGACCGCCCCGGGCCGGATGCGCTCGGAGACGCCGCCGGGGACGGGGATGGTGACGGAACGCATCGTGCTGCCGTTGCCGAGCCCCGATCGGGGAACCAGCTCACCGTCCGCCACCACGCGCTGGGCGACCAGACCGGACGGCAGCTCCTCGTCGGCACGGAGGTACGGGTCGACGCCGGAGCTCAGCCGGACGTCCACGACGCGGAGTGCGTCCCGCGTGACGGGCTGGCCGGGTGTCAGCGCGCCGTCGGCGACGAACACGGGTACTGTTCGGCCCGCGGACGCGACCAGCCAGGAACCGAGCGCGACGGACAGCGCGACGAGCACGACACCCGCCAGCAGTCGCGGATCTCGCCAGCCGGGCGGCCGCAGCCTGACGGCGACTCGGCTCTCTCTCGGTGCGGCCGGTGCGTCGATCATGTAGTTCCTCTCCGTGCTCGGATCGAAGGCGGTGAACGTCCCCCAGACATGGTGAGCGAACCTCCGGGATCTGGCATCCGATGAACTCTTCCTGTGGATAACTGTGAATTTCCGCGCTCTCGTCCGGGACCTGTGCCATAGTGGTGTCATGGATAAGCGGTTTCTCTCTCTGGCTGACGTGGTCGAGACCTTGAACATCTCCATGGCCCAGGGCTACGCACTCGTACGCACCGGTGACCTGCCGGCCATCCAGGTGGGCCCGAAGAAGGTCTGGCGCATCGAGGCGGCGGAACTCGAGTCCTACATCGAGCGGCAGTACGCCAAGAGCCGTGAGCGTCTCAAGGCCGGCGAGGGCTGAACCTCACAGCCAGCAGCACGAACCGATGAGGCGGCCCATCCGATCCGGGATGGGCCGCCTCTCGTCGTACCCGGGTCCGGTTCGTACCTGGCCCGTCCGCGCCCGGCCCCGCTCGCGTCAGGGTCCCGTTCGCACGAGGTTCTGCGCGCGCGAGGGTTCCCTCCTCGGAGTCAGGAAGCCATTCCGGGCGGGGCGTGGCTCACGCACAGGAGGGCGGAGAACGGCACCACCCGCCTCCTGCCGCGGTTCCCGTCGAGGGTGTCCAGGTCGAGGTGATCGGCACCCACCCGGGCGACGCGGCCTCGGTACACGTTCCCGCGAGTCCGGACGAGCACGGTACGCCGGTCCCGCTGCAGGTCTCGGAGCAGGGTCGTGATCCCGAGCTCTCGCCGGGCAGCCGGGGCCGAGCCGGACTCCAGCCCTGAGACGCCGTCGATCGCAGCCAGCGGCACCAGGTGCCGCTCCGGGGCCCGCGTCACGCCGTCCAGGACGAGCCACGCCTCCGCCACCTCCCGGACCGCTCCCCGCACCGGTTCGCCGTCCGGGAGGTCGAGGACGACCGGTGCACCCGTCGCGGCCCGGAGGCGGTCCGCGAGATCGATCGTCGCGTGTTCCGCGCGGGTCAGCTCCGCGACCATGGCATCCGATTCGGCGGCGTCCTGCGCATCGGCGAGGGCGTCGAGGTCCGCGGCGAGATCTGACCAGCGAGCATCCGATGTGTCCACGGACCTACTCTCCATCATCCACAGCCCCTCCGCCCATCGGTGGACGACAGTCGCGATCCGATGTTTAATAACAGCATCAAAAGGCACTCATGAGACGTAGATTCAGGCGTTGACCCGTTCTCAGGGCGACAGGGGGTTCTTCATGGCGGTGACAGAGATAGATGCGCGGTCGGGTCCGAATCCGATCGCGCTCGCGACCATCGCGCTCGGGGCGGCGGCTGCGGCGATCCTGCTGGCGACACGCACGATGCGGCTGTGGCACGAGGGGGCGGGCACGGTCGACCGGGTCGTCGAGCTGTCGATCGAGGCCGGAGCCACGGTCTGCGCGGCATGGATCGCGCTGGGCGCCGTCGTCGGTCTGCTGTACGCGGTGATCCGCTGCGCCGGCCGGGACTGGCACGCCGGGCGAGCGTTCCTCGCCCGCTGCGCACCGCGCATCGTGCGCCGGATGGCCGGTGTGGTCGTGACGGCGGGCGTGGGCGTCGCGATCGCGGCGCCGAGTGCGTTCGCGTCACCGGCCGCGGGTACGGAGCGGGACGGGGACGCACCGTCCGGCGTGGTGCTCGATCTCGGCTGGCAGCCGACGCCGGACGCCTCGGCCGGCGGCGTCATCGGCAGCGACAGCGGTGCGGATGCGGCAGACCTGGCCGGGCCGAGTGCGCTGGCGTCCGGTACCGGGGGCGAGAGTGCCGGTGGCCCGACGACCAGTCGGCGCGGCGACGACGGATCCGCCACCCACGGATCCGCCACCCACGGATCCGATCGGTCCAGGGATCCCGAGCGCACGCGCCAGGTCGACCGGAAGGCGCGCGCCGGAGCCCCGCGGGACACCGATGTTCCGGTCGTCGTGGAGCGAGGCGACACGCTCTGGTCGATCGCCGCCGAACACCTTCGGCCGGGCGGGGCGTCGCCCGGCGCGGGCGCGCTGCCGGCGGCTCGTGTGGCGCGCGAGGTGGCCGCGTGGCACGCCGCGAACCGCGAGGCGATCGGCCCCGACCCCGACCTCATCCGGCCCGGAACGGTGCTGCACGCACCGGACGCGCGACCCGTGGGAGCCCGACGATGACAGCGGTCACCGAGCCGACGAAGCCGATACGCACCCGCGGTGTGCCCCAGCCGGGCCGGGCCGGCCGGCCCGCCGCCCAGGAACCCCGGCGCAGCCTGCGCAAGATCCAGCTCGGCGGTTCCGACCCGAGCATCGCGCGCGCGACCGAGCTGCTGAGCCAGATCGACGAGCACCGCGAACCGGAGCCGCAGCCGGAGCTGCCCGACCCCACCGCGCTCGTCTGCCGCGTCGCCCGGGCCGCCATCGAGGTGCTCCGCGGTGAACGCCCCGCCAGCCAGCTCGCACGCTGGACCACCGCGCAGGTCTACGACCAGCTCGTGGCACGCGAGCGCCTCCTGAGCGGCACACGGGCCGGCCGGCCGCGACCCGTCGCGCCGCGGGTCGGCGTCCGCCGGGTGCGCCTCGTCCGGCTCGGCACGGCGTCGGCCGAGGCCACGGTCGTGCTGCACGACGGCGAACGGGTGCGCGCCGCGGCCGTCCGGCTGGAGGGAAGGCGGGGCACCTGGAAAGTGACCTGCCTCGAACTCGGCTGACCATTGAACCGCCACGCCCCCTCACCCGTAGTCAGGGGCAGAGGGCGGCATCGGGCCGGCCCGCGAACGAGAGGGGCGAGCGTGCGCACAGGGACGAAGGTGGCGATCGGCGTCGGAGCGGCTGTGGTCGCGGTCGGTGTGGTGGCGGGGATCTACGGACCCGGCCTGTACGCGGACTGGGCGAGCGAGGCGGCGGACGACGAGCCGACGCTCGAGGCGTCGATGGAAGCACTCTCGGACACCGAGGCCGTCGAGGGCACGTGGACGGTGGGCGACGGGTCGTTCGCCGGCTACCGCGTCGACGAGGTTCTGCAGGGCGCCGACGTGACGGTCACGGGTCGCACGGAGGAGGTCACCGGCGACGTGACGGTCGCGGACGGCGCGATCACGGCCGCCGGCATCGAGGTCGACATGGCCAGCGTGGCGACCGACGAGGCCCGTCGCGACGAGTACTTCCGGGACCAGGCGATGGAGGTCGGCACCTATCCCACGGCGCTCTTCGAGCTGACCGCCCCGGCCGAGCTCGAGCCCGGCGCCACGGCGGTCGAGCTGACGGGCGACCTTACGATCCACGGCGTCACCCAGCCGGCCACCGTCGAGGCGGAGGTCGCGGGAGACGCGGCCGGCGGCGGCCCCGTCCAGGTCATCGGAAGCGTGCCGATCACGTTCGCCGATTTCGGCGTCGAGGCCCCGGATCTCGGGTTCGTGTCGGTGGAGGACGAGGGCAGCATCGAGTTCTCGCTGCAGCTCGAGTCCGAGCGGTAGGACGTCCGGCGGACAACGGGACCGTGACCGGGAGAGGATGAGCCCGTGGGTGCGGAGGACGAGCTCCTCGAGGCGGTGCACGACTCGCATGCCGACGCGCTGTACCGGTATGTCGTGCGCCGCACGGGTGACGAGGAGGAGGCACGCGACGTCGTGCAGGAGACGCTGCTGCGCGCGTGGCGGCACCCGGAGGTACTCGAACGCTCCGAGGAGTCGGTACGCGCCTGGTTGTTCACGGTCGCGCGGAACCTCGTCGTCGACCACCTGCGCAGCGCGCGCCGCACCCGCGAGCACGCCACCGGTCACCTGCCCGATCGTGAGGAGCGCGACAGGACCCAGGCGGTGCTCGACTCGTGGCTCGTCGCCGACGCCCTGCTGTCGCTCTCACCGGACCATCGGGCGGTCGTCGTGGGCGCGTACTACGGCGGCCGCTCGGTGGCCGAGCTCGCCACCGAGCTGGGCATCCCGCCCGGGACGGTGAAATCACGCCTGCACTACGGGTTGCGCGCGCTACGCCTGACACTGCAGGAGAAGGGAGTCACGTCATGATGCCGGGGCCGGAGAGGAACGGGGGCGACCGCTACGCCGAGTGGGACGCGGCCTACGTGCTCGGTGCCCTGAGCCCGAGTGACAGGCACGCCTACGAGCGCCATCTGGCCGAGTGCGACATGTGCCGCACCGCGGTGGCCGAGCTCGCCGGTATGCCGGGACTCCTGGGCACCGTGCCCGCCGCGCAGGCGGAAGCGCTCGGCACGGAGGCACCCGGCGCCACGGCTCCGTCCGACGGCTTCCCGACTGCGGCTCACGACGCCGGCCATGACGGCGGCCCCGCGACCGTCGTCCCGCTCGCGAGCCTGGCCCGCGCGGCGCGCCGGTCGCGCTTCCGGCGGCGAGCACTGACCGCGGTGGCCGCATCGGTCCTCGTGGTCGCGGGGGCGGTCGGCGGGTCCGTCCTGACGGGCGTCGGCCCGCTCGGGACGCCGGGCGGCGCAGACACGACACCGCCGGTCACCGCCGCGAACGCCCGGACCGTCGAGCTGCTCCCCGTGGGCGAGGCGGACATGCGCGCCCGGGTGGTCGTCACGCCCACGGACTGGGGAACGAAGTTCCAGTGGTCCTGCCACTACCCTCCCCGGCCCGGACAGGACCAGGCACCCGGCGGGTACGACGCGCCGCAGGAGCCGATCGAGTACGAGCTGGTGCTGGTCGGGCGTGACGGCGCGCGCACCGTCGCGGCGACGTGGACGTGGTCCGGCGGCACGACGACGGGCCTGGACGCCTCGTCGGCAGTGCCCGTGACGGACATGGACCGCATCGAGATCACGCTGGGCGGACAGGAGGAGGCCCTCGCCGCGGCGACCCTGTGACCGCGGAGCCCGTGCCCGGGGCGTTCGATCGCCCCGGGCAGGGCGTCACCCGAGGGCCACGTGCAGGTCGGCACGGTCCCGCGTCGCCGCCACGACCTCGGCGTTGTGCTGGTCGGAGCCGTGCGCCCAGGCGCGGGCCGCCTCGGGCGTCTTCCCGTGCGCGTGATGCCGGGCGGTCAGGCGCTCCAGCCGGACGTCGTCGGGCAGATCGACGTACCAGACCTCGGTCATGTGCTCACGAGCGCGCGGCCATCGTCCCGATTCCGCCAGCAGATAGTTCCCCTCCGTGATCACGAGCGGCACCTCGGGAGGAACGACGACGGCACCCGCGATCGGTTCCTCGATCTCACGCCGGAACTCCGGGGCGACGACCGGGCCGCCGTGCGGATGCGCCGCGGCGATGCGTGCGATCAGCTCGGCGTAGCCGGCGTCGTCGAAGGTGTCGATGGCGCCCTTGCGGTCGCGGATCCCACGCGCCTCCAGCACGGTGTTCGCGAGGTGGAACCCGTCCATCCCGACCACCACGGCGAGATCCGGCCCCAGCGCAGCGGCGAGCCCTGCGGCGAGTGTCGACTTCCCGGCCCCGGGCGGACCGGTGAGACCCAGGACGGCACGGCCCTCGCGCGCGGGATCGTCGGCGAGGTGACGCGCCCGCTCGACGAGGTCGGCGGGGATCGTCACCGCGGGCTCACCCGGAGCCGGGACCCCGGCCTCCGCGCGAGCCGCGCCCACCGGCTCCGCGAGAGCCGTGGCGGCGGGCCTTGCGGGAGCCGGGACCGTGACCGCCTCGCGCATGCCGCCCGTCCCCGGCTCCCGGTCGAGGCGCGTCAACCATCCGCGCGGCCCCAGGTACTGCACCCGCAGCGAGGCCACGCGCACCGCCTCGGCGCACGCGTCCGGAAGCTCCGCGCCCCGGGCCAGCGCGACCGTGAGCGCGCCGTGGAAGGCGTCGCCCGCGCCGAGAGTGTCCACGGCACGCACCTCCGGCACGTCCACGGTCCCGCCCGCGTCCTTGGACCACCAGTCGACCGGTGCCGCGCCGTGCGTCACCACCGTCGCCCCACGCAGTCCGGCGTACCAGTCCTCCTTCCCGTCGGGGACGTGGAAGGCCGCCGAGCACGCGACGACGTCGGCCTCGGGCAGCAGATCGGCGAAGACCGGTCGCCACCTCCCCGCGTCGAGCACGATCGGGGGGCGGGGCCGCAGCGTCCGCGCGTACGCCAGCACGCTGCGCGCGATGTCAGGATGATGGCCGTCGAGCAGGACGACGTCGGGCGCCGGAAGACCGGACAGTTCCTCCGTACCGGGCCCGGCGACCCGCGTGAGGGCGCCGTCGGCGGAGACGACGGAGCGCTCGCCCGTGTCGTCGTCGACCAGCACCGCGGAGACCGCCAGATCGTGGTCCGCCCGCGCGACGTCGTGCACCTCCACCCCGTGCCGCTCCAGGTCCGCCCGCGCGGCCTTGCCCACGGCGCTGGTGCCGAGCGCGGTGACCAGCACCGCTCGGACGCCCAGCGCGGCGGCCGTGACCGCCGCGTTCGCCGCCGGGCCGCCGGCGGCGACATCCTGGCGAGTGGCGGTCACCTTCTGATCGCGCTCGGGCCGGGCCGCACGGTGGATCACGTCCAGCGTGGCAAGACCGGCGAACCAGCAGGTCAAAACTTTCCGGCCAGGCTGATACGGGGTCTCTTTCGCCATGACATGAGGCTACGACACACTCCGGCATCTCCGGCGTCAAAGACACGATTGGCAATACGGACACAGGCATGACCAGCGGAGACACTGCCTGTGGACAAACACGATCAGCGGCCGCGATTCCGATCCATACTGGATGACATGGCACCGATCACCACTATCAGGCCCGGACAACGACTCGCCGACGACGAGTCGCTCCTCGCGCTCGCCGAGTTCCTCCACCACGGCGTCCGCCCCCGCGAGCGGTCGCTCTGGCTCGCGATGCTCGATTCCGAGCGCCGGATGCTGCCCGCCGTCGTCCCGTTCCACGGCCTGGCCGCCGATCCCGGGCTGCCGTTCGTCGCACGGCTCGGCTATGTCTGGGCCGCTGTCCTGGGCGCGATCACGCGGGCGAGCACCGTCCTCGTGCTGGAGCGCCCGGGCGCCGAGGCCGTGCGGGACTCGGACCGGGCCTGGCACGCGGCGCTGCACGCCTCGGCCGCGGAGGTGGGGATCGGCGTCGCCGGCTTCTTCCTCGCCACGACCGACGGTGTCCGCCCGCTCACGCCGGACGATCTCTGACTGTGAGGATCGCTTCGCAGCCTGATCGTGCTGGGCTGTGTGCTGGTGGCCGTGCGTGTGACCCGAACTCTGACCGTCTCGCCCACCGGACTCCCGGTGGACAGCCCACCTCGCGCGCGGCTAGCGTTCCGGCCATGACGTCGCACCTGACCTGCCTTGACTGGTGGCCCGCCGACTAGGCGGGCTCGCGACGCATCACGCACGTCCACGACCGCCTCGCTCCGGGGCGGTCGTTTCGTGTTCCCACGAGACTCCCGGTCCGGGGCGGGCATCCCGAGACCGAGAGGCCCCGCATGTCCCGCACTCACCGTCCCGCCACCTCCGCCACGACCCGGCATCCCCTGCTCGATCGCGTCCTCGCCTCGGACGGCTCGCTCCCGTTCGCGCTCCTGCGCCGCCACGGCGTCGCCGAGGTCGAGGTCCTCGTCGGCGAGGTGGCCGACGCCGATCTCCTGGGCGACATCCCCCTGGACGGCGCGCCCGTGCTCGCCGTCGTCCCGTTCCGCCAGGCCCGCGAGCGCGGGTTCACCGTGCACGACGACGGCGCGCCGCTGCGCTGCCTCGTCGTGCGCGAGTCGGAGCGGGTTCCCCTGCCCGACGCCGTCGCCGCCCTTCCTCCCGAGTCCGTCGCCGCCGAACCGCTCGGTTTCGACATCCCCGACGACGAGTACGCGGGCATCGTGCGCCGCGTGATCGACGACGAGATCGGGCAGGGCGCGGGCGCCAACTTCGTCGTGATGCGACGGTTCGAGGCCCGTACCGGCGCGGCGCCGGTCCCCGCGCTGACCTCGTGGTTCCGCGCTCTGATCACCCATGAGGTCGGCTCGTACTGGACGTTCGCGGTGCACGCCCCGGCACCCGCGACCGGCGGGGCCCGGCCCATGCCCGCGGACCCGGCCGGGGGGACGCTGTCCCTCGCGGGCGCCACCCCCGAGCGGCACCTGACCGTGCGGGACGGTGTGGCACGCATGAATCCGATCAGCGGCACCTACCGCCACCCCGTGACCGGCCCCACGCGCGACGGCGTCCTCGAGTTCCTGCGGGACACCAAGGAGAACGAGGAGCTCTTCATGGTGGTCGACGAGGAGATGAAGATGATGAGCGCGCTGTGTCCCGGCGGCGGGCGCATCGTCGGGCCGTATCTCAAGCAGATGGCCCGCCTCAGCCACACCGAGTACCTGCTGGAGGGCCGCACCACCCTCGACCCGCGCGAGGCACTGCGCCTGACGATGTTCGCGCCCACGGTGACCGGGTCGCCCATGGAGAACGCGTGCACGGTCATCGCCCGCCACGAGACCCGCCCGCGCGGCTACTACTCGGGTTTCCTCGCCTTGTTCGAGCCCGGGGACGTCGGCAGCGACCCGGACCGCCGTGCCGACGACGCCGGCCATGGCCCGGGCGAGCGCCCCGAGGCCGGTCCCCGGGCCTACTCGCTCGACGCCCCGATCCTCATCCGCACGGCCTATCTGCACGACGACGGACGGGTGTCGGTCCCGGCCGGCGCGACCCTGGTGCGGCACTCGGTCCCCGAGCACGAGGTCGAGGAGACCCGGGCCAAGGCGGCGGGCGTGCTCGCCTCGCTCGGGCTGGTGCCGCGCGGGGCCGGGCCCGACGCCGTCATCGACCTGAACGCCCAGCCGGGTGTCGCCGAGGCGCTCATCGCGCGCAACCGCCAGCTCGCCGGCTTCTGGGTCCAGCCGCAGGAGGCCGCGCCCACCACGACGACCACCGCGACGACCACCGCGACGACCGCGGACCCGGACGCGCCCGAGCCCTCGTGGCCGACCGGGCGGAGCGTCCTCGTCGTCGATCACGAGGACCAGTTCACGACGATGCTCGCCCACCAGCTCCGCCACCTCGGCATGAACGCCCGCGTGATCCGGTGGGACGCCGTGGACGACGTGCTCGCGGACGATCTGGTGGTTCTCGGCCCGGGGCCGGGCGACCCGCGCGACCGGGAGGACCCGCGCATCGCCGCCATCGCCCGGCGGATCCACGAGCGTGTGACGGCGGGCCGTCCGCTGCTCGCGGTCTGCCTCAGCCATCAGGTGCTCGCCGGGCTGGCGGGCTTCCCGATCCGCGCGCTGCCCGCGCCGCGTCAAGGGGTGCGGCTGGAGGCCGACGTGTTCGGCACCACGGCCGCCGTCGGCTACTACAACACCTTCGGGGCGCGGCTCACCACCCTCGACGCCGCGGACGCCGACAACCCCGTGGCCCGGCTTGCCCTCGAACCGTCCGCCGACGCGAACGGCGTGCTCACGGCCCTGCGTGGCCCCGGCGTCGCGTCGGTCCAGGGTCACCTGGAGTCGGTCCTGTCGGCCGACGGCATCACCGTCCTGGACGCCCTCACGCGTCACGTCCTGGGCGCCCCGGCGAACCCGGCCGCCACCCGCTGACTGCCGTCACCGTCCCGCCGTGAGCCGGCCCGCTCCCAGGTGGCCGGCTCGCGGCGGGGCGCCGGGCGGTGCCGGGTCGCTCACGCGGCCAGTTCGCGGTACATGTCCAGCAGCGCGACGAACTCGCCCCGGAGGCCGTAGGGGTCGGCGCCCAGGGCCATGGCGGCGCGGGACCGAGCGGACTCCAGGCTCGCGTCGCCCGCGTGATCGGAGCCGCGGGCGATGAGCCCCGCCTCGACCACGGCCGACGCGAACCGGAAGTCCGTCGACGGTGTGCCCGTGAGCACGTCGGCCCTCACCGGGTACTCCCGTTCGGTGCTGCTCGACTCCCCCGGTTCCTTCCAGCGCACGTGCACCGTCATGAAGTCGTCGGAGCCGGACGCGCGTGAGTCCTGGTACTTCAGGTCGTCGTCGACGGTCTCCCCGGAGGCGGGGACGATCTCGTAGAAGGCGGTCACCGAGTGGCCGGCGCCGACGTCGCCGGCGTCCTTGGTGTCGTCGTCGAACTCCTCGTCCTCCAGGCGGCGGTTGTCGTAGCCGATCAGCCGGTACTCGGAGACCACCGCCGGGTTGAGCTCGACCTGCAACTTGAGGTCCTGGGCAACCACGAACATCGTCGAGTCGAACTCGTCCACGAGCACCTTGCGGGCCTCGTCGATGGTGTCGATGTAGGCGTAGTTGCCGTTCCCGTGGTCGGCGATCGCCTCCATCGTGTTGTCCTTGAGGTTGTGCATCCCGAAGCCGAGCACCGAGATGTAGACGCCGGACTCGCGGGCCTCCTCGATCTGCTCCGTGATCTGCTCCGGCGACGACGGCCCCACGTTGAAGTCGCCGTCGGTCGCGAGGATCACGCGGTTGTTGCCGCCGTCGATGAAGTTCTTCTCCGCCAGCTCGTAGGCGGTCTCCAGGCCGGCGGCGCCTCCGGTGGAGCCGCCCGCGGACAGCGACTCGAGCGCGTCGGTGATGACGCCCTGCTCGGACCCGGGAACGGAGTCGAGCAGCACCCGGTTGTCGCCCGCGTAGGTGACGATCGAGACGACGTCGTCCGGTCCGAGGTTCGACGCGAGCAGCGAGAACGACTCGGCCAGCAGCGGGAGCTTGTTCGGCTCGTCCATCGAGCCGGACACGTCCAGCAGGAACACGATGTTGTTGCCCTCGTGCGTCGGCACGGCCTCCGTGGCCTGCACGCCGATCATCGCCAGGTGGTGCCCGGGCGCCCATGGCGCGTCGGCCACCTCGGTCGTCACCGCGAACGGGGCGTCGTCGTCCGGGCCGGGCGCCGGGTGGTCGTAGTCGAAGTAGTTGACGAGTTCCTCGATACGCACGCCCTCCGGCGTCTGCCCCTGCGTGATCTGTCGGCGCAGGTTGCTGTACGACGCCGTGTCCACGTCGGCGGAGAACGTCGACAGCGGGCTCGTGGCGACCTTCTGGAACGGCTGCTCGAGGGCGTCGTCGTACTCCTCCCGGGATTCCTGGGGCTCCACGGGCGCGGCACGCGGGTCGCCGGGCGCGATCCCCTCCGCCATGCCCTCGGAGTACATCTGCCCGGCGGCGTCGTCGGCGCTCTGGAGCGCGCCGTCACTGCCGCAAGCAGTCAGGGACAGGACGACGACGGCGATCGTGGCGAACGTGGCGGTCCGGCGGCGGGTGGTGCTGGTCATGGCGCTTCCTCTCGTCCGGAGGTGCTGGGCACGGGACCCGGTGTCCGGACGGCGGCAGCGGCCTCACCAGCACGAACCTGTCACGGTCCCGTACCGTCTGTGTCTCGGCCGCAGAGGGCGTTGCACCTACCCGGTCACGGTCGCGCAACGGCCACGGGGATGCCCGTGTCGTTCCGGCCGGCGTCCTCCGGGCCGGCCGACGAGTACGACACCTCCGGCCGGAGGTCGCCGCGGCTGACGCGGACGCGGTCGACGGCGGTCCGCAGGTCCATGGTGGTCAGCGCGAGCGCGTCCGCCATGAGCGTGGCCTGTTCCACCAGCATCTCGGCCTGGGGCACCGTCGCCGGCGCCTGCGTCGTGACCCGCTGCCCGACGATGCCTTCCGCGGAGCGGATCGCCGCGTCGAGCGCGGCGCGAGCGTCGGGATCGGCCCCGGCCGAGTTCGCCTGGACGTTCCGTGCCACCACGATCACCGTGGCGAGCCGTTCCGACATCGCCCGGCCGGCGCTCACGCGCTCGTCGATCCGTGCGTTCAGGACGGCGAGGCGATCGGTGGTGGCGGCCCTGGCCTGGCCCACCCAGCCGACCAGCAGGGCCGTCATGATCGCGAGCGCTGCGAACCCGGCGGCCCAGCGCCACAGGGTGCGGGCGCGGGTGCGGGCGGCGGTGCGGAAATCGGTGGCGGTATTGGTATCGGTGCGAACGGACCTCGTCCCGGTGCCGAACGGCTCCAGGACAACTGCCTGTGTGGTCATTCGTCTCCCCCTGAGAACGACACTGACGGCGAATTCTGCGTTCCCGGCCGCGCCCCCTTGACATGGCACCCGTGAATGTGCCCAACGGCCAGCCGATTGACCCGAGAGTAGGACGGCCGGGACCACATCGCGCGCTCAGATCGTGATCTGTGGAAAACCGCTTATCACAGCCGTGAAAAGGCCGGTTGACCTCGTGAAACGCGTTTACCGAGGAGTCTTTCCGGCGGACTTCTCGACCACGATCAGGCGGTGCGTCGGGCGCGTCAGCGCGACGTACAGATCGCGCTCCCCGCCGGCCCGCGCCGCGACGATCTCGTCCGGCGCGACGACCACGACGGCATCGAACTCCAGCCCTCGCGCCGCCGACGCCGGCAGGACCTGCGCGGCCCCCGCGACGGCTCCCGTCAGATCGTCGACGCGCCTCTCGACGCACAGGACGGCGACCTGGGCGCCGGGGTACGCCGCGGCGTCGTCGGACACGATCCGGCCGACGGCCGCCGCGACGGCACCGGCGTCACCCGGGCCGGCGGTGCCCGGCCCGGCGGGGCTCGTCCCCGCGACGCTCGCCGGAACGGGAACGAGGACCGTGCGCGGCTCCTCGCCGTGCCGCACCGCCGTGCTCAGCCGCTGCTCCGGCGCGATGCGCGCGAGCAGGTCCCGCGTCGCCCCGAGGATCTCCGCCGTCGTGCGGTAGGAGACCGTGAGCGTCCAGGTCTGCGTGCGCCCGTCGGCGATGTCCGCCAGCGCCTCGTCCCAGTTCCGCACCGTCGAGACCTGTCCCGCCTGGGCGAAATCGCCCACCACCGTCATCGACCGGGAGGGACACCGGCGCGCCACCATGCGCCACTGCATGGGCGTGATCTCCTGCGCCTCGTCGACCACCACATGCCCGAACGTCCGCGCCGGAAGGCCGTCCACCAGTGCCGACGCCTCGTCGAGCAGAGGCACGTCCGCCTCCGTCCAGCGGCCGGCCACCACCCCGCCGTCGCGGGTCGCCGCCTGATCCGCGCCCGCCCCGCCGGACGGTACGCCGAGCACCTCCCGCACCACGTCCTCGGCGTCCAGCCGCGGCCACACCGCGTCCAGGGCACGGTCGAGGCCGCGGTCGGCGGTGAGCTCGGCGCGCACGGCGTCGGGGTCGAAGTCGTCGTGCGCGTCACCCACGACGCCGTCGTACCCCAGATTCGCCAGGTCGGCGGACACGGTCCGGTCCAGCGACGCGACGTCGCGACCCATGACGGCGGCGACCTCCTCGTCGACCCGCTCCAGGGCGCCCGCCGCCTCCCGTTCGAGGGCATCCGTGAGCATGTCGACGACATGCTCCTTGAACACCTCGCGCGCCGGGTTGTGCGCCAGACCGCCGCCGACGGCCTGCGCCCGCGCGGCCGCGACGTCGTCGGCGGACAGGTCGGGCAGATCGCCGGGCGTACGCAGCGGACCGGGAGGAGCCTGCCGGCGCCGGACCGCGTCCGCCAGCGCGACGGCCATCCCCGACTCGCCCTTGGCCCGCGCCACGTCGTCGGCCGCCGGGGCGACATCCCGCCCGGTCAGGGTGGCGCACGTCGCCAGCACCACGTCGTTCTCCCCCAACGAGGGCAGCACGTGCGAGATGTACTCGAGGAATCGCGGGTTCGGCCCGAGCACGAGGACACCCTCGGCGGCGGCACGCTCGTGCGCGTACAGCACGTAGGCCGCGCGGTGCAGGGCGACGACCGTCTTGCCCGTGCCGGGGCCGCCCTGCACGACGGTGACCCCGCGGTGCGGGGAGCGGACGATCCGGTCCTGCTCGGACTGCAGCGTGGACACCGCGGCGCGCATGTGCCCGGTGCGCCGGGCGCTGAGCGCCTCGACGAGCGGCCCGTCGCCGACGACGTCGTCGGGGCCGGGCTCCGAGCCGTCCAGGATCTCGTCGCTGACCTCGGTGACGGCACGGCCGTCGGTCTTGAGGTGACGGCGCCGGCGCAGCCCCTCGGGAGCGAGCGCGGTGGCGGCGTAGAAGGGCCGGGCGGCGTCGGCCCGCCAGTCGACCAGGCGCGGCTCGTCGGTGGCGCCGGACCGCAGGCCGATGCGCCCGACGTGCACCCACGTGCCGTCTCCGCGGTCGATCCGGCCGAAGCACAGGGCGTGGGCGGCGGACTCGAGGGCATGGATGCGGGCACGCAGGCGGGAGGCCGTGATCTCGCGCTCGGTCGCCTCGACGGGATCGGACGGGCGCCCACGCAGCACACGGGCCAGGTCCCGCCGAGCGGTCGCGGCCTGCTCGTCGAGCAGCGCGTACATGCCGCTGACGTGGTCCTGTTCGACGGCGATCTGGGTGGCCTGGGCGGTCTGCGGGTCTTGCGGCACGGCGGTCCGGGGCACGGGACTCCTCTGGTCGGCGGCCTGAGCACAACGCCCCGGCCGTGCCGATTGTTCCGGCGCGTTTTCGGTCGGCCGGATGCCGGATGGTCGGCCGCCCGGGCGACCGTCTTCGCGACATCCGGCCGACCACACGGGCCCCGGCGGATTCATTTCCTTGCCGTGAGCGGCGAGTGTCTGTTGGATGGACGGCGGCCCACCCCGGCGCAGAGAGGAACACCCGGATGTCCCTGCTGGACAGATTCAAGGACGAGTTCATCGACATCGTCGAATGGACCGACGACTCGCGCGACACGATCGTGTGGCGCTTCCCGCGGCACGACAACGAGATCAAGAACGGGGCGCGTCTCACGGTCCGGGAGTCGCAGACCGCGGTGTTCGTCAACGAGGGACAGATCGCCGACGTCTTCGGTCCCGGGATGTACACGCTGCAGACCGCGAACCTGCCGATCCTCAGCACGCTCAAGGGCTGGAAGCACGGGTTCGAGTCCCCGTTCAAGGCCGAGGTGTACTTCGTCAGCACGCGGCAGTTCACGGACCTCAAGTGGGGCACCAAGAACCCGGTGATCGTGCGCGACGCCGAGTTCGGCGCCGTGCGGCTGCGCGCGTTCGGCGCGTTCACCGCCCGCGTGACGGATCCCGCGCTGCTGCTCCGCGAACTCGTCGGCACCGATCCGCAGTTCCGCACCGACGAGGTGCACGAGTACCTGCGGCAGAACGTCGTCAGCCGCCTCGGCACCGCCCTGGCGACGGCGGGCGTCCCCGTCCTGGATCTCGCGGCCCATCAGGGCGAGCTCGGCGACCGGCTCGCCGCCACGCTGTCCGGCGAGCTCGGACCGGAGCTCGGCATCTCGGTCCCGAAGTTCGTGATCGAGAACATCTCGCTGCCGCCCGAGGTCGAGGAGAAGCTCGACAAGCGCACGTCGATGGGGATCGTCGGCGATCTCGACCGCTACACGAAGTTCCAGGCCGCCGAGGCCCTGGAGGCCGCCGCCGAGAACCCGGGTGGCGGAGCCGCCGCCGTCGTCGGCATGGGGCTCGGGCAGGCCACCGGGAACATCGTCGCCGGTGCGACGGCGCCCGCCGCACAGCCCGCTCTCGCGCAGCCGGCCACCACGCCGCCGCCCCTGCCGGGCGGCGCACAGTGGTTCCTCGGATCGAACGGGCGGCAGACCGGCCCGTTCGACGACGCCGGCCTGGCCGCCCAGGCGTCCTCCGGCGCGCTCACGCCCGGCACGCTCGTGTGGCGGGACGGCATGCCGGGCTGGGTCGCGGCATCCGAGGTGCCCGACGTCGCCCGCCACCTGCGCGCCACTCCCCCGCCGCTGCCGGGCCAGGGCTGAGGGCTCGGCGCACATGACGGAGACCACGAACTCCTCGGCGGCGGCCCACCGGGACTACCCGTGCGCGCAGTGCGGGGCGAGCGTCCGGTACGCGGCCGGAACGGGCGCGCTGACGTGCCCCTACTGCGGGCACACGCAGGAGGTCGCGGCCACGGACCGCGTCGTGCGCGAGCACGACTTCGCGACGCTCCTGGCGTCGGGCCGCGAGCTCCCGCCCGACTCCCATGACTACGAGTGCGGCACCTGCGGTGCGGTCACGACGAGCGACAAGCTGTCGCAGGACTGCGGGTTCTGCGGCTCGGCGATGGTCGCGGAGGTCAAGGGGCTCGGCCTCGTCACGCCCGAGGCGGTCCTGCCGTTCGCCGTGGACCGCCCGTCGATGACGACGGCGCTGCGGCGCTGGGCGCGCACGCGCTGGTTCGCGCCGTCGGCCCTGAAGAAGGTGACCGCCGTCGAGCGGGCGCACAGCGTCTACCTGCCCCACTGGACCTACGACGCACAGACCACCACCGACTACGCCGGCCAGCGCGGCGAACACTACTGGGAGACCGTCACCAGCACGGACTCCGAGGGCCGCACCACGACCCGGCAGGAACGCCGGACCCGCTGGTACCACGCGAGCGGTCGGGTCGCGCGGTTCTTCGACGACGTCCTGATCGCCGGGACCCGCCGCGTCATGCCGCAGCATCTGGCCAAGCTCGATCCGTGGCCGCTCGCCGACGCCGAGCCGTACCGGCCGGACTTCCTCGCCGGGCACGAGACGCTGCGGTACGACGTCGAACCCGAGGCCGGCCTCGAGATCGCGAAGCAGAAGATGGCGGGCGTGATCAAGGACGACTGCGAGGAGGACATCGGCGGCGACGAGCAGCGCGTGCACCACATGGACACGCGGTACTCCGCCGTCACCTTCAAGCTGCTGCTCCTACCGGTCTGGATCGCGACATACCTGTACGGCGGGAAGGCGTACCAGGTCCTGATCAACGCCCGTACCAGCGAGGTCATCGGCGAGCGACCGTGGTCGGCGTGGAAGATCGCCGGCGCGGTGGCGGCGGCACTGCTGGTAGTCGGCGCGGTCGTGGCCGCGGTCCTGCTGTCCAGATCCCCGGGCTGACTCCGGCGCCGAACCGGACCTGGGACCGGGTGCGGTTCGGCGACAGGGTCAGCGGTCGACCCGCGCGCCGCCCCCGCCCGCCAGCTTGGCCACCTCGGCCAGCGTCGCCGTCGTCGTGTCGCCCGGGGTCGTCATCGCGAGGGCGCCGTGGGCAGCGCCGTACTCCACGGCCTCCGCCAGCGAGCCCAGCTCCATGAGCCCGTACGCCAGGCCCGAGGCGAACGAGTCGCCGCCGCCGACGCGGTCGAGGATCTCCAGGTCCGCCCGGTGCGTCGCCTCGGCGAAGCCCTCCGCGCGCGACCACGCGATCGCGCCCCAGTCGTTGACCGACGCGGTCTGCACGCCGCGCAGCGTCGTCGCGATCACCTGGAAGTTGTCGTACTCGGCGGACGCGGCCTCGATCATCGCCCGGAAGGCGCCGGTGTCCAGGTCGGTCAGGTCCTCGGACACGCCCTCCACCTCGAAGCCGAGCGAGGCCGTGAAGTCCTCCTCGTTGCCGATCATCACGTCGACGTGCCGGGCCAGCCTGCGGTTGACCTCGCGCGCCCGCTCCACCCCGCCGATGCCCTTCCAGAGCGAGGGCCGGTAGTTGAGGTCGTAGGACACGATCGTGCCGTGCCGCCGCGCGGCCGCCATCGCGGCCTCGGCCACGTCCGCGGTCGATTCCGACAGCGCCGCGAAGATCCCGCCCGTGTGCAGCCACCGCACGCCCGCGCCGAACAGGGCGTCCCAGTCCACGTCGTCGGGCCGCATCCGCGAGATCGCGGTGTGGCCGCGGTCGCTCACACCGAGGGCGCCGCGCACACCGAAGCCGCGCTCGGTGAAGTTCAGGCCGTTGCGGACCTCCCGGCCGATGCCGTCGAAGTCGTGCCACCGCACCCACGACGTGTCGAGGCCGCCGGTGAGCATGAGGTCCTCGACGAGCCGGCCGACGTCGTTGTTCGCGAGCGCCGTGACGATCGCGCCGCGCAGGCCGAAGCACCGGCGCAGGCCGCGGGCGACGTTGTACTCGCCGCCGCCCTCCCAGACGTCGAAGCGGCGCGCGTTGCGCACGCGGCGCTCGCCCGGGTCGAGGCGGAGCATGACCTCGCCGAGCGCGACGACGTCGTACCGGCACTCGTCGGCGGGGCGGACGGACAGCGAGGGGTTGGTCATCTTCATGCTCCTTCGGGAAGATCTGTGGCGACGGCCACGGCCTCGGCGGTGCGGCGGGTCATCTCGGCCCAGTCGCCGGCGGCGACGAGCTTCTGGTCGACCATCCACGACCCGCCCACCGCCAACACGGACGGCAGGCCGAGATAGTCCGGCAGGTTAGCGGCGCTCACGCCGCCGGTCGGCACGAACGTGACCTGCCCGAACGGCCCCGACAGCGCCTTGATCGCGCCCGGCCCGCCGACGACGCCGGCGGGGAACAGCTTGACGGTCGTGATGCCGAGGTCGAGCGCGGCCATGATGTCCGACGCCGTCGCGACGCCGGGCAGGATCGGCACGCCCGCCTCCTGGGCCGCCCGCACGACGGGCGCGCTGAGGCCCGGGGAGACCAGGAACGTGGCACCGGCCGCGACCGCCTGGTCGACCTGCCGCGGGTTCACGACCGTGCCGGCCCCGACCAGCATTCCGGGGTGCTCGGCGGTGATCGCCTCGATCGCGGCCCGCGCGCCGGACGTGCGGAAGGTGACCTCCGCGACGGGGAGGCCGCCGTCGTCCAGCGCCCGCGCGACGCCGAGGCCCTGCTCGGCATCGTCGACGACGACAACGGGGACCACCCGGGCGCGCCCGAGGCGCTCGAGGACCGATCGCGTGGGGTCGGATCCGCGGGTTTCCGCTGGGGCCGATGACTTCGCTGACACCGTGATGCTCCGAACTTCGTCGTTGACGGGTACGGACGGCAGCTTAGGCGATCCTCGGGGTGCTCGGGAATGCGCTTACCGAAGTGAGCGCGCGACGGCGCTCACCTCGCGCCGGAGGGTGTTGCTCCGGACACTGGTCGGGTAGGTTCCGAACGAGCCGGGGCGTCCCCGGAGGTCCCCGACAGGAGGTCCCGATGAAGCGCGGCCTGACAGCAACGATCGCCGGCGTCGCTCTCGCCGCCTCGCTCGCGACCGTCGCGCCCGCGACCGTCGCGCCCGCGACCGCCGCGCCCGCGACCGCCGTCGGCCCCGGCACCGCCGTCGCCGGCACGCCCCACGACGAGGACGGATCCACCATGCCCGAGCAGTGGCGCTCGGTCTGGGTGGACGCCTTCAACGAGGGCATCTACACCCCCGAGCAGGTCCAGGAGTTGGTCGACGAGGCGACGGCGATGAACGTCAACGCGCTGATCGTGCAGACCGCACGCCGGTACGACTGTTTCTGCAACCGGGCCCTCTACCCGCGCACCGACGCCGCGATCGCCCCCGCGCCCTACGACCCGCTCGACGAGATCATCGAGCGCGCCCACGACGCCGGGATCGAGGTGCACGCCTGGGTCACCGTGAACACGATGTGGAACGTGCCGGACGGCCCGCCCAGTTCGCCCGACCACATCTACAACACACACGGGCCCGGCGCCGAGGGCCGCGACCGCTGGATCGGCAAGATGGCCGACGGACGCGAGATCGTGAACAACCGCGTCTACCTCGACCCGGGCCACCCGGACGCCGCCGGCTACGTCACGGCGGCGGTCTCCGGCATCGCCAGGGAGTACGACGTCGACGGCATCAACCTGGACTACATCCGCTACCCGGATCTGAGCTCCACCTCGGAGTACAGCGAGTGGGGCTACAACGACGTCGCCGTGGCCCGCTTCCAGGAGGCGACCGGCCGCACCGACGTCCCCGCGCCCGACGACGAGGAGTGGAGCCAGTGGCGTCGTGACCAGGTCACCGCGCTGGTGCGGCGGATCTACCTCACGCTGTGGGAGATCGACCCGTCGCTGCGGCTGTCGATGGACGCGATCACGTACGGCAACGGGCCCGACGCGGTGGGCGGCTGGACGAACACCCGCACCTACGCGGAGGTGCTGCAGGACTGGGTCGGCTGGCTGGACGAGGGGATCATGGACACGGCCGTGACCATGAACTACAAGCGCGACCACGTCCCGGCGCAGGAGGTCATGTTCGACGAGTGGTCCGAGTTCCTCGCCGACAACCAGGCCGGGAGGCAGGCGGTGAACGGCCCGGCCCTGTACCTGAACTCGATCGACCACAGCGTGGCGCAGGCGCGGCAGGCGGTGACGCCCTCCGAGGCGGGGAACACCGCGGCCGGGTGGAGCGGGTACTCGTACGCGAACCCGAGCCAGGAGGTCGTCGCGGATCCGGCGCTGCGCGACGCCCAGCAGGCGGCGCTGGCGGAGGCCCTGACCGGGCCCGGTGGGATCTTCGAGGACGACGCCGCGGTCCCGGACATGCCGTGGAAGTCCGCACCCGACGACGGTCACGTCACCGGGACGCTCACCGCCGGGCGGGGCGGCCCGGTCGATCAGGTGACCGTGACGCTGCGGCCGCTCGGCCCAGGGCCCGCGTACGAACAGGTCACGGACGGCTCGGGCTGGTTCGGCTTCGCGCACGTGCCGCCGGGAAGATATCTGGTGTGGGCCGACCTGGGCGGTGAGACCGGGAACATCGCCGGAGGCGGGAGGACCGTGATGGGGCTCGTCCGCGTCGAGGAGGGCGAGATCACGGAGGTCCGCCTGCGCTGAGCGCCGGCGCCACTGCCGGGCCGCCACAGTTCGTCCCGCCGTCCCGATACGGGGCGCGGTGACCGGCCGGTGGCGCAAGCCCTCCGGCGCGCCCGCTTGCGTTGAGCGTAGGGCAGGTGAACCGCCCTGCGTGCGGCGCGCGAACGTGCGTGGGCCGGAACACGTGCGGCCGGCCCGGGCCGGATGTGAGAGAGTTCAACCGGCGGCATGTCCCCGCTCTCATGAGCCGCGTCCCGGAGGTGTTCAGAGGCATGACGGTCCTCGTGGCGTACAACGCGTCGCCGCAGGGCGAGTCCGCTCTGCGAGCGGCCACCGCGGAGGCGGAGCGACGGCGGCAGGACCTGTCGGTGCTGGTCCTGACGCCGCAGGAGAGTCCGGATCTTCCGTCGGACCTGGCACACCTGCTGGACGGCGTCCCGCCGTCGGTGACGGTGAAGCAGGTCGTGTACCGGACGGAGTCCGAGGAAGTCGCGGAGTCGATCATCGACGCCGCCGAGCGCGTCGCGGCGTCCCTCGTGGTCATCGGCGCGCGCAAGCGCTCGACGGTCGGCACGTTCCTGGTCGGTTCGACGACGCAGCAGGTCCTCCTGGACTCGCCCGCGCCGGTGCTGGTGGTCAAGGCGGGTTACGCCTGATCGTCCGCGGTACGTCATCTGAAACGTCTGGACAGGTCGCACCGCCCGGCGGTTAGGCTCGGAAGATGGCAGCCGTCTCGCTCGGGATCCCCACCCTGCGGCGTGCGCCGCGCCTGGAGGACCTGCCGCCCCGTCCCGAGGACGCCCGGCTCGTCGACCGGTACGGCCGCATCGCCCGGGACCTGCGCGTCTCCCTCACCACCGCCTGCAACCTGCGCTGCACCTACTGCATGCCCGCCGAGGGCCTGCCGGTCATCCCGCGCGACGAACTGCTCACGCCCGGCGAGGTCGCGCGCCTGGTCGGCATCGGCGTGCGCATGGGCATCCGGGACGTCCGCTTCACGGGTGGCGAGCCGCTGATGCGGCGGGACCTGGAGGAGATCCTGGCGGCGTCGCGCGAGGCGGCGGACGAGGCACTGCGGGAGCGACCGCCGTCGGACACGGTGCGCTTCGCGATCACGACCAACGCCCTGGGCCTCGACAAGCGCGCGGAGGCGCTGGTCGCCGCGGGCCTGGATCGCATCAACGTCAGCCTCGACACGGTGGATCACGCCGCGTTCGCCGCGCTCACCCGCCGCGACCGTCTCGACGACGTGCTCACCGGGATCCGCGGCGCGATCGCCGCCGGGCTGTCGCCGGTGAAGATCAACGCGGTGCTGCTCCCCGAGGTCCTGGCGGGCGCGCCGGACCTCCTCGCCTGGGCCCTGGAGCACGGCTGCCGGCTGCGCTTCATCGAGGAGATGCCGCTGGACGCGGACGGAAACTGGACCAGGGACGACGTCGTCTCGGCCGCCGACCTGCTCGAACGGCTCGGCACGCGGTTCACGCTCACACCGGTCGGCCGTGAGGACCCGTCCGCCCCGGCCGAGGAGTGGCTGGTCGACGACGGCCCGGCGACGGTGGGCATCATCGCCTCGGTGACGCGCTCCTTCTGCCGGGACTGCGACCGCACCCGGCTCACCGCCGAGGGAACGGTGCGCTCCTGCCTGTTCGGCAACGAGGAGACGGACCTGCGCGGCCTGCTGCGCTCCGGCGCGGCGGACGAGGAGGTCGCCGACGCCTGGCGCGGCGCGATGTGGGCCAAGCCCCGCGCCCACGGCTCCGACGCCCCGGAGTTGGCCCGCGACGCGTTCGCCGACACGGCTCGGTCCATGGGCGCCATCGGGGGCTGACCGCGCCGGGAAGTTCCCCGAGCCCGCACGCGGCATCCCCTCACGGTGCTTTGCGGAGCCTCACGCGGCGTCGCCGGATCGGGCCCCTCCTCCGCGGCGCCAGGACTCCATGCGCCGCTCGCGCATCCGGGCCTCCGCGTGCAGCACGAGACGCTCCGCGGACACGGCGCCGGTCGACCAGGTCGAGACCGTCCGGACGGCGGGCCACGCCCCGGGAGGCAGGTGACCCGGCGGCTGAACCAGCGCTCCCGCGAAGCGCCGGCGCAGGGCCTCCGCGGACGACGCGGCGTCGGCGTCGTCCGCCACGGGAAGGCTCGCCGTGACCGCGAAGGAATCCGCACCGACGCGTCCGGCCTCGCTCCCCTGCGGCAGGGCCCTGACGAGCCGCGACGCCACCTCGACGAGGACCGCGTCCCCGGTCGCCAGGCCGTACGAGGCGTTGACGCGGTGCAGCCCTTCGACGTCGAACAACAGCAGGAAGTGCCCCTGTCCGGCACGCGCCGCCTCGCAGCGCCGCGCCAGCGCGTACCACAGGGCTCCACGGGTCTTCAGGCGGGTCAGCGGGTCGTGGGTCGATCGGTCGGACAGCGCGACCAGGAGCGAGCGCATGAGCGTCGCCGCGCTGGTGGCGCCCCAGCGGGTGTCCTGGACCAGGACGTCGTCGTACCGGTGCGCGGGCTCCCGCGCCATCGCGCGGGCGGCCACCTCGGCGACGTGGGCGCCGGGCTCCACGACCAGCGGCGCCCAGTTGGTCACCATCGACGCGGGCTTGTGCTCGAGCATCGCGCGGCCGTACCCGAGCCGTCCGGTGAACACCCTGGTGAAGGCCTCACGCATCACGATGCCCACGCGCGACGACGCCGGGCCGCCGCGCACGACGACGGAGGTGACCTCCGCGTCGCGGAACACGATGTTGACGTCCCCGATCGGGAGGGTGGCATCGATGACCTCGGCGGGTTGCACGAGGTCGGCGATGACACCGGCCAGGGACGCGCGGCCGGATGCGCCTTGCAGTGCGGCCGCGTGATGAGCGACGTGGACGAGTTCGTCATGCACCTGCACGGGTACATCCTCGCCTCGCGCGCACCGCTCCGGAACCACGGTGGGAGGAAGTTGGCCCGCCGTTCGGCAAGTGTTCGCCGCGCGGACGGCGCGGCCCGGGCGCGGGCCCCTACAGCCCGACCCACTCCGACTCGCCGTCGGTGAACCGCTGCTTCTTCCAGATGGGGACCTCGGCCTTGATGCGCTCGACGAGCAGCGAGCACGCCTCGAACGCCTCCCTGCGATGGCCGGCGGAGGCCGACGCGACGAGCGCGACGTCCCCGACCTCCAGGTGGCCGTACCGGTGCACCGCGGCGACACGCAGGCCGGTCTCGGCAGCAACGGCCTGGCACACTTTTCGCAGGGTCTCGGCGGCGTCGGGGTGCGCCTCGTAGTCGAGGCTGGTCACGGAGCGGCCGCCGTCGTCGTCCCGGACCACGCCGCGGAACGTCACGACCGCACCGCACTCCGGCGCGGCGACGGCCCCCTCGACGGCGCGCGCCACGTCCTCGCCCAGGACGGCGTCGGTCACGGTGCTCACATCGCTCACGACCCCACCCTAAGGTTTCGGCCGGCCACGCGGGCGGCCGTCCCGGACGGCGGCCAGGGCGCCGCACATGTCGATGAGTCTCCGGCCCGTTCGTCGTCCTCACGAGTGAGGACCCCTGCCCGCACCATCCGGAGGAGAGCCATGACCGCCACGCACGACACCACCGCCCTGCCCGGGCGCCCGCCCGTCGTCGACCGCGCCACCTGGCAGGCCGCCCGCGACGACCTGCTCGTCCGCGAGAAGGCGCACACCCGCGAGGGCGACGCGATCGCCGCCGCACGGCGCCGCCTGCCGATGGTGGAGTTCGACGGCGGCACGCCCGTCGTCGGGCCGGACGGTCCCGTGCCGTTCACCGACCTGTTCCAGGGCCGCGACGAGCTGCTGGTCTACAAGCACATGTGGCACGACGGCGCCCCGTTCGAAGGCCAGTGCGAGGGCTGCACCGTCTCCGCCTGGCACATGAAGGACGCCGCCTACCTCAACGCCCGGGGCGTCTCGTTCGCGATCCTGACCGAGGGGCCGTGGGCGGAGGTGCCGCCGTTCCTCGACTTCATGGGCTACACCCAGCCCTGGTACTCGGTGCGCGGGCTCGACGAGCCGATCGGCGGCGAGATGGGCCACATCACCTGCTACCTGCGCGACGGCGACCGCACGTTCCTCACCTACGACACCACCGGCCGGGGCACCGAGCAGCTCAGCGGGTCGTTCGCACTGCTCGACCTCACGGTGTACGGCCGCGGGGAAGCCTGGCAGGACGTGCCGGACGGCTGGCCCGAGGGCAACCACCCGTGCTGGTACTGGCGCTCCGACGCGAACGGCGTCAACGGCTGGGGCCCGGCGAGCCGCCCGGTCCCGCAGTGGACCCGCCCGGGCGCGGCCCCGGTGGACCCGGCAACGGCCGACGCGCACCACCACTGACGGCGGGGTCCGCCGCTGTCGTGACGCCCGGGGGCGCCGCCTGCCCGGCGGGGCGCCGCCGCCGTCACAGCGGCAGGATCGTCACCTCGTCGCCCGCGTTCAGCCCGGTGACCTCGGCGGGCACGTCGATCAGGACGTCGGCCGCCGCCATGGAGGCGACGAGGTGCGATCCCGGCCCACCGACGGCGTCGACCGCGGGCAAGCCGGCCCCGCCCGCCGATCGCCCCTCGCGGACCCGGCCCCGCAGGAACTGCCGCTTGCCACTCGGGGAGGCGAGGCCGCCGTCGGGCAGCCCGTCCGGGCCGACGACGGCGCGCCGCTCCCCCACCGGCGGCAGCCCGCCGGCCCGGCGCAGCAGGTCGCGCAGGAACACGACGAACGACACCTGCGTGCTCACCGGGTTCCCCGGGAACGTCAGCACGGGCGTGCCGTCCAGGCGCCCGAACCCCTGCGGCCCGCCCGGCTGCATGGCAACCGGCCGGAAGACCACGTCGGCCAGCACCTCCTTGACCACCTCGTGCGCCCCCTGGCTCACGCCGCCGGACGTGATCACCACGTCCGCCGACGACGCCGCCCGGCGCAGCGTCTCGCGGGCGGCGGCCTCGTCGTCGCCCACCCGCTCGGTGTGCGCGACGACGCCGCCCGCGGCCCGCACCGCCGCCGCGAGCGCCACGGCGTTCGCGTCCCAGATCTGACCGGGGCCCGCGGGTTCGCCGGGTGCGACGAGCTCGCTCCCGGTCGACACGATCGCCACCCGGATCCGCCGCCGCACAGGAAGCTCTCCGATCCCGCAGGCCGCCGCGGCGGCGACGTGGTGGGGCGCGAGGACGGTGCCGGCGGGCAGCACGAGGTCGCCGGCGCCGACGTCGGACCCGGACTCCCGCACGAAGTCCCCGGACGTCCGCGGGACGCGGACCTGCACGGCGGCGTCGAACCCGGCGTGCGGGTCGGCGCCGGTCGGCGCCGGACCGGCCCTGCCCCTCAGGTCCGACGGCGAGAGCTCGCGGTCACCCGGCGCGGCCCGGCCGTGATCACCCGGCACGGCGTCCGACGACGGCGGCCGGGGCGCCTCGCGGTTGAAGGTGCCCATGTCGGTGTCCTCCACGGGGACGACGGCGTCCGCCCCGTGCGGCACGGGGGCGCCGGTCATGATCCGCACCGCGGAGCCGGGCGCAAGCGGCTCGGGCCGGCCCGGCCGGGCGGCGATCTCGCCGGCGACGGGCAGCACGACGGGCGCGTCGGCGGAGGCCCCGGCGACGTCCGCGGCCCGCACCGCGAAACCGTCCATCTGGGAGTTCCGGAACCGGGGCAGGGGTTCGGGTGCGACGACGTCGTCGGCGAGGACGCGGCCGAGAGCCTCGCCGACGGGCACGACCTCGACGCCCGTCGCGGTGGCCGGTCGGCCGTCCGCCCCTCGACCGGGCGATCCGCCCTCGATCAGTTCCGCCAGCAGTTGTCCGACGTCGGCCCGGTGCTGCTCGACACTCACCCTGGAAACCACACCCCGAACCTACCCCGCGCGCCACGCCCGCCCGGCTCGCGGCGCCGGGAAGCGCCGTGTGGTCGGGGGTTCGCCGTGTGGTCGGTCAAGTGATTGCCCGACCGTGCGGCGAACGCCCGACCATGACCCGGCGCCACCGCACCCCCGCCCGCGCCTGAACCCGCGCAGCCCGCACCCGTGCAGCCCACGCCGGCGCCGGCCCGCAGCCGCGCCCACGCCGCCCGCGCCCCGCTCAGGCGTGCACGTGCGCCTTGTGCCCCACGGCCGCGGAGACGTCGTCCTCCGCCACCGCGAGCAGGCGGTCCGCGAGTCGCCGCAGCGCGCGGGCCGCCGCGATCTCGTCGCCGATCTGCGGCACCTCGGGGTCCTCGGGTGCCTTGCGCGCGTGCCCCACGGCGCGCACCTCCGGCAGGCCGCGGACGGTCGCCTCCGCGGTCGTGCTCCCGGAGGACTCGTTGAGCGTGATCTCCACCTGCCACGTGAGCGTGCGGCTGCCGCCCGCGCGGCCGGTGGCGTCGGGCGCGAACACCGGCTCGGCGTGATCGACAACGGTGTCCGGCCCGGGGAAGACGAGCGTCTCCTCCCCGCTGTCGGACCAGCGCACGCGGTACGGCGGTGTCCCGTCCCCGTGCGGGCACTCCACGATGACGCCGTCCCGCGTGGCACCGCCGACGACCCCCGAGGCCGTCACGATCCGGTCTCCCACTGCTGCCTTCATGGTCCCTCCTCGTCGAGCGGTCCTCTCCTCCATCATGCGCCCGCCGCGGCCCCGCCCGCACCCTCGCGGTGGCAGGCGCCGCACACGACGGCACCGCCCGGCGCGTGCCGGAGTGCCGCACACGACGGCAGCGCCTGCCCGCGCGATCTCCTAGGCTTGCGCCGATGCGAAACGAAGCGATGCGGGTGTTCGTCGACTGCCGTTACGTACGGATCGGGCGGCACGACGGGATCAGCCGGTACACCGCGGGGATCGTGCGCGAGCTCGCGCGCCTGATGCCCGTCGAGCTGCTGGTCCACGACGAGCGGCAGCTGGCCCACCTGCCCGACCTGCCGTGGCACCGGGTCAGCGCGCCGACGAGCTGGCGCGAGCCGTTCGTCGCGCTGCAGGTGCGGCGGCTGCGGCCCGACGTCGTGTTCAGCCCGATGCAGACCATGGGGTCCTGGGGGCGGAACTACCGGCTGGTGCTCACGCTGCACGACCTCATCTACTACCGGAATCCGACCCCGCCCCACGACCTGCCCTGGCCGGTGCGTGTGCTGTGGCGGCTGTTCCACCTGGCGTGGTGGCCCCAGCGGGCGCTCCTGAACCGGGCGGACGCCGTCGTCACGGTGTCGGAGACGACGGCGGGCCTCATCGCCGAGAAGCGCCTCACGCACCGCCCGGTCACGGTGGTGCCGAACGCCGCCGAACCCGTGCCGGCGGACGAGGCGGACCGGGAGCGCGAGCCCCGGACGGGCAGGCTCGTGTACATGGGTTCGTTCATGCCCTACAAGAACGTCGAGACGCTGGCGCGGGCGGTGGCCCTGCTGCCCGGCCACGAGCTGCACCTGCTGTCCCGCGCCCCGGCCGGCGCGCGCGAGCGGCTCACCGCGCTGGCGGGCGAGGGGCGGCTCGTGTTCCACGACGGCGTGTCCGACGAGGAGTACCGGCACCTGCTCCGGGGCGCGACGGCGCTCGTGTCGGCGTCGCGGGACGAGGGCTTCGGGATCCCGCTGGTCGAGGCGATGCTGCTCGGCACGCCCGTCGTGGTGAGCGACATCCCCGTGTTCCGAGAGGTCGCCGGGGAGGCGGGCGCGTTCGTGTCGCCGGACGACGCCGAGGGGTTCGCGGCCGCGATCCGGGAGCTGGAGGAACCGGAGGTCTGGGACAAGCGCTCGGCGGCGGCCCGTGAGCGGGCGGCACACTTCAGCTGGCCGCGCTCGGCCGCCACGCTCGCCGACCTCCTGCGCAGCCTGTAGCCCGGCGGCCCGGTCCGGGCGTCGCCGGGTCGGCGGCCGCGACCCGTGTCAGGCGGCGAGCGGAACGACGCCCATCACCTTCTCGTAGAGCGTTTCGAAGACGCCCAGGGTCGTGCCCATCGTGTGCGCCTGGATCAGCTCGCGGCTCGCGGCGCCGTACCGCTCGCGGAGGGCGGGGTCGCCGAGCAGCGTCCGCAGGTGACCGGCCAGCTCGTCCACGTCGCCCGGCTGGAACAGCTCGCCGTTGGAACCGGGGCGCACCAGGTGCGGGAGCGCCATGGCGTCGGCGGCGATCACGGGCAGCCGGGCCGCCATGGCCTCCATCGTCACGAGGCTCTGCAGCTCGGCCACGCCGGGCATGCAGAACAGGTCGGCCGAGGCGTAGGCGGTCAGCAGTTCGTCGTCGGACAGGAAGCCGCGGAAGCGCACGCGGCCGGCCACACCCAGCTCGCCGGCGAGGGCCTGCCAGGCGGCGCGGCGTTCGCCGTCGCCCACCACGTCGAGGCGGCCGGGCATGTCGGGCGCGACCTTCGCGAACGCGCGGATCAGCTCGTCGACGCGCTTCTCCTGGTCGAGCCGGCCGACGAACAGCACGGTGGGCTCGTACAGCGAGGTCGGACCGGCGGGTGCTCCGCGACGGGCGGCGACGGCGTTCCGCGCGCGCTCGTAGGCGTCGGCGTCGATGCCGTTGGACACCGGGAACGCAGCGGTCAGGCCGGCGCGGCGGGTGATGAGGTCGACGGCGCGCGGCGTGGGCGCGGTGACGACGTCGGCCCGCGCGTAGACGCGGCCGAGGTCGCGGTACATCCAGCCGGCGAAGGTCTCGTGCATGGAGGCGGGGATCATCGGCAGGTGACCCACGATGTTCTCGGGCATGAGGTGGTTGGTCGCCACGAGCGGCACGCCGGTCCGCTTCGCGGTGTTCACGACGGCACGGCCGAGCGACAGGTGCCCGTTGGTGTGGACGACGTCGGGCCGCACGCGCTCGTACACGTCGCGCACCTCGGACGCCGCCTCCCACGGGAGGCAGACCCGCATCGCGTCGAACCAGGGCAGGCGCCGGGACGTCACCCGGTGCACGACGACGCCGTCGTGCGTCTCGATACCCGGCTCTCCCACCGGGGAGGGGGCGACGACGTGGACCTCGTGGCCGCGCGCGGCGAGTCCGGCGGAGAGGCGGTCGGCGAAGCGTGCGGCGCCGTTGACGTCGGGGGCGAACGTCTCGGCACCGACGAGTATCCGGAGCATGTTCACTGTGAGTTTCTCCTGTGTGGTACAGCCCCTCACAGGGGCATTGACGTGCATTGTCACCTGCACCCGTCTAAGACGGACAGGACGGGCATTTGGTTGTGGATATTTCGGTCAAGATCAGGTCACCACCGCGACCGGCTCCTGCTCGGCGCGGGCGGCGACGGCGTCGGGATGGTGGTGTGCGAGGGTGAAGACGCCGGCGGTCGCGGTCAGCGCCGCGGTGCCGAGCAGCACCCAGGCGCCGATCGGCGTCGTCGTTCCCTCGCCGAGCAGGACGGCGCCCAGGATGACGGCGACCAGCGGGTCGCCCACGGTCAGGCAGGCGATCACGATCTCCGGGGCCCCGGCGTGGAAGGCGTGCTGCACGAGCCAGGCGCCGACGAGGAACGCGACGAGCGCCCCGGCCACGCACCCGAGCACGAACGGGGACAGGAGCCCTTCGCTCGCCGCCGCCTGGGCGGCGACCCGGACGAGCGCGGACACCAGGCCGTACGCCGCCGCGACCGCACCGGCGAGCGCGAGGCAGCGCAACGGGCCGCGGCCCCGCCGCGCCATCCCGGCGAAGCCGAGCAGCGCGACGATCCCGCCGATGACGATCCCCGCCGTGAGCGTCGCCGTGGCCGACGGCGTGTGCGTGGTCGCCGATCCGGCGGACGCGACGACGAACACCGCGACGCTCACGACGGTGAGGCCCGCGCCGATGAGCACGCCCCGCGAGGGAGCGCGGCGGGCCTTCCACGCCGACATCAGCACGGCCAGGGGAACGGCGAGCACGCCGACCGGCTGCACCACGCGCAACGGGGCGAGCAGCAGCGCCACCGCGTGGATGAGCGAGCCGGCGGCCGCGAGGCCCGCCCCCTGGAGCCAGCGCCGCCGCCGGACGATGGCCAGCAGGTGGCGGACGTTCATGTGCCGCGCGGCCGCGGCGCCGCTCTGACCAGGTGACGACGCCGAGGTCTCGTCGAGCTCAGGGGCGTCAGGGTGCTCGGTGGTGGTCACCGCGTGGTGCTGGAGCACCGACGCCGCCGCGAAGCACACGGCGCCGAGGAGCGTCAGGCCGACGGCGATCAATGTCATGCGCCCATACTGTATGCCCACACGCGTCTCAACCATGGGGGTCTCCCCCTATTCACCGGGGGTTCACCCCCAACTTGGCCTGGGGTTTCCCGAAGGTCCCAGAATGCTCACCGAATTCTCCCCGTGTGATGGCTAGGCTTCGCCGGGATGGCACACGAACCGCTCCTCTCCCCCTACGCGGCGCTGATCGCCCGGACGCCCGTCACGCGTGCGGCGCTCACCGTCCGCGGCGGCCGGGCGCACCTGTGGCGCTACGGGCCCGACGACGCGCGCGAGCACATGGTGCTGCTGCACGGCTTCCGCGGCGACCACCACGGGCTCGAGCCGATCGTGGCCCATCTCCTGCGGGCGCACCCGGACCTCCGGGTGACCGTCCCGGACCTGCCGGGCTTCGGGGCCTCGCCGCCGTTGCCGGGGGTGCCGCACGACGTCGCCGGATACGCCGCCTGGGCCCGCGTCCTGCTCCGGAAGCTCGCCCCGGGAGGCGACGCGGTGCTGGCGGGTCACTCGTTCGGCTCGGTCGTCGCGGCGGCGACGACGGCGGCGCCCGGTGTGCCGCTCGCCCGGCGCCTCGTGCTGGTCAACCCGATCCCGCGACGGCCGCTGAGCGGGCGGGACACGCTCTCGGTCGGCGCGACCGCGGTGCTGCACGCGCTGGCCGGGGTTCTCCCCGAGGAGGCCGGCACCTCGCTGCTGCGGCATCCGGCGCTGACGCGCGTGGCGAGCATCGCCATGGTGCGCACGCCGGACCGGGCGCTGCGCCGCTGGATCCACGAGGAGCACGGCCGCTACTTCGCCGGGTTCGCGACGCGGGCCTCGCTGCTGGAGTCGTTCCGCGCGTCGATCACGGCGAGCGTGCGAGACTCGGCCGCCGGGATCGACGTGCCGACACTGCTGATCGGCGGCGCGAGGGACGACCTGGCGCGCGTCGGGGACCAGCGCGCCCTGGCGGCCCGGTTCCGGGACGCCCGCCTGAGACTGATCCCGGGCGTGGGCCATCTGACCCACTACGAGACCCCGGCCGAGGTCGCCGAGGAGATTGCGACGTTCCTCGCGGCGGACCGGGCCCCGGCCGCGGCGGTCTGAGGACCGCGCAGCCGGTCCGACGTCGAGCGGTCAGAGTCGTTCGATCACCGACAGCGGGTCCTCCACCGCGGTCGTCACCGCGCGGAGGAATGCCGCCGCCTCCACGCCGTCACAGACGCGGTGGTCGAAGACGAAGCTGACCTGCGCGATCTTGCGTGGTTCCACCAGCCCGTCCACGACCCACGGCCGATCGATGATCCGCCCGACGCCGAGCATCGCCACCTGCGGGTGGTTGATGATCGGCGCGCTGCCGTCCACCCCCAGGCCCCCGTAGTTGTTCAGGGTGAACGTGCCGGCGGTGAGCTCCTCGTTCGTGGCGCCGCCCTCACGGGTCCGCGCGACGAGGTCCCGGATCGCGGCGTCGAGGCGCGCGGTCGTCATGCGCTCCGCACCGAGCACCGCCGGGGCGACCAGCCCGCGGCTGCCCTGCACCGCCAGGCCGAGGTTCACGCGGTCGAGCTGCACGATCTCGTCCCGCCCGGCATCGACGCGCGCGTTGAGCACGGGATGCTCCGCGAGCGCCGCCGTGACGAAGCGGGCCAGGTACGCCAGGATCCCGGGTCCGTCCGGCCGCGCGGCACGCAGCTCGGTGAGGGCCGTGAAGTCGACGTCGACCCAGATCGTCGCCTCGGGGATCTCGGCCCGGCTGCGCGACATCGCGGTCGCCGCCGCCTTCTGGAACCCGGTCATCGGGATCCGCGACTCGCCTCCGGTCCGCGGCGCGCCGGCGCCGGACACGTCGGCGAGCCGGTCAGGATCCCGGGGGCGACGACGGCGCCGCGGTCCCGCCTCCTCCGGCGCGCCGCCACGCGTCCCGTACCCCACCAGGACGTTGCCCGACCCGGCGCGTTCCTCCTCGCGATATGTCTCGTCCCCGGCCGCCGTGGGCTCGGCCGGGTCCGCCTGCTCGCCCGCGACCGCCGTCGTCGTTCCTGATCCGGCCGGGCGACCGCCGTCGTCGGACGGCGGGCCGGCCGCCGGTTGCGGGATCGGCTCGCCGACCTCCAGGAGCGGGAGCCCGACCTCGAGCGTCTCGCCCTCGCCCGCGCACAGCCGTTCCACCACGCCGGCGTACGGCGTCGGCACCTCGACGACGGACTTCGCGGTCTCCACCTCGGCGACGGCCTGGTCGACGACCACGACGTCCCCCTCGGCGACCAGCCACGTGACGATCTCGGCCTCGGTCAGCCCCTCGCCCAGGTCCGGCAGGGCGAACGTCCTGGTCATGCGGTCTCCTCCTGCTCGCGGGCCACGGGCGCCCGGCCGGTCGTGATCGGGGCTCGGTCGTTCCGGTTCACGTGCCCTCCTCCCATCGGAGGTCGTCGACGGCGTCGAGGACCCGGTCCACGTCCGGCAGGTGCAGGTGCTCGAGCTTGGGCGGCGGGTACGGGATGTCGAGCCCCGTGACGCGGCCCACGGGTGCGGCGAGCGCGTCCCAGCAGCGCTCGGTCACGCGCGCCGCGATCTCGGAGGCGACACTCGCGAACCCGGGCGCCTCCGCCACCACGACGGCCCGCCCGGTGGAGCGGACGGCCCGGCAGACGGTCTCGTCGTCGAACGGCTGGAGCGAGCGCACGTCCAGCACCTGCAGGCTGCGTCCCTCGGCCGCCGCGGCGGCGGCCGCGTCCAGTGCGACGGGCACGCTCGGCCCGTACGCGATCAGCGTCGCGTCCGTTCCGGGCCGCCGCACCACGGCCCGCCCGACGGGAGCGACCGGCAGGTCGAGGTCCACCTCGTCGGCACCGAAGTACAGCTTCTTCGGCTCCAGGAACACGACCGGGTCGTCCGACGCGATCGCCGCGCGCAGCAGTCCGTAGGCGTCCGCCGGGTCCGACGGCGTCACCACGTGCAGCCCCGGTGTGTGCGCGAAGTACGCTTCCGACGAGTCGCTGTGGTGCTCCACGCCGCCGATCCCGCCGGCGTACGGCACCCGGATCACCATGGGCAGGGGAACCTGCCCGCGCGTGCGGTTGCGCATCTTCGCGACATGGCTCGTGATCTGCTCGAACGCCGGGTAGGCGAACGCGTCGAACTGCATCTCGACGACGGGCCGCATGCCGTTCATCGCCATGCCGACCGCGACGCCGACGATGCCCGCCTCCGCCAGCGGCGTGTCGAAGCAGCGATCCTCGCCGAACTCGGCGGCGAGGCCGTCGGTGATGCGGAAGACGCCGCCCAGCCGCCCCACGTCCTCACCGAAGACGTACACGCTCTCGTCCGCGGCCATCGCGTCGCGCAGGGCGCGGTTGAGGGCCTGGGCCATGGTGAGCTTCTCGTTCATCGGGAGACTCCCCCCAGGTCCCGCTCCGCCTCGTCCCGGAGCATCGCGAGTTGCTCGCGGAGCTGCGGCGTGGGAGTCGCGTAGACGTACTCGAAAAGTTCGGACGGGTCGTGGCGGAGATCCGTGGCGAGTTCCTCGCGCAGGCGCGCCGCCATGCGTTCGGCGTCGTCGGCGAAGGTGGAAAGGCGAGCCTCGTCGACGTCGCCGCGGCCGGTGAGGAACGTCCGCAGCCGGTCGATGGGGTCCCGGCGGGACCAGGCGGCGACCTCGTCGTCGTCCCGGTAGCGGGTGGCGTCGTCGGCGTTGGTGTGGGCCTGCATGCGGTAGGTGTGCGCCTCGACGAGCTGCGGGCCGTCTCCCGTGCGGGCGGCGCCGACCGCGGCGCCGAGCACGGACAGCAGCGCGGCGACGTCGTTCCCGTCGACGCGCTCCCCGGGAATGCCGTACCCGGCGCCCTTGTGCGCGAGCGACGGCGCGGCGGTCTGCCGCGACAGCGGCACGGAGATGGCGAACGTGTTGTTCTGCACGAGGAACACGACCGGCGCGTGGAGCACTGCCGCGAAGTTCAGCGCCTCGTGGAAGTCGCCCTCGCTGGTACCGCCGTCGCCGCACAGGGCGAGCACGACGGTGTCCTCGCCGCGCAGCCGGGCGGCGTGCGCGACACCGACGGCGTGCGGGAGCTGCGTGGCCAGGGGCGTCGTGAGCGGCGCGACGCGATGGGCGGCCACGTCCCAGCCGTGGTGCCACTCGCCGGACAGCAGTGTCAGCGCCTGCCCCGGGTCGACGCCGCGCGCCACCACGGCGGCGGTGTCCCGGTAGGTGGGGAAGAGCCAGTCGCCGTCGGACAGCACGTGCGCGGCCGCGACCTGGCACGCCTCCTGCCCGTGGGAGGACGGGTAGACGGCCAGCCTGCCCTGGCGGACCAGCGCGTACGCCTGGTCGTTGAACCGGCGGGCGGCGATCATCGCGCCGAGGGCGGCGACGAGGTCGTGGGTGGGTGGAAGCTGCCGGCACCCGTGCGGGGCAGGCGCGTCGAGCGCCTGGGTCTCCGGGCCGACGACGTCGGCGGGCGAGGTCTCGGAGGGAACGGCGGCGCGCGCGGGGGTGACCGGAGCGCCGTCGCTGTCGATCAGGGTCACCGGCTCCGTCGCCGGCAGCAGACCCTCAGGATCAGGTCTCATGGTCCGATTGTGGGACGGGGGTCCATCTGGTTGCCATGAACTGGCAAAGGTCGAGAAGATGTGTCGGAGGACGGGCCGATCGAGAGCCGATCGTCCAGAAGTCGCGCACGCAACGGGGCGGAGGCAAGACGGGTGGCACTCGACAGCACGGACGAACGCATCCTGGACGCGCTGCGCCACGACGGGCGCATGTCGATGCGCGCGCTGGCCGAGACCCTCCACATCTCCCGCGCGAACGCCTACGCCCGCACGCGAAGGCTGCGGAGCGAGGGCGTGATCCGCGGGTTCCACGCCGACATCGACCCGGTCGCCGCCGGGCTGGCGACGTCGGCCTACGTGACCCTCAACCTGGTGCAGACCGAGTGGCGCAACATCCGGGCCCGGCTCGAGGCGATGTCCGGCGTGGCGCATTTCGCCCTGGTGGGCGGGGAGTTCGACGTCGTCCTGCTCGTACGGGCACGCGACAACGCGGACCTGCGGCGCATCGTTCTGGACGAGATCCAGGGCATGGACGGGGTGCTGAGCACCCGCACGCTGCTGATCTTCGAGGAAACGGAACCGCAGTACGGGGAGCCGGGAACGCTGGGGTGAGGGGCGCGCTCGGCCCGCCGGCGCGGCGACCGTGGTCGCCGACCTGGCGATGCGGCGTGCGGCGGCACGAGCCGACCCGCCCCTCCTGGCACGAGCCGGGCCGGGTCGGGCTGCTCGACGACGCCACCCGGGCCTCCGGCGAGATGCGGGCACCATCCGGAACGCGGCCCAAGAAATCCGGCGCCGATCTCAACAATTCACCCGACCTTGAGGAAAACAGGGCACATCCGCAGGACTACGACCTCCAGGATTCATGGACAACCGTCCAACTCCGGTACTCTCGCCCGCAGCAGCCTGCGGAGGAGTGAAGTCTTGCCGAACGAAAAGAATGGGTCGAAGGGTCCCGGGCCGTCCGGTCGTTCGCTCACGGAGCGGCTTGCCGGGGCGCTGGCGGAGCTGTCCGACGACGAGTACTACGTGCTGCGCAGCCGTGCCCTCGCCCGGAGACCGACGTCGTACGCCAACCTCGCGGGCGAGCTCGGTGTCGCCGCCGACGACGTCGTCGACCTCGAGCGACGGGCGACCACGCGGATCGCGGGCGCGTCGCGCGGGCCGGACCACGACGCCCTCGCCGAGGCGATGAGCCAGCAGAACAGCACCGTCGCGCTCGCCACGCTGCTGCCGGAGCACCCCGTGCTCACCGAGACCGTGCCGCGCACCAACCTGCCGGTGTGGGCGTTCCTGGTGCAGACGCTCGGCCTCGACGACGCGGCCGGGACGGCACAGGCGGGGAAGACGCCGGGTGGGACGACGCCGGACGGGCCGGGCGGGACCACGCGGGACGGAACGGCGGCGAACGGGGCCGCGGCCGGCGGAACCGCATCCGACGGGACGCCGCCGGCAGATGCCGCGCCGCGGACCGCCGCGCGCCCGACCACCACCGCGCCCTCCACGGCGCCCCTGTCCGGGAGCGCCAGCCGCGCCACGTTCCCCCGGCCCGCGGCACCGCCGCGTCCCCGCGGCTCGGTCGGCGCGGTCCGGCCCGCGTGGACCGCCTGGTTCCCGTGGCTGATCACGCTCGGCCTCGCGGGCGACGGGCGCAAGACCTCCTCATGGGACTTCGAGCCGCAGGTCCGCGGACGGCTACGGCACCAGGTCAACGCCCTGACCTCGATCGTCATCGACCAGCTGCCCGCGGCCCCGGTCGGTGTCATGTTCCCGGCGATCGCGCACACGGACACCATGGCCGACCTCGACATCCCCGCCAGCCACGCGGAGCGCTTCGCCGAGAAGGGCATCCGCACCTTCGGGGACCTGACCGGCCGCACGGTGGCCGAGCTGCGGTTCCTCCCGCACTACGGCGCCAAGACCCTGAGCGCGCTCGTGCAGCGGATGGTGTATCGCTCGCTCCAGCACCCGGCCCCCGCGGGCTCGCCGGCGCCGCCCTCCCTCGACGAACTCGAGCGCCCGCTCGACGAGCGCATCGGCTCCACGCTCGGCTTCCTCGACGAGCGGGCCCGGACGATCCTCACCGCGCGCCGGTTCACCGACCCGCAGGTCAGGCTGCCGGAGCTCGCCGAGCGCTTCGAGATCTCGAACATGCACGCGCAGCAGATCGACAGCCGCTCCGCGTCGCTGGTGCGCAGCACGCTGATCAGCCCGTCGCTCCTGGCCGCCGTGGACGAGCACCTCCCCGCCCCGGACGGCGCGATGAGCATCGACGACCTCGTGGCGCGCATCCCCGTCCTCGGCGCGGTGGTCCCCGCCGCCGAGAACCAGCCGGCATGGCGCGTGCTCGACGGGCTCGGCGGCCTCTTCGAGGTCACGGACGGCGAGGCGCGCCGCGCGTCGTCGAACCGCAAACGCTCGGCCAACCCGCCGGTCCCGGGCCGCCGGACGGCGTAGGGACCGGCTCTGGGCCGCCTACTCGCCGCCCGCGACCAGCGGCTGCAGGTCGAGCGAGTACTCGCGCTGGAGGGACCGGAGGCGCCAGACGTCGCGGAACAGGGCCAGGAGCGTGCCGTCGGACCGGCGCGCGACCTCCGTGCCGACGGCGCGCGTCACCAGCGGCACGTCGTCGGGGCGCACGATCCGGGCCACGGAGAGATCGAGGTGGTCGAGCACCACCGGCGCGGAGAACTCGTGCTCCATCCGGTAGGTGGCCACCTCGAACTGCAGCGGGCCGACCGCCGCGAGGATCGGGTTCCCGTCCCCGCGCGCGTCGCTCACCAGGACCTGCACCACGCCCTCCTGCTGGAGCTGGGCGATGCCCTTGCGGAACTGCTTCGACCTGCCCGGGTCCTTCACCCGTGCCGCCCGGAAGTGCTCGGGCGCGAACGCCGGCATCGGCGGGTAGCGCACCGCCGCGCCGCCCGGCTCGTACAGCGAGTCGCCGACGGCGAGCGTGCTCGCGTTCACCAGCCCGACGACGTCCCCCGGGAACGCCTCCTCGACGGTCTCCCGCTCCCGGCCGAACACCTGCAGCGCGTATTTCGTGGCGAACGGGCGGCCGGTGCGCTCGTGCGTGACGACCATGCCGCGCTCGAACCTCCCCGAGCACACCCGCAGGAACGCGACGTGGTCGCGGTGCTTGGGGTCCATCCCGGCCTGCATCTTGAACACGAAACCGCTGAACGGGGCGTCGACGGGCCGGGTCGGCAGGCCGGCCGGCAGCTCGCCGGCGGTCGTGTCCGACGTCGCCGCCTCGCCGCGCACCCCCGCCCTGGCCCCGGCCCCCAGCACGTCCGCGGTGCGCCGCACGTCGGGCCGGGCGGACGGCGGCGGCGCGAGGTCGACGATCGCGTCGAGCAGCTGCCGCACGCCGATGTTCGCGAGTGCCGCGCCGAACAGGAGCGGCGTCGTCCGCCCGGCGAGGAACGAGTCCTGGTCCACGCCGTCGAGCAGGGCCGCGGCCTCGACGGCGTCGTCGTAGTCGGCGCCGAGCCGCTCCCGGGCGGTGCCGGGGACCAGGCGGGTCTCGGCGGCGAGCTGCGCGCCGCCCGGGGCGCGCTCGTAGGTGCGCACGTCGCCGGCGGCGACGTCGAGCAGCCCGACGAACCGTCCCGCCTCGCCGAGCGGCCAGGTCAGCGGGGTCGGCCTGAGGGTGATACGTTGCTCCAGCTCGTCGCACAGCTCGAGCGCCTCCAGGCCGGGGCGGTCCCACTTGTTGATCAGCGTGATGACGGGCACGCCGCGGCGCCGGCACACCTCGAACAGCTTGAGGGTCTGGGGCTCCAGCCCCTTGGCGGCGTCGAGCAGCATGACGGCGGCGTCGACGGCGGTGAGCACACGGTAGGTGTCCTCGGAGAAGTCGGCGTGGCCGGGCGTGTCCAGCAGGTTGATCACGGTGTCCCCGTAGGCGAGCCGGAGTGCCGCCGACGTGATCGAGATCCCGCGCTTCTGCTCCATCTCCATCCAGTCGGAGACGACGCCGGCGCGATCGCCCTTGCCGTGCACCGCGCCGGCCGTGGTGATCGCCCGGGTGTGCAGGGCGAGCGCCTCGGTGAGCGTCGACTTGCCGGCGTCGGGATGGGAGATGACGGCGATGCTGCGCCGCCGTGCCGCCTCGGTACGGACGTCGCCTCCGGTGTGGTGATCGGTCACGTGTTCCTCGCCTCTCGATCGGCGTCCCGGTTCGTGTCCCGGTTCGCCGCGCGCCGCTGGCGGCGGGCCTCGCGGCGCAGGTTCGCCGCGAACTCCTCGGCCATCTCGAGCTGGTCGCGCAGGGCCGCGCAGCGCTCGTCCGCCGCGGTCTGGTACATGGTCAGCCGGTCCAGGAGCTCGTCGCGCTCGCGGGCGTCCGGGGCGTCGGCGCCGGGCGCCTGCGCGGCGTCGAGCGCGTCGACGACGCTCAGCAGGTCGCGCGTCTCCTCCAGCGAGAAGCCGAGCGGTTTCATCCGCTTGATCAGCATCAGCCGCGCGATGTCGGACTCGGTGTACAGCCGGAAGCCGCCCCGCGACCGCGCCGACGGGATGACGAGCCCGACCTCCTCGTAGTACCGGATGCTGCGCAGCGACAGGTCGGTACGGTCGGCGACCTCGCCGATCTGCTTGTGGTTCAGCGCCATGCTCCTCCTCGGACGGCGTCCACTCTAACGCGGCGGCAGGGTGATATCCGCAGCGGGCCGCGCCCGGCGCCGCCGTACGTTCACGCGGCGGAAGAGATCGCTCGGCGGACCCGGAAAAACAGGGTCCACCCCCGGGCCGGTTGCGGGCACACTATGGCCATGCCCACGCTCACCCAGCTCGCCGCGTTCACGATCGCCTCGATCGTGCTGATCGAGATCCCCGGCCCGAGCCTGCTGTTCGCGCTCGGCCGGGCGCTGACCGTCGGCCGCCGCGACGCGGTCCTGTCGGTGGTCGGCAACGCGTCCGGGGTGCTGGTCCAGGGCGTGGCCGCGGCGCTCGGCCTGGGCGCGCTCGTGGCGGCGTCGACGACGGCGTTCACGGTGCTCAAGCTGGTCGGCGCGGCCTACGTGATCTATCTGGGCATCCAGGCGATCCGGCACCGCGGTGACGCGCGGGCGGCGCTGGAGCAGGACGGGGCCGCGCGGCGGACGAGCGGGTTCGCCGCCGTCCGGGCGGGCTTCGTGGTGGGCGTGACCAACCCGAAGACGATCGTGTTCCTCATGGCGTTCCTCCCGCAGTTCATCGCCGCCGACGCGCCGGCCGTGCCGCAGCTGCTCCTGCTCGGCGCGCTGTTCGCGGTGCTCGCGTGCGCGTCGGACGTCATCTGGGTGCTGGCCGCGAGCCAGGCGCGGACCTGGTTCGCGCGCCGTCCCGAGCGGCTCGACGGGCTGGGCCTGACCGGCGGGGTGATGATGATCGGCGTCGGCGGGTTCCTGGCGACGAGCCACAACACCTGACGGCGCCCGGCGGGTCGGGTCAGTTCTCGTACCGCTTGCGGTAGTACTCGCTCCACCTCGAGGTCCCCGTGCCGTACGCCGCGCCCCAGTCGTGCACCTTCTCCCGGTAGGCGTCGCCGTAGTTGGCGGTCCTGGTGTCGTAGCCGTAGCGCCAGAGCTCGTTCTTCCGGTCGTAGAAGTACTGCCAGACGGCGGTCTCGGTGGCGTGATCCAGGGCGCCGCGGGCTCCGAGCTCGCGCGCCACCTCCATGCCGGCGCGGCCCTCGTCCTCGGCCGCGTCCATGAGGGCGCGGCCGAACTGCTCCGCCTCGGCCATGTTGGCGCGCCCGGCCTCCTCGATCCGCTCCAGCTCGGCGCGTTTCCAGGCGTCCCAGGCGTCCATCATCCGGGAGTACTCCTCGTCGAGGTACTGCTCCAGGTCGGTCTCCGAGCTCGCGTCGGTGTAGGCGCCGCCGCCCGCGTCGGCGATCGCGCGCAGGCCCTCGTGGTCCGGGTTACCGACCTGGAACCCGATCACGTTCACGATCGGCTCCACGCCGCCGTCCGCGAGTTCGCGCGCGGCGGCGACGGGATCGCCGCCGCAGGTCTCCAGGCCGTCGGTGACCACGTAGACGATGGCGTCGGTCGCCTCGTCGGGCACGTCGCCGGAGGCGGCCCGGACGGCACGTGCCAGCGGGGTCCAGCCGGTGGGTTCGACGTCGTCGAGGGCATCCGCGAACCGGGCGTCGCCCGCCTCGCCGTCGTACACGACGGCGCTCGACGCGCACGACTCGCGCTTGCCGCCCGCCGAGGCGTCTCCCGCGTGGCCGTACACGCGCAGGGAGACCGTGGCGTCCTCCGGGAGCCGGGCGACGAACCGCGACAGGGCCGCCTTGGCCGCGTCCATGCGGGTGCCGTCCCCGGCGCGCTCGGCCATCGATCCGCTCGCGTCCAGGACGAGCGCGAAGTGGTTGGTGCCCACCGCGGTGACCTCGGCCGGTTCGTCGGCGGGGCCGGCCGCCGCCGGGTCGTCGATCGCGTACTGGAACTCTACGGTCCCCGCCAGCGCGCCCGCGTAGTCCCCGTGGATCCGGCCGAGGATCGCGCGCTGCCACTCCTCCGTGGTCTCCGGCTCCATCGCCAGCACGGCGTCGACGACGGCGTCCTCGTCGAACGCGTCGCCCGCGAAGGGGCCGGGTTCGTACAGCATGAGCCGCTCGGTCGCCGTGAGGTCCCGTGGGGCGTCGTAGTCGACGGGCACCAGCTCGGGAACGCCGGGGGACGGCGTGCTTGTCGCGGGTCCGCCGTCGGCATCGGCGCCGTCCGCGCCGTCGGCGGAGCCGGCCGGTGCGGCGGTGCACGCCGCGAGCGACGCGACGAGGACCGCGGTGAGCAACGGCCGCGACCGGCGCATCGGCACGGAGGGAGCGGACCTGCGGGATGGGTGCGTCACGGGGACTCCTCGTCGTGCGCGGGACCTGCGGCTGCGCGGCGGGCCCAGGATGCCGGGCGGACTTGCCCGGCCGCAACAGCTGGTCGGCCAAATGCGCTGGGTGCGGGTAACGTTCCTGGCTGTGGAGAGGATCGCGATCATCGGCTGCGGGGGGTCGGGCAAGACCTACCTGGCCAACAAGCTCGCCCGTGTCCTCGACCTCCCCCTCACGCACCTGGACAGCGTCTACTACGACGCCGACTGGAACCCGCTGCCCCGGGAGGAGTTCGCCGAGGTCCAGCGCGCACTGGTGGCGCGGCCCCGGTGGCTGGTGGAGGGCAACTACACGGACACGCTCCTGATCCGGCTGGCCGCCGCGGACACCGTGATCTTCCTCGATCTCGACGCGATCACGTGCCTGGCCGGTGTCGTCCGGCGCAGGCTGCGCTACCACGGCGGCCAGCACACCGAGGACGGCGTGTACGACCGGATCAGCTGGAGCTTTGTCCGCTACATCTGGGGCTACCGCAGGACCATGCGGCCCAGGGTCCACCGCCTCCTGGCCGAGCACGCCGCCCACGCGGAGCTCATCACCATCACCAGCCGCCGCCAGTCCGCCGCGCTGGTCGCCCAGCTCCGGGCCGTCCGTAGCTGGTCGGTGCGATAGGGCCCGGGACCGGAAGCGCCCGGGGCAAGACGCCTGACCATCGGGTACGCGCGCCGGACGCACGACGACGGGACGGAGCCGGTGCCCCGTCCCGCCGGGCCGACGGCGCGTCCCGCCGTCAGCGTCCGTCGCGGTCGGTGGCGGCAACCCCGCGGACGGCGTCGGCGACGGCCCGGAAGTCCTTGCGCAGGATCGCGCCGTGGTTGCTGGCGACCTTGACGCTCTCGATGTTCGCGTTGCGGGCGGTCACCGCGTCGAGTCCGGCACGGATGCGCTCCTGCTCGTCGCCCTTGCTCCCGAGCGACGTGCCGGAGGCGACGACGTACCGGGTCGGCACGGTGAGGGCGTCGAGCACGGGCGCCAGTTCCCGTTCCCGGGAGAGCGTGCCGAGCTCGATGTTGCTCTCGGCCTGCTGGGCGGCGTTCATCCGCGGGGTCAGGCCCGTCGGGCGCATCAGCATCATGACCGGGCTCAGCCGCCGGAACAGCTTCCGGATCCGTCGCTCCATGGCGTCGTCGAGCCAGTCGTGCGGGAAGGCGCCGTCGACCAGCACGGCGCCCAGGGCGCGGTCCGGGTTGCGGCGGGCCCAGTGCGCGGCGACGACCGCCCCGTAGGACCAGCCCACGACCAGCGCCCGGTCCACGCCCCGAGCCGCGAGGACGGCGTCGACGTCCCGGACGGCGGCCTCGAAGGAGTAGTCCGCCGACGTCCCGGACCTCCGGCCGCGGGCCCGCTCGTCGAAGGTGATGTGGCGCCAGCCGTCGCCGAGGTCGGCGATCACGCGCTTCCAGTACCCCATGGTGGCGAACTGGCCGTTGCAGTAGATGATCGGAATGCCGGTGCCGCCGGTGTCCTCGGTGTACAGGGCGGTGTCGTCGACCGGCACCATGCCCGTCCACGCGCCGGCCGGCGCGCCGGTCGACCTCGGGTCGGTGGAGGAAGTGGTGTTGTTCGTCATGGGGGTTCCTTCGGGTCTCGATGTTCTGGGGCGGGTCAGAGGCTGCGGGCGGTGATGTCGCCGTCCGGGGTGGTGGCCCGGATGTCGAGCTCGGCGACGCCGTCGTTCCTGAGGGCGTTGCTGACGCGCCCGCGGCCGGTACCGGCGTCGAGGGTGGCCGAGACGCCGGCGGCGGCAGCGACCGAGATGTCGCCCGTCCCGCTGCTCAGCACGACCGCGCCGCGCACGGCCTCGGCGATCCGGATGTCGCCCCGCGCGGTGCTGATCTCGGCGGGTCCGCCGAGCCGGACGACCTCGACGTCGCCGTCGATCGCGGCGAGCCGGACGCTCGCGGCCTCGTCGATCTTGATCCGGTGGTACGCGCCCTCGAAGTCGACCTCGCCGAGGCGGCCGACGACGCGCAGCTCGCAGCTGCTGGTCCTGGCCTCGACGCGGGAACCCGCCGGCAGCTTGACGGTGACCTCCAGCGCGCCCGAGGGGCCGGTGAGCCGGTTCCCGGACTCGGAGGCGATCCGCAGGACGCCGTCGGCACAGGTGACGACGGCGTGCTCGGCGGCGCGGACGTCGCGGGCCTTGTCGGGGTCGGCGGGCAGGACCTCGACGGTGGTGTCCGAGCGGTCCGCGGCGATGAGCCGGACCCGCCCGGCGGGGAGGTCGAGGGCGACGGCGATCGGGGCGGGGGTGGCAAAGGTGTGCATCGTGTTCTCCTGGGTGAGTTCGTCGTTTCCGATGTTGGAAACGCTACGACTCGGCCGCGAGGTATCACAACGACCTTGTTGCATCCGGCCCATGTTTCTGCAGGTCGAAGCGATTATATTGGTGCATCGATCATGCCGGGTAACGCAACGGCGAGCGGTTGAGTATTGCAATGAGATGTGAGTGAACGCTACGCTGACGCTCCACCGACCACCACGAGCGACCACCGAGGAGACGGGATGCCCGGAGGCAGACTCACCGAGCAGGAGCGCCGGCAGATCGCGTCGGGGCTGGCCGACGACCTCCCCTACGCCGAGATCGCGCGCCGCCTCGACCGCCCGACGTCGACGATCACGCGCGAGGTCATGCGCAACGGCGGCCCCGGCGGATACCACGCCGCGATGGCACACCGCGCCACCGAACGCCGCGCCCGCCGTCGTCGGCCCGCCTCACCTCGCGCGCGGGACGAGACGCCCCAGCCGTACGGCCGCGACGCCGAGGCGGTCGCCGAGTACGAGGAGGCGCTCACCACCGTGCTCATGACGTCGGGCCTGCCGCGAATGCCGGCCCGGGTCCTGGCCTGCCTGTACATCACCGACGCGGCCAGCCTCACCGCGTCCGAGCTCACCCGGCACCTGCGGGTCAGCCCGGCGTCCGTCTCGAAGGCGATCGCCTTCCTGGAGGGGCAGAACCTCGTGCGCCGGGAGCGTGGGGAGGGGCGCCGCGACCACTACTCCGTCGACGACGAACTCTTCTACCAGTCGACGATCACCGGGGCGCAGGCGAACAACCAGCTCGTGGAGACCGCGCGCCGAGGGGTGCAGGTCCTCGGCGCGCAGACCCCCGCCGCGGTCCGGCTCGAGAGCATCGCCCGCTACCTCGACTTCATCAGCGAGAGCATCATGCGCGCCGCCGAGCAGGCCCGCGAGATCCTCCACACGCGCCCGGAGACGACGCGGGGCGACGACACGGAGCCGAGCGCGGACGGGGGTGGGATCTCGCGCGGCTAGGTGATGAGGTCGGCTCGTTGTCGGGTGGTTGGCCCCGTTGCCGAGTGGTCGGCTCCCCTCCCCATCCGACCGACCACTCGACATCCGGCCGATGCCAGTTGCCGCGCGATCGCCGGAGGCCGAGTCGGCTCGGTCCGGGGACCCCGTGGTGGCCAGGCCGGGCCACGCTACCGGTCGGCTCTGGGCGGACGCTTCTCGGGTGCCAGGAGACCGAGCTGGATCGCGTGTGCCGTGTCGATCGCGCGGGCGAAGGACATCAGGGCGGATGCAACGGACTTCAGCAGGTGCAGCATTTTCTTTCCCTCCATGACGGTGTCGGTCAGGAACGTTCGGTGCGGGCACTTCCGGCGCGAGCACGTTCAGCGCGCTCGACGGGTGCCGAAGGGCTGGCGCGGCTCAAGGACTCGGCGGGCGTCAAGGGCTGGGCGGGTATCGAGGGCTGGGCCGACGACGACGGCCGGGCGCGCGCCGAAAGCTGGGTGGTCCGCAGGCCCAGCACGGCCGCGAGGGCGACCGCGAAGCCGACGACGGCCTGCCACGACAGTGCGTCGTCGAACATCAGCCACCCCCACGCGGCGCTGACGGCGGGGGTGAGGTACAGCCAGGCACTCACGGCGACGGCGCCGGAGGTCCGCAGCACCCAGAGGTACGCCCCGTAGCCACCGGCGAACGCCAGCACGACGAGCCACGCGACCGCGGGCCAGAACGACGGGTCCGGCGGTGGCAGCGCACGCCCGGTCGCCACGGCGAGCACGCCGAAGGCCACGAGTGCGACGACGCTCTGCACGGCCAGCGAGTCGAGCACGTCCCGCCGCTCGGATGGCGGCCACCGCTCGGCCAGCACCGTGGCTGCGGCGAGTGAGAGCATCCCGGACGCCGCCCAGGCGACCCCGGCGGCGCCACCGCCCGTGCCGCCGCCCACCGTGAGGACGACGCCCGCGAACCCCGCGGCCAGCGCGAACCACCGGCGCCGCCGGCTCGACGCTTCCGGACGGCCCGGCATAGTCCGGCCGCCGTTCCGCCGGGCTGACGCTTCCGGACGGCCGGGCGCGGTCCGGTCGCGACTCCGCTGGGCCGACGGTTCCGGACGGTTCGACCTGGCCCGGTCGCTACTTTGCCTGACCGGCGCTTCCGGACGACCCGGCACGGTCCGGCCGCCGTGCCACCGCCCGCCTCGCGACACAGCGACCAGGACGACGGCGACCAAGGCCGGCTGGAGTGACGCGACGAGAGCGGTCGTGCCCGCCGGGAGACCGGCGTCGGCCGCACGGAACACGCCGTACAGGTAGCCGACCTGCCCGAGGATGCCGAGCACGGCCTCGCGCCGCACGTACCGCGCCGGGTACCGGCGGCCGAGGGCCGTGACCAGCAGGACCATCACCGGAGCGGCGACCGCGTACCGCCACAGCAGCGTGGTCTCGGCGGGTGCGGACTGCGCGGCCAGCGCGGCGCCCACGAAGCCGGAGCTCCACAGGATCACGAGCAGGGCGGGTGCGATGCGGACCATGCTGCGAGGTAACCATACTGGTCGGTATACTCGCAGTGCACTCTTCGCCACGGGACGATCTCCGCGCGGCGGGCTCCACGCGGCGAGGGAGCAGGATCCGCACGAGGCCGAGAGCTGCACGAGGCCGATGGGAGAGAACATGCCACGCACCACCACACGCCGTCGCAGGACGCCCAACCCGGCCACCCCGGCCGGGGAAAGGGTGCTCGCGGTGGCCGCCGAGCTGTTCTACGCGCACGGGATCCGCGCCATCGGGGTCGACCGGATCGCCGACGAGGCGGGGGTGACCAAGAAGACCCTCTACGACCGGTTCGGGTCGAAGGATGCCCTGGTGGCGGCCTATCTCGGCCGCCGCGAGGAGGTCTGGCAGAAGCACCTGCACGCGCGGCTGGCGGCGTCGGGCACCAGCGGTGCGGAGCGCCTCCTGCTGGTGCTCGGCATCGCGTCCGACTGGGCCGACAAGAACGAGCGCGGATGCGCCTTCGTGAACGCCCACGCGGAGATCGGCGGGACGGACCATCCCGGCAACGCCGTGATCCGCGCCGACAAGGAATACATGCTCCGGCTGTTCGTGGACCTGGCACGGGAGGCCCTGAGCGGCGAGAGGCCCGGTAGCGCCGGTCCGGGCGATGCTGGTCCGGGAGGTGCCGGCCGGGGCGAGTGTGACGCCGGCGCCGGCCGTCCGGATGACGGCGGCCCCGACCCGGAGACGATCGGCCGCCAGATCCACCTGCTCTACGAGGGCGCCCTCACCGCGCACACCACGGGAGTCCAGCCGAACGCGTTCGCCACGGCACGGTCGGCAGCGGCCGCGCTCCTTGCTCGCTGAGCCAGGGCCCGTCGACGCCGGCGGACGGTCGGGTCGAAGCGAGGCCTGGAGGCCGTCGACCACCTCGTCGCTGCCCTCCGCCGGCAGGTTCAGGCTGATCACGTAGCGTTCCTCGCTGCCCTCCGGATGGAGGATGAACCGCACGGGTCGGAGCGTGGGGGCCTTCCCGCCCGGCTCTCCCCCGCCGAAGACCGAGTCCATCAGGTCGTCGGTCGCGTCCTCGATGGTCGCGACGCTCGCGCCCGCGACGTCGAACGCCTCGGCGTCGGCCCCAGGCGTCGACCGGAGGCCCACGGCGTCGGTGTCGTAGAACTCGTAGTGCGGGGTGAGGAGCTCGACGAGGATGTACGGGGGACGGTCGGGGTCCCGGCGGTCGTGCCAGGTCAGGGACTCGGAGCCCGGTTCGTCAGCGTTCGGGCCGTCGGTCTCGAACTCCAGCTGGAACTGCTCGACGGCCGTCGCGCCCGTGCGAACCACCGTGAAGTCCGGGTGCACGCGCTCGGCCTGCCGGGGAGGCTCGATGTCCTCGGTCGTCGTCATACCCACTGGACGCACCCGACCGCCCCCCGGGTTGCACGGTGTCCACCATTTCCGCGGCGGCCCCGACCTCGCCTTCCGCAACGACCCGGGCCTCGGGAGGAGGACGGGACCCCCCGGAATCGACGGCGCGGCGCGGACGTTCTCGCCGACATGACCGAGCCGTGGCTGGACCCGAGGACCATCGACCACCTTCTCGACGACACCAAGACCTGGGCCGTCGTCGGCCTGTCGCGTGACCCGGAGCGAACGGCCTACTCGATCGCCCAGGTGCTGCAGTCGAAGGGCAAGCGGATCGTCCCGATCCACCCGGGTGCCGCGGCAGAGGGCCGGGAGGTCCTCGGCGAGAAGGCCTACGCGACGCTCGCCGACGCGGCCGCCGCCGTCGGCGGGATCGACGTCGTCGACGTCTTCCGCCGATCCGAGGCGGCCGGCGAGTTCGCCGACCAGGCGGTCGAGATCGGCGCCCGCGGCGTGTGGTTCCAGCTCGGCGTCATCGACGAGGACGCATACCGGCGCACGACAGCCGCAGGCGTCCCGATGGTGATGAACAGCTGCCCTGCCATCCAGTGGGGCGAGCGCGAGGGCTGAGTCAGGGGTCGTCCGCCGAACGTCACGCGCCGAACTTCACGATCCTGCGGGGCTGCACCCGGACAAACCGGCCGGGGCGGGCTACGGTCGAATCATGCCGCAGCCCGACCGGAAGCCGTCGCCGGAGCAGCTCATCCGGAACTGGAACGAGCTGCTGCAGGAACTGCGCGTGATGCAGACCGGGATCCAGATCCTCACCGGGTTCCTGCTGACGGTGCCGTTCTCCGCACGGTTCGAGGATCTCGCGCAGTACCAGCGAATCCTCTACCTCGGCGTACTCGTCGCCGCGGTGCTCACCACGTGCGTGATCGTCGCGCCGGTGGCGTTCCACCGGATGCTGTTCCGCCAGCGCAAGCGGGAATGGCTGGTGCGGATGGCGAATCTGTGCGCCCGGCTCGGACTCACTGGTTTCGCGGTCGTGTCGGCGTCCGTGATGCTCCTGGTGTTCGACGTGGTGGTGGGGCAGACCCCGGCATGGATCGCCGCCGCGAGCGTGGCACTGGTGTTCGCGGCGCTCTGGTTCGGGGTACCGCGCCTCGGCCGGCGAAAGTGACGACAGCCGTCACGAGCAGCGGTCGCCGACACCGGCCACCCGGCACCAGCAGCCGGAACCGTCCACCCGGAGCCACCACCCGAAGCCCTCACCGGCAGCGCGGCACCGGCGAGCTCCAGGTGGTGTTCGACCGGTTCGAGACGTGGCGGTCCGTGACCCAGCGCCCGTCGCGCAGCTTGTTCCACACCGAGGTGGACCCGACCGTGCTGCCCGACTTCTGGCACATCACGTAGGCCAGGGCGCCGCGACGGAGCGGGCTCCCCGTCGTCGGGAACGACACGCCGGGGCCGGTGCGGGCGTTCAGCGAGCTCGTGGTCACCTGCCCCGGGTAGACGCACCGCGGCACCGCGGCGCTGAACCCGGTGTCCGACGGGGTCGAGACGTAGTAGTCGCTGACCCATGCCCCGTTGGTCAGCCGGTCCCACACCTCGGTGGTACCGACCTTCTGCCCGCTGCCCTGGCACACCACGGACAGGGAGGCACCCGGCGCGTAGGTCCGCACGACGGAGGTGGAGGTCGACGGCCCGGACCGCGCATTGAGCGACGTCGTGCTGGTGACCTCGTAGGTCCGCGCGACGCTGGCCACGGGTGCCCTGAGGACGTCGGAGTCGATGTTGATCGTCACGCCACCCCACGTCTCTTTGTGGTCGCCCTCGTACTGCTTGGCGCGCTGGAAGACGGACCAGTGCGAGTTCGGCGCCGTCGGCCAGCCGGTGAGCGACGGCGACCCGTCCCAGCGGGCCATCCACACCGCGTCCGGGCGGGCGTACGTGGTCGAGTCGTAGGAGTCGGAGAGGTCGAGCAGTCCCGAGTTCTGGTGCACGTACACGCCCGCCAGGTATCCCGCCCCGTGCAGCGTCTTCGTCCACGCCGAGACGTACCGCCGCATCGCCGTCCGGCAGGTCGAGTCGGTGCGGTCGTAGTGCTCGACGTCGGCGTACAGCGCGCTGCCCGCGAGCAGGCCCAGCGCCTTGGCCTGCGCGACGGCGTCCGTGGCGTCCGAGGTGCCCCGGGAGGTGGCGTTGCTCGCGGTGTAGCGGTGGGGCTTGTCACCGAACATGCAGGACGGCTGGTACCCGAAGTAGGTGGGCAGCAGCTTCCAGCCCGCCGCGGTGACGTCACGCACCCACGCCTTCGTGAGGTTCGGCTGCGCGCAGCCGCGGTTGTTCCCGCCGAAGTAGATGTTCACCGCCGAGTACGGCGACGTCCCCCTCCACGCCTGCAGCGCCGTGAGCGAGGGCGCGGTGCAGGTGTCGAAGCCGAGCCGGTCGGCCCGCGTCGCGGTCGAGCCGGACGGGTACACCACCGGGGTCTCCGGCTCGGCGGCCGCGGGCGCGGCCAGCCCCACCAGAAGCACGGCCAGGCAGCTGCCGAACACGGTCAGCCGCCGGACCACCTGACGCTTGGCGACCATCACACACCTCCGGGAAACGCATCCAGTTGTCCACCAGAAATGTCCGCCCCTAGACCTCAGTGCGACAGGGCCGATGATCCCAGAACCGCCGACTTTCCGCCACGGGGACCCGCGCCGAAGACGCCTTCGATGACATCGACCACCCGTTCGGACGCCTCACCGGTGACCGTGATGAGGGCCTCCGCCACGTTCTCGAGACGGAGCCTGCGCGCGGCCAGGGCCGTGGGTGCGCAATGACGGGCCGCCACCGCGGTCACGAACGCGCGATCGCCGTCCTCGGGGAGCGGCGACCGGGGACCGCCGGTGTGGTGGCTGGCCCCCACGTGCACCAGGGGGATCCTGCGGTGGTGGGCGACGAGCGCCCCGGCGAAGGCCGTGGTCGTGTCGCCGTGCACGACGACGGCATCGGCCGGCCGCTCGTCGAGGTACTCGCTGAACCCGCGGAAGGTGCCCACGAGGGCGTCCTCGTGCGCGGGGCCGCGGCGCGACAGCCCCAGGTCGCGGTCGGGCACGACGCCGAACTGCGCGTTGACCCGGTCGAGCAGCTCCCGATGCCGGCCGGTGACGATCACGACGGGTGCGTACCCGTCCCGGCGGCGGAGCTCGTTCACGACCGGAGCCAGCCTCACGGCCTCCGGTCGTGTCCCGTAGAGCACGGCGATCTCACGGTGCGGTGCGACATCCAGCGGTACGACATCCATCTCGGTTCCTTCTGCTCGGGGAGGCGGCCCGCGGTGCCGGGCCACCCTCACCGACGGAACCGAACGCCGCAGGTGACGCACCGAAATGCGGCCCGACGAGCGCGGCGACGCCGAACGCCGCGCGGGGGCGACGCCGAACGCTCCCGGCCTCCCCCGCACGCCGCCGACCCCGCGCCTCACTCGGACTGACCAGGCAGATCACCCTGCCGATCACCTCTGTTGCGCACGACACACCGCTTCCGCCCGCACGTCTTCCCCTGTGCACACACCCGTGTGCCGACGGCCGGCACGAGTTCCGCGCCGGCCGCCAAGGCGAGGGAGGAAGCCGGATGTCAGTGACGACCGTGGGTCGGCAGCGCGCGATCAGGCCTTCGTGGCAGGCACCCGAGCGTCCGGGAGACCCGGGCGACCACGAGGAGCCGAGCGACGCCGAGCTCTTCGACCGGGCCCGGGCCGGCGACGCGGCGGCCATCGACCTCGCCTGGCGTCGCCACTACCCGTACGCCCTCATGATCGCCCGGCGCTACACCCGCGATGGCGCCGACGCCGACGACCTGGCGGCCGAGGCCTTCGTCCGCATCCTGTCGTTGCTGCGCTCGGGCCGCGGCCCGCGGGAGTTCGCCAGGACGTATGTGGCGCGCACCGTGCGCAACATCGCCACCGACCGCTCGCGCAAGAAGACCCTGCCGACCACCGTGATCGACGAGGCGCACGACGTGCCCTCGCGCGACGACACGGCGTCGACCGTCGTGTCGGCCCTGGAGCTCGCCGACGTGCTGGAGGGCCTGGCCGCGTGCCCGCCGCGCCAGCGGTACGCCCTGGAGCGGACCGTGTTCGAGGGCGTCCCGCTGGCCACGGTCTCCGACGAGCTGGGCATCTCCAAGAACGCCGTCGCCGCCCTGCTGGTGCGCACCCGCGAATCGATCCGGCGGTTCGTCGCGCGGCGCGTGCACGAGCGCGCCCGGGAGGCGGCGGCCGCTACGCGGCCTCATCGGCGGTGACCAGCCGGCGCAGTGCGCCCGGGTCCTCCGGGAGCGGCCGCACGGTGATCCGGACCGGTGACCGCAGAAGACTCGAACCGTGCCGGGACGCACCGGTCAGCAGCGCACGGACACGTGCCACGGAGCTCGCGGTCCGCTCCGCGGGTTGCGACCAGCCCAGCACGACCGCCAGCCCGTCGTCGTAGCCGACCGGGCAGTCGGCGTCGAACGCCGCCCGGACCGCCTCGCCCAGCAGCACGTCCCGTTCCCAGCGGGCGAGCCGCCCGAGGACGTCGTCCTGCAGGTCCGGGGCCGTCCTGCCGTCGATGATCACCAGGACGGGTGACCCGCCGCCGCGGGCGCCGTGCACGCCGGCCAGGGTGTCCTCCGCCCGTGCCAGGAACTCGTCGTGCCCGGGCAGTCCGCTCATGCCGCTGGACGCGGCACGGGCGGGCGGTCCGACGTCGGCGGTCTCCCAGCCGGCCGCGAACGCCAGGGTGACGGCCACGGGAAGGACCTCGGAGCAGGTCTCGAAGAGCACGCCGAGGTCGCGCAGCCCTTCGGTGACGCCGACGCCGGCGCGGGCACGCGCCGCGCCCAGGGCGGCGGCGGGCGCCTCGGCCTCCAGGCCGCGCAGGACGGCCTCGGCGAGGCGGACGGCCGCGGGGGCGGACCAGTCCTCGGGCATGCGCCAGCCGGCGGCGAGCGTGCGACTGCGCCATCGCGCGCAGAGCGCGCCGAGCGCGTCGTCGGGTGGGGGTGTCGTGTTCATCGCGAAGGTAGACGACGAAATCACCCGGCGATGACGCCCGCAAGCCGGAACGCCGCGACTCCCCCGGGATCACCCCCCGGATCACCCCCACCGGTGATGCCTATTTAAGGCCATTCACCCGTAACATGCTGCGAAATCAGGCACGCGCGTGACCCCAAGAGCTGGGGTCCGGACGGAGGCCGGCGGGGTCCCCGGCGCGCCGTCCCACCGCGACGTCAGGGGGTTCTGTCCATGCTCGAGACGCCCGGTCCCGTACCGGCACACCGCCCGCCGACGACGGCGTCGGCGGCGACGGACGACCGCCTCCTGGCGGACCTCCGCGGAGGCCGGGAACAGGCCTTCGCCGAGCTCTACGCCCGGCACCACCGCACCGCGGCCGGTGTCGCCAGGAGGGTCGTGGGCAGCGGGCCGGCGGTCGACGACGTCGTCGCCGACTCGTTCACGGCGCTGCTGTCGGCGGTGCGGCGCGGGGGCGGGCCGTCGAGCAACGTCCGGTCCTACCTGCTGACCACGGTGCGCAACACCGCCGTCGGGTACCTGCGGGCGCGGGAGCGGGCGATCCCCGCCGAGGCGGACGTGATCGACCGTCCCCACCACGATCCCGACGGGCTGGTCGGGGCCGACGACGAACAACGCGTCCGCCGGGCGTTCGCCGCCCTCCCGCCACGCTGGCGCCGCGTGCTGTGGTACGTGGACGTGCACGAGCTGGCTCCCGCGCACGTCGGCCCGCTCCTGGGGATCTCGCCCAACGCCGTGTCGTCGCTCGCCCGCCGGGCACGCGAGCGCCTGCGGCGCGAGTACCTGCAGGCCCACCAGGACCGCGTGGCGCCGGGCTGCGAGGACTACGCGCCGCATCTCGCCCGGTTCGTCGAGCAGGCGCTGGCCGCCCCGGTGCAGCGCCGCCTCGAGGTGCACGTGCTGGCGTGCGCGCCCTGCTCCACCGCCGTGGAGCAGATGCGGGACCTCAAGAGCCGCATGCGCGGCATCCTCCTGCCCGTCGGGCTCGCGACGGCCGCCACCGTCGCACCGCTCCGCACCCGCCGCGCCCGCGCCCGGTCCCGGGCGGGGACGGCGGCCGGAGCGCTCAGCCCGGCCGCCGCCCTGGCACTCGGCCGGCGATGGTGGTGGTCACGTCCGCGGGACAAGCGGCCCGTGCTGCTCCTCGCCACTCCGGCGGTCGCGCTTGGCCTCCTCCTCATCGCGTCGCTGGTCACGGCCCCCGAGGCCGGGGATCTCGGGGCCCGCGCCGACTCCCCGCCGACCGCCGCGCCGCCGCCCGGCGCACCGACACCCGACGCGGTGGGGCCGGACGACGCCGAACCCGACCGGGGCGAGCGCGACCAGCGCGACCCCGAGGAGGACGGCCCCGGTTCGCGCGAGCCCGATCCGGACGGTCCCGGCCCGGATGATCCCGGCCCGGATGATCCCGGCCCGGATGATCCCGGTCCGGAGCAGTCCGCGCCCGATCGGTCGCGTCCCGCGGCCACGCCACCCGGCACGGACGACACCGGCCCCGGTCCCCCGGGACCCGGACCCGACCACCCGGAAGGCCCCGGTCCGCCGACACCGGGCCCCCCGGACGAGACGCCCCCACCCGGGACCGATCCGCCGGACCCCGATCCGACCGAACCTCCGCCGGACCCCGAACCGCAGGTCGTCCAGGTCGCGCACGACGACCTGGGCGACCTGGTGCCCGGCCGCGCCGGCGTGCTCGGCGCCACCGTGACCAACCCGAACCCGGGTGCCGTCGGCCCCGTGACGGTCGACCTCGCGCTCCCGGCCGGGATCGAGCTCGACACGGCCCACGCGGCACGCGCCGCCTCCGCGTGGACCTGCGCCGATCCACCCGGCTCGGACGGGCCGAGCTGCACGGTCGGCACGATCGCGGGAGGCACGGCCGCCACGCTGCTGGTGCCGGTGCTGGTCGCGACGGACGTGCCCGAGGGCGCGGCCGCGGTGCGCCTGGACGTCGGCGGGGACGACGTCCAACCTACCGGCGCGGACCTGGCCGTACCGGTGAGCGTGAGCCCGCTCGCCGCCCGCTACGTCGCCACGGGAGACGTCGGCGTGGCACAGGCCGGCGCGCCCGTGCTGCACTGCGCCCCGTCGGCGCCGGGCTGCGCGTCCGCGGCCGCGGGGACGGCCACCGGGGGTGCGCTGAACAACAACGGCTGGACCATGGCGCCCGTGGACGCCCTCGGGACCGGGACGAACTCGTCCACGGCCGAGCTCGACCTCCCGGAGGGATCCGAGGTCGTGGCGGCCCGTCTCTACTGGGCGGGGAGCTGTGCCGGCGAGGTGGGGCCGGTCCGGCTGGCCCCTCCCGACGGTGAGCTCGCCGCCGTCGGCGAGACCGCGGACCTGGCGGTCGAGCGGTCTGGGGAGGCCTATCAGGCGGGTGTCGACGTGACCGACGTCGTGCGCGCCGGGGGCGCCGGAACCTGGGCCGTCGCCGACGTGTGCGCGATCCCGGGCGACGGCCGGTGGGCGGGCTGGGCGCTCGTCGTCGTGCATCGGAGCGCCACTCCGGACCCGGCGGCCGCCGGGCTCGCGATCGTCTACGACGGGTGGATGGGCGTGACGCCCGATCAGACCCCGCGGTTCGCCGCGGCGGGCCGCCCGGGCACCGCCGTCCGCGTCGGCGTCGTGGCGTGGGACGGGGACCGGGGCGCCGACGGGAACCGGCTGCTGCTCGACGGCGCGCCGCTGGTGCCCCTGCGGTGGGACGGCTCGGCCCCCGCCGGCCCGGGCTCTCCGCACGGCGCGTTCGACTCGACGGCATGGGGCTCGGGATACGCCAACGCGCTGGGCGTGGACGTCCGGCCCTTCGCCCCGGCCACGCTGACCGGCCCGCGCGCCGAGATCACCGCGGCCACCGACACGGACTACTACACGATCGGGGCCGTCACCGTCGTGACGGGGTCGGACCCCTGACCCGCCGCCGGGTCATCGGGCGGCGCGGCCCCGGAACCGGGCCCGGACGATCGGGTCCAGCAGGCCCAGCTCCTGGGCCCGCTGGAGCGCCGCCGCCCGGTCGTGCACGCCGAGCCGCCGGTAGACCTCGCGGATCTGCGTCTTGACCGTGTTGTGCGACACGAAGGACTCGCGGGCGACCTGCGTGGAGGTGAGGCCGTCGGCCAGCCGGTGCAGCACCACGAGCTGCCGGTCCGGGACGACGACGAACTCGACGGGGACCGGGGTCCTCCGGCGTCGCACGACCTCGTCGAGCGGCTCACCGGCGGGCCGGTGCTCGTCCCCCACGCCGGAGAGCAGCGCGTGCGCCGAGACCCACCAGAACGGCAGCGCCCCGCCCGCACGCTGGGCCAGCGCCTTCGCACGGGCGAACTCCCGCCGGGCGCCGTCGGCGTCGTCGAGCGCGCCACGCGCCTCGGCGGCGATCAGGGAGGACTCCAGGCGCAGGCCCACCATCGGCGTCTCCCCGAGCGCCCCGACGCCGGCGACCGCCTGCAGCGCCTCCCGCGGCCGCTCCCGGGCGAGCAGGACGCGACCGTCCACGAGCGCGCGCACCGGGGACGGCGGGGCCACCGTGTCGGCGATCAGCGCGGCGTTCGTGCCCCGGCCGAGCGACAGGTACAGGCGCACGAGGTCGAGCGCGATCAGCGGCGGGATCCGCGGGTCGCCGTCCCCGTCCCCCTCCGAGGGCGCACGTCCGCGCTGCGCGAGTGCGTCGCGCAGCAGGCCGACCGCGAGGTCCTCCTGCGACCGCAGCGCGGCCAGCACGGCCTCCACGTGCAGGCCGCAGAACCACAGGTCCGTCGTCCCGGCCTCCCGTGCCGCGCCGTGCAGGGGCGCAGGCAGGTCCTCCTCGAACCGTTCGAGCCGGACCAGCGCCGAGACCAGCGCCGGCGGATCGCCGATCGCGTGCCGCCACCAGCCGGGCGGTTCGGGGAGATTGCCGGCCTCGGCCGACCAGTCGACCGCCGCACGGACGTCGGAGTCGAGCGCATGGACGAGGGCGGCCGTCTCCGCCGCCGCGGCGGCGAGGGCGAACGCGCCACCGGCCAGCGCGGCGTGGTACGCGTTCTCCGCGTACCGCAGCGCCTCGTGGAGTTGCCCGGCCTCGGCAGCGGAGACGGCCGCCTGGAGACCCACCAGCGTCTGCTCGACCGCGGGTCGCCCGTGCGCCGACCGCAGCCATTCGCGGGCCGCCGTCAGGGACTCCTCGGCGCGCCCGGCCCGCCGGAGCCGGGCGGCACGCACGAACGTCGCGAGCCCGTCCTGCTCGCCCCCGGCGTCCGCCGCGGTCGCGCCGTCGCCGGGCCGCCCCGGGGCGCGCCGCGTGACCGACAGCAGCGCCCTCAGGTCGGCCGGAACGCCCCGGGCCGCAGCCGACGACACCGCTGTCCACAACGATTCGTGGAGCGTGGCGTCCTGCCCGTCCAGGATGTTCGTCCACACGCGCCGCTGGAGGCCGTCCACGAGGTCCGCGTCGCCCGCCTCCAGCGCGACCAGCAGGGCGCCGCGCACGTCGCCCTCCGCCTCACGGCGTCGCGCGACACGGCCGGCCCGGCGCCGCAGGTCTTCCGGCTCCCGGCCGTGGGCGTAGTCCAGCAGGGCGCGACGGACCGACGGCGCCACGGCGAGGATGCCGTCGGGCGAGGCGGGGTCGCGCAGGACGACTCCCGTGTCCAGGAGGCGGTCGACCAGGGCGCGGGTGTCCGCGGGTGACAGCGCTCCCCTGTCGTCGAGGTCGCCGAGGCGGAACCGCTCCGCGATGCTCGCCTCGAGGAGCAGCTTGATCGCCTCCTCCGGCAGCGCGCTCCGCAGGCACGCGGCCCGGCGGGCCGCGGCCACCGCGGCGACGAGGGCGTCGGTGACCTGTTCGCCGGCGGCACTCGCACGGGCGATGTCGTCGAGCGCCGGGTACACGACGGCCGGCCAGCCCGCGGTCGCCGCGACGAGCGTGCGGGCCTGCGGATCGGTGATCGTCACTCCGAGCTGCGCGGCCGCCGCCCGCGCCTCGTCGGGGCGGACCGCGAGGTCACGCAGCGTGAGCTCGAGGCGATGACCGTCACCCGTGGCGCGATCCGCCGGGCCCTCCCACGATCCGCCGCCGGGTCCGCCGTCGAGTCCGGGGCCGAGCCCGGCGTCGAGCGGCCAGCCGTCGAACGAGGGCGCCGTCCCTGGCAGCGGTGTCGCCGTCAGGGCCACGACGCGTCCGGTACGCAGCAGCCGGGCGACCCGGTCGAGGTAGGACAGGGCCGGACCCGACGTCCGGCCGAGGCGGTCGACGACGAGCACCGCCTCGTGCCCGTCGAGGGCGGACGCGACGTCCTCGGCGCTCCCCGAGGCGAGCGCCGCTCGTCCGGTCAGGTGCGCGAGTCCCGCCACGGCACGCCGGCCGAGCGCCGTGCCGTTCACGGCGCCGGCGACGTCGAGCCAGACGACGGGCGTGCCCTCCTGGATGCGCCGGCGGGCCCAGAGCGCGACCGCCGTGCCCCGGCCACTGCCCCACGGCCCGCGCATCGCGACGAGCCGCACCGAGCCGCCCGGCCGCAGCGCGTCGTCGAGCAGGCGCTCGATCGCCGGCCTGCGCAGAGCACGTCGCGACGGCACGGGGATCCGGCCGGCGGCGCGCCGGAGCGCCGGGAACGGACGCTCTGTCGGCCGGAGCGTCCGGCTATCCACTCAACCCCCTCCCGTCGCGGGACAGGGGACGGGCGGCTGCACACGCTCTCGGTCGACACCATCGATCACACTCGGATAAGACGGCACGCGGGAGAGGACGTGTCGGGTGACCTCCGTCACAGTGCGGCGGCCGCCTGTCTCCGTGCCCGCCCCGGCACGCCGTCGCACACGTCGATCACGGGCGGGGTGAGGTGGGGACAGGCATGCGAAAGCCCTGCCCGCAGCTGAGGCGAGTGGCTGCGGACAGGGCTTTCGGTCTCGGGGCGTCAGCCGGTGCGGCGTCGGCGGTGGGCGATGATCAGGGCGGCCGCACCGAGCAGGATCAGGAGCGCCGCTGCCGCGACGATCCAGCCGATGTCGGTCCCCGTGGAGGCCAGGGGCGGCGGGTCGCTCGGCGTGCCGGGGTCACCGGGCTGGTCGCCGGGCTCCGCCGGGGCGTCGGGCGGCGGGAGCGGGGCGCAGTCCGTGTCGGTCTGCTTCCCGCCCGTCTCGTCGGTCAGGGTCGCTGCGTTGTTCAGGCCCTGCTCGACGAGGTTCGACCCGGGCGGTGCCGTGCAGGCCGGCGAGCCGGTGCCGTCCGCACCCACCTCGCCGAACCGCGACGGGACCTGTGCGATCACGGTGACCCGGTAGACGTGCGGGGCGTACCCCTCGTCGTCCAGGCCGCCGATCCGCACGCCGGTGGCGATGCGCTGATCGCCCTCACCGTCGAACCCCGGGTTCGGTGTCACCCCCTCGGGGCCGGTGACCTCGACGTCCCGCGGCGTGACGACCGGGGCGAAGAGCAGCTCGTCGTCCAGGTCGTAGGTGGTCGGCTCGGTGCCGACGTTGCCGACGGTCAGGTCGTAGACCACCTTCCAGGTGCCGCCCTCCGCCGGCTTCGCCGAGACCAGGGCCTTGTCCAGGGTCGGCTTGCCGGGACGCACGCATTCGTCGTCGGAGCCCGTGATCCCGTTCCAGGTCACGTCGGCCACGTTGGCGAGGGCCCCGGCCACGGTCCCGCGGTCGGTGGTGCAGCCCGCCGTGCCGGACAGCTCGACGTCGCCCAGGTCCGCGGCGTAGCGCACCGTGACCCGGTAGGTGTGCACCACCGGGGCGTCCGTGGCCTCGGCGATGGGCTGGTCCGTCACGATCCGGGGATCGCCCGTGCCGTCGAACCCGGGGTTGATCCCGACGGGGTCGGGCGCGTCGGTGGTCACCTCCTCGACGCCGACAACCGTCACCCCCTTGCCGGGCGCGAGGGTGTCGTCGAGGTCGTAGGTCCCGGCGCCGGGGCCCCGGTTGGTGACCGTGACCTCGTAGGTCGCGTCGTACACGCCGTCCCGGCCGGCGACCGGCGTCACCGCGCCCGCGAGGGACTTGGCGACGTCGATCAGCGGCAGCGGCGCGCACGCGTCGTCGTCCCGCGTCTCGCCGTTGTGCGTGAGTTCACCGACGTTCGCGAGACCACCGGTCCCGCCGGACCCGGGTTCCGGGCACTCGAGCGTGCCCGGCGTGACGACCGCCTCGTCGAGCGAGACGACCACCCGCACCTGGTAGGTGTGGCTGTCCCCGGCGGGCAGCGCGACGTCGGTGGCGACGACGTTCTCGTCGGCGCCGTCCGCGCCCCGGCCGGTCCAGCCCGCCGACGGCGTGACGCCGTCGGGCGCGGTCGTCACCGCGGCGGACTCGACCTCGATCCCGTCCCCGTACCGCAGCCGGTCGCTCAGGTCGTAGTCGCCCTCGGCCGCACCCGTGTTGGTCGCGACCAGGTCGTACGTGATCGTCCACGTCCCGTCGCCGTTCGGCGTCGGGCCGTCGCCGATGGTCTTGTCGACGTCGATCAGCGGCAGGGTCGGGCATACCTCGTCCTCGCCCACGATCCCGTTGTGGTCCAGCAGCGTGCCGTTGGCCAGGCCGCCGCTCTCGCCCGACCCGGGAGGCGGGCAGACCAGGGTGCCGGGGTCGATCGTCTCCTCGTCGAGCGAGACGACGAGCTCCACCCGGTACGTGTGCGTCGCACCCGCGTCCAGGCTCGCCCCGGTGGCGATCAGGTTCTCGGCCGCGTCGGGCGCATCACCCAGCCCGGTCCAGCCGGCCTCGAGCGTGACGCCGTCCGGACCCGTCACGTCCTTGGCGACGACGTCGACGCCGTTGCCGAGGCGGAGCCGGTCGTACACGTCGTACGCGCCCCCGGCCTCACCGGTGTTCTCCGCGACGACGTCGTACACGACCGTCCACGTGCCGTCACCGTTCGGCGTCGGGCCCTCCGACACCGTCTTGTCCACGGTGATGTACGCGACCGTCACGCACGCCTCGGCGTCGTCGGTCAGCTCGTTGTGCTCGATCCGCGCGGTGTTCGACAGGCCGCCGTTCTCACCCGGCTCGGCCGAGCACGGCGTGATCACGGGGCTGCCGTCCTCGTCGTCCACCGACAGGACGACCTCCACCTGATAGGTGTGGCTCTCACCCGCGGGCAGGTTCACCCCCGTGGCGACGACGTTCTCGGGCGCGTTCTCGTCGGCGCCCAGGCCGGTCCAGTCCGGTGACGCCGTCACGCCGTCGGGCGTGGCGACGACCTCGCCGGATTCGATGACCAGGTCGCCGTCCGCCGTCATCCGGTCGGTCACGTCGTACTCGCCGTCGGCCCTGCCGGAGTTCTTCGCGACGATGTCGTAGGTGACCGTCCACGTGCCGTCCCCGCCCGGCACCGGGCCCTCGCTGACGGACTTGGTGATGTCGATCGACGGGATCGGCGCGCAGGCCTGGTCCTCCTCGACGGCACCGCGCTCGTCCGTCAGCGCGGAGGTGTTGTTGAACGCCGTGTCCGAGTCGTCGCCGTCGGCGCCGCACGCGGTCGGGTCGTCGGCGCCGCCCGCGCCGGGCACCTGGAGCGGCACCTCGGCGATGACGGTCAGCTCGTAGGTGTGCGGCGCGTAGCCGTCGTCGTCGTTCCCGGCGAGCGGTACCCCGGACGCGATCGTCAGGTTGCCCTGACCGTCCCAGGCGGGGTCGGCGAGCGTCACGCCGTCGGGGGACGACGTCACCTCGGCCGACTCGATCGTCGCCTCCTCGGTGAAGTGCAGCTCGTCGTCCAACGAGTACGACGTCGACGCCGCGCTCACGTTGGACACCTCGATCCCGTACACGACCTCCCAGCGGCCGTCGCCGATCGGCGTGGCCGAGACCAGGGTCTTCTCGTGCGTGGGCTCGCCGTCGACCTCGAACCCGGCCGGGTCGCAGTTGATCGTCGGCGGGTCCTCGGCGTCGTCCGGCTGGTCCGCCTCGGCACAGGCGGTGTTGACGAGGCTGTCGCCCGCCGAGGCGTCGGCCTCGATCTCGAACTCGTGGCTCTCGGTGGCGCCCGGCGCGAGCTCGTCGATGGTGAACGACCCGAGCTCGGGCTGCTGGTCGTCGGACACGACGACGTTCGTCAGCGTGCCCTGGCCGGTGTTCTCCACCACGATGCGGTACCGGATCGTGTCGCCGTCCCGGAAGACCGGGTGGTCCGCGACGTCGTTCGCGTCGCGCCAGGTGCCCTCGGCATCCTGGACGTACTTCTTGAGCGACGCGGAGTACATCGTGCCCATGGTCAGCGGCTCCGACGTGCGCATGACGAGCCGGGTGTGCTCGGCGCGCGCCTGGGCGCGGTTCACCCAGACGTCGCCGGGGTCGGCGCCGTCCGTCTCCATGTGGACCGTGAAGGCGGAGGTCGCGCCCGGCGCGAGCTCGCCGCCGATCACGCGGATCGCGGTCGGTTCGGCCGGCATGGTCGTGGTCCATCCGACCGTGTTGCCGGCCGGGTTCCCGGCCGCGCCGTTGGTGCTGTCCGCGGGGTCGTCCGACAGCGTCGCCGGGTCCGCGTCGGTGTAGTACACCGTCGCACCCGCGGGCGCGTCGACGCCGGTCACGCGGTAGGTGCCCGCGTAGTCCGTCCCGCGGCCGTCGCCGTTGTACGGGAGGATGTCGATCGTGTCCGTGAAGGCCTGCGGCTGCGGGTCCTCCGACTTGAGCGTCACCGTCCACGAGCCCGTGCCGTCACCCGAACCGTCGGGGTTGGCGATGAACCACTGGTCGGTCGTCTTCGCGATCAGGGTGCTCCCGCTGCTGCTGACCGTCACCTGTGCGGTCGCCTGCCGGGAGGTCTCGCCGGCCAGTTCGCTGGTGGCGGTGTTGGTGAGCACGTCGCCCGGGCGCACCGAGTTGGCGGCCACCGCCTGGTAGGTCAGGTCCTGCTCGGCGTTCGTGGGCACGTCGTCGAGGGTCCAGGTGAGCACCTGCCGTCCCTGGGCGTCCGTGGTGACCGCCGGTTCCGGGTCGGCGGATCCCGCGACGTAGGTCATGCCCACCGGGAGCGTGTCGGTGATCGTGTAGTCGTCGACCGTGTCCGGGATCGCGCCGGAGCCGTTCGCCGAGTACGTCAGAGTGAACGTCGCCGGAGCGCCGGGACGGACCACGGACTGGTCCGCGCTCTTCCGGATCGCCGGGGTGGCGTAGATGATCCGCAGGATGTCGCGGCGCCCGTTCGTGAAGGGGTAGCGCGCGCCAGGTGTGGAGACCCAGTCGTTCGAATCCCACGGCTCGCCCGGGCCCTCCCAGATCCCGCTGACCGGGTTGTACACGGAGCCGAACATCCAGACGTCCTGGCCGACCGGGACGTCGTCCTTGATCGTCGTGTACGCGGCGAGCTGGATGCCGTTGTAGCCCTCGCCCGTGGGCAGCGAGCCCGGGTAGACGATGCGGACGGCCTGCACCGTGGACAGGTCCGCCGGCTCCGTCGTCGTCCAGTTCGCCGCGTCGGCGCCGCAGTTGAACGTGTTCGGATCCGCGACGTTGCCGACGTAGTACTGGATGGTCGGGGGGTTGTCCAGCTCGGCGGCGCCGCCTCCGCCGTCGACCGGCGCGAATCCCCGGATCATCGGAATGATCGAATCGGCGGGCGGCGGCGTGTAGGTGACGTAGTCCGTGTCGAACACCAGGCACTGACCGTGCTGCGCTGTCGGGGGCGCGTTCAGGCGCGTCGGGTAGTTGTTGACGTACTGCATGACCGTCGTCCCGGCCGAGACGCGGTAGGTGTCGTCCCAGTTGGTGCCGCCGGCCCCGGTGTACGCGCGGTACCACGGCGCGGCCCAGCGGCCGGGCAGGGTGTACGTCTTGTTGGTGGAGTTGTTGCCCGGCAGGTCGGTGGACGTCAGCCCGGTCGTGGACGTGTACGTCGGCGCGTTCGACTGCAGCGTGACGGAGCCGGACTGGTTGGTGGCGATGCGCAGCCACAGGCTGCCGCTGGCGATGTAGTTCCAGTCCGTCGGGAGCGGGTCGCCCGCGATGGTGGAGTCCTTCGTCGGCGCGTCGGTGACGTCGTAGTCGATACCGCTCAGCGTCAGGTCGAAGACGCCGGGCTGACCCGCGACGGGCGTCAGGGTGCAGCTGTCCACGAAGTCCGTCTGCTGGTCGGCGGGGTAGTTCGGCAGCTCGGACCACGGCACTCCGCTGGCCCGGTTGGCGTTGAACGGCGAGCAGCCGACGTCGCCGTAGATCCCGGTGCCCACCGTCACGGCCGCGCCGTTGCTGTCGGTGAGTCGCAGCCGGTAGGTCACGCTGTCCGGGCCGGGGTCCGATCCCTTCCGCAGCCGCAGCGCCCACTGCAGGTCCAGGTCGACTGCCGTGTAGTTCCCGTTCCACCGGATGTACTCGGTGTTGCCGCCGAACTGCATGTCCATCGCGAAGTCGTTCACGATGGCGATCGGGTCCAGCGGCGCCTCCAGGCCGTCGATCTCGCCGACGGCGGTGAGCTCCTCACCCGTCTCGCCGTCGACCACGACCGGGGTCTGCACGACGACCGCGGTCCCCTGCACGACCGTGCCGAGGTTGCAGGTCAGCGTCTTGCCGTCCGCGGAGATGGCCGACGGCGGGTCGACGTCGTCGGTCAGGCAGAGGTCGGGGATCTCCGTGAACTCGCCACGGTCCACGGTGGCCGTGAACGTCACGTTCTCCACCGGGTCGTTCGCCGGCGCCTCCGGGTCGTCGTTGACGTTGACCCGCCACACCGCGTTGACCACGTCGCCGCGGCCCACCGTGGCGGGTGTGTCCGCCTCCCACTCGCCCGTGATCTCGTACACGGTGGCCGCTGTGGCGGGCGGTGCGGCTGCCGCGACGAGCCCGCTGGTCGCCGTCACGGCGGCGAGCACGCCACCGATCAGGCGCCGGGACAGGCTCGGCCGGGCGCTCTCCGCCCGGTGACGGCCGCGGGGTGCGCGGTGGCGGCCGCGGGCCGCCCCGGATGGTGATGTTCGTCGGGTCACGAGAGATCTCCTTGCCCATGCGTCTCATGCGCCCCGGCGGGGCACTCTTGCCACACGACTGAGGTCCGTGCTTGAAGAGTCAGACGCAACCCTCGCGACCCGGTGACGGTCCGGACGGTGCCGACCCGGCGGCCTCGACGATGCCAGTACACCGGCGACGGCGGGCGCCGGCCGGCATGTGAGGCACCGATCCGGCGCCACCCGTCGCCCGGTCCGATCGGCGCGGGCAGGCCCGCCGTCAGTCCGGCAGCTGCCAGACGAACACGAGGTTGGTGCCCTTCGCCGCGGCCGTGGCCTGGAACGAGTGCAGAGTCCACCCCTTCGCGGTCCCTGCGTCGAGGACCGGCTGGACCGTCTCCTCGATCTTGTCCTCGGCGTTGTCGACGAGACCGTGCTTGATGTACGTGTTCTCCACCTTGTAGCCGGCCATGGCTCCTCCTCGGGTGATGGGCGCATCGCCTGGCGCGTCAAGCACGCTTGACACACCGGGGTGGGTCAAGTGTGCTTGACACCATGACTAGGGTCAAGTGTGCTTGACTCGGCGACGAACGGAGGCACCCCGGTGCAGCACGACGACGGGACCGCGAGCTATCGGGACTCGAACAGGGCGGCCGCTCGGCTCGCCCTCTGGACACTGGCCTGGGTGGCGACGCTCGCCGTGGCCCGGTTCGGCCCGGAGCACCTGTGGGACTCGCGGCAGGTGGCGAGCTGGGTCGCCGTGATCGTCAACGTCCTCGCCGGCGCGGCCTGGATCATCGCCTTCATGCGCTTCATGCGAGCACTCGACGACCTCTGGCGCAAGATCGTCCAGGACGCGCTCGCGACCGCCCTCGGAGTGGGCTGGGTCGCCGGGTTCGGCTACCTCGTCGCGGACGCCGCCGGGCTCGTCGCGTACGACCTCGACATCGCGCTGTTCCCCGCGCTCCTGGGTGTCGCCTACCTGGTCGCCGTCGTCGTCGGCTGGATCCGGTACCGATGAGGAACCGCATCGCGGCCCTCCGGGCCGAACGTGCCTGGACCCAGGCCGACCTGGCCCGGCGGATCGGTGTGTCACGACAGTCGGTCAACGCGATCGAGACGGGGAGGTTCGACCCGAGCCTGCCCGTCGCGTTCCGCCTCGCCCGGCTGTTCGACACGACGATCGAGGACATCTTCACCGACGACGAATGACGGCGGGGTACACAGCCCTGACCGAGCCGTCCGGGACACCCGGACAAACATCGGAACTCTCCGCCGTGGCGCCGAGCAGATAGCAACGGGTACGTCTCATTGACGCCCGATAGATCCGATGTCTATCCTGAGGCCCGCAGAGCGAGGAGAGGCCTTGAGCACCGTCGTCAGCGTCGACACGTCCGACATCCGGTTCCCCACGTCCGAGCGTCTCGACGGCTCCGACGCGATGAACCCCGACCCCGACTACTCCGCCGCCTACGTCCGCATCGGCACCGACGCCGCCGACGGCCTCGAGGGGCACGGCTTCGTGTTCACGATCGGCCGCGGCAACGACGTCCAGGCCGCCGCGATCAGGGCGCTCTCGCCGTGGCTCGTGGGGCGGAACGCCGAGGAACTGCTCGCCGACCTCGGCGGATTCTGGCGCGAGCTGGTGGGGGACTCGCAGCTGCGCTGGCTCGGCCCCGAGAAGGGCGTCGTGCACATGGCGATCGGCGCCGTCGTCAACGCGCTGTGGGACCTGAGGGCGAAGCGCGCCGGGCTCCCGCTCTGGCAGCTGCTCTCCCGGATGAGCCCGGAGGAGATCGTCGACCTCGTCGACTTCCGCTACCTCGGCGACGCCCTGACCCGCGACGACGCACTCGGGATCCTACGCGCCGCCGAGCCCGGCCGGGCGGAGCGGGAGCGCACCCTGCTCGCCGAGGGCTACCCCGCGTACACGACCACGCCCGGCTGGCTCGGCTACGCCGACGAGAAGCTCGAGCGCCTGTGCCGCGAGGCCGTCGCCGACGGGTTCGGGATGATCAAGCTCAAGGTCGGCGGGGACGTCGACGACGACGTCCGCCGCCTGCGGATCGCACGCGACACCGTCGGCCCGGACCTCCGGATCGCGATCGACGCGAACCAGCGCTGGGAAGTCGGCGAGGCGATCGCCTGGATCTCCCGTCTCGCGGAGTTCGACCCGGCCTGGATCGAGGAGCCCACCAGCCCGGACGACGTCCTGGGGCACGCCGCCATCGCGCGCGCCATCGCGCCGATCCCGGTCGCGACGGGCGAGCACTGCTCGGGCCGCGTGATGTTCAAGCAGTTCCTCCAGGCCGGGGCGCTGAGCGTGCTGCAGCTCGACGCCACCCGCGTCGCGGGCGTCAACGAGAACATCGCGATCCTGCTGCTCGCCGCGAAGTTCGGCGTGCCGGTGTGCCCGCACGCGGGCGGCGTGGGTCTGTGCGAGGCCGTGCAGCACCTGTCGATGTTCGACGTCGTCGCCGTCGCGGGCACCACCAAGGGGCGGGTGCTCGAGTACGTCGACCACCTGCACGAGCACTTCGTCACGCCCGTCGAGGTGCGCGGCGGCGTCTACCACCCGCCGACGACGCCGGGCAACGGCATGGAGATGCTCGCCCGGAGCAGGGAGCGCCATGAGTTCCGCGGCTGAACCGACCGAGCCGGCGGCGCCGATCGACCCAACCGCCCCGGCCGACCCGACCGCGCCGCTCTCCCCCCGCTCGACCCTCGCCCTGCCCGCCCTCGGCTACGGCGCGGCCAACATCGGGAACCTGCACCGCGCGCTGACCGACGAGCAGGCGCACGAGGTGCTCGAGGCGGCGTGGGAGGCGGGGATCCGCTACTTCGACACCGCCCCGCACTACGGGCTGGGCTGGTCGGAGCGGCGCCTGGGCGACTTCCTGCGCACCCGGCCGCGAGCCGAGTACGTTGTGTCCACCAAGGCCGGACGCCTTCTCGTGCCCGACCCCGACGGCGCCGACCGCCTGGACCTGGACCACGACTTCCACGTGCCGGCGGCGTCGCGCCGTCAGTGGGACTTCTCCGCGGACGGCGTGCGCCGCTCGCTCGAGGAGTCGCTCGAGCGGATGGGGTTGGACCGGGTCGACCTCCTCTACCTGCACGATCCGGAGCGGCACGACCTCGACCGGGACCTGGAGACCGGCACTGCGGCGCTCGCCACGCTCAAGGACGAGGGCCTGATCGGCGCGTCCGGGCTGGGCTCCATGTCGACCGCCGCCCTCGAACGCGGCGCGCGCGGCGGAGGGCTCGACGTCCTCATGGTCGCCGGCCGGCTCACCCTCGCCGAGCAGCCCGCCCTGGCGGCCGTGGTGCCCGAGTGCAGCCGCACCGGCACGGCGATCGTGACCGCGTCGGTGTTCAACTCCGGCATCCTCGCCTCCGACGACCCGGGCGCGGACGCCCGCTACGAGTACGGCGCCGTGCCGCCCGAACTGCTGGCGAGGGTGCGGCGCATCGCCGCGATCTGCCGCGAGTTCGGCGTGCCGCTGCCCGCGGCGGCGCTGCAGTACACGCGCCGGGTCGGCCCCGTCGTATCCGTCGTCGCCGGCAGCAGCCGGCCGGAGCAGATCCGGCAGAACGCGGAGTGGATGGCGCTGGCGATCCCCGAGGAGCTGTGGGGCGCGCTCGCGGAGCAGCGGCTCGTCCCCGGACCGGCCGTCCCCTGACCCCACCCCTCCCCGAACCGCCACGAGGAGCGCCGATGCTCGAAGGAATCCATCCCCTGCTCAGCGGGGAGCTGCTGCTGCACCTGGACGCGATGGGCCACTCGGACGCCGTCGTCGTCGCCGACGCCCACTTCCCGGCAGCGACGCTCGCCCGCAACCTCGTCGTGCTGCCGGGCACGACGACGCCGGACGTGCTCGCCGCGATCCGGACCGTGGTCCTTCTGGACGACGCCCCGGGCCTGGACCTGATGCGGTCGGCCGACGGCGAGGTGCTCGGCGTGCAGCGCGAGCTCATGGCCGCCGCGGGCACGGACGAGTCGTCGACCCGGTTCGTCGAGCGGTACGACTACTACGACGTCGCACGGAACGCCTACCTGATCGTCCGCACGGGCGAGACCCGGAAATACGCCAACGCGCTCCTGCGCAAGGGCGTCGTCGGGCATCCGTCGTCCTGACCGCCGCCGCACGACAACGCCGCACGACGACGGACGACCGCGCCGCCCAGCGGCATCCGACCGCCGCGGGGCCGCCCCCGCATCACTCCCGCGGACGCAGCCGCAGCCCCGCCATCCCGCCGTCGACGGCGAGCATCACGCCGGTCGTGGACCCGGCGCGCGGCCCGGCCAGGTGGGCGACCGCGTCGGCGACCTCCTCCGCGCGGACCAGGCGGCCGTGCGGCTGACGCGCCTCGAGCGCGGCGCGCTCCGCGGCGGGGTCGTCGGCCGCCGCCAGCAGCCGGCCGATCCACGGCGTGTCGGCGGTGCCGGGATTCACCGCGTTGACGCGGATGCCCTCGCGCACGTGGTCCGCGGCCATCTGGAGTGTCAGCGACTGGACCGCCCCCTTGCTCGCGCCGTACAGGGCGCGCCGCGGGAGCCCGGCCGTCGCGGCGATCGAGCACATGTTCACGATCGCGGCCGACGGCGAGCGGCGCAGCCACGGCAGCGCCGCCCGGGCGACGCGCACCATGCCGACGACGTTCACGTCGAGGACGTGGTGCCACTCGTCATCGGGGTTCTCCTCGATCGTGCCCTGGGCGCCGATGCCGGCGTTGTTGACGACGATGTCGATGCCGCCCATGCTCGTCCCGACGGCGTCGATGCCGGCGCGCACGGCGGCGTCGTCGGTCACGTCGACGCGGTAGGCGTCCGCGAGGCCGTCGTGAAGCTCGCGGTCGAACACGGCGACGCGGGCGCCGTCCTCGCGCAGGCGGGCGACGACGGCCGCGCCGATGCCCGAGGCACCGCCGGTCACGACGGCGACCAGCCCCTCCAGCGGCCCGCTCATACCATCACCTGCCGCTGACGGCCCAGGCCGTCGATCTCCAGTTCGACGACGTCGCCCCTGGCCAGGTACGGGAAGCGGCCGGAGAGCGCGACGCCCTCCGGCGTGCCCGTGAGGATCAGGTCCCCCGGCTCGAGCGCGAGGTGCTGCGACAGGTGCCAGACGATGTACGGCACGTCGAAGATCAGGTCCGCGGTGCTCGAGTCCTGCCGCGGTTCGCCGTTGACCCAGCTGCGCAGCCGCAGGTCCCGCCAGTCGGCCTCGTCCGGCGTCACCAGCCACGGCCCGGTGGGCGAGAACCCGGGGGCCGACTTGCCCTTGGACCACTGGCCGCCGGAGGTCTCGAGCTGCCACGTGCGCTCGGAGAGATCGTTGGCGAGCACGAAGCCCGCCACGTGGTCCATGGACTTCTCGGGGCCGTCCAGGTACGTCGCCCGGCGGGAGATCACGACGCCGAGCTCGACCTCCCAGTCCGTCCGCTCGCTGCCGCGCGGGACGGCGACGTCGTCGTCCGGTCCGACGACGGTGTTGGGGGCCTTCATGAACATCACGAGGTTCCTGGGCGGTTCGACGCCGGACTCCGCCGCGTGCGCCGCGTAGTTCAGCCCGACGCAGTACACCGCGGACGGCCGCGCGATCGGCGCGCCCACGCGCGGGCCGGCCGCGCCCAGGACCGGGAGTTCGCCGGCCGCGACCGCGGCGCGGGCCCGGGCGACGCCGTCGTTCCCGAGGAACGACCCGTCGATGTCGCGTGTGATCGGGGTGAGGTCGAGGTACGTGTCACCGTCGACGACGACGGGCCGCTCCGCGCCCGGCTCGCCGATTCGCGCCAATCGCATGTGCCGCTCCGAACATCCGAGGTCTGGGCCGGATTCCCCGGCCGACCGCCGAGCCTAGCACCGGCGGCTCGGCATAGATCTGATGTCTGATGGGTGGACGCGCGCTACGCGGACGCGCTCGTCACGGGGTCGATCCCGTAGCAGCGACGCGCGGTTCCTCCCGAGACGTCCGCCCAGGCGGTCTCGCCCACGGTCGTCCGCACGAGCTCGAGCGAGGTCGCGACGGGCACCCCGGCACCCGGCAGGCCGGAGACGGGCCAGTCGCCGCCGAACATGCTCCGCCCCGGGCCGAACGCGTCCAGGGCGTACCGCACGAAGGCGGGCCCGCTCGCCCGGAGCACCTCCGCGGACGGCGCCTCGGGCGCGAGGCCGGAGAGCTTGACCCACACGTGCGGCAGTTCGGCGAGGCGGTCGATCGCCGCCCGCCACCGCGCGCCGTCGGGGCTCGCCAGTCCGGCGGCGACGGGCGGCTTGCCGAGGTGGTCGACGACGATGCGGGTCCCCGGCACCCCCGCGACGACGTCGGCGAGCCGGTCAAGGCGCTGCCACCGCACGCACGCGTCGAAGGTCAGGCCCTGTGTCCCGACCTCGCGCAGCCCGTCCGCGAACTCCGGGGCGGTCAGCGCCGACTCGGGCGCGTCCTGGAGGGACTGCCGCACGCCGCGCACGAGGGGGAAGCGGGTGAGCTCGCGCAGCCGCGCGCCGAGGTCCCGGAGGCGCAGGTCCGCGTGGGCGACGATCGCCCGCAGGCCCGGCCAGTCGAGGGACGAGACCCAGGCGACCTCGTCCGCGGCGGCGGCCAGGTCGGCGTCGGCCTCGACGAACACCCACTCGCGGATGGCGCCGTCCGCGGTGTCGACGTCGGCCGGGACGAACCGGCGGTCCAGCCCTGCCGCTCCCGCGAGCCACGGGTACGACAGCCGGGCGGGGTCCCAGACGTGCACGTGCGCGTCGAGCACGGGGCCGCTCATGCCGCCCTCCGCAGCCATTCCTCGACCCCCGCGACGTGCGCGACCATCAGGGCCGCGGCGAGTTCCGCGTCGCGTCGCGCGAGGGCGCGGGCGATGCCGCGATGCTCCCCGATCGTGCGTTCGACGGCGCCGCCCTCGGTGATCCCGCGCCACAGTCGGGCGCGCACGGTGCGGCTGGACAGGGACTCGAGCAGGCTCGTGAGGTACGCGTTGCCCGTCGCGGCGGCGATCCGCAGGTGGAAGTCGACGTCGTGGGCGACCAGTTCCTCGACCCCCGGGGCGTCGGCGAGCTCGTCGACGAGCGCGCCGATCCGCTCGAGCTCCTCGTCGGTCGCCGCCTTGGCTGCGAGCGCGGCCGCCCCGGGTTCGAGGATCCGCCGGACGGCGAAGGTCTCCAGGACCGAGCCGTCCCGGTGCAGGTCGACGACGAAGGACATCGCCTCCAGGAGCAGGCGCGGCTCGAGGCTCGTCACGTACGTCCCGTCGCCGCGGCGTACGTCGAGGACGCGGATCACGGCGAGCGCCTTCACGGCCTCGCGCAGCGAGCTGCGCGAGAGGCCGAGCCGCTCGCTGAGTTCCTTCTCGGGCGGCAGCCGGTCGCCGGGGTGCAGTTCCCCCGACACGATCATGTCCTTGATGCCGGCGATCGCCTCGTCCGTGACAGCCACGCCTTGATCCTACCGATTGGTCGGATGTCTGCGGGGAGGCTTGCGGGCGACATGGCAGCAATGGTAAATTTCGGTCACTAAACCGGTTTAGTTCCAGGGCCACAGCCCGCGGAACCGTTCCGGGGGCCGGGTGCGAACCGCGCCCGGCCCCCGGGGCACCGGAGTCCGCAGCACACGAAGGAGTGTCGATGATGAGACTCGCCCACCGGCCGCACACCAGGCGCCGGGCCCTCGCCGCGGGGATCGCGGCCCTCGCCGCCCTGTCCGCCGTCGTGGGAGCGGCGCCGGCCACGGCGACCCCCGGCAACGGACGCGGCCCGGTGCCGGCAGCCTCCGGCACCACGACGGTGGCGTACGTGGAGGTCAACAGCAACAGCATCGCCAATGTCGGCCGCTACTCGATCGCCTCCACGGGCGAGCCCGTGTTCGACATCGGCATCATCTTCGCGGCCAACATCAACTACGACGGCGAGAACGCCTACCTGTACCTCAACCCGCAGGTGCAGGCCACCCTGGACGACGCCGACACGCTGATCCGCCCGCTGCAGGCGAAGGGCATCAAGGTCTACCTGTCGATCCTCGGCAACCACCAGGGCGCCGGGTTCGCGAACTTCCCCGACCGCGCGTCCGCGGCGGCCTTCGCTCAGGAGCTGGCCGACGTCGTCGACGAGTACGGCCTGGACGGCATCGACTTCGACGACGAGTGGGCCAACTACGGCGCCAACGGCACCGGCCAGCCCAACGACTGGTCCTTCGTGTACCTGGTCGACGAACTCCGCGACGCGATGCCGGACAAGGACATCTCCCTGTACATGTACGGCCCGTCCTCGACCCGGCTGGAGTACGACGGCATCCGCGTGGGCGACCACCTCGACTACGCGTGGAACTCGATCTACGGCACGTGGGACCCGCCGTCGGTCCCGGGGCTGACCAAGGCCCAGGAGGGCCCGGCCGCGGTGAACATCGCCGCGACGTCCCCGACGACCATGGCGAGCCTCGCGCGCCGCACGGTCCGCGAGGGCTACGGGGTGTACCTCACCTACAACCTGACCAACGACGACCAGACGGCCCGCGTCTCGTCGTTCACCCAGGAGCTGTACGGCAGCCCGGCGATCCGCGACTGAGGACCGTTCGCCAAGGATCGCGCGGGTAGGCCCTGCCGAACAGTCGTGTGGTTCCAGCCCGCTCTGCCGAACCGCCATGTGTGCCCGGCAGAGCGGCGATGAAACGAACCACACGACTGTTCGGCAGCCGCGCCTACCCGCGTGATCGGTCAGCGCGACTCCGTCAGGAGCTCGATCTGGGCCAGGGCGCCGGCGTCGTGCAGGTCGACGCGGACGGCGTCGCCGGCGACGGCGGTGCGCGGGACGAACGGGCGCAGCCGTCCGGGCCTGCCGAACTCCTCCCCCGACCGCTCGTCGACGGTCCGCCACCGGCCGGCGCCGTCGCGCACCCGCACCGTCCAGGACGACGGCGGGGGCGCGCCGTCCGCGGCGGAGACCAGGGTGTAGGCGCGCAGTTCTCCCTGCCTGAAGCCGGCCGGCGCGGCCCATTCCAGGGTGCCCGGTCCGACTGCGACCGCCGTCGTCAGGTCGTCGTCGGCGAGGCCCGGCAGCGTACGCCCGTCGGGTGTGCGCCACTCCCCCGCACCGCTGACGTCGCGCCACGGCACGTGCGCGCTGTCCGGGGCCGCGTCCTCCGGCATCGTGTCGGTCCCCCACGACGACGGCTCGGCGGCCAGGGTGACCCGCACCGTCCCGGCCGCGACCAGCGCGGCGTGGTCCACCTGCGGCCCGTCCAGCGCCTGCCCGCCAATCTCGAACCCGTCCACGTACCGCAGGTGCGGCGCGCCTGGGGCCGAGATCTCCAGGTCGCCGTCCGGCCGGTGCAGCACGACCCGCTCGAACAGCGGCGCGCCCACGGCCCACCGCCCCGACCCCGCGTCCAGCGGGTACAGCCCCAGCGCCGAGAGCACGTACCAGGCCGACATCTCCCCGTTGTCCTCGTCGCCGTGGTAGCCCTGCCCGATCTCGGACCCCGTGTACAGGCGGTCCAGGATCTCCCGCACGGTCCGGGCGGCGCGGTCCGGCCTGCCCGCGTACAGCCAGGTCCAGGGAATGTGGTGGGACGGCTGGTTGGACTGCCCGAGCTGGCCCATCCGCACGTCGCGCGCCTCGACCATCTCGTGGATGACACCGCCGTAGGTGCCCGGCTTGTCCGCCCGCTCCGGCGTCGCGAAGAACCGGTCGAGCGCCGCCGCGAGGCCTCGGCGACCCCCGTGCAGGCGAGCCGCCGCCGCGCCGGGCAGGGGGCCGAACGCGAAGTTCCAGGCGTCGGTCTCGGTGTAGTCGCCGCCCCACTCGCCGGGGTCGAACGCGTCGTCGCGGACGACGCCGGACGCGGCGCGCCCGCGGAAGAAGCCGCCGTGGCCGTCCACGCGGAACAGGTGCAGGTACGCCGCCGCCCGGCTGCGCAGCCACGCCGCCTCGTCGCGCAGCGACCGGCGTCGTCCCTCCGGGACGTCCGGGTCCTCCGCGAGCCGCTCCGCCATTCCCGCGAGCGCGGCGTCGTTGACGCAGCCCTCCAGGGTCCACGACACCGACTCGGGCACGTCGCGCGGCACCCAGCCGTGCAGGAGGGCGTGCGCCTGCCCCTTGCGGCCCGCGCCGGGCGGGTCGTCCGGCCCGGGCACGGTGGTCGCGTTGCGCAGGCCTGCCTCGTAGGTGCCGAGGCGGTCCGGCAGGGCGACGCCGCAGGCGTCCAGCCCGGCGAACGCGACGTCGGACGACGTCCCGGTCATGAGGTCCGCGTACCCGGGCGAGGACCACCGCGCGATCCAGCCGCCCTCGCGGTACTGCTGCACGAACCCGTCGGCGAGTTCGGCGGCGACGTCCGGGTGGAGCAGCGCGTAGGCGGGCCAGCAGGTGCGGTACGTGTCCCAGAAGCCGTGGTTGACGTACAGCTTCCCGGGGAGCACGGGCGCGCCGTCGCGCACCGGGGACGCGTGCGCCGGGCCGTCGGGGGTGTCCTCCCAGTACGAGGACGGGTAGAGGTTGAGCCGGTAGAGCCCGCCGTAGAGGGTGACGCGCTGTTCCCGGGTGGCGCCCTCCACCTCGAGCACGTCGAGGCGCTCCGCCCAGCGCTCCCGCGCGGCCGACACGATGCCGTCGAGGGGTACGCCGGTCTCGGCGCCGAGGGCGCGCCGGGCCTGTTCCAGGGAGATGTACGACGTCGCCACCCGGGCCTCGATCGCGCCCTCCGCCAGGGGGAACGTCGCGTACACGGCGTGCCGCCGGTCGCCGTCGGCCCGCCCGGTGGCGACGGGCGGACGGTCGAACCGCCCGGCCACGTACATGCGGGAGCGGCCGGTGGACAGGCCACCGCCGTGGTCGCTCCAGCCGGTGAGGGTTCCGGTGGCGGGGTCGATCTCGACGTGGACGGGCCCGTCGGGGCCGGCGCCGTCGTCGGACACGGCATCGATCACGACGTGTCCGACGGCGGCCCCGGGCGGGAACGTGAACCGCAGGACGCCGCCGTGCGCGGTGGGCGCCACCTCGACGCGGTGGCCGTCGTCCGTCGTCGCGGCGTAGTGGTGGGGCCGCGCCGTCTCGGCGTCGTGGGAGAAGGGCAGGGCCCGGGCGGCGAGGGAGGCGTCGGGGGCGCCGCGTCCGGGCCGGTGGGAGACCGGGTGGAACGCGAGCTGGTTGCGGTCGCCCATCCAAGGGCTGGGGGCGTGCGTGACGGCGACGCCGTGCAGCCGGGGCCGGTTGTCGCGGCCGTTGTGCGCGGCCCAGGAGTAGGGCCACGTGCCGGACGCGCCGTCGGTCAGCGGGGTCCAGCCGCAGAAGCCGTTCGGGAGGGACGTGATCGGCGACGTGTTGCCGCGCGAGTACACGCCGGTGGAGTGCGTCCCGCGGCGCGTGTCGACGAGGTCGACCGGGGCGACGGGGCCGGTCTCGGGGCGTTCGGTCAGCTCGATCGCGTCGAACCAGGCGACGGACGGGGTTCTGGCGGTCTCGGAGGCGGTGACCGCGATCGCGCGGACGCGGCGCCCGGTGGCGGGCGCGAGGTCCACCCGCACGAGGTTCCAGTGGTCCGGCAGCAGGATCTTCGCCGCTCCCTGCGCGGCGGCGGACGCGCCGAACCCGTACCGGTCGCGCGGCGGGTCGTGGGCGAACGCCTCCGACAGCCAGCTCCCGTCGTCGAGCAGGCAGTCCATCGCGACGTGCGTCGCGGCGTACGTCAGGGCGTCGTCGAGCACGGGCAGGACGGCGTACACGAGCTCGGTCCGCTCCGTGACGAGGACGTCGAGCCCGTCGAGGACGACGGCGCACCCCGGCGCGGACCAGGTGGCCCGCCAGGCGTCGACGCTCGTTAGCCCGACGCCCGGGCGGCCCGCGGGCACGTGCTCCGGGCCGCCGCCGTGGGTCAGGCGCATCAGCGTCCGTCCTCCTGGACGACGGCGGTCGCGCCGCCGGGCAGCTCGATGCGCGGCGGACCGCCGGCCTCGGCGGCCTCCACCCAGGCGGCGAAGAACTCCGAGCCCGGCGCGGTCCGCGAGCGGAGCACCCGCCCGTCGGCGTCGCAGGGCGCCGCGAGCGCCGACGCGGCGCGGGCGTCCGGCATGCGTGCGGCCGCCTCGCGCAGGCCCGGGAGGGCGTCGCGGACGGCCTTGCCGAGCGGCTTGGGAACGCCGTCGGAGGTGAGCAGGCCGAGCGAGTACTCCAGCTCGGGGAAGTCGGCCAGGGAGCGGTCGACGTCGTGCGAGCACCACCAGGTCACGCCCCACAGGCCCGGCATGGTCACGGCGTTCGCGAGGGTGTCGACGGCGAAGGCGGGCACGCGCTCCTCGCCGAGCACGGGGACGGGCGCGCCGACCTCCTGGAGCCACAGCGGCCGGGCGGTGTCCCTGGTCGTCGCTCGCTGCCCGGTGCCAGGGGCCGCCGTCGCGTCGCCAAACCTGACCGCAGCGCCGGACCCGGCCGCGGCGCCGGACCGTGCCCACGCCGCCGCGAGCTCCAGGAGGTACCGCGCGAACCAGGTCTGCGCCGGGTGGTCCGCCGGGAAGTGGTGCGCGACCCCGGTGAACACCCACGAGTGCACGGTGAGCAGGTCGCCGTGCCGCACGGCGTGCCGCGGGGTGAAGGTGCTGGAGTCGACGAACCAGACGTCGTCGTCGTACGAGTGGGTGTGGCGGGACGACGGCGCGGCGGCGCGGGCCGCCTCCAGGAGCCGCGCCAGCCAGGCGTCCGCCTCGGCGGGGGTCACGGGCCGGGGGTCGGGGTGGGCGGCCTTGGCGAACTGCGGGACCTCGTTGCCGAGGGTGAGGCCGAGGAAGCCGGGCCGCCCGGCCAGGGCCTCGCCGAGCGCACCGACCAGGCGGGCCTGCCCGTCGAGCGCCTCCGGATCGGTGAAGAGGTTCCGGCGGTGCCAGGTGGTCAGCCAGGACGGCACGAAGTCGTAGCTGGACAGGTGTCCCTGCAGCGCGTCCACGCTCGCGTCGAGGCCGGCGGCGTGCGCGGCGTCGACCACGGCGACGACGTCGGCCACCGCGGCGGGCCGCACGAGCGCCCGGTTGGGCTGCAGCACGTCCCACAGCGGGAGCACCCGGATGTGGTCGAGGCCGAGGGCGGCCAGGCCGTCGAGGTCGCGGCGGACCTGGTCCAGGTCGAGGTCGAGCCAGCCGTGGAACCACGCCTTGCCGAGCGTGTAGTTGGCGCCGAAGCGCATGGGACTCCTCTGGTGGTCGGGGAGGCGATCGGGGGTGTCGCGGTGCGGGATGTCGCGGCCGGACGCGTCGCGGCCGGGTATGTCACGGTCGGGAATATCGCGGTCGGACGTGTCGCGGTGGGGAAGGTCGCGGTCGGAAACGGCCAGACTCATGGGCCCTCCGGCGCCGGGCCGGTGCTGGCGCGGCGCACGAGCTGCGGGACGGGTGCGGTGATGACGTCGTCGGCCCGCCCCTCGCCGAGGACGGTGAGCAGGGTGGTGGCCACCTGCTCCCCGAGCGCGAACGTGTCGCGGCTCAGGGCGGTGAGGGCCGGCTGCACGAGGCGCGCCAGGTCGGAGTCGTCGAACGACACGACCGACACGTCGCCCGGGACCCGCACCCCGCGGCCGACCAGCACGCTGAGCCCGGCCAGGGCCTCGACGTCGGAGTCGAACACGATGGCGGTGGGCGCCCGGCCGGCGTCCAGCAGTCGCTCGGTCGCCTGGGCGGCCTGGTCCTGCGAGTAGTCGGTGGGCTGCGTGGTGACCGTCAGGCCACGCTCGGCCGCGACCTCGCGCAGCGCGGCGACGCGCCGTGCCGAGTGCACGTACGCCGCGATACCGCCGACGTGCCCGATCCGGGTGTGGCCGAGGTCCGCGAGGTAGCGCACGACGGCGGTCATGGCGGCGTGGTCGTCGACGAAGACGGCGGGCACCGGGCCGGGCGTGCCGTCGCCGCCGAGGATGACGGCCGGCAGCCCGAGCCGTTCGACGGTGGCGGGCCGCGGGTCGTCGGCCTCGAGGTCGAGCAGGACGACGCCGTCGGTCCGACGCTCGGCCGCCCATCGCTCGTACACCTCCAGCTCGGCGGCCGTGTCCTCGACGACGAGGAGCTGCAGCGCGACCCGGTCCGCGGACAGCCGCGCCTGCAGCCCGGAGACGAGTTGCGCGAAGAACGGCTCCACCCCGAGGGTGCGGGCGGGGCGGGCCACCACCAGCCCGACGGTCTCCGTCCGCCGCCCGCCCAGTGAGCGGGCGGCGGAGTGCGGGCGCCAGCCGAGTTCCTCGACGGCCGCCCGGATGCGCTCCTGGGCGGCGGCACCCACGCCGGGCTTGCCGTTGAGGGTGAACGACACCGCCGTGGGCGACACCCCCGCGGCGCGGGCGATGTCCGCGATCGTGGGGCGGCGGGTGCGTGCCATGGGACCTCCTCGTCGTGGTGGGGCGTGCGTGGGCGCGGCGGGCGTCAGCCCTTGATCGCGCCCTCGTCGACGCCGCGGAAGAAGTATCGCTGCAGTACCGCGAAGAAGGCGACGATGGGGATGAACGCGATCATGGTGCCGGCGGCGACGATGCGGGGGTTGTTGGTGAAGACGCCCGACAGGTACTGCAGGCCGACGGTGAGCGTGAACCTGTCCGGTGTGGTCAGCACGATGAGCGGCCACAGGAAGTCGTCCCAGGCCCCGATGAACGCGAAGATCGTGATCACCGCGATCATGCCCTTGACGTTGGGCACCCCGATGCGCCAGAACCGCTGGAACGCGTTCGCCCCGTCGACGATCGCCGCCTCGTCGAGCTCCTTCGGGATGGCCACGAAGGCCGTGCGCATGAGCAGCACGTTGATCATGCCGACCATGCCGGGCAGGGCCACGCCGAGCAGCGTGTCCGCGAGGCCGAGCTGCCGGATCGTCAGGTACTGCGCCACGAGCGTGGCCTCGCCCGGCAGCAGCAGCGTGAACAGGATCGCCGCCATCACGAGCCGGCTGCCGCGGAACCGCAGCCGGGCCAGCGCGTAGCCCGCGAGCGTCGCCCCGACCACGTTCCCGCCGACCACCAGGGCGGCGACGACCACCGAGTTCCCGGCGAAGTCCAGGATGGGCACCGCCTGGAAGGCAGTGACGTAGTGCTCCAGCGTCGGGCTCGTGGGCAGGAACGACGGCGTCCTGGTGTACACGTCCTCCGCGGCGCCCTTGAGCGAGGTGGACAGCTGCCACAGGAACGGCCCGATCGTGAGGAACACGACCAGCACCATGAGCCCGTAGCGCACCACGGTCTCGCGCGGCGAGATCGTGGAGAAGCCGCGCGCCCCGGTGCGGGCGGTCACCCGGGTGGGCGGCGGTGCGGTCGCCGGGGTGCGCGGCGCGGCGTTCGTCGTCCCCATGTCAGCTCCTCCGGTTGATCCGCGCGATGAGCAGCAGCGGGCCGAGCGTGATGACGAACAGCAGCAGGCTCAGCGCCGAGGCGTAGCCGAGGTTGCCGCTGAAGCCGCGGGCGTACATCTGGATGAGCATGACGACGGAGACGTTCTGCCCGCCGATGCCGCCGGTGCCGTCGGTGAGGATGTACAGCTCGGAGAAGATCCGCAGCGCCGAGACCGTGATGAGCACGGCGACCAGGAACATCGTGTTGCGCACCCCGGGCACGGTGACGGACCAGAAGCGGCGCCAGGCGTTCGCGCCGTCGACGGCGGCGGCCTCGTGCAGCTCGCGGGGGACGCCCCCGAGCGCCGACAGGTAGATCACCATGTAGTAGCCGAGGCCCTTCCAGATCGTCAGGCTGGCGGCGGAGATCAGCACGAGCCAGCGGTCGGTCAGGAACGGGATCGGCTCGGCGACGACGCCCAGGGTCTGCGCGAGGCCGTTGATCACGCCGCGGTCGTCGAGCAGCCACTGCCAGATCAGCGCGACGACGACGGCGGACGCCACCACCGGCGTGTAGAACACGGTGCGGAAGAACGCGATGCCGGGCAGCTTCTTCTCCACCAGGATCGCCAGCCCGAGCGGCGCCAGCAGCAGGAACGGCAGGCACAGGAGCATGAAGACGATCGAGTTCGTCAGCGCCACGACGAGCTGCCGGTCGGTGAGCATGCGCTCGAAGTTGGCCAGGCCCACGAGTTCGCCGCCGGAGAGCACCTTGACGTTCGTGAACGCGAGGAACACGGTGTTCGCGCTCGGCCAGAGGTTGAAGACCACCAGGAAGAGCAGGGCCGGGGCGACGAGCAGCCACGGGGTGAACCACGCGTGCGTCCGCACGGCGGTGCCGGCCGCGCCGGCCCTCCGGGCCCGGCCGGCACGATCGGCTCGGCCGCCGCCACGGCCCGGCGGCGCCGGACGGAGGGTCCCGCCCGGCGGCGCCGCGTGCGAGGTGTCGGCGGTCACTGGTCCGCGAGCAGCTTGTTGCACTCTTCGACGGCCACGTCCAGCGCCTCGGCGGACGTGACGTCCCCCGCCACCGCGGCGGCGATCTGCTGCTTCACGACCGTCGCCATCGCCTCGGTGACCTCGACCGGCTGCAGCACCTCGGCGCCGGCCAGGCTGGTGAACGCCAGGACCTTGGCGTCGCCCTGCGGCGTGCCGTCGCTCTCGGTGAAGTCCGGGTTCTCCTGCGACTCCAGCGTGGAGGGGAAGATGCCCGGCACCTCCTGCGAGAACGCCTCCTGGTTCGCGGCGTTGGTCACCCAGCGGGCCAGGGCCACGGCGGCGGCCGGGTTCTCGGTGTTCGCCGACACGGACACGCCCTGCACGTACATGGGCGGGGTGCCGAACGCCTCGCTCGGGACGATCTTGCCGTCGAGCGACGGGTTGCTCTCGATCACGCCGTCGATGAAGTTGCCGCCGCCCGTGGACCAGGCCACCTTGCCCTCGGTGAACAGCTGGCTGTTGCCCAGGTAGGTGTCCGTCAGCACGTCCTTCGGCAGCAGCTTCTCGGCGTACGCGTCGCGGTAGACGTCCAGCAGCGCGGCCGCCTCGGGCGTGTTGAACGTGAACTCGGTGCCGTCCTCGTCGAGGATCTCGACGCCCATCGCCGCGAAGTCCCCGAGGCCGGGGGTCCGGCTCATCAGGTACTCGCCGGACTCCTCCTTCATGGTGCGGGCCTGCTCGAGCAGCCCGTCCAGGTCGGTGGGCAGGGCGTCGGCGTCGAGGCCGCCGGCCTCCAGCATGTCGGTGTTCCAGTAGTTGACGTCCGTCGTCAGGTACCAGGGGTAGCCGTACGTGCCCTCGATGCCCCTGTACCGGTACGCCTCCAGGCCCCCGGCGACGTAGGTGGCCTCGAGCTCGTCGTCGACGGCGGTGAGCTCCATCAGCTGGCCCTCACGCGCGAGCGGGAGGGCGAAGTCGGGCGGCAGGTTGGTCACGTCGGGCAGCTCGCCGGCCGCCGCCTGCGACAGCACCTTCTCCGAGTAGCCGTCGCCCGGCTGGTCCAGCCAGGTGACCTCGGTGCCGGGGTACTCCTCCTCGAAGCCGTCGATGACGCCCTGGACGTAGTCGGTGAACGTCGGCTTGAGCGCCCACGTCTGCAGGCTCACCTCGCCGGTGACCTCGCCCGAGGCGACCTCCTGGGCCGCGTCCCCCGCGGCGCCCTCGCCGCCGCCGGTGCCGCTCAGGGCGCATCCCGACACGGCCACGCCGAACGCCAGGGCGGCGCCGGCCGCCCGGATCTTCCTGCTGCTCATGGCAGCTCCTTCCAGTTTGCTCCGTTGCACTGGGCCGGGAACGATGCGTCCCGGTAATACTAAAGCGCTTTAGCTCTCGTGTGCAGAACTATGGCCGCCCCGGCGGCGCGGTGTCAACCTCGGTGCGCCGCCGGGGGCGGATCCGTGATCCAGCCGTGACCCGGCCCGGTCAGCGGGCGGGTCAGTGGGCCGGGAAGCGGAGCGTGCGGACCTCGAACGGGTTCAGGTCGAGGCCGACGACGGCGGTCGCGGGCGCGCCGGATCCGTCGCCCGGCTCCGGGCGGGTGCGCGTCGCGCCCGTGAGGGCGGGTTCGGCGTCGTCCTCCAGCAGGCTCACCGCGCGCCCCGCGCCCACGGGCGCGTGCACGGTGACGCTGCCGGACGTGCGCCGGCCCAGCGCCTCGTGCACGCGCACGACGAGGTCGCCGGAGCGGTCGTCGGCACGCTTCACGGCGGCCAGGACGATCCCCTCGCCCCGGGTCGTGACCAGCGGATCGAACCCGTGGTCGCCCCGCACCACACGGGCCGGGGCGTTCATCAGCTCGCCCTCGCGGGTCGCCGTCGCCGGATCGGCGCCGACCACGAGCCCGTAGCGGTGGGTCTGCGGGCCCTGGTCCGTGACCGGGTCCGGGAACCGCGGCGCGCGCAGCAGCGACAGCCGGACCGTGGTGGTGACGCGGGTGCCGTCGTCGCCCTCGGTGACGTCCCGGGTGACGTCGTGGCCGTAGACCGAGTCGTTGACCAGCGCCACGCCCCACCCGGGCTCGTCCGCGAGCACCCAGCGGTGCATCGACGTCTCGAACTTCGCGGCCTCCCACGAGGTGTTGGCGTGCGTGGGCCGGCGGTGGAAGCCGAACTGGGTCTCGGCCACGGTCGATTCCGCACGCACGTCCAGCGGGAAGGCGACCTTGAGGAACTTCTCCGTCTCCCGCCAGTCGGTGGTCATGTCGACCTCGACGGTGCGGCTGCCGGGGGCCAGGGTGAGGCGCTGGACGACGGCGGACCCGCCGAAGCTGCGCCGCACCTCCAGGCCCGCGGTCCCGGCCGGGACCGCGTCACCCGCCAGCGGCTCGACGGCGTCGGCTGCGACCAGGTCGGTGACGGAGTTCCGGTAGAACCGGTCGACGTCCCACGCGTCCCACATGTTCGGGAAGTCCTGGTGGAGCTGCAGCAGGTTGCCGACCGTGCCGGGGGCGATCGCGTCCCGGCCGGAGGCGAGGTCGACGGCGGACGTGATGTGCCCGTCGCGGTCGATCCGCACCCGGATCACGTCGTTGGTCAGGAGCCAGCCGTCGCCGTCGGGGGTGAGGGACGACGGCGGCGGGATGGTGGCAGACGCGGCGGCGTCGGACAACACGGTGGCGTCGGGCACGGACGCGTCATCGGACGACGCGGCGTCGTCGGATACGGAGGTGCCCGGCTCCGGCGCGCCTGGCGCCGTCGTGCCCGGCACGACGACGGCGCCGTGGGCCGGGACGCCGTCGCGGCCGAAGGCTGCCGGGTTCGCCACGATCTCGCGGTCCCCGGCGCCGGTGAGCGCGGCCAGGGACCGCTCGATCAGGGCGAGCGCGCGCCGGGCGATCTCCTCGTGCTGCGCGACGGCCTCGCGGTGCACCCACGCGATCGACGTACCGGGGAGGATGTCGTGGAACTGCAGCAGGAGGGTCTGCTGCCACAGCTCGTCGAGCTCGTCGTAGGGGTACTCGGCGCCGGTGCGCAGGGCGGCCGTCGTCGCCCACGTCTCGGCCTCCAGCAGGAGCCGTTCGCTGCGGCGGTTGCCCTGCTTGGTCTTGTGCTGGCTGGTCAGGGTCGCGCGGTGCAGCTCCAGGTAGAGCTCGCCCACCCAGACGGGCGCGGCGGGGTCGCGGGAGATCTCCTCGCGGGCCCGGGCGAAGAAGGCGTCGGGGTGCTCCCAGCGCACCCTCGCCGAGCCCTCGAGGTCGCCGAGCCGCCGGGCGATGCCGACCATCTCGCGCGTGGTGCCCCCACCGCCGTCGCCCCACCCCACCGGGGCGATCGACCCCGACGCCTTCCGCGCCTCGCGGAACTGGCGGCTCGCCTTGGCGACCTCCTCGCCGGACAGGCGCGAGTTGTAGGTGTCCATCGGCGGGAAGTGGGTGAGCACGCGGGACGCGTCGATGCCCTCCCACCAGAACGTGTGGTGCGGGAACACGTTGACCTGGTTCCACGAGATCTTCTGCGTGAAGAACCACTCGAAGCCCGCGCGCCGGACGAGCTGGGGCAGCGCCGGGCTGTAGCCGAAGGAGTCCGGCAGCCAGACGCCGGCGCTCCGGATCCCGAACTCGCGCTCGAAGAAGCGCTGCCCCTGGGAGAACTGCCGCACGAGCGACTCCCCCGTGGGCATCACGGTGTCCGACTCGACCCACATGCCGCCCAGCGGGAGGAACCGCCCGCCCGCGACGGCCCGCTTCACGCGGTCCCAGACCTCCGGGCGGTGCTCCTTGATCCACGCGTACTGCTGGGCCGAGGACATGCCGTACGCGAAGTCGTCGGTGCGGTCGATCAGGTCGGTCATGGACGACGCCGTCCGCGCGACCTTCCGGATCGTCTCCCGCACCGGCCACAGCCAGGCGGAGTCGATGTGGGCGTGGCCGACGGCGCTGATCTCGTGCGCGCTCGCGTCCGCGCGGGCCTCCAGCGCGGGTGCCAGCGCGGCACGGGCGGCCGGGGCGGTGCCGGGGATGTCCTGCAGGTCGAGGACGTCGAGTCCGTCGTCGAGCGCCTGCAGGATCCTCGCGCGGCGCGACCCGGCGGGCAGTTCGGCCTGCAGCTCCAGCAGCACCTCGACGTCCAGCGCCAGTTCCAGCACCTCGGGGTGGAACACGGCCAGGTCCATGCGCCGGGACGTGTACAGCTTCTCGCGCGAGGCGGTGCGCACGTCGCCCTCCTGCGTGGGCAGGAAGGGGTGGTAGTCCAGCAGCACCGGGTTGGCGGCGGCCTCGACGAAGAGGTCGACCTCCTCGCCGCCGGCGGCGGCGTCGGTGACGGGCACGTACTGGTTGCGCGGGTTGAGGGACTTCACGGGCGTGCCGTCGGGCCGGTAGACCAGGCCCTCGCACTGGAAGCCGGGCATGTTCTTGTCGAAGCCGAGATCGACGACGACCTCGACGGCCCGCCCGGCCCACTCGGCCGGAACGGTGCCGCGCAGCCGGAACCACGTGGTGCTCCAGGCGGGGCCCCACGGCGTGCCGGTCTCGTAGGGTTCCAGGTCCAGGGCGAGGCCCTCGGCGGGCCGGATCGGCTCGGCCACGCCGCCGTCGTCCGTGCGCAGCTCGCGGGCCGTGACGGTCAGCGGCAGCGCGTCGCCGTGGATCGCGGGCCGGATCCGCTCGTCGAGCACGCGCCGCGCGCGGCCGGTGGTGAGCGAGACGTCGTCGTGCATGAGGTGTCCCTCCGGGGGTAGTGGGCACGGCTGTGTGATCACTAAAGCGCTTCAGTGGGGAAGCATACTGTCATGGGCAAGCGGGACCGCTGCGCGAGCGGGGCCGCCGGGCAAGCGGACGATCGTGGCGGGCTGCGGGCGGCGAACGCGGCGGGCGGCGTGCGGCGGGCGGCGGACGCCGCGGGCGAAAACCGTGGAGCGCCGGCCCTGCGGCCCGGTAGGTTCGCGCCATGCCCCGTCGTTCCGCCCCCGTGATCGCGCCCGGACTCGGCAGCACCACCCAGCCGACGCTCGCCACACCCGACGGCGAGCTCCTCCTCCGCCCCTTCCGGCCCGGCGACGCGGACCCCGTCTTCCGCGTCTACCAGGACCCCGCCGTGCGACGGTGGCACGACCGCACCATGTCCTCGGTCGACGAGGCGCGCGAGTGGTGTGCCGCGACCGCGACGAAGTGGGCGGCGGACGACCGCGCCGAGTGGGCGGTCACGGCGACGTCCGACGACGAACTCCTCGGCCGGGTCACCGTCCGGTCCTGGAACCTGCACGAAGGGCTGGCCACGGTCGGCTACTGGGTCGCCCCCGAGGCGCGCGGACGCCGCATCGCGACCCGGGCCCTGGAGACGGCCGTCGCCTGGGCGTTCGAGGTCGGCTTCCACCGCCTGGAGCTGGACCACGCGACGGGCAACACGGCGTCGTGCCGCGTGGCCGAGAAGACCGGCTTCCAGCTGGAGGGCACGCTGCGCAGCGCCGCCCTCCATGAAGAAGGCTGGCTGGACATGCACCTGCACGCGCGCATCGCGGACTGAAGCCCCGCCCGATCGGCCGCAGATCTCTCTCGCCCTGATGTCGAGAAGTGGCGCCCGGCTCCGTCCCAGGGGCAAGCGGCGCACAGGGCGCCGCCGTCCGGCATCGGAGGCCATCATGAACGCATCGTCCACCATCCCCGCCCGCCGGGTCGTCGCGAACATCTGCCTGACCCTCGACGGCTGCTACCGCGGCCCCGGCGGCCCCGCCGACCTGGCCGCGATCGTCCCGTACGCCACGACCGATGTCGCGCGCGACCACATGGCCCGGTTCGTGGCGTCGTCGACGACGGCGGTCCTGGGCCGGTCCAACGCCGAGGGGTTCCTCGGCTTCTGGCCCGGCGTGATCGAGGCCGAGGGCGCGGATCCCCGCGACGTGGCCTACGCGCGGTGGCTCGTCACGACCGAGAAGGTGGTGCTGTCGACGACCCTGACCGAGGCTCCGTGGGAGAACGCCCGGATCGTGAACGCCCCAGCGCCCGACGTCGTCGCGCGGCTCAGGGCGAGCGGGAGCGGCGACATCCTGGTCAACAGCAGCGTCAGCGTCATCAAGGCGCTGCTCGCGGCCGACGAGGTCGACCGCCTGGAGATCCTGCTGGTGCCCGAGGTGGTGGGCGGTGAGGCGCGCCTCCTCGAGGAAGGCCTGCCCGCGTCGACGTGGTCGCTGGTCCAGCACACGGCCGGAGAGGCGGGGGAACTCAGCCTGACCTACGACCGGGTGCGGTGGCGGTGGCGGCGCGCCCTCCGAACAGGGTCGCGGTCGTTTCAGCGGCCATGTCTCAGCAATGGTGACGTCAACTCCTGTTGGTGGGCAAGCCGCCTAAACCGGACATAATAGGGAGCGATCGGCCAGGTGGCGCTCCGCCTGGCACCGTCGACACCTGGAGCACCGGATGCGGATTGTCAGTGCACTGGCCGCGCTCATCCCCCTCGTCGCCGCCGTCGGCCTCACCACGCCGGCCTCGGCGCAGGCGGTCACCAGCGGATCGTTCTCGGTCCTCAGCTACAACATCGCCGGGCTGCCCTTCGGGCTCGGCGACGGCGACCCGGAGACCAACACCCCGATCATCGGATCCCGCCTGGGCTCCTACGACATCGTCCACGTGCAGGAAGACTTCAACTACCACGCGGCGCTCTACGAGGCGGACAGCCATCCGCACCGGACCGCGACGAGCGGCGGCGTCCTGTTCGGCGACGGCCTCAACACGCTCTCGAACCACCCGTTCGAGGACCTCCGGCGTGTCACCTGGGACGACTGCTCCTCGGGGTCCGGGGACTGCCTGACCCCCAAGGGCTTTAGTTTCATGCGGGTGCGCCTCGCCGAGGGCGTGTGGGTCGACCTGTACAACCTGCACACCGACGCCGGCGTCGAGCCCGGTGACCTGGCCGCCCGGCGTGCGAACCTCGCACAGGTCTCCGCGTTCATCCAGGCGAACTCCGCGGGGAACGCGGTGATCGTGTACGGCGACACGAACACCCGCTACACCCGCACCGGCGACGCGATCGCCGAGTTCGCGTCCGCGAACGGCCTGTCGGACCCGTGGGTCGACCTGGTCCGCGGCGGCGACGCCCCCGATCCGGGTGAGCCCGCGATCACCTGCGACGACGCCGGCGTGGACGAGACCTGCGAAGTGGTCGACAAGGTGCTCTACCGCGGCAGCGACCACATCGGCCTCGACGCGGTCGAGTACCGCAACGACCACGCCGCCTTCCGGGACGACGCCGGCGAGAACCTGTCGGATCACTACCCCGTCGCCGTCGAGTTCGACTGGTCCCTCGGCCCGGACTACCAGATGAGCGACCAGTTCGGCGGCCCGCACGGGGATCTCTTCACCGACATCGACGGCCTCGGTGCAGAGGCACGGCCCACGGAGCTGCGCCTGCGCGCCGGATCGAGGGTGGACCAGATCGGCCTGACGCTGGCCGACGGCACCCGCCTCGCGCACGGCGGCAACGGCGGCACACTCCGGACCCTGTCGCTCGCCCCCGGCGAGTACCCGGTGAGCCTGCACCTGTGCCGCGCCAAGCACGACGGTCACACCCGGATCTTCTCCGCTCGCTTCACCACCAGCACCGGCCGGACCCTCGCGGGCGGCTCGGAGACCGGCGACTGCACCACCCTCACCGCGCCGTCGGGGTGGCAGATCGCCGGCTTCCACGGCCGGTCGGGCGACGAGCTCGACAAGGTGGGTGTCATCTACACCCGCCGCTGAGCGAGGCCAGAGACAAACCGCCTGTCGTGCTGGCGTGGCCGAGCGTGACAGGCGGTTCGCTTCTGCGACGTGCAGGTCAGACGTGCAGGTCAGACCCGCGTGCAGGTCAGACGACCCGGAGGAAGATCGGGTTGCTGTAGAACCACAGGTCTTCCCAGGGGTTGACCTCGCCCGGGACATCCATCGCCGGACCCGCCGGGTCGATGTGCGCGCCCAGGAAGCCGGGCTGGCTCCGCTTGCCGTCGGTGCCGCGGACGCGGACGTACCCGTCGTGCTCGGCCACGAAGGAGTAGGTCAGCTCGACCGATCCCGACTCCCCCGTGGTGTCCCACGAGCGGACCACCCGGGTGTCGGGGGCGTAGAGCGCGTCCGGGTCCCCGCTGGGGCCGGTCACCCTGCCACGGACGACGTCGACGCGCGCCAGCTCCGGCAGGAGCCCGGCGTAGTTGACGCTCTCGGCGAGGTCGATGGTGACGGTCAGCTCGACCCGCGTCCCGGCCCGGACCACGAGTTCTCCCCCGAGGGTGGCGCTGTGGCGGGGGCCGCGCCGCCCCTTGGCCCGCAGCCGGACGTCGAGGCCGGTGATGAGATCGCCGAAAGAGACCCACATCCGTCCGGCTCGCATCGCCTCCATCACCGCGCGGTGGCTGAAGTCCTCGGCCCCGACCCACGTCTTGTTGTAGGCGCCGGGAGGGAAGGAGCTGTACTCGGTGACGGGCCGGCCGGCCCCGACCGGCGGCGGGTAGACGCCCGTCGTTCCGAAGGTGTCGCCGTCGTCGTTGTAGGGGATGTTGTCGTAGCCGGTCTGGTTGAGCGGGTCGACGGGGTTCTTGACCCAGTCGCCACAGCCCTGGTGGCCGTCCGACGTCGTCGTGATCCACCACCGCCGGCCCTCGGACAGCAGGCAGTCCCACAGGCCGCCGACGGTGGCGGTCATCCAGTCGAACCCGCCCCAGGTCCGGTAGCTCTCCTCGGGGTATCCCGGGAACGAGTAGCGGCCGGGGCTGCTGTCGTACAGGCCGCGTCCCCGCGCCATGCCCGGCTCCGGCAGGCCGGCCGCCTGGTGACCGGGCGCGCCCTCGAAGCCGATGACGATGTCCGGGGCGGCGTCCTGCCAGGCACGCAGCTCGGCCGGGGAGTCGATGCCCTTGCGGGCCGGGTGATTGGGCAGCACGAGGGCATCGGCGAGCCGCCCGGACCTCACCGTGGCGGCGATGTGCTCGAGCGCGGCGATCGCCAGCGCCTCGTTCTCGGGAGTGCCGTCACGAGCGTCGACGACGCGGGCGTCGTAGGTGTCCACCAGTTCCTGGAGCACCTCGGGCTCGCGGGCACCGGGCGCCATCATGAACGTGGTGTGCTCACCGCCCGGGATGTTCCACTCCAGGCCGTTGAAGATGAGGAGGTCGTCACCGTGCCGCTCCCGGGCCGCGACGATGTCCCGGTGCTGCGGGGCCACGCTGTGGGCGGCGAACGGCTGGTTGCCGTGATCGGTGATGACGATCCAGTCGAGCCCGCCGGCCACGGCGCGGGCGGCCTGGTCGTCGATGCGGTACATCGCATCGTTGCTGTACTGGCTGTGGAGGTGGTGGTCCCCGGCGAGCCACACGTAGCCGCGGCGACGCGACCGGGGGCGGCCGGGGCGGGTGCTCGCGACCGCGGTGCCCGCTCCGGCCACGGTGGTCAGGCCGGCGGCACCGACGGCCCCGGCGCCGAGCAGGAAGCCGCGCCGGGAGGCCTCGAGCGAACCGGCGGGGTCGGTGGTCGTGCGGTCGTTCATCGCGGGACTCCTCGGGTCAGGGCGAAGGGCTCCCGTTCTTGGCAGAAGCCCGGACGATCCTGGCGGAGTGCGGTGTCCGGGGTCTGAACCGGGGGCTGCACATCGATGAACATGGCCTGGTGAACCTGCCGACGCCACCGCTTCCTGGAACGATCAGGCCGACATCGTCCTTGCTCACCGACCGATAGGCCCACCGTGCTCGCCCGTGAGATCCGCGAGGAACTCGGCTGGGACGCGACCGTCACCGACCCCTACTACGCGTGGGTGTATCCGATCCGGCCCGACAGGCATGTTCGTCCTGACCTACCTCGCCCGCTACTCCAGTGAGACTCCGCCTGCCTACTCCCACGAACACAAAAAGCTCGTGCTCGTGCGGCCTGATGAGGCCGACGCGCTCACGCTGCCCCAGGACTACAAGACGGCCATCCACCAAGCTGTGCAGCGAGGGCACTTCGGCTGAGTCGCCGTCCCTTTGGTGGCGGCCGGCGTTCCCTACGTCAGGAGCCCCACGCTGCTGGCGACCTTCTGCAGTTGAGGACCATGGCCGGTGGGCGGCGTGCCTGCTGCGTGCCACTCGTGGCCGAGCCCTTGTTGCAGGCTCGACCGCCCGTACGCTCCCCTTGGTTCACCTCAGGGGACAAGGGCCTGAACCTGGAGACCGCCGGCAACCGAGGCCGCGTACTCAAGGGCCTCGACGATGTCCTCCCGGGACAGTTCGTCGTACTCCTCAAGGAGTTCCTCGAAGGTCTCACCAGCAGCAAGCAATTCCAGAATTGCCTGCACCGTCACCCGGGTTCCACGGATCCGCGGCTTACCGTGCACCACGGTGGGGTCCACCGCGATCCGGTTCCAGTGAGTCGCTCCAGCATTCATGCCGCCAGTGTCCCCTGCGTCCCGCCTCGGGGCCAGGAAGGAGCCCGCCTGTGATCCGGGTCCGGCTGTCGCGACGCGGCGGCCACGCCGGACGCAACTGCCACGCCTGCGGCGAGGGCTGGGACGCCGGGTCACCCCCGCGTCGGTAGGGACCACCGAATCTACCGCACCACATGGCAGCCGAGCGCGGGGTCCCCCCGCGTCGGCGGGGACTGCCACCTGACGCCCTCGCGAACGACGCGGGCGGTGGGATCACCCCCGCGGTCGGCGGACTTGCCTGATCGGCGCGGCTTCGGTTACCACCGTCGCCGGATCACTCCCGCGTCCGTGGGACTGCTCCATGAACGCGGCGAACTTCCGGGTCATCGCGGGATCACCCCCGCGTCGGCGGGGAGCACGCCACGACGCACACGCACGCGCCGAGGCCCGTGGGATCACCCCCGCGTCGGCGGGGAGCACATGCCCGTGGTGATCACGTCTGATGTCCCGCCCGGATCACCCCCGCGTCGGCGGAGAGCACCTCGTCCAGGCGTACTCCTCGGCCTTGGCGTCGGGATCACCCCCGCGTCGGCGGGGAGCACGGCGTGCGCACGCCTGGTGGACGCGGTGCGCACGGATCACCCCCGCGTCGGCGGGGAGCACGGGATGTCCACCGGCCGCCCGTCCCGTCCGCTGGGATCACCCCCGCGTCGGCGGGGAGCACGTGCAGCAGTCCGGGCCGGTCCTGGACCTCGAGGGATCACCCCCGCGTCGGCGGGGAGCACCGCCTCGCGCTCGGCTCCGTGAAGCGCCCGGTCGGATCACCCCCGCGTCGGCGGGGAGCACTCGGGCGGGCGGCGGGAGCGTGCGGGCCAGGTGGGATCACCCCCGCGTCGGCGGGGAGCACGCCAGGGTCGCCGTTGATGTCCAGGTTCACCGGGGATCACCCCCGCGTCGGCGGGGAGCACCTCCAGTTCACGTTCTAGGCGTTGATGAGATTGGGATCACCCCCGCGTCGGCGGGGAGCACCGCCTGGGCATGCTGCCCGGCCTCGGTGCGCTGTGGATCACCCCCGCGTCGGCGGGGAGCACGCCACGACGCACACGCACGCGCCGAGGCCCGTGGGATCACCCCCGCGTCGGCGGGGAGCACTCGGTCCACTCGTACTCGATCGCCACGGCGTCGGGATCACCCCCGCGTCGGCGGGGAGCACCGGTGGAACGCCTCGTTCTCGCCGAGGTCGTCGGGATCACCCCCGCGTCGGCGGGGAGCACTCGATGATGTCGAGCACCAGGTGCCGGCGGCCGGGATCACCCCCGCGTCGGCGGGGAGCACGTCGGCCGTGATGCGCAGGCCGTTCGATCCGCGGGATCACCCCCGCGTCGGCGGGGAGCACGTCGCCGACCGTTGGCGTGGTCGCCTGCGTGAGGGATCACCCCCGCGTCGGCGGGGAGCACCAGGTCGGGGACACCGTGCGCGTGACCCACCACGGATCACCCCCGCGTCGGCGGGGAGCACGAGGTCTACGAGCTCGACGCGGCGTGGATCGCGGGATCACCCCCGCGTCGGCGGGGAGCACTCCATCATCGCCCGCGCGGCGCTGGCGAACCTGGGATCACCCCCGCGTCGGCGGGGAGCACCAGCTCATCTCGCGGCGCCTGCTCGGCGTCGTGGGATCACCCCCGCGTCGGCGGGGAGCACTGTGGCCCGTCCCGGACGGGTACGGCGACGTCGGGATCACCCCCGCGTCGGCGGGGAGCACACCCTGTCATCGCGGTGAGCGTGGGCGGCTCGGAGGGATCACCCCCGCGTCGGCGGGGAGCACATCTTGATCAGGCCGTCCTTGGTGCGGATGGCGGGATCACCCCCGCGTCGGCGGGGAGCACCTCACCGCCACCGCCGCGCAGATCGAGGACGCCGGATCACCCCCGCGTCGGCGGGGAGCACTCGGTCCGCAGCGCCAGATCCAGCAGCTGGTCGGGATCACCCCCGCGTCGGCGGGGAGCACGTCCTGGACATGGCACAGATGACGGTGGCGCCGGGATCACCCCCGCGTCGGCGGGGAGCACCGCCGACATCCGCACCACGGTCAACAAGCTCCGGGATCACCCCCGCGTCGGCGGGGAGCACCACATCCCGGGTCAGGTGTCACGAGCCGTGGCCGGATCACCCCCGCGTCGGCGGGGAGCACGCCGGCGACCGCCGCGGCGCGTTCCTCGTCGATCCACGGATCACCCCCGCGTCGGCGGGGAGCACAGCAGCGCGGCCCAGGTCTTGGGGCCCGCCACGGGATCACCCCCGCGTCGGCGGGGAGCACATCATGCCGCTCGACGGCGAGGGGATCTGGCAGGGATCACCCCCGCGTCGGCGGGGAGCACACTTGCTGACCAGGCACTATAGGGACGGCTCTCCGGTTTCTCCTTCACTTTGCTCCGCATGCCGTCGTTCGACTTCGTTGCGGAACCGGCGACGTCGCGCTGCGATGCTCCAGTTCTCGGGTGCGCGCTTGGGCACTCGCTTGGAGTCGTCCTCGTGCTCCTCGCCGTCCTTCTCCCAGGTCATGCGCGTCATGGCGCCCCGCTTGGACGGTCTCCGCATGAGGGTGAGGCCGTCGATATCGGTGGGTTCCCAGTCGTGGTTATGGACTCGGAAGGCGAGTCGTTGCTCTCCGCGCGTGGAATGAACCATCAGAGCCTTGCCTTGCCGGACGTGCTCGATGATCCGTTCCCAGAGCATGTCGCGGACGCGAGCGGAGGAATGACCGACGAACACTCCGGCGCTGATCTCCAAGAGCCATCGCGTGAGGTCACCGCGCAGCCGTTGCGGGCAGGCTGTCACGACGACGACGATCACGATATTTCCTCGTCAAGGTCGTCAGGTTCGTCGAGCGTGTCCCAGCCGTACGATCTTCCACCGGTGACGGCTTCATTGCGGTCATCCCACAGCTTGATGACGTCAGCACCAACGATGTCCTCGCCGTCGGCCGCCGGGACGTCGCCGACGGCGTTGAGGAGCAGTGTCTGAACGTCACGGACGCATCGCTCTAGGAGTTTCATTTCGAACATGCGGTCCCGCATGGCGCGGCGCACCGCGCCGGCGACGTCGGGGACGTCCTGGGCGACGACTTCGAACGCGACCGGAATGGAGAGCTCGGCTCGGTAGAGATCGGCTATGTCGAAGACGAAGGACCGTTCGTTGCCCGTGTGGACGACGCCGAGACCGGGCGCGCAGCCGAGCGCGACGACGACGGAGTACACGACCCCGTACAGGCAGGACGCTGCCGCTGACAGGGCCTGGTTGATCGTGTCGGTGGCTTCGAAGTCGTCGAGTTGCACGTCGCGCTTGTTCCAGTCGACGCCGGATTTCGTCGCCCAGTGCCGGTAGACCTTGCGTACGCGGGCTCCTTCCCTCCCGCGTAGCTGCTGCATCGTCAGCCGGGACACGTCCTCGCCAGGGAGGCGCATGGCGTACATCGCGCGTGCGCAGGCCAGACGCTTGTTCCGGTTGGTCACGACCTCGGCTTGTGCCTCCAGGAGGCGAGTGGAACGGGCCAGGGAACGGCCATGCGCGTAGTAGCGCACGCCCCGTTCCCCGACCCATACGACCGTCGAACCCGACTCGGCGAGCAGCACCATGGCTTGCTGACTCACGGTGGTGCCCGGTCCGAGCAGCAGAGCTCCGAGGGATGCCGCCGGGATGTGGACGGTGCCGTGTCCGTCCTCGGAGGTGATCGCCCCGTCCTCCCGGGAGATCACGGCCCGTTCGATGTAGACGAAGGTCATCCGGTCCTGCACACGGGCGAGTTCGGTGATCTTGGCGGGTCGGGTTCCAGGCAGGTTCATCGGGGGGCCTTGGCCAGGGTGAGGAGTCCGCAGCCGTATCCTTTGGCAGGTCCGACGCCGTTGGTCAGCGCCTGGCGCAGCAGGTCGGCGTCGCGCACTTCAAGAGTGCCGTCGAACTGTGCCCAGGCGATCGTGACGGTGCGCCGCCCACCAGTAGCCCGGATGAACTGGTCGACGCCACGCCGGGTGATGGCGAAGGTTTCCGTTTCGGGCTCGCCGACATCGATGCCCAGCCGTTCGGCTTTTCGGGTGAGCCATTCGGTCTGTCCGGCGATTCCGAGTCGGGCGACGCGCTGTCCACGCTGGCTCGAGTCGTCCCGGACCGACTTGACGGGGTTGCCCCGCAGGCGGAAGGCCCACCGCTGTCCAGGTTCGAGCTGGTCGAGGACTCGGCTGTAGGGCCGGGTCTTCTGCGTGCCTGGACGTCCTGCTTGCTCAAGCAGGCCGCCGGGGGTGTCGAGGTCCGGTTCGGCTTCGGACACGACGTAGACGACGAGCGCCTCGGCGGTCTGGTCCACTCGCCACAGCACACGCCCGCGGGAGCCGCTGTCCGCACCGAGGTGGTCGAATCCGCCGAGGACGGCCGCGTGCATCGCTTGGGGCGAGCCCAGGAGCTTGCGGGCGCTGCGCCGGGTTGGGTCGATCTCGCTTCTGGTCAGGTACATCAGTCGGCCTCCAGCAGCGCCATCGCGTCGTGCTCGATCGGCGTGTTCGTTGCCTCTCCGGGAGGGGGCACCGTGGTGCGTTCGATCTCGCGCCACCCGTACTGCCGCATCGTGGGGTCGAACGACACGGGTACGTCCCGCTGCCGTATGGGCTCCTCGCGGATCTGCCCCGGCTGCTGCGGGATCACGCCGACGTCGGCCAGAAGATCGAGATCTCTGACCTGGCCACGTTGCTTCCGCTTCCACCAGTCGGCTGCCTGCCACGGTTCTCGCGCAAGTTCGTCGTAGAGGTTCCCCTCGCGGATTCCCAGCACGAGCGGGACGGTGGGCGGGCACGATCGTCGCCCGAGGTACAGCGGGAACGCCGGTCGGCGCAGGGCGTGTTCGATCCCGGCGATGAGCTCGGGATCGCCCTCGATGCCCGCGACGAAGACGGCGTCGGCGAGGTAGTACCGGTGGGAGAGAGGGTGCGCCTTGCTGCCGTCGAGGCTGCGGGCGGTCTGGAAGTCGCGCTCGAGGTGTCCTGGCTGGTCGACTCGGACGGCAAATCGCAGGTCGAGCAGGTCGGTGAGGGGGTCGGTCCGGCGTCGGCCCTGAGCGGCGGCGATCATGCCGAGTACGCCCGATCTCGAGGGGGCCGTCTCGGTGGTGCGGCGCGTGAAGCGCGAGGTCACGCCCCAGGACTGCAGTGGACCTGCCAGGCGGAGCAGGAGAACGCTCATGCGGTCTGGCCAGCCGGTGTCGGGACCGCCGCCCCGGTGCGGTCAGAGACGGTCGTGATGACCTGGTCCACGAGTTCGCCGAGCGACACGCGGTCACCGAGCTGGTCCAGGGCGGCACCCTTGGCGCCCACGGCGGTCACCCACACCTTGTCCGGGTCGGCGTTGTAAGCGTCGGCGACGTCCTTGGCATACCGGGCGAGCGCTTCCACGGCGGCCGTGACGCGACCGCTGCCTGCGGCGGTCTGGACGGGGGTTTCGAACGCCCCGACGTAGGAGATGGACTGGTCCTGGCGGACGGCGACGACGATCGCGTCGGGCAGGGTGCCGTTGGCGAAGGTGTTCTTCTTGCCCGAGGGAATCGAGCGCACGAAGGAGCGCAGGAATGCCCCGACCGCCTCTCCCACTGGGGCGTCCTCGCCCAAGTTCCTCGCCAGCAGGTCGGCGTCGATCGTGGCGTACCGGTACAAGGTGGAGGAGTTGAACTCGATCGTTCCGATCATCCCGGCCCCGGCGTCTTCCTCGTCGTCGTTCTCCTTGTGGTCGTCGACGGCGGTGAAGTAGTCGAACTCGTTCTCCACGGCGTGCACGGACAGTGCGTGGGCGACCTGGACGGAGGCGTCGACGTTGAGGTCTGCGACGTCGGCGACCATGCGGCCGAACATCGCCAGGTCGATCGAGTTCTTGTTCTTGATCAGCGCTTGAATGTCCTTCTTGACCAGATCTTCGCCGGCGGTGAGAGCGTAGGCGGCGAGGGACTCGACCTGCTGGGCCGACAGAAAAAGCAGGTAGCCGGATTCGTCAAGCTTGCCCTTGCGCGGCGGCTTGACCGTGATTCCGCCCGCTGTCAGTACGGCCTTGGCCAGTTCGTGTGACGCGTCCTGGCTCGTCGAGTCGGACTGCTTGCGGATCTCCTCACCGAGAAGTTCGACGACCCGCTTGGATCGGACGCCCGTGGCGAGTGCCTCGGCGGTGCCAGCCATGTGCTTGCGGATCGCGCGCTTCCACGCCTGGGATGAGACCCGGGCGCGGCGGACCCCACCGTACGAGGCGGTCTTGGGGCTGCCGGTGTCGTCACGGTTGATGTTGCTGGGCGGGACGGTCTGCAGGACGTGGATGTCGATGATCGTGCGCGGCATGGTCATGTCAGTTCTCCTTGGTCGTGTCGGTGGATCCGTCGGCCTTGTCAGTGGAGCGGGACAGGCTGGCGTAGTAGTCACGGGCCCAGTCCCGCCGCACTCTGTCGATGCTCCGGGGGACCTGGAACCGGTACAGCTCCTGCGCCAGGAGGCCGTAGTCGAACGCGATCGACTCCGACCGCATCTGCTTGACGATCCCTCGCAGGTGAACGGCGAGCTCTTGCAGCGTTGATGAGGTCACCAGCGCGTCGAACCGCCGCCGGACGGGTGAGCGGTCGCCGTCGCCTGTGGCCCGGCCCTGCTCGAGGCGACGCACGGCTGTCGCGAATCGCGCGCCGGCCTCGTGCATGTTGTCGGTGCCGCTCTGCTGGTGGACGGCGTACGTCGTCAGCGCGATGTGGATCGCCCACTCGGCCTTGGTGGGCTCGAGGATGCTTCCGCTGGTCGGGGCTTCCGGTGCGCCTTTGAACGTCGCATCCCAGATGCTCGCGTCGGCGCCGGGTTCCGTGTCGGCGGCCCGGCGGAGCCTTGCCAGGAGTGCGACGGCGCGGCTGCCGCGGGCGCCTGGCTCATTCCGGTTCTTCTGCAGTTCGGTGACGCGGCGCCGGACGAAGTCACCTACTTGCTTGTCCAGGTACTCGCGCTCAGCCGTTCCCGGTTCAGGGGGCGTTGCTGCAGTCTCATCGATCGTGTCGGTCATCGTGCTCCCTCCTTCGTCCTCATTTGTGCCATCGCCATGGGGAGCTGGTCAGCCAGACGCTTGCGGAACCAGGCTGTTGCCAAGCCCAGATCAACGTGCCGTCCGCGCACCTGACGCCCCACGAGTGCTGCCGGGCCTGCCTCCCCGGCCAGGTCATCGCTGATCTCCCGTACGACACGGTGCACCCTCATCTGCCAGCGAGTCTCCAGTTCGGTGATCTGCCTGCTGTCCGTCAGGCCGAGGAGCCACTTACGGAAGTGCGGTTCGAGTGCTGCGAAGGCGAGTTCCCGCGCACGGTCGCGCGGCCCGGTGGATTCGACATCACCACCAGCGCAGCGGTAGAGGTTCTCCGCGTACCGCGCCAGTTCCCTGGCCGCGTCCTCGGCCTGCGCGACGGCCCGCAGCGCGAGGTCCGCCAGGACGCCGTTGTCGTGAGCGACGAGCTCCGCCGGAAGTTCGAGGTGATCATCGATGATCTCGGCGATCGTCGAGTTGTTCGACCCGTACTTGATGCCAACGGCCCGGACGCTGACATGGGTATCGGGCACGACCCGGCGAGACATGAGTTCACCGGCGAACGCCAGGACCTTGGGCGGTATGTCGCTGCGCGGCTCGCTGCTGGACAGCAGGCTCTGCAGGCCGCGCCACAGCGACCGCGACGGGTCGAGTTCGCGGGGCATGTGGACGTCGTACTTGAACTTCTTCGTCTGAGGATCCGAGAAGCGCCAGGCGGTCTGGAACTCGATCGTGAACCGGTTCTGCGGGGGGATCTTGTCCCCGTTGCAGAGCACTACCCCGCGGACCGCGTCGTCCCCGATCAATCGGATCCGCCGCGCTTGCCACGTGTACAGATCGACTGGCCCGATCGGTTCCCTGCCGTCGATGCCACCTTCCGGTGCGGAGGTCTGCGCGGGCCGTTCCCACGCTGGGAGGTCCGCCTCCCAGTCGACGTCGAGGTTGATGGTCTCCGGTTCCACGAGGTTGAGGGTGAGCGTCTCCTGCAGCGTCTTTCCCTTCAGGTAGAGGCCGCCGAGCTGTCCGGTCCAGCCGGTTCCGATCGGGAAGACCTTGCCCTGCTTGGCGCGCGGGTCGCCCTTGGCGGCTGCACGAACGCCCGAGGTGTCATATGCCTGGGTGTGCACGAGCCAGCGCGCCGCTTCGGACCACGACATGCTCGTCACGCCGGTACCGGTCCTCATGGTCAGAAACGGCTCGCCGTTGGGTACGTCGGCGATGATCATCCCGAGCCGGTCCATCCCGCCCTTCTCGTACTCCAGCCCGCCGGCCTGGAAGAACGGGGTCTCGGGGTGCCGCAGGTCGAACCGGTCATGCCATTCATCGAGGTAGTCCTCGACGTTGGCGACGACACGGGTCCAGTTTTCGCGGATGGCCCGCCAGTCCTCCAGATCGCGGGGACGCCCGTCGGTCGTCAGTCCGTCCTCAGGGGCGATCGGCTCCTGTGCAGCCCTGCGCAGAATCGCGAGCAGCAGGCGCAGGATCGCAAACGATTGCGTCGGCACCTCCCCCACGATGTCGCGTAGCTGGCCAGCTCGTCGGAACACGTCGGCCAGTGAGACCTCGCGATCGATTCCGTCCAGATCCAGGACTCGGATCCACGGTTCGTTGACCAAGTCGAACGGCGTGTGCGGAGTATTGATGGTCATCGCTTGTCCTTGTTCTCCTTCCGCGCCTCGAGCCCGTCGCGCGAGTTGTAGGTAAAGACGTGGCCGGCCACGGGAATCGGCCGGCCATCGCGGCCGGTCTCCAGCGGAAGCACGAGCTGTCCTTTCAGCTCCGGGACCGACTGCCAGGGATGGTGGTAGTGCTTCTCAAGGGCGTTGAGCAGCGCCTCGCCGTTGTCCTCCTGTGTGACGTGGAGCGGCACCCGTACCGAGCAGCGCGCCAGCGCCAATGCGATCTCCGGCTCGTCGGCGAAGTCGGGAACGACCCACTGCCCGTCCAGCGGCGACGGGTTCGACGACGGGATCCGGTACCTGCCGTCTTGTGCCTCGACGAGGAGTACTTCGATGGAGTCCTGGGTGTCTCGGACGCGTGCTCTGCCGTCGCGTTCAGCTTCCCCGGCGTGATGTTCGAGGAGCCCGTCCAGCGTTGTGACCTGTCTCGGACTGGCCAGGAGGTAGGACCTCGCCCTGCCCTCCTGCTTCTGGCGTTCGCGCTGTGACGTCGCATCCGCCTTGGCGATGACGTCACGCCACTCGCCTCGGCCGGGGATCTGCCCGCCGTAGGCGCGCTCCACGAACGGGCCGAGGTCCTGCGGGATCCACACCACGCCGGTGCCTTCGAACACCTCGTCGAGCACTGCGATCGAACGCAGCTGCGCTGCGGCGTCGTAGATCTTCGTGGCCTGCGTCGGCTTCGGCATGCCGATGTCGCGGTTCCAGTCGACACCGGTGATCACGCACCGCGGCCGGGCGAGACGTGCCGGGCGATGCGAGACGGGACGAGAATGGCGGTGCAGTCGGCCCATGCGCTGCAGCAGCAGGTCGATCGGTGCGAGGTCGGTGACGAGGAAGTCGACGTCGATGTCGAGTGACTGTTCGGCGACCTGCGTTGCCACCACTACGCGCGCCCGGGGGCGCTCCCGTCGCCCGTCATCGACCTCCGTGGGTTCCCCGGGTGGTCCGAGTTCCCTGCGCAGTTCGTCGTCGTTGATCTGCCGGTCCATGGTGATGAACTGCGAGTGGTGGAGGCGCACGAGCCGCCGCGGATCGGCATCAGGATGCTGCGGGTCCAGGACCCGCGCCAGCAGTCTGGCCGCTTCGCGTGCTCGGCGGACGGTGTTGCGCAGCACGAGCGCACATCCGGTGGGCTCACCACGCCATGTCCCGTCTGCCTGCCGTTCAAGGCCGAGGGCTTCGGCGACCGTGGCCACGAGTTCTTCGGGGCCGTCTCCGATGCGTTCCAGGTCGATGGTGACCGACCGTCCCGAGGAGCCCACGCCGAGACGGTGCCGTACACCGGCCTTGTCGTATCCGATGAACGACGTCGGCTCGTCTGCCACGGCTACATCTCTCACCACGGCCTGCTTCGCCGGAGCAGGCGCCGACGTCGGCGATGCGGCTGTCAAGGACTCCGTCCGGCGACGGCGACGAGGTTGAACCGCACGGGGTGGGGTATCGCGTTGCGGAACCGGGGTGCTCGTGCGCGACTCGCGGCCCTTCCGGTAGGCCTGCACGAGTTCCTCGCGCAGCCCTGAGGGCAAGGTCGCGGACAAGGCGACGACCGGGATTCCGTATGCCCCGAACCACTCCAGGGCGCTGCTCAGGTACCGGTTCATGTAGGCGTCGTAGGAGTGGATCTCGTCAAGGACGACTACCTTGCGGGCCATCGCCAGGTGCCGCAGCACAACATGCCGGGCCTGCAGTGACGTGAACAGCCCCTGGTCGATCGTGCCGACCACGAAGTCGGCGAGCACACCACGTTTCGGGTCCGAGAACCACCAGTTCACGTAGGCCTCGCCACGCAGTGCGTGGCTGTCGTGAGGACGACGCGCAGCGACATCGTCCGCGTCATCGATGCCGGACGCGACGGCGTACTCCTCCCTGTCCGCCTTGCCGGCACGCAGCATCCGGAACACGGGATCAAGCCGCGACTTGCCGTGCGCCAGATAGACAGCGCGCTGCTCCGCCTCCTGCGCAACCAGTGGGGCGTCCGGGTCCGCTGCCGACACCGTTGAGGGCACCCGCGCAAGCCACTTCAAGAATCGGGCGAACATGGCATCACTCGTCGCCTGTGTCGGGAGCGCGACGAACACACCCGACGCGCCCGTCCTGGCTGCCAGGATCTCGGCGGCCAACAGCGCGGCTTCGGTCTTCCCGTCTCCGGTGGGAGCCTCAAGGATCAGCAACCCCGGCAGATCCATCGAACGTGCGCACTCCAGCGCCGCGGCCTGGAGCGGTCTCGCGACCGCACGCTGCGGGAGCTCGAACCGTTCCCGCAGCATCGTCGTCGCGTCCGAACCCTGGTCGAGAGCAGACCACGGCGCCGGGAACCTGAGCTTCCGCCACGCTGCCTCGAGACGCGCCCGGTCATCGAACCGCACGACGTCGTCCTCGATCGGGGCCTGGGGAAACAACCAGGTACTGCTCGCGATCCAGTCGGCAGCGATCACCAGGCCCGACAGCGTCATCAGCGCCGTCCCGGTCAGCCGCAGCGACGCCCACGACTCCAGGTGGGGAGTCAGGCCGTGCCGGGCGATCAGATCATTGAGGAGGGAGTCCTGAGTCTCCCGCCATGCATCCTCGCCAAGGAGTTCCCGCCGGCGCGCCGCCACGTCGACTTCCCGAGTACTCGACGGGACCCCGTAGTGCGCACCAATCACGGAACCAACCGCCCGATATGCCACGTCGTCCCAGCCGAAGCTTTCGCGCAGCCACCGCTGCACGATCACCTGGCCCGCGCGCCCATGCGGCAGCTCGCTGTAGTTCGGAATCTCGACGGCGAGACCGATCGATTCACGCACACGCCGCGCAAGTTCCCCGTGTGAATGGTCCGCGCCCGACACCTTCACCTGGAACGCCGGCGTGGCCTTGCCAACGTCATGAGCTCCCGCGACGAACACCAGCAGTGCACGCGCGGCGGCCTCTCCGTCAGGGAAGCCTTCACCGACGTCGTCGGCGGGCAGCGCATCGATCAGAACCCGCTTCAGCTGCGCTGGGAGCCATCGGTCCCACAGCCGACCCGCTACCGCGGCGCTGTCCTCCATGTGCTGGATCAACGGCAACCAGGTCAAGACCCCATCAGCATCGACGCTGGTCTTGCCCCACAGCGAACTTGCGGCCCCTCGGGGCATGTCAGTGTCTCCCGGTACGGTGTGCGCACGATCTGGACGTTTCGCTCAGGCGCAAGCATGAGATGCCATTCGAACCATGTCAAGATGCATGGCTAAGCTTCACCCCATCTCATACCACGTACGTAATATGAGTACGCATCAACCCAGCGACGGCAGAGAGCACCCGGGCATGCGGCGCGAGCGCACAACGATCCGGGATCCCCCACGTCAGCGCGCACCGCAGAGCGACATCTTGGGCATGGGCGAGGTAGCTGGGCTCACCCCGACGTCGGCAGGGACTGCGGCCAGGGGTAGCCGCAAGTCTGAGGCCAGGAGGATCACCCCCGCGTCGGCGGGGACTGCTCCAAGATCGCCGCCGTCGTCGGCACGAGGCCGGGGTCACCCCCGCGTTGGCGGGGACTGCTGCGGCGGCCTGCCCTTCGGCGTAGGGGGCGTGGGGTCAGCCCCGCGTTGGCGGGGACTGCACCGGGCGTATCGAGCTACGCCGCAACATGCCGGGTCACCCCCGCGTTGGCGGGGACTGCCGAAAGCGACACCCTTCGACACCACCCCGACCAGGGTCACCCCCGCGTTGGCGGGGACTGCCACCCGGCGCTGTCGGACGGCGCGGTGCGGCTGGGGTCACCCCTGCGTTGGCGGGGACTGCAGGGCCACGCCGAGCGCGCCGGTCAGGCGGTCGGGGTCACCCCCGCGTTGGCGGGGACTGCTGCACCCACGCGATCCACTCGCCCCACTCGGGGGGGTCACCCCCGCGTTAGCGGGGACTGCTACCTGCCCGGAATGGAGGACGACGAACCTCCGGGGTCACCCCCGCGTTGGCGGGGACTGCCTGCACCTCGCGGGTGAGGTTGGTCGCGTCGTTGGGGTCACCCCCGCGTTGGCGGGGACTGCTCGGCAGCTCGTAGGCCACACCACGCCGCGTCAGGGTCACCCCCGCGTTGGCGGGGACTGCCGGCCGATGCGGTCGGCGGCTCGTTCGCCCTGGGGGTCACCCCCGCGTTGGCGGGGACTGCGTCGCCTGAGAGGTTGAGTTCCGGGGAGTCGGCGGGGTCACCCCCGCGTTGGCGGGGACTGCGCGTGGCCGTGGGCGCACGTGCGCCCGCGCTCGGGGTCACCCCCGCGTTGGCGGGGACTGCTCGGCCTCGGCATCGGTGAGGACACGGTCGACCGGGTCACCCCCGCGTTGGCGGGGACTGCCTGCTGGCCGAGGTCGGGCAGATGGACGCGAAGGGGTCACCCCCGCGTTGGCGGGGACTGCCCCGGATCGGACGTGGCCACGATCGGGCAGGGGGGGTCACCCCCGCGTTGGCGGGGACTGCACCCGAGTGAGTGACAGGCGCACACGAGCGGTGGGGTCACCCCCGCGTTGGCGGGGACTGCGGCCGCGCGGACGACGGCGAGCCGGTCTCGGCGGGGTCACCCCCGCGTTGGCGGGGACTGCGAGGCTCGCTACTCGCCGGATCTGAGCGTGACGGGGTCACCCCCGCGTTGGCGGGGACTGCCCGGCTGGCGCGCGCAAGGTGCTGTACGCCGTGGGGTCACCCCCGCGTTGGCGGGGACTGCCCGTAGTCGGTGAGCAGGTCGACCAGGCGCGCGGGGTCACCCCCGCGTTGGCGGGGACTGCACCTGTCAGGACTGCCTCCCGGCAACGGCCGAAGGGTCACCCCCGCGTTGGCGGGGACTGCGGCCCCGCCACTGGCGGGGCCCCTCCGTGTGTCAGGGTCACCCCCGCGTTGGCGGGGACTGCAGCAGCGGCGACACGTCGATGCGGCCCCAGGCGGGGTCACCCCCGCGTTGGCGGGGACTGCAGGTCGAGGGTGCGAACCTGGTCGGCCAGGGCGGGGTCACCCCCGCGTTGGCGGGGACTGCGACTGCATGCGCGACAACACCCGTCTCCACGACGGGTCACCCCCGCGTTGGCGGGGACTGCATCACTGTTGGAGGCGGTAGCGCTTGGATCGTCGGGTCACCCCCGCGTTGGCGGGGACTGCTGGACGCGGTCACTGGGCATGTGCGTGACCATGGGGTCACCCCCGCGTTGGCGGGGACTGCGTCAGCGTCCAGGTCGCGGGCCCGGACTCGGTGGGGTCACCCCCGCGTTGGCGGGGACTGCGCGCACTGGTACCAGGTCTCTCGCGGTGCGGTGGGGTCACCCCCGCGTTGGCGGGGACTGCGCGGGGGCCGAGTTCGACGCCCGCATGACCGACGGGTCACCCCCGCGTTGGCGGGGACTGCCTGGAGTCCCGGCCGATCATGCTCGGCCACGACGGGTCACCCCCGCGTTGGCGGGGACTGCTGGGGGTCGGGCACCTTGATGTTCTGCGTCATGGGGTCACCCCCGCGTTGGCGGGGACTGCTGCATGTCCCCGACGGTGCCGGTGGTGCGGCCGGGGTCACCCCCGCGTTGGCGGGGACTGCGCTTGCGCGCGGCCGGCGTACAGGAACGTCTCGGGGTCACCCCCGCGTTGGCGGGGACTGCCTCTCGCTGTCGCCGGACGGCAGGATCCGCGCGGGGTCACCCCCGCGTTGGCGGGGACTGCAGGACGGTCCCGTCGACGCCGCCGGTCGAGCTGGGGTCACCCCCGCGTTGGCGGGGACTGCTGATCCTTCCCGACGTCGCCGAAGTGCTGAACGGGGTCACCCCCGCGTTGGCGGGGACTGCACTTGCTGACCTGGGACTATACCGAGCAAGCACCGGTTCTACGTTCACTTTGATCGTAGAGTCGCTCGCATCGCTCCCCGGCATACCTCGGCACACGCGCACGTTTCGGCGTCCGACACGGCGTCGTCGTCGACGACAGCGGGACGTCGGCGACAGTGGGACGTCGACGATCAGGACGACGATGCTGAGCCATCAGGAAACGAAGGGCTCAGGTGAGAGACGTACATCGTCTCTTGCCCCTCACTCACGTGGTTGGGAGACTTGGCCTGCGGAAACATCCGGTGGTGGAGGAGCGCGTTGAACGACCTGCGAGAGCAAGTGTCGATTGACGGCCTGGTGGTCCTGCCTCAGATCGATGAGGCCAAGTTTCTGCGGACCGCCCGGTCGCTGGGGACACCGCATCCCCATCCGGACGCCGAGAAGTCGGGCCGTACGGTGATCCGCCCCGACGGCCGGGCGGGCGTGCCGGGGCTGGGGTTCACGTTCTCGAGCCTGACGCCGCACACAGACCGTTCTCGCCACGCACGCCCGCCGCGGTTCCTCGGGATCCACCTGGTGCATCAGGACGCCACGACGGGCGGGTTCCCTCGGTTCGTCGACCTGAACCTGGTGACGGCGAACCTCGAGGAGAAAGACCTGGATCGGCTGCGGTTGAAAGAGCGTGACGGTCCCGGCATGCTGCCAGTGCGCCTCGGGCGGGATGCTGGCTTCCGATACCGGGACGACGACGTATGGGCGCTGGACGGCCCGGGGCCACTCGTCGGAGAATTCCGGCGTCGGATGGACCAGGCGACCCAGACGGTCGACTGGCTGCATAGCGGTGATGCCTACGTCGTGGACAACCACCGCTACGCACACGGCAGGACATCCATCGCCTCGCCGCAGCGCACCGCGGTGCGCATCCTGATCGACGCGACCGACACAGCCACGAGCGACGCCAGCCCGGCCAGCACCGACTCGGATACGGGAGTCTCCTCGTGACAACAACGCTGCCGGTCTGGACGAACCCGGACTTCGCCGAGGACATCCGCCGCACGACGCTACGTGAGCATGGTGTCAACGAGCTCCTCGCAGTGTTGCACGACGTGCGAACGATCTGGACGTGCGCTTCTCCTGCCTGTACGCCGTCCTGCAGCTCCTGCACCGTCAGGACCGCGACGTCGACTACGGCCGGCTGGTGGAGGAGTACGAGGACGAGTTCGGCGACAACCCCTACTTCCACACCTTCCGTGCCACCCGCCTGATCGGCGATCGCACCTCCGGCGCGAACCTCGCCCGTGCCCTGCGGCACAGCGAACGCGCCATCAAGGTGCTGGGCGATCGGGCGGGCGTGTGGCATCAGTACGCCGCGATCGCCGCCGACCTCGGCGAGGCCGAACCTGCCCGGCTCACCCCGGCGATTCTTGAACGTGCACTGGTGTGCGTGGAGAACGCGATGAGCATGTCCAACCGAGACAACCCCAACTTCCACTTCACCCGCGCCCGGCTCCTGCAGTCCGACGGACAGATCGACGATGCCCTGTCCGAGGTCCAGATCGCTATCCACCGCCAGCGCACCGACGTCCCTGGCGACGAACGTCGCATCGCCCGCTTCGAAGGCTTGCGCACCCGGCTGCTCGTAGAACGTCAGGGCCACCGGCTCCTGCACGAGATCGGCCAAGCCCGGCGAGATCTCGACGGCTCCCGCTCCGACCAGGTCCAGCTGCTGGGCGTGCTGGCCGCCGTCATCGCGCTGATCACCGCGGCGGTCACGATCGCCACCCAGCTAACCGTGAACGAGGCGATCCCCCTGCTCATCGCCGCCACCGGTAGCGTCACGCTCGCGTTCTCCTGTTTGCTGTGGGCGGGAGGCATCGCCAAACCCGCACGCCTGATCCCCGGGTTCGTGCTCGGCACTCTCCTCATGCTCGCGGCGCTGCATCTGTCCGGTCAGATCGACCTGATCTGGTGGACCTGACCCACCCGACTCGTCCGCCTCTACCCATCCGCCCTCCGACGACAGGCCCGCCCGGCATGACCATCACGAAGCTCCAGCTCCTGGACACCGCCACCAGCAAGGGCGAGGGCGACATGTACGAGGACCTGGCAGGCGGGGTTGGCCCGTACGCATGGATGTTCGACGGCGCCACCGACATGCCAGCGACCTATTGCCCGCAACCGCACGTGACCGGCGCGTACTGGCTCGCCCACCACGGCGACGCCTGGCTCAGCAGACATGCCAGCGACCAAGAACCTCACACCCTACTGTCCGACCTGGCCGCAGCCGTCGACGCCGCCTTGCACGATCGAGGCATGCCTGACGGTGCGCTCCCACCAGCCACCTCTCTGGCCATAGCCCACGTGACGGAAAACCGGCTCGAAGCCGCCGTCGTCGGTGACGTGGCCGTCTACAACGTCACCCACAAGGACCTGCTCCTGGATGCGCGGTTCGGCACCAACGAACGCACCGCCGTCGCGCAACAGGTCCCGGCCAACGGCAGCAGGCCCGATCGCGAAGTCCGTGCCGCGCAGGTCGACGGGATCGTCGCCCGGCGTCGCGCCGACCTCGCGGGCCGCAACGGCCCGTGGATTCTGGGCAACAATCCCGCCGTCGGCACCGGCGCTCTACGCCGTACCTGGCCCATGGCGAGAGGCGACCTGGTCCTGCTCGCGACCGACGGCTTCACCCGCGCGGTCACGGACTACGACATCGCGACTTCCTGGGACGACCTTGCCGACATGATCCTCGCCCACGGCATCCAGGACGTGATCGACCACATCCGCCACCTCGAAGCCGGCCTCGACCGCACGATGTTCTTCAAGAAGTCCGACGACGCCTGCGCGGCACTCTACCGCCGCGCCTGACCGATAGGCCCACCGTGCTCAACACCCGCTCCCACGCCGAGCCCTACCTGATCGAACGCAACCCCGGCTACTTCGAGTACCAGCTGCCCGTCTCCGTCAAAGCTGTCATCGCCTGGGGTGATCGGCTCCCGCTGCTGAAGAACGAACGCGACGAGTGGGAGCTGCCCGGGGGCAAGCTCGACGTCGGCGAGACACCCGCCGAAACGCTCACGCGCGAGATCCGCGAGGAACTCGGCTGGGACACCACCGTCACCGACCCCTACTACGCCTGGGTCTACCAGATCCGACCCGAGCGACACGTCTTCGTCCTGACCTACCTCGCCCGCTACAACGGCGATGCTCCGCCCGCCTACTCCCACGAACACAAGGAACTCGTCCTCCTGCGGCCTGATGAGGTCGACGCACTCACCATGCCCCAGGACTACAAGAGCGCCATCCACCAGGCCGTCGAACGCGGGCACTTCGCCTGAGCTAGGGCCCACCGCGTGACCCCGGCGCGCGGTGGGCAAGAGCCCTCAGTTCGAACGTCGTGAGATGGCCGCTCTCGCAGGCGGGATTACTCCGCGCGGGAAGCACAAACTGATCCGCACTCCGTCACCTGTCGGCTCGGAGTCACCCCCGCGTTGGCGGGGACTGCGACGCCGAGCACGTCCAGGCCGACATCTCCAACGGATCACCCCCGCGTCGGCGGGGAGCACATGTCGGTCCGGGATGCGTCGGGCCGCAGGTCGGGGTCACCCCCGCGTCGGCGGGGACTGCTTCACCGGTATCGGTCCGCTGCGCTGGCTGGCCGGGCCACCCCGCATCGGCGGGGGACTGCATGGTCTCCAGCACGTCGGCCTTGCGGCCGTCGGGGTCAACCCCGCGGCGGCGGGGAGCACGCCGGCATCCCGGGAGCGCTGGAGCTGGCCTCCGGGTCACCCCCGCGGCCGGGGGCGGGGAGCACCTCGGCCTGCAGTACCGCACCCGAGGTCGACCTGGGGCCACCCCCGCGTCGGCGGGGAGCACGACGCAGCCCAGGAATCTAGACCGCGCGACTACGGGTCACCCCCGCGTCGGCGGGGAACACGAACTCGGCCAGACCCGCCGGCTGGCCGCCGGCGGGTCACCCCCGCGCTGGCGGGGACTCGGAACCTCCCCGTCACACACCACCGGATCACCCCCGCGCCGGCGGGGAAAACAGCGATCCAGGCAGTACGACGTTGCTGCGCAACGGGATCACCCCCGCTCGGGCGGGGAACGGTTGAGGGCAACGGAGGTTGCCCTCAGAGCACCGGCAAGGCTACACGCACTACATCAAGAGCTACGTTGCTCAGCCTCGTCGTGACCTACGTTGCTCATCACCGTCGTACTGCTCCACCTTGCTGCTCTGCTACGCTCTCCGACGTCAAACAACGCTTTGACCAGCACCGCCAGCACCTGCACGTCAGCACCTGACCCGATCGCCCGTGAAGGGATTGGAGCACTTGATGGCACTACAACGGTCTACTGGCGCGACGCCAACTCGCCCGACGATGCACCACCATCCACGCGCGGCACGCGCCGACCGCATGCCCAGCAAGGAATGGTTGTGAGACTTCGAATGCTGCTGCACAACCCCATCTCGCACTCGTTGGCGATCGTCCCGACGGTCATGGCCGATGCTCCGTGGTGGGCAGTGACGCTGCTGGGTGGCGGCATCATTCTCATTGGACTCGTGAAGGCGCTCCTTCCTACGGACTCTGGCCACCTACTCAGACTCTGGCTTCGATTCCTCGACGGGTTCACTCCCCCGAGGTCCGCGCCACAGACCGAAGGAAGGTTGAACAACCCGGACTGGAGACTCCTGATCGCAGGCGCTGTCGCAATCGCGCTGCTCGGACTGATCGACTGCGTATGAGCAAGTCCCGCGCGTGCGACTGAGCCGTCAAGACTGAGAGCGCGGACCTCAGAGGACGGCCGCGACCTGCTGTCCCACAGCCGCCCATTCGGATCAGACGTAACGCGCAGACCGCCGCTTCAGGTACGTGCGTTGGCGTTCGATCAGACGGCCGACGACGAGGGCGATGACGCTGAGAGGTCCGGCGATTGCGAACTTGGTCATGTTCCACAGCCCCCAGAGCATTCCGAGGATGTAGATGTCGTTGCCGCTGGTCGCATGCTCGAAAAGCATGACGCACAGCGCGTAGAACGTGCTGGCGAGCGCGGCGACGGGCATGCCCCAGGCGCGGTTGGGGCGTCGGAACATCCACAGGATCAGCAGAGTGGACGGGGTCCAGGCGACCGGCAGGCGCACGGATCTGCTGTGGTCGGTCCCGCCATCCTGGACGGGCTCGAGGTTGGCCCGTGTCTGGTAGGTCGGGATGGTCGACGGCGGCAGGGCTGCCGGTCCGGCGGCGGGGTGCGTGGCGATGTATCTGGCCCATTCAGGTGTCATAGCTCCTGCCTCCTTTCGTCCGCGTGCCCGCGTTCGACGGTACGCGCGGATCGGCTTCGTGCATCAACGGGCCGGTTCCGCGTCGCGGCGTGGCATTGGCTCTGTGCGCGGCCCGTCGGGAGTGTCGCGGTGTACCCGCAGGAGGTGTGCGCCTGACCGGGTGGCTCTCCAAGCGCCCCGGAGTCCGAGATCGGTCGTGGCGTAGCTGTACCCGGACGCGGTCAGTGCGTGTTCGACCTGCCGCATCGTCGTCCCGACGGCGGCCGGGAGGCGCGCGGGATGACTTGCGGTCGGCCGGTCGCCGGTGGTGACGGTCAGCAGGTGGCATGTCACAAGCGCGTGCCCGGGCCCGTGGATGGCGTGGACGACGACGTCGGGCCCGGGCGGGATCTGGGTCATCGCGGCGCGGATCTGTGCGATCAGCGCGTGCAGGTCGGCCGTCCGGGTCATCGCGGCGTCTCCCTGTTAGGGACATCGAGCCGGGTGCGGACGCTGTAGCGCTCACGCGGCCGAGCAGCGCCAGAATCGTGCGAACCTCGCTGCGGGCTGACAGTGGTCCGGGCGGTGTCCTTCCTGCTCCGGATAGGGCTCATCGTTCCTCTCATCGTTGTGCCTGCGTCCCGGGCACGACGAGTCGTACCCGCCAGCCGTCGCCTTGGCGGAACAGGGCGGCGGGGAGCTGGTCGGTGTAGGGGGCGCCCGCGTAGCGCCAGGTGGCGATCAGCTTGTACAGCCGGGTCACGGACGTCGAGCGCGGGGAGGCGATCACGTCGGTGCCCGTGAGCAGCGCGACCTCCGCGGCGCCGGCGTGGACGGCGTGGCCGCCGATCCCGAGCGCGACACTCTGAGCGGTGGTGGCGGTGAACAGCCCGTCGGGCGCGTGCGCGAGGATCCAGTTCTTCACGTGGACGGAGTCCTCGGGATCATCGGTCCACGGCGTCGCGGTCCCGGTGCGCGCGGCGGTCAGCCACCGGTCGGCGGTCGACGGATCGGTGTGGCGTTCGGTGGCCAGGACGTGGTCGGGGCCTTGGCGCACGATCGTGTACGACGACGAGCTTGCCCCCGCGTGGAGCATCAGGGTCGGTGATGCCTCGCCGGCGTGGACCACGGCGTCCCCGGCTCCCGTTTCGCGTGACGGAGACCCTCGCGTCGGTTCCGGGCAGGTTCCCGATCTGGCACCACATCACCACCCGCTCGCCGTCGGCCAGGGTGGCCAGGACCGTGGCCGGAATGATGCTCGCCGATCGCTCGGTGACGTCCGGCCGCTTCGGGTCGTCGGCATGTCTCGGATTTGGCGTGTTCATCGCGGCGCCGCCAGGGTGTGCACTACGTCGTCGGCCGCGCTCCGCGACGCCTCTTGAGCGGTGACGTCGCACAAGTCGGGCCCTGTCGGGATGACCTTCAGGCCGGTGCTCGCGGCCAGCATGTCCGCGTACTCGCGAATCCCTGCGGCGTGCAGGCGCGCCAGGCTCGTCGTCGTGCCCCGCGACCGGGCCCGTGGCGTCCGCTCCGGGACGCCGCTCGGGAGTTCGGTGCCCAAGCGTCGGTTGATCCGTCGACCGGTCCCGACGTCCTCGGCGGCGACCAGGGTCCCGGCCGGGAACTGGAGGTCTTCCAGCGCCAGCTTCAACGCGGACAGGTCGAACGTGACCGCGTCCAACAGCTCGTACCCGCCGGGCATTGCCCCATCCAGGCGCACGGCCAACGCCCCATGCGAGCAGAGCCCGTACCCCTCCCGGACTCCGAACCCCCTGGCCAGCTGCAGGAGCCCGGACAGCGACTGGCTAGTAGAGAGCACGACGTCGCACCCTGTCGCGAGCAGCAGCTCCAGTGATTCCAGCGCCCGTGCAGCATCCTGCCGAGCGGTGACGGCGAGGTCGGCATCCGCGTCCAGGACGACTACACGCGCGGTGCTCCCCAGAGTCTCTTCGACGGGGACGGTCTCGTCGGCGCGGATCATCGGAAGTCTCCTGACCCGAGGTATCCCGAACCGAGAGCCCGGGCCGGATCGCGCAGCTGCGAGCGCACCTGAACCTCCAGCCCGTCACGCCGCCCCGACCACAGCGTGTACCCCGGCACGAGCAGCCGGTGGTCCAGCGGGTTGTCACAACCCAGCAGACGAGCGATCCGTTCGCCGTCGGACAGGTCATGCGGCTGCACACACAGCCAGCCACGCGCCGTCGTGACCATCGCGACTCTGTCACGCCCTGCCGCGCGCACGAGCTCCGCCGCGGTCTCCAAGGACCGCAGCAGCACGTCGTCGGGCGCGTCCTTATCGTGGAATTCCGGTCTCATGCCGTTCTCCTCTCCCGTGGTCCGCGACGACTTCCAGGGACCCTCTGCCGCTGCCGAAGCAGTTCGCTTCCGCGTCGCGACGTCCTTCGCATAGGGCATGGTTGCTCGGGTGATATGGATTGTCTGGACAATCCATATAATGCAGCCGATCACAGGTTGCCCATGCCGTCAAGAGGATCGAATAGACTGTCTGGACAATCCAACGATCAAGGGGAGGGCACGCCTGTGGCAGCAGCGCCGAAGCGCAGGCGGGTCGGCAAGGTCGAGATCGCCACCGACCTGCGAAACCAGATCGTCCGTGGCGACCTCGGCGAGGGCGACCAGCTCCCCACAGAGGCCGCCCTGATCGACCGGTACGGCACCTCGCGCAACACCGTCCGCGAGGGACTGGCGATCCTCGTCGGCGAAGGGTTGGTCGTCGCGAAGCGACCCCACGGCTACTTCGTTCGGGACGGACACCGCATGGAGTACCGCCCGCAGTCGGACCTGACCGTTCGCCCCGACGACGTCCCCAAGGACGTGTTCCTGACCGAACTCGCCGACGCCGGCCGAACACCGACCCAAACCATCGACGTGGCGATCGTGCGCCCTCCGGCCGACGTCGCGGCACGACTTGGTCTCAGCGACGACGAGCACGCCGTGGTCCGGCGCCGCGTCCGCTTCCTCGAGGGCGCGCCGTACATGACCAACGACAGCTACTTCCCGCTCACCCTCGCCCAGGGCACGGCCATCATGTCGCCGGAGGACATCGCCCGAGGCGCGAACCGCGTCCTGGCCGACGCCGGCCACGTCCAGGTGCGCGCCGTCGACGAGTTCACCATCCGCATGCCCACCCCGGACGAACAGCACAGGCTCGCCCTCGGCCCGGGAACACCGGTCGCCCGGCAGTTCACCACGGGATACGACCGCCACGGCAAGGCCCTGCGTGTCGCCATCACGATCCTGCCCGGGGACCGGCACACCATCGTGATCGACCGCCCAGGGCTGCCCGACCCCGAAGCCGAGCCCTCGTGATCCGCAAACCCGAACTGGCCACGCCACGCGACGCCGGAGCCATCCGGGCACTGCAGGAGGAGGCACGCGCGTGGCTCCAGTCCCGCGGACTCGACCAGTGGGCCACGGTGCGCCACACCGACCCGGACTCGTCCCGAAGCCTGGAGTCCGCCATCGCACGCGGAGAGGTCTGGATCTGGCGCGACCACATCGGCACCGTCGCAACGACGACCTTGGACGACTTCGCCGACCCGGAGTTCTGGACGGCCAACGACGATCCGGACGACGCGTTGTACGTCCATCGCATGGTGGTGCGGCGATCCGCCGCGGGCAACGGCCTCGGCACCGCGATCCTCGACTGGGCAAGCGCGTACACCGCCGCAAGCCGCAGGACCTGGCTGCGCCTGGACGCCTGGCGATCCAACACGCGGCTCCAGGACTACTACCGGACCCAGGGCTTCACCCACGTCCGCACCGTCGAACTCCCCCACCGCGGATCCGGAGCACTCTTCCAACGCCCCGCAATGCCCGCGGCCAGGCCACGAATTCACGAAGCACCTCCCGATACGGCGGCCCACGGTTACCCCCAGGACAGCGGACCCCAGGCGCCAGCCAGCTAGGCGTGAGCATCCTCAGCCTCAGTCATTCACATGGGGTAGCCCGGGTCGGCGCGGCTCGCGAAGAACAGGGCGTCGTAGCGGCACCCCGGTCCGTCACCTTCGTTGTGTCCAGGCCGGGCCATCACGACCCTGAGTGCGAGTTCGGCGACGCCCGATGAACTGCTGCGATGCGCCGCACCTCTTCAGACACCGCGTCGGGGCCGTATGCCATCAGGGCGTGGAGCGCGCTGACCTTGCGGGCGCCCTGCCAGATGCCCTCGGAGGGCGTCATGAACGGGATGACAGCCGTACGTTGGTTGGCGAACGGCTCAGGACGCAGGTACCTCATGCCGCCGGGACCGCAGAGGTATCCGTCAGCGTCAACAGCCTGTACCAGGTCGGCGAGCCGCAGTGATCGTTCGGAGCGGACGGTGAACTGGCTGCTGAGAAAGGACCTGCCGGTCCACCCGAGAAGTTGGAGTAGCAGCCGAGTCGACGTCTCGGCGACAACTGCCGTCCGATCGGTGCGCTCCATGGTGTCGGTGACGGCGTCGAGGAGAGCGCGGAACTCTGGCCAGTAGCGGCTGGACCCGTATTGGTGGGCCAGCGTGTGGCGCATACGACGACGGGACCGGAGTGGGTCGACGAGACGCGCCTGCCGAATGATGGTTGAGCGTCCGTGGGGCAGGTGGGTGGGCAAGGTCAGCCACTGGTGCTGCTCGGGACGCTCGAGCGGGGCAATCCGTGCACGATGCTGGTAATCGCGGCGGGCGAACTGGACGTCGTCCAGGACGATCCAGCAGTCCGCGGCGAAGATCTTGGCGAGCGTGCTGAGCCGCGGGAACAGGTTGGGCTGGTGGATCGCACACAGCCGGAGACCCAGTGGTGCGCTACTCGGCGATGAGCCTGCTGGTGAATCCTTCTCGGATGAGGTACTCGTAGGCGGCATGCACGTCCTCCGGGATCGTCTGCTCGATGGCGAACCCGAGTGCGGGGTACTCGATCACGCGCTGGAGGTCACCGACGAGCATGTCGACGACGAGCTTCTCGTCGCCGATGCTCTTGAGGTAGTCGTCAAGGTTGAGCGGTTCTGAAGCGCAGACGATGTCGACCTCGGGCCACACCTTGCGGGCTGTGGCGTATGACCGGCGCTCCATGTAGGGCTTCGAGATGAGTAGGACCGAGGCAGGAGCGATGCCAGCCGCGGCGAGAACGTCGCGAGAGAAGGTGATGTTCTCGCCGGTGTTGCTCGCGTTCGGTTCCAGCAGAACTGCGTCGTCCGGGACTCCGAGGTCCAGGGCGTGCTCGCGGAAGTGGACGGCCTCTCCACGAGGGAAGCGTGCCGCTGTGGTGGGGCTGTTGCCGCCGCTGAACACCAGCACGGGGAACATGCCGGCTCGGTAGAGCTCAGCGGAGTACGTGGCGACTCCGAGGTCGTGGCTGCCCAGGCCAAGGGCAACGTCTGTCGGTCGCACGGTGTGGTGCATCTGGTGGTAGTCCCAGATCAGTTCGGCCGCGTGCCACTGGTTTTCGCTGAGGGTCTGCTGGTAGTCGGTCACTCTCGCGTGTCTCCCTGGTTCACCGTGCTCGGGCGGGCATTCCCTGGCTGGAGGCGCGGATGCCCTCAATACTGCGTAGCTGGTGGGCCAGCCCGAATTCGGCAGCGACGCTCTGAGCGCCGTCGAGGGTCCGCAGTCCGTCTTCCAGAGTGCTCGGGTCGGAGACCAGGATATGGCCGTAGGCAGTGTCGAGACGTACTCGTTGCATCGGGGAATCGGCAACGCCAGCGCTTCGGGCGACGTCGATCAGGCGCAAGGCGCCGTCAAGATCGCCCGCGCCCCGGGATGCCAGTGCAAGTTTCTGGTGCGCGACGGCCCAGTCGTCTGGTTCTGCGAGGCGCTCGAAGTCCTGGATGGCGGCCCGCATAGTGCGAGCAGCGTAGTCGTACTCGCCACCCTTGTTCAGCGCCGTGCCCACCCAGAGCCGCGCCCTCGCACGGTCTCTGCCGGTCAGACGATCGTCGACTGCAAGGTCTTCATAGCGTCGGGCCGCGGCGTCCAGGTTGCCACCCATCTCAGTGACGACTGCAAGCGAGAGGTCAAGTTGGGCGACCCGCCGGGGGATGACCAGTTGATCGAAGATCGAACGGGCTCCGGCGTAGGAACGCTGCGCCGACAACGGTCCGAGCACCTGCCCCTGATCGCGTCGGAGGTCGCCGAGCAGTGCGGTGGACCGAGCCAAGAGATAGAGGCCACGGTCGTCGAGGTCGGACGGCTTGAATTTGGGGGTCCATCGGCGCAGCAATTCCTCCGCGAAGCTGAACCGCTGGGAAGACAAGGCGATGATCACTCGGTCGAGGTCATCTGCCCACTCTTCGTACTCCCACCCGCGTGGGCGTGGGACCACTACGCGACGGACCGAGCCTGGAGAGGTCGGTCCTGCTTGGGAGAGGAACGTCTCGAAGCGTAGATGAACGGTCGCATCAGCCCGAGCCAGCGCTGTGTCGAGGATGGCTTGGCTGTCGCCATTGGGCTTGGTTTCCGCGAGAAGCTTTTCCCATTTGGAGACCGTGTTGATCGCGACCCCGAGATCCTCTGCGAAGCGACGAACACTCAGCCGAAGGGCATGGCGCAGGGCGCGGGCTTCAAGACCCGTCCACTGATGCACCGTCGCCATATCCGTCTCCCTTCTTCTCGCTCATTGAAGCAACCCGTGTGCCGCCCTGGGGGCGGAAGTGGGACAGAAGTGGAACGCCGGTTGATTCCCTTGGGCGCCACGTCGGCGCAGGCTTGTGGCCATGGAATCCCTCACGGAACAGCACAAGGTCAGCTGGCCGATCGTCTGCGGATACCTGCGGCTGGCGGGCTTGTCCACAGCAAGACAGCGGGCTCTTGTCGCGGCCATCAACCAATATTGCGTTGACCATGAACTGGCACTCGGCGGGTTGTTCCGTGAGGACGGTGCATCGCCTGACGCAGCCTTCGCTGGCCTCCTTCAAGCACTCAGTACACGCCGTTCATACGGAGTCATCGTACCGGCGGTGGCCCACCTGGGGCCGAAGGATGTAGCGCTCAACCGTCGGCGAATGATCGACGCGGCTGGGGTGCGGCTCCTGTGCATGACTGGTAGGCAACGGCTCCAAGCCGCCAACGCTCACGAACGCGCTCATGTCGGTAACCCATGATCATTTCCGCCAGTCACTGCGGAGGCTCAACCTCGATCGACCGGAGCACGGAATGCTGACCTCCCCACATGAGTCCACTTCCCGCCGCCCAGTGAAGGTCGTGTTCCTCGATGTCACCGGCACTCTCCTGCCGGACGGCGGCGATGATGTGCCCGAGCCGACCCGCCGCGCGGTGGCGGCGGTGATCGGGCGGGGTATCCCGGTGGTGCCGTGCACCGGCCGGTCCACGCTCGGCGTGCTGCCGATCGCCGAACAGCTCGGACTCGGTAAGGGCTCGATGTTCATCGCCTCCAACGGCGCGGTCACGGCCGAACTGACCGGCAACCGGCACCGGCCCTTCCAGATCGTGCGGCAGCGGCTGTTCGACCCCTGGCCCGCGCTCACGGTCGCGGCAGTGGTAGCTCCGCAGATGGCCATGGCCGTGGAACAAGTCGGTGTCGGCTGGCGGGTGAACAAGCCGTTCCCCGCCAGCCGCCTGCGCGGGCTGCAGCACATCGTGGACGAGCGGGTGCTGTGGTCCCAGCACACCACCCGCGCCGTCGTCTACGCCCCCGGCATCGCCGCATACGCGCCACAGATCCAGGGCACCGGATGCACCGCGACCACACACGGCAGCGACTGGATCGACCTCACGGCACCCGGACGGTCCAAAGCCAGCGAGGCCGACGCGTTGCGCCGCCGGTGGGACATCCACCCCGACGACACGGCCGCCATCGGCGACGGCATCAACGACCGCGCCCTGCTGCGCCAGGTGCGGCACGGGTTCGCCATGGGCGCCGCCCCGCAGGCCGTCAAGGACGCCGCGAACTACGTCACCGGCACCCTTGACCACCACGGCGCGGCGGCCGCGCTGGACACCCTGACCCTGTCGACCCGAGAGCCCGGATCAGAGCCAGTCGAGTCGACGCCAGCGGAGACAACGCCGGCGAAGACGGGAGCAGCTGAGGCCAGGGCGGTGGCGCGATGAGCATGTTCGACGGAGAAGAAGACTTCGCGGCCGAAGAGTCCGGGCACCTCCACGACCCGACCCCCACGAAAGGCACCCGTGGCAGGTGGGTGACCGGGTTCGGGTGGTCGACGGCCCTCGCATGCTGCTCGGCGCCACCGGCACCGTCGTCGAGACCGACCTGCCGGGCGCGTGGAGCGTGCGGGTGCACATCGATCGGCGCGGGTTCGACCGGGCACGCCTGGCACCTCACGAACTCCAACCCGCAGACGGGCCCGCGGACGATGCGACGTCATGGCCTGGGTCCTGATCGGGTACATCGTCCTACTGGCCGTGCCGCTGGGCATGGAGGAAGGCTTCCGACGCGGCGCGACGCTCACCATGGGCGCGGCCCAGAAGACCTGGAGGTATCGAACGACATGTCCAACACCGCCGTCGCCGTCGGCTACGTCCGCGATGCCTCGCAGCTCGCCGTCGTGCAAGACCACGCACGTGACCAGGGCTACATGCTGGCTCGCGTCGTCGAGGATCGACGAGACACCGCCACGATCAGCCAGCTCACCGAGCAGGCGATGGACCAAGGCGCCGAGGTAGTGATCCTGCCCGGCGACGCGATTCTGTCGGCCGCCCGTAAACGGCTGGAGAAGGAACTCGCCGCCATTGGCGCGGCCTGCGTCGTGCTCGGTGCCCCGAGCGCTCCTACCCGTGCCGCACTCGAACAGGTCATGCCGCGGCGTGATTTCGACGCCGTTTGGGGCAGGCATTCAAAGCCTCCCGGCGCGCAGAGATGACGATGCGGTTCGTCCCCTTCGGATGCCCCGTCCGGCAGGCACTGAACGGTTCGAAGACTTGCACCGCCGTGTTCGCGGTGTGGGGCATTCGGGATGGCCTCGAATGCTGTTGAAAGGAGAAAGCCCTATGTCGACCATCACGCTGTCTCAGCCCTCGACGCCGGAGATCGCGTTCGACGAGTGGAGGGTGGCGTTCGAGATCGTGGACGCGCCCGTCGCCGTTCCGGCCGCCTGCGACTCCGGCGACGGATGTGGCACGACCTGCGAGTCCGCCTGCACGAGCGACTGAACCGCACTACTGGCCGCTGCGCGGGCCGGGGCTGCACTTGCCTGGTCCGCGCAGCACCCCAGCACCCGACGAAGAGGAGGCTTTGGCATGCCCGGATCCAAGAGACTCATGCGGCACAGCAGACCCGTCGTCCTGCGCCTGGCCGCCACGCCGCACGGCTCGATTGGGCGATGGTGGCCTGATCCGTACAACCCGGCCTCCTGCAGGGTCTGGCTCGCCGAGGTGTGGGCGATCGAGGGGTTCCAGGATCAGGTGCGCGCCGCTGCGCCCGGCCTGGCCGCGACCGTCGATGCTCTGCTGGCCGGGCAGCCCGAGACGAAGACCGTACGGCGGGTGACGGACTCCGTGGTCCGGTATCTGCTGCGAGCCAACGGCCGCGCCATCCCCTTCGGACTGTTCGCCGGGGTCACCACCGCGTCCCTGGGGCAGACCACGGCCGATGTCGGTAGCGATCATCGCGCCGTCGCGACGGCTGACACGGGATGGGCCGAGACGGTCGCCAGCATGCTTGTCTCCCGGGCAGACGTCCTACCGCACTTGACGCTCCAGACCGTCGGCACCGCCACGCGGCATGGCAATGTGCTGACCGTGCCCCGGCCTGGCGGGCAGACCGCGATGGTGCCTGTCAGCCGCCCTTTGAACGCCTTGCTCGCCCTGGCCGCGACGCCTGTCCCGTACCCGGACGTCGTCGACACGCTGACCAGGCAGGGCGGCACCCCGGCACAGGTCGAGCGACTGGTTCGCGACGCCCTGGGCGCGGGCGTGCTGTCCACGTCCCTGCACTCGAGGATGACTGTCACCGACCCGCTCGCCCACATCGTGCGCACTCTCAAGCCAGTGCTCGGTGGTCTGGACGCGGGAACGGCTGCGATCGTGACCGACCTGGACGAGGTGCTCAGGCTCATCGATGACCACAACACCGCCACCCCGGTCGGAGCCCGGCACGTGCGTGATGTCCTGGAGAAGAAGATGAGCCAGGTCTGCGATCGCGGGAAGGTGCGTCTGAGCGTGAATTCCCGCATCGACGCCACCGTTGCCGTGTCACCCAAGGTCGCCCGTGAGGCGGAGCGGGCGGCGCATGCGCTGATGCGGCTGTCCCGGCATGCCGAAGGGCGCCCGGAATGGTCGGCCTACCACGCCGCGTTCTGGGACCGGTACGGCGCCGGCACATTGGTCCCTCTCCGGGACGCCGTGGACCTGGCCGCCGGTGTCGGATTCCCGCACGACTTCCCGACCTCGCCGTGGCCGGAACCCGCCACCAAGATCCTCGACCGGGACGAACATCTGACCGCCCTGGCACAGGAAGCGACGATCAGCGGCACCGAGGTGCTGCTGACCGACGACGACATCGAGCGCCTCGCCTGCACGCCCCTGCCCGACCAGACACCCGCCCCGCACGCCGAGATGTCCGTCCGGGTCCACGCCCCGGACACGGCCGCCGTCGACGCGGGAGACTTCACGCTCACGGTCCGGCCGGCCTGGTCGGCCGGCACCCTGACCGGCCGGTTCGCCGAACTGCTCGGAGACGGCGACCTCATCGGGTCCTACCGGGACCTGCCCACCATGATCACCGGCGCACTGCTCGCGCAGCTGTCCTTCACGCCCGTGTACCCGCACGCGCAGAACGTCGCCCGCATCCCGCAGTATCTGCCGTACGTGATACCGGTCGGCGAGCACCGCTACCCTAGTGCCGACGTCATCGGTCTGGACGACCTTGCGGTCACCTCCACCGGCAAGCGGCTGCTCCTGGTGTCACTGTCACGGCGACGCGTGGTCGAGCCCGTCGTGCTACACCCCCTGGCATTGGAGAAGCAGGCGCCTCCGCTCGCGCGGTTCATCGCGATGGTCTCCCGGGGCGCGGTCACCGGGTGGACCGAGTTCGACTGGGGTCCGGCCGCGTCCCGGCTGCCACACCTGCCACGGGTGCGTTACGGACGCAGCATCCTTTCCCCTGCCCGGTGGACGCTCGACGCCAGCGCCCTGCCGGGCACGTTCGAGCCCGCCTGGCACGACGCCCTACGCGAGTGGGCACGCACCTGGCGGTGCCCCACTACGGTGGACCTGCGCGACAAGGACCGGACCCTGCGCCTGGACCTGACCGAACCCGCCCACGCGCGAATCCTGCACGCCGAACTCGGCCGCAAGCAGCAGGTCATCCTCACCGAGGCCCCCGCGGACGACGCAACAGCGTGGATCGGGCACGCCCACGACCTGGTCCTGCCGCTCGTCTCGACCCGGGCCCCCGAGCCGCATCCCCACCTCGACGACGCCCCCGTGATCTCCAACACCGGCACCCCCACCCCGAACACCGGCCGGTGGGTGCAGGCGAAGATCTTCACGACCCCCGTGGTGATGAACCACATCCTGACCAGCCACCTGCCCGCGCTCATCGACGTTCTCGACGGACGACCGGTCTGGTTCGTGCGCTACCGCAACGCCCAGGAAGACGACCACCTACGCGTACGCGTCGCCGCAACCGGCGACCGGACCGAGATCGCCCGCGCCATCGACTCGTGGTTCTCCGAGCTGCGCGGCGCCGGGCTCGCGTCCCGACTCGTATACGACACCTACCGGCCAGAGACCGGCCGGTACGGTTCCGGGCCGATCATGGACGCCGCCGAGACCGTGTTCGTCGCCGACAGCGACGCCGTCCGTGCTGCCCTGACCATCAATGCACACCCGGACCGTCGTGTGACCTGCGCACTCGGGATGCTCAACATCGCTCGCGGGTTCCTCGGCGACACAGATGGGCTGGTCACGCTGTCCAACCTGCCGACCAGTGGCCCCGGCGACCACGACGTCACCCGAGAGACCATCCGCGCCGCCGCGGACACGTCGCCTGACGACGCCCGCACCGCCGCCCTGCGCGCATACCGCATGTACGTCGACGACACCCACACCGCCAGGATCCTGGAGTCCCTCGTGCACATGCACCACAACCGTTTCATCGGCCCCGACCGACCCACCGAGACCATCGTCCGACACGCCGCCGCCCAGACAGCCCGCTCGCTCCTCGCCCGGCAGGCCGGCCAGTGACCGCACTGCACGCCCTCGGCAACGGACTCGCCGGGACCCTGCTTCGCCAGGCCGTCGACGCGCGTCACACCGGCCGATGGGAGCACGCCGACGCGACACTACGGGCAATGACCCGACAGCCGATCGCCGCTCACCCCGACCAGGTCGGGCTCTACCACGGCGCGCCCGCCGTCGCCTACGCCCTGCGTGCCGCTTCCCGACCGGCGTACCAGGGCCTGTCCGACTGCCTCGACGACGCCGTCGCCCGGATCACCACGCAGCGCCTGACGGCCGCCGAACGCCGGCTCGATGCCGGGCGCCCACCACGGATGAGCGAGTACGACCTCATCAGCGGCCTGACCGGCCTGACAGCCCTCCTGCTGTACACCGGCACCAGCACCGACCTGCTGCACCGTGGCCTGACCTACCTCACCCGACTCCTGACCGAACCCGTAGCCGTCGACGGCACACCCGTCCCAGGTTGGTGGACCACCGACAGCCCCCGAGGAATCCCCGATCCCGCCCAGCCCACAGGCCATGGAAACTTCGGCCTCGCCCACGGCGTCACCGGCCCGGTGGCCCTGCTCGCACTCGCCGCCCTCGCAGGACACACCGTCCCCGGGCAACTCGACGCCCTGCGGCACACCATCATGCTTCTGACCGACTGGGCGCGACCCCTATCCGACGGCGCCGGGTACGCGTGGCCGGAGCACGTCACCCTCGACCAGTGGGCCGCCGGTCCACCGCCCACGGCACGCCGCACCCGACCCTCCTGGTGCTACGGCAGCCCCGGCATCACCAGGGCACTCCAGATCACCGCGCAAGCCACCCAGGACGAGAACCTGCAACGCCAGGCCGAGACCATCCTGACCGGCTGCCTGACCGACCCCGCCCAGCTCGACCAGCTCACCGACACCAGCGCCTGCCACGGGTGGGCCGGCCTGATCCTCACCGCCTCACACGCCGCAGCCGACGCCCTGCCCGGCAGTACCCTGCCTGATCTTCTGCCCGACCTTCAGGAACGGTTCGACACGACCGTCCGCAACGCCCCCACAAGTCGTGCACGTGGTCTGCTGACCGGCGAAGACGGCGTCATCCTGACACGGCGCATAGTCCCCTCCACACACCTCACCGACCCCGCCGGATGGCAAACCTGCCTCCTGCTCAACGCATGAAGGAGCCACACCCCTGTGAACACCGCACCCACCGCCGACGACCTGCGCAACAAGCTCGTCGACGCCATCGTCAAAACGCGTCCGCTTCCTACCCGGATCGAAGCCGCGATGCGGACCGTGCGCCGCGACCAGCACGTACCCGGCATCGACCTGGAGACCACCTACTCCGACCGTGCGATCTCCATCAAGGACAACCCCAACGGACCGCTCCCGCTGTCCCTGGCGTCAGTGCCGTCTGTCGTCGCGATGATGCTCGACCAGCTCGACGCCCAGCCCGGCCACAACGTCCTGGAAGTAGGCGCCGGCACGGGGTACAACGCCGCCCTCCTGTCCGAACTGGTCGGCTCAACCGGACACGTCACCACCGTTGACATCGACCCCGGCGTCGCCCTGTACGCCCGCCAGGCCCTCAACCGGACCGGCTACGGCCACGTCACCGTCATCGAGCGCGACGGGCTGCTCGGCGCCGAAGAAAACGGCCCCTACGACCGCATCATCGCGGCCGTCGGCCTCTGGGACATCCCACCAGCATGGTGGACCCAGCTCAAAGACGGCGGCCGTCTCGTACTGCCACTGCGCTGGCGCGGCCAGACCCGGTCCGCAGCACTGACCCGCCACGGCAACACCCTTACCTCCGACAGCCTCGAACTGTGCGGCTTCGTCCCCATCATCGGCCAGGACGGAGAACACACCACTCGACTCGCCGGCGACACGGTCCGGTTGCACCACGACCACGACCAGCACATCGACCCCACCCTCCTCGACCCGGCGTTCGACGGCCAAGCCACCGAAGCCTGGTCAGCCACCGAAGTGGCAAGCACCGAGCCGTTCGACGGAATGTGGCTCCACACCACCGCGACCGACGACCGGGTATGCCGCATCGAGGTCACCACCGAAGCCCTCGACGCCGGCATCCGACGACCCGCCATCCCCATCCGCACCCCAGCCCTCGTCGACGGCAACTCCGCGGCCTACATGATCTTCGACAAGACCAAAGCCACCCCCGGACACGCACTCCTGGGCGCAGCAGGATACGGACCCCACGGCGCCGACCTCGCCCACCAACTCACGCAATACATCAACACCTGGGGAACTCACCGTGACCTCGCCCCAAGCCTGACCATCCACCACAGCGTCTCCCCCGGGCCGATGCCCGCGGGTGGGCACGCCATCCGCAAGAACGACACCCTCATGATCCTCACACTGCCGGGCTCCACCCCGAACGGGAGCTGACGAACGCAACCGACCTCGCGCCTCCGCCTCGGCGCGCGGCGGCTCGCTAGAGCAACATCTCCTGCACGTCATCCTCACGAGCTCATCCGTGGCACGATCTGGCACGGTCGACGAGGCGAGCCGCACCCGAATTTCGCGTGCGAGCGGCCCTCTGTCGGCGATTGGCAGGTGCGCGCGTGCTGCCCCCTTGCCCCACCGCGTGGGGTTTTTCCGTCCATGTCCGACCTCCCGTGTCCTCGGAGAGTCGACACGCAAGAGGCCCGGAGCCACAGGATTCTGCGGTTCCGGGCCTCTGGTCAGCCGCGACGGGCGGCGGGCTCCTGACGCGTCGTCTCGTTGATGCTGACGCTTTTCAGATTCATGATCTGGATTGTCATGACGGCGGTCCAGCTGTCGATCTCGCTGACCCAGGCGACGATTCAAGCGTTCCGCCGGTAGCGTGCACAGATGGCCGCCAAGTCCTCCCTATGGTCCCGATCAGCACCACGGCCGCCTGTAGCGTTCTGACCTGCCGCCGCCACGGCGCGCGGAGACCAGCAAGTGCATCGCAACCGACGACGGTGAATCGTCGTGGTTCACCCACCCTCGCTACGGATACGTTGCAGCCATGACGCCGCCGCTGCTCCTCGTCCCGGCCGATCCGCTCGCACCGCGCTCGCCCGACCCGCACTTCGCACGTGAAGCGGAGGCGGCATTGGTGTTGGGCTGGCGTGTCGGGGCCATCGACCATGACATGCTCCTGGCCGGTGATGCGGGCGCTGCCGTGCGCCGGGTGCCGTCCGCCGCCGCGGAAGCCACGATGGTGGCGTGGTATCGCGGGTGGATGATCCCGGTCGAGGCATACGAACGGTTCACGGCCGCGCTGGCCACGCGGGGTGTGCAGGTGGCCACGAACTCGGACGCGTACCGGCAGGCGCACGAGCTGCCCGGTTGGTACGGCCAGTTCGCGGGCCGGACTCCCGCGAGCGCCTGGCTGCCCTGGAAGGCCGGCAGGACGCCGTCGCGGACCGATGTCGCCGCGCTGACCGCGCCGCTGGGAAGCGGCCCCGGCGTGGTGAAGGACTACGTGAAGTCCCGCAAGCACGAGTGGCACGAGGCGTGCTTCGTGCCCGACCTCGCTGACGTCGCCGCCGTCACGCGTACCGTGGCCCGGCTGGTCGAGTTGCAGGGCTCGGATCTGGCCGGCGGAATCGTGGCCCGCCGGTTCGAGTCGTTCGCGACGGACGAGGCCGGACGCGCCAGAGAAGCGCGTGTCTGGTGGGTTGCAGGCTCGCCCGTCCTGGTCACCGCACACCCGGACACGCCGTCGACCACAGTGAGGGTCCCGGAGACGGTACTGGACGACATCGCCGGGTGCCTGCGACGGATCAGCGCACCGTTCGTCACGACCGACCTCGCACAGAGGAACGACGGCGTCTGGCGGGTCATCGAGGTCGGCGACGGCCAGGTCAGCGACCTACCCGCGAGCGAGGAGCCCGGGACGATACTGCGCATCCTCACCCAGGCCGAACAGCCGCGCGATACGACCGGCTGACGGGGAGCTCACGGCCTGCACCTCATCGCAACGTCCGCCCCCGCCGTCGTCGTCGGTTGTGGTGGTGCCGAGGCCGATGCCCGTCTCGGTGGTCGCGGCGAACAGGGCAGTACGGGCCCAGGGCCCTCTACCGGCTTCAGGCGAAGTGCTCGTTCAGGACCGCCCGGTAGGTCTCGGCTGCCGACCGGTAGCGCTCGCCGCCCGCGTCGGTGATCGCGAGGAAGTTCGAGCGGCGGTCGAAGCCGCACTCCGCGCGCTCCACGAACCCGGCCTTCTCCAGGCGGGTGACGGTCCGTGAGAAGGCACTCTGGCTGAGGTACATCTCGGCCTCGAGATCCTTCATCCTCACCTTGGCCTTGTCCGGCCCGCAGCACCGGCACAAGGCCTTGAGCAGCTCGAAGTCGCTCAGCCCGAGGCCGTGACCTGCCTGGAGCTCGTGCTCCAGCTCGTTCGAAACGGTGTGGTAGGTGCGAAGCATCTCGGACCACCGAGTGTCCACGCCGACCTCGGATGCAGCCTCCATGGCGGCGACATTACCATGCTCGCACATCTCATGTCTAAGCATTTTATGCGTTGACATCACATGCGCGCGCATCTAAGTTGCCACCATGGCGCTCACCGAAACAACGACTCCGGGCACCTCGGCCCCGGAGCCCGCCGACCACACGACACCCGCCCCGAAGCCCTGGGGGCCGCGACTGTGGGCCGTGCTCTTCGTCGCCGGCCTGGCCATGTTCCTCGACGCGCTCGACGTGTCCATGGTCGGCGTCGCACTTCCGTCGATCGGCGCCGAACTCGGCCTCGAGACGACCTCGCTCCAATGGATCGTCAACGGCTACATCCTCGGCTACGGCGGCCTGCTCCTGCTCGGCGGGCGGATGGCCGATCTCCTCGGCCGACGTCAGGTGTTCCTCACCGCGCTCGTCGTGTTCGGCGCCGCCTCGCTCGTGGGCGGCCTCGTCGACAACGAGGCCCTGCTGATCGCGTCGCGCGTCGTCAAGGGCGTCGCCGCCGCGTTCACCGCCCCGGCCGCCCTGTCGATCATCACCACGACCTTCGCCGAAGGCCACGACCGCAACAAGGCCCTGTCGATCTTCACGGTCTTCGGCGCCACCGGCTACGCCTCGGGCCTCATCGCCTCCGGCGCCCTGACCAGCATCGACTGGCGCCTGACGTTCTTCGCGCCGGTCGCCGTCGTCGTCCTGGTGACCATCGCCGCGTTCATCGTGGTCCCCCGGACCCCACGGCCGGCGCGAGGCCACATCGACTTCGCCGGCGCCGTCACCCTCACCGGCGGGATGCTCGCGGCGGTCTACACCATCGTGACCGCCCCCGAGACCGGGTTCACCCCGCTGGTCACCGCGGCCGCGGTAGGGGCAGTCGTCCTCCTCGGCGCGTTCCTCGTGCTCGAGAACCGGGTCCGTGAGCCGCTGGTGCGGCTGGGGATCTTCCGGGTCAGGTCGATCGTCCGGGCCAACTTGGCCGCACTGGCGATCTTCGGCTCCTACATCTCGTTCCAGACGATCGTCACCCTGTACCTGCAGAACACGCTCCAGTGGGCGCCGATCCAGATGGCGCTCGCCCTGGCCCCGGCCGGCGTCATCGTCGCGATCCTGTCGCCCCTCGCGGGCCGGTTCATCGACCGTTTCGGCACGACGCCGATGATCATCACCTCGATGGCGGCGTTCGTCCTCGGCTACCTGTGGTTCATCCTGCGCGGCGACTCGGCCGAGCCGTCGTACCTCACCGACTACCTTCCGGCGTTCGCGCTGCTGGGCCTGGGCTTCGCGCTCGGCTTCTCGTCGGTGATGGTCCAGGCCACCGAGGGCATCGCCGACAACGAGCAGGGCCTGGCCTCAGGCCTCGTCCAGACCTCCGGCCAGATCGGCGGGGCAGTCGTCCTCGCGGTCGTCACCGCCCTGATCTCGGGCGGTGCCGCCACGTCGATCGCCCAGTACCAGCCGGGGCTGTACATGGTGACCGCGGTGGCGGTGGCCGGGCTGATCGCCAGCGCGACCGCCCTCCTCCGCCGCCGCACCGCCCTCAACCCTGCCCGGTAAACCGGGGCAAGGCTCACGCCCGCCCGATGGAACAGTCACACAACCTTGCCGAGGTAGTAGGTTGCACAGCCGACCTACTACCTCGGCAGGCTCCCCGAGCGGGTCGGACGCCTGGCAAGCTCGCCGAGTTCGCTCCCCGCGTACGGATGGGACAACCTCTGCCCCAGCCCGGTCGCACCGTATCCTCCGGGCATGGTCAGGAACGTGAGCGAGCAGGTCGAGGTGCGCGTCGCGCGGGAGGACGAGTTCGAGCAGGTCGTGCGGCTGCGGTGGCTGTGGACCACCGAACGTGAGGGAGCCGAGGCCGCAGGGAACGAAGCCGACTACGTTCCGGCCGCTGCGACGTGGGCACGAGCTCACCAGGACTCACACATCGCACACGTGGCAGTCCTGGAGAAGCAGGTCGTCGGGATGGCGTGGCTCGCGCTGGCCGCGCGAGTACCGAAGGTCGGTGCGATCGGGCGCCTGTCCGGCGACCTGCAGTCCTGCTATGTCCTGCCTGAGCACCGCAACCATGGAATCGGAGGACGACTCGTCCGTGCGGTACTGGCCACGGCCGCCGAGCGCGGCGTCGAGCACATCACCGTCCACACGTCCCCGGAATCGGTGGCCATGTACGCACGCAACGGATTCGCCCACGAGGAGCGCCTCCTGTACGCCGAGCCGGCCCGCGGCTGAGCACCCGAACCGAACTGGCGAGTTGGCGCCGCGTCGTTCAAGTCCCTACGGCGTCGCTTCTCCGGATACGCCTTCGACCGCCGCAGGGAACCGGTCGACGTCGCTCGACGGGTTGTCCTTGGGGAAGGTATTGCCGTCCTTCTCGTGCCGGTCGCGCAGGTTCTGGGCTCGCGAGGACGCGGCGGACCGTCGCGCAACCAACCGCGCGGCGTCGATGTGCTTGCCGTTGACTCCGTCCAGCGCCTGCGCGGCCTTCACCGCGCCCACGCATCGGCCGGGAGCAGGCTGGTGGCCTTGTCGGCGCGGAGCGGTCCGGCGACGGTCGCCACGGCGCGGCGCAGCCGATCGCCAGCACGTAGGACAGTCCCAGCCTGCGGCGGGTGGAACGTAGGTGCGGGTCAGCGCCGGTGACCTCGTCACCGGCGCCCACCGGGCCGGTGCGCCGGCGGCCAGCGCGTCGGTGATCATGGCCGCGGCCAGGTGCGGCTTGGTCGCGAACCTGGCCTCGTCCGGGACTCCGGCCTCGGTGCGGCGGTCGGGGTCGCTCGCCCAAGACTCGGGCAGGTAGAGACGCCGGTCGATGAAGGCGTGCCCGCGCTCGGTGGCGTAGGTCAGGAACACCGCGACCTGCGCGTTCTCGACCCTGCCCGCGGTGCCGGGCAACCATGCCCAGCAGAGCCGCCGCCTGAGCAGCGTGCAGGGCCGCCGAAGCACCCCCACCCGGAGCCGGAACACGATCGGCGAGCCGGGGCAAGAAATCGCTGATCTTCTCGTCGCCGGGTTACCGATCTCCTGACCTTTACCGACCACGCGCCCCGATCACCTGGCCCGGGTCAGGTCAGATCGTCGTGATCCCCCCGAGTCCAGGCGGCGTGGCGGTCCGCGGAGCGGAGCACGGCCTGGCGGGCGTCGGTGAGGATGACGCCGTCGAAGTTGTTGTAGAGCCGGTCGAACTCGAACCGGCTCACGTGGTGGGCGACTCGTTGGACGACGGGTCCGGACAGGGGGATCCGGTTGGGGTAGCTGCGCATGAAGGACACGGAGGTGCGGTCGGGATTGGCGAAGATCGTGTCGCCACTGAGCAGGACGCCCTTGCCGGCGGCTCCGGGGGCCCAGTGGGCCACGGCGGAGCCGGGGAAGTGTCCGCCGGGCTGGCTCAGGGTGATGCCGGGCAGGATCTCGCGGTCGCCTTGCCACAGCTCGACGGCGTCGTCGGGGCGGGCGAGCCAGTGCGCGTCGGGTGTGCTGATCAGGATGGGGACGCCACCGAGCCGGCGGCTCCACTCGACCTGGACGCCGTACATGTGCGGGTGGCTGGCCACGATGTACGCGAGGCCGCCCAGACCCTGGACGGCGGCGATGCCGGCGTCGTCGACGTAGCCCGGGACGTCGAACATCAGGTTCCCGCGTGCGGTCCGGACGACCTTCGCGGTGGGACCGATACCGACGTCCGGCACCGTGGCGAGGCCGAACAGGTCGGGCTCCAGGTCCTTGACCGCGATGCTCTGCCCCTCGGCCGCCAGCTCCTCCAGCGTCGTCCAGCGCTGCCCGTCGGCCGGAACCAGCTCTCGCTCGTCGGCGCAGATCGCGCACACCGCGGGCCGGGACGCGTGCTCCACGCCGCATCTCCCGCAGATCCAGAACGTCATTCGCCCGCCTCCCTTCGTCGGGCTTCGCCACGACGGGCCCGAACCCGTAAGCAGAAGTATTCGGCACGCAGTATCCGCTCGCACTGCGACGCACTGGCGACCGCGGTCGATCGTGGGCACGCTGGACCGAAGCCGACGGGAGGATCGATGGTGGGCAACGTCGTGGTCGTTCGGCGCCCCAAGACCGGCAGCACCGAGGTGGTGCCGGGCCCGTGGTGAGGACCGTCGACGCCGTAGTCGTCGGCTCGGGTCCCAACGGGCTGGTCGCGGCGAACGCGCTCGTCGACGCAGGCTGGGACGTCCTGGTGCTCGAGGCGCAGGACACTCTCGGTGGCGCGGTCCGCACCGCCGAGGTCGCCGCGCCCGGGTTCCGCACCGACCTGTTCAGCGCGTTCTACCCGCTCGCGGCCGGCTCGCCCGTGATCCAGGGCCTGCACCTCGAGGACCACGGGCTCGCATGGTCGCGCGCTCCGTCGGTCCTCGCCCACGTGCTCGACGACGGCCGGGCCGCGGTGCTGCACGCTGAGCCCGAGGACACCGCCGCGGGTCTCGAGGAGTTCGGCCGGGGCGACGGCGACGCCTGGCTCCGGCTGTTCGCCGCCTGGGAGCGCATGCGCGACCCACTGCTCGACGCGCTCTTCAGCCCGCTCCCCGCCGCCGGTCCGGCGCTGCGGCTGTTCCGTCGGCTGGGCGCCGGCGGAGCGCTGGACCTCGGTCGCCTCGCCGTCCTGCCCGTGCGCCGCCTGGCGGACGAGACGTTCCGCGGCGAGGGCGGCGGGCTCCTGCTGACGGGCAATGCGATGCACTCCGACGTCCCGCCGGACGCTGCCGGCAGCGGCCTGTTCGGCTGGTTGCTGGCGATGCTCGGCCAGGACGTGGGCTTCCCCGTGCCAGTGGGCGGCGCGGGGTCGCTCGCTGACGCGCTCGCCGCACGGGTGCGGGCGGGCGGCGGCGAGATCGTCACCCGCACGTGCGTCGAGCGGGTGCTGGTCGCGGGCAACCGGGCGGTCGGTGTCCGGACCGCGCAGGGCGAGCTGGTCCATGCCCGGCGCGCGGTGCTCGCCGACGTGAGCGCCCCCGCCCTGTACCGCGAGCTCGTCGGGACGGCACACCTGCCGGCCCGCCTCGTGCGCGACCTCGACCGGTTCCAGTGGGACCACCCCACGTTCAAGGTGAACTGGGCGCTCGACCGTCCGCTCGCCTGGACCGCCGGGGCGGGGCGCGGGGCGGGGACGGTGCACCTCGGCGTGGACCGCCGCGGCTTCGTCGACGTCGCGGCCGCCCTGTCGAAGGGTGAGGTCCCCGAGCAGCCGTTCCTCGTCCTGGGGCAGATGACGACGTCGGACGCGACGCGCTCGCCCCACGGCACGGAGTCCGCGTGGGCCTATACGCACGTGCCCCACGGCATCGACTGGACGGCGGACGCCGTCGCCGAGCTGGCGCACCGTGTGGAGGAGGCCCTCGACCGCGTCGCACCCGGCTTCCGGAGCACGGTGGTGGGCCGGTCCGTCCAGGGCCCTGCCGATCTCGAGGCGGCGGACGCCAACCTGTTCGGCGGCGCGATCAACGGCGGTACCTCGGGGGCCCACCAGGAGTTGGTCTTCCGGCCGATGCCGGGGCTCGGCCGGCCGGAGACACCGGTCGAACGGCTGTATCTCGCGAGCGCGTCGGCCCATCCGGGTGGCGGTGTGCACGGTGCGTGCGGATGGAACGCGGCGCGCGTAGCGCTGGCCGCGTCGAGCCGGTGGGGCGCCCTCCCCCGGGCCCTCGTGCGCAGCGCGTGGGGGCGGCTGCTGCGCGACACATGACGGAACCGGGCCGCTGCGCCCCGGTCAGCGTGAGCGCTGCTCGGGCGCCAGCCGCTCGGCGAGGAAGATGAGCCGCCGCAGCGTCTCGACGTTCCGGGGCGCGATCATCGCGCTGCGCACCGGCCGGGACACCGCCTTACCGGGGCCCTTGTCGGCGTCCTCGGTGACGCGGATCCTGCACCCGCTGCCCGCGGGGTCCGGCTTCACCTCGATCAGCACGCGTGCCTCGCCGACGGGCCAGCCCCTCGCCTGCAGCTCGATCGACCGCTCCGGGTCCCACCCGCGGACGACGGTCTCGTCGTCGAGCAAGGCCGGCCACAGGCCGACGGAGTGGAGGATGCGCGCGCCCGGCTCCGGCCACGCCGTGTCGACCGCGCGGATGCGGGCCGTGCCGACCACCCAGCTCGAGTACGTCCAGCCGTCAGCGAGCACGCCAAGGACTGCTCCGGGGGTGCATCGGGCGGCCCGCGTGACGCTCACCATCCCTTGACGGTAGCGAAGTCTCGGGCACTGGCAACCGACCGGGGGCGCGGGCCCGCGGAGCCAGATGCGGGCAACCTGGAAGGCGCCTAATGTCGAAGTGGCGGCTTCGAGACGAGGAGCGAACCCGACCGAGGGAGCGCCCGATGGCCGAGCACCTACTCCTCCGCGCCGGCACGTGCGCGCCTCTGCGCAGCGGGCCGGGTCCGTCATGAGGCGTCGTTCCTGGCACGCGACGTGGTCTGCGTGTCCGACGGCGAGGCCCGACGTCGCCCTCGTCACCGGGGCCTCAAGCGGCATCGGGTTCGCGGTGGCGCGCGAGCTCGCACAGCAGGGCTACGGCGTGTTCGTCGTGGCCGAGCGGGGCGTGGACCAGGCAGTACACCAGCTGCGGCAGCACACGGCCGCCCAAGTCACGGGGCTCGAGGTCGACCTCGCCCTGCCCAGCGGCGTCGAAGCAGCCGTCGCTCGTGCCCGGGAGCTGGACGTGCGCACCTTCGTGCTCAACGCGGGCGTCGGCGTCCACGGGCCGTTCCTGCACACGCCGCTGCAGGACGAGCTACGGCTCGTCGACCTCAACGTCCGCTCCGTGGTGCACCTCGCGCACCTCGTCGTCCCGAACCTGGTCGCGGCCGGCGGGGGACGGCTCGTCGTCGTCTCGTCGATCGCCGCGACGATGCCCGCACCCCTCTTCGGCACGTACGCCGCGTCGAAGGCGTTCCTCCGTTCGTTCGCCTGGTCGCTGCGCGGCGAGCTCGCCGGCACGGGCGTCACTGTGACGACGGTCCTGCCGTCAGCGACCCGGACGCCGTTCTTTCGCGCGGCCAAGATGGAACGCACTCACATCGGGCGGGGCCCGAAGTCCAGTCCCGCGATGGTGGCTCGGCGGGCGGTCGAGGCGCTCCAGGACGGCCGGGCAGAAGTCGCTACCGGCCTGCAGGCGAAGGCGATGGTCGCGATCGCCCGGGTCCTCCCCCAGCCCACGCGCACGGCGTTCCACGGCTGGTTCTATGCGCCGGGCGCCCCGCCGCCCGCGTCTCCCGCCACGTACGCGGAATGACGTGGCTCCAGGACGGCGATCACGTCCGCCGCCGAGCACTTCTGCGTGGAGGCCATCTCGACGATCCCGGATGGATCACCAGGGCTCCCGTATCCAGACGTCGCTGGACGTACCTCAGCGTACCAATCAGTGTCATATACGTGTCGCGATTCGTGCCCTGCGGGCACGAAACCCAAGACGTGTCACGGTCGGGCTCTCTGACCAGCGCGGATACGTCGCGCTGACGCGCGAACCGGATCACCCCAGGCGCCGAAGCCAGAGTCATGAGTTTTCGCCGCCGAACCGCATCTGGCACTGCGCAGCCGTCTTGGGCGGGACCGCCAGATGCGAGTGGGACGACCCCACCACAAGGTGATCTTTCTGGTTATCTTCAGACGGGAGAAACGCCATGACACAGTCCGCCCCCGCTTCGCACACCCGGGCGCCCCACCAACGGCTCGCGCTGACGATCGGCGTGGTCTATCTCCTGGTGGGAATCGCGGGATTCTTCGTCACCGGGTTCGACGGGTTCGCCGAGCACGACCATGACCAAACGCTGCTCGGGTTCGCGATCAACCCGCTGCACAACATCGTGCACCTTCTGATCGGGCTCCTCGGCGTGATCATGTGGTCGTCGCCAGGGCGGGCACGGACGTTCGGCTGGCTGCTGGTGATCGGGTACGGCGCGGCGTTCGTCTACGGCCTGATCGCGGTGAACAACCCCGACATCAACATCCTCAACATCAATGCGGCGGACAACTGGCTGCACATCCTGAGCGTCGTGGCCGGCCTGGCCATCGCGCTGTGGCCCCGTCAGCACTCCGGCACCACCTCGACCGGACCGCGGGCTACCTGATCCGTGCGCAGGGTGCGAGTGACCGGCACGCGCCCTAGCGTCGTGGTG
>NZ_JADBGR010000101.1:146533-162652 GCF_014892515.1 Myceligenerans pegani
CACCACTCCTCTGACCATCGGCCGACGAAGGCGTCTCGACCGCAGATGTGAGGAGACGAGAGTGCGTTTCACCCGCGAGGTACGGCCCTCAGTCCCGGGCCCACTGCTCGGACTGGGTCAGGCGGAACAGGTACACCAGGAGTGGGATCACGATGACACCGGCGAGGGCTGCGACCAGCAGGAGTGCCCGCAGCGTGGCGGGGGCTCCTGCCGCGTCGGCGATGGTGACCTCGTCGACGAGCAGCCACGGGTACTGTGCGGCGCCCCACCCGATGATGACCGATGCGACGGCGATGACGGCGCTGACCCGCCCGGCGGCGGGCCTCCGTCTCAGAAGAAACACGAGGGCCCCGATCCCGCCGAGGATCGAGGTGGCGATCAGGGGTGCCGCCCGCCCGGTCAGGCCTTCGGCGAGAGTGGGCGCGTCACGGGCGATCGGGACGAGCGATCCGAGTACCAGGACTCCGGTGACCGCTCCGACCAGCAGGGCGCGGCGACGGAGCTGGGCGGCGAGTCCTCCGTGGCCCGCGCGGGTCGCGTCGGCGGTGAGGAACGTGCCGGCCAGGAACGCGCAGCAGGCGACGGTGATCGCACCCGCCAGGAGCGACGTGGGGTTCAGCCAGGACGACCAGCGGTCGCCCTGGCCGTCGGCCGGCACCCGTCCCGAAGCGATCGCGCCGGCGGCCGTGCCGAGAAAGAACGGTGCTATGAGCGACGAGCCGGCGAACAGAGCGCCGTAGAGCCTGGCCTGCGAGAGCGTCGCGGAGAACTTGCGGAACGCGAAGCCGGCGCCGCGCAGCACGATGCCGAGCAGTGCGAGCAACAGCGGCAGGATCAGGGTGGACATCGCGGCGGCGAAGGCGGTCGGGAACCCTGTCCACCACATGACGAGCACGTAGACGAGCCACACATGGTTGGCCTCCCACACGGGGCCGATGCTTTCGTCGATCTCGGTGCGCAGCTCGGCGCCGCGGGCGGCATCGCCCGCGGTGAGGTCGTAGAAGCCGGAGCCGAAGTCCGCTCCCCCGAACACGGCGTAGGCGACCAGGCCGACGAACATGGCCATGGCCACCACGAGTTCCACGGTCACGGCTCCTCCCGTCCGGGATGCTCGTCGGACAGCCGGGTCTGGGGCCCGTACGGGCTGGGCAGGTCGTGCTGGCCCTGCCGCCAGCGGCGAGCCATCGAACGCAGCACGAGCACCGCGCCGGCGGTCAGTCCGGTGTAGACGACCACGGTGGTGGCCAGCAGCCACCACAGACCCGCGTAGCTCCCCGCGGCCTCCGAGGTGCGCATCACGCCGTAGACCACCCAGGGCTGGCGCCCCACTTCGGTGGCGATCCAGCCCGCCTCCACGGCGATGACGGCAAGTGGCCCGGACACTGCGCAGAACCTCAGGAACCACGTGCGCTCGAGCAGGTCCCGCCGGCGCCACCAGCGCAGTGCCCAGTAGACGACGACGGCAAGGGCGAGCAGGGTGCCGATCCCGATCATCGTCTGGAACGCCCAGTGGGTGATGTTCACGGGCGGCCTGTCTCGTACCGGGACGGTGTCCAGCCCGGGAACCGGCGCCGTGAACGAGTTCTGCGCGATGAGGGACCCGAGCACGGGGATGTCGAGGGCCCCGCTCACCTCGCCGTCGACCAGCAGGCCACCGATGCGCAGCGGCGAAGGGCTCTCCGTCGTCGTCGCGAGCTCGAACGCGGCGAGCTTGGCGGGCTGGCGGTCGCCGAGGCCTCCGCCGAGCAGGTGCCCGACGACGGGCTGGAGCACTGCTGCCACGCTGGCGAAGCTGAAGGGCACCAGGAAGCCGAGCCGGTGGTGCGCGTCGCGCCGCCCACGCATCATGCCGACGGCGTAGACGCCCGCGATGGTGAAGCCGACGAGCATGTAGGCCGCGAGCCACATGTGGGCGAACTGCCACCCGGCGATGGGGTTGAACATGGCCGCCCACGGGTCGACGTCGGTGACCTCGCCGTCGACGATGCGGAAGCCTGCCGGGGTGTTCATCCACGCGTTGACGGAGATCACGCAGAACGTGCCGACGATCCCCGCGAGCGCCATCGGCACCACCATGAGCAGATGGCGACGTGGCGGCATGCGGCCCCATCCGTAGAGGTAGATGCCCAGGAAGATGGCCTCGACGAAGAACGACAGGCCTTCGAGGGCGAACGGCAGGCCGAGCACGTCGCCGAAGGTGCCCATCAGGCCAGGCCACAGCAGTCCCATCTCGAAGCTCAGCACGGTGCCCGACACCGCGCCGATCGCGAACAGGACCGCGGAGACCTTCGCCCACCGCTGTGCCAGGACGAGCGCTGTCGCGTCGTCGCGCACCACGCCCCGCCAGTGGGCCACGAAGATCATCGCCGGGAACGCCACACCGAACGATGCCAGGATGATGTGCCACCCGAGCGTGAACGCCATCTGCTGGCGGGCGGGGAGCAGGCCGGCCGGGTCGGCGGCCAGTGACAAGACGTCCTGGACTAGCACGTGGCGAGCCTCTCGTGGTGCGCCGACCACGGGCCGTAGGCGCCTTGTCGGCGGGGACGCCTCGTGGTCACGCGGCACCTCCCGCGTATCCAGGGGGCTGCCCGCCGCGGGCCGCCCGGTACGCGGGAGCCCGTAGTGCGGCTGCCCAGGGGTAGGTGCCCAGAGCGCCCGGCACGTTCTGGACGGGATCGACCCGTGGTGCGTCCGCGGTGACGATCTCACCGCAGCGGAGCGCGCCGAGCCGGTGCCACCTCCCGCCGGGGTGAGCAGAGAGCAGCCTCAGCTCGACGCCGACGAGAGCCACAGGCTCGCGGCTGGTGGCGCCCAGGTCCCGCGGCGAAGGTCCGGCGGGAGCAGCGGCGAGCAGGACGGGGCGGTCGTCGACGTCGCGGAACGGCATGAGCGTTCCGAAGCCGCCCCCGCACGGGCGGACGCGGGGCGCCAGGAGGAAGCGGGTGGCCCGGCCCAAGCCGGTCGCGGACAGCAGGAGGTCCTGGGATCGGCCACCGGTCGTCCAGTGCACCGCGAGTCCGAAGACGTCGGGCAGCGGAGCAGGCAGGCCTGCAGCGCGTGAGACGCGCACGACAACGGGGTGGGCGACGGGTGCACCGAGCGCGGCACCACCCGGCGCGCCATGGGACTCGACATGCAGCGCCCCAGCGAGCACGACACCGCTCGGGTGGAGCGGCCGGGGCCGCCACCTGCGCGCGACGGCAACCGCGACGCCGAGCGCGAGGCCCACCACCCGCGCCGTGCGGACCCCGGGCCTCATGTGCGTGCCCGCCGCACCATGGCCCGCACGCTTCGGTAGACGACGACCGCGGCGAGTACCCACGGGCCCACGACGATGACGGGGTCGAGGACCTGGTGGCGCGGGTCTACCCGCCCGGCCCGGGATCGGACCGGGTGGTGCGACGCCTCCGCGAGTACGCCGGTCTCGGTCACGGGGTTGTCCGGGCGGCGGGTGGTGAAGGACGTGAGGTGGCTCTCGACGGCGTCGACCCGGTCTGCCGCGATGAGCAGCAGCCAGTGTGCGGCGCGCCCCTCGCTGAACCGCCGGTACGCATAGCTGCGGACCACGCCGGACAGTCCCTTGAGCGGGACCGAGGTGCCGAAGGCCGGTGTCAGTCGTGCGTGCTCGATCGAGCGCTCCCTGGGCTGGCGTTCCTCCTGCTGCTCGGGCAGGTCCCAGTGCGCGCCGGTCTCCAGGCCTTGGACTTCGCGCGGGTAGGAGGGCCGGTCAGCAGGGTCGAGGTCGGCGCCCCAGCCGGGGATACGGGCCCGGAGCTGTTCGGGGGTCTCGGGCAGAGGCGGCTTGTCGGCGGTATACGGCACGATCGTCTCCCTGTCAGCTGGCGTCAGGCACGACGAGCGGCTTGATGCAGCCATCGAGCTTGGCGGAGAAGATGTGGTACCCCTCGGCGATGTGTTCCAGGGGGATCCGGTGGGTCACTATGTCGTTCGGCTTGAGGTAGCCGCTGCGCATGTGCTCGAACAGCCGGGGCCACTGCCGTTTCACGGGTGCCTGGTTCATACGTAGCGTGAGGCCCTTGTTCATGGCGTCGCCGAACTTGACCGCGCTGAAGATCGGCCCGTAGGCACCCATCACCGAGACCGTGCCGCCTTTGCGCGCGGAATCGATCGCCCAGTTCAGCGCGATGGGCGAGCCACCCTGCAGCTTGAGCTTCGCGCTCGTCACGTGTTGCAGCAGGTTGCCGTCCGCCTCGGCGCCGACGGCGTCGATCACCCGGTCGGCACCGAGCCACCCGGTCATGCGTTTCATCTCCACGACGACGTCCTTGTGCTGCGTGAAGTTCACCGTCTCCGCGTAGGCGAACGTGCGGGCCATCTCCAGGCGCTCGTCCAGGTGGTCGACGACGATGACCCTGCCGGCACCCATCAACCAGGCCGACCGGGCCGCGAACAGCCCGACCGGGCCCGCGCCGAACACGACCACGACATCACCCTCGGTGATATCGGCGAGCTGTGCGCCGAAGTAGCCGGTGGCCAAAGCATCCGTGCACAGGACGGCGTCCTCCTCGTCCATCCAGTCGGGCACGATCGCCGGCCCGACATCGGCGAACGGGACCCGGACGTACTCGGCCTGCGCACCGTCGTAGCCGCCGGTGGTGTGCGAGTAGCCGTAGATGCCTCCCACCGCAGTGGCGTTCGGGTTCACGTTGTGGCAGTTGGAGTACAGGCCACGCGCGCAGAAGAAGCACGTTCCGCAGTAGATGTTGAAGGGCACCATCACCCTGTCCCCGACGGACAGACTGCGTACCGAAGGACCGATCTCGTGCACCACGCCGACGAACTCGTGCCCGAACGTCGACCCCACCCGGGTGTCCGGCATGAGGCCGTGGTATAGGTGAAGGTCCGACCCGCAGATCGCCGCGGTCGTGACCCGCACTATCGCATCGTTCGAATGCTCGATACGAGGCACGTCCTTCTCCTCGACACGGATCTTGTACGGTCCGCGATACACCATCGCTCTCATCGCGGCCCCCGCGGTACCGAGATCCCGGTTGTGAGGCGTGCCGGCGCGTCCAGTCCGGCGTCGTCGTCGACCCCGATGCCCAGCCTGCCGACCAGCTCGCCGCCCAGCCACCCGGTGCCCGCCGCGATGACCAGCGCAACCAGGGCCAGCACGAAGGACGTAGGGCGAGGCATGTAGTCCGGGCTGCCGGCACGGAGCAGCGAGCTCCCGGTGAACAGCAGGAGCATGACGAGGTTTCCGCTCCCGTGCAGGAGCGCGACCCGCTTGGCCCGTGTGCCGCGCGGTATCGCGAGATAGTCGATCAGGCCGAAGGCCGACGCGGCCAGGCCTGTCACGACCGCCACGACAATCATCAGGTACGACGCGAACGCCAGCCGCCCGTCATGGGTCACGAAGCCTATCGCGTCGAACGCGACCGCCGTCGCGAGCAACCCGAGGGGTAGGACGACCAGCTGCTGGTGCATCGCATGCCCTGCAGCCTTTGCTCTGCTCTCCATCTGTGACCTCTTCCTCTGAGCACTCCGCAGGGATGCCCCCGGAGCGTCATGTCCGCCGTGTCAAGGACCACCTGACGGGTCGGTGCGCGCCTCCCGCACGCGCTCGCTCGACCGCAGGTGGAGCGCGCAGTGGCCGAAGGTATGGCCCGGTGTGAAGATCACCTGGGGCCTGCCCGACACGGGAATCTCCTCGCCTGGCTGCAGTGGCCGCAACCCTTCGACACCGTGCACACGCAGCGCACCTGCGGCCGTCATCGAGGCGAGGACCTGCAGCGAGCGGGGGTACCGCAGGGGGTAGATCGCCCGGGCGTTCTCGTGCGCGTACCGATACGGGTCGGCCGCGATCGTGAAGTCCTCCTCGTGGAGCCAGATCGGTACCCGAGGTGCGCCCGCATCGTGGCGGCCGCGCCGGTGTGGTCGAAGTGGGCGTGCGTCAGCACCACCGCGGCAACGTCCGACGACCTGTGCCCGAGCCGGCGCAAGGCCTCGCCGGGCACCCGCCAGGTGGCCGGCAGACCCGTGTCCACCACGAGCAGCCTGCTCGACGACGTCGACGTTGACGTTGACATGCTCGAGACGATGCACGCCGTCGGCGATCTCGCTCAGCATCATGTGTCTTCCCTTCGGACGGCAGGCGGTCAGGCTCTCGCGAAACTCCGGCGGGAGCGGCCATCCGACAGTGTTCGTCGGCCGGACGGCCGCTCACCTTTCGCTCCTGCGCGTCACTCCTTGTGGAGTGCGTCCTGGGCGGCGCCCATGGCCTTCTCCACCGGTTCGGGCATGCTGGTGGTGCCATGGAAACGCACGTCCGGCTTGGTGGGCGGCGGCGCGGGCACACCGGCAGGCGGCTCGGCCAGATACTCGAAGTCACCCTTGCCGTCCGGCGTCGGGCCGCTCGCCCAGCTCCCCTCCGACGCGGCCTGGCCGTCCGAGAAGTTGATGTACTGGTACGAGGCCTCGCGGTGTTCCTTGCTGAGTGGAAACGTGCTCGGCACAGGCAAGTCCTCGATGCCCTCCTCGCGCAGCTCCGCCGCAGCCGCGATCCACTGGTTCTGGTGCATCGTGTCGCGTGCCAGGAGGAACGCGAGCAAATCGCGCACACCCGCGTCGTCGGTCATGTGATACAGCCGGGACACCTGGAGCCGGCCCTGCATCTCGGCGTTCGCGTTGGCGGTGAAGTCGGCCAGCATGTTGCCACTGGCTGTGACGTATCCGGCGGTCCAGGGATTGCCGTTGGAATCCACGGGCCGCGCGCCAGCACCCGCGACGATCGCATGCTGCGGGTCCGTACCGCCGATGATCGCCGCAACCGTCGGGTCGTTCTGCATGGCGCCCTCCGTGACACCGAGAGGCGCCTTCTCGAGCAGCTGCGCGATCATCGTCGCCAGCATCTCGACGTGGCCCATCTCCTCGGCGCCGATGCCGTACAGCAGGTCGCGGTACTTGCCTGGCATGTGGGCGTTCCAGGACTGGAAGCCGTACTGCATGGCCACGGTGATCTCGCCGTACTGGCCGCCGAGCACCTCCTGCAGCTTGTGGGCGTAGACCGCGTCCGGCTTATCTGGCGTGGCCTTGTGCTGCAGTTCCTGACGATGGAAGAACATGGGCCTGCTCCCTTGAAGTCGTCCTGCTCATGGAGTGCTGCGTCCGTCCCGCTACCCTTGCGAGCGGCTCCTCCACTGTCATAACCGATCCGATCACTCGCACCTCGAGATCATGCGCCTGGCCGCGGCGCGGACAAACGGCTGAGCCGTAACCACACGACCGCCCAGGAGACGTGCACCAACAACGGGCCTCGTGCTCGCGCATTGCGACGTTGGCGCGTAAGGGGTCGCGGCGGGCGGTGATACGCCGGGAGCGGGCACCGAGGTAGGTGTGGGTGCGCGCCGCCGCCATCGCGCTGACGCCAGGGCCCGGGGACCGTGGCAGTCAGCCTTTCGCCGCTTCGACCTCAGTGATCAGATCATCAAGATCCGCGTCGCTCAGCAAGAACGGCGCCGCGCAGTGGCGGAGGAAGTTCCGCCGCTCCCCGGTAGACCAGGATGCCCATGCCTGAACCGATGCCGCATGCTTCACGACGATCTGCCGCTCATACCCCCGAATGCTCCAGTCCTGCCAGAACTTCCACCGACGCGCGCGTCCGAGGTCGCCGGCCTCCTCACTCTCGGCAATCACTGACGCCAGAAGCTTGAGCAGAGCCTCTCCGACGAACGGACTTCCGAAGTACGGCTCAGGCACCTCGTCCTCGTTGAACTTCAGTCGGACCAGCGCAGAGACCAGCGCCTCACGCTCCGCGATGGAGAGCTCCAAAGTCATGCCTCTCTCCATAGTCGAGCCCGCAACCGTAAGCCCACACCAGCCTTCGGAATCAGCCGCAGGGCGCTCCTTGCCTGCCTGAACTCCGATCACACCCCGCTGGGATGGAATTCGAGGTCATCGGCGGCCAGGCCAACCGTCAAACCAACCAGGCCATCGTCAGGAAGGCCACCTTCCACCTCTACCTGAACTGCAGAACTGCCGATCTGAAGCACGATCACGTCGTCCTCAAACACGGTGGCGATCACACCACGGATCACCCCAGAAGCCGCCTCAGGCGAGGGGCTGACGACGAACTCACTGAAGTATCTCGGGCGCCCCACATCCAGTTCCACGTCGACCAGTTCGCCCGCCGTGATGGCCTCCGCGCCGCACCACTTGCCCTGCAGCCGCCCGATCTCCGTCTCCATCTCGATCCCCGGCCGCGAGGCATCTGCAGCATTCAGGGCAGTAGCGCGCATCACCATGTTCCCTTCGGATAGGGGACTCGAGCAACGATATTCTGAAGGTTCCAAACCCCAGAGGCCCCGTCGAAGCTCCAGGCCTCCTTGTGGAAGTGGGACTTTGTTGGCTTGCTCCCCATCTCGTGGTTGCCGAATCGGATGCTACGCAGCCCGTCGGCCGAGACCAGCCGATTTGGGTCCGGAAGACCGGTCCGGGGATGGATGTTCGTGTATTCGCCTGGCCCGAGAAACTCCTCCCACCGAGCAACAGCATCTTTTTTTGGGGGGGTGACAGCCGTGTCCGCGAGCAGAATGTACATGCGCGAAACTTCCAGACAGAGCAAATATTCAGCGAAATTCACCCAATCTGTCGGCGTTGTTACCAAACCGATATGAGGCCGGTTGCCCACTGGGTGAAAGTCGCTCATGCTTGCCCGGAACGGCCCTCCAGCTGCCGAAGCGACCAAGGTCACGACACGCGTGCCTCAACGTCGCCACGGCACGAGGGCGGCTGGTGCGCCGCTACCCGAGATCCAGGACGTCGTCGTCCCCGTGCGCGCCGAACTCCGCGGCGCGCACCTCCGCGATCTGCTCGTACCGGTTGATCCGGTCGGTCCACTCCGTATCGACACCGAACGCGACCTGCGCGAAGCCCACCCGGCCGATGGCGTCGGCCAGGCCCGGATCGCCGGGGGCCAGCAGCCGCACCGGCGCGTCGAGCGCCACGGTGTGCGGCGGCACGAAGTACTCGTCCGGCAGGACGGTACGCGCATGGACGAGCGCACCGACGGCGACGACCGAGCCCGCCCCCAGCCGCGCGCTCTGCAGGACCGTCGCCGCGGTCGCCACGTAGACGCACCTGCCGACCTCGCAGCCCAGCAGGGTGGCATGCGGCCCCACGAAGACATGGTCGCCGACGAGCACCGGCTGATCACCGGCGACCGCTGATGCGCGCAACACCGCGTTCTCGCAGATCACCGCCGCTTCCCCGACCTCGATCCGAGACCCCTCGGCATCGAGCACCGCGCCGTACATCACCCGCGCCCTCGGCCCGACACGGACCTCACCGACCAACGTGGCCGTCGGGGCGACGTAGGCGGTGGGATGGACCTGCGGTTCCTTCCCACGGTGCCGGATGCGAATTCCCTGCGGTTCAGCGATCACGAACGGATTCTCGCCCGGCCGGCCACGAACGCGCTGGCGGAATTCAGCCGTGACGCTCAGTTCTCGTGGAATCTCTGCGTTCCTCCGGATCGGGGAGCGCCCCCACCCGCGACGTCGCCTGCGGGCCGTCCTGAAAAGCAAAGGGCCTGACCAGCATTTCTGCTGGTCAGGCCCTTCTTTTGGTAGCGGGGGGAGGATTTGAACCTCCGACCTCTGGGTGCCGTTGCGCCCGAGTTGCCCTACTACGGGAAAGACTGGAGTCGGCGGGATCTCCTTGGATGATCAAGGAGTAAAACCTTGCTGACGGGCACCGACGGTAGCACGCGCACTTTGGATGCGCATGGGGACGATCGAGCACAGCTGGAGTCAATCTGTTGCGTTTCCGTAGCGCAGTTCGAATCCCGCTCATGGGCTCCGCCAAGGCTGAGTGGCCCGGCCGAGGCTTGTCAGATGGGTTGCAGCGCCGGGCCTTCGCTCGCTGCAGCTTGTGTCTGGCTGAGTGTGAAGGAGTAGGTGCCGTCGTCGGTGGTTGTGGTGCCGTAGTCGATGGAGTAGTCGCCGGCGGGGAGTGTGAAGGTCTTGCCGACGACGCCTGAGGTGACGACGTTGCCGGTGGTGTGGTCGACGACCTGGTAGGGGCGCGGGATGCCGTGGTACTGGTAGCGGAGCGTGGTTTCAGTGTCGAGGGTGAAGGTGTACCGGTCGATGGAGGCGATGGTTTCCAGGTTGCCGGCGCCTTCTTCGGGGACGCCGTTCGAGACAGTCGTTCCGAGTTCGTAGGCGAAGACCTGCGGGGCGGGGACCTCGAAGAACCGGAACGAGTAGGTTCCTTCGTCGCCTGTGCCGAATTCCATGGTGTAGTCCCCGGCTGGGAGGGTGACCTGATTGTGGGCTCCGCCGCGGAAGACGATCTGTCCGTCGGCCTGGTCGATGATCTTGTAGCTGAACGGGAGCTGGGGGCTGATGTATTCGTACTGGAGTGTGGTCTGCTCGTTGAGGGTGAAGGTGTAGCGGTCGATCGAGGAGACGGTCTCGAGGTTTCCTGCCCCGTCGGCGGGGACGCCGTTGGAGACCGTGGTGCCGAGTTCGTAGGCGAAGGTCTGGGGTGCGGGGATCTCGAAAATCTGGAGCGTGTAGGTCAGCTTGGTTCCAGGTCCGAGCTGGATCACGTAGTCGCCTGCGGTCAGGTCGATGCGCTGGTCGATGTTGGATTCGGTCACGACGTGGCCGGTCTGGGCGTCGGTGATGATGTAGTCGGTCAGGAACGGGACGTCGATCTGGTACTCGCCCGCCGTGGTGACGGTGAAGTTGTATCGGTCGATCGATGCGACCGTCTCCAGGTTTCCTGCTCCCTGGGCCGGGACGCCGTTGGACACGACGGTTCCGAGTTCGTAGTCGAAGGTTTGCGGCTCGGGCGGGTCGAAGAGCGTGAACGCGTACGAGCCCGCGCGACCGGTGATCTCGAAGGCGTACTCGTCGGGTGCGAGGGTGAACTGCTGGTCTCCGTAGCCGCTTGCCACGACGTTTCCCGAGCTGAGCGACACCAGCCGGTGGTCGGCGAGACCGGCGGTCCGGTCGTACTGGAGCGTGCGGGGCTCGGTGAGTGTGAAGGTGAAGCGGTCCACGGACGCGATCGTCTCCAGCGAGCCGGCACCAGGACCTGGGTCGCCGTCGGAAACGGTGTTCCCGATCGTGTACTCGAACGTCTCGGGTTCGGGTACCTCGAAGAGGGTGAAGGAGTAGGTGCCCTGGTCGTTGCCGTGCCCGACTTCGAAGGCGTAGTCACCGGCGGGCAGGGTGAACTGCCGGTCCCATGTCCCCTCTGCGACCGTCTGGCCGGTGGCGGTGTCGATGATGCGGTAGTCGAAGAGTTTGAAGACTTCCTGCTCGTACTGGAGCGTCGTCTCCGACGGGAGGGTGAACTCGTAGCGGTCCACCGAGGCGCTCGTCTCCAGGTTTCCTGCCCCTGACGCCGGCTGCCCGTTAGATACGGTCTCACCCAGCGTGTACGTGAACGTTTCGGGTGTCGGGACCAGGAACAGGTTGAAGGAGTAGGTGCCCTGCTCGTGGCGGTGGCCGAACTCCAGGGCGTAGGAGCCGGCCGGCAGAGTGAAGTCGCCATCGGTGTATCCGTCGCCGACGACGTCACCAGTGGCGGTGTCGATGATCCGGTAGCTCATGTAGGAGCGGATTCGCTCGTAGTGCAGCGAGGTCTCCTCGGTGAGGGTGAACGTGTACCGGTCGACCGAGGAGACCGTCTCCAGGTTCCCCGCCCCGGACGCGGGCGCCCCGTCCTCGACGACATCGCCCGGCGTGTATGCGAACGACTGCGCATCGGGCACGGTGAACATCTCGAAGCCGTAGTCCCCCGCCCGCGGCTCCCCATACGAACGCCACGGTGAGACCCGCAGCTCGTACTGCCCCGCCGCGAGATCTCCTGTCGTGGTCGAGCCGTAGCAGTGAGACTGCTCGAACAGTTCCTCGCCCGTTGCCGCCTCGACGAGCGTGAAGCCGGCCGTCGCCGTGCAGGAGTTCGAGGTGAAGGTCAGGCGGTCACCCTCTGCGACGTCGAACACGTAGTGATCGGTGGCCCCCGGCGAGGTGAAGTTTCCACCAGAGGTTCCTGGTTCGACGCTCAGCGGAAGGCTTGCCGTGGTGACGGTCGGCGCGGGCGCATCCAGCGTGAACTCGATGTTGTCGACCCCGAGGGCGGTGCCCTGCACGCCCCGGAAACCAGTCGGCTTCATGTCGACGGAGAGCGAGGACTGGGCGTGGGCGAGGTGAGCCGAGGCGCGGAAGCTCGAGTAGGACACTCCGTCGCCGGTCTGGCCCTGCGCGAGGGGCGTGAACGTCCACGCGGAGTCAGCGGCAACGACAGGTGTCCCGGTGTCCAGGTCGATCTGGGCGCTTGGTTGGCCGTCGACGTCCACGACGAGCGCCTGCTCGTCCGCGTCGCTGGTCACCGGTCCCATGACGTACAGGTCGAAGGCGACATCCACGCCGTCGTGCCGCGGCACGCTGGACGCGTGCGTCCGGTACCCGGGCGTGTCGAACAAGGGACCCGCGATCGTGGTCGACTCGATCGTCATATAGGACCGTGCCGAGAAGTTGGAGCCGACGGCCGACTCGAAATCCTCCCCAAGCACCCCGTTCTCGAACGAGCGCTGTGACGGGGCGTACGGAACGGTCGTCACCAGCGCCGAGTCCGCCGCGAAAGACTCGTCCGCGGTGAGAATCACGTCCAGCAGGCAGGCATCGAACGCCGGACCCGGCAACACCTCAGCGGCAGTGCAGGAGTCGGTGGCCGCGTCGATCGCCGAGTCCGAGAAGTCCGACAGATCAACGTACTGATCGGGGAAACCCGGGTCCGCGACGGTCTCTGGCGACTCGCCAGGACCGTAGGTGAACAGGGTCGTCTCATCCGTGACCCGCCACGAATCCGCGAACGGGCCGTGCAGCGTCTCCGGGGACGGGTCCTGCCCGGCCGGCGTCCCGTCGCCGTAGACCAAGTCGTCTGACGGGTCCCCGTTGTTGTTGCCCAGCAGGCCACTCGTCTCCAAGCCCTCCGAGGCAAAGACCCGCAGGTTCCGGCCCTTCATCTGCAGGACCACACCCTCGTTCTCACCGGCGACGACGACCGAGAAGGTCGAATCATCACGCACGATCGCTGCCCCGCTGTCCAGCAGCAGAGTTCCGCTATCAGCCGAGAGCGGGACCTCTTGCCCGTTGACCCGGACAGTGCCCGAGTCGATCTCGACGTGATCGTCAGCGATCTCGAACGCGATCGCGTCCAGCAGCGAAACCGAGCTGCCTAGCGGCACATATCTTGCCTGGAAGTTCAGGCCCAACTCGGGTACCTGCATCAGTTCGAACTCGCCCACCGACATCAGGTCGTACGCCCTGCCGTCCAGTGTCACGGTGTGCGGGTCGCCCCAGATCGCCCATGCCCCCAAGCCAAGCGCGGCAAGCGCGGCGGCGATGCCCGCGGCAAGACCCACCGAGATGCCTCCGCCTTCTGCAGCGACTGCCCCGGCCAGAAGAGCCACACAGCCCCCAGCCGTGCCCGTACAGAAGGCGACGACAGCAAGAGCCACGACGACAAGCCCGGCCGCAACTGCCGCACTCACCCAGATCGTCTCCTCGTCCGGCACCGGAACCGGCGGAAGCTCCGGCCAGGCCGGCAGATCGTTCAGTTCCGGGTGTCCCTCAAGGAAGTGCTCCCAGAAGTCGTCCTTCCCGTCCCCGTCCGCGTCACGACCCGGCGCCGGCACGATGCACCCGTCCGCACAGAACTGCGGGATCTCCTCCGGGATGCCTTCCGGCTGCTCAACTTCCTCGCCTCCCTCGTTCCCGCCGTCCTCATCATCGCCACAGTCCCTGACCTGCTGCTCAGTCACCTTGAAGAGAAGGACTCCCGCCTGTCCGGGGTAGACGTCGTACTTGTCGATCACCTCGCGGGTCACGCCCGAATCAGCACAGTCCTTGACCAGCACTCGGAAGGAGTCCCGGTAGCCTGCCAGGTTCTTCGCCACGAACGGGCGGTTGTTGGCACCACGCGGGAAGTCACTCTCGTACCGCTGGATCTGGTCGTTCGCGTCTGCCTCCTTCGCTGCCGTCTTGACCTCAACGACCTCGAGCGGACCGTTGGGGTCGTCCCGGTCATAGACGACGACGTCGGGCCGCCCAGCCATGGCTGCGCCCGGGGGCTTGGGGTAGGCCACCTCCCACTGGATGTCCGGCGAGATCCCTCCAACCGTCACCGGCTTCCCGTACACCCCAGAGTCGTTCAACCGCTGGATATACCGCCCCTGCGCGATCGCCTCATCCTGCGTCGTCCCGGCCCCTCCGTTGCGGCACTCCGTCCGGCCGTACAGCGCATCCTTGAGGGCGGCCTTGGCAGAGTTGAAGCAGTCGGCCCTGAGCCCGCCCCGGCTCCGCCGCATCAACTCAGCAACACATCGCTTGCCGCTCACCGGCACGATCGACGTGTCATTCGGCGGGCAATCCACCGCCGCAACAGCCTCAGCAGACGCGACATTGAGCGTCCGGGAGATCGCCGCCTTCTCAGCCGGCGTCAGCCCATCATCGCGCTCGGCCGCGGGGCTGATCTGAGCGGACGTGACCACCACGGCCACGGCAGCCAAGCCGGTGACAAGCCCTCGCGTGGCACGCACCAGACACACAACAGTCTCCTGACATGTACGGATTCGGGCGATTCGAGCAGACCGTAACAGCCGACACCACGTTAGAAAAGGATGAAATCGGGCAGCCTGCCTCTGGCTGGACCTGCCAGGCCGGATCGGGTTCGATGGGCGGCATGGGCGTTGAGGTGCACTGGGAATCGATCCATCAGACCTGGGAAGACGACCCGGTGGAGTTCTCCTTCGAGTTCCAACCCTCCACCACACGACCTCAACCACCGGACCTCGATCCCCTCCTCGCGTGCCTGGATCTGATCGAGGCGCTCAACGACGAGGCCGAGGACCGTTGGGACGACGCACCGTTCGTGGAGGACACCGCCGATACACCAGCAGGAGGCGTCATCGCCTTGATGAACACCGCCGGCGATGGCACCGAGATACGAACCTGGCTCACCGAATATGCCCAGCGACTGACCGATCAGGGGTGGACCGGCCAGATTCGCGGAGCCCACAATCCTCAGCCTCCCGCCTGGAGCAACCAACCCGAGCAGCTCGGACACGCCATCGGAATCCACCTCCGGTTCAACCCGCAACCCGAAACAGGCCCGTTCCCCTATGGAACCGACGCAGCCGCCGAGGACCGTGCCGCTCTGATCCAGAGCGCGGACATGATCGACGCCCGCTTCCCAGCGCCCCTTGCCTACATCGGCCGAGGCATCTTCAGATCACCCGCCCCACAACCGCGCCGCGGCAGCGCGTGGATCGACGCTGCCGCGCGCTCGAGATTCACGAGCCTGACCTGGATCAACGAGTCCACGCTCTCAGTCAGCCGAGCACAACTCTCCCCAGGGGCGAAAGCAACCATCACCCTTGCCTCAGCCACCGAACCCTGGCATGCACAGCTCGACGTCCTCATCCAGATCCTCACCCAGCACGGCCCACGCCTCGAATACGGCGTCGCCCGCACCTGCCACCCCCTCTCGGGCCCAACAGAGGCACCCCCAGCAGTCCGCCCCGGCGAGAACGTCTCGACCCGCGACCTCGACATCGCCCGCCACTACGTCCTGGACGCCGCCGGCATCCAAGTCCTGACCGGAACCCACCTGGCCAAGGCCCACGACCTGTCCGCCTGGACCATCACCGACCTGGGGAACAACCGCCATCTCGTCCGACATCCCGACCCTGCAGCCTGGTACGCCAACGAGCTACCCGACCCAGACGTCCTGACCACAGCACGTCACGACTTCGGTGAGCTCATCCTGACCCAAGAAACCTACGGAGCACTCCGGACGCCTTGACGACGGCTCGCCCAGGGCAGCAACTGAACGTGGTCGAGGTGCCGTCGCCAGCGACGCCGGCGGTAAACGAGGTGTGCAACCAGCGCGAGCCCGAGAAGCACCACTGCACCAAGCCGTCACCGGCCGCGACGCGAAGTAGGCAGACTGAACCGCCCTGAACGCCTGGCACCAGGTCAACAGCGACCTCATCAAGCAGCGCACCTACGCCACCCAGCCCGGCGCGATACGTCCGCAGTGGGCCAGGGCCGGGCAGCGATGGTGGTACACCCACGA
>NZ_JADBGR010000102.1 GCF_014892515.1 Myceligenerans pegani
CCCGCCACGCCAGGGACACCTACGCGCCGAACGTCCAGGACTGCTCGGCGCCACCGCCGCAGGTGCGGATCTCGAGCTTCTGACCGTCCTGCAGCGCGCCGCCGATCACTGCCAGGCACTTACCGGACTGCGGGTTCACCAGGTGCCGTGCCGCGGCGTCGTAGGTCCATTCCTGCGCGCCGGTACCGTTGCAGGTCCACAGCTGGACCGCCGTCCCGTCGGCCGTCCCGCCGCCCGAGACGTCCAGACACTTGCCGAGCGCGGAGATCGTGGCCCCGGAGCGGGTCCAGGTCTGGGCGTCGTTGCCGCTGCAGTGCACGATCTGGATCGGGTTGCCGTCCCGCGGATCGGCCCACGGTACGTCCATGCACATGTCGTTGGCGGCGAGGACCGTTCCGGTGCCCTGCGGGAGAGGCGAGTCGGGCGGGGTGTCGTCGTCATCGTCGTCGCCGCCGTTTGCGCCCCCGCCAATGGGGGTTGCCGCTCCGGCGAAGGGATCGAGCTGCATGAAGGCCTCGGTCGGGTTGCCGTCGTGGACCAGGGATTCCTGGTTCTCGACGTCGTCGAACGCGAAGGCGTACGCCTTGCCGTCGGCCATCTGCTCGTGGATGTACTTCGCGTAGTAGTTCGTCCGGCTCTCCTGGTAGAACGTGTCCGACGACGGACCCGGGTGGACGTCTCCGAGCAGCAGGGTGGAACGGTGGAAGCCGGCGCACAACGTACGGGCGATGGCGCCGACGTCGTCGTTCGGCGCGAACAGGTCACCGGCGCAGCCGAAGATCGACTCGGCCGACGGCTTGTCGAAGCTCGCCACGAACCCGCCGCCACCGTCCGTGAACGTCATCGTGTCGCCCGAGACGGTGCCGTAGAACTTGGTGTCCGGCGCGAAGCCGTAGGGGACCACCGTCATCGTCCGTGACCGATAGCGCTCCCATACGTCGTCGACGTACGAGGTGATCACGTCGGGAGAGATCTGACCGGTGCCGATCCCGTGCCCCGGCGAGAGCACCCGCAGCACGGAGCCGTTGGGCGCCGTCTGCTTCAGCCCGTTCCAGCCGGGGGTGGAGTCGAGGGCTGACACGACGTTGGAGAAGCCGTCCGGCTCCAGCATTCCGGTGTGCAGGATGTCGCCGCTCGAGGTCCGTAGGCCCGTCTGGTAGGGCGCGGAGAAGAAGTCGACCTGGGTGCTGTTGATCCACAGGCCGTCGTCGTTCAGCGTGTACTCGGTCCAGCTGAACATGATGTCCCGGTTGGGGTCGTTCGGGTTCTGCACGGCGGGCTGTACCAGGCGCCCGTCCAGCACGATCTGGAACGTCATCTTGGTGCCGTAGCTGAAGTAGACGCGGCCGGAGAGCTTCGGCATCTGGATCGTCGTGGACGCGCCCCGGGCGGGGCCGGGAATCGAGGCGTCCGGCGCCGGCTCGGGAACGGCGCCCGCATCGGGCCACGGGTGGAACGTGCCGGACGCATCCGCATAGCCCATCTCACCGTTGCGCTCGCCGAGCACGTAGAGGAAGACCTGATCGCCGCGGTCCGAGTTGTTGGTGATGGTCAGAGGGATGGTGTCCGGGACGGCGGCGGCAGTCTCGGCCTGGGGCCCGGCCTCGGGGACACCATGCGCGGCGGTTGCCCAGGGAACGAGCAGACACGCGACCGCGGCGAGGGTTCCGATCAATTTCCGGGACGATGACATCTGAACCTCCGGTTCGTCGGCAAGTGGGGCTCCATCGCCCCGCGTGCAGAGACGCCCTTACCCGGCACGCCGTCCCACGGTAAGTAAGCCTTACTGACTTGTCACCCGTCCAGAACGAGAATAGGCCCAGGAGCCTACTGGTAATCTCGTACCCTGCGGCCCCGGCCACGAGGATCCGCACGCCCACGCCCGACACGCCACGGGGGGCAAGGCGCGAAGCCGGGTTAGCGGCAAGATTGTGTGTCTGCTGAGGCGGTCTCGACGCTGGTCGGAGGCGGGTTTCCGGGGTCTGTTATGCCCTGGTGGGCATGGCGGAGCAGGGTGGTGGACATGGCCGACGGTGTGAGGTATGCGGCGGCTGGCTCAAGCGCAACGGCCGTACGAGCAGCGGGAAGATACGGTGGCGGTGCACGTCGTGTGGCTCTTCCAGCAGCAGGAGCAGGCCGGATGTGACCCGCCGGGCGCAGGCCGAGACGTTCGTGGCGTGGCTGACCGGCCCAGCGTCCCAGCGGGAGGTGGGCGGCGGGAGTGGGCGCACGTTCCGTGACCGGCACGCCTGGTGCTGGCGGATCGAGCCGGCCATCGCGGTCACCGGTGAGGTGTTTGACGAGGTTCAGCTCGACGGGATCTATCTCGCCGGCGGCTGGTGCGCCCTGATCCCGATCACCCGAGGCACCGTTGTCGGGCTGCAGTGGTGCGACACGGAGAAGAAGGCCGCCTGGATGGCGTTGCTGGAACGTCTGCCCGCGCCGCGAGCCGTGGTCGTCGACGGCGGCAGCGGCCTTGCCAGCGCGCTGGCGGCTACCTGGCCGGACACGGCGGTGCAGCGGTGCCTGGTCCACGTCCAGCGGAACGTGCGCGGCTACCTGACCCGCCATCCGCGCACCGACGCGGGGCGCACTCTGCGGGCCCTGTCGCTGCAGCTGACCAAGATCACCACCCGCGACCAGGCCACCATCTGGCTGACCGCCCTGAACGCCTGGCACCAGGTCAACAGCGACCTCATCAAACAGCGCACCTACGCCACCCAGCCCGGCGCGATACGTCCGCAGTGGGCCAGGGCCGGGCAGCGATGGTGGTACACCCACGACCGCATCCGCCGCGCCTACCGGCTCATGGCCCGCCTTGCACGCCAGGACGCCCTGTTCACCTACCTCGAACCCCGATTCGAGGGCCTCGACATCTCCTCAACCACCAACCAGATCGAGGGCGGCATCAACTCCGTACTACGTGACCTGCTCAAACGCCACCGTGGCATGACACCCGAGCATCAGAAACGGGCCGTGGAGTGGTGGTGCTACCTGCACTCCGAGAACCCCACCCAACCTGCAGACCTGGCCCGGCCCGAACACTGGAACCCCCAGCCAAGCCCGCCAGTCATCAACGACAAACCCATCGACCCGGCCGGCTACGACACCACCGCCACGGCCGAAGAAGGACTCTGGGCCCGCAAGGGCTGGGCCGGACGACCATGAGCGACACGCCCGAAGCAGACACACATTTCTGCCGCTAACCCGCGAAGCCCCACACCGGGGGTCCGGGGGCGTGCCCCCGGGGCGGGGCATGGGGGCTCCGCCCCCACAGAAAACAAACGAGACGGCCCGGCCTACGAGTAGGCACGGGCCGTCCACCGTCAAGTGGGGGTACGAGGACTTGAACCTCGGACCTCATCGTTATCAGCGATGCGCTCTAACCGCCTGAGCTATACCCCCGAGCCGTTCCAGGAACCCCGTCCACCCGGACAGTGCTCTCTGGCAGCACCCAGACATTACCCCAGCGGGCGGCTCTGTCCCAAACCGAAATCGTGGATCCCGCCAACTTCGTGGTGTGACATGCGCCGGAGACGACGGCGGCGTCCCTCGTCGAGCGAGGGACGCCGCCGATGCGAGGTGCTCAGTCGTCGGTGAGCGTCATGTGCACGCCGCCCACCAGAGCGGCCGTGATGTTGTAGAGGAAGGTCATGATCGTGGCCAGTGCGGTGAGCAGGACGACGTTGCAGATGGCGACGAGCGTCGCGAGCGAGACCACTCGCTCGAACTCGACGTACTGCATGACGTTGAAGTTCGTCTCCTCGCCGATGGCATCGGTCACGAACGTCTGGACCTTGTCGAAGACCCCGAGGCTGTCGATCACGGACCAGAACACGACGGTCGCGACCACAGTCATGATCGCGATCGCGACCGACAGCAGGAAGGCCAGCTTCATGACCGACCACGGGTCGATCCGCGAGATCGCCAGGCGGACCCGGCGCGGACCAGCACTCGGCCGCGGCGTCGCGCTGGGTGCGGGGCCGGGCGTGGTGTCGCCCTCCGGCCGGCCGCCCGTGCCGACCGGAACCGTCTCCTCGACGGGCACGGAGGCCGAGCCTCGCACCGCGCCGGCCGCGTAGTGCATCTCCGGGGGAGCCGGCGGAGCAGGCTGGGGCTCCGGCGGAGCCGCAGGGGCCTCCGGCATGGCGGAGGAAACCTTCTTCGCGGCGTTGCGCGCGGCGGCGAGGGCCGCCTGTGCTGCCTTGACCGCACCCTGCCGGACGGCCGCGGCCGGATCCTCCGCGCCACCGCTCCGGCCGCCGGCCTCGTTCGCCGTGGCGGCCGCCGGTTCGGCCATCGGCGCGTCAGCCGCATTCGGGGCCGACACCCGTTGCCATGCCTCGCCGGGCAGGTTCGGCGGCAGGCTTTCGCGCGAAACCACTCGCGGCTTCGTCGTGTCCTCGATGTCCTCGCCCTCGGCCCGCCCCGGTGCGGCGGCGTTGTCGATGGCCGATCCGAGAGACGACGACGCCGTCTCGGGTGTGCCGTTCGGCCCGTCGGCGGGATCCGCCGTGTAGCGCGACGACGGCGCGCTCGCACCCGCTTCGTACGCCGAGCGCCAGAAACCGCCGGGGATCGGCTTCTCCGGTGCCTCCGGCGGCGTCGAACCCGCCGGGCTCTCGGAGGAGGTGCTCGCCACCGGGTCCTCCATCGGGGCGGCGTCCGATGCGCTCGGCTCCGCCTTCTCCGCGATTCTCTCGGTCACCGTTCCCCCTGCGGGCTCCTCGACGGCATCGCCCTCGTCCGAGACCGGCTCTGTCGCATTCGTGTCGCTCTGTGTCTTGTCGGCCGAGGCTTCGACCGACACCTGGCCGACGGTGTCACCCGACGGTTCGGAGTCCGGCGAGGCGTCCTCCCGGACATGGGTCTTCTCGAGTTCGTCGTCGATCTCCGTCGTCGCCGATCGGCTGCCCTGTCCGGTGTCGTTGCCGCTTGTCATCAGCTGTCCTCGCGTCCGGTGCTCTCTTGCTCTGGGGTGCTCGAAACCTCGTCGGGGCCAGGTACCTCTCCGTCCACGGTAACGCCGTCCACACCGTTCCCGCCGTTCGTCGGCCCCTCAGGGCCGTCCTCCGACTCGGCAACCTCCTGCTCGAGGTTGCGTTCCGCGTTGCGCGCGACGGCGATGATCCGATCGCCCCTGTCCGGTTTGGCGAAGGTTACTCCCTGCGTGTTCCTGCCGGTCAGGTTCACCTCCGCGACCGCGGACCGGACGATCTTGCCACGTTCCATGATGACGAGGACCTCGTCATCCGCATCCGTGACCAGCGCCCCCACAAGGTCTCCGCGCGCCTCGACCAGATTCGCCACCTTGATGCCCAGGCCACCACGACCCTGGACGCGGTACTCGTCGATCCTGGTGCGCTTGGCGAAGCCGCCCTCCGTCACGACGAACAGGTCCGTCCCGGGCGTGACCACCTGAGCCGCGAGCAACTCGTCGTCGTCCCGGAACTTCATGCCCGTCACACCCGAGGTCGCTCGGCCGAGCGGCCGGATCGTGTCGTCCGAGGCATGGAACCGGATCGACTGCCCCTTGCGCGAGACGAGGATGAGGTCGTCGTCCGCGTTCACCAGACGTGCGGCCACCAGTTCGTCCGGACGCCCCTCCTCGTCCTCCCGCAGGTTGATCGCGATGAGACCGCCGGACCGCGGCGAGTTGTACTCCTGCAGCCGCGTCTTCTTGACGATGCCCCGTCGAGTGGCCAGGACGAGGTAGTCCGCGGCGTCGTAGTCGGGGATGTCCAGGACCTGGGCGATGTGCTCCCCGGGCTGGAACGCCATGAGGTTGGCGACGTGCTGCCCCTTCGAGTCGCGGCCGCCCTCGGGAAGCTCGTAGCCCTTCGCCCGGTAGACCCGGCCCAGGTTGGTGAAGAAGAGCAGCCAGTGGTGCGTCGTCGTGACGAAGAAGTGGTCGACGATGTCGTCCTCGCGCAACTGCGTTCCCCGCACGCCCTTGCCGCCACGCTTCTGCTGTCGGTAGTTGTCGCTGCGGGTCCGCTTGGCGTAGCCGCCGCGCGTGATCGTGACGACCATCTCCTCCTCGGGGATCAGGTCCTCGACGGACATGTCACCGAGATGCGGGAGGATCGTCGTGCGGCGCTCGTCGCCGTACCGCGCGACGATCTCGTCCATCTCCTCGCCGACGATGGCACGCTGCCGCTCGGGCTTGGCCAGGATGTCGCGGTAGTCGTTGATCAGCGCCTCGAGCTTCGCGTGCTCGTCGAGGATCTTCTGTCGTTCGAGGGCGGCAAGGCGGCGCAGCTGCATCGCCAGGATCGCGTTGGCCTGGACCTCGTCCACGCCGAGCAGACCCATCAGGCCGCTGCGCGCCTCGTCGACGTCGGGGGAGCGGCGGATGAGCGCGATGACCTCGTCGAGCGCGTCGAGTGCCTTGAGGTAGCCCACGTAGATGTGGATCTGCTCCTCGGCCTCCTTGAGGAGGAACTCGGTGCGCCGCCGCACGACCTCGATCTGGTGCGTGACCCAGTGCCGGATGAACGCGTCCAGGCTGAGCGTCCGCGGGACGTCGTCGACCAGCGCCAGCATGTTGGCGCTGAAGTTCTCCTGCAGCTGCGTGTGCTTGTACAGGTTGTTCAGGACGACCTTGGCGACCGCGTCGCGCTTGAGCACGATGACGAGTCGCTGGCCTGTCCGGCCCGACGTCTCGTCACGGATATCGGCGATGCCCTGGATGCGCCCTTCGTTGACCATGTCCGCGATCTTCGCGGCGAGGTTGTCGGGGTTCACCATGTACGGCAGCTCGGTGATGACCAGGCAGATCCGGTTCTGGATCTCTTCGACGTTCACCACCGCGCGCATCGTGATCGACCCGCGGCCCGTGCGGTACGCCTCCTCGATGCCCTTCTGGCCCAGGATCTGCGCGCCGGTCGGGAAGTCGGGGCCCTTGATGCGCTGCATCAGCGCCTCGAGCAGCTCCTCGCGCGAGGCGTCCGGGTTGTCGAGGTACCACTTCGCCCCGTCGGCCACCTCGCGCAGGTTGTGCGGCGGGATGTTCGTGGCCATCCCGACGGCGATCCCGGCGGACCCGTTGACGAGCAGGTTCGGGAAGCGCGCCGGGAGGACCGTCGGCTCCTGTGTCCGACCGTCGTAGTTGTCCTGGAAGTTGACGGTGTTCTTCTCGATGTCGCGCACCATCTCGAGCGCGAGCGGCGCCATGCGGCACTCGGTGTACCGAGGGGCGGCGGCGGGATCGTTGCCGGGCGAGCCGAAGTTCCCCTGACCGGCGACCAGCGGGTACCGCAGCACCCAGTCCTGCACGAGCCGGACCAGCGTGTCGTAGATCGCCGTGTCGCCGTGCGGGTGGTACTTACCCATCACGTCGCCCACCACGCGCGAACACTTGCTGAACGAACGATCCGGCCGGTAGCCACCGTCGTACATCGCGTACAGCACGCGGCGGTGGACCGGCTTGAGCCCGTCCCGCACGTCCGGCAGGGCTCGTCCCACGATCACGCTCATCGCGTAGTCCAGGTAGCTGCGCTGCATCTCGAGCTGCAGGTCCACCTGTTCCACACGGCCGTGGTGCACGGCCAACGCGGCGTCGCCGACGCCGTCGGGGAGGTCCTCCACTCCGGGGGTCTCGTCCGTCACGTCTCTTCCTTCCCACGCCGTCCGACGGCGTGCTGTTGTCTCCCCGGCAACTCGTCATCACGCGGTGGCCGGGCCGCGCGCTCGCTCCGTCCGCCGCCGTCCCGGCGGCATCGTGCGGAACTCGCGAACTCGCTCAGATGTCGAGGAACCGCACGTCCTTGGCGTTGCGCTGGATGAAGCTGCGACGCGACTCGACGTCCTCGCCCATCAGCACCGCGAACACCTCGTCCGCCGCCGCGGCATCGTCCATCGTCACCTGGAGCAGGGTCCGGTGATCCGGGTCCATCGTGGTGTCCCACAGCTCCGTGTAGTCCATCTCGCCGAGACCCTTGTAGCGCTGGATCCCGTTCTCCTTCGGGATCCGCCTGCCCTGCGCGAGGCCGGCCTCGAGGAACGCGTCGCGCTCCCGGTCGGAGTAGACGTAGTCGTGCGGAGCGTTCGACCACTTCAACCGGTACAGCGGCGGCTGCGCCAGGTACACGTGACCGTGCTCGATGAGCGGGCGCATGTACCGGAACAGCAGCGTGAGCAGGAGGGTGCAGATGTGCTGACCGTCGACGTCGGCATCGGCCATCAGCACGATCTTGTGATAGCGCAGCTTGTCGATGTCGAAGTCCTCGCCGATCCCGGTACCGAACGCGGTGATCAGCGCCTGCACCTCCTGGTTCGACAGAGCCTTGTCCAGTCGCGCGCGCTCGACGTTGAGGATCTTGCCGCGGATGGGGAGGATCGCCTGGTTGTGCGGGTTGCGCCCGCGCACCGCCGAGCCGCCGGCCGAGTCGCCCTCGACGACGTAGACCTCGCACTCCTCGGGCCGGCGCGACTGGCAGTCCTTCAGCTTTCCGGGCATGCCGCCGCTGCTCAGGATCCCCTTGCGGCGAGTGGCCTCCCGGGCCTTGCGGGCCGCGATCCGCGCCTGGCTCGCCTGGATGGCCTTGCGGATGATCTCCTTCGCCTCGTTCGGGTGGGCGTCGAACCAGTCGGTGAGCTGCTCACGGACCACGCGCTGCACGAAGGTCTTGGCTTCGGTGTTCCCGAGCTTCGCCTTGGTCTGTCCCTCGAACTGCGGCTCGCTCAGCTTCATGGAGATGACCGCCGTGAGGCCCTCGCGGATGTCGTCACCCGTGAGGTTGTCTTCCTTCTCCTTCAGGATGGCCTTGTCGCGTGCGTACGTGTTGACCAGGCTGGTCAGCGCGGTGCGGAAGCCTTCCTCGTGGGTGCCGCCCTCGGGCGTGGAGATCATGTTCGCGAACGTGTGCACGGACTCGCTGTACGCGCTCGTCCACTGCATGGCGATCTCGGCGGAGATGTTCCGCCCCTCGTCCTCCGCCTCGAAGGCCACGACCTCAGGGTGCACGAGGTCGACCTTCTTCGCCGCGTTGATGTGCGCCACGTAGTCGACAAGACCGCCGTCGTACTTGTAGGTGACGGTCCGTGCCCCGGGACGAGCGCCCGACGACGACCCGTGGCCGGCTCCCGTACCCGACTCGCCGTCGGTGGCGGCGGAGTCGCCATCGGTGGTGGTGATCGTCCCGGCGACGTCGCCCTCGGCGACCATCTCGGGGGTGACCTTCGGGATCTGCCCGGTGACCTCGTCCTCGTTCCCGGCGTGACCGGCACGTTCGTCGGTCAGCGTGATCCGGAGCCCCTTGTTGAGGAAGGCCGTCTGCTGGAAGCGGGTCCGCAGGGTCTCGAAGTCGTACTCGGTGGTCTCGAAGATCGAGTCGTCCGCCCAGAAGGTCTGGGTCGTTCCGGTGTGCTCGCCCTCGGCCATCGGCTCGAGCCTCTGCACCTCGCTCGTCGGCTCGCCGCCGTCGCGGTACTCCTGTCTCCAGTGGTAGCCGTCGCGGACGACCTCCGACACGAAGCGGGTGCTCAGCGCGTTGACGACGGACATGCCGACCCCGTGCAGGCCGCCCGAGACCGCGTACCCGCCGCCTCCGAACTTTCCACCGGCGTGCAGGATCGTCATGACGACCTCGAGGGTCGGCTTGCCCTCGGTGGGGTGCATCGCCACCGGGATGCCGCGGCCGTCGTCGACGACGCGCACGCCGCCGTCGGCCATCAGCGTGACGTCGATGGTGGTGGCATGGCCCGCGAGGGCCTCGTCGACAGCGTTGTCGACGATCTCGTAGACCAAGTGGTGAAGCCCGCGTTCGCCGGTTGAGCCGATATACATGCCCGGTCGCTTACGAACGGCCTCCAGACCTTCCAGGACGGTGATGTTCCCGGCGTCGTAGCCGCCGTCGATTCGCTCTGTCACGGGCGGGGTAGCTCCTCGTCTTTCAGGCGCACGCCGGGTTGGAGGAGTGGTCCTGACCCGGCGTGATTGTCCCCCTCAGTCTACCGCCAGGACGCGGAAAACATTGGATTCCGAGCCGGTTGTGGGCAACCTCCACAGGGTCTTCGAGCGGATGGAGCGCGGTCGTCGGTCGGATCGGGACCGGCCTAGCGGGTGAAATTCACTCGTTGACGGCCGAAGGTGACGATCCGGCGCTCGAGGGCGGCCGAATCCGGCGGTCGCCGGCGACCTCATGTGGCAGTCGACGGCGGCACCGGCCCTCCGCTCTCCCTCGCGCGCCTGCCGTTTGGGTACCTGTACCCATGTGCGCCATGGCTTGGTACGGCTACGGTCACCAGTCAACCGGGCGCTGGGAACTATTTCGCTTTTCGGAGGCTTTCTGGTCTAATCCGACACGACCCCCGTCAGCTCCCCCCAGCGCAATGTTCGCAACTTCGTTCGCAACTGAAGGATGACACCGTGAAGAAGTTCCTCGCCGGCGGTGCTCTCACCGCCGTCGTACTTGGTGGGATGGTCGCCATGGCCCCCGCCGCATCTGCCCACATCCCCAACGCCAGCGCCGACTGCAGCGGCCTCTATGTCGACTTCAAGTCGTACAGGGGCGGCACGGACATCGAGGTCGTCATCGACGGCGAGATCGTCGAGTCGGCCGTGCTCCCCGGTAGCCCCCGGGACTGGGCCCACTTCGTCAAGCACTACGAGTTCGACGACGACACGGTCGCCCACACCTGGTCAGTGTCCGTCGACGCGCACGACGACGACAAGTACGACTACTCGAACGAAGGCACTGTCGACGCCTGCGCCGAGCCGCCGGCCAAGGAGGTCGTCTCGCCGGCGACGCCCGAGGTCGTCGCCGGCTGCGCCGTGACGATCGACGACGTCGTCCTCCCCGAGAACACCGAGTCCCTGACCTACTCGAAGAACGAGGCGGGCGTCGTCGCCGCCCTCGTCTCGGACCAGTACGAGTGGATCGAGGACCTCGGCGCCTGGCTGCCGCAGGAGGACGGCACCGTGCTCTTCCCGGCCGAGCTTCTGCTCGTCGAGGAGGAGTGCGAAGAGGCTCCGGCCCCGGAGCCTTCGCCGTCGGAGCCGACCGAGGCCGCGCCGTCGGACGAGCCGTCCGAGCCGGTCGCCGAGGAGGAGCCGCCGGTCCTGGCCGCGACGGGTGCCACCGTCGGTGGCGCCGCGGCGTTCGCCCTTCTCCTGGTGGGCGGCGGCGTCGCCCTGGTCATCGCGCGCCGGCGGATGGCCAAGAACTGACGCGGTAGTCCGCGACAGCAGAGAACGATCAGGCCTCGCCCATCCGGGCGGGGCCTGATCGCTTTCCCGCCGCTCTCATACGGCACCACCCGCGGCGAGCAGGGCCGACCAGGTCACGATGCCGCGTCCGGTCCACGATGAGACCTCGACCGGACATCGGCAAACCGCGACCATCGGGCATCGGGGCGCGATGATCGGGCTCGGCCGAGCCTCAGCCGAACGTGTCTCGAGGGCCCGGCCCGCGCACCGCTCGCGGCCCCCTCCGGAATCCCGGCCCGGCGGGCCCCAGCACGGAAACCTCCTCGACGACGCCCTCACCGATCTCTTCCGCCATCCGCCGCAGCAGATCCGGTACGAGCATCCGCATCTGCGTCGCCCACGCGGTGGAGTCGGCGCGCACGACGAGCACCCGTTCCTCGAAGGTGACCGGTGTGCAGTGCTCCGCGACGTCGTCTCCGACGACATCCCGCCATCGACCCACGACGCCGCCGACCGAGACGTCCTGCGTCCAGCCCTTCTCGCGCAGCAGCCGGCCGACGACTGCTCCGAGCAGCTGCGGGTCGCGCGCGTTCGGTCCCTGTGCCTCCTTGCGCGGCTCGGCGAGCGGGGATCTCCGTGCGGGTGACCCCGGCCGCAGCCCCTTCGCTCGTGCGGCCGCCTTGGCCCGGTTGAGTGCCGCGCGCGCGACCTCCTCGGGAGGGGTGGTCGGCACCTCGCCAGAGCTCGCCAGATCTCCTGTCTCCCCACTGTTATCCACAGCACTCTGTGGATAACTTTCGGGGCCGGGGGAGCCCTCCCGACGGGCCCCTCCGCTGCCCGTCGTTGGCTCACGCGACATGTTCTCGTCACTCACGAGTGACTACTCCTGGTTCCACGTGAAACCTCGCACCGCTCAGTGATGCAGGGACGTCCTCCGGCACGGCGGCCGTGACGAGCACCTGCCGGGCGGGAAGCACGAGCTCCGCCAGTCGCTCTCGCCGACGGGTGTCGAGCTCCGCGAAGACGTCGTCGAGGATGAGCACCGGATCGGCATCCGTGCCGTGGTCCGGGTCCCAGAACGCAGGTGCCGACGACGACGGTGCGCCGAGTTCCGCAGCCCCTCCCAACAGCCAGAACGACGCCAATCTGAGGGCCAGCGCGAACGACCACGACTCTCCGTGGCTCGCGTATCCCTTCACCGGCAGACCGCCCAGAGCAAGCAGCAGATCGTCGCGATGCGGTCCCACCAGACTCACCCCGCGATCGAGCTCCTGCTGCTGGACGGTTTCGAGCGCGGCGGTCATCCGCTCCCGGATCCGCTCCACCGAAGGCGGGCCGTCATGCACGCCGCGGGACCGTTCCGAGGCGTCCTCCTCCGAGCGGGCCATCCCCTCCGTTAACCCCGCGGATGCCATCGGCGAATCAGCCGGACGGGCCGATTCCCGGTCACCGGAAGCGCCCTCGCCGCGAAAGTTTTCCACAGGCCCCGTGGACGACGACCGGTACTCGAGCCACGCCTCTCCCTTGCCCTCACTGACCGCCTCGTAGGCCGCTGCCACGACCGGACGGAGTGCGTCGACGAGCTGGAGCCGGAGCGAGACGATCTCCGCACCGAGTTCGACCAGGCGCCCGTCCCACACCTCGAGTGTCGCCAGCGCAGCCGGATCTGCACCGCCCGAGCGACGCACGGCCCTCGCCGACTTGAGCAGTGCCGACCGCTGCTTGAGTACCCGCTCGTAGTCCGCGAACACCGCCGCGAGCCGAGGCACCATCAGCACGATGAGCTGGTCGAGGAACCGGCGCCGACCCTCCGGATCTCCCTTGACCAGTGCGATGTCCTCCGGGGCGAACAGCACCGTCCGCAGGATTCCGAGCACGTCCCGTGCGCGGCCCGGCTGGCCGCGGTTGATCCGGGCTCGATTGGACTTCCCCTGCGTGATCTCCAGTTCGACCGTACTGGCGCGGTCGCCCCGCACGATGCGCGTGCGGACGATCGCACGCGAGGCCCCGGCCCGGATCAGGGGCGTGTCGGCGGCGACGCGGTGCGAGCCCAGGGTCGCGACGTAGCCGATGGCCTCGACCAGGTTGGTCTTGCCCTGACCGTTGGCCCCGACGAACGCGTTGACCCCGGGCTCGAGCTCCACGTCGACGCTCGCGTACGAGCGGAAGTCGAGGAGGCTCAGGTGGGAGACGTACAGCGGTCTACTCTGCCTTCTTCACCGCATGGCCGCCGAACTGCTGCCGCAGCGCTGCCACCGCGCGCATCGCCGGGGACGACTCCTGACGCGAGGCGAACCGCGCGAACAGTGCTGCCGAGATCACCGGCAGCGGCACGGCGTTGTCCACACCCTCGTCGATGGTCCAGCGGCCCTCGCCCGAGTCGTCGACCCAGTCGTCGAGGCCGGCCAGACCGGGGTCCTCTTCGAGGGCCTTCACCATGAGGTCCAGCAACCACGACCGGACAACGGTGCCGCGCTGCCACGCCTTCATCGTGCCGTGCACGTCGGTCACGACGTCCTTCTTCGCCGCGAGCAGCTCGTAGCCCTCCGCGTACGCCTGCATCAGGCCGTACTCGATGCCGTTGTGCACCATCTTCGCGAAGTGGCCGGCGCCGACGGTTCCCGCGTGCACGAACCCCTCGTCACGGGGTCCCTCAGGACGCAGCGCGTCGAAGACGGGCATGACGGCCTCGACGTGGGCGACCTCGCCACCGCACATGAGGCCGTACCCGTTCTCCAGCCCCCACACGCCGCCGGAGACGCCGCAGTCGACGTATCCGATACCGCGCTCGGCCAGCTCGGCGGCACGCTCCTGATCCTCCACGTAGTGCGAGTTGCCGCCTTCGACGACGATGTCCCCCTCGCCCAGCAGGCCGCCCAGTTCGTCGATCACGCTGCGAGTCGGAGCGCCGGCCGGGACCATCACCCAGACGATCCGCGGCGTTGGGAGCGCGGCGACGAGATCGGCGAGAGAGGCGACGTCCGAGACCTCGGGGCGCGGATCGAAGCCGGTGACCTCGATGCCGGATCGGCGGAGGCGCTCCCGCATGTTGTTGCCCATCTTGCCGAGACCGACCAGGCCGATGTGGCTGACCATGTATTCCTCCAGAAAGTTCTCCACAGGCACAGTGCACAGGGCGGGCGCGAGCCATGGGCGCGCGACCGCACGACGCGCGGGTCAGCCCGTGAAGCGGATCGGGACGAGCAGGTAACGGTAGGTCGAGTCGTCCTCGCCGTCGAGCGAGTCCTGCCCGGTGAACTCGACCGGCTTGTTCGGGTGAGTGAACGAGAGGCGGACGAAGTCGGTGCCGAGGGCACCGAGGCCGTCCAGCAGGTACTGCGGGTTGAACGCCACCGCGATGTCCTCGCCGTCGAGCACCGCCTCCAAGGCCTCGGACGCCTGCGCGTCGTCTCCCTGGCCGGCGTCGAGCACGACCTGGCCCTCGCTGAACGAGAGGCGGATCGGCGTGTTCCGCTCGGCCACCAGGCTGACGCGCTTGGCCGCGTCGATCAGCGGGGCCGTCGCGACGACCGCATGGATCGGCGAGCTGTCCGGGAAGAGACGCCGGACGGGCGGGTAGTCGCCGTCGACCAGCTGGGACGTGGTGTGGCGGCCGCCGGCCTCGAAGCCGACCAGGTCCACACCGTTCCCTGCGGACAACCCGACATTGACGGCACCGCCACTCGCCCCGAGGGAGCGGGCGACGTCGTTCAGCGTCCGAGCACGGATCAGGGCGACTGCCGAGAAGCCCGGCGTCGCGGGGGTCCAGGTGAGCTCGCGCAGGGCGAGGCGATAGCGGTCCGTCGCGAGCAGCGTGATCTTCTCGTCCTCGATCTCGACGCGGACGCCCGTGAGGAGCGGAAGCGTGTCGTCGCGACTGGCCGCCACGGTCACCTGCGCCACGGCGGCCGTGAGTGCCTCGCCCGGGACCGTTCCGCTCAGCTCCGGCATGGCCGGCAGCGCGGGGTACTCCTCGACGGGCATCGTCAGCAGGGTGAATCGGCTCGCCCCACAGGTGAGGACCACCTTGTTGCCCTCGAGCGTGACGTCGACGGGTTTGCTGGGCAGCGAGCGGGAGATCTCGGCGAGCAGCCTGCCGGAGACCAGGACCGTCCCGGGTTCGGCGACCTCGGCCGGCAGCTCTGAGCGGGCTGACGTCTCGTAGTCGAAACTGGCGAGGTTGAGGACACCCGACGAATCCGCCTCCATGCGGACGCCGGCGAGAACCGGTGCCGGAGGGCGCGTGGGAAGCGTGCGCGCCGTCCAGGTGACGGCGTCCGCGAGCACGTCACGCTCGACCCTGAACTTCATGCCGTTCCATCTCCCTCACAGAGCCTCGTCCCGTACCTGCCAGAGCCTACGCGAGGTGACTGACGTTGACGACGGGGGAGGGCGCTCCGGGGAGAGGTGCTTGCTCACATACCGGTCATCGTACTAATGTTCGAACAACGGCGATCGGGCCGCTCGGCCTGATGAAGGCGTGCTGACTTCCCCTTCTCAGAGATCTGTAGTCGTCGTAGTAGGGGTTGTGGATACTGGGGATAACCCTCGTTTCGCCAGGTGAGGCGCGGTTTCTGGGTGTGGACAGCTTGTGGGTACAACTGTGGGAAAACTAGGGGCACATGTGGACGGCTGTTTTTTGCCCACAGGCCATCCCCAGTTCAGACTCCGTCGCCCACAGGTTTCGGGATGTTGTCCACATGTCTTCCACAGGTTCATCCACAGGGCAGTTCCCGCACGTAGTGCTCCGAACCGCGGTTATGCACAGATCCTGTCCACAGCCCTGGGGATCAAGGATCGGGAACCGCGGGATTCCGCGGGTCTGTTTGTGTACAACCCTGTGGAGACGATGCCTGCGGGATCGCCGAAAGTTATCCACATCAGAATCCACAGGCCTGTGGAGATGTGGACTGGGGAGCCTCCGAGCGGTGTCGACGCAGGCCAGAGCACGTGCACGAGGTTGTGTCCGGCGTGGTGACGCGGGGACAGAGCAGGACGTATCGCCTCGTCCAGATAGGGGTGCTACGACGTCTCAGGACACGCGGTGCTGCTGCTTGATCCGTGCAGTGAGCTCAGTGACCTGGTTGTAGGTGGATCGACGCTCTGCCATCTGCCCGGCGATCTTCTTGTTCGCGTGCATGACCGTGGTGTGATCCCGGCCACCGAACTGCTGGCCGATCTTCGGCAGCGAGAGCTCCGTCAGCTCACGGCACAGGTACATGGCGATCTGGCGCGCGGTGACGAGCACTCGGGAGCGCGACGTGCCGCACAGGTCCTCGATCGGCAGTCCGAAGTACGCCGCGGTCTGCGCGATGACGACCGCCGGCGTGATCTCCGCGGTGTCGTCGTCGTCGGTGATGAGGTCCTTCAGGACGATCTCCGCGAGGGTCAGGTCGACCGACTGCCGGTTGAGGTTGGCGAACGCCGTGACGCGGATCAACGCGCCCTCCAGCTCACGGATGTTCGTGGAGATGCGCGAGCCGATGTAGGAGAGGACCTCGTCCGGCACGTCGAGATGCTCGGACGCGGCCTTCTTGCGGAGGATGGCGATCCGCGTCTCGAGGTCCGGCGGCTGGACGTCGGTGATGAGGCCCCACTCGAAGCGGGAGCGCAGCCGGTCCTCGAAACCGCTGAGCTGCTTGGGCGGGACGTCGGACGTGATGACGACCTGCTTGTTGGCGTTGTGCAGGGCGTTGAAGGTGTGGAAGAACTCCTCCATCGTCTGTTCCTTGCCCTGGAGGAACTGGATGTCGTCGATGAGGAGCACGTCGACGTCGCGGTACCGGCGCTGGAACGACCCGGCCTTGCCCTCACCGATGCTGTTGATGAAGTCGTTGGTGAACTCCTCGGAGTTCACGTACCGCACGCGGATGTGGGGGTACAGGTTGTGGACGTAGTGCCCGATGGCATGCAGCAGGTGAGTCTTGCCCAGCCCCGAGTCCCCGTAGATGAACAGGGGGTTGTATGCCTTCGCCGGCGCCTCGGCGACGGCGACCGCGGCGGCGTGGGCGAACCGGTTGGACGAACCGATGACGAAGGTCTCGAAGATGTACTTCGGATTGAGGCGTGTCTGCTCGCCCGTCGGCTTCGGGGCCGGCTGAGGCGCCACCGGCATCTGCGCCTCGGCCGGCTCGGGAGCCTCGTCCGTGAGGCTGGTCGGCGCGTGCGAGATCTGCGAGGGGCCGGCCAGGGACGAGCTGCTCAGCTCGGGATCCACGGTGATGCCGAAACGTACGTCCCGCCCGAGCACTTCCGAGACGGCCGACGACAGCTCGTCACGAACCGCGGTCTCGAGGTAGGTGCGGGTCTGCTCGTGGGGCACGGCGACGAAGACCATGTCGTGGACCACCGCCATCGGCTTCGCCAGCCGGATGAATGCGAGCTGCCGCGGACTCATGTCAGGACGTGCCTCGAGCGTGGTCAGCACCTTTGCCCAGACATCGGCGAGGTTGTCGTCCGGGTCGGCCACGGTCGTTCCTTACGGGTCGGGTCGCGCGAGGGTGCGGGACTGTCGCTGTATCTGGGACGGAGCCCGTCCGCTCGAGCTCTTCTCGTAGCGCGGGGGACTCCTGGAGTCTGCCATGATGAGGCACCGTCCACACAGTTGTCCACAGGTTGTGGATACTGTGGACGGGGCTACGGACCGAGGGCCGCTCGGCGGCGTCGGCGAGTCGTGGGTGCCTGTCCTGTGGCCAGCGCGACACCGCGAAACGCGGGCCGCGTTTGACCGGAGGGCGCCCGAAAGCGTAACGTCAGACAGCCGTTCCAGGTACTTTCGCGCGCCCGCTGCCGGTGATCCGCCGGGTCGCGCGGCCGGGCCCGGGTCGGCAGGCCGGCCGATGTGAGTATCGACCGGACGAACGAACCCTGCATCGGCACTCGCCCCTGCATCGACTTGTTTCGTCGAGGACAGGCTGTGCCCTTCCCGACGTCTTCAGGAGTACCTCGTGAGCAAGCGGACCTTCCAGCCGAACAACCGCCGTCGTGCCAAGACGCACGGTTTCCGTCTGCGCATGCGGACCCGCGCCGGGCGCGCCATTCTCGCCAACCGGCGCGCCAAGGGCCGCGCCAAGCTTTCCGCCTGATCGTGCTGCCAGCGGCGCACCGACTGCGCCGTTCCGTCGACTTCGAACGGACGGTGCGCCGCGGCACGCGTGCAGGACGACCGACCTTGGTGGTTCACCTCCTCACCGGCACCGGTGACGGCAGCGCGGACCCGCCTCAGGTCGGTCTCGTCGTTTCCAAGGCCGTCGGTAACGCCGTGCATCGCAACAAGGTCAAGCGCCGCATCCGTGCGTCGGCCGCGCGGCATGTCGGTGAACTCCCGCGCGGTGCGCGTGTGGTGGTGCGAGCACTGCCGCCGTCGGCCACGGCGTCGTACCACGACCTCGACGAGGATCTCGGTTCATGCCTCCACCGTGCGGTGCGGAAGGCGTCGCGGGGAACCGGCGAGCGCCGGCGCCCGTTGGCTCAGGCAGGCGTCGGCAGGACCGGATCGACGGTCGATCCGGCGGCGGAACCAGCGAATTCCACGAACGGCGGAACGTCAGCATGACCTCCTGGACCGATGGCTTCCGGCTCGCGGCACTCCGCCCCGAGTCGTCCGGCGGCCGTCTCGGCGACATCCCCGTGATCGTGCTGGTCGGGATGATTCGCGTGTACCAAGCCTTCATCTCGCCGATGAGTGGGCCCACGTGCAAGTACTACCCCTCGTGCTCGCGGTACGCGGTGATCGCGTTGCGCCGGCACGGCGCCCTCCGCGGGCTGGGTCTCGCCCTCTGGCGTCTGCTGCGCTGCAACCCCTGGAGCCTGGGGGGCGTCGACGACGTCCCGCCCGCGCGTGGCGTGCGCCGTGGGGCAGGTGCCCTGGACGACGACGCCGCGCACGTCGCGCCGCACACGCACTGAGCAGTGCTCGTGCAGACTCGTCCGCGTGCGACAACGGCCCCCGAAGGCCTCACGCGAGCCCGCCGGGCTGCGGCCCCGGCACCCCCGACTTCCGCAACAATCAGGAGTGACTGAGACCGATGGGTGACTTTTTCCTCTGGGTCTGGCTGAAGCAAGGCGTGTCCTGGATCATGGTCGGCTCCCACGAGCTGTTCATGTTCCTCGGCCTGCCCGACGGCCCAGGCATCGCATGGGTGCTCTCGATCGTGATGCTGGTGATCGTGATGCGCATCCTGCTGATCCCCCTGTTCTTCCGGCAGATCAAGGCGTCACGCGGGATGCAGCTGATGCAACCCGAACTGCAAGCAGTCCAGAAGAAGTACAAGGGCAAGACCGACCCTGCGTCGCGCGAGGCCATGACGCGCGAGACGATGGAGCTGTACCGGAAACACGGGACGAACCCGTTCGCCTCCTGTATGCCGATCCTGCTGCAGTCGCCGATCTTCTTCGCGCTGTTCAGCGTTCTGAACGGGCTCAAGGCGATCGCCGCCGGCGACGCCGAGCCGCTGACACCGATCTCGCAGCAGGTGGCCTCGGACATCGAGCAGTCCACGCTCTTCGGGGCGCACCTTTCCGACGTCTTCATGCAGGACTCGTCGGTCACTGCGAAGATCGTGATCGCCGCGCTGATCGTCGCGATGTCCGCCACCACCTTCTTCACGCAGCGCCAGCTGACCATGAAGAACATGCCGCCGGCGGCCCTCGAGGGTCCGATGGCGCAGACCCAGAAGATCATGCTGTACATGCTGCCGGTGATCTTCATGATCTCCGGCGTGAACTTCCCGGTCGGCGTCCTGATCTACTGGACGGTCACGAACCTGTGGTCGATGGGCCAGCAGTACTACACGATCAAGCGCATGCCCGCGCCCGGATCGCGCGCCGAGAAGGAGATGCAGGAGCGCAAGGCTCGCAAGGCCAAGGAGAGGGCACTGAAGCGTGGCGAGCCGATCCCGGAGGAGGCTGTCGAGGTGCTCGAGCCGAAGCCGCGCGGGCAGCGCGTCCAGCCCAAGCGGAAGGACCGTCGGAAGGGTGCGCCCCGGCAGCCGGTGGTGACCGCGCAGGCGGCGCCGTCGGAGAAGTCGTCCGACAATGACGGTGCACCGGACTCCGGGACGGCCTCGACGGACGCGTCCACGTCGTCGGGAACGACGAAGGCAGTGGAGTCCAGGAACGGTACGCCCGCCGGGAACAAGGGCAAGGCGAAGACGAGGCCCGCCGGCGGCTCGCCGTCGGGCAAGCGGAAGAAGAAGTAGGAGGAGTGCGATGAGCGAGTCCACAGCCGGCGCGTCGGAGACCGACGACCGCACGGCCCGCCTCGAGGAAGAGGGCGAGATCGCGGCCGACTACCTCGAGGAACTGCTCGACATCGCCGACCTCGACGGCGACATCGACCTCGACATCCGTTTCGGCAGGGCAGCGGTCGAGGTGCTCTCCGAGGACGGCGGCGACGAGCTCGATCGGTTGGTCGGGCGCGATGGTGAGGTGCTCGACGCCCTTCAGGAGCTGACGCGGCTCGCGGTGCAGGTGAAGACCGGCGAGCGGTCCCGACTCATGCTTGACGTGGCAGGGTTCCGTGCTGCGCGGCGTGCCGAGCTGACGAAGCTCGGAGAATCGGCGGTCGCCGAGGTGCGGGCGACGGGGCAGAGGGTGGCCTTGGAGCCGCTGAACGCGTTCGAGCGAAAGGTCGTGCACGACGTCGTGGCGGCGGCTGGGCTGATCAGTGACTCCGAGGGTGAGGAGCCGCGGCGGTACGTGGTGATTCACCCTGCGGGGGGCGCGTCGTCGACCACCGATTCTGCGGACCGCTCGAGTGGCGCGACCGATGCCCCGGTGGTCGAGGCGACTGCGGAGAAGGCCGGGGTGGAATAGGGGTTGGCCCGGGCGGACCGGGCGATCCGACGGCTGGGGCCGGTGCGTGTCTGCGCACCGGCCCCAGCCGTATCAGGGGCGCTTCGGCCGGGGACGGGCGTCTCGGGTCCATGCGTTGGGCGCCTCGGGCGAAGTGGTGCGGCGGGATGCGGTGTGGTGGGTTCGGTGCGAGAGGTTCGGTGCGACGGGTCGACGACGGACGGCGGCCGGCTCGCGACGGGCCGGACGATCAGGACGACTGATGGAGACTGGAGACCGTGGAGAACATGGACGATCGGGTGCTTGACGCCGAGACGCTCGGCAGCAGCGATGCGGTGCGGGAGTACTTCGGCGAGGGGTATGAGCTCGTGCGCGAGTACGCGCGGATGCTCATGGACGAGGGGGAGTTGCGTGGGCTGATCGGTCCGCGAGAGGTGCCGCGGCTGTGGGAGCGGCACATCCTCAACTCGGCCGCGGTGGTTCCGCATCTCTCCGGAGCCCGCTCGGTTGCAGACGTGGGGTCGGGGGCCGGACTTCCGGGAGTGGTGGTCGCGATCATGCGCCCGGACGCCGAGATCTTCCTGGTGGAACCGATGGAGCGGCGCACGGCGTGGCTGACGGAGGTGGTCGAGGCGCTCGCCTTGTCCAACGTGGAAGTGAAGCGGGGGCGGGCCGAGGAGTACCACGGGGCGTTCGAGGTGGACGCCGTGACATCACGCGCCGTGGGCGCACTGTCGAAGTTGGTGCGCGTTTCGATGCCACTGTTGCACGTAGGTGGAGAGTTGGTGCTTCTGAAGGGCCGGAACGTGCGGGACGAGTTCGACGGGGCGCGGAAGGTGCTACGCAAGTTCGGAGCGGGGGAGCCGGACGTGCTACCAGGCGAGACGGTCGACGGCGTGGAGGCGACGACGGTGGTGCGAGTCCAGCGGAGGAAGTAGGCGAGCTGTTTCACGTGAAACCGTCCGGTGGGCTGCGGCAGACCGTTTCACGTGAAACGTGCGGCGGCACGTTATCGGCCTTCGTCGGCACCGGCGTTTCAACGGCGTTGGCACGGTGCAGCTGCTTAGCGTGAGCAATGTGCTCTCACTCTGGGGATGGCTGAAGGGGCGGCTCGGCCGGCGACGTGGCAAGCGCGCCACGGGGAGGGGGCGCGCCACGGGGATCGGCGACGGGCCGGTTGCTCCGAGGGTGGGGGACGGAGCGGACTCGCGATCCGCGGACGTGGGAAGCATTGAGCATGCCGATGGCCAGGAGTTCGTGCGGGCCGGTCCGCCCTCGACGACGACAGGCGAATACTCCCACGTTGTTGTTTCACGTGAAACGGCGGACCGGTCCCGTGAGGATGGCACAAGCGACGATGCCGGCGTCGCAGCGACCGATGAGGGCGGGGCAGTTGCCGCGGACCCTGTCGCTGGTGTGATCACGAGTGTCGAGACGGGTGTCGAGCCGGAGAGATTCGCGTTCGCGGTCTCGGCGGCCGTGAAGGAAGAGCGGGGACATTCGGCCCCAGGCAATCCAGGGTCCGCGAGCCCGCCTCGGGGCAGGCTTCCCGGGTCGGCGGAGCTGGACGCCTTCTCGTCGGTGGGCCTGACAGCGGCGGTAGACGCGGACACGGGTGGGGATGCGAAGGTGGACGCGGGTGTGGGTGCAGCGGTCGAGGTGCAGGCAGGCGCGGACGGGGAGACGGTGGACGGGGAGACGGTGGACGGCGCCGTCCTGGCCGCAGTCGGCACCTCGCCGGGGACCGTGCGGCAGCACTTGCGGGAGAACTCGGAGACGAGTGGACGGTCAGCCGCGAGCAATTCAGCGCAGGAGCTGGTAGCCACGGCGCCCCGCAGTGACAAGGCCTCCGCAGCGACCGGCGCTGCTGAACGCCACCGTGCCACGGTCGATCCCGCCAACCAGGCCAACATGGCGGCCGCGCTCGAGGAGGCCGCCGGTGTGACGACCGTGCGGATCGGCACCGACGAGGGCGGCGGGAGTGGTGGTGATCCGGACCCGGGGACTTCAGGCGATGTTGTGGAAAGTTCAGGCGAGTCCGGTCACGGGGACACGTCCACGGATTACAGTGTCAGCGTGACCGATCCGATCTTTGTGCAAGGGCTCCGGGCTCCGGGTGTTTCACGTGAAACACCCGGAGTCGGCCTGCCCTCGAATCCAGAGTCCACGGACGGCGGGTACGACGGCGACGATGAGCGCCGAGAGGCTCTGATCGCGTCGGTTCCCGCCGTCGACGAATCCACCCCCCTGGCGGCGCAGCTCGCGATGGATGCGCGGCGCCGAATCGAACTGCAAGGTCGCACCTTCCCTCGCCCTTCTCGGACACGTGTCATCACGGTGGCGAACCAGAAAGGCGGCGTCGGCAAGACGACGACCACGGTGAACCTGGCGGCCGGCTTGGCGCTGTCCGGGCTCAACGTGCTGGTGATCGACAACGACCCGCAGGGCAACGCCTCGACCGCGCTCGGCATCGAGCACCGTGCCGGCACACCCTCTGTGTACGAGATCCTTGTCGAGGACGAGTTGCTCGCCAACACCGTCCAGCAGTGCCCCGACATCGAGAACCTGTGGGGTGTGCCGGCGACGATCGACCTGTCGGGATCCGAGATCGAACTCGTCTCCCTCGTTTCACGTGAAACGAGACTGCGCAAGGCGATCGACAGGTTCCTCACGGACCGCGAGGCGGCGGGCGAGCCGCAGATGGACTACGTGCTGGTGGACTGCCCGCCGAGCCTCGGCCTGCTGACCGTCAACGCGTTCGTCGGCGGGCGTGAGGTCTTCATTCCGATCCAGTGCGAGTACTACGCGCTCGAAGGGCTGAGCCAGCTGCTCAAGACGATCGACCTGATCCGGTCCCATCTGAACCCGGAGCTCAGGGTCTCGTCGATCCTGCTGACGATGTACGACGGCCGGACCAACCTCGCGCAGCAGGTCGCGGGGGAGGTGCGCGCGCACTTCCCGTCGGAGACGTTCCGGACGACCATTCCCAGATCGGTGCGGATCTCGGAGGCGCCGAGCTATGGCCAGACGGTGATGACCTACGATGCGACGTCGACCGGTGCTCTCGCGTACCTTGAAGCCGCGCGTGAACTCGCCGAGCGAGGTCAGGGCGCATCAAGCCCGCGCCGACCGGCACAGATGCAGGAGGCGCGGCCCTGAGCGGAGCGGAGTACGAGCGGCCCCTGCAGGGCGACGGCCGTAGTACGGCGGAGATGAACGAGGAGAAGCGATGAGCGCGAAGAGGCGAGGGCTCGGCCGGGGCCTCGGTGCCCTGATCCCCACGGGGCCGGAAGAGGAAGAAGGCGCGCTGGGCGCGGCCGCGGCCGTTGCGACACTTCCGACGAACAGTCAGTCCACGGAGGAGCCGATGTCGGCCGCGGACGGAGCGGTGGCGGAAGTTCCGGCGGATGATGCTCCGTCGTCGAACACGTCTTCCGCCTCGTCCGGGGCGGGGGCGGCCCTGGGGGCCGGTGTGGAGACGAGGAGTCGCAGCGTCGGGCGCCACAGCACCGGAAACTGGGACTCCGCGATCGCCAGTGGGCGTCTGTCGGTGTCGGGGGATGGGAGTTCCGGTGAGACCGCGCTCGACACGACGTTCTTCGGGAACGGCGACTCGAATGTTTCACGTGGAACCGACGTTGACCTGCTCCCCGTTCCCGGTGCGCGATTCGCCGAACTGGATCCAGCCGACATCAAGCCGAACCCCCGGCAGCCGCGGACCGTCTTCGACGACGGTGAGCTCGACGAGCTCGTCGACTCCATCAAGGAGATCGGCGTGCTGCAGCCGATCGTGGTTCGTCCGGACAAGCAGGAGCCTGGCAAGTACGAGCTGATCATGGGCGAGCGGCGGTGGCGTGCCACGCAGGCCGCCGGCCTTGACGCGATCCCGGCGATCGTCCGCGATACCGACGACGGCGACATGCTCCGGGACGCACTGCTCGAGAACCTGCACCGGGCGGCGCTGAACCCGCTGGAGGAGGCCGCCGCGTACCGACAACTGCTCGACGACTTCGATTGCACGCACGAAGAGCTCGCTACGAGAATCGCCCGTAGCCGGCCGCAGATCTCGAACACGCTCCGCCTGCTCCGGCTTCCGCCGCTGGTGCAGCGACGCGTCGCCGCCGGCGTGCTCAGCGCGGGACATGCGCGGGCGCTGCTCGGACTCACCGACGGTGCGGAGATCGAGCGCCTCGCTCAGCGCATCGTCTCCGAGGGGCTCTCGGTTCGTGCGACCGAGGAACTCGTCATGATGTCCGACGGCTCCGAGAAGGTGAGCAAGGCGCGGAAGTCGCCGCGAGCAGGAGCTCGCACGGAGGCGATGGATGAACTCGCCACGCGACTCTCGGACCGCTTCGAGACTCGTGTGAAGGTCGCCCTCGGGAAGAACAAGGGCCGGATGACGATCGAGTTCTCGGACGTCAGCGACCTGAACCGCATCCTCGGGGTGCTGTCCCCGGACGACCCGGGCCTGCTGAAGGGCAACTCGTCCGACTAGCGACGAGTCGGCACCGCGAGCCAGCGGGAGCGGCGCCGCCACGGCGTCGTGCGATACATGACGAGGGCGATCCCGCGGCAACGAGAAGGCCCGGGCCCCGATCCGATGGATCGGAGCCCGGGCCTTCTCGGGTGCGGAGACGCCGCGTCGGTCAGGCGACGCCCTGGGAGCCGCTGGACGCGAGCACGCTCTCGATCTCCTCGGTGAGCGCACGCTTGGGACGCGCGCCGACGATCGACTTCACGACCTGCCCGCCCTGGTAGACGTTGAGGGTCGGGATCGAGACCACGTTGTAGGCCATTGCCGTGGCCTGGTTCTCGTCGGTGTCGAGCTTCGCGATCTTGATCTTGCCGTCGTACTCCTCGGACAGCTCCTCCAGGATCGGTGCGACCATGCGGCACGGCCCGCACCAGGTGGCCCAGAAGTCCACGAGGACGGGGACGTCCGAATCGAGGACCTCACTCTTGAAGGTGTCGTCGGTGACCTTGACAGTGCTCATGGTCTACTCCTCAGCTGATCGGATGTTGCGGTTCGGAGGGCCGCTCAGACGGCCTGTGCGGTGGTTTCGGTCGGGGCGGCGACGGCGTCGTTGAGTGTGTCGATGTAGGACTGCGCGTCCAGTGCGGCCGCGCACCCCGAGCCGGCTGCGGTGATCGCCTGCCGGTAGATGTGGTCGACGGCGTCCCCGCTGGCGAAGACGCCGGGCAGGTTGGTGCGCGCCGAACGGCCCTCGGCGATGATGTATCCGTTCTCGTCCAGCTCGACCTGGCCCTTGACAAGATCGGTGCGGGGCTCGTGGCCGATCGCCACGAACAGCCCGGTGACGTCGAGCTCGCGCTGCTCACCGGTCACGGTGTCGCGCAACGTCACCGACTCGACCCGGTCCTCTCCGGTGATCCCGACGACCTCGCTGTTCCAGGCGAACTCGATCTTGGGGTCGTTCTTCGCCCGGTCGGCCATGATCTTCGACGCGCGCAGCTCGTCGCGCCGGTGCACGACCGTGACCTTCGATGCGAAGCGAGTGAGGAACGTGGCCTCCTCCATCGCGGAGTCGCCGCCACCGACGACCACGATGTGCTGGTCGCGGAAGAAGAAGCCGTCGCACGTCGCGCACCACGAGACGCCCCTGCCGGAGAGGCGCTTCTCGTCCGGCAGGCCGAGCTCACGGTACGCCGAGCCGGTCGCGAGGATGACGGTGCGCGCACGATAGACGTCGCCGAGGCCCGTGGTCAGTACCTTGACCTCCCCGGTCAGCTCGGCCTGTTCCACGTCGTCCCAGATCACCTGGGCGCCGAAGCGCTCGGCCTGCTCCCGCATCTTGTCCATGAGGTCAGGCCCCATGATCGCCTCGGGGAATCCGGGGAAGTTCTCCACGTCCGTGGTGTTCATGAGGGCGCCGCCCGCAGTCACGGAGCCGGCGAGCACGACCGGCGCGAGGCCCGCGCGCGCGGCATAGACGGCGGCGGTGTACCCGGCGGGGCCGGACCCGATGATCACCACATCATGGATGGTCTGCTCTTCGGTCAACGTCTTCTCCTCGAGTCTCGCCCGGATCAACACGGATGGGGCTTCCAGTGTTCCAGCCAACGGCAGAATCCGGGCTGCTGGGTCCGTGAAGCGCGGCACACTCACTATATCGAAGTATGTCAATACAGTCGTCGAGCGCCCGGGCGGGTACCCAGCGGACGACGAAGGGCTGCCCTCATTCAAGGACAGCCCTTCGCCTGGAGATGTGACGAGGTCAGCTCAGCGTGACCTCGTTCAGCTCGATCCGGTACCTGAGGTCCGGCAGGTCGGGCAGCGGGTCCGACTCCGGCAACGACGTGAACCAGATGACGAACGAGTCGGCCACGACCGGTTCGGGCAGCTCGAACGTCGTGTTCGACGAGACCGGGCCTTCGGCGACCACCTGCCCCCCGGCCGGGTCGTCCGGAGTCGTCGCGCGGATCTGGACGTTGCCGCCCTCGCTGTTCGTGGACAGTTCGATGGTCGACACGGCGGCCGCTTCCTGCAGCGTGAGGGCCACTCCGGTACCGCTCTTGAAACCACCGAAGTCGGGCGAGGCGAAGGTGCGCGTGTACCAGAACGTCGTCGGGTCGCCGTCGGACACGTACGGAGCGGTCTCGGGATAGTCGGCGTCATCGCCCTCGAGCGGCGCGTCACCGGTGCCGACGAGCGTCGAGCCGGTGATGACCGGCCGGGCTTCGGTCTCGGGTGCCTCGGACTCTTCTCCTTCGCCCGTACCCTCACCCTCGCCGCCGCCGTTACCGGCCTCACCTGCGGCGGTCTCGCCCGCGTCACCGACGGGAGACCTGGTCTCCGACGGAGCGAGGATCGCCATGACCGCCCAGATGAGCCCGGCGACCACCGCGACACCGACGACGCCGAGCACGATCGGGGTGGGGTTGACTCCGCCGCGCTTCGGTGCAGGCTGCGTCCGGAACCCCTGGTTCTGGTCGTAGTACTGCTGCTCGTAGCCCGGAGGAGTGGCATACGCTTGTGGCTGCGCCGCGTACTGAGACTCGTACGACGGCGGATACTGCTGCTGGTCGTGGCTCTGCTGCGGCGCGTACTGCTGCGGCGCGTACTGCGGAGGCTGTTGATAGCCGGTCTGCTGGGCGGTCTGCTGCTGAGGCTGGTAGCCCGGCGGGGGCGGCGGCACCGCCGAATGGGGTGGCGGGTACCCCTGGGGAGCTCCCTCGGGCGGGACGGATGACATTGCTGAGGCCTCCTCGGCTCTGGCGATCCGGCCGGTCACCACCGGCCTCCGGACCGGCGGCGCTGGTGGCGCCGGCCGCTCGGTCGCTTCGGGTTCTTGCTGGACGAACGCGGGCAGAGATGCCAGTACCGACACCTCGCCCCACGGCTCGAGCGCCGTGACCACCTCGTCCGGAGTACTGGGGACGTCCGTCTCGACCGACGGATCGAATGCGCGGCTGAGCAGCGCGTCGAGTGCCGGGTCGACGTGGGGGACGAGCGTCGACAGTGCGACGACCGCACCGTTCTCGTCCCGCCGCGCAGGCAGCGGGATCACGGTGTCCTTCGCGATCCACTCGGCCTCGAGCTCGATGCCGGGCCAGCGGGCCGTCATCGCATAGTAGATCAGCGCGAGCGCGCCCTGCGCGTCCACGGCGGCAGGCGCCTGGTTGAGGGTCTCCCCGCTGGCGAGCCCTCCGTCGAGGCCGAGGCCGGTCACCACGACGCGGTCCCGGTCGACACGGATCGCCTCGGGCCGCAGCACGGTGTGGTGCACGCCCCGGGCGCTCGCGGCAGCGAGCGCGGACGCCACCTCGCCGGCGATCGCACGGGCCTGCTGCTCGTCGACGAGGCCCTGGGACACGACATCGGTGAGTGTCTCGCCCGGGTAGGGCTCCGTCACGACGTACGATCCGATGTCCGCGGTACCGGCATCCAGCACCCGGTTGATCCGTGGTTCCGTCACCAGGGCGGCACGGCGCGCGGAGTCCAGGGCATCGGCGGCCCATGGCCCACTCACGAGGGTCAGCCGGACCCGGCGGTCAAGGACCTGGTCGTGCGCCTCCCACGCGACGGCGGCCGCCAGGTCGGTCCGGAGCTCGGAACCCAGGCGGTAGCGGTCGACAAGAACGTCGCCAGGTCCTGGCGTGCTCATTCCTGCCTCCCTCGCTGTTCGGACGGGCCGTCGACGACGGCTGGATCGTTTGCCCGCCATGCTACGCGGCATAGACGACAATCCGTCGATCCGGCAACGTTCGTCCACAGCCTGTGCACGACGACGACCGGCGGCCCTACGACCTGGGAGGCAGCGCCGGACGGGCCGGCACCCGGACGGGCCGTGCGGCGCCCGCCACCGCGGCCGCCGTCGTGCACGGCGCGTCAGCGGCCGAGGCGGCGGCGGAGCGGTACCAGGAGGGTGTCGAGTTCCCGCACGCGGAACAGCTTGAGCAGCGCGACGTACACGACGAGCATCGCGAGACCGCACACCGCGCTGATCCACAGGCCGCTGAGGAACGTGCCGCCCACCCCGCTCTCGAAGTCGAGTGCCTCGAAGCCGCCGAGCCATTGATACAGCCCCCAGCCGGCCCCGGCGGCCACGAGGCCGGACATGACCGCCGAGGAGTGCAGCAGCAGGACCCGGCGCCCGTCCATCCGGCCGTCGAGCATCTTGCGCAGGCCGCGCGTGCGGAGCACGCAGGTCACCCAGTTGGCGAGCGCGAACGACGCGCCGGCGGCGGTGACCCAGTGCTCGGGCGCGAGCCAGACCTGGGCGGCGATCAGGCCCAGCACCAGCGCGACCGTGGCCGGGACCGTGATCCAGAAGACGCCGCGGCCGTCCTCGTAGGCGAAGTAGACCCACTTCATGAGGACCATCGCGCCCAGCGGGACCAGTCCGAGCGACAGCGCCACCAGCACCGGTGCGATCGCCGCCGTGCCCTCGGCACCGGCCGTGGGCACGATCGTCGCCGTCAGCGGTGCCGCGAGTACCGTGAACGCCGCGGTGGCGAAGATCGTGAAGACCCCGACGGTCCGCAGGCCGAGCGAGAGGTCGGAGCGCACCTTGTCCGTCTCGCCGTTCGCCGCGGCCTTGCTGAGGCCGGTGAACAGGGCTGTCGCGATGGAGACCGTCACGAGTGAATGGGGCAGCAGGTAGATCATCAACGCCTGCGTGTAGGCGGCGTTACCGGCCGCGGCACTCGCGAGCTCGCCCGTGACCGCGTTCTCTGCCCCGGCCCCGGACGCGACACGCGTCAGGTACAGGACGCCCAGCTGTTCGAGCACGACGGCGGCGAAGGTCCAGCCGACCACCGACCCGGCCGAGCGCAGCCCGATGCCGCGGTACCCGAGCCGGAAATGCCAGACGAATCCCGAGCGCATCAGCGGCACGAGGAGGACCAGCGCCTGCGACGCGATGCCGAGAGTGGCGGTGCCCGCGAGCAGCACCGTGCGGGGCGTGTCCCACGAATCGAGATCGTTGATGCCGCCCTCCGGGGCGCCGCCGTAGATCACCCAGAAGAGGCCGAAACCGATGATCGAGATGATGTTGTTCGCCACGGGCGCCCACATGTACGGGCCGAACTGCTCGCGCGCGTTGAGCACCTGCCCCAGCAGGGTGTACAGCCCGTAGAAGAAGAGCTGGGGGATGCACCAGAACGCGAAGATCGTGCCCAGCGCGAGCTGCTCTGCGGTCCAGCGGTCCGACGTGTAGAGCCACACGATGATCGACGACGCCCCGGTGAGGACGGCCGTCAGGGCGAGGATGCCGACTCCCGAGAGGGTGAGCAGCTTGTCCAGGCGCTCCTGCGCGTTCCTCGCCTGGAACGCCCGCACGATCTGCGGCACCAGGATGGCGTTGAGCATGCCGCCCGCGAGAATCGCGAAGAGCACGTTGGGCATCTTGTTCGCGACGTCGAACGCGTCGGCGACCAGGCCGGTGCTGCCGATGATGGCGACCATCACCATGTTCCGGACGAGCCCGCCCAGCCGGGACACTGCCGTCCCGGCAGCCATCACCAGCGAACTGCGTCCCAGCCCGCGGCTGCTGGTGGCCTGTGAGGTCATGTGGGGTCTCTCCCGTCCGTGCCGGGGCCGCCCCCGGCGTGTCATTCCGTCCGCCGCGCGGCAGCTGCCGCCGTCGTCGGCCCGGCCGCGTCCGTGGACCCGGCCGTGGCTTCGATCTCACCGGTCGCTGCCTCGACGTCCTCGACCGTGGCGCGGTTCGGGGAACGTCCGCGCCGTACGGTACGCCAGATTCCTGCCAGGAACAGCAGCCCGACCAGCCCTGCCGCGATCCAGGTGCCGACTTCCTCCCATCCCGCGCGCACCCGCACCTCGAACGAGGTGTCCGAGCCGAGCCGCACGCCGGACGGTGCGACGAGTTCGGCGGTCACCGTGACGTCGCCGGAGCCGATCGCCTCGACCGGGATCGGCAGATCCATCTCCTTGCCCGACGGGATCGTCCCGCTGACGGGGTGTTCCACCGTGAGCCGGGGGTTGTCGGGGCGCAGCCGGACCGTGACCGTCACGGCGGTGTCCAGCCCGTTGCGCACGCGAATCGGGAGGTTGCCGCGATCGGAGATCAGGTTGATCCCCTCGCGAGGGATGACAGCGACGGCGTCGAGTACGTCCTGCGTGTAGGCGATGCCCTCGTCGACCGCCACCTGCCGCTGCTCGGGGTCGGCGCGGTAGGCCACCGACAACGGGGTGACCAGGTGCCACAGCGAGTTCTGGCGGAGTTCGGCCGGGTCGTCCGCGATGGAGGAGAAGTCGATGATCCCGGTGCGGGTCTCGTCGATGCGGGCGACCTCGTGGGCGGCGAGATCCCGCTTGGCCGGCTCGTCGTACGGCAGCGGCGTGCGGGCGACCGGGGAGGCGTCAGAGGCGAGGAGCTCGTCCAGCGGAGCCGGCTCCACCCAGGCGGCGTCGTTCAGGACACCGAGTATCGCGTCCACGGCGCCGGCGTCCGGATACCAGGAGCGGTCCAGCGCGACCAGGGCGTGCGGTGGGTCGGCCGACTGCGCGACGATCGCCGACGTCTCGGCGAGCATCCGCTGCGCGGCCGCGGCACTCGTGAGCACGGGCGTGGTGGTGCGGCTGGCCTCGCCCGCGCCGGAGTCGTCCGCCTCCGTCGACTCGGCCGCCCGGAGTGCGGGGGCCAGGTCCGTCCCGTCGGTGAAAACGCGGGTCAGCGTCGCGTCGGCGACGGCGGTCCGCGCCGTGCCCTCCTTGAGGTCCACGTCCGCGCGGCTCTCCGCGACGCCCAGCGTCGTGGGCGCGAAAGTGCCGTTCGCGAGGATCACGTTCGGTCGGTCCGCGTAGGTGGCGCCCGCCACGGTGACGCGATCCGCGACTCCGCGTGCGGGCCAGGCCAGGCCTTCGCCCCACGACTTGGGGACCTTCCAGCCGTCGATCACCGGTGTGTTGAGGAAACCACGCATGCGGCCCCGTGAGACGTCGGCATGCGTGAGCGCGCCGATGTCCGGGTCCCAGGCGGGAAGCGCGAACGTGCTGGTCGCTTCGGTGGCGTCGAGGAAGTCGGAACCCCACAGCCGCAGTTGGTCGTCCTCGGCGGACACCGCGAGGCCCATCACGTTGGGGTCGACCGCCAGTGAGACGTCGCCGGTCCGCGCGACCCGGAGCATCTGGTCGAGCCGGCCCTCCTCGGCGGCCTCCTGCGCCAGCCGGAGCTGGGCGCCCTCGAGATCGGCAGGGTCGACGATTCCCGTCGTCACGGGGGCGGCGACGGTGAGTCGCATCGGGGCCTGCCCGGCGCGCGTCACGCCGTCGTCGTACATGAGGAACGTGCGCAGCACGCCCACGCGGGCCGATGCGTCGTGAATCTCGACGGACAACTCGCGCGGACCCCAGCCCTGCAACGTGTACACGGCGGTCGGGAACGTGAGCTGGAGGCTCGTCGACTGCCCGGGGCCGAGCCTGCCGAGGTCCCGCCCGGAAGGACCGCTGGTCCCGACGCGGTCGGTGAGCGCCAGGGACTCCCACGCCGACAACATCGAGCGCTGCGTGAGCGCGGCGGCGTTGACGGCGACCCGCGCGGTCAGTCCCTCGAGGGCCTGGTCCGTGGTGTTGGTGACCCGGACGGCGATCCGCACCTCGTCACCCGGCCGGGCCACGGTGGGGGAGACGGAGTCGAGGTCGACCGTGACCGGGGCGACGACGTCGTTCGCCCGATCACGGACGACGGCGAACGTGGTGCCCCTGGTGGACGAGGCCGCCGTGGTCACCGGGGCGGAGGCAGCCGTGGTCCGCGGGGCCCCCGCGGTGGCGACAGGGCTCGCCGCGGCGGCGCCGGAGATCGCGCTCGCGGGCAGGAAGCCGCCCAGGAGCGTGAGGCACGTGGTGAGGATTCCTGCGGTGGTGCGGGCGCGACGCCGCCGGGCACCGTGATGCTGCGTCATGGGTGGTCTGGAGTCTCCAGGTGGGACATGCCGGATCGCAGAGCCGCGAGCAACTCGGGCGACGACCCCAGACGCTCGGCGGCGACGGCGGCCAGTCGCTGCTCGTTCGGGTAGGAAAGCTTGCTCGGGAGGTCGTCCATGCCGACCCAGATGACGTCCTCGGCCTCACCGTCGGGATCGCCCTCCACGGTGAGCGAGCCGCCGTCGGCGCGCAGCAGGAAGTGGTGCACCACCTTGTGCACACGACGGTCCTCACCGGTGAACCAGTAGTCGATGACGCCGAGGTCGACCTGGATCGAGCCGCGGATGCCAGTCTCCTCGCGGATCTCGCGGATCGCAGCCTCCTCCGGGGTCTCGCGGCCCTCGAGGTGCCCCTTCGGGAGACACCACTCGATCCGGCCGCTGCGATTGCGGCGCAGGAGGACAGCGGCGTCGAACCCGGTGGGAGTGGCCGCGAGGCCCGGAGTCGGGCGGAGGACGAGTCCGCCGGCAGACGTCTCGTCCACGACGGGGAGGTGTGCGGTGGCGGCGGGCGCCATGACGAGACGAGAGGGATCCACCCGGAGCGGTGCCCCACCGGGGGGCGTGGGCACCTCGGGGCGACCGATGGGTCGATCGCCGGCCGGTGCTGGGGTGGACATGCCCCAACACTACCGACTGCGCGGACCGTTCCCGATCACACGCACCGCGGTCTTCGGCGGTCCGCCATCTCCGTGGGAGACGTCGCGGGCGCGGCGGGTCTGGGAGAATCGGTGCTCGTGTCAACCCCTTCTGGTGCCAAGCCCGAGCTGGATCTCCTGCGCCGCGCACTCGGCGTGCTGACCGAGATGGCCCCGGCCGCGACCGATCTCGGAGAGGTGTTCCGCGCCGCGGGACACGAGCTCGCGCTGGTCGGTGGCCCGGTGCGGGACGCGTTCCTCGGCCGCGCGAGCAACGATCTCGACTTCGCGACGTCCGCGACGCCCGACGAGACGCAACGCCTCCTCGCCGCCTGGGGCGACGCGCACTGGGACATCGGCAAGGAGTTCGGCACCATCGGCGCGCGCAAGGGTGATGTCGTCGTCGAGGTGACCACCTACCGGACGGACCGGTACGACCCCGAGTCGCGGAAGCCCCTCGTCGAGTTCGGCGACTCGCTCGACGGCGATCTCTCGCGACGAGACTTCACGGTGAACGCGATGGCCGTGCGCCTACCCGAGCTCACCTTCGTGGATCCGTTCGACGGACTCACCGATCTGGCGCGCAAGGTGCTCCGCACGCCGATCGCGCCGGAACGGTCGTTCGACGACGATCCGCTGCGGATGATGCGGGCCGCGCGGTTCGCGGCCCAGCTGTCGTTTCACGTGGAACATGGGACGCTCGCGGCGCTGGTCGCGATGGCCGCGCGGATCGAGATCGTCTCGGCCGAGCGGGTGCAGGCGGAGCTGAGCAAGTTGGCGACGTCGCCGAATCCGCGCGCCGGGCTCGAAGTGCTCGTCGACACCGGACTCGCCGACCACGTGCTGCCCGAACTCCCCGCGCTGCAACTGGAGATCGACGAGCACCACCGGCACAAGGACGTCTACGAGCACTCGCTGATCGTGCTCGACCAGGCGATCGCCCAGGAGACCGGGCCGGACGGGCCCGTACCCGCGCCGGACCTGGTGCTGCGCCTGGCCGCGTTGCTGCACGACGTCGGCAAGCCGGCCACCCGCAGGTTCGAGCCGGGCGGGGGAGTGTCCTTCCATCACCACGAGGTCGTCGGCGCGAAGCTGGTCTCGAAGCGGCTGCGCGCCCTGAAGTACGAGAAGCAGGTGGTGAAGGACGTCGCGCGGCTTGTGGAACTCCATCTCAGGTTCCACGGGTACGGGGACGGGGAATGGACCGACTCCGCCGTGCGCCGGTACGTGACCGACGCGGGTCCGCTGCTCGAGCGCCTGCACCGGCTGACCCGCGCCGACTGCACCACCCGGAACCGGCGTAAGGCACAACGGCTGTCCGATGCCTACACCCACCTCGAGAAGCGCATCGAGGCCCTCCGAGAGCAGGAGGAGATCGACGCGATCCGGCCGGATCTCGACGGAAACCGGATCATGGAGATCCTCGGCATCGGCCCCGGCCGCGAGGTGGGGCAGGCCTACAAGCACCTGCTGGGCCTCCGGATGGAGCACGGACCGCTGGGCGAGGCCGCCGCGACCGAGGAGCTCAAGAAGTGGTGGGCCGACCGGGAGTCCTGACAGTGTTCTCCGGAGCCGCCGGGTTCGGCACCGCGGGCGTTCGTGTATCGCGTCCTGGGCCCCCGCCACCATTCCGGCGGCCCGGGATCGCGAGGCACGGGCTGTGGAACGCCCGGTTCAGACGTGCGTGGGGTCGAAGAGGGCACTGACGGACTCACCGGAGTGGATCCGGCGCACGGCCTCGGCGAAGGCCGACGCCACGCTGATCACCGTGAGCTTGTCGTGGGCCATGAGCTCCGTGGACGGGACCGTGTCGGTGGTGACGATCTCGACGACGTCCGGGTCGGCCGCGATCCGGTAGAGAGCATCGCCCGCGAAGATGCCGTGCGTACACGCGATGCGCACCGAGCGGGCGCCGTGCTCCCGGAGAAGATCCATGAGGGCTGCGATCGTGGTGCCGCCGGCGACCTCGTCGTCGAGCACGATGATGTCGCGTCCGCCGACATCGCCGATCAGCGACGTGATCTCGACGCGGTTGTCGTTGAAGCGTTCCTTCGCCGCCGCCGCGACCGGGACGCCGAGCATCTTCGCGAAGGTGCTCGCCGGCTTCGCGTTGCCGAGATCGGGTGAGACGACCGTCGTCTTCGACAGGTCGTTCGACGTGAAGTGGGACGCCAGCTCACGCAGCGCGTTGAGCTGGTCCGTCGGGACACGGAAGAAGGCGTGCACCTGCGGCGCGTGCAGCGTCATGGTGAGGATGCGCCCGGCGCCCGCCGTCTCCAGCAGGTCCGCGACGAGGCGCCCCCCGATGGAGATGCGCGGCGCGTCCTTCTTGTCCGACCGCGCGTAGGCGAAGTGCGGCATGACCGCCGTGATGCGCTGCGCCGAGGCTCCCTTCGCGGCGTCGATCATGAGCAGCAGCTCCATCAGGTTCTCCTGCGTCGGAGTGATGACGGGCTGCACGAGGAAGACGTCGCGCTCGCGGCAGTTCTCCATGAGCTGTGCCTGGAGGCAATCGTTGGCGAACCGGGTGATCTCCGCTGGGCTCAAGGGCACGCCGAGGTCAGCGCACATCTTCTGAGCGAAGCGCTGACCTGCGGAACCGGCGAAGACCCGAACTTCGGCCATGGACGCAGTGTAGGCGCGACCATGACCTCACGCCCAGCCTTGTCGGGACCTCGAACGAAAACGCGCGGCGCGGTGCCTGCTCGAGGCAGGCGCCGCGCCGCTCTGGCCCTGCCGAGCGCCGCTCCGACACACGGCGTGCGCAGTAGGGTGCGTCCGGACCGGCGTCCCGTTGCGGATGCCGGAAACCCGGGGTCAGTGACTCGGCCCGCCCTCGACCCTCTTGATGCGGGTGGCCAGGAAGATGGCCGTGGCCACGACGATCGCGCCGACCGTGAAGGAGAGGCGCGCGCCGCCCGTGAGTGCCGCGGCCTCGGAGGCACCGCCATCCTCCATCGCCGTCGAGCGGATCGTCATGAGCGCGACGAACAGCGCGATCCCCGCGGCCCCGGCGACCTGCTGCACCGTGTTGATCATGGCGGATCCGTGCGAGTAGAGGTGCAACTCGAGGTCACCCATCGCGGAGCTGAACAGCGGAGTGAAGGTGAAGCTCAGGCCCACCATCAGCACCAGCTGTGCCAGGACGATGAGCCACAGCGGCGTTCCCAGGTTGATGGTCGCCAACAGGATCACCGAGGCCGTAACGCCGATGAGCCCGGGAACCATGAGGGGACGCGGGCCGACCTTGTCGTAGAGGCGGCCCACCACCGGCCCCAGGAGACCCATGGCCAGACCGCCCGGGAGGACGACGAGCCCCGCCAAGGTCGGCGAGTAGCCCATCGCGTCCTGCAGCACGAGCGGCAGGAGGATCATCGCTCCGAACATCGCGACCATGGAGATGGCCATGATGCCGACAGCGAGCCGGAAGTTCCCCGAGCGGAACGTCCGCAGGTCGAGCAGAGCCGTGTCGGTGCGCTGGCGGGACAGCTGGCGCCAGATGAAGGCACCGAGCATCACCACGCCGACGACCAGCGGTACATAGGGGCTGACGACGGACGCTTCGTTCGCCGACTCCCCGAGCTGCGAGAGTCCCCACACGATGCCACCGAACGCGAGGAGCGAAAGCAGGATCGACAGCGGGTCGATCGTCTGGGACTCCTTCTCTGCCACATCGCGGACCCACAGGATTCCGGCTGCCAGGGCGAGAGCGGCGACCGGGGTGACGACACCGAACACCGCACGCCATCCGGCAAGGTCGACGACCACACCGGACATGAGCGGACCGGTGGCGGGGGCCAGAGCAATGACGAGCGTGATGTTTCCCATGACCTTGCCGCGGATCTGCGGCGGCACGATCGTCATGATCGTGGTCATGAGCAGGGGCATCATGATCCCGGTGCCCATCGCCTGCACGACGCGGGCGGTGACGAGTATCCCGAAGGTGGGCGCGAGCGCTCCCAGCAGGGTCCCCGCGGTGAAGATGGACATCGCGAGGATGTACGCGCTGCGGGTGCCGAGCCGGTTGATCAGATATCCCGTGGCGGGGATCACCACGGCCATGGTCAGCATGAAGGCCGTGGTGAGCCACTGGCCCGTGGTCTCGGTGATGGTCAGATCCGTCATGATCGAGGGCAGCGCGATCGTCATCGTGGTCTCGTTGAGGATCACGGTGAAGGCGGACACCATCAGCAGTGCGATGACGCGGAAGTGCGCCGGCGCGAGCTTCGTCGCGGCTCCGGTCTCCGGCGCTGGTGCGGCCACCTGGTCCGGGCGGTCCACGGCGTCCTCGCCCTCGGGTACGGCGGCGGGATTGTCGTCGATCGTATCGGTTCGTGTACTCATGTCGGGGTCCCTCTCCGGAGCAGTGCGGGGGCCGAGACCGCGAGCACCCTTGCACACGACCTACGTCACTACGACGCACGTTCATGGTCGGGTATTCCCTCCCACGAGCGCGACCTGTTTATGGAGACGTCTGCCACGAGCAGAACTCATCGGTCGCGCGCAAGAGGTTCCGCCGCGCCGGGACGCGGCTACGGCGACTCCGCCGCTGCGGGACACGGCACCCATGCGACCCGAGGCGTCGCGGCGCCCGCCGGCCGGAGGATCAGGGCGCCGCCTGGGCCGGGTCGGTGCCTTCGTCACCCGGTTCCATCGGTTCCGGTACCTGCGCGGGAGCCGCGGTCCCGAGCGTCACGCCTTGCTGTGCCATGAACGGCTCGGGATCCACGGCCTGCGCGTTCATCCGTACCTCGAAGTGGAGGTGGCAACCGGACGAGGTGCCCGCACCGGCCGGGTCGACCCGTGAGTCACCGCCCATCGACGCGATCTGCTGCCCTGCCTCGACGATGTCCCCGACGGACACGAGGTTCGTCCCCGTCAGCAGGTGCCCGTAGGTCGTGTCCAGGCCGAGCCCGTGCTCGATGCGGATGGTGTTCCCCGTGCCCCAGCCCGTCCCGCCGGAGATCACGACACGGCCCGTGGCCGCCGCGTACACCGGCGTTCCACAGGCCGCCGCGATGTCCTGTCCCTGATGGAACCGTGACGCTCCCGCGATGCCGGTGTTCCGTGGGCCGTAGCCCGACGCCTTCGTGCCCACCGCGGGATTCGCCCACCCACCGGCGCTCACCGCGGCCCGACCGATCGCCCCGGTGAGGCACGGCGCCCCCGGTGAGGCCCCCTGGATCGACGCGGACAACGCCTCGAGATCCTGTTCGTCCGCGCCGCTGACCAGCCGCATCACCTGCAGCGCGCGGTCCCAGTAGCTGGCGTAGTGGTACGGGTCGGCGTTCCGCTGCGCCTTGTGCGCGGCGATGGTCGGTTCCATCGCCTGCCAGCCCTCGACCGCGAGCAGCCGGTCGTAGAAGCGGCCCGACGACGCCACGGGGTCCAGTCGCTCCTCGACCGTCCCGAACCACTTCTGCTCCTGGAACATCCCGATCGACGAGGTCAGGGAGCCGTCGGGGTTCCGTACGCCGAATCGGTCGTCGCCGTAGGTCAGGTTTCGCATGCCCGACTCGCCGAGGGCCGTCATCAGGGCGATCGCCTGTGCTTTCGCCGGCACTCCGCGCTCGGCGCCGACCTGGACGATCACCGTTCCGTTCTGCAGTTGCTCCGCGGTGAAGCCGCCGGCAGCCTGCTGGGCACCGTCTCCAGCGGCCACCACGACCGACCCCGAGACCCCGCACCCGGAGCCGCCGGTCATGGACTGCTGCCCGCCGATCATTCCCGCGACCAGCACCACCATCCCGACCAGCGCCGCCGGCAGCGCGAGCGTCGCCACTCCCAGCACGGCGAGCACGAGCAGCGCTCGTCTCGTGTGGTCGTCCTTCTTCGGACCCCGGCCCGGCGTCGCCGCCCGCCTCGCAGCCCTGCCCAGCGCCCTCGCCGCGAGCCGGCCGCCCTGCCTCGCCAGCCGCGACCCGCTCACGACGGTGGCCTGATCTGCTCCGTGAGCCACGGCGAGCCGCCGTCCGCCCGGACGAGCATCACGGTGTAGGCGCCGACGTCCGTGGGCACGGTGACCTCCGTGAGGAGTGTCGAGGACTCGTCGACGACGGACGCGGGGCCGGTCACCTGACGCACCGGCACGTTCCGCGGGTCGACGTCCTCGTACACCACCCGTGCCTGGGGGGTGAGGAGCGGCGAGAGGCCCCGCCACCAGGCCTCGGCGGACTGATCGACGTCGGAGAACGCGGTGACGGCCGCCGTCGCCGCAGAGACCGCGGCCGTCCGGACGTCGTCGTCCCAGGTCGCCTCGACCTGTTCCGTCGGGGCCCCGTCGGCGTCGAACTCGGGCTCCTCCACTACCTCGAGCGCCGGGTCGCCCGGATCGACGTCGCCCTCGGCGACCGCGTCCGTCGGCGGCTCAGCGGAGGGATCGGCGCCCTCCGGGGCGGTCGCCGTGTCCTGCCGGCCGTCCTGCTCGGCGACGTTCCCGGTGTTCTCGATCCCGTCGCTCCGGCCAAGGCCGTCGTCCCGCGGCCAGCCGATCCACGCCGCCACCACGAGGACGACGGCGGTCACCACCACGATCACCACTCTGCGCATCAACGGCCCAGATCTCTCAGGTCACGCGAGCTCGGGTACGACACGACACCGGGAGGGGCACCGCCTTGCCGTGCGCCGCGGCCGCCCAGTCGTCGTTCCAGGTCGGCGCGGCGCTGGTAGTAGTTCGACATGGCGCGCGCACCGCTGCGTACTGCGCTTCCGACCGTTCGGGCGCGTCTGACGAAGCCGAGCGCGCGTGCCCCGCCGACCGCCGCGGCGGACGAACCCCCGCTCGCCGCCGCCGCACCCATCTGCAGGCCGGTACGGGTGACGGTACGGGTCGCGTTCGCCATGCGATCCCTGAGCTTCTCGGACTCCGTACGCGGCGGGGCCTGATCCGTGCGCTTGTCGTGCGCGTTCGCGTCCGACCCCGGCTCCTGCGCTCCGACGACGGCAGGGATCTGCTCCCGGTCCTGCTCGCGCAGGGTGTTCGCGGCGTCGGACCACTCGCCCGCGGCGCGGGCGCTCGTCGTCGCGGGATCGCGGCCGTCCGTGCCGCTCGAGCCGTCGGCGGGGGCCGCCTCCTTGTCGGGTCGGTCCGCCGCCGCTCCGGCCGCTGCGCCCGCGGCCGCCGCGCCGGCTGCCGCGGTGCCGGCCCCTCCGGCACTCAGATCCATGCCGGCAGGGTTCGGGGCCGCGGGGGCGCCGCCGTCGGCACCGGAGCCTCCCGAGTCGCCGCCGGATCCCGCCGCGTCGCTCCCGGACGAGGGTGCGGGCCCGAGGCCGATCCCGGCCCAGTCCTTGGCCTTGTTGTAGCGCTCGGTCCACTTGGCCTGGTTGGCCCACGGCATCGCCTGGGGCTCGCCCACCTGCGACGGGACACCGGCCGTGGCGAGCTTGTCGGCGAGGTTCCGCAGTCCGGCCCGGACGCTCGTGCCCATCAGGACGTAGAACACGGCGCCGGCCACGACGAGCGTGTTGAACAGGTACAGACGAACCAGGAACGGCATGCCGTCGGTCGCGTCGTAGAACCCGAGCAGCATCTGCATCCACGCGACGAGGAACATCGTCGCCATCGCCACGAGGATGCAGCCCAGCCCGATGCTCGCGAAGGTGCGGAACAGCTGGGCGCGGGTGCCGCTGGAGACCACTCCGACGGGCAGCTGCCACAGCAGCTTGATCGCCGACCAGCCCAGCAGCACGACGGCGAACAGCGTTCCGCCCACGATCACGACGCTCAGGAGCAGGAACACGAAGCCGGTGCTCAGCAGGCTCAGCGTCGAGACCACCTTCGGGGCGTCGATCTGCTGGGCCGACTCGGCATACCTGTCGTCGCAGCCACCGATGCGCTCGACGGCGTCGTCGGTGCCGACGGCGTCGGTGTACGTGCCCTCGCAACGGGTGTCGTCGATCATCGAGCCGTAGTTGATGATCTGGTGCGGCGTGCGGATGAGGGTGTCCACCAGCTGACCCTTGAGGCCGTCACGGATGGCCGCGGTGTCGCGCTCGAACGAGGCGCCCTCGGTGGCGAAGCCGGTGGCGATGTCCATGCCGGCGTCGCGCGACTGCATGATGACGCCGTTCTCGCCCCCGATGGTGCCCATCGGGTTGGCGAGGAAGCCGGTCGCCAGGGCCGCGATGACGCAACCGATGAGGAGTTCCATGAAGCCGCCCGCGTACCGCCCCCTGAGCAGCCAGAACCCGACGACGAACGCCAGGATGATCAGGGTCAGGCTCAGCAGTCCGATCTGGGCGATCATCGACTGCACGATGAGGCTCAGGCCGGCGAGCGGGGACAGCACGTAGTCCAGCCAGTCCATGCCCAGCACCCAGTCCAGCACCCAGATCTGGACCGCGACGATGTCGCGGTACCAGGACCAGAACATCCCGGCGAGCGTCGAGAAGATCTCGGAGTCGACGTTCATCGGATTCCACGCCGGCCCGGTGTCCCACTGCAGGACGAAGCGATCGGTGGAAACGCCGCTCGTGTCCTCGAGGTGAAGTCCGGAGATGCCCGCAGAGCCGGCGTCGTCGGCCTCCTCGGCGAAGCGGAGAGCGGAGCCGACGCCCCCGGTCCCGAGGTGGCCGGATCTGTGCACGGCGGCGTCGATGAGAGCCCCGATCATGAGCGGACCACCGTTCCCGTCGAACTGGTGGGCGTGGTCTTGACGGTCTCCGCGCGGTTCTCGACGAGCGGCGCCATGACCTTGGCACGGCCGTAGCGCGCCTGGAAGTCGCGCACGAGGCACTCGCCCCGGCGTTCCTCGGGCACTCCGACGGCCGCGTCCATGACGGGGGCGGTGCCCTCGGTGATGAGTTTGACGAGCTGAGGATCCACGGGGGAGTCCGACGGGAGTCCGTGCAACCAGCGCAGGCCGCGGCGCGCGAGGTTCTCGTCGCGGTGGCGCAGGAGGACCCGGAACGGGATGAGCCCGCGCACGACCTCGTTCCCGAAGTCCTCCTCGGCGTCGTGGCTACCCAGGAGGAGGGCAGCCTTGTGCTTGCGTCCGTCGCGGATGAACATGCCGATCTCCTCCGCCGCCTCCGGCGACGACATGGTCTTGGCGGCCTCGTCCGCCGCGAAGATGTCGAGCCGCGTGCGATCGGCGAAGCAGCGGTAGCGGGCGAGCGCCGCGATGAGCGCGAACGCGGCGCGGCCGAACACCTTCTCGGCCTTCAGCTCGGCGAACAGGTGTCCGTGCTCGAGGTCGGCCTTGGACGGCAGCTGCATCTTGTGCGTGTGCAGCACGATGGCCGGAGCCGTGAGGTCGACCGGTGGCACGCCGTCGTCGAACACCGCCCTGCCGAAGTCGAGCTCGGAGAAGATGCGCATCTCGTCGGCCAGCAGCCGGGCGCCGGGGAGCTCGCACTCCGTCTCGAGGTGCCGGGCCAGCGAGCCGAGCGACGTGACCCCGTGCCGGGCCATGTAACCAGGCTGAAGCACCTTGGACAGCAAGACGTTCTGTTCCGACTTGGTCTGCACGCTGAGCAGCACGGTGAGGAACGAGCGGGTGATCCGTGGTGCCTGGGCCGACGGGAGGATTCGCAACGGGTCGAGCGAGCGTTGCGCGTCCTCGGCGATCTCCACGACCTGGGAACCGGGGATCTCCGACACGGCGATGCCCCACTCGCCCATGTCGGTGTGGTCGACCGCCATCAGGGTGGCGCCGCGGTCCACGTTGTCCATCGCCACTGACTTCATGGAGACGGAGTTGTGCGTCGGGATCATGGACTCACCCGCGAGGAACAGGTGTGACTCGGACGCCACCCGGATGCACCGGACCGGCACGGAGGCGACGCGACGGATCTCCTTGACGTAGCGGTAGGGGTCCCGCGCCGCGTCGGCCGATGCGGTTCGCTCCAGCTGGGTCTCGGCCTTGCGTCGGAGCGTGAAGACGTCATCCGTCGTCGTGAATGCCACGGTCCACTTCGGGCCGGTGTCGCGGCCGCTGAGTCGGGCACGGCCCGCACCGAGCACGGCACGATGGCCGAGCGTCAGGGCGAGTTCGAGAACATCTCGCGCGAGACGTGCGTTCGTGTCGGTGAACTCGACCGCGCCCTGTGCCGACACGGCTCCGGCGGAATCCATCAGCCCGGCGAGCAGGGATCTCCGCTGGACCGTCCCGGCACGGAGATACACGGCGGGGATGTGCTTGTTCCGGAGGACCCCCAGCGCGCCGAGCCGCCCGGTCAGCGACGAGGCCCGGCGGCACGCCTCGCACCGGCGACCGGTGCTCGTGGTGGCCATCGTCGTGCCGCACCGGGCGCACGGAAGGGGTGCCAGCGGGGCGATGCCGGCCCGCTGGCCGACGGCGGCGCACGCCTTGCCGCAGTAGCGGCGCTGTTCGTACCGGGCGGTGTAGACGCTGCCGCAGTGAAGACAAGCGCGCTCCTCGGGCACGAACGCGTCGTCGGTCTCGTGGGGGAGCGCGACGGCGTAGTCGTGCTCGCCCTTCAGCTTCGTGACCTCGTATCCGCACATCTCGACGATCGAGAGCGCCTCGGGATCCGCCGTGGTGACGTGAGACCTCGACGAGTTGCCGTTCCCGAGCCACAGCCCGAGGTAGTAGGGGTGCACCGGCAGATCGGCCGGCGGAAGGTCCAGGGCCGCGGCAACCGGGATCGCGTGGTTGAGCTGCTTTCCTGCCACGAGCGAGTAGCGCAGTTGTTCCGTCGTCGCGACCGTCCCGTGCTCGAACCAGCCAGGGCCGCTCGGGCCGGGGGTGACGTCGGACAACTCGACGGTGGGATCACCCGCCTGCCTGCGCCTGCCGTTCAGCCTGGCCTGGCGGTCACGGGCCGTACGAGGCACTGTCGTCCAGAGGTGGTCGGCGTCGGCGACGATCGTCGAGCCGTCCGAGAACTCGACCTCGTAGCAGGTGCGGTTCTGCATCACCGGTGAGACGCCGACGACGTCGGTGGGCGTCCCGTTCTCGTCGAGCACGCGGTCGCCGGGAGCCAGCTCACCCATCGTGGTCCACCCGCTCGGCGTGGGGATCGGGGTGTCGAGGGCCAGCGCCTTGCCCGCCCCCAGCTCTCCCACGAAGCCCATCGCGAGGGCGACGTCGAGCTTGTCGGATGCGCCGCCCAGGTTGACGAAGACGGGGTTCGGCCGCGAGGCACCGTTGCTGATCTCCAGGGCGAACAACGATCCGGAGTTGTCGCCGAGGTCCGTCGTCGCGAACGGAACGGCCGCGGCGAACGAGCGTGCCGTCGTGATCTGCGAGTACTCCCGCACGGCGCGCGGGGTCGGCATACCTGGCAGGGTCGCGTCGAAGAGGGCCGCCTGGACCGTCGGGTCGTTGCGGAGCTTGAACTGCATGGCCGCGAAGTACTTGGTGAGGTCCCGGGCATCGTCGAGCACCTGCTCCGGATCCGGGGCCGACACCGTGAACATCGTCGTGGCGTCGACCTCGACCTCGAGCTCGTCGGCGTCCATCACCGCCTGGTACTCGCCCAGGGCGCGAGCGGTGCTGTCCAGCGACGACCCGGCGCGTTCCTCCTCGGAGCGCTGGTCGAACTGGTCGTTCAGGGTACGGACGGCGCGCCGGTTCCGGCCCGTCACCTCTTCGCGGGACCGCACCGTCATCCGGATCGCCCAGTCGCACGGCACGCTCGACTCGTCCACCCGCCCGATCCACTCGCAGCCGGGGTACACGATGCCGCCGGAGGGCGTGTCGCTGACCACGAGCGTGGACTGGTACGACGCGCGGGCCGGGTTCTCCGGGTCGATCACCTTGACGTACGGGCGCTTGAGGATCTGCATCGGCGTCAGCCGTTTGCTCGCGTCGGTCTGCCCGGCGGGGTCGATCAGCGCCCCCGGCAGCACGGACGACCCGGTCAGGTGCAGCTCCGCGTCCAGCGATCCGTGCACCGGGACGTCCGTGTCGAGGCCCAGGCCGCGCTGCATCGCGTGGCCGAACATCCACGCCATCTCCGCCACCGACGCCGGGCGCGGGTCGAACGCGGACGGCATCTCCTTGCGGAGCAGCTCCGCCTGCGCCGCGCGCTCGCCGATCGCGTGCTTCGACGGCACCGCCCGGGGCAGCATCAGTTGGTCCTTCAGCGCCGACCAGCTCGCCTGCAGCGGCTCCAGGACCGCCTTGGCGCCCGGGTTCGGCAGCGGCGCGGCGATCCAGTGGACTCTCCGGCCGATCTCGATGTGCTCCAGGAAGTCGAGGGTCGCGTTGCACTCCGCTGCCCACGCCTCGTGCTCGGCCACGTCCACGCCATCGACCATCGCCTCCACCACGGAGACCGGATCCGTCGCCGCGACCAGCCCCAGGTGCAGGGACTCGCCACGCAACGCGCGGTACAGGGCGGTGTGATGCCGCCGCGCGGCGTGTTTCTTGTCGTCGGGTTGGTAGGCGTACGGAATGGGCGACACCCGCCAGACGGCCCACACGGTCCCGGAACGGGTCCACATGAGGCCGTCGGTCAGGGCGGAGATGTGGCTGAGCATCAGCCGTCCTTCCTGCGGAGCTTGCCTGCGAGGAGTTCACCGACGCCGGTCAGGGTTGCGGTGTCCCGGTCGTCGCCGTGCACCAGGTCGGTCGGGGTGAGGGGCGGCAGCGGCATCTCACCGGTGCCCGTGGCGACCTCGCGTCGGTCGACGTCGTCCACCGGCACCAGATCCGCGCCCGTCCAGCCGCGCGTGCGCGCCAGCCGCGCCGCGCGATCGCCGTCGGGCAGCAGCACCATGACCCGGTGGCTGATCGTGCGTGGTCGCTGGACCACGAGACGTCCGCCGGACAGGCGTCCGGGGCTCGTGGTGAGGTTGAGCGCGTCCATCACCCAGGTCGCCGGGTTGCGGCCGGTACTGGGGATCTTGCCGGTGAGCCACACCGTGCCGACCACGATTCCCGCTGCCAGCAGCACGTTCATGAACCCGCCGAGGTGCGCCCACAACGGCGTCGTCTGCCACAGCACGAGGCCCATGAGGAAACCCGCTCCGACCTGCGTGATCGTATACGGACCGCCCCAGATCCGCCCCCCGCTCGGCATCTTCCCCACGAGCATGGGGATGCGCCGGGCCCGGGTGTAGAACTTCGCGGTCTCCAGCTCCGGTTCGTCCACCACTGCCCCCTTCGTGCGTGCGCCGCGTCAGACCGTGGTGGTACTCACGACCGCCGGCATGCTGAACTCGTCGTCCGTCAGTTCCTTGGTGACGTTGATACCACCGTTGACCAGCCAGAGGACGATGCCGCCGACGATCGCCGACATGATGATCGCGGCGATCGACATCTTGGTCTTCACCGCGGTGATGACCACCATGAGGATGACGATCACAAAGGTCACGGACTCGATGGCGACCTTGACCTCCTCGGACTTCACGGTGATCAGATCGAGGAAGCCTCCGCCGCCGGATGTCCGGGCGGCTGTGACCAGTTCCGGGGCAGCGGTCAAGAGCTCTGTGAACATGGTTCCCTCTCCTTTACTCGGTACCGGACTCGCCGGAGCCGGCGACCGGGGTCTCGGTGCGGACGGCCTGGTCCAGGCCGGATACCTCCCAGCGTCCGTCCCGCGCGACGAGCGTCAGGACGTACTGGGCGGTGGTCTTCTCCCCGTCGGGACGGGTCAGCTCGGCGGTGACGAGGGCGTGCGTGCCGTCGCCGTCGGGCGGGTTGTCGGAGATCTCGTGCGAACCGCCGATCGAGGTCACGGACACGGCCGTGTACGGCGGCGGCGTCACCGGCTGGATCGTCGTACCGGGCCGCAGGTAGCGGGTGATCTCGCCCTCGCCCGCCACCAGCGCCCCGAGGAACGCAGCAACGGACTCCCCGGCGTCGGACGTGGTGGCGATCGTGCGCGGGTAGTCGAGGCCCGGCGCATCGGCCGCCGCAGGCCCCGGAACCGGGGACGGCAGCGCCAGAGCGGCCACCGCGAGCGGCTCGTCCTCGTCCGCGGGGCGCTGCACGGTCACGGGCACCTGGAAGTACCGGCGCACCCACACGAGTACGGGTTCGGTGGTCTCCGACGCCTCGCCGGAGCCGTTGCCGGATCCGTCGCCGTCGGCGGAGGACTCGTCCTGTCCTGACCCGTCGTCCGCGGCCGGCACGGTCGTACCGGGCGCGGGTTCCGCGACGTCCACGCCGACCGTGATCATCCAGGTCGTTCCCGTGGGACCCGGATCGCCCGCGGCCACCGCCGCGACCGAGCTGTCCCGGATCGTGAGACCGGTGGCGGGCAGGGTTCCCACCGAAGCCTCCGTCAGCGAAGCCACCAGCGCCTGGTCGTCCCTGTCCGCCCGGAGCCACGTCTCCGTCAGTTCCACGGCGCGCTCGGCAGCGGCGGCCGACGCCGCCTGATCGGCCGAGGTCGTGCCGGACGCGACGGGGACGGGTTCGGGCCGGAGTACCGCCCACACGAGCGCGACCGGACCGGAGGCCAGTGCCAGCACGAGCAGTGCGGTCCATGCCTTCGAGGCGAGCGCCGGACCCTGGGACCACTCCACGACCTGCGGCGGCGCGGAGTCGCCGGCCGCGCGCGCCGGGTTCCCGCTCGGCGTCGGGCCGCCCACTTGCCAGGGATTGCCCGACGGCGGCGCGCCGGCGTCCTCCGCGGCGCGCTGGGGATGCGCCGGGAGGGCCGAGGGGGACGCCGTGCGCTTCTTGTTGCTCTTGCCGCGTCGCCCGGTCAGGAGCGAACTCATCGCGTGCGCACCTCGTCGGGCAGTCCGTTCGAGAGGTCGCGGGACAGCCGGGCACGAGCGGCCCGCGCGCTGCGGGTGCGGGGATTCTCCAGGGCGTCCGCGATCCTGTGCGCGGTGTCGTCGTTGCCGAGGGGATCCTGCGTGAGGGCGGCCACCAGCGCGTCGATGACCGGCTTGACCTCTCCGCGGACGGCGTGCACCTCGGCCGTGTCACGCAGGAGCTCCATCGTCACGTCGTCGTGGTGGAGCTCGGGGGTGGGTTCTTTGCTCATCGTGCTTCTCCCAGTCACCGGTGCGGTCCGTCTTTCCTGCTGTCGGTCGTCACCCCGAACAAATGGGCTACCAGGGGTTCGTGTGACCCGGAGATTGCCGATCAAGGAGCAAATGTGACCTAGATCACACCAAGTGTAAATCTGCGGGCAACAGTAGCGGGCAACAGTCCTCGGCTGCACTGGGCGGCAGGCGCTGACCAGCGCTCCGGCACCGCGCCGTCCTGACGACCGAGGAGTCACGTCCATGCCAGGCACGTCTTCAGCTGCCTCCGGCACGCTCATGACCGAGCTCGATCACGACTGGGCCGACCTCGTGGCGACCCGATCCTTCGCCGATGAGATCGACCGCTTCAGCCGTCGCTTCCCGCAACTCTCCGGGCTGGCCGACGGTCGCCCCGTCCGGTTCACCTCGGACGAGGCCGACACGGTGCTGCACGCGCTCCTGGTCGAGCACGCGCGGGGAAGCTTCGCCGCCGGCCGGGCGGTGCTGCAGTGCATGCTCCCGGCGGTGCGCTCCATCGTGCGCCGGTCACGCCGCCACTACAGCGACGTGCAGGACCTGGAGCAGGAAGCGGCCGCCGCGATGTGGGACGCGATCTGCCACTACGACCTCGCTCGCGCGGACAAGGTGGCGATGCGGTTGCAGGGTCACACGCTCACCCGGGTGGTCGGGGACCAGGCGCCGTTCGCGCGCGGTACCCGGGCGAGCAGGGCGCCGCACGTCGAGGAGATCCCCACGGACGCGGCGGTGCTGCCGCATCTCGAGCGCCACGAGCCGGAGGAACAGGGGCACGCTGCGGTGTATTCGCTGGCCAGCGCGTCGCTCGGGACGACCGGCGAGGTGCTCGACGTGATCGCGTGGGGGATCGACGTCCGCGTTATCACAAGAGAAGAAGCGTCCCTCCTCGCCCGCGTCTACGCTCCAGACCCAGAGCTGCCCGAGTACGCCGAACTTGGCGCGGGGAGAGGTACATACCAGAAGCGAGTTGCCGACGAGCTCGGCATCTCGCACGCCACACTTCGCCAGCGCGCGAGCCGAGCGGTTCGCCGACTGGCCGAAGCCGTCCGCACCGGGGGTCTGTCTGGGGGATCACCGGACGGGCGGAAGGACGAGGGCCGTGGAACGGCATCGGGAGAACCACTGGGGGGTGCGTGACTCTCGGGGGTTTCCACACCAGCCCCGTCCCTTGGCATGGGGGGTCGTCCGCCTCCAGTCGGCGGCCCCCCATGTCGTGTCCGATCGGCTCCCGCCGAGTCCGATCGCTCGTCGCCCCGTTCGAGCGGCGGCGGTCAAATCGGCGCAGAGCGGGTGAACTTCCTTCGCGCCGTGTTTGCCCAGGTCAACGCCACTGCTGAGGTTTACTCGACGTCCAGGGCTTCTCCACAGCATGTGAACTTCCGTTGACCTTCCCTTGCCCCGAGTCATCCGGCTACCGTTCAACCTGCCGGGTTCGCCCGCGTGCATCAGGATTGCCTGCGGGAGTACATGACCGGGAGGGGACGGCAAGTGAGCAGTGACACGAGCGTCGGTGCGAGACGCACCGGCGCAGGCGGGGGCACGATCCCGCCCGCGACCGGCAAGGATGCGCGCGTTGTGGGCCCGAAGGCCCCTGCGCCCCCGAAACCGACCCGCGCCCGTCGCCGCCCCGCCGTCATTGCGCTGGGCCTCGCCCTGGTCGCGGTCGGCATCCTCGCGTCCGTCTCCCTGACCACCATGCTCGGGCAGACGCGCCAGGTGCTGGCCGTCACGCGCGACATCGACCGCGGGGAGCAGATCACCGCGAGCGACCTCGCCCCCGTCGACCTGCCGACCGGCCCCACCCTGCTGGAGCCGGTGGACGCGTCGGCGCTCGAGGATGTCGCCGGGCAGTTCGCCGATGTCAATCTGCTCGAAGGTTCGCTGCTCACCGCCGGCAGCTACGTGACAGAGCTGGAGCCCGCCGCAGGCAGGTCCATCGTCGGTATCGCGCTCAGCCCCCACCAGATGCCCGCGGGCACGACGCTGCACGCGGGCGACCCGGTCCGCATCATCGAGACACCGGTCAGTGGTGGCGACGCGCCCGTCGAGGAACCGTTCGCGATCCCCGCCGTCGTCGTCTCCCTCGAAAGGGCTGACGTCGGTGACCAGACCGTCGTCGACGTCGAGGTGGCGCGCAACCAGGCGGCGGCGCTCGCCGCGCGAGCCGCGACCGGACGGGTGGCGCTCGTCCTGGACGCAGCGGCGTCCGAAGGAGAAGCCGCGCCTGGTGGAGACGCCGCGACCGGTGGCGATGCTGCGACGGGCGGGAACTCCCAGTCCGGTGGGAACTCCCAGTCCGGTGGGAACTCCCAGACCGGCGGGAACTCCCAGACCGGCGGGAACTCCCAGACCGGCGGGAACTCCCAGACCGGCGGGAACCCCGGGAACGGCGACACCGGCGCGGGGAACGGCGGAGCCTCGACCGACGGGAACGGGTGATCCCGTGGCCCTCGTCGCACTCGCGAACGCGAAGGGCTCGCCGGGCACCACCACGACAGCGCTCGTGCTCGCGATCTCCTGGCCTCGGCCGGTCCTGCTCGTCGAGGCGGATCTCGCCGGCGCGTCGATCCTCGCGGGGTACTTCCGGGGACAGCTCGCGCACGACCGCGGACTGAGCCAGCTCGCCATCGCGCACAGTCACGGGGAGCTCGAGACCGCCCTGTGGGACCAGACCCTCACGCTCGTCCAGCACAACCAGGACAAGAAGCTGCTGCCGGGCATCGTGTCCCCGCACCTGGCCCCGTCGGTGGCGAACCTCTGGGGTGCGCTCGCGAATCAGCTCGTCGCACTGGAGCGTGGCGGGATGGACGTGATCGTGGATCTCGGACGCCTTGGGCCCACGGGCCGCGACGACCGGGAGCCGCTCCTGCGTCTCGCCGATCAGGTCGTGCTCACGACGGGCTCGCGCCTGCCCGACATCGCGGTCAGCCGCGAACTCGTCCGGTCGCGCATGTCAGTGGTCGAGGCCGCGGCCCGTGACCTGACGAACCTCGCGACCCTGACGATCGGCCCAGGGCGCCCGTACGACGCGAAGGAGATCGCCAGGACGCTCGGCCTCGGGTCCGTCGGGTCGATCGCGTGGGACCCGGTGAACGCCGAGGTGCTGTCGGTCGGATCGCCGACGGGTCGCAAGTGGGGATCGTCGGCGCTGGTCCGCAGCGCGGGTCCCGTAATCACGGCGATCCAGGAGCGCACCGCCACGCGACGGGAACGCTTCTCCACCAGCGCGCCCGCACGCGGCGCGTCGGCCGGCAACGGTGCGATCGGGGGGGCTGGGCGATGAGCAGGAAGCGCGACGATCTGGAAGGACTGCCGATCTTCGGCGGCGAAGGGCCCCGGCGGGCCCGGCAGCCGGAGGCGGAGGGGCGCCCGACGGGGTCCGCGGAACCGGCGCACGACGGCGTCCCGGCACCTCGCGGCGCATCGTCACCCGCCGCCGGTCTGAGCGGAGCGGTGGGTGCGGTCGCCGCGGGTCGTCGTCCGGCACCCCCGGCAGCTCGCCCGGCCGACGTGCAACCGGGCGACCGCCGCCTGGCTGCCGGTCCCTGGACCGGCGCCATCCCGACCACGATCCGGCCGGTCGCCCCGCCCGACGCCCGCCCGTCGGGCGGCCCGGGTGGCGTGCCGGGCGCAGCGCCTCCCGGTCCCGCCTCGCAACGCGGACCGGACGGCGGGCGGAGAGGGGAGCCGTCCGCCCCGGCGGCCGGGGACGGAGCGGATGCCTGGGTCGCGGGCGGACGCCAGGTACGGACGCTGGAGGCGTCGAACCCCGGCGGGCTGCGGGACTCCGAGTTCTGGCGTCAGGTGAACAGCCTTCGTGGGGAGGTCTCCTCGCGCCTCACCAACGCGCTGGCCGCCCGAGAGCTCGACGAGGAAGAGCGCGAGGCGCTCGGCCAGGAGCTCATCCAGCAGGTGGTCCGGGACCGCACCGACGCGATGCTCTCCGGCGGGCAGCGGCCCTGGACGGCGGAGTACCAGGTCGAGATCACGCGCGCGCTGTTCGATGCGCTGTTCCGGCTCGGCCGCCTGCAGCCGCTGATCGACACGCCGGACGTGGAGAACATCGAGATCACGGGGACGCAGCCGGTCCTCATGCTGATGGGGGACGGCCGACGCGTCTACACCGAGCCCATCGCCGACTCGGACGGCGAGCTGATCGACTTCCTGCAGTTCCTCGCCGCGCGCGATCCGGCGAACGAGCGCTCCTTCACCCGCGCCAACCCGTTTCTCAACCTGGACCTGCCGGGCCGTGTGCGCCTGGCGGCCGTCGGCTGGGTGGTGCCGTCGCCGCGCGTGACGATCCGTCTCCAGCGCCTGCAGTCGGTGGACCTCGACGTGCTGCGGGGGACGGGCACCGTGGACGCGGTTCTGGAGCAGTTCCTCACCGCGGCAGTGCGCGCACGCAAGTCGATCGTCGTCTCGGGTCAGGGCCAGGGCAGCGGGAAGACCACGTTGCTCCGCGCGCTCTGCGCGAGCCTCTCGCCGTGGGAGTCCGTCGCGACGATCGAGACCGACTACGAGCTCTATCTGCACCTCGAGCCGGAGAAGCACCGCCGCGTCGTGGCACTCCGCACCCGTGAGGGGTCCGGCGAGATGAACACGGCGGGCCGCCGGGTCGGCGAGATCGACACGAACATCAACGTCTACGAATCGCTCCGGCACAACATCTCCCGCGTCATCGTCGGCGAGGTGAGGGGACCGGAGATCGTCTCGATGTTCCAGGCGATGCAGATGGGCAACGGCTCGCTGTCCACCGTGCACGCGGACGGCGCCCGCGACGTCGTCGAACGCCTTGTCGGTATGGCGGTGCAGGACAGCACCCTCAGCGAGACGTACGCGTACCGGCAGGTGGCGCAGTCGATCGACCTCATCGTGTTCCTCCGCGTCGACATCGATCCGGCCACGGGGCTGCGCACGCGCTACGTCTCGGAGGTCATCGAGGTGACCCGCGGCGAGGCCGGGAACCCGGTCGCGATCACGGACGTGTTCCGCCCCGGACCGGACGGCCGCGCGGTGCCCGCGCACACGCCGTCGTTCCTCGCGGACCTGGAGGCGGTCGGGTTCGACCCGAACCTGCTCAACTTCCACGAGGGACTCTGGGGGGCGACGCCGTGATCGGGCATGGGGTACGGCGCGAGAAGGGAACCCGCCGATGACCACCTTTCTCGCCATCGCCGCCGGTCTCGCGGTCGGGATCGGCGCGTGGCTCGTCGTCGTCGGGATGCTGAGGCGCGAGGAGACCCCGCGACCGCCGTCGTCCACCACCACGAAGCCCTTCGAGGGCCTGCTGCGCCTGCTCGGACTCGACGAGGGCGGGCCGCTGTACTCGAAGCGCCGGACGGTGCTGGTCAGCGCGGGCGCCGGGTTCGTCGTCGGGATCTTCACCGGTTGGTGGTCGCTGACCGTGATCGTGCCGGTCATGGTGGTGGGGCTGCCGGCCCTGTTCCGGACCACGACGCAGTCGAGCGAGGTCGAGAAGCTGATCGACCTGACCGCGTGGGTGCGCTCGCTGATCGGCGTGCTGAGCGGCGGCGCGGTCGGGCTGGAGCAGGGCATCGCGGCGACGCTGTCGTCGGCGGCGCCGTCCGTGCGGCCGGCGCTCGCGCGGCTGGTCGCACGACTGGAGGCGCGGCAGCCGATCAAGCCCGCGCTGTATCGCTGGGCCGATGAGATGGACGACTACTCGTCGGACATGATCGCCTCCGCGCTCATCCTCGAATCCGCCAACCGCACCGGTGCCGTCGCCCCCGCGCTCAAACAGCTCGCGGAGTCGCTGTCGGCACAGGCGCGGGCCCGGCGGGAGATCGAGACCGAGCGCGCGACCGGCCGGGCGACGGTCCGGTGGGTGACGGTGGTGACGCTCGTCGTGCTGGGTGGCACGGCGATGACCGGATACCTCGACGGGTACGACTCCCCGGTCGGCCAGATCGTGGCCGTCACCCTGTTCGCGGCGTACTGCGCCTGCCTGCTGTGGATGCGCCGGATCTCGATGGGGCAGCCGATCCCGCGGTTCCTGCCGCACGAGGGGGGCGCGTGATGTTCCTCGGCAGCATCTGGCCGTCCGCGATCGCCGGAGCCGTGGCGGGGCTGGGCCTCTGGCTCGTCATCCGCGCGCTCGTGCCGACGCAGCCGGGCCTGCAGTCCGCCCTCGATCGCCTCAGCGGCGAGGACAAGCTCGCCTCGATCGAGGTGTCCGACGACGACGGCTCCGGGCTGAATCGCACGGAACAGGTGACCCAGCGGTTCGGTGCCTGGGCGCAGCGGCGGCTCCCGTTGCCGATGCTCATGCGGGCCGGGCCCAGTGCGGCCGATCTCGATCTCATCGGGAAGACCGCGACCGAGCACTACGGATCCAAGACCCTGGGGGCGGTGGTCGTCCTGGTGGGCGTCCCGTTCATCGGGCTCATGGCCGGGTTGCTCAACCTCGGCCTGCCCGCGGGGCTGCCGTTCGGTGCCGCTCTCGTGCTCGCGATCGGCGCGTGGTTCCTCCCGGACCTGGAAGCCCGGAGCAAGGCGCGCAAGGCCCGGCAGGAGTTCACGCGCGCGGTGTCGACCTACCTGGAACTCCTGGCGATCGAGCGGATCTCCGGTGCCGGCGCGACGCAGGCGACGTTCGCGGCCGCTCAGGTGGCGGAGTCCTGGCCGTTCCGGCGGATCGCCGAGGCGCTCGAGCGCGGGCGCTGGGAGGGTGAGCCGCCGTGGACGGCGCTGCGGGACCTGGGGAAAGAGGTCGAGGTCGACGCGCTGGGTGAGGTGGCGTCGATCGTCGAGCTCGCCGGTACGCAGGGCTCGGCCATTCGTGACCAGCTCCAGTCCAAGGCCGCGGCGATGCGCGACGCGCAGCTCGACGTCGAGCAGCAGATCGCGCACGACGCGACGGTCCGCATGACCGTGCCGGGGACCCTGACGGTGTTCGTCTACTTCATCATGCTGATCTTCCCGATCGGCGTGACGATGTTCGAGCAGCTTCCGTGAGGGCCGGATTCCCGCGGGCGTGACGCCGTCGGCGAACAGCAGGCGACAGTTCGTGGCAAGGACTTCACAGCCGCAGAATTTCGGCGAAGACTCGTGTCGCACGTGTCACACGAACCGGATCTTGCCCATTTGTTGATTCCGAGAGCACCCCAGGAGTTGCCATGTCCACTGAACAGCACCAATCCGGCCGGCCGGTCCACGCGGTCGCGGGCGTCGCCGTCCGGGCGCACCTGCGCGCGAACGGGGCCCGCGGGCTGATGGGCCGCGCCTCCGCACGGCTCGCGGAGCGCGGCTCCGAGCTGCGTACGCGCCTTGCCGCGCGGCGTCAGGGCCTTCCCGAGGACGCGGGCCTCGAGTCGATCGAGGTCGTCGTGCTGTCCGTGGTCGGTCTCGGCATCGCCGTCGGGCTCGGCCTGGCGATCCAGGGGCTCGTGGAGAGCTACATGACCGATCTAGTGCGCGGGGGATGAGTGAGGCAGCGCACACGCCGAGAACCACCCTTTCGCGTGCCGGCCGGGCCGGATGCCGAGAGGGAGCGAGGCGCTGCCTCCATCCAGACGGTGATCACGTACCCCGTGGTGCTCCTGCTCATCTTCGGCATCGTCCAGGGCGTGATCTACTTCCACGCGCAGAACGTGGCGCGCTCGGTGGCGAACGGGGCCGTCCAGGCGGCCCGGCTCGAGAACGGCACGATTGCCGACGGGTACGCCGAGGCGGCTGCGCGACTCGACCGCGGACGGGACGTGTTCGCCTCGGTGGAGGTCTTCGTCGATCGAGACGAGGAGGTCGCGACGGCGACCGTGGAGGGGCTCGCACCGTCGCTGGTTCCGGGGTTCCGAGGGCTACGCGTGGAGCAGACCGCGACCGGTCCCGTCGAGCGCTTCACGCCGGCGGTGGGCCCATGAGCGGTGTCCTCCGGAGCCGCCGGGCGCAGGCCTCGCGGTCGCCTCTGCCTCGCGTTCGCGGGTCCTCGCCGCCGTTCCGGCCGTCCAGGGCCGGTTACCCGCGCGACGACACCGCGGAGCAGGGCAGCGTCGCGATCAACACGGCCGTGATCTTCCCGATGGTCCTGCTCATCGCAATGCTCCTGGTCATGGCCGGCCGGATGGTCCTGGCCCAGGGCGCGGTGCAGTCGGCGGCGAACGAGGCGGCCAGGTCGGCGTCGATCAGTCGCACGGCCGCGACGGCAGAGGTCTCCGCGTCCCAGACCGCGCACTCCACGCTCGACAACTCGGGCATCGCCTGCACCTTCACGAGGGTCGAGCCCGTGCTCGACGCCTTCCTGCTGCCCCTCGGGACCGTGGGCGAGGTGCGGGTCGACGTGGCGTGCGACGTCCCGCTCGCGGATCTCGGCCTTCCGGGAGCCCCGGGTACCTGGAGGATGCACGCGACGGGGACGTCGGTGCTGGACGCCTACCGGGGAAGGGGCTGACGTGGGCAGTGTTCTCGGAATCCACCGGGCCCGGCCGTCGCGAGGGCTCGCACCGCGTGTCCTCGCGTCTTCCCTCCGGCGGCGCGGGGCCGATCGCCGGCGTGACGGCGCGGAGCGGGGCGAGATCAACATCCTCGTCGCCGGGCTCGTGCCCGCCCTGATCATCGCCATCGGGCTGGTGGTCGACGGCGGCGGGCGGCTCCAGGCGGCCGACCACGCCCAGTACGCGGCGGAACAGGCCGCGCGCGCCGGCGCACAGGAGCAGGACATCTCCGAGGCGCAGTACGGCCGCCCACCGGTGCTCGACGAGGCGGCCGCAGTCGCCGCCGCTCAGGCCCACCTTGCCGCGGCCGGCGTGTCCGGCCAGGTCGACTACGTCGAGAACGCCTCCATAGGCGTCAGCACCACCGTCACCTACCGAACGAAGTTCCTTGCCCTGATCGGCATCCGCTCACTGTCCGCGGAGGGATCCGCGGAAGCCAGAGCCGTGCGCGGTATCACCCAGGAGGGATCCTGATGAGCACCACGACTGAACGCAAGGCAGCGGCCACACCGTCCGAGGCATCCGGCGGCGCCTCCTCCCAGGGGCCCGCGCCCGGAGCCGGTGGCCTGGCAGGCCGCGTGGTCCGCGGGGTGCTCTCCGTGGCTCTGCTGCTGGCGCTCGTGGTAGGGATTCCGATCGCCTTGTGGGCGTTCGGCGTCCCGCTGCTGGGCGGCGACCTGTCGTGGGCCAGATTCGTCTCCGTGATGTCGACTCCGGACGTCACCGGTGAGGTGGTGCTCAGCCTGGTGACGGTGGTGGGCTGGGTCGCGTGGGCCACCTTCGCGCTCGCGGTGCTGGTGGAGTTCGTGGCGGTGGTCCGCGGTGTGCGGGCACCGCGCCTGCGCGGCCTGGGGCTGCAGCAGCGGCTCGCCGCCGTGCTGGTCGGTGCGGTGGTGGCGATGGTGCTCGCCACGCCGACCACGGGCGAGGCGGTGGCCAGCTCACAGGTGGTGGACCCGGTGGACGGGCGGTCGGCGGACCCGGTCGCGAGCAGCGTCCTGGAGTCGCACCCGGGCGACGGCACGGCGGACCCCACGGCGGGTTCCACGCCTGCGAACGCCGACCGCCACGGCGGCCAGGCGGCCGGGCCGGAGGCGTCACCCGTGAAGCTCACCAAGACGAGAGCCGAGACGAAGGCCGAGAGCGCGCGGGCGTCGTCGGACGCGAACAGGAAGACCTACACGGTGCAGCCCGGCGACTCCCTCTGGCGGATCGCCCAGGAGACGCTGGGCGACGGCACACGGTTCAAGGAGATCGCGCACCTCAACTACGGAGCGCAGCAGGACGACGGGCGGGCCCTCGACGGATCGCACTGGGTGCGGCCGGGGTGGGTGCTGACCCTGCCCGACGACGCGTCGGGGCCGTCCGTGCACCAGGCCGTCGACGCGGCGTTCGCCGAGGACCTCGCACCGGCGGGCGACGTCGCGCCGGTCTCCGAGGTCAGGCCCGCCGGGACGCGCGACGTGACGGTGCAGCGGGGCGACACCCTGTGGGGGATCGCCGAGGAGGAACTCGGCGACGGCGCGAAGTACCCCGAACTGTACGAGGCATCCCGCTCGACCACGCAGCCCGACGGTCGGCGGCTCACCGATCCGGACCTGATCTACCCGGGTTGGCAGGTCACCGTCCCGGCCGCCGACGAGGCCGAGACGTCGGCATCGGACGTCGAGCCGGCGCCCGAACCCGACACCGGGGAATCGGGTTCCGGGACGGGGGCCGGTGACGTCGCGGACGAGAGCGGCGACGCCGGCGCCGACCCCGCATCCGACGCCGACGCCGCGGGCGATGCGGCGGGGGACGACACCGCGGGCGACCCCGCCACGGAGGAGGACGGCGCGTCTGACGGCGACGCGTCCGAGGGCGCCGGACCGGTGGGTGAGCAGGTCGACGAGCCCGTGGACGAGGACGCCCTCGACGAGGGACTTCCGTCCGACGAGGTCCCCGCTGACCGGTCGGCGGATCGACCGGCGGACGAGGCAGGTGAGCAGCCCACGGCCGACGGCGCGGCCGCGGAGGAGACGACCGATCCCGCCCCGCGCGGAGCGCAGCGCGGCGAGAAGGAGACCGTCCCCACCGCGAACGAGCAGTCGGGTTCCGGGGACGACGGCGCGTCGTCCCCGGGGTCCGAGTCCGCTCCCGAGGAGGAGGCGCCGGCGCTCGACAAGGTCGAGGATTTGGACACCGAGACCCCCGAGATCGAGGAGTCCGCTCCCGCCACGGAGGGCGCCGGCGCCCGGCAGGACGACGAGACAGCTGCGGCGGCCGTCCCACCCGGCGGCGCGGTCGACGAGGCCTCGGGCCAGGACGACGTCGGGACGCCCGGCGAAGGCCGGGACCAGCCCGACACCGCCGGAACGACGGACGCGCACGACGCTCCCGCCTACCAGGAGGTCACGCCGGACGACCTCGCCGGCGAACCGAGCCTCGACCCGGCTGCGGCAGCCGCCCCCGACATCGCCGAGTCGGCGCCCACGACGCAGGGTCCGGCCGGCGTCGCGGCTCCCGAGTCCTCGGAGGCAGCCTCCGCCGCGGCCCCGCAGCCCGAACCCGCCATCAGCGCCGCACTCGTCGACGCGAGCCTCTCGGACGAACTCCTGGAGGCCTTCGACGTCCGCACCGCCGCAGGAGTCGGCGGCCTCCTCGCCGCCGGGATCCTCACACTGCTCGCCGCCCGCCGCGATCGTGCCCGCCGCCGGCGCAGGCCCGGCGAGCGGATCGCGCTGCCTGCACCCGGCTCCCCGTCGGCCGAACTCGAGACCGACCTGCGCGCCGTCTCGGACAAGCTCGGACGCGAACAGGTCGACATCGCGCTGCGGACCCTCGCAGGCTGGCATCGTGAGCGAGGCCTCGCCCTGCCGGGGGTCCGCGTCGCGCGACTCAAGTCCGGCGAGTTCATCGAGCTGTACCTCGACCGCGCCGCCGAACTCCCACCGCCGTGGGTCAGCACCACCGACCGCTACGTCTGGCAGCTGCCCGCCGGCGAGAACCCGGCCGTGGCCAGCGACAAGGCCACCCCCGACCTCATGGAGTCGCCCTATCCGTCGCTCGTCACCCTCGGGCACGACGACGAGGACGCCCACCTCATGGTCGATCTCGAGAACGTCGGCTGCCTCGACATCCGCGGGAGCGACATCGCGGCGCAGGCCACTCTCGCGGCGCTCGCGGTCGAACTGGCCACATCGCTGTGGGCCGACGACCTCCAGGTCACCGTGGTCGGTGCGCTCAGCGACCTGCCCGGCGTCGTGGACACGGGCCGCATCCGCCACGTGCCGTCGGTCGCGGGGATCGTGCGGGAGTTGGAGGCGCGTGCCGCCGACGTCGATCGCACGCTCGCGCAGGTCGGCGCCGTCGACCTGTCCGACGCTCGCGGCCGCGGGCTCGCCATGGACGCCTGGACGCCGGAGATCCTCCTGGTCGGGGAGTCGATGGGCACCGCCGAGCGCACCCGGCTCGAGGGCCTGGTCGAGCGGGTTCCCGGCGTCGGTATCGCGGCGGTGACGTCGAGTGCGGAGATCGGCGAGTGGATGCTCGACCTGAGCGGCGAGCTCACGGGAGGCGACAAGTCTCGCGGCGTTCTCGTGCCCGCCTACATCGCCGTGCGCCCGCAGCAGCTCGACGCCGACACCTACGTCCAGGCGCTCGAGCTGCTCGGCGACCCGGAGCCGGTGGCCGGCCCGGCATGGGCACGCAACCTCGCTCCGGAAGAGCCGGAGCTGGTCGAACCGGAGGCGTTGCCGGACTTCGACGAGATCGCCCGCACGGGCGCAGACGCCGACGCAGAAGTCGTTGCAGAGGATGTCGTGGAGGCTCCGGTGGCGGAGAAGATTGCGGTCGAGGTCGGCGCGGGAGCCGGAGGGGGCGTGGACGCGCGGCCCACCTCAGGTTCGGCGGGGGCCGCGGCGGTCGACCTGGCCGGAGACCCGACCGGCTCGGACGTCGCGCCGGTGCCGGTGACACCCGTCGGCCCCGACGGCCCGGATGCGGGCGAGGGGGCCGGCGGATGGGACGACGGCGCGAACCCCTGGGTGAAGTCCCTCGACGAGGGCGAATCCGCCGCCGACGAGAACGGCACTCTCGACACCGTGGCCACCACGACCGCCGTCGTGCACGATGACCTGGAGGTTCCGGAGGAGCCGCAGCCGGCGCGGACCCCCGTCGTGCGGGTCCTCGGCACCGTCGAACTCGCGGGATGTGCTGGGACGGACCTGCCCGCCAGCCATCAGCGACAGGCCATGGAACTCGTCGCGTTCCTGGCGTTCAATCCCGGTGCCCGAGGGTCGGACATCTCACGGGCGCTCTGGCCCTCGCGGGAGCCCAACCTCGCGACGCGGCGGAGTGCCGTCTCCCGGGCACGACGCTGGCTCGGCACCGACGCCTACGGCTTCGAGTACCTGCCGCGCTACTGGTCGACCGACGACGGGTCGCAGGTGGATCAGGAGAAGGCCGGCTACCGGCTACGCGGCGTGACGACGGACTGGGACCTGTTCTGCGAGTTGGTGGGCCCTGACCTGACGGCGGCGCCGCTGGACGACCTGCGCCGCGCGCTGGAACTGGTGCGCGGGGTGCCGTTCCAGGACACGCCACCGCGCAAGTACGTGTGGGCCGAGGTGCTGATGCAGGAGATGGCCGCCGGCGTGGTCGACGTGGCGCACGAGGTCTCGCGTCGCGGGCTCGCCGAGGGCGACCTGGCTGTCGCGCGCGAGGCGTCGCGTGTCGGGCGGATCGCCGACCCGGCCGATGAGCGCTCGTGGCGCAACTCGATCCGGACGGAGTACGCGAGCGGGCGGATGGACGCCGCCGGCCGCCTGATCGATCGCCTCCGCGATCACCTGGAGCAGCTCGACATGGAGCCGGAGCCGGAGACGGAGGAGCTGATCAGCGAGATCGACGCGGCGGGCAAGGATCGCTGAGGCTTCGTGCGGGCCGCGTCACGGGCCGCCGACGGAGATCTCGGTTCCGGTGAGGTGCCAGGTGTGGCCGTCGTGCACGGCGACGTAGAAGCGGTCGTACTCGGCGGGGAGCCGTGACGTGTCCAGGTCCGCGGTTCGCCGGCCGATCTCGTCCGGCTGACTCAGGTCCTCCGAGACGGAGCGGTCGGTGATCGGGTTCACGGGAATCAGTCCCGCGTGAATTCCGCCGCCGCGGACGGTGACGGTGACGACGTCGCCGCGCTTCACGTCGTCGCTGCCCACCTCGACGGTGTAGGGGAGCGGGGGCGCGTCCGCGGCGGGGAGCACCTCGAACGCCGCCCACGCGAGGGTGGTGGCGCCGGGGTCCGATCCTGTCCGGAGCTCGACCGTGTACATGCCCGGCTCCATCCACGACGGCGCCGTGAGCCACTGGGAGTCGCTTCCGTCGAAGGCGGTGCCCTCCCAGGTCCCCTCGTCGGACCCGCCGGGCCCGAGCACCTTCCACGTGACCGTGCTGTGCTCCGGCAGGTTGTGGGCGGAGACGCGGGTGATCCGGCCCTCGTGAATCTGCGCGATGCCGTCACGAAAGTGGAGGAACGGGCCGGAGGGCGGCGCCGACACCGCCGTGCCGTCCGTGAACCAGCCGTCACCGGTGTTCAGGAAGGCGATCCAGTCGAGTCCGCCCAGATCGCTCGCGTCGAGCGGGATCGTCACGTGGCCGTCGTGGTCCGCGCGGACGGTCGTGACGTGGGAGAGACCGGAAATGCCCTCGTGCGCCAGCGCGAACTCCGCAGCCTCGCCCCTCGGCAGGCCGGACGCGTGAACCAGGGTGGTGCCGCCGGAGCCGGGTTCCGTCGTGACCGTGACCGGCAGCGGTGGCGCCTCGGCCGCCGGGAGCACGAGGAGCGTGGTGTGGGCGACGCCGTTCGTGGTGCCGTCCGTGATCTCCAGGGTGTAGGTGCCCGGAGGCGTCGTCGTGGTGGGCGTGACCTGGCGGTACACCCTGCCGTCGTCGTCGGCGAGCCCTGCGTCGGTCGACGCGACTGCGCCGTCCGGGGCGAGAAGGCGCCACGTGACCTCGCCGTGCGGCGTGAATCCGGAACCCACGATGCCGATGGTGCGGTTCTGGTGCACGCTGGCGGACTCGAGTTCGGTGGCTGGTGCGGCGACCGTGGGTGCGGCGGCGATGGCGGTTCCCGCTGCCGCGAGAAGGATGCTCGCGAGAAGCGTGGGCAGGCGTCGGGCTCGGACGGGGCGGTTCGAAGTGTGCAAGATTCGCTTCCCATCTGTGCGTGGCCGCTGCCGGGTGCGGCCGATCGGGGGGAGCGTGCGACACGACTCAAGCACGACGAGTGGCGGACGGCATCCCGGGCAGGAGGGCTGGCGACGGGAGTACCGGGCCGCTCCCCCGTGGGGAGGCAGGGTTCGGGACGCGCCCTGCCGTCGGATCGCGGTGGCGTCGCGTGAAAGACACCATGGCGCCGCCCCGCAACGCCGGAGCGGCGCTCCAGCCGGGCGGGCGTGCCGGGACGGAGCGCCGGGCTCTTGGCGGTAGCCGCGTCGGCGAGCAGAAACGGCGTGCGCGTTGCGCCGGGTGGGCGCGGCGGGTCAGGGGACGCGTCATGGGTCAGGCAAGTCGAACTGGTGGCCGCCCGGGACGCGGCGATCGACGAGGCACTCGGTCAGTCGCCTGCGCGGCTCGTGTTCGATGGCATGCGCGAGCGTCGTCGCGGACCAGCCGTGCTTGATCGCCTTGGACGCGTAGCGGTCGCGGGCCTCGCGGGTGTCGAGCCGGTCGAGCAGGACCGTGATGTGCTCCCAGGGCAGCAGCCCGACCGACCCACGTGCGATCGCGTCGTGCTCCGGCCATGCCTCGGCGAACTGCCGCATGTGCACGACGTCGCCGGCCGTCCAGCCCTTGGCCGTGAAATCGCGGTGGACGTCCTCGGAGATGCGCTCGGCGGCTTTGGTGCCCCAGCCGTACTTGCCGTCGCGTGCGATGAGCTCGCTCCCGGTGCGCCAGTAGACCAGCAGCAACTCGACGTTCGCGGCTCGAGCGGCACGCAGCCGCCCCTCGCGCAGCCGGGTGCGGAGTGCGTCGTAGAACTCGGTGTACCCGACGGGCTCCACGGTGGCCGGGCGAGTGGTCGTCATCGTCATACGACAATCGTCATAGCAATCTAGCCCGGTCGCATCTTGGGTGCGGATCCGCAACGGTGGCTGTGGAAAACCATCGTATGATGTCCTTAGGTGAGAGTCTTGTCGTCGCTGCGTGACCTGCTGCGCGGTCCGATAGGAACTGCCGCCCGGCGCGTCCGCTCTTGGCGAGATGTTGTGAAGTATCACGCCTTACCTATTGCCTGGCACGGACCTTCTGCTGGACCCTGTACGCGGTGCCCGGTGGCGCATTCGCGCTGGACACGGACACTAGGTCTAGCAACACCGACAAGTCCCCCGATCCCAGCCGGAGGCCTCAGGATGTCGAACAGCTTCAGTACCCCGCTGCGCGTCGGCGCGGTGGTGCTGGGCGTGATCGCGCTCGTCGCGGTCGGACTGGTCGTCGCCTACGGCCCTGGCGAGGGACGATGGATCCAGGGAGCCCTCGGGGCGAGCCCATCGGAGTCCGGTTCTCCGGAGCCCTCCCCGTCCGCTTCGCCGACGACGGCGGAGGCCGTGGAGCCCTCGCCTTCCGCGTCGCCGTCACCGAGCACGGCGGCGCAGATCAAGGCAAAGAACATTGCGGACGCGAAGGCGCGGTTGGTGGAGTACTACGCGACTCTCGCTGCTGTGGCAAACGACGGGTATAGAGGTTGGGAAGACAAACTAGGATCGTTCTGGGGGACATCGTCATCCTGGTGGGCTATGACTCAAGTATACCAATCGAACCGAGAGAGCGGGACTCGCACGGAGGGTGCGGCCGTGATCGTTTCGATGAGGGCGACAAACTATGAGCCTTTCACTCCAGGCTCAGAAGAAGTCGACCTCGAAGCGTGCATCGATTTTGGTGATGTGAGGACCTTCGGCGGTGACGGAGAGGCGGTTCCCCGTGACGCTTCAGTTCCGCCGCGTTACATGTTTACCTACTCCTTGCGCAACCAAGGGGAAGGAAACAACTGGGCGCTTATCGCTGAGGATCCAGACTTGGAGCGAGCATGTTGAGACAGCGTATCGCAGCCGTCGCCCTTGGAGGGATCTTGCTGCAAGGACTCGCTGTGCCTGCGGCGTCTACTGAGGCGGACTGTCGCGAGGTCGTCAACGGGGACGGGAGCATTGTGACCATTTGCGAGAACGAGCCAGGGGGACCGGGGGACGACGATGGCGGTGGTGATCCCGGCGGCGGAGAGGGCCAGACGACGTGCCACCGTCAGGGCGAAGCGATTCCTTGCACAACAGAATTTGGGTCGTGGAACAATCGATGCTACGTGCGCGCCGCTGATCCGCAGCCGCCGAAGGATTCCAGCTACTGGGAGGGCAACACCGAAGGTATTATCCTCGAGTGCACTCCATATGAATGTGCGATAAACGGGATTGACTGCGCCAGCACGAGCTACGAGTGGGCTCCCAGCCCTCCGTCTGGTCCGGCTATATCCCCGGAAGAACTGGCCCGCCGGGCCGTTGCGGCTATGAACCTCGACATGGGGGAGATCGGAAGCACGCCACCGTCGTCAGTGAACGGGGAATCGATGGGTCAGCTTGGGCTTCCGATCTGGCTCTGGGTTGCGAACCGTCAGGAGAACACGGTGGGACCGATTGAGCGTTCGGCGTCGGATGGTGGTCTGACTGTCAGCGCTCGGGGTGAGCTTGATCGGACGGAGTGGGTGATCAGCCGTAACGGGCAAGCCCTAGCCACCGTCACTTGTCGCGGTGCGGATGCCGCTGGCACGCCGTACGACGGGCGTGACTCAACGCTTCCAAGCCCGACGTGTGGATTCCCCGCCAGCTACAACGTCCACCCGGGCGACCTGACGGTGTCGGCGATGGCCTACTGGACGGTCACGTGGGAAGGCGGGGGCCAGACCGGGACCATCAACGTCCCCCCGCAGCCTGCCAGCACCGCGATCCGCATCGGTGAGACTCAGACCATCCTGAACTGATCAGGCATCCCGTCAGGGTGGCGCGGACCGGGTAAGTAGCCCACGGCCTCGGAAGCAAGGGGGAATGCCGAGGCCGTGGGCTACGTGACCAACCTAGCGCCTCGCGGGGTCCGGATGTAAATCGCAGCCAGCATTGGTCAGATCACGTAAATGGGGGCTCATCCGGGATGTCGGCCCCGCAGCGGGTTCGTGACCGTCGTCGCGGGCCCGAGCGTGTTCCGCCTCGTGACCACGAGACTTGTGGACCGCACGGATCAGCCTGATCGTGCGAGGCGGTCGACTCTGCGCAAGGCGTCGGGGAAGCGGGCGTTGCCTGCCATGCGGCGCACCAGGTGAGCGGCGTCGTCGGGAGGGACCCCCATCGCTGTGACGTACAGCGGGCGTTCCGACGTCGTGCCTCGAATAACCTCGATCGCGTGGGTGGCGCCGTGGAACCGGGTCTTCGCCACGCCGATCACGACCGGAGCGAGGGCATCGGCATGGACGTGGGCGCCGAGGCCGGGACGGCCGTCCGGAGTGAGGGTCACGTACCCGTCGATGATCAACAGGTCGAGTGGCTCGACGTCGGGGGCGGACAGCAACGCGCGCAGCGGCGGTAGCTCGCGCTCGTAGAAGTTGCCCGGGCGGTACTCCGCGACCTCGGGCACCTCGACGGTGCGCTCCTCGATGATCTCGCCGTAGGCCGACGGGCACACGACGAGCGCCGCTCGCGCGCCGCCGTCGGGAAGGTAATGGACGTCGACGGCGCCGAACCTGGTCACGCGCGGGTGCGCCATTCCTCGGCGAGCAGGGCGTACTCGATGCCGTCGAGCCAACCGAGGTCGCGGTGGAAGGATTCCTTGATGTTGTAGGCCTCACGGCGCATACCGACTCGCTCCATGACTCGCGTTGAACGCTCGTTGTCGGCGAACGCCCCCGCGGTGACGCGGCGCAGCCCGAGCTCGTCGAAGGCGATCCGGATCAATTCGCGAACGGCCTCGGTGGCGAGACCCTTGCCGCCGAGGGCAGGATCCAATGCCCAGCCGAGTTCGGCCTGAGTGCCGTGGGCCAGGTCGGCGGCTTCTCGTTGCGCCCAGCCGTCCTGGATCATGAGCATGAGGTCGCCGGCGATGGAGCCCTCGTACTCGAACACGAGCGTGCGTGCCATGCGTGCAGGGTCGCCCTGGTAGCGGCGCCAGTCCTCTTGGTCGGCAGGGTGCCACGACGTCCACCTGGAGACCTCGGGGAGACCGCGGTACTTCCAGAGGGAATCGAGGTCCTCGATGGTGCTCCGTCGGACCGTGAGGCGCTCGGTGTGAAACGGCCAGTCAAGAGCGTCGAGGCGGGACTGGGGATCGGCGGAAGTTGAGGAGGAGGTCACAAGTCCAAGCGTGGCACGTCCCGGGGGGCTGATCAGACTTCTTTACGGCCGATCAGCCGTCCTCGATGCGGTGACGGGACTGGCAGCTGATCGGGCGCGGTGCGGCACATCTCCCGGCGTCGAGAGGGGCGGGCCGTGCAGCGGATGAGGCTCGCCGCGACGGCGAGCCTCATCCGCCGGGTCAGTTCCAGTTGTCGATCGACACGTCGTGAGGCGCCGGCGCGCCTGTGCCGGTCTCGATCATGGACTTCAGGCTCATCAGGAACGTGGCCCACTTGGTGCTGCAGTGGTGCATGAACTCCACCGGCTCCTTCCAGCCCGCATGCTTGAACAGGACGATCGTGAAGTCGCCCTCCTGGTGGAGGTCCCACGAGATCGTCGTCCCGAGCCACTCCTCAGGGCCGTCGACCACCTCCCACACCACCTGCTCGTTCGGCCGAGCCTCGAGAACCTTCATGTCGAAGCCGCCGACGGGCGGGAAGCGGAACTCGATGACGTCGCCGATGCCGGTCGAGCCGGTCGTTTTGGTGGTCCACCAGCCGGCGAGGCCGTCAATGGTGATCAGCGCTTCGTAGGTCTTGTCGGGCGTCGAGGTCTTGACGCCGACACGGTGCAAGATGTCCATCGCGATTCTCCTGGTCAGTCGTGTTGCTCGTCTTGCCGCAGGTGCTCCTGCTGCGTGCGCTGGATCGTCTCGGCGATCCGCTTGATCCGCTGGAGTCGCGCGTCCCAGGCGGAGCCGACCGAAGCGAGCTGCGCCACGGCGCGTGCGAGCTGTTCGTCGTCGACCTGGTAGCGCTTCTCACGGCCCGACGTCGCGGAGCGGACGAGCCCGGCACGGCCGAGGACACCCAGATGCTTGGCCACGGCCTGACGTGTGACGGGCAGCTGCCTGCCCAGCGACGTGGCCGTGCCACCGCCCTCCGCGAGGAGCAGGTCGAGCATCCGACGGCGGGTCGGATCCCCGATCGCCGACCAGAGGGTGTCGTCGGCCTGCGTCATCGCTCCTGGGTCCTGGGTGCCGCTCACGGGCGGGTCCGCAGTGTGGCGACATACGGAGCAAGCCGCGGCAGGAAGTAGTCCCAGCCCTTGACGTGCTCCTGGTACTGCTCCTCGAGGACCGCGATCTCCCAGCCCATCTCGCGGAAGCCGGTCTCTGTCATCCGCAGCGACGTGCCGCTGTCGCGGGGCGTCAGCTCGAACGTGACCAGCAGCGAGTTCCCTTCGGCCGCGACCTCGCCGGCCGGGTGCGTCCAGCGGAAGGAGAACGTCCGCGGAGGGATCACCTCGACGACGGCGAACTGCGCGGTGCCGCCATCCGCGTCGGGGTCACCGAAGACGATCTCTCCCGTAGACCCGGGAGTGGGCTCGTAGCGAGCGTCGTCCGGCCACCACTCCTTGAGGTGTTCCGGCTTGCTCACCACGTCGAAGACAATCTCCGGCGCGGCCTCGATGTAGAGCTCGCGCTCGATGGTTCCTGGCTCTTTGCTATCCATAGCGACCTCCTGCAACTATTGGTTGCACATGACGGTACAGGAGGGTGAGGCTATGTGCAACCTGTGGTTGCGGATAGTTCTCGGTGCCGCGTAGCCGGAGGGCGTGGCCGACGTCGACCACTGAGGCCGATGATCGCGGAGCGGATCGGAGCGTCTGTCGTGAGAGAGGAGCTACAGGTCGAGGGACTTGCGCTTCGCAGCCACGAACTCCTCGTCGGTCAACTTGCCCTTCGCGTGGAGGTCCGCGAGCTCGGACAGGGTGGGCTGTGCTGATCGCGATGCCGAAGGTGGGGCTGGTGTCGGCGGCGTGCTTCGTGCAGAAGCGCGCGCGAGGAGCACCACGAGAAGGACGACGCTCACGACGATGGCGAGGACGAAGAGCAGAACGAGCAGGTGCCAGGGCTGCATGGCGCCCATGAGGGCCTCCGGTGTCGGACGGCGATTCTTCGTCACGCTACCCCTCGTGGCCCCGGTTGCCGTGAGAACTTACAGAGACAGAGCCTTCGCGTCCTATGACCGTGACCGGATCGCCTGCTCGCACTGTGACGACTCGCAAGGCCGCGGAACCGGCGATGGGCGCGGTCGTCGGCGTGGGCGTCCCGGTCGTGCACCTGGCCGAGCGCTCAGTGACTCAAGTCCTCCACCAGGCGCGTGCGTGCCTCGCGAATCTCTATCGGCGGGGACTGAGACGTGGTCGTTGCCCGCCCGGGCACGTCACGCCAGCTCTGGTCGCCCGGAAGGCGGAACTGGCCGCGCCATGTGGTGGTGAGAGTGATCGTGGCGGTTCCCGGGCTGGAGTATGCGTGCGCGACCGTGTGGTTCGGGTACGGGGCACCCGGGTCTGTGCCCGTATCGGAGGTGCCGTCGCCCCAGTTCCACGTGTAGGCGTCCGGTACCGCGCGGATGCTGACCGGGATGCCGAACAGGTTGGTGTCGAGAACCCGGGGCTCGTCCTCGGCGTAGGCGATGGTGTCGAGGTTGACGAGCGTCCAGCCGTCGGGCGGTTGGACCGCCAGGGTGCTGGGCTCGATGGTCATGTTCCGGAAGGCGCGGGCGGCTGCGGCGGGGATGTCGATCTGGCGGCGTTGTTGCTGTTGTTGGGGCTGATCCTGTGCTGGCAGGGCGGGGTCGACGCACGACTCCTCCTCGACCACCTCGGGGACGGTCCAGGAGTCGCCACTCCGCCGCTGCTCGAAGAGGGCGCCTTGTGCCTCTTGGCCGGCGTCGCACTCGATGCCGTTGTGGGCGAGCCGCTGGCCCGCGCCCTCGCACTCCGCGCGCAGCACGGGCGCGGCCCCATCGAGCCCAGAGAGCTGACATAGCTCCGGTGTTGCCCGCCATTGGCGGACGTTGGTGGCGTTGCCGCCGCCTACTCTGACCGACGACTGCGGAGGCCCGGCCGAAGGAACCGCGTCGGTCTCGCCCTCAATTGAGCGCGACGTACCCGACCTGGGCGGGGGAGCAGGTTGCCCAGCCGTCGGCTCGAATGCCTCAACGCTAACGCTTTGTCCCTGAGCACTACCCCCAAACTGGGTGTAGTCATCGGTCGAGACAGTCAAGGCCGTCACAGGGGTCGCGATCGACAGAACCGTCGCGACGGCGGAGGTCATATGCAAGTGGTTCATCGCGGCGCGATCTCGACGACGATCCAGGCGTCGGCTTCGCGGCCAACCTCGACGCGATAGTTGTGGCTCTCCGCAGCGCCTTGGAACACAATCTCGCCTGAGTCGAGGATTGTCGCGGCATCCTGGTCGACCTGGATATCGAACGGATAGATCCCTGTCAGGTCGTCTCGCGCGTAGGTCTTCACGAGATCGCTGGAGATCTCGCCTCCAGACCACTGATGGTTGTTATCGCGGATCGACTCGGCCTGGGCCAGCGCATCCGCGCAGAACCCACAAGCCTCATGGCTCATAGCCTCGAACTCCACCGTATCCCCGGTCGCCATCACGTACGGATACAGCTCGATGAAGTACTCCGCCGCCGCCGCAGCCCCTTCGGCGTCGTCGCGGTCCATCGCCGCAGGGCGCTCCGGCTTCTCGACCTCAGCGCTCGTCGACCCAGAGGCCGAGGCCGACGCCGTGGGCTCACCCGCGACCGTCGTCGTCGGCGAAGGGCCCGCGTCCGCGTTGCCGGTGCAGCCGGCGATCCCACACAGAGCAAGGGCAAGTGCCGCCCCCGGCAAGAGGGTACGGCCGTCGACGTGTCCGGCTGGCACACGGCCTCGCGAGACCGCCGATCGTGGTCGCTCCTGTTCGGCTGTCGGTCGCATGGAACCCCCTGACGACGTCATCCACCTGGACCGTTGCGGATGGGCAACGGACATCGACGCTAGCCGTACCCGTGCAGGGTCGCACGGGCGGCCTGTGGATAACGGGCTCGGGTGGCGTGAAGCCGCCGTTCAGCGAAAGTGGTGCATGCATGGCCACGGACGAGTAGTTCGTGACCGATCTGCCCGACTTCCCTTGACCTCGGACGGGATGTCGAGATTGGGTGTCTCGGAGGAACTCTGTCGATGGGGAGGCCCATGGAGCAGGGAAGCTGGCGCTGATCGCCGGCCGTCCGAGGGCCGGTCAGTGTGGTTTCGAAGAAGATGGTCGAGCAGACAGGGGGTGCGTTCGATGGCTGGTGTGAACGACATGGAGCGCCGCGACGACGATGCGGACGCGTCGGTGCAGGCTCAGGAGAACCTCGACCGAGTGACGGCCAGGTTGGAGGCGATGATCGAGCGGGAGGTGGCGGCCGCGATGGCGGACGGCGACGGCGCCTCCGGCGAGTATCGCACCAAGGAACAACGGTGGAACGCCGCCGCCAACGACGTGCGCAACGTCATCCAGCTGATGCGCCAGTCCCTCGAGGAAAACGACGGAACCGCGCAGCGCCTGCAGAACAAGGCCAAGCCGACCGAGCCCAGCTGACGGGCTACGCCCGCGAGCCCTGACGCGCCTCGTACTGCTCCCGCCAGCGCTCGATCAGCGGCACCATCTGCTCGCTCATGTAGGTGTAGAAGTCCTGCATCTCGCGGAGACGCTCGGCCGTCGCCGACTCGTCCGGCGCCGCGGCCAGACCCTCCTCCGCCGCGGCGGTCATGGTCCGCAGCACCTCGTTCTGCTGTGACATCAAGCCTGCCCATGCCCCGGAGCGAAACCGATAGTGGTCACGCCTGCTCCCCGGTGCCGGCACGCGCTCGATGAATCCGATCGGCAGGAGCTGCTTCACGGCCGCCGACACTCCCCCCGAACTGATCTGCAGCTGTTCCCGCAGGTCTGCAGAGGTCATCGTGTCCTGCTCCGTGTAGAGCAGCGCGGTCAGGACTCGCGCGGTCGACTTCTGCATGCCGCCCTGCGCGAGCGTCAGGGCGAGTCTCTCTGCGGCATCCCGCAGCCGGTCGTGCTGAGCTTCCACGTGCCCCACCCTACCTGTGATCAGAGTGTTCAGAAACCTCTGAAAGTAGAGTAGGTTATACGACGACGGCACACCGCGCGGCCTGACCCCCGCCGCGAACGCCGTCGTACACGAGACCACTCCCTGACTCCTCGAGGAGGCCCGACATGGACATGAAGGACGCCGTCGCCGGTGCCCACGGCATGACCGACGACACCTGGAAGCGCCACGCCAACCCCTGGAGCGTGTGGACGCGGCTTGCCGCGATCGTGGTGTTCGAGCTCGCGGTCTGGAGCCGCGAGTGGATCGGCTGGTGGTGCCTCATCGGCGTCGCGCTGGTGATGGTCTGGCTGTTCTGGCTGAACGTGCGGGTGTTCGGGCCGGTGGAGCCGACGTCGTGGGCGGCGCGCGGCATCTACGGCGAGCAGATGCACGTCGAGGGAGGCTTGCCCGCCGAGCACCTCGTCATCACCCGGATCCTGGTGGCACTCGGGCTGGTCGGCTTCGGGCTGATCGCGTGGGGGCTGGTCGCGCTGAACCTGTGGCCGCTCGTCTCGGGGACGGTCCTGCTGCTTATGGCACAGCTCTGGCGGATCGACCGGTACGGGCTGCTGTATCAGCAGCGGGCGTAATGGCTTGCTCACGTCGGGCCGCCACGGTTGGCTGACCCCATGACGACGACGCCCGAGCGCTGGACCCAGGGAACCAACCCCTACGACTGGGTCGACGGCGATGAGGACCCGCGGCAGGCTTTCGCCCATCCCGTGGGTGAGAAGGAGACCCTGGCGAACTACCTCAGGCACTACCGCCTCACGCTCGTGATGAAGTGCGAGGGCCTCGACGCCGAGCAGATGGCGCGGCGATCGGTGCCGCCGTCGACGATGTCTCTGCTTGGACTGGTGCGCCACATGGCGCAGGTGGAGAACCACTGGTTCGAGCGCATTCTCAAGCAGCAGCCCGACGTCCAGCAGATCTACGACACGCCAGAGCACAGCGACGCGGACTTCAACGGCGCGGTCGCGGATCCGGCCGTCGTGGACGAGGCGTGGGCGACGTGGCGGGACCGCGTGGCGTCGGCGGACGCCTGGCTCGACGCGTTCCCCGAGGAGGACCTGGGCACGACGGTCCCGCGCCGCGACGAGCAACTTCCGGTGCGGGACGTCCTGGTCCACATGATCGAGGAGTACGCCCGGCATCTGGGGCATGCGGACCTGCTGCGGGAGGCGATCGACGGGCGGGTGGGGCAGTAGGGGTGTCCGGGCTGTCGTGTACGACGGCGGTCGCGGCGGGGGGTCATGGCTGGAGACGTCAGGCCGGCTCTGCTACGCGGAGTTCGTCGTCCTTACGGTCCAGATAACCCTGCTGGCTCATCAGCGCGCGGACGACAGCCTTACCGAGTTCCATGGGGAGATAGGAGCATCAGAACACCGGCGTCTCGTTCGCCGCGCGCCAAGACCTCGCGGGAGGACGCTTCCACGAACGCTCGAGGAGGGTGAACTGCTGCGAGCCGAGTCAGGCCAGACGCCAGGGGAGCCGGGCATCGACGACGAACCCTCCAGACGCAGGCCCCGCAGAGAGGGTCCCGCCGATACTCTCCGCGCGCTCGATCATCCCCGTGATCCCTGAGTGTGGACGGGGAGCGCCGGAGACGTTGTCGGGCAGCGGGTTGTTGACGACTATGGTCACGCCGGTGTTCGGACTGCCGCGAAGCGTGATGTTGACGGGCAGACCGGTGGCGTGCTTGATGGCGTTGGTGACCGCCTCCTGCACGATGCGGTAGCAGGCGCGAGTCAGCGTCCGGTCCGCGGTGTGCCCCTCGGAGACGACAATGGTGCTCGTGATGCGGGCACCCTGCTCCTTGAGTCCGTTGAGCAGGGCGGTGAGATCGGCGAACGAGACATCGGCGAGTCCGTCAGCACCGGTTCGGAGCGTGGTCAGGAGGTCCTGGAGCTCGGCGCCGGCCTGACGAGCTGCTGCCCGGATCCGCGCAGTGAACTCGTGGACCGCGGGGGAGTCGGACACGATCTCCATGGCAGAGGCCTGGAGCGCGATCTGGGCGAGGGAGTGACCGACGGTGTCGTGAACTTCCCGGGCGAGCGCTGCGCGCTCCTCCTGCGGCGTGGCCGTTACAACTCCGATGGCTGGCGTGGCGGTGGACCGGGACCGCGGCTCCGGGAGCATGTCGCTCGCGTCGCCCTGGCAGATTATGGAGAGCCGGTCCCTAGCGCGCGTCGTGGCCACGTATAGCAACGACCGCTCACGCTGCTGAACGTCAGGTCGGTCGCCCTCGGGCAGCCGGTCGAGGGAGCGCGTGGCACCTGTGGCCGCATCGAGGACCACGACGTTGCGGAACTCCATTCCCTTGGAGCGGTGCATGGTCATCACGACCACCCGACCGCCGCCCGGCATATCCTTCGCGCCGACATGCTGGACCGGCAGATCGTCGCGGAGAAGCCGCTGATGAAGGGCCGTGGCCTCGTTCCCCGTGCGGACCAGGGCGGCGATGGTCTCGGGCGGAACGCCATCGGCGAGCCAGTCACGGACCGTCCGCGCGGTTGCGCCATACGCCTCGGCCGCCGTGGCGTGCCGGGAGAACGCGGGCACAGGGCCGGACCGTGCCGAGCGCAGTCCACTGTCGGCGATCGCGTCGTCCTCCAGGTCGACGAACTCGTGACCGGCGAGGACGCTGCTCGCGTAGTCGAGGTTCTGGGCGGTCGTGCGGTAGTTGAGGGCGAGGCGGCGGGAACGGCCGGTCACGTGGATGTCGTACCGCGCCAGGACGGTCCGGGGCACGTAGATGCGCTGCTGGGAGTCCTCGGCGACGAACAGATCGTCGGGCCCCGGGGCGCTGAGCGCTCGGAGCAGCAGCAAGCGGGCCGGGGTGAGGTCCTGTGCCTCGTCGACCAGGACGTGGTCCGCCACCCGACGTCCGGCCGCCCTGGCGGTCGCGTCGAGCGCGATGGCGGTGAGCATCGACTTCTCGTCGTAGTCAGTGGTGCCTTCCTCGGCTGCCAGGGCGCGGTAGGTCTCCACGACTGTCCAGACCCCGGCCCGCTGCGCCCGCCCCAGGGCGACTCCCCGGCCTTGGCGGCGAGCGCGCAGGTAGGCATCGCGTGTTGTGATCCTCTGGGGCACGACGACGTAGGCGTATTCCGACTCGAGGAAGTCGGTGCTGCGTAGTGCCTCGGGCAGGTCGTCGCCGGACCTCCGCAGCGCTCTGGCCCAGACATCCTGCGTGGAAGTGGCGGGCACGAGGCCCGCCCGCGGGGCACCGAAGAGTATTCGGGCTGCGTCTTCGAAGTCGAGTCCGTGACCGGCGGCTTTGGCGACCAGGTGCCACGCGACCGCGTCGACCGTTCCGACATGGATCCCGCGCTCGCCTGGACTCTTTGCCAGGACGACGCCCTTGTCGAGGATCAAGAGGTTCGTCTTCAGCGTCGCGGCGAGCGTCTTGTTGTACGTCGTCAGGACGATCCGCGCCGCGGGGTTCCTACGCTGCAGCAATCGGGCACGGTGCAGCAGTACGACGGTCTTGCCGGTCCCTGCCCCTCCCGAGAGTCGGAACGCTCCCGAGGTCCTGGCTGCCGCGTGTTCCCGTTGTTGTGGGTGGAGGAAGACACGCCAGCGCGCAAAGCTGCCGTCGATCGCCGCCCGCAGGTCGTCGTCTTCTTCGAAGTAGGTGAACTCCATCCGGGACGTCGGGTGGTCGAGAGCGCGGATCAGGTCGTCGTCCGTGTCCTGGTGCGTCCCGCCGGGCACCGGGCGGACGCGGTAGGCAGCTCGGACTTCCGGGACGGTCTTACCGTCGGCGAGCCACAGGAGTGCGTCGGTCTGGAAGGCGGACGGTGCCGCTATCGCAACCTCCAGGAGCCGGTCGGGACTGGTTGCGACGAGCGCCTCGTGGGCGGTCAACGGTGCGATCCCCAGGTCGATCAGGTCTTCGAAGGTGACACCGTGGGCCTGGAGGACCGGGACGACCGATGACTCGGCCACGGCGTGCGAGTTGTGGTCGGGGACCCCTGTTGCGACAGCACCGGCCTGGTCGACGCGGATCACCTCAGCCCCGCTGGTCTGTGCGTTGCGCTGCAGGACCACGTTCCGCGCATACCTGATCGCCTTGTCGTGCTGGTACGTGCCCAGGTAGATGTACCGCGTCTCGCTGTCCGAGCCGGTGAGCTTGATCAGGACGGCACGCCACCCGTCGTTGACGCGGCCGGTCCTGGCACGGCGGTCGGCAGCTTGCTTCATCGGCTCGATGTGCAGTCCGGGGTTGGTGTCGTTCCTCCGGAGCTTCTCGATGAAGGCCCAGGCATGGGAGCGCAAGCTGCCGTCGAGAGAGGGGATGTCGGACGGGATGATCACCTGGGGCACAGGTCGAGATTAGTTGTCCGAGGGCGTTCACACCTGGGCCTTCGCCCCGTGTCGTCATCGATCGTGTGGTGCCCGACGGCGTCCGGCGCGCTGTGACGTCAAGCCGCTCTCTGGCTGGGTGACGCCCGGTCACCTGCAGAGAGGTGCTACCTGATCTGGTGACCCGCGATCACCGGATCGGATGATGTCAGGACCTCCAATGTTGCGAGAGAGTCGTCCTCGAGGTCGTGAGAGGCTCCGCGCCATCCGAAAGGCGCGGGATGGTACGGCGGGGTTTATCACCCGGGTGAACTGTGTACTTGCTTCACCTACGACCTCCTTTGTCTGAGAGAGTTTCATATGGGACGGAACATCGACCGGGAGGCCGTGAGGTAGATGCAGGTGTGGCAGCGGGGCGAGAGTTCTCTCGCGAGCGTCGTGGCCGAGCAGACGGAGACGTGTCTCGCCGTCTACAGGGAGGACCCGAGCCGGGTCGAGCAGGACGCGAACAACGAGCTCCGGATCTCCGAGGGTGGGTACAACAACCGCCAGTTGGAGGAGACCGTCCAGAATGCGGTGGACGCTGCCCGCCATGGTGGCGGTCGGATCGAGCTCCGACTGACGACCGACACACTGTACGTGGCGAATGACGGGGAGCCGTTCAGCGCAGACGGCGTCAACGCGCTCCTGGGCTCCGACCTCTCCCGCAAGGAGGGCGACAGCATCGGTCGGTTCGGCATCGGGTTCAAGTCAGTGCTCGCGATCTCGGACTGCCCGAGAGTCTTCAGCCGGTCGGTGTCCTTCGGCTTCGACAAGGCCTGGGCCGAGTCCACACTGCGTGGGTATGGGTTCGTCTCGCCGCGTTACCCGATGATGCGGATCGCACAGGTGCTGGACCCGCAGGTCCACGCGGCTGCTGACCCGCACCTGAAGGAGCTGATGGATTGGGCGAGCACCGCGGTGGTGCTCCCGCTGTCGGCCGGGTACGTCGGCGTGAGCAGGCGCCTCATGGCGTTCCGCCCCGAGTTCGTCCTGTTCGCCTCCCACATCCGCGAGGCGCGGTTCCATGACTTGACGACCTGGGCCGCCCGGGGCGACGGCGATGTCGGGCACCCGGAGGCCACCGACTATGTCATCCGCCGGATCTCCAACGGCGACAGTACCGTCACGATCGAGGTCGGAGACTCGTCGGAGGTCTGGAGCCTCGCCGAGGCAGTGCACCAGCCGAGCGCCAGGGCGCGAGCTGAGGCCGGGCGCGTCGCGGACCGGACAGACGTGCCGGTCCAGTACGCCACCAGGGTCCCGCCGACCACCGGCGTCGGACAGTTCTGGGCGTACTTCCCGACCCGCGAGTTCACGACCCTGTCCGGTCTTGTCAACGCGCCGTGGAAGCTCAGCGACGACCGTCTTGGCATCCTCGACACGCCCTTCAACGAGGAAATCCTGACCTCGGTGTTGCCACGCCTGGTCGGTGAGGCGGTCCAGGTTTACGGGTCCACGGAGGACCCGGTCCGGATCCTCGACGCCCTCCCGGCGCGTGGCCGTGAGAACCGCAGTTGGGCCGACGAGACGATCAACGAGCCGGTGATCCAGCACATGCGGACCATCCCATCCGTGCCCGACGGTACCGGCAGGCTGCGGAAGCCCGCAGAGCTCCGCTGGACCGGCTTCGTCGAGGAGGTCGAGCGCGGCTGGCTCCAGGAATGGGCGGAGCACCCTGCGGCACCGAAGGGCCGCTGGGTCCACTCGGGTGCCTACAGCACACAGGAGCGGCGTTCGAAGATCGAGCGGCTGATGTCGGGCAGGGCCGGTCGTGGCGTCGGCGGTGATGGATCGACGGCGTCGTCGATCGCGGAGTGGCTGGAGGATCTGGTCGCCGACGGGTCAGTGACGTCGTCGGCTGCCGCCATCCGGCTCGCTGCGCGGATCGCCCAGGACTCGCAGCGCATCGCTGATTCCGGGCGTCGCTCCCGGGCGATGCAGGGGGTCCTCGGCGCGCGCCTGATTCGGCTCGAGGACGGCGATTTCCGCAAGCCGGAGAAGGGCAGGGTCTTCGTGCGTCAGTCGGAGACCGACGCCGGTCACGACTTCGTCGATGCCGCGCTCGTGGAGGAGCCAGGCGTCAAGGATGCACTGGGGGTGCTCGGCATCGTGGTCTATGACCGCAGCGGCGAGCTCCGCGGCCTCTTCGCCCGTGCCAGGTCCCCCGAGGTCCAGAACGACAAGGCGCTCCTGATGCAGACGTGGCAGAGGATCTGGCAGACCGTGCGCACAATCGAGGACGAGAACAAGGTTTACGAGCTCTTCGTTGAGGACTTCGGGGCCGGCCTGCTCGGTGCGGTCCGCATCCGTACGGCAGACGGTTCGTGGCGTGGCATCGCCGACGCGTATCTGGAGGGCCGCCTGGTCGCGCGGGGTACCGGCAGGGACCAGGACCGTCTGATCGACCCTGCGTTCCACTCCGACGGCGATGTTCGCGTGCTGCGTCGCATCGGTGCGGTCGACGAGCCGAGGTATCGGCCGAGCACGCCGCCGGAGCCCTGGCAAGGTGCGTACGAGGCCGTCGCGGTGGACCGGTTCATCAACGCGCAAAAGGGCTCGACGCCGCAGCGCGACCGGATCGTCGCGGAGGGTTCGATGCCGCCGTGGCCCTTGGAGCCGCTCATCGGTATGTCCGCCGAAGCGCGTGCCGTCGCGACGGAATCCCTCCTCCGGCGAGGCATGCCCACGCCGTGGACAGTCCACCACAGCACCAACTCCAGCTACGGTCGGCTGAACGTGCCCGCACCCGAGGTCTGGTTCCTCGCACGGCACGGGGCCTTCGACGTTCCAGGGTTTGGCATCCTTCCCCCGGGCGAGGTGTTCCAGGCGTCCGAGTCGGTGGACCCTGAAGTCTTCCCGACCGTCGACGTAAGCGACCCCTTCGCTGACAGACTCCGGCTCAGGACCGATCCCGATGACGACGGCCAGATGCCATCCGACGCCTGGAAGGCGCACGCCGCCCGGGCGGAGTCCTGGACCGGAAGCACGGCAGCGGACGCTCGTCGCGGCAAGCTCTACGGCTGGCTGCCGTTCAAGCTTCCGGACGAGCCACTGCCGCTGGTGGCACGGATCGGCGCGCGCTATCAGAAGGTCGCCCCGGAAAATATCGGTGTCACCACCGACCCCGCGGTCTACGAGTCGCTGATCGAGGCCCAGGTTCCGGCACTGCTGCTCGCAGACGACGCGGACTGCGACAAGTTCGTCGAGGAGTGGGACGCCAAGCGGGGCAAGGATCTTCTGCAGGAGGAGGTCGTCACCATTACGGCAGGCGAGCCTGAGTACCTCCTGGACGTTTACCCACCGATGAAGCTCTTTGTCCCGGTCACGGAACACGAGGTCCAGATCCAGCCGTGCCGGAGCATCGAACGGCTCGTTGCCACGCCGGAGGGCCAAAAGGGCCGACCGATCCCGCAGCGCCGGGACGGCGCGGTCGTCCACGTGACCGCGACGGACCCGGCGCAGGTTCTCGCACAGGTCTCCACCGCGCTCAACCTGAGCATGTCGGCCACCGACATTCGCAAGGTGTTCGACGGCATGGCGCGACAGAAGACCACGAGGCTCAGGGCAGAGGTCAGGAAGGCGAAGACCGACGGCGACCGCCTGCTCGTTGCCGTGGGTGTCGACGTGTTGCGCCGGAGCCTGCCCAAGCAGGTCCTCGACATCGTCGAGGGCCTGAGCGGCAAGGCGCCGCCGCACGAGATCGCGGCCCTTGCCTGCTCCGTGCACGGCGTCGGCATCCTCAGGCAGCCATCCATCCTGGCGGCGCTCCAGGAGAATGGCCTGGAGCCGCCGCGCGAGTGGACGGGCCGCAGTATGACGCGCCGCTGGGTCGAGGACCTCGGGTTCCCTACCGAGTGGGCCGGCTTCCAGGCGAACGCGCGCCCGGCGCAGGAGATGATCGACGGCCCTGCCGTACTCAAGCCCCTGCACGACTACCAGGTCAAGGTCACCGAACGGATCAAGAACCTCTTCCTGGGTACCGGCTCCGATCGTGGCATGGTGGCGTTGCCGACTGGCGCTGGCAAGACGCGTGTTGCGGTCCAGGCCCTGGTCGACGGATTGCGCCAGGGCTACATTGCCGATGATGAACCCCTGGTCTGGATCGCGCAGACGGAGGAATTGTGCGAGCAAGCGGTTGAAACCTGGACCCACATCTGGCGTGCCGTCGGCCCCGAGACGGCCATGAACGTCGGGCGGCTCTGGGGGAGCAACTCAGTGGTCGAGGATCCGTCGTCATTCCAGCTCGTCGTGGCGGGCATCGACAAGCTGCGCAGCGTCTCGGAGCGGGAGCCTGAGAAGTACGAGTGGCTGCGTGGTCCCTCAGTGGTGATCATCGACGAGGCGCACACTTCGGTCACCTCCGAGTACACCAAGGCACTCGAGTGGCTCGGCAGGAGCGGGCGCACCCGCAAGGTCAGCCAGCGCCGCCCATTGATCGGTCTTACAGCAACCCCGTTCCGCGGCAGGTCCGAGCGCGAGACCGGGCGACTCGTGAGTCGGTACGGCAGCAACCGGCTCGACACCGGCGCCTTCGCCGACCCGGACAACCCCTACCTGGAGCTCCAGGGCATGGGCGTGCTTGCCCGGGTCCGTCAGCAGATCCTCGACGGCGTGAAAGTGACGCTGACCAGCCAGGAGATCGCGGACATCGAGAAGGCTCCCAAGCTTCCTCCCAGCGTTACGGAACGATTGGGTGACGACAACGACCGCACGCTGCGCATCGTGGATCACATCGCCTCCCAGCCCGAGGACTGGACCATGCTCGTGTTCGCTTCGTCCGTCGAGAACTCCCGCACGCTCGCCGCGCTGCTATCGCGCCGCGGCGTCCCGGCGGTATCCATCTCCGCCAACACCGAGGCCGCCGCCAGGCGGCACTACGTCAAGCAGTTCAGGGACGGAAAAATCCGCGTGATTACCAACTACGGCGTGCTCACCCAGGGCTTCGATGCGCCGAAGGTGCAGGCCGTCTATGTCACACGCCCGACGTTCAGCCCTAACGTCTACCAGCAGATGATCGGACGCGGGCTCCGCGGTCGGTTGAACGGCGGGTCCGAGGAGGTCACGATCGTGAACGTGCAGGACAACTTCACGCAGTTCGGCGACCTGCTCGCCTTCAACCAGTTCGAGTACCTTTGGCGGCGGTGACTGGGGTGACCGACCTGGACCCGAGCCAGCTCGCGGCGATCGAGATCGCCGCTGAGACCCGACAGGTAGTCGTCTCCGGACCCGGTTCGGGCAAGACCGAGGTCGTCGCGGCCCTCGTCGAGCACCTGATCGAGGAGGAGGACCTCGAGCCGTCGACCGAGATCCTCGTGATCAGCTTCTCGAACGCCGCGGTCAACGCGGCGACGGGGCGCCTCGCCGGCAAGGGCATGGACCCCGTGACGGTGCAGACCATGGACTCGCTCGCGCTGGAGATTCTCCGCGACGTCTCCGATGTCGACCCGGCCGGTCTTTCCTTCGATGCTCGGGTCCGGGAAGCGACTCGGATCCTTCGCGACGATGGCTGGGACCGGCTGGAGGATGTGCGACACCTCGTCGTGGACGAGACCCAGGACATCGTGGGTCTGCGAGCGGACTTCCTGCTCGCCGTCCTTGATGTCGTGGATGACGACGCTGGGTTCAGCCTGCTCGGGGACCTCGCCCAGGCCATCTACGACTTCCAACTCGACCACCGGTCGAACATGACCACCTCCGCGGACCTGCTGGCGCTAGCCGCGAGCAAAGGGGACGTCGAACAGAAGGCCCTGACGGGGCAGTACCGTGCCCGCACCCGGGACGCCGTGGGCGCGGCACGACTCCGCGAGGCCGTCTTGACTGGCAGCGATGAGCTCGACGACTTCGAGGCGGAGATCGTCCACGCTGGCACTGTTCCCGACATCGTCCGGCTCGCCCAGGCGTGGAACGGCACCACCGCCTTCCTCACGGCGACCAACGGACAGGCGATGCTCGTCGCCCGGGAGATCGCCGAGGCGGGCGGCGCGGTACGGCTTCGACGACGGGCGGATCAGCGCGTCCTGGCGAGGTGGGTCGCCGACGCGCTCGCGGACTGGGGGCCGGCGTCCATCCAACGCGACGAGTTGTTCGAGCGGCTCGGTCCGCTTGACGTCCATCACGACCCCGCGGACCTGTGGCGGGCGCTGCGGACGGTGGCAGGGTCGCGCGGCAACGAGCTCGACGTCGGCCGCCTGGCGCGGAGGCTTGCAGGCGCCCGACCGCTCCCGCCCCAGGTCATCCACCAGCAGGACGACGGCCTGATCGTGTCGACCGTCCACCGGGCGAAGGGGCTGGAGTTCGACAACGTCGTGCTCGTCGACTTCGTCAGGTACGGGAAGCAGGGGGACCGCGACCTCGATGCAGGACGCCGCGAACGCTTCGTGGCTCTGACCCGCGCCCGCGACCGGATCGTCCGCGTGGACGGGCCTCGCGGCAAGGCCTTCCTATGGGGGGAGCGCTGGTACCTCGCTGGCCGGACGAAGGGGCAAACGTTCGGTTTCGAGCTCGGGACCGGCGACCTGGACAAGACGGCCCCGCTGGGCGAAGACCTCGCAGCGACGCAGCAGCACATCGCGACGAAGGTTCGGCCAGGCGATGCCCTGGAACTCGTTCTTGACCCGCGACGATCCACGCTTTGGGTCCCGACGTACACGTTGCTGCACGCCGGGGTCGTCGTCGGACAAACGAACGAGACGTTCGGCGCGGCCTTCGCGGCACGCATCAAGCCGGCTGAGACACGAAAGAAGGATCTGCTCCCTTGGCCGAAGCTCTTGGGCGCTCGAGTTGAGGACGTCGTGACCGTCGTTGGTGAGCCAGCTCGGGATGGTGTCGGACGTCGCGGCTTGTGGCTCGGTGTGACGGCCGCGGGAATGCTCGACGTGCGATGGCGGACGCTCGACCCGCAGTGGAGAACGGAGAACGGCGATGACTGACCTGGACGTGAACGCCTGGTACGCGGCTCGCTCGGCGATGGTGGACGCGCTGGTCGCGGACCTGTACGGCGCGACCGACGCCGATGACATCCTGACCGAGGCGCCGCTGTCCCGGTTCGTGGTCGGGATCCTCCACCCGCGCTCCGACGAGCCGATCGAGGATGTGCGCGACGACGACCAGTCCGACACGAGTACGGCCACCGACTCAGGCAATGACCCGGCGGTCGCCCTGGCCCGCATGCGGTATCCGTCGACCATGGGTCTGACTTTCTCGGTCGCGGCGGACACCTTGTCAGTGGAGGTGGAGGTGTCGGCGGATCAATACCGTCAAGTTGTCGATCCGCTAGAGGAGGCGGAGGTCCGGGAGGAGCTGGTCCAGCGCGCCGAGGAGCGCCGCGCGCGGCTCGGCGACGGGGCTGCAGCTGTCGACGTCGAGGACGAGGAACCAGAAGAGGCCGAGACCCGTGCTGCCACCCGCAACGAGGGCCTGTGGAGGGTCGTACCTCAGGACCCGCGGACGTTCTCGGTGGACGTGACCCGTCCTGGTACGTATCAGAAGTGGGACGTTGCGAACGACCTCGTGCTGCGGACCGTGATCCGGCCCGAGCGTGACGATGCGGTCAGCGTCACCGTGGTGCTGGTCAACACGCACGCCCGTCCCGAGAAGGGGTTCGCGGACGCGCTGTGCTGGTTCCGCCCTCGCCTGGCGGTCACCACACCGGACGGGCACTTCGTCGACCGGCGCCCGGTCCGCGAACTCGCCTTCCAGGACGAAGACGAGCGCAGCGGCGAACTGCTGTACCGAACCGAACGGCACCTCGCCGTCGGGCACGGCTGTGCGGTCACCTGGGAGGAGGGCTCGCTCGTCCAGCGGGTCGAGACGACGTTCTTCCCAAGCCACGAACTACGCCTCGCCCGAGCCGATCGGAACGACGTCCCCCGGCTGAGCATGAAGGCGCTTGGCGCGGACGACGACCGGGGCGCGCTGGTCGGCCTGGTCGACGTCTACGAGCAGTGGATCGCGGGGCAGGAGTCGCGTGTCCCCGTTCTCGACGCGAGGCATGTTCCGACGGCGAAGCGGCATCTGGCGGACGCCCGCCGCGCGGTCGCCCGCATGCGGGAGGGCATTGCGTTGCTAGATCGCGACCCGCAGGCGGCCCAGGCCTTCCGGATCATGAACGAGGTGATGCAGCAGCAGCGCATCCGGCAGGTGATGGTCCGGGGCGGGCTGGAAACGCCTCCCGACATCGAGGGCCAGTGGCGGCCGTTCCAGATGGCGTTCGTACTGCTCAACCTCGTCGGTCTGGCAGACCCGAAGCACCCCGACCGTGACGTTGCCGATCTCCTCTGGTTCCCCACTGGTGGTGGCAAGACCGAGGCGTACCTCGGTCTGATCGCGTTCGTCCTGGCGCTGCGGCGCTTCCGCGGCGGACATGAGGCCGGCGCGGGCGTGGGCGTCGTCATGCGCTACACGCTGCGGCTCCTGACGATCCAACAGTTCGAGCGAGCCGCCGGCCTCATCTGTGCCCTCGAAGAGTGGCGGCGGCGTGAAGCGCCGGACGTGCCTGTGTTCTCCATCGGTCTCTGGGTCGGCCAGGGAGCGACACCAAACGACGTCAAGGCCGCCGCCAAAGCGCTCAAGAAGATTCAGGACGGCGAGGAACCGAGCGACGCGGGCAACCCGCGCCAACTCCTGCGCTGTCCGTGGTGCGGCACTGCGCTCCCCGCCGACGCGTACCACGCGGACGTGCGCGAGGACAGGATGACCGTCCGGTGCCCCGGAGAGACGTGCGACTTCCACGACGGACTGCCGGTGCACCTCGTCGACACCGACGTGTACGCGCACCGGCCGTCGCTGGTGATCGGCACGGTGGACAAGTTCGCGATGCTCGCCTGGCGCGATGACGCTGGCGTGGTCCTTGGTGCGTTCCATGACGCCAAGCCGGACCTGATCATCCAGGATGAGCTGCACCTGATCAGCGGACCTCTCGGCACGCTGGTCGGCCTCTACGAGACTGCCGTCGACGCCCTGGCGACGTCCGACGACGGTGTCCGTCCCAAGCTCGTGGCCTCCACGGCCACGATCCGTCGAGCGACAGACCAGGTCGAAGCCGTCTTCGACCGCTCGGCGCAGCAATTCCCGCCACCGGGCCTGGACGCCGGCGACTCCTTCTTCGCCGTCGACGCCGATCCTCAGGACCGTCCGACCCGCCGGTACGTGGGGGTGATGGCGCCGTCGACCAGCCACGCCACGCTGCTGGTCCGTGTGTACGCTGCGCTCCTGCAGGCCGGTTCCGATCTGGACGCCCCCGACGAGGTGCGCGACGCCTACTGGACGATGCTCGGCTACTTCAACAGCCTGCGTGTCCTCGGCGCCGCCTACATCCAGTCGCTCGACGACGTTCCCGACCGGATGAAGGTCGTCGCGGCGCGAGCTGGCCACCAGGTCCGGGAGATCCGTGACCCGCGCGAGATGACCTCTCGCAAGAGGTCGAGCGAGATCCCCGAGGAACTCGCGCGGCTCTCGGCGTCGTACCCCGACCCCGAGAGCCCCGACGTCGTCCTCGCCACCAACATGATCTCGGTGGGCGTCGACGTCGACCGCCTCGGCCTGATGAGCGTCATGGGACAGCCCCAGATGACCTCCGAGTACATCCAGGCGACCTCGCGGGTCGGACGATCCCACCCGGGTCTCGTTGTCACGATGTTCAACGCGGCGAAGTCGCGCGACCTCTCGCACTACGAGTCGTTCACCACCTACCACCGTGCGCTGTACAAGCAGGTCGAGGCGACCGGGGCGACGCCGTTCGCACCCCGTGCGCTTGACCGTGCGCTCCACGGCTTGCTGGTGATCCTCGCCCGGCACTCGGTCGCCGGAGCGTCCGGCAGCGCCTCCGTCGGCGTGCCCGTCGAGTCCGAGGCCTTCGAGGACCTCGTCGAGGTCATCGCGGCACGCGCGTGCGCCGTTAAGCCGGAGACGGAGGACGAGGTACGTGATGCCCTCGAAACGCTCGTCGAGAGCTGGTCCGATGCCGTCAAGGACGGCCAGGTGCAGAAGTACGAGGGGTGGGTAAGCGCTGAAGGGGCTCTCATGGTCCCTGCGGGCGGGTCGCCATACGGGCACTCCGATGGCGGCTCGGCCGCGGACATCTTCCCGGTGGACGAACCCCACTGGCCGACCCTGACCAGCCTGCGCAACGTCGACCGGGAGAGCACGCTGCGGATCGTGACGCGAAAGCGAGTGAAGTGATGGCCGTCTCGGGCAAGCCCAAGGCACGCCAGAGCCAGCTGGTGACTACCTATGGAGTCGGGTCGTTGTTCCCCGACGCCGATGCGAGCTACATGATCTGCGGGATCGACGACTGGGACACCAGGTTCGCGCAGTCGATCGAGGAACCGCGGCTCGCCAGGACGCTCGGCGTCAACACGTTCTATGCGCCGCCCACCGGTCGGAAGAAAGGCGATGTCCCCGCCATCCGCTTCCCCGAGTGGCATTACTGCTCCGGCTGCCGGCGCCTCGCGCCGTTCTGGAAGTTCGGCGGCAAGAAGGGTGAGGTGAGGTGCGCGGACTGTGCACGCGACCTCACGCCGTCGCGTTTCGTCGCCTGCTGTGAGAACGGGCACATCGAGGACTTCCCTTACTTCCAGTGGGTACACCGGGGCCAGGACGCAGAGGAGGGTGCGGAGCATCGCCTGACCTTGCGGTCGAGAGGTAGCTCCTCGTCGCTCGCGTCGATTGTCGTGTCCTGCTCGTGCGGCGTGCGGCCCTACAACTTGGAGGGTGCATTCAGCGCGGGAGCGCTGCAGGGCATCAGGAGGTGTTCGGGAAGCAGACCCTGGCACAACGGCATGCCGAACGTCCCCGACTGCGACCGTCCTCTTCGGGTCTTCCAGCGCGGTGCCTCCAACGTGTGGTTCCCCGTGCAGCGTTCCAGCATCTCGATTCCGCCCTGGTCGAGTGTCGCGGCACAGTACGTGACCAAGAACTGGGAGACTCTCAAGCCGCTCTACGAAAATGCGGGCGAGCCCGTGGCCCGGCAGGCCATCGGGTCCATGATCCAGCGGCAGGCCGAACTCTCTGTCGACGCTGTGATCGACGTCGTGCGTCAACGTCTCGGCCTCGATGCCGAGGACGCTCCGAACGACGACGCCCTGCGCACCCAGGAGTACGAGGCGCTCAAGGCCGGGCACGAGGGTCCGAGGCGCGACTCCTTCCAGTGCTTGCCCGTCCGGCTGCACCCGTCGCTCGACGGCCTGGTTCGTCAGGTTTCGCAGGTGAACCGCCTCCGCGAGGTGCGCGTGCTCTCGGGGTTCTCCCGCGTCACCCCCATCGAGGCGGAGGCCGGTTCGGCACGCACGGCGGCGCTGTCCGCCGAGAAGGTCGACTGGCTGCCTGCCGTCGAGGTCATGGGCGAGGGGATCTTTGTCAGGCTCGACGAGGCCGTTGTCGCGGCCTGGGAAGGCGGGGCGTTCGCCCAGACGAGAGAGGCCGGCGTCCGCGTTGCCCAGATCGCACGTGATGCCGCGCTGAAGATCGCCTCAGAACCTGTGAGCGCCCGGTTCATTGCGCTGCACACCCTTGCCCACATGCTGCTCAAGGAGCTCAGCCTTGACGCCGGATACCCCCAGGGGTCGATCCGCGAACGCGTCTACGCGCTCCCGGGCCAGGCCGGGATCCTCCTGTACACCGCCTCGTCCGACTCCGCCGGCAGCCTCGGTGGACTCGCTGCGCTGGCCGCCAGCGACGACTTCGCACCGATCTTCCGCAACGCCCTGGAACGCGCCACGTGGTGTTCGAGTGACCCGGTTTGCGCCGAGACCGGGGCAACTGGCACGGACGCGCTCAACCTCGCAGCGTGCCATGCCTGCGTCCTCGCCCCCGAGACGAGCTGCGAGCACCGCAATCAGTACCTGGACCGGTTGACGGTCGTCGGTTCCCCGGCCGCGCCAGAGGTAGGTCTCGGGTCGTCGGCGCTCGACCTTCCCGAGGCGAGACCTGCAGGTGGCGAACGAGCGGTGGTGGCAGCCGTGCCACAGGCAGCTGCTCAGCTGCCGACCGTGTGGGCGGACGCGCTCGCGTCGCCCGAGACCACGTCGGAAGAGCGGATCCTCGCAGAGCGGCTCGTGGCGTTGCAGCCTGTTCTGCCCGTCCCGGAGATCGGGGCTGAGATCGAAGGGGTCATCGTCTCAATGGCTTGGGACGGCCCAAAAGTGCTGGTGGACCTCGATGGCCTGACTGACGCCGACCGCGTCCGTCTCGTGGGGCACGGATGGACGGTCCTGCCGCCGGAGCCCTCGCAGATCGTGACGGCGCTCCAGGGCTGAGGACCTGTCCGAACTTCCCGAGTGCGTGCGTTGGTGGGCGGCACGCATACTGATCAGGTACTCGGCGCGTCGGATTTCGTATACCCGTCCGACGCAGCTTCAGCCCGGTCGACGATCACTGCGATCTGGTCCCGGCTCTCCAGACCGAGCTTGGTCATGATGCTGGACAGGTGAACCTTGACGGTGTTCTCGGAGAGGTTCATATACCGGGCGATGAGACGGTTGGTGCGCCCGGCGACGAGGGCGGCGACCTCTCGCTCGCGCTCCGTGAGCTGGGCCATCTGTGCCAGGGCCTCGGCCTTGCGGTCCGAGACGCCGGGGGCGCCGGAGATTCGCTGGATAACGGTCGTCGCCGCGCTCGGCCCGAGGGCCGCGGCGCCGTCGGCCACGGCACGGACATGCCCGGCGAGTGCGTCGGGGTCGTCGTCTTTGCCGAGAAATCCGACGGCTCCGGCCTCCAGCGCCTTGACGACGGCATCCCGGCTGCCGAAGCCCGTGAGGGCGACGAACCGGGGTGCGCCCGGGCAGGATGCGTTGCGGCGGATCGCCTCGACGCCGTCCACCCGCCGCATCTGCAGGTCGATGAGGACGACATCGGGGCGATGACGGGCGATGGCGTGGGGGACCTGGTCGCCGTCGTCCGCCTCGCCGACGACATCGATCCCCTTGGCGGTAAGGATGCTGTGGATCATGGTGCGTGCGAACGCGTCGTCGTCCACGATGAGTACCTTCGTCACGGCTCAACGGTATCCGTCGCACCTGCGATGTCGCCGCTGTTCGGCGGTCGATGTTCCGATCCCGGACAGGTGCTCCCAGTAACCTGTCGGGTCGGCTAGCGGTGAGGCTGCCACCGGCGAGCCGGGTGCGTTCGGTCATCCCGGCGATGCCCGGGCGCTATCTCTGCCGCATCAGCGGTCGGTCACGTCCTTACCCGGGGCAGGAGACACGACGAGGTTTCTGTCGGGTGTCGTCCCATGGCTCGACGTGAACGGAACGGGCCGGACGACGGCCTCGATCGTGTCCGCCACCGCCGTCGGGTCCTCGTGTTCCCAGAAGCGCAGGACGGCCCAGCCCGCGCCCGCCAGGACCTGGTTGGTGTCCGCGTCGCGCTCGACATTCATCTGGAGCTTCCGCTCCCACCACTTGGCGTTGGCACGCGGCTGCGTGGCGTGCTGGGGGCACCCGTGCCAGAAGCAGCCGTCGAGGAAGACCGCGACCTTCGCGCGCGTGAAGGCGACGTCCATCGTACGGCGCGGCCTGCCGGGGACCGGGTAGGTCACACGGTATCGGAGGCCACGGGCGTGCAGCAGGCGGCGGAGGTCGAGCTCCGGCTTGGTGTCCTTCCTGCGTGCGACACTCATACGCCTGCTTACGTCGGGGGTGGAAGCGCCCGGATGAGGACCCAACGAGGTCATGGCCTAACGCTACCCGCGGCTGGTTGACCCAACCTGAGGGCACCATCACTCGTCCCGGGGGCGACCGTGGGTCAGGCTCGTGCTCGGCGCCACGTCCTTGAACCGGAACCGCGACGTATTGCCGCACGTCACACCCAGGCTGGCAGCGCCGATGTCGGTGGCCGACGCTACGATGACCGGATGGCAAGCGCACCGCACGTTCCCGGGCCGATCAAGGTTCTCGATCTGTTCGCTGGGTGTGGCGGCCTTACCGAGGGCTTCCATCAGTTCCGGCCCGAGGGCATGGACAAGACGGACCCACCCGTCTTCCGGAGTGTTGGCGCGGTCGAGTGGGATCCTGCGGCCGCAGCGTCGTACGCGATGAATTTCGGCACCCTGTCACCGAGGGAACGCCATTTCCCCCCGACGGAGGTCTACCAAGAGAACATCGTCAACTGGAAGCCGAAGTGGGCCCCGGGCGAGATCGACGTCGTCGTTGGTGGACCACCTTGCCAGGGGTTCTCGGGACTGAACCGGAACAAGGTCGGCGCCGAGCGGAACCAGCTTTGGCAGGAGTTCATCAACGTTGTCATCTCGCTCCAGCCGAAGGTCTTCGTTATCGAGAACGTCGACCGGTTCATCCGCTCACCCGAGTTTGCTGATCTCAAGAACCGGATGGGCAGCGACGGTCTGGAGAGGTACTCGCTGCGGGAAGCCTGGGACGTCAAGCCGGGCGACTCGGAGCAGGTGCGTGCGAAAAAGTATCTCTTGAACGCCGCCGACTACGGCGCGCTGCAGGCACGGCGGCGAGCCATCGTCATCGGTGTCCGCACGGAGGAGGATCTGCGTGCCGAAGAGTTCGAGTATCCGGAGCCAAGGTATTCTCAGAAGCTTCTTGAACACCAGAACCTGCAGGCCTTGGAGGGGCTGGATAACTCCGAGCGCCGAGAGGAACCCTGGAACACGATCGACGACGTGTTCGAGTACACGCGGGCCTTGGGACTGAACCGCATCAACTTCCGCAGAGAAATGACGTTCGTACCCGAGATCGGTATGAAGGTCGAAGGGCCCTTCACGACGAAGCAGCTGCATTTCACGCGTGCCCCTGAACCGGTCTCGATAGCGCGGTACACGGCGATTCCACCCGGTGGCAACCGGAAGAATCTGCGAGGCCGCTACTGGTGCCGCTTCGACGACGGGGAGGAAATTCTGCTCCAGAAGGACTCCGTGTTCCGAGATGCCGAGGGGAAGCTCGTGCTGTCGGGCTCGTATACCGAGGTGATCGACGGCGGAGTGCTGGGCGTGCGCAGCTGTCGGGTGAAGCAGTTCGACTCGGAACCGCACTTTCTGCCCGGACGGTCGGGGCGCAACAAGTCCGAGGCGTATGGTGTCGTCATCGACGACAAGGGAAGAGAGCGAAAGGCCACGCTCGTATATTTATCCACGGTCTCCTGGGACCGGCACGACGCCGGTTCAGGCGATGTCATGGGTCGGCTCCGCCTGGGCAGACCCTCGGTCACCATCCGAACCGAGTTCTTCAAGCCAGAGAAAGGTCGCTACCTGCATCCGACGGAGCACCGTCCGATCACCCACTACGAGGCGGCGCGTCTCCAGGGATTCCCTGACAACTTTCAATGGTGCGGTTCCAAGACCGAGATTGCGAGGCAGATTGGCAACGCCGTTCCGATCCCGCTCGGAAAGGTTGTCGCCGGCGCGATCTACGACTATCTTCGGCGGGACGGTACGCCGCCGCAGTCCTGACCTCAGTGGGCGCCAGACGAACTACTGGGCAGGGATGACTCGCCCGCGTCGCGTTCAACCTCGAGGTCGTAACGGGCCTGGAGGTTGATCCAGAACATGGCGGTCGTGTTGAAGTAGCGGCCCAACTGCAGTGCGGTGTCAGCGGTGATCCGGCGCTTGCCGTGGACGATCTCGTTGATCCGGCGGGGTGGCACACCGATCGCGACGGCGACCGCGTGCTGGGTCGTGCCGAGCGGCTCGATGAACTCTTCGAGCAGGACCTCGCCGGGGCGGATCGGAGCGATCTTTGGTCATGTCGTCCTCCTCCTCAGTGGTAGTCCACGATCTCGACGTCATGCTCCGTCCGACGACGCCGCTCTCAAGCTCAGGCTTCTCCCCGCGGCCCATACATGATCACCGCCATCCCACCCAGACAGATCAGCGCCCCCACCACATCCCACCGATCCGGCCGATACCCGTCCGCCACCATCCCCCACGCGATCGACCCCGCGACGAACACCCCGCCGTACGCCGCCAGGATGCGCCCGAAGTTCGCGTCCGGCTGCAGCGTCGCCACCACGCCGTATAGCCCGAGCGCGATCACCCCGAACCCCACCCACAGCCAGCCGCGGTGTTCGCGTAGCCCTTGCCACACGAGCCAGGCCCCGCCGATCTCGAACAGAGCGGCGACGACGAACAGGAGGACAGAGCGGGGAACAAGAGTTGAGTCCACCGGCTCACGGTACGACGGTGGCCCTTGCGGGCATCATGAACAGACGTCTGGACGACAAGGTTATCATCGAGAATAGTATTCCGGGCAACAATCTTGTGCTCGATGGTCTTCCTGCTCACCCCCAGGTCCGACGACGGCCCAGCGCGATCACGCGAGACGCCGGGACCATCGGGTCCCGTCGGACGTGAAGCCAACTCGCTCCAGATAACCCGCCTCGGCGCGGCCTGCCTCCTGACCCACCAGCACTGGGGCGACAGGACCAGAACCTGCACCCGGACCGCCGTCGGCCCCCGCAGCACCGCCCCGCGCCCCCAGCACCGGCCGCACCACCTCCCGCAGCCCCGTCCCGGCCAGCGCCCCCGACTCCTCCCACACGAACTCCCCAGGCGTGAAGTCCCGGAACCGCAAGCTCACCCAGTCCAGCAGGACAGCCCCGACCCCATCGCCGAGGTCGAGCACCTCGACCACACCCACGGTCTCGTCGCCGCCCTGAGTTTGGTCATCTCGGCTTGATCCGTGCTGGCGCAGTGCTGTGACCTGTGGTGATGGTGGTCTTAGTGCGCGGTTTCACGCACTAACGGGCTGGCCTACGCTCGGTGGGTGGCGTTCATTCGACGGGTCCGGACCGCGTCCGGGGCGACGGCTGTGCAGATCGCGGAGTACGTCGGCGGGCGTCGTCAGCGGATCGTGGAGCACCTCGGGTCGGCGCACTCCGAGGCCGAGCTCGGCCTCCTGCTGGAACGGGCCCGCGGCCTGCTTGCCGACGGCCGGCAGGGTGTCCTTGACTTGGGTCTGGAGCCCACGACGCGCGCGGTGGGACTGGTCCCGGCTCCTGGCGAGCCGGCCTTGCTCGGCGGCCAGCCGGTCCCGTCTCAGGCGCCGCGGGTCGGTCCCGCGCGGGTGGAGTCGACCGCTTCGCGTGTCTTGTTCGACGCTCTGGTAGGCGTGTTCGCCGACCTGGGGTTCGACGGGATCGGGGACGAGACGTTCCGGGACCTGGTGATCGCGCGGATCGTGGAGCCGACCTCGATCCTGGACGTGGGGCGGGTTCTGAAGGACCTGGGCCACAGCCCGGCGAGCGAGAAGACGATGCGCCGCACCCTGGCCCGCTGCGTCGGCAACGGCTACCGCGACCAGATCGCCGGGTTGTGCTTCGATCACGCGCAGGCCAGCGGTGATGTGTCGTTGTGTTTGTACGACGTCACCACGCTCTACTTCGAGGCCGAGAAAGAGGACGGGCTGCGGAAGGTCGGCTACTCCAAGGAACGACGAGTCGACCCGCAGATCGTCGTGGGCCTGCTGGTGGACCGGTACGGGTTCCCGCTGGAGATCGGCTGTTTCGAGGGGAACAAGGCAGAGCGCCTGACGATTGTGCCGATCATCGAGCAGTTCCAGGCTCGCCACGGTATCGAGGGGATCGTGGTGGTCGCCGACGCGGGCATGCTGTCGGCGGGCAACCTGGCCGAGCTGGACCGCGCCGAGCTCGGGTTCATCGTCGGCTCAAGGATGACCAAGGCACCGATCGACCTGGAGTCCCACTTCCGCTGGCACGGGGACGCGTTCACCGACGCCCAGGTCATCGACACCATCACCCCGAAGACCGGGCAGAACCTCGAGAACGACCCGATGCTGCGCAGCGAACCGGTCTGGGACCCGGCCACGCACACGCGGTCCTGGCGGGCGGTGTGGTCCTTCTCCCGCAAACGGTTCGTGCGCGACAACGCGACCTTGACCCTGCAGGAGAACCGCGCCCGGGACGTGATCGACGGATCCCGGACCGCGAAGGCCACGAGGTTCGTCAAGACCAGCGGGGACGCACGCACCCTGGACGAGAAGGCACTGGCCCGAGCCCGAGCGCTGGCCGGGCTGAAGGGCTACGTCACCAACATCCCGGCCACGGTGATGCCGCCGGCAGAGGTGATGACCTGTTACCACGACCTGTGGCACGTGGAGCAGTCCTTCCGGATGAGCAAGACCGATCTGGCCGCCCGGCCGATGTTCGCCCGCACCCGCGACGCGATCGAGGCGCACCTGACCATCGTGTTCACCGCCCTGGCCGTCGCCCGCGCGGCCCAGGACCGCACCGGCCTGGCGATCCGCAACATCGTGCGCCAGCTACGCCCCCTGCGCTCGGCAACGATCACCATCAACGGCACCACCGCCACGTTCCCGCCCGCGATCCCCACCCCACAGCAGACCATCCTCGACGCACTGAACCGCGACGACGTCACGCACTAACCCGAATGACCAAACTCGGG
>NZ_JADBGR010000103.1 GCF_014892515.1 Myceligenerans pegani
CGCCGTGACTCGCCCTGGTCACCCAGATCCCGGAGTCGTTCAGCACGACGTCCGCCGTCGCCTCGCCGTCGTACCAGAGCACGAGACCCAGCAGGGCGCCCGAGAACATGGCGACGACACTCGCCGACGCGATCGCGCGCTTGTTCTCCATGACGCGTGACACCAGGGACACGAGTCTCCTCCTCGACTACGACGTTGTGGTGGCCGCCCTGGACACAGGTTCCGCTCCCCCGCGCCTCGTCTCCGGCCTGTCCGAATCCTCGGGTTAATCCACCCAGATTCCGGAGTTCACCCTACAAGGAGGCACTGACACACCGACAGAAAAAACGGATGGGGAGATCTCCCCATCCGCAGGATCTACACACTCCTGCGGGAAACAGAAGTCAACGACCGCGGCCGATTCGGTCCTGACCAAAACGACGGCTGGTGTCCCCGGCTCCGGCAGTTATTCGTTTGCTCCGGGGGCCGCGCGGCGGAGTTGCGCCGCGCGGCCCCGGGAACGTCAGATGTTCCAGGTACTGCCTGTGTACAAGTCGTCGGGTGTCTTCACGCCGACTGCCGTGCCGTTGTAGCTCCGGCCCATGTAGCAGTCCACGCGCTTCGACCCGCTGTCACCGCTGACGGTCGTCTTCGTTGCGCTGCCCGACCAGTTCGTGGCGTGGGACTTGATGTCATGCCATTCGCGCGGACCGCCCTGGGCTGATGTGTCGCCCGCCCAGCACGCGACCTGATGGTTGCCGCTACCCGCGTTCCTCCAGTTGATGGTCCAGTACTCGCAGCGTTCGTTCGAGCATCCGGCCGACACGCCCGAGGAGGTCACCCAGAACTGCGGCTGCGGTCGCGCGTTCGACGTGGCAGAGGCACAGTTGCTCGCCGTCTGGCCCTCGGAGTCCGTCACCGTCACACAGGCTTCCTCCCTGGTGCTGTAGCCGGTCGAGACGCTCTGCGTGCCGCTCTTGGCGGTGCTGGTGAACGCGCCGGTCACCCGCACCGTGGTGGGCCGCCCGTTGGTGCCCCGGGCGTCCCAGGTGAACGTCACCTTCTGGTCACCGCCGCTCGCCGAGATCGACGGCGTCGGCGGCTTGCCGTACGGCGTCACCGCGTTGGACGCCGGCGACCACTCCGAGCATGCGCCCTGGTCGTTGCAGGCCCGCACGTTGAACGTGTACGAGGTGCCGTTCGACAGACCCGGGAAGGTCATCGACGAGTTGGTCGTGTTCCTGGTGCTCGTCGCCGGGTTGGACCTCACCTCGTAATGTCCTCCCGTGCCGCGGAAGTCGCCGATGCCATTCCAGCTCACGTCCGCTTGTCCGCTCGTGTTGCTGCCGAGGCGCGCGGTCGGCTGCCCCGGGCGATCGGGCGTGCCGTACGGCTGCACGGCGTTGGACTGCGGGCTGGTCTCGGACCTGCCCGCCTTGTTCTCGGCCGTCACCTGGAACGTGTAGCTCTTGTCGGTGTCCAGATTCCGTACGGGCTGGCTGGTACCCGTGACCTCGATCGTCCTGACCTTCGAGCCGCCCTGCAGCACGTCGAGGTAGTACCGCTTGATCGCGTCACCGTTGTTCGCCGGCGCCGTCCAGCTGACGTCGACCTGACCTCCCAGGCTGGTGTTCGCGCGCGTCGCGGTGGGTGCCGCGGGCTGCTCCGGCGGGCCGGCCGGAACCTCGGGCGCGGACGGGTCGGACCACTCCGACGGATCGGGCGCCTGGTTCTTCGCCTGCACCCGCACCGTGTACGCCGTGCCGTTCTCCAGCCCATCCCACACGGTGCTCGTCCCGCGGAGGCATTCCTTCTGCGGGATGCCGTTCGGCGGCACGGGCGAGATCTCCAGGTTCACGCACTCGATCGGCGAGCGGTCGGAGTAGTTCTTGTTCGTCCAGGTGACCTCGAGCGACTTGTCGCCGAACTCCAGGTCCGGCGGCGCCGGCTGGTCCGGCTTCTCGTCCGGACGCGCCTCCTGGGACGGCGGCGACGCCTCACCCAGCCCGACCTCGTTCTCCGCCTGCACCGTGAACGTGTACGTCACGTTGTTCGTCAGACCCTTCACCGTGCACGTCGTCGTGGAGCACGGCTGCTCGTCTCCCCGAGAAGACGTCACCGTGTAGCCCTCGATCGGCGCGCCGTTGTTGTTCGGCTCGTCCCACGACAGCACCACGGTCTCGGACCGCACCTCCTCCACACGCGGAGCGCGCGGAGCCTCCGGCTTCCCGAGCACCGTGAGGTTGACGACCCCGTCGACCCACCGGTCCTCGTCCTTGGTGGCGTCCTGCACGGTGTACTTGACCCGCATCAGGCCGTGGAAACCCTCCCTGGGCGTCACGACGACCTGGTTGCCGTTGTAGTCGGCCGTGCCGTCGCCCGTCTCCACGGCTGCCGAGCCGACGAGCTCGAGCGGCGTCTCGGGGAACGGGTTGGTGTCGTTCGCCAGCACGTCGACGCTCGTCGCGACGCCCTCGTGGGCGCCGTCGACGACGTCCTCGCCGGTGGCGACCAGTGGCCGGTTCGACGCCACGACCTGCACGGTCAGTTCGCCCGGGACCGGATCGGTGGTGCCGTCGGTCACGGTGAACGGGATCGCCTGAGACGTGCCCTTGGTCACCGACGGCTCCGCCTGGGCCGTGACCGTGCTGCCCTGCACCGAAGCGCTCAGGCCCTCGACGTCGCCCGTGACCTTGAACTCCAGCGGATCGTTCTCCGGGTCGGTGACGTAAGCCGCCAGGTCCACGGCGCCCTCCTCACCGGCAGGCACCTCCAGCACCGGCGACCCCTTGATCTCCGGGGGCTGGTTGTCCGAGGGCCTGACCTCGATCGGAAGCGTCAGCGTCGCCTTGCGTCCGTCCGGGTCCTCCGGGCCGTCCCCGTCGGTCACCTCGAAGCTCACGGACGCGGGTCCGTGGTAGTCCTCCTCGGAAACGTACGTCAGGCCCGCGAGGCCGGTGATCTCCACGGATCCCTCGACGGCGCTCACCGTCGACTCCTCCGTGATCTGCGGCTCCAGCCCTTCCTCGACCACGACGTAGTCGTTCAGGTCGATCTCGAGCGGCTCCCCGCTGATGGCCTCGAGCGGCTCCAGGCCCGGCTTGAGGTGGGGCGTGAGGGAATCGCCGGGAACTCGGATGAACGCGCTGGACTCCAGCCCGTCCATGTCGGTGACGGTGTACGTGATGATCTGGAGATCCGGCGTCGTCGGGACGGTGATCTTCCCGTCCTCCGACAGCGTGGCCTCCCCGGCGTCCACACCGAGGCTCACCTCGAGGTCCGCGGCGACGCCGTCCGGATCGACGTCGTTGACCAGGACGTCCACGGTGACAGACTCCTTGCCCACCACGTCCGGGACGGACAGGACGTCGTCGTTCGCCACCGGAGGAACGAGCGGCGCATCCCGGGAGACCCTCACCGTGATCACACCCTGTGCCCGCGCCTTGTAGATGTCCTGGATACCGTAGTAGAAGGGATGCTGCCCGGCTTCGGACGGTGCGGTCACGACCACCTGGTCGTCGGCCACGGCGGGCTCGAGGTCGCCGGTGCTGCCGAACAGGGACTCCACCAGGCCGATCTCGTCGCCGTCCGGGTCGGTGTCGTTCGCCATCGCGTCGATCGCCACCATCCGTTCCGGCCGCACGAGAGTCTCGTCATCCTGCGCGACGGGCTTCTGATTGGTCTCCGGCAACGGGGCGATGCCTACCCGGACGGTGCCGATTCCCACGGCGCCCCGGGTGTCCGTGGCGGTGTAGGTGAACGTGTCGGTCCCTACGGCGTCGGGCGACGCCTCGAAGTCGATGAAGCCGTCGGTGATCCGCGCACGGCCCATCGTCGGAGCTCCCGAGATGTCCGACAGCATCACGTAGTCACCATCCGGGTCGATCCCGTCCAACGGCACGTCGATCCG
>NZ_JADBGR010000104.1:0-47775 GCF_014892515.1 Myceligenerans pegani
GCGCCGGACCCGGTCCCGCAGGGCCGCCGAGCCCGCCGCCGTGGAGACGGCCGCGGGCGAGGGCGAGCGGACGACGTCGGCGCCCCGGAGCGGGGCCACGCGACGGGCCGGGACCGCGGCGCTGTCGTCGGACACGGCGGTCGGTGAGGCGAGAGCGGCCGAGAAGGAGGCCGCCAAGAAGGACGAGCGGCCCAGGACCACGCCGCGCCTGGCCACCACTGCCCTGCTGTTCCAGGCGCCCGACCTGACGGCCGTGCAGCGTCCGCGCCGGGAGCCCGGCTTCACGATGCCGGGCGCGGCCGCGGCGGCCGCCGACACCGCTGACGAGACCGAGGCGGCGCCGGAGGCCGAGGCCGCCGGCGGCCGGGACGAGGGAGCGGCCGGGTCCGCCGACGTCCGCACGGGGGCGGGGCAGCGGGACACGTCGAGCCGCCGGTCGGGCCGTGCCGCGGGCGAGCCGGACGCCGCCGCCCGGACGGAGGACGCGGCGGCCGCCGCCCCGCGCTTCCAGGCCGCCGAGCTGAGCGACGACGACGCCGCGGCCGTGGACGAGGTCGCCGTCATCGAGGAGGAGCTGGCCGCCGAGGGCATCGAGCTGACCGAGCTCGGTCCGGAGGACCTCGACGAGGACGAGGAGTACGACGACTCCCGCCCGAACCGCCGTCGGCGGCGTCGGGGCGGTCGGGGCCGCCGCGGCGGGCGTTTGCGTGACGCGCGCCAGGACGACGATCAGGACGACGAGCAGGACGGGCAGAAGTCGGAGGAGCAGGGCGACGACGCTCCCGCCGACGAGCCCGAGGACACGGACGAGGGCGCGGGCGACGAGGGGGATTCGGGCAGCCGCCGCCGTCGTCGCCGGCGCCGGGGCAGCCGCGCCGAGCGGGCCGAGGCCGCCCGCAGCGGCCGCGGCTCCTCGGACGAGGTGACGGCCCTCAAGGGGTCGACCCGGCTGGAGGCCAAGCGGCAGCGCCGACGCGAGGGGCGCGACGCGGGACGCCGGCGCCAGATCGTCACCGAGGCGGAGTTCCTGGCACGCCGCGAGTCGGTGACGCGGTCCATGGTGGTGCGCGAGCTGGACGGGCGCACGCAGATCGCGGTGCTGGAGGACGGCGTGCTCGTGGAGCACTACGTCTCGCAGCAGTCGCAGGTGTCGATGGCGGGCAACGTCTACCTGGGCCGCGTGCAGAACGTGCTGCCGTCCATGGAGGCCGCGTTCGTCGACATCGGCAAGGGGCGCAACGCCGTGCTGTACGCGGGCGAGGTGAACTGGGACGCGGCCGGGATCGCGGACGGGCAGCCGCGCCGCATCGAGGAGGCGCTGAAGTCCGGCGACACCGTGCTGGTGCAGGTCACCAAGGACCCGATCGGGCACAAGGGAGCGCGTCTGACGTCGCAGGTCACGCTTGCCGGGCGATACCTGGTGTTCGTGCCCGGCGGCGGCATGACCGGGATCAGCCGGAAGCTGCCCGACACCGAGCGCAACCGCCTCAAGAAGATCCTGCGCGAGGTGGTGCCGGACGGCGCCGGCGTGATCGTGCGCACGGCCGCCGAGGGCGCGAGCGAGGAGGAGCTGCGGGCCGACGTCGAGCGGCTGCAGAGCCAGTGGGACGCCATCACGACGAAGGCGGACCGGTCGAAGAAGTCCGCCCCGGTGCTGCTCCAGGGTGAGCCCGACCTCGCGATCCGCGTGGTGCGCGACATCTTCAACGACGACTTCTCCTCCCTCGTGGTGGCGGGCGAGCGGGCGTGGGACGAGATCTCGGCCTACGTGGACGAGCTCGCCCCGGACCTGCGCGAGCGCGTGACCAAGTGGGCGCAGCCCGGGGACGTCTTCGCCGAGCACCGCATCGACGAGCAGCTCGCCAAGGGCATGGACCGCAAGGTGTGGCTGCCGTCCGGCGGCTCGCTGGTGATCGACCGCACCGAGGCCATGACCGTCGTGGACGTCAACACCGGCAAGTTCACCGGTGCGGGCGGCACGCTCGAGGAGACCGTCACGCGGAACAACCTCGAGGCGGCCGAGGAGATCGTGCGGCAGCTCCGCCTGCGCGACATCGGCGGCATCATCGTCATCGACTTCATCGACATGGTGCTCGAGTCGAACCGCGACCTCGTCCTGCGGCGCCTGGTCGAGTGCCTGGGCCGGGACCGGACCAAGCACCAGGTGGCCGAGGTGACCTCGCTGGGCCTGGTGCAGATGACCCGCAAGCGCGTGGGACAGGGCCTCGTCGAGGCCTTCAGCGAGACCTGCGAGCACTGCAACGGGCGTGGGTTCGTGGTGCACGACCACCCGATCGAGCGTGGGTCGTCCGGTGGCGAGCAGTCCGACGCCGGCTCCGGCGGTGCGCGCAAGCGCCGCAAGCGGGGCGGCAAGACGGGGTCCGAGGTCCCGTCCGTGGCGAAGGGCTCGACCTCGCCGGGCGCGGCGGTGCTGCCCGAGGAGAGCTCCGAGGAACGCGCGGACGTCAAGGCGCGGCTGGCGACGATCGCCGCCGCGGCGCAGCACGCCCACGAGGACGAGGACGCCAGGTCCGGCGCCGGTGCGGCGCCGGACGTGAGCCCGGCCGCTTCCGGCGCGGGCGCCGTGGCGGAGGCCGAGCCGGTCGCGGAGCCGGTGGCCGGCGCCGAGACGGCGCCGGGTGCGCTGCCGGGCGCCAGGCCCGAGCCGAAGTTCGAGCTCGACCTGCCCGCGCCGAAGACCGGCGCGGGGGAGCGGGCGGCGTCGCCGTCGTCCGCGTCGCTCGACGCGATCGTCCTGCCGGACCGCTCGGCCAGGCGCGACGACGCCGGCCCGGAGGCGCCCGGGAACGACTCGGCCGGTGACGAGGTGCCGGATGGCGGTGGTACGCCCGAACCGCCCAAAGGAGCCGGCGACGAGGTCGCCTGAGAACCAGCAGAGGAAGGGTTTCTGGTCCAGGCTCCTGGGCCGCTGACCTTCCAGCGAGGGCCGTCACCCCAACGGGGTGGCGGCCCTCCGTCGTACGGTCCGACGCTCCCGTTGACGCGATGGCCTCAGGGAAGTGACTCTGTCCATGGGATCCCGGGTGACGTGCGATTGTCGCGCGGTGTCGTCCGAGCTTCCCGGATTGTCGGTTCAGTTCTCGACCAGGGGGACGAAGCGGTAGCCGCCGTGTTCGCTCACGCGGACGTCGCCGTTCGCGTGGCGCTCCACGAGCAGCATCCGGCCCCGGACCGGGATCACCATGAGACCGCCCGGGGCGAGCTGGTCCACCAGTTCCCGGGGCAGCCGGTTCGCCGTCGCCGACACCAGGATCCGGTCCCAGCCGTCCGGCCGGGGCGCGCCCAGCATGCCCGGCCGCGCCGGCTCGACGCGCGCCCATCCCATCCCGGTCGCCGCCACGTTCTCCGCGCCCCACTCGGCCAGCCGGGCGTGCCGCTCGACGCCCAGCACCTCACCGTCCGGGCCGGTCAGGTGGGCGAGGAGGGCGGTGGTCCAGCCGGACCCGGCCCCGATGTCCAGCACCCGAGCGCGCCGGGGGACGCGCAGGAGGCGGAGCATGTCGGCGACGGTGCTGGGTTGCGAGGACGTCTGGCCCTGGCCGATGGGCAGCGGGTGGTCGGCACCCGCGAAGGGGCGCTGGCTGTGGGGGAGGAAGCCGGTGCGCGGCACGGCCTGCATCGCGCGCGCGACGGCGTCGTCGGCCATACCTCACAGCGTAGGCCGTGGCCCGGGCCGCCGCGGCGGTGCGGGAGGGGGCGGCGGGCCGCCGTCGACCATCTCACAGGGCGTGCGGTTTGAACGGCGTGGTCGTATCCCGTAATCTTGGACGTCGGTGCGCGCTCTGCGCACCTGTCCCGCGTGCCCATGGCGCACCGCACTCGACCGCCGCGGCGGTGAGAGTTCCAGCCAAGCCGGTGACCGACGTCGTGCGCGCACGCCAAGACGAGGAGAAGAGTTCAAGTGGTGTACGCGATCGTCAAGGCCGGTGGCCGGCAGGAGAAGGTGTCCGTCGGTTCCATCGTGGTCATGGACCGTGTCCCGGCGCAGCCGGGCGAGTCGGTGGAGCTGCCCGCTCTGCTGCTGGTCGACGGGGAGAAGGTGACCACCGACAAGGCCGCGCTGGCCAAGGTCAAGGTCACCGCCGAGGTCGTGCGGGACGAGAAGGGCCCCAAGATCACGATCCTCAAGTACAAGAACAAGACCGGTTACCGGAAGCGGCAGGGCCACCGCCAGCCGCTGACCCGCCTCAAGGTCACCGGCATCAAGTGAGCTTCCGCCGGGCGCGTCGCCCGGCGACCATTCTTCCCGAAAGAGGTCAGCAGAGATGGCACACAAGAAGGGCGCGAGCTCCTCGCGCAACGGTCGTGACTCGAACGCCCAGCGCCTCGGCGTGAAGCGCTTCGGTGGCCAGGTCGTGAACGCGGGCGAGATCATCGTGCGCCAGCGCGGCACGCACTTCCACCCGGGCAACAACGTCGGTCGCGGTGGCGACGACACGCTGTTCGCCCTGACCGCCGGCGCCGTGCAGTTCGGCACGCGCCGCGGCCGCAAGGTCATCGACATCGTCGAGACCGCCGGGGCCTGATCCCCGGCTCCTGCGAGAGGGGCGTGCCCGGCCGGGCACGCCCCTCTCGCCGTGTTCCCCTGTCCGGGCCGAGCCCCCGGAGGGGGCCGCGCGGGCATCCGGTGCCCGAACCGCCGGCTGTCTCGGCGCCAACCCGGTAAATCCTGAGAGGATCGATTCATGGCCAGCTTTGTCGATCGCGTCGTGCTCCATGCCGCGGGCGGGAACGGCGGGCACGGCGTCGCGTCGATCCGCCGCGAGAAGTTCAAGCCGCTCGCCGGCCCCGACGGCGGCAACGGGGGCGACGGCGGCTCCGTGAAGCTCGTCGTCGACCCGCAGGTGACCACGCTGCTCGACTACCACCACTCGCCGCACCGCCGCGGCCCGAACGGCACCCAGGGCATGGGCGACGACCGGGACGGGGCCAACGGTGCCGACCTGGTCCTCGGGGTCCCCGACGGCACGGTCGTCAAGGATCGCGCCGGCAACGTGCTCGCGGACCTGGTCGGGACGGGCGCGGAGTACGTCGTCGCACGCGGCGGCAAGGGCGGCCTGGGCAACCGGGCGCTGGCCTCGCCGAAGCGCAAGGCGCCCGGGTTCGCGCTGCTCGGCGAGCCGGGCGAGGAGGCCGAGGTCGTCCTCGAGCTGAAGACGATCGCCGACGTCGCGCTGGTGGGCTACCCGAGCGCGGGCAAGTCCTCGCTGATCGCCGCGATCTCGGCGGCGCGCCCCAAGATCGCGGACTACCCGTTCACGACGCTCGTGCCGAACCTCGGCGTGGTGCAGGCCGGGGAGTCCCGGTACACCGTGGCGGACGTGCCGGGCCTGATCCCCGGGGCGAGCGAGGGCAAGGGCCTGGGTCTCGAGTTCCTGCGGCACATCGAGCGCACGGCGGTGATCGTGCACGTGCTGGACTGCGCCACGCTGGAGCCGCAGCGCGACCCGGTCAGCGACCTCGACACGCTCGAGGCGGAGCTCGCGGCGTACGCGGGCGACCTGGGGATCGAGGGCGGGCGGGTGCCGCTCGCCGAGCGCCCGCGCATCGTGGTCCTGAACAAGATCGACGTGCCCGACGCGCGCGACCTGGCCGAGATGGTCCGGCCCGACCTGGAGGCCCGGGGCCTGCGGGTGTTCGAGATCTCGACCGCCTCCCACGAGGGCCTGCGCCCGCTGACGTTCGCGCTGGCGCGGATCGTCGAGGAGGCGCGCGCGGCGGCGCCGGAGCCCGAGCCGCAGCGCATCGTGCTGCGGCCCAAGCCGGTCGACGCCGCGGGTTTCACCGTGACCCGCAAGGGCGGCGAGCGCGACTACTGGTTCGAGGTGCGCGGCGCGAAGCCGGAACGCTGGGTCAAGCAGACCGACTTCAACAACGACGAGGCGGTCGGGTTCCTCGCGGACCGGCTGGAGCGGCTCGGCGTCGAGGACAGCCTGTTCAAGGCCGGCGCGGTGGCCGGTGACGAGGTACGGATCGGTGATCCGGACAACGCCGTCGTGTTCGACTGGGAGCCCACCCTGACCACCGGGCCCGAACTGCTCGGCGCGCGGGGCACGGATCTGCGCCTGGAGGACGTCACGCGCCCGACCCGCGCGCAGAAGCGGCGCGAGTTCACCGAGCGGATGGACGCCAAGGCGGAGGCCCGCCGCGAGCTCTGGACGGAGCGCGAGTCGGGCATCTGGACGGACCCCGACGACGACTGAGAGGTCAGTGCTTTCCGGAGCCGCCGGGCTCAGCCCTGCGGGCGCTCCTGCGTCGCGTCCTCGGTCTTCGCTACCCTTCCGGCGGCCCGGGACCGGTTGCGGTCGCCCGAACATATACCGTCTGGCGAAATGGGCGAGCGTCGGGGCGGAGCCGCCGGTGATGATGGGGGAGTGGCCCCCGTTTCCTCCCGTGCCGCGCTGCCTGCCGCGCGCCGTATCGTCGTCAAGATCGGCTCGTCCTCGCTGACCCGCCCGGACGGGCACCTCGACGAGGGCGCGCTCCGCTCGCTCGTCGACGTGCTGGCGGCCCGGGTGACCGATCCGGGGACGGGCAGCCAGATCGTCCTGGTGACCTCCGGCGCGGTCGCCGCGGGGATCGGCCCGCTCGGCCTGCCGGCTCGCCCGCGCGACCTCGCCACCATGCAGGCGGCCGCGTCGGTGGGGCAGGGGCAGCTCGTCGCCCGGTACACGGAGGCGTTCGCCCGCCACGGCCTGCGGGTCGGACAGGTGCTGCTCACCGCCGAGGACACGGTGCGCCGCTCCCGCTACGCGAACGCGCAGCGCTCGCTGGAGAAACTGCTCGCGCTCGGCGTCGTTCCCGTGATCAACGAGAACGACGCGGTGACCACGGCCGAACTGAAGTTCGGCGACAACGACCGGCTCGCGGCGCTGGCCGCGCACCTGGTGCGGGCCGACGCCCTCGTGCTGCTGACCGACGTCGACGGGCTCTACGACGGACCGCCCTCGCGGCCGGGCACGCGGCGTATCCCGCACGTCGCGCGGCTGTCGGACGTCGCCGGCGTCGAGGTGACGGCCCGGGGGAGCGCGGTCGGCACGGGCGGCATGGTCACCAAGCTGCAGTCGGTGCGCATCGCCACCGGCGACGGGATCCCCGTGGTCCTCACCCGCGCCGCCGACGCGGCCGGCGCGCTCGCCGGCGAGGACACCGGCACGTTCTTCGCCGCCACCGGCCGCCGGACGACGGCGCGCCGGCTGTGGATCGCGCACGCGGCCGGCATCGAGGGCCGGATCCACCTGGACGACGGCGCGGTACGGGCGGTCCGCGGCGGACGCGCGTCGCTGCTCCCGGCCGGGGTGACGAAGGCGGAGGGGACGTTCGACGCGGGCGACCCTGTCGAGCTCGTCGGGCCCGACGGCACCGTGGTCGCGCGCGGGCTCGTGGCGTTCGGCTCCGCGGACCTGCCCGCCCTGCTCGGCCGCACCACGCACGCGCTGCGGGAGGAGCTCGGCGAGGGCTACGACCGCGAGGTCGTGCACCGCGACGACCTGGTGCTGGAGGACAACGGCACGGTGTGAGCGCTCGCGGGCCCGGGGCGCCGGGTTCCATCGCCGCTCAGCCTGTGGATAACTCCCGGCGTGCGGCGGCGTCGGGCCGTAGGCTCGGGGCATGACGAGCCTTGCATCTGACACCGGGCCCACCTCCCGCGCGTCGGAGGAGCGCGCTCCCGGCGAGGCCGGGACCGCGCCGATCCCGCAGTCCCCGGACGACGCCGCTGCCGCGGTGCGCGAGATCGCGCGTCGTGCCAAGGTCGCGTCGCGGGCGCTGGCCACCGCGAACCGCGCCACGAAGGACGCCGTGCTCGGCGCGATCGCGGACGGCCTGGTCGCCGACGCCGACCGGATCGTGACGGCGAACGCCGAGGACATGGAGCGGGGCCGCGCGAACGGCATGTCGTCCGGCCTGCTCGACCGGCTGGTGCTGACCCCGGAGAAGATCGGGCGGATCGCCGACGCCGTCCGTGAGGTGGCGGGTCTGCCCGATCCCGTCGGAGAGGTCGTGCGTGGCCAGACCCTGCCGAACGGTCTGCGGCTGCGGCAGCTCCGCGTCCCGATGGGTGTGGTCGGGATGATCTACGAGGCCCGGCCGAACGTCACCGTCGACGCCGCGGTCCTCGCCCTGAAGTCCGGCAACGCGGCGGTGCTGCGCGGCGGCTCCGCGGCGGCGTCGTCGAACCGGGTGATCGTCGAGGTGCTGCGTGCCGCACTGGAGGACGCGGGCCTGCCCGCGGACCTCGTGCAGACCATCGACGCGCACGGCCGCCCCGGCGCCCGCGCGCTGATGCGTGCCCGCGGCCTGGTCGACGTCCTCATCCCCCGCGGCGGGGCCGACCTCATCGGGACCGTGGTCGCGGAGTCGACCGTTCCCGTGATCGAGACCGGCGTCGGGAACGTGCACGTGTACGTGGACGCCACCGCTGACGTCGAGATGGCCGTCGACATCACGATGAATGCCAAGACCCAGCGGGTCGGCGTGTGCAACGCTGCCGAGACGCTCCTGGTGCACGCCGACGCCGCCCCCGCGTTCCTGCCCGCCGCCCTGACCGCGCTGGCCGGCGCCGGGGTGGTGCTGCACGGTGACCCGCGCGCGATGGAGTACGCGCCGGAAGGCGCGACGGCGATCCCCGCGACCGACGACGACTGGGCCACCGAGTACCTCGCGCTGGAGCTCGGCGTGAAGGTGGTCGACTCCCTCGACGAGGCGATCGATCACATCCGCACCTGGTCCTCGGGACACACCGAGGCCATCGTGACCCGCGACCTCGCGGCCTCCGAGCGGTTCGTCGCCGAGGTGGACTCCGCCGCGGTCATGGTCAACGCCTCCACCCGGTTCACCGACGGCGGCGAGCTCGGCCTCGGGGCCGAGATCGGGATCTCCACCCAGAAGCTGCACGCCCGCGGCCCGATGGGCCTGAGCGAGCTGACCACGACCAAGTGGATCGTGCAGGGCGACGGCCACGTGAAGCCGTAGTCTCCGCAGGATCTCTCCGGACCCTCACCGTCCGGATACGGGACGCCGGGCCCGGCGTGAGAGACTAGGGCCCACCTGAGCACGAACCACAGGAGGACATCCGTGCTGCACACTGCGGTCCAGATTGCCGAATCCACCACCGGGCACGCCGCCGAGCTGCCCTTTCCGCCGCTCGCGTTCGGCCTGATCGCCTTCGGCACGCTCGTGGCCGGCCTGCTGTTCACCTTCGCCTTCCGCAACGTGAACAACCGGCACGCCGACGTCCCGGTCTCCCACGACGACACCGGTCACTGAGGCCGCGGTCGGATCGGCGCCAGTGACTGCTCAGCGGCCCCGTATCGGCGTGATGGGTGGGACGTTCGATCCCATCCACCACGGTCACCTCGTGGCGGCGAGCGAGGCCGCCGCGCGGCTCGGCCTGGACGAGGTCGTCTTCGTCCCCACCGGCAGACCCTGGCTCAAGCACCACCAGCAGGTCACGGAGCCGGAGCACCGGTACCTGATGACGGTGATCGCCACGGCGTCCAACCCGCAGTTCACGGTGAGCCGGGTCGACATCGACCGCCCCGGGACCACCTACACGGTGGACACCCTGCGTGACCTGCGGCTCGAGCGGCCCGACGTCGATCTCTACTTCATCACCGGCGCTGACGCGATCCAGCAGATCCTCACGTGGAAAGATGCCGAGAGGCTGTGGGACATGGCACACTTCGTGGCGGTCACACGCCCGGGGCATCGCTTGACCGTGGAAGGGCTGCCCACGGACGGGGTGACGACGTTGGAGGTTCCGGCGCTCGCGATCTCGTCGTCCGACTGCCGTCGGCGTGCGGGTGCCGGGCTGCCGGTGTGGTACCTGGTGCCGGACGGCGTGGTCCAGTACATCGCGAAGCACGGACTGTATCGAGGTCTTCAGGATGAGTGACAACAATGGTCGGCCTCTGACGCGGCGCGAGATCCGCGAGCGTGAGGCCGCGGCGCGGGCGGCCGCGGAAGGCGGTGGACAGGCCCCGGGCGGCCCGCCGCAGGGCGGCGCGGGGCCGCAGGCCGGTGGTTTCCCCTCCGCGCCGCCGCCGGTCGCACGGCCGCCGCAGGCGTCCGGGACCCGCGGTGTGGATGCGACGGGCCGGCTCACGCCCGTGCAGCAGCAAGGTGGCGTGCCCGGCGGCGACGCTCCGACGGCGTTCCCGCCGCCCCGCGGCGGCGCCCCCGCCAACGGCTCATCCTCTCCGTTCCCCGGCCGATCCGGTGCACCGGCGGATCCGGCCGGTGGCCCGACGGCGCCGCAGAGCCCGTTCGGCGGGCGTGGCGGCACGCCCGCGGGTCCGGCCGGCGGTCCGACCGGCCCGCCGAGCCCGTTCCCGAGCCGTACCGGCGCCCCGGCGGATCCGGCCGGTGGCCCGACGGGTCAGCAGAGCCCGTTCGGTGGCCGGGGTGGCGCCCCGGCGGGACCCGCCCCGGCCGGACCCGCCGGCGGCCCGACCGGTCCCCAGAGCCCGTTCGCGCCCCGGACGCCAGGATCCCCGCCGCCGGCACCGGACGACTTCTCCGACGAGACCGTGCGCCGGGTGCCGCAGGCCGGAGCGCCCTGGGGCCCCGCCGCACCGGCACCCGGCAGCGGCCCTGGCCAGGCGGCCCCGGGAGCCCCGGGTGGTCCTGGGGCCCCGGGGGCGCCGGGCGGTCAGACCACCCGGCCCGCGAGCCCTGCTTCACCGTTCGGCGACCGCGGTGCGAACCCGCCCCGGGCCGAGGCCACGCAGGTGGCGCCCGCGGGCCTGCCGTGGGGCCGGAACGCCCCGGCGCCCGGACCCGGGGGCGGGTCCGGCCCCGGGGAGGTGCCGGGCGCGTCGCCGTTCCCGCCCGCCCTGGGCGTCCAGGGCGCGCCACCTGGCGCACCGCCGGGTCCGGGCGGCCCCGGTGGCCCCGGCGCGCCCGATCAGGGCTTCGAGATGATGGTCGGCGGACGGCCGCAGGGCGCCCGCAACGATCCGCGCGCCGAGGAGGACTGGGACGAGACGGAGGAGGATCCCGGTCCGTCCTACACCTGGTTGCACTACGTCATCCTCGTGGTCGTGGCGTTCGTGCTGGGCCTGCTGATCTGGAAGCTCGTCCTGGAGGAGGACAGCTCCTACGGTGCGGACGAGGCCGCCGCGCCGGTCGTCGCGGTGCTTCCCGGGGCGGGGCTCGCATGACGGCGACCGAACGCGCGCGCGAGCTCGCCGTCGTCGCGGCGCGTGCGGCGAGCGACCGGAAGGCGCAGGAGATCATCGCGCTCGACGTGAGCGATCAGCTCGTGCTCACCGACATCTTCCTCATCGCGTCGGGGACGAACGAACGCCAGGTGTCGGCGATCGTCGACGCCGTCGAGGAGGCGATGCACAAGGCGGGCTCGAAGGCGATCCGCCGGGAGGGCATCTCGGAGGCGCGCTGGGCGCTGCTGGACTTCGGCGACGTCGTCGTGCACGTGCAGCACGCCGAGGACCGCGTGTACTACGCGCTCGAGCGGCTCTGGAAGGACTGCCCGGAGATCGAGCTGCCCGAGGACGCCCAGGGCGGCGGCGACACCGCCGAGTTCGGCGGGACCGACACCGACGCGGCCATCCACCTCGACCCGGAGCTGCGTCAGTGACGGCGGGCACCATCGTCCTCCTGCGTCACGGCCGGACCGCCTACAACCATTCCAAGCGCCTCCAGGGGCAGATCGACATCCCGTTGGACGACGTCGGCCGCTGGCAGGCCGAGCAGGGCGCGAACGCGCTCGCGTCGTCGCACACGGCGACGAAGGTGGTGGCGAGCGACCTGCAGCGCGCCCTCGACACGGCGACCGCCTACGCGAAGCTGGTGGGGGCCGACGTCGAGCCGGACGTGCGGCTGCGGGAGCGCTCGTTCGGCGAGTGGGAGGGCTTGAGCGGCGAGGAGATCGCGGCGCGCTGGCCCGCCGAGCACGCGGCATGGCGCGCCGGGGCCGATCCCGTGCGGGCGGGTGCGGAGTCCCGCGCGGCGGTCGCGGAGCGGATGTCCGCCGCGGTGCTGGAGCACGCGGCCGGGCTGGGCGCCGAGGACACGCTCGTGGTCGTCTCGCACGGTGCCGCGATCACGCTGACGCTCACCCTGCTGCTGGGCCAGGATCCCGTCGAGTGGCGGGGTATCAGCGGCCTGCACAACGTGCACTGGTCACACCTGCACGCGGCCGATCCGCAGGCGCATCCGGCGTGGCGGCTCGTCGCGCACAACGTCGGGGCGGGCTACCCGCTGGACCACTGGCTGGCGGGTCCGGACTGGAACCTGGAGCCGGGCGTCTCGGGGGAGTGATCCGGGTATGGGACAGTCGTGGGCGCAGCAACGCACCGAGGCGGCACGCCTGCAGGCCGAACGCCTGCGTGAGCGGCAGGACGCGGAGCACGTACGCGCCGAGGCGATGCTCGCCGCGTTCGTGGCGGCGGCCCGCGACGCGGGACTCGCGCCCGAGCCGCTCGTGGTGCGCGGGTACGGCGGCCGGGGGACCGCCCGCACGCCGCTGCGCGGCTGGTACCTGCGCACGGACCGCACGGCCGCGGTGTCCGACGACGGTGCCTTCTACGTCCTGACCGCGCCCCTGACCGTGCTCGACCGGCTCCGGGGCGTGCGCCCGGAGCCGAAGCGGCCGCCGCTCGTCCTCGGCGCCGGCGGCAAGGACGGCGACTCGATCGAGCTGGCGGTGGCACTGGACCGGCTCCTGCCGGGCCGGCCGTCCGGGCCGGCGGACTGACGCCGCTCGCCGCTCCACGCTAGGTTCTGCGCATGCACCTCACCCATGACACGACAGGATCGGGCCCCGACGTCCTGCTGCTCCATGCGGGCGTGGCCGACTCGCGGATGTGGGGCCCGCAGGTCGCGGCGCTCGCCGAGAACTTCCGCGTCACCACGTGCGACCTGCGCGGGTACGGGGACACGCCCCTCGACGGCGAGCCGTACAGCGACGCCGACGACGTCAAGCGGCTCCTCGACACCCTGAAGGCACCCGCCGCCGTCGTCGGCGCCTCGGCCGGAGGGCACGTGGCGCTCCAGATCGCCTCGGGCTGGCCGGATCTCGTCGACCGGCTCGTCCTGCTCAACCCCGCCTACCCCATCCCGGCGACGCGCTCGCTCGAGCGTTTCGCGCGCCGCGAGGACGTCCTCCTGTCGGCGGACGATCTCGAGGGCGCCACGGAACTGAACGTCTCCACCTGGGTGGGTCCCGAGGCGGACGCCGCCGCGCGCGATCTGGTGCGCACCATGCAGCGCCACGCCTTCGAGGTCCAGCTCGGCGCCGGCGACATCGTCAATCAGCTGCCTGGCCCGGACACCGATCTGACGCGCGTCACGGCCCGCACGCTCGTCGTCTCCGGCGGTCAGGACCTGGACCACTTCCGCGAGGTGGCCCACCACGTCGTCCGGAAGATCGACGGCGCCCGCCACGTCCAGCTCGGCTGGGCGGGACACCTGCCCAGCCTGGAGCGCCCGGACGAGATCACGGAACTGATCGGCTCCTTCCTGGCGGAGGACTAGGAACCACCGCGGTCGATGCCGAGGGTGGCCACGAGGTCCTCGTGGAGCTGGAACCAGACCCGGTGACAGGAGTCGATGCCGGTCCTGTCGACCCAGTCGTGATGGCCGGCCCGCGCCCGGCGGAGGGCGGCCTCGAAGCGGTCGTCGTACCCGCCGAACCTCGCGAGCGTGGCGGTGAGACGGCCGGCCAGCGGAACGAGCGCGGTGCTCAGGGCCGCGAGCTCGGCCAGGACGCGATCGTCCCAGGCGCCGTCGTCGTGGGTGTTGGGCGCCAGCCGGTCGCCGTCGGCCGGCTTGAGCTGCCAGTCGGTGACCGCGCGCAGGAGGCGCGCGTTGAGCGGCAGGAAGTCGCGGTGGACGGCGTCGACCACGTTCCCGGGGTCGGCGATCCCGCGCTCGTGGGTGAGCTGCCGTTCGTTCTCTGCCCGTCCCTCCTCGGTCAGGGACCAGCCGCCGTCGCCGGCGAACGCGAGGTGCCGGACCCAGCCGCGGCGCTCGGCGTCGCGCAGTACCTCGACGGACCTGTCGTGCCCGGCGCCGGCCCGGGCGGCGATCGCGAGGCTGTCCGCGTGGCCGAGCAGGCGCACCGCGTGCAGTACCCGCAGCGATGTCGGTGAGACCCAGGACATCGCCGGTCACCGGGCCCGGGCGGCGAGCCGCGCGAAGTGCTGCTGACACGCCTGCGGTGAGCGGAACCCCATCGCCTCGGCGATCTGCGCCCAGGTGAGCCCGGCGCTCCGGGCGGTGAACAGCAGGCCGGCCTCCAGGCCCTCGACCTCGGCCCGCGCGGCGGGGACCAGCGCGAGCGCGCCGAGCAGGTCCTCGGGAGCCAGGTCCGCGGATCGCCAGAGCGCGTACTGCGTGAGGTCGAACGCCGTAGGCGGCACGGATCCGGGCCGCCACGGACGGGGACCCAGGCTGTCGGCCCCGAGTGCGAGAAGGCGGTCCTGGGCGTCACGTTCACGCCGGGCCCGTGCGTGGTCCTCGTCGGCCGGACGGTCGACGTCGTGCTTGCGTTCCATGCACCTCATCCTGCAGAATCAACATTGTGTTGTCAACAAATCGTTGATGGAGTGGAGCGGAGCATCGATGGACCGGGCGGACGGAGGCCATGTGGACGGACGACGGACGGACGGGCGATGATCACGCCCCTCCGGGAAGCGGCCGCCGACACCTGCGGCGGCAAGGCGGCGGCGCTCGCCGCCCTGCTGCGAGCAGGACTGCCCGTGCCCGACGGCTTCGTCCTCCCCTTCGCCGCGCACCGGCGCGCCGTGCACACGGCGGGGCGTCGCCCGACGGGTGGAGCGCTGCGTTCGTCCGCGGCCGGGGCGCCGGGCCGCGGGACGCTCGGCAGGCTCCCCGAGGCGCGGCCTGCGGTGTCCGCCGAACTGCGGAGCGAGATCTCCGGTCACCTCGCCGCGATGGGAGACCCCTCCGTCGCGGTGCGCTCCTCGGCGGCGCACGAGGACACGCCGGGCGCGTCCGCCGCCGGCCAGTACGAGAGCGTCGTGGGCATCTGTGGGCTACCGGCGGTCTCGGAGGCAGTCCGGACCTGCTGGGCGTCGGCGCGCTCGGCGCGCGTCGCTGCCTACCGGCGCCGGATGGACGACGCCGGCTCGGCCGGAGCTCCGGGCGGGGGCGACGCCGGCTCATCGGGCACGCCGGACATGGCGGTGCTCGTCCAGCGCCTGATCGACGCCGAGGTCTCGGGCGTGATGTTCACCCCGTTCGCACCGGGCGACCCCACCCGCATCGAGGCCTCGTGGGGACTCGGGCTCAGCGTGGTCGGCGGAACGGTCAGCCCCGATGCCTACGAGGTCGCTGCGGACGGAAGCGTCCTGGTGGCCGCTCCGGCCCCACGGAAGGCGCTCGACGACGTCACCGCCGCGGCGCTCGCTGCCCTCGGGCGCCGCGTGGCGGAGGTCCTCCGGAGGCCGCAGGACATCGAGTGGGCCATCGCGGACGGGAAGGCGTGGATCCTCCAGGCCAGGCCGATCACCGCGCCCCTTCCCCCGCTGCCCGCCCGGCCGTCGTCGTCCGGCGCTGCGCCGTCGACCGCGCGCACGGTCCTGACCGGCGTGCCGGGCGCTCACGGGACAGCCGGCGGGACCGCACGAGTCCTGCGCAGCCCTGCCGAGCTCGGCCGGGTGCGGCGCGGGGACGTCGTCGTCTGCCGGTACACCGAACCGGCCTGGACCCCCGTGTTCGGCATCGCCGGGGCCGTCGTCACCGAGACCGGCGGCGCGCTCTCCCACGCGGCGATCGTCGCCCGCGAGCACGGCATCCCCGCCGTCCTCGGCGTCGCGCACGCCACCACCGCCATCCGCGACGGCGCCCGGATCGCCGTCGACGGCGGCGCGGGGATCGTCGCCATCACCTCGGACTGAAGGGTTCACCCATGTCGACCAGGTATCTCTACATCGCCCGGCACGGCGCCGCCGATCCGTTCGGCGAGCTCACCGACACCGGCCGGGAACAAGCCGGGCTCCTCGGCCGGCGCCTCGCGCACCTGCCGATCGGCGCCGTGTGGCACTCCCCGCTCCCGCGTGCGGCCGAGAGCGCGCGGGAGCTCGCCGCGCGGCTGCCGGCCGGCACGGCGGTCGCCGAGGCCGCCGAGCTCGTCGACCACGTCCCGTACGTACCGGCGCCCGGCGAGATACCGCCCGACTGGGTGCCGTTCTTCGACGGGTACGACGACGGTGAGGCCGCCGAGGGCAACCGCATCGCGCAGGGCCTGACCGCCCGGTTCGCTGCCGCGCCCGAGCAGACGGGCGACCTCCACGAGGTGCTCATCACCCACGCCTACCAGATCGCCTGGCTCCTGCGCGACGCGCTCGGGGCGCCGCCGGTCCGGTGGCTCGGCCTCAGCAGCGCGAACGCGGCGCTGACCGTCATCGAGTACCGCCCCGCCGTGCCGCCGAGCATCGCGATGTTCAACGACATGAGCCACCTCCCCGCGGAGCTCCGCTGGACAGGATTCCCCGACGTGGCCCGGCCCTGACGCACGGGCCGCGGGAGCCCCGCCGTCCGGTTCCCAACAGGTCACTGATCGCTGTATGGTCAGTACATGCTGACCATTGCCTCGCGGACGGACGTGATGAACCGGCTGGGCCGGGCGATGGCGGATCCGACCCGCTCCCGGATCCTGCTGTCGCTCCTGGAGTCCCCGGGATATCCCGCCCGGCTTGCCCGTGACCTGGAGCTGACGCGGACCAACGTGTCGAACCACCTGGCGTGCCTGCGCGGCTGCGGCATCGTCGTCGCCGAGCCGGAAGGGCGGCAGACCCGCTACGAGATCGCCGACCCGCACCTCACCGCGGCCCTGACCGCGCTGGTGGAGGTCACGCTCGCGGTCGACCAGGACATCCCGTGCATGGATCCGCACTGCACCGTGCCGGGCTGCTGCGAGCCGGGCGTGGAGGTGGCCTCGTGAGTCGCGAGTGCTGCGGCTCCGATGCGCGGATCGCGCCGAGGGTCGTGATCAAGTCGCCGCGCGTCACGGACTGTGCGTGCTGCGCGCCGCCCGGCGGGTTCGTGCCCGCCGCCGCGAGCGCATCCGACGGCGCGGGCCTGCCCTCGGCGAAGGCCGGGGACGCCTGCTGCGGGCCCGAACCCGCCGAGGCGGATCCCGGGGAGGAACCGGAGATACGTCCACCGTGGTGGCGCGACCCGGCGCTGCTGCCCTCGGTGATCTCCGGAGTGTTCCTCGTCGCCGGGCTCGCGCTCGAGTGGTCCGGCGCGGGCACCCCGGCCCTGATGGCTCAGTGGATCGCCCTGCTGGCCGGCGCGTGGACCTTCGTACCGGGTGCGATCCGCCGGCTCGCGCGGGGCCGGCTGGGCGTGGGGCTGCTCATGACGATCGCCGCGGTCGGCGCCGTCCTGCTGGGACATGTCGGCGAGGCAGCCGCCCTGGCGTTCCTGTTCTCCCTCGCGGAGACGCTGGAGGACCGCGCCATGGACCGGGCCAGGGAGGGCCTGCGCGCCCTGCTGTCCCTGATCCCCGAGACCGCCCGCGTCTCCCGCTTGAGCGGGGATGTCACCGTCCCGGTCACCGAGGTCCGCGAGCTCGACCTGCTCCGGGTCGGCGCGGGGGAGCGGGTCGCGACGGACGGCGTCGTCGTCGAGGGCCGGTCCGGCATCGACACCTCCGCCGTGACGGGCGAGGCGATCCCCGTCGAGGTCGGCCCCGGCGACGCCGTGCCCGCCGGCGTCGTGAACGGCGCCGGCAGCCTGCTGATCGAGGCCACCGCCGACGGGCGGGACAACTCCCTGACGCAGATCGTCGCGCTGGTCGAGCAGGCGCACGCCCGCAAGGGCGAACGCGCCCGGCTCGCCGACCGGATCGCGCGCCCCCTGGTCCCTGCCGTCCTCGTCGCCGCCGCCCTGGTCGCCCTGTTCGGGGTGATCGCCGGAGACCCCTGGACGTGGATCGAGCGCTCCCTCGTCGTGCTCGTCGCGGCGTCGCCGTGCGCGCTGGCGATCGCCGTGCCCGTCACCGTGATCAGCGCGATCGGCTCCGCCTCCCGGTTCGGCGTCGTCATCACGTCCGGCGCCGCGTTCGAGCGGTTCGGCACCATCCGCACGGTCGCGTTCGACAAGACCGGCACCCTCACCCGGGGCGAGCCGACCGTCGTCGACGTGCGCACCACCGGCGACGCCACCCGGGACGAGGTGCTGGCCCTGGCGGCCGCCGTCGAGTCCACCAGCACCCACCCGCTCGCCTCCGCGATCACGGCCGCCGCCCCAGGCGTCACCGCCGCTCCCGCCCCCGGCGCCGAACCTGCCACCGCCGCACCCGGCGGCACGCCGACCACCGCCGTACCCGGCCCCACGCCGGCGACCGACGTCGCGGAGAACGCCGGCCACGGCATCACCGGACGCGTCGGTGCCCGCACCGTACGAGTCGGCAGCCCTCGCTGGGTCGACCCCGGCCCGCTCCGGGACGACGCCGGTCGCATGGCCGCGGCGGGCATGACCGCCGTCGTCGTCGAGGTGGACGGCCGGGCCGCCGGGCTCATCGGCGTCCGCGACGAACTGCGGCCCGAGGCCGCCGAGACCGTCGGGATGCTGCGCGACCAGGGCGTCGACGTCGTCATGCTCACCGGCGACACCGCCGCGACGGCGCACGCCCTCGCCGCGGAGGCCGGGATCGCCGAGGTCCGGGCGGAACAGCGCCCCTCCGACAAGGCCCACGCGATCACCGAGCTGGCCGCCGTCCGACCGACGGCGATGGTCGGCGACGGCATCAACGACGCGCCGGCGCTCGCGACCGCGACCGTCGGGATCGCGATGGGCGCGACCGGCTCCGCCGCGGCGGTGGAGTCCGCCGACATCGCCTTCACCGGCCACGACCTCCGCCTCATCCCGGCCGCGCTGGCCCACTCCCGGCGCGGGCACCGCATCATGACGGTCAACATCGCCCTGGCGCTGGCGATCATCGTCGTGCTGTTCCCCCTTGCGCTGTCCGGCGTGCTCGGCCTGGCCGGGGTGGTGCTGGTCCACGAGGTCGCGGAGGTCGTCGTCATCCTCAACGGCATCCGCGCGGCACGACGCCGCGGCGGGCCCGCCGTCGGGGGCCGGGGCGACGCCCGGGAACTCACCCGTTCCGGGGGAGGCGCCCCGGCGGCACGCTCGTAGCGTGAGACGGGCCCCGCCCTTCCCGCGAAGTGGAGCCCGTCATGCGCCCCGACATGCACGCCCGCACGATGCTGCCCGTCCCGGACCGCCCGGCGCTCGGTCTCACGACGTACGACGCGAAGGACCCGGAGACGTCCTACCCGCCCATCGAGCCGCTGCTCCCGCCCCCGGGCGCGCCCAACGTGCTGGTCATCCTGCTCGACGACGTCGGGTTCGGCGCCCCGAGCGCGTTCGGCGGGCCGTGCTTCACCCCGACGGCCGAGCGCCTCGCCGGGGCGGGCCTGCGGTTCAACCGGTTCCACACCACCGCGCTGTGCGCCCCGACCCGCCAGGCGCTGCTGACGGGCCGCAACCACCACTCGGTCGGCATGGGCAGCATCACCGAGACGGCCACCTCGGCGCCGGGGAACAACTCGCTGCGCCCCAACACGAAGGCGCCCCTGGCCGAGACCCTCCGGCTGAACGGGTACTCCACCGCGCAGTTCGGCAAGTGCCACGAGGTCCCGGTGTGGCAGTCGTCGCCGATGGGTCCCTTCGACGCCTGGCCGACCGGCGGTGGCGGGTTCGAGACGTTCTACGGGTTCATCGGTGGCGAGAACAACCAGTGGGCCCCCGCCCTGTACAGCGGCACCACGCCGGTCGAGCCGCCGGCGACCGCGGAGGAGGGCTACCACCTCACCGAGGACCTCCTCGACCACGCGTGCGCCTGGGTGCGGCAGCAGAAGGCACTGATGCCGGACCGGCCGTTCTTCGTCTACCTCGCCCCGGGAGCGACGCACGCCCCGCACCACGTCGCCCCCGAGTGGATCGAGAAGTACCACGGGGCGTTCGACGACGGCTGGGACGTGCAGCGCGAACGGACCCTCGCGCGGCAGAAGGAGCTCGGCGTCGTGCCGCCCGACGCCGAGCTCACCGCACGCCACGACGAGATCCCCGCGTGGGGCGACATGCCCGAGGACCTCAAGCCCGTGCTCGCGCGGGAGATGGAGACGTACGCGGGCTTCCTCGAGCACACGGACACGCAGGTCGGCCGGCTGATCGACGCGCTCGAGGACCTCGGGGTTCTCGACGACACGCTCGTCTATTACATCATCGGCGACAACGGCGCCTCGGCCGAGGGCACGCTCCACGGCGCGTTCAACGAGATGGCGAACTTCAACGGCATGGCCGCCCTGGAGACGCCCGAGTTCCTGCGCGGCAAGATGGACGAGTTCGGGTCGCCCAGCTCCTACAACCACTACGCCGTGGGCTGGGCCTGGGCCATGGACACGCCCTACCAGTGGACCAAGCAGGTCGCGTCGCACTGGGGCGGGACCCGCAACGGCACGATCGTGCACTGGCCGAACGGCATCGCCGAGCGCGGCGGGCTCCGCCGGCAGTTCTCCCACGTGATCGACGTCGCGCCCACGATCCTCGAGGCCGCCGGGGTCCCGGAACCGACGACGGTCAACGGCGTGCTGCAGTCCCCCATCGAGGGCACGTCCATGCTGTACGCCTTCGGCGACGCGGAGACGCCCGAACGGCACGACCTGCAGTACTTCGAGATGTTCGGCAACCGCGGGATCTACCACCGCGGCTGGAGCGCGGTCACCAAGCACCGCACGCCGTGGGAGCTGACCGGCGGGGCCGTGCCCGCCTTCGACGACGACGTCTGGGAGCTCTACGACGGCGCGTCCGACTTCAGCCAGGCGCACGACCTCGCGGCCGAACGGCCGGACATGCTCGCCAGGCTCCAGCGCCTCTGGCTCATCGAGGCCACGAAGTACAACGTGCTGCCCATGGACGACCGCACCGGCGAACGGCTCTCACCCGCCCTCGCCGGTCGGCCCACGCTCATCCGCGGGGACTCCCAGCTCTTCTTCCCCGGGATGGGCCGCCTGTCCGAGAACAGCGTCGCCAGCATCAAGAACAGGTCGTTCGCCGTCACCGCCGAGGTCGACGTCCCGGCGGAAGGCGCCGGGGGCGTCGTGATCGCGCAGGGCGGGCGGTTCGGCGGCTGGGCGCTGCACACCACGGGTGGCCGGCTCACGTTCACCTACAACGTGCTCGGCATCCACCGGTACGACGTCGTCGCCGACGACCCGTGCCCTCCGGCAGGCACCAACTGCGGATCGAGTTCGCCTACGACGGCGGTGGGCTCGGCAAGGGCGGCGACGTCACCCTCTTCCACGACGGGACCCCGGCCGGGCGGGGCCGGGTCGAGGCGACCCAGCCGCTGATCTTCTCGGCCGACGAGACCACCGACATCGGCTACGAGTCCGGCACCTGCGTGTCCAGCGCCTACGACGTGCACACGAGCCGGTTCACCGGCCGCATCGAGTGGGTCCAGCTCGACGTCGGCAAGGACGACCACGACCACTTCGTCAGCCCGGAGGAGCGGCTGCGGATCGCGATGGGGCAGCAGTAGACGCGCCGGGCAGCCGCGCCTCGAGGCCGGCGATCGTGACGTCGACGACGAACCGGTAGTACTCCTCGACGCGTGCGGCGGCGGTGTCCGGGTCGCCGGTGAGCGGCCGGATCATGCTGTCGAGCAGCGCGTCGACGCCCGGGCTGCCGCTGGTGTTCGCCTGGAAGTCGTGCATCATCGCGCGGTGGTCGCGAGGGCTGTCCGCCTCGTGCCGGAGCCGCTCGTCGCCGACCGAGATGGTCAGCAGCGCGTTGTTCAGCAGGACGCTGTAGGCGAGCCCGACGCGGTCGCCGAAGCCCGCCTCCTCGAGCGCGGCGATGCCGGCGTCGATGACCGGCGTGATCCCGGGGAACGCCGGGCCGTGCATGAGCAGCCAGGACGCGGTCCCCGGGTAGCGGCGCAGGATCGGGTGGATCGACGTGAGCAGTTCCCGGAACCACGCCTGCCAGGACGTGCCGGTGGCCGGGGCCTCGACGTCGTCGAGAATGCGCTCGACCACCCCGCGGGCGACCGCGTCCTTGCCGCCGACGTGGTGGTAGATCACGGACGGGACGACGCCGAGCGCCGCGGCGAGGTCACGCACCGACCAGGCCAGCAGATGTGACTGCGCGGTGAGGGAGAGGGCGGCGTCGATCACACGGCCGGGGGTGAGCCCGGCGTGGAACGGGGTGGAGTCGCTACGGATCGTGATTCCTCCGGTTGCGGGTGGTCGCTCCCATTCTCGGGTACGCGCGCGTGCCGCGATGGACCGGCGCCGGCGCGAGAGCCGCAGTATCGGGGACGGCCTTGATTCGAACACCGTTCTAGCTACAATGAGAACTGTTCTCATCACGTCATCGCAAGGCATCTGGAACGGACGGGGCATGGCACAGGAGGCTTCGCGGCTGCGCGACCAGGACGACGACACGGCGCCGCACGCGCCGCACCCGCCGCACACGTCGTTCTTCGCCCCGGTACGGGGAAGCCTGGCGGCGATCATCGGTCTGAGCCTGCTCGGCGCGGTCACGAGCGTGGTGCCGTTCGTCGCCGTCGTCGAACTTGCCCGCGCCGTCCTGCCCGCGCTGTCTGGCGGCGCGGTGGACCCGGGCCGGGTGTGGGCGATCGTGGCCGTCGCCGCGGCCGCCCTCTTCGTGAGCTTCGGGGCGGCCTGGCTGTCGGGGATGGTGAGCCACGTCGCCGACGCCGGACTGCAGCACTCCCTCCGGCGGCGGATCGTGCGGCACCTGCAGCGTCTCCCGCTGGGCTGGTTCGACGCCCGCTCCTCGGGGACGGTGCGCAAGCTCGTGGAGAACGACGTCGTCGCGCTGCACCAGCTGGTCGCGCATGCCATCCACGACGTGCTCACCGCGATCGCGGTACCGGTGATCAGCCTCGTCTACCTCTTCGCCATGCAGTGGCAGCTCGCGCTGGCGGCGATGGTGCCGCTGCTGCTCGCCACCGTCGCCTACGTGCTGATGATGCGCGGCGGGGCGGAGAAGTACGCGCGGTACGACGAGGCGACCGCCCGGCTGTCCGGCGCCACCGTCGAGTTCGTGCACGGCATCGCCGTCGTCAAGCGCTTCGGCCAGCTCGGGCGCAGCCACCGTCGCTACGAGGAGCGGAAGGACCACTACGTCGGATTCGTCGACGAGTGGACCCGGGCCACCGCCGTCGGGTTCACGATCATCGAGCTCCTCGCCTCGCCGGTCGTGGTGCTGGTGTGGCTCCTCGCCGTCGGCGTCTCGCTCGTCGCGGGCGGGGCCGCCGCGCCGATCGACGTCCTGCCCGGCCTCCTGCTCGGCCTCGGCCTCACCGCGCCGCTGATGAAGCTCGGCGCGTCGGCCCAGTTCCTGCGCAACGCGACGAAGGCGCAGCAGTCGCTCGCCGCGTTCCTCGCCCTGGCGCCCATGCCCCGGCCGTCGACCCCGCAGGCCCCCGACGGCCACGGCGTGGCGTTCGCGGACGTCGGGTTCAGCTACGACGGCGAACACCGCGTGCTGCACGACATCGTCGCCGAGTGCCGGCCGGGCACGGTCACCGCGCTGGTGGGGCCGTCCGGATCGGGGAAGTCCACGCTCGCGAGGCTCGCGGCGCGCTTCTACGACGCGACCGAGGGGAGCGTCACGATCGGGGGTACGGACACCCGCGAGATCGCGGCCGGCGAGCTGTACCGCACGGTCGGGTTCGTGTTCCAGGACGTGCAGCTGTTGCGCGCGAGCCTGCGCGACAACCTCCGCCTCACCCGTCCGGACGCGACCGACGCCGAGATCGAGCAGGCCGCCCGCACGGCGCAGATCCACGACCGGATCATGCGCTTCGACCGCGGGTACGACGCGGTGGTCGGCGAGGACGCGAACCTCTCCGGGGGAGAGGAACAGCGCGTCACGATCGCCCGGGCCCTGCTCACCGACGCGCCCGTCCTCGTGCTCGACGAGGCGACCGCGTTCGCCGATCCCGACTCCGAGGCGGCGATCCAGCGGGCCCTCAGCGCGCTGGCCACGGACCGCACCGTGCTCGTCGTCGCGCACCGCCTGCACACCGTCGTCCGCGCGGACCAGATCGTCGTCCTCGACGGCGGCCGCGTCGTCGAACGCGGCACCCACGCCGACCTGGTCGCCGCCGGCGGACGCTTCGCGCGGATGTGGGCCGACTACCAGGAGAACCACGCCCGCGCCCTGCCGGAAGGAACCGCCCGATGATCCGACGCCTGCTCCACTACGCCGACCCGCGGGCGCGGCGACTGCTCCTCGCGGAGCTGGCCTGCATCGTCGTCGTCGCGATCCTGCAGGGCATCGCCTTCCTGCTGCTCGTCCCGGTGCTGCGCGCCCTGTTCGACGGCGACACGACGGCGGCCGGGAACCGGCTCGGCGTCCTCGCGGTCGTCGGCGGCGTCTACGCCGTGGCGTTCTGGTGCGCCGGCCAGATCGGGATGCGGGCCAGCACCGCGCTCCTCGACTCCCTGCTGACCCGGCTCGGCGACCGCCTCGTGGAGCTCCCGGTCGCCTGGTTCGGCGCCGACCGGTCCGGCATGATCGCCGGCATCGCCACCCAGGGCGCGATGTTCGTCTCCACCACACCGTACTCGTTCCTGCGCCACGTGCTGACCGGGTTCATCACCCCGGCCACGGTGCTGGCCGGCATGTACGTCCTCGACTGGCGCCTCGCGGTCGCGATGACCGTCATGGTCCCGGTGATGGCGGTCGGCTACCGGTGGGTGCGGCGGGCGATCGCCCGCGGTGACGCCGCGCACTCCGAGGCGGTGGCGCAGGCGTCCAACCGGGTGATCGAGTTCGCGCGCGCCCAGCCGGTGCTGCGCACCGCGGGTGACGACTCGATCGCCCACCGCCTCGTGGACGAGTCGCTGCGCAACCAGCACCGGGTCTACCGGGGCATGCTGGCCACGGGCGGCGCGGGCATCGCAGCCTTCGCCGCGATCGTGCAGCTCTCCCTCACGGTGCTCCTCGTCGTCGGCGCCTACCTCGCGATCGGCGGCTCCGTCGACCCGGCCACCCTGATCGCGCTCCTCGTGCTCGGCGCCCGGTTCAACGAGCCGATCGTCGCCGCCGGCGACCTCAGCGGCGGGATCTCGGTCGCCCGCACCACCCTCGACCAGCTCGACGCCCTGTCCGCCGTCCGGGGCCTGCCCGAACCCGCCACGCCGCGGAAGCCCGCCGACTGGAGCATCCGCTTCGACGACGTCACGTTCGGGTACGACGGCGCGCCCGTCCTCGAGCGCCTGTCGTTCACCGCCCCGGCCGGCCGGATGACGGCGATCGTCGGGCCGTCCGGATCGGGAAAGACGACGATCACCAAGCTCGTCGCGCGCTTCTACGACCCGGAGTCCGGCACCGTCTCGATCGGCGGCGTACCCGTGCCCGAACTCGGCACCGCCGTCGTCGAGGGCGCCGTCGCGCCCGTGTTCCAGGACGTCTACCTGTTCGACGACACGATCCTGAACAACGTCTGGATCGGCAACCCCGGCCTCGGCCGCGATGCCGTCGTCGCGGCCGCCACCCGTGCCCGGGTCGACGAGATCGCCGACCGGCTGCCCGGCGGGTGGGACGCCCGTGTCGGCGAGGGCGGCTCCAACCTCTCCGGCGGCGAGCGGCAGCGGGTCTCCATCGCCCGCGCCCTGCTCAAGGAGGCGCCGATCGTGCTCCTGGACGAGGCGACCGCGGCGCTCGACATCGGCAACGAGATCGCCGTCGGCGAGGTCGTCGAGCAGCTCCGCGCCGACCGGACGCTCGTCGTCGTCGCGCACCGGCTGCAGACGATCATGACGGCCGACCAGATCGTCATGCTCGACGGCGCCGGCGGCATCCGGGAGTCCGGCACGCGAGGGGCGGCGGCCGGCCTGGAGGTCAGGACGCCGTAGTGGGGGAGGAGTCCGTCGACGTCGGACGGCGTGGGGCGGTACGTTCGGCCGGTGAATCCCGACGCCTGGCGCCGCATCGCCGCATGGCTCGTCGACTGGTTGTGCTTCCTCGCGTGGCTCGGCCTGGTCGCGGCGGTCGGCATCCCGTTGTACCTCGCCGGAGTGACGGGCGACGGGTCCGTCGTGACCATGAACGTCGTGTCCGCGCTCGTCACGGCCGTCCCGCTGACGACCTTCCTCGCCGTCCTCGAGGCGGGCCCGCGGCAGGCGTCGATCGGCAAGCGGGTGGCCGGGCTCAGGGTGGTCGGCGCCAGGGACGGCCGGCGGCTCTCGTTCGGCGCGGCGCTCGTCCGCAACGCGCTCAAGGTCGCGGTGCCGTGGACGATCGGGCACGCGGCGGCGATCGGCCTCGTCGTGTCCCCGACGGTCGGCCCCGGCCTGGTGGCCCTGACCGCGGCGGCCTACGTGCTGCCGATCGCGTACGTCGTCACCCTGTTCGCGGGTGCGGGCCGCACGCCGTACGACCGGGCGGCGGGGGCCAGGGTGGTCCGGTCCTGACGGCGCGGGCTCGGCGTCGAGGCAGATGTCAGGGCGGCGGCAGGCGGGCGGTCGTACCCTCCCCGGGACCCGTGCGGGTCAGGTGCGCGGCGTGACGATGACGTTGACCGCCTCGAAGCCGCCGTCAGGGCTCCCCGTGTACGAGTGCGGCTGGTCCGCGGGGAACTCGACGAAGTCGCCCGTGACGAGTTCGGACCGTCGGTCGCCGTAGGTGACCACGCCGCTGCCGGTGAGCACGACGAGTCGCTCGACGGCGCCGGCGGCGTGGGCGGGGGAGCGGCGCACCGCGCCGGCCGCGAGCCGGATCAGGTAGACCTCGGTCACGCGCGAGTCCTCGCGCAGCACCCGGACCCGGGTGGTGAAGATCCCGTTCTCGTCGAGCCTCGTCCAGTCGTCGTCGCCCACCAGCTCCGCCATCGGTACGCCCAGCGGCCCCGCGACCGCGTACAGCGTGTCCAGGGTGGGGTTCCTCCGCCCGGTCTCCAGCTCCGACAGGGAACCCTTGCCGATCCCGGCGGTCGCGGCCAGCGCCGTCAGCGACATCCCGCGGGCGGTGCGCAGCGCACGGATGCGCCGCCCGACCTTCGCCGCCGCGCCCTCTCCGACGTTCCCCATCCACGCTTCCTTGCCTTGTTCTGTATACAGAACGTAGGGTGTTCCGTAATCAGAACAGCGTAGGCGAAGGGATGCTCGGGTGGGCGACAGATCGCGTCAGGGACCCGTCACCGCCGGGATCGTCACCGCCGTCGTCGGCCCCAGCAGCTCCGTCGTCGTCGTGCTCGCCGGCCTGACCGCCGTCGGCGCCTCGCCCGCACAGGCCGCCTCGGGCCTGCTGACCCTCCTCGTCACCCAGGCACTCGGCATGCTGTGGCTCAGCGTGCGGCACCGCACCCCGATCATCCTGGCCTGGTCGACACCCGGCGCCGCGCTCCTCGCCTCGATGCCCGCCGTCGCGGGCGGGTGGCCGGCGGCCGTCGCCGCGTTCGGGATCACCGGACTGCTCATCCTCCTCACCGTCGTCATCCCGCGGCTGGGGGATCTCGTCGCGGCCATCCCGGCATCCCTGGCCCAGGGGATGCTCGCCGGGGTGCTCGTGCCGCTCTGCCTGGCCCCGGTCACGGCGCTCGCGGGTGCGCCGCTCGCCGTCGCGCCGGTCGTGCTGATCTGGCTGGTCCTGCTCCCGGTCTCGCGACGCTGGGCCGTTCCCGCGGCGCTCGGCGTCGCGCTCGTCGTGGTGCTGGTCACCGGCGGCGGCGCGGTCTCGGCCGCGGACCTGGTGCCCGCGCTGTCGTGGACGACGCCGCGCGTGACGCTCGAGGCCGTCGTCGCCGTCTCCGTCCCGCTCTACGTCGTGACGATGGCGTCGCAGAACGTCCCCGGCGTCGCCGTCCTCACCGCCCACGGCTACCGCACACCCTGGCGCGAGAGCCTGATCGTCACGGGCCTGGGCACCACCCTCGGGGCGACGACCGGCGGGCACGCGATCAACCTGGCCGCCATCGCGGCGGCCCTCGCCGCGGGCCCGGAAGCGGGACGGGACCCGAATCGTCGCTGGATCGCGGGCGTCACCACGGCGGTCACCATGCTCGTGCTCGCCGCCGCCAGCGGAGCGCTCGCGACGCTGGTCCAGGCGGCGCCCGACGGTGTGATGCAGGCGGCGGCGGGCCTGGCGCTGCTCGGGACCCTGTCCGGCTCCCTGCTGGCGGCCCTCTCCGATCCGCGCGACCGCGAGGCCGCCGTCCTGACCGTGCTGATCGCCGCGTCCGGCGTCGCCTTCCTCGGGATCGGCGCCGCGTTCTGGGCCCTCGCTGCCGGACTGGTGATCAGGCACGTCATGCGCCTGGCGCGTCAAGGGGTCCCGGTGTAGGCGTCTGCGTACTCGGCGGTGGCCGGGATCGGCTGGATGATGTCGAGCAGTACGTCGTCGGGCGCCGCGACGATGAAGTGGCGTTGCCCGAAGTCCTCGTCCCGGAGGGGGAGGAGGGGCGTGAGGCCTGGCCTGTCGGCCAGGCGCGCGTGGACGGCGTCGACGTCGTCGACCTCGACGTTCACGATGACTCCCCGCGGCAGCGCGCGGTATCCCTCGGGGATCGTCGGGTGGTCGTGGGCGAGGACGGCGAGTTCGAACGCGCCGAGGCGCAGGCTCACGTACCAGTCGGACTCGTACGTGGTCTCGAACCCCAGGGCCTCGCGATAGAACGAGACCGCTGCGGTGACATCCTGCGACATGAGGACGGGGTAGACGGCGGTGGTGGCCATGGCGCACTCCTTACGTACACTGTGCATGTAACTCGATCCACGATACATACTCAGTGCACGTAAAGGAAGTGCGTATGCCTCGCGCCTCGGCCGCCGCTGCCGCCCGAACCGCCCAGCAGGTACTCGACGTCGCGTCCGGCCTGTTCGCCTCCCGCGGCTTCAGTGAGGTGTCGCTCGACGACGTCGCCCGTGCCGCCGGGGTCACGCGGGGCGCGGTCTATCACCACTACGGGAACAAGCCGGGCCTGTTCCGTGCCGTCGCGGCCCGGCTCCAGGCGCGGGTGGCGGACGCCGTCGTGGAAGCGGCCGAACGCGCCGGTGCGGACCCCCGGGCCCAGCTGAGTGCGGGGTCGCACGCGTTCCTCGACGCCGTCACGTCCGGTCCGGCGGTGCGCGTTCTGCTCGTGGACGCACCCGCCGTGCTGGGCTGGCAGGAGTGGCGCCGGCTCGACGCGGAGAACTCCGGCATGCATCTGCAGGACGTGCTCCGCGAGATCGGCGTCGGAGACGATCTGCTCGGCGCGATGTCCGCCCAGCTCTCCGGCGCGATGAACGAGGCCGCCCTGTGGATCGCGGAGCGCGACGACGCCGAGGCGCGGAGGTCGGCGCACTCGGCGCTGGAACGGCTCCTCGCCGCCGTCGCACCGTGAACACCGTCAGAAGGTGCCCCGCCGCGCGGAATCTCTGTCCAACGGTCCGGTAGAAGCCTGTCCGATGGTCCGGTGGAGCCAGGGCCGACGCCGCCTACCCGGAGGTCGAGTTCGCCCGGGAGCTTGTCTCGCTGCCGAGCGTCGGCATCGTCTCGACGAGGGTGCGGTGGATGTAGGCCAGGCCGGGGTCCGTCCACTCGGTGGCGGCGTCGTCGGTGCCGGGCTCGGTGGTGGCGTTGTCGGTGGCGTCGTCGTTCCAGTCGAGTTCCGGGGCCTCGCCGTGCTCGTACACCCACCACAGGTTGCCCCACGGGTCGATCAACCGGGAGAAGACGGTGCCGAAGAAGTCGGTCGGCCGTGTGACGACCCGAGCGCCGCGGGCCTCGGCACGCGACAGCACGTCGTCCAGGCCGGAGACGTAGATCTGCGTGAGCTGCGGCAGGTCCGGCCACCCGGGCTTGCGTTCACCGAACATCAGCGTGGTGCCGCCGATCTCGAGCTCGGCGTGCAGCAGCAGGCCGTCGACGTCGACCGTCCTCGCGTCGTCGTGCTCGGTGCCGCCGAACACGTCCCGCAGGAAGGTGATCAGGCCCTCGGCGTCGCGGGTGACGAAGAACGGATTGAGGGTCGAGAAGCCGGCCGGTGTCTCGGCGGTGGTCATGGTGTGCCTCCTGGTGACGGATCGGGCTGGTCGTCACCACCCTCGCCGTTCGGTGGGGGCACGGTCTTGAACGAAAGCGTCAACCGTCACGGACGGTGGCGGCGAGGATCCGCGCCGGCGTCTCTCCACGGATCCGTCGCAGTTCTCGCGTGAGATGGGCCTGGTCGGCGTACCCGACCGCGGCCGCGACCCGGGCCGGCCGCACCCCCTCGCACAGCAGCCGGTAGGCGTGGCGGGCGCGGTCCAGCCGCTCGATCTCCTTGCGCCGCAGGCCGGTCACCGACCGGAACCTCCGCTGCCAGCTCCGCCGGGAGAGCCCGTCGTCGTCACCGGCGAGCGCGCGGCGGATGTCGGCGTCCGCCACGAGGGCGCCGTCGGCCAGCAGCCGCGAGACGAAGTCCTCGAGCTGCTCCCAGTCCGGCACCCGGTACCGGCGTCCTGCGATGATCACGTGGTCGTCCTCGACGTCGAGGGTCTGGATCGCGCCGCGCAGCAGGGCCTTGTCGACGCCGGGGATCAGGACATGCACGGCGAGCTCGACACCCCAGTACGTCTCTCCGGTCCGGCTCCGGATCGGACGGCGTTCGACACGCGGACCCGCGATCTCGGCGGTGAGTGATCCATCGGCCCGGCGGACGAACGAGAGGCCCCAGTGCTCGCTCGCGTCGTCGGTGTAGTCGGCCGCCTCCTCGACGTAGGCCCGCCAGACGGCCCGGATGTCCGGGTGGGCCGAGCGTCGCAACTCCCACACGCTGCGAGAGTAGTCGGTCGCTCCTCCGTTCGGGATGTCACGCCTGGCGGTATGCGAACGGCCTACGCAGGCGCGTCAGCGAAGAGCGCGACGAGCAGGTCGAGGCGCTGCTCCTGCGCGGACTGCGGGATCCGGCCGCTGCGCAGCAGCACCGCCATGCCGTGGAGCGAACCCCAGATCAGCTCGGCGAGGGCCGCGTTCCTGTCGTTGACCGGGCCGAACGCGCCCACGATCTCGTGGAACGCGGCCCGCAGCGGGGCCGGGGAATCGGCGCGGGCCCACTTCACGTCGGTGGGCAGGGAGAACATGGCCTGATACGCGGCCGGGTGCGCCGCGGCGAACTCGAGGTACGCGGTGCAGACCGCGCGGACGGCCTCGTGCTCGGGGGCGGCGAGACGCGCCTCCCGGAGGAGTTCGGCCATCTCGCCGATGCCCTCGATGGCGACGGCGTCGCGGATGGCCTCCATGTTCGCGAAGTGGCTGTAAAGGACCGGCTGGCTGTACTCGACCTTGTCGGCGAGCCTGCGGGTGGTCACGGTTTCCCAGCCCTCGGCCTCGGCGAGTTCGCGGGCGGCGGTGATGATCAGCTGGTGTCGTTCGGCGCGTTGCCGTTCGCGGCGTTCGGCGGCGGTCACCACATGATTCTAGCACTGCTAGATTTCCGGGCACCGATGGTCTATCGTTGAACATGGATCTAGCAGTGCTAGATGCCACACGCGCCTTCCGAAGGGAACCACCCCATGCTCGCTGCCATCGCCACCGCCCTCGCCGCGCTCCTCGGACTCGCCGTCGTCGCCATGGGCATCACCGGCATGCTCAAGCCCCAGTTCTTCGCCACCTTCGGTATCCCCGGCACCGGCCCGGACCCGGTCCTCGACCACTGGCTCACGGTGAAAGGTGGACGCGACGTCGGCGCCGGACTGATGCTCCTGGTCGTGGCCGTGCTCGGTACCACCTCGCTCACCGGCTGGGTCGTGCTCGCCGCCACCGTGATGCCCGTCTTCGACGGCCTGATCGTCCTGCGCTCCAAGGGGCCCCGCGCGGCCGCCTACGGCGTCCACTTCGCCACGGCAGCGGTCATGGTCGTCATCGCCGGCTTCCTGTTCCTGGCCTGAGCGGGGCCAGGGCCGGTCCCGAACCGGCCTTCGTCATGCCGCGGCCCGGTGACGTGGGCCGTCATGGCGCGGTTGCGGACGCAGTTGCACCGGCCGGACAGTTCTTCCGGTGCCACGCCGACCCGACCGGGCGCGTCACAGCCCCAGTGCCCGCCAGAGGGCGTCGAGAAGCTGGGCCCTCCGCTCCGGCGGCCACGGGCGACCCGAGTCGAATCCGGTGACGATGAGGCCGTCGACGAACACGTCGATCAGATCCGCCGCCAGGTCCGGGTCCGTCGGCCGGACGCGCTCGACATGACCGCGCAGCTGCTGATCCCACCAGTCGTTGAACCGGTCGAGCTCGGCGCGCAGCACGGGATCACTCGCAGCGCCGAGAACCATCGCGAGCCAGAACCGGTGGGTGTGCTCATCGGGCCGCAGGAGGGCCTCTTCGACGAACGTCCGCAGCGCCTCCTGCGCGCCGAGGTCTCGGACGGCCTCCTCGGCGTCCCTGCGGCGCCGGTCGGTCTCGCGTCGCACCGTGCTGCGGAGCAGCACTTCGCGACCGCCCATGTAGTGGGTGACCGCTGAGGTCGAGGCGCCGATATGACGAGCGACGGCTCGGATCGTCACCGCGGCGAAACCCGACTCGACCGCGATCGCGATGACCGCGTCCTCGATCAGCGCGCGGCGATTCTCATGGTCTACGTGACGTGGCACGGTCGTCAGTCTACGATGTGCCACACGTGTTGTATAACAAGCGTTTCACATGGGAGGTAGTGGTGAGCAGAGGCGACGTCGATGTCGTAGTGGTCGGCGCGGGGTTCTCCGGGCTGGCTGCGGCCCGTGCCCTGCAGCGTTCCGGGCTGTCGGTACGTGTGCTCGAGGCCGCCGACCGGGTGGGTGGTCGTGCCCTGACGGTGTCCTCGGCGGCGGGCACGCCGGTCGACCTGGGCGGGCAATGGATCGGGCGGCACCACGTCCGGATGCGGGAACTGGCCCAGGAGTTCGGGATGACGCTGTTCCCCACCTACTCCGCGGGGAGGCCGGCGATGCGTGACGGGAACGGTGAGGAGATCCCACCCGTCTCGGCGGCCACCCTCGGGGCGGCGTGGGCACTGGCGCGGCTGATCGTGATGATGCGCACCGGCCTCGGCGTGAGCGACGAGCGTCCTGTGGCCGACTGGGTCGCTCGCATCCGCCCGCCGCGGGCACGACGGCTCGTGGAGATCGCCCTGTCGGAGGCAGCCTCGACCGATCTGGACCTGATCTCCCTGCGCGCCACGGCCGAGATGGTCAGAGCGGCCGGCGGACTCGCCGAGGTGCTCGGCTCCGCGCAGGAGTCGTTGGTGTCCTGCGGCGCGGGCGGGCTCGCCGCCCTGATCGCCGACGACGTCGGCCCGGCCGTGGCGCTGAACCAACCGGTCACCTCGATCGTTCGTGACGAGGAGGGCGTCACCGTGCGGACGCCGTGCGAGGCGATACGTGCCCGGCGAGTCATCGTCGCCGTAGCGCCGCCGGTCGCTCGGAAGATCACCCATCAGCCGGCTCTGCCCGATTCCCGCGCACTGGTGCAACGCGAGACGTTCATGGGCACCGTCTACAAGGCGGTGATCGTCTACGACGAACCGTTCTGGCGCGACGCCGGCCTCAGCGGCGAGGCGAGTTCACTCGACGGCCTCGTCCCCACCGTCGTGGACGTCTCACCGTCCAACGGCCCCGGTCACCTGTGCGCGCTGGTACCTGGCAGCGAAGCCCGCGCCCTGGACGCCCTCAGCGCCGATGCCCGGCGCGAGACCGTTCTCGACACGCTCTCCACGCACTTCGGCGAGCGCGCCCGTGCTCCGCTGAGTTTTCACGAGAAGTCCTGGCACCAGGACGAGTTCGTGCTCGGCGGCTACACCGCCCGGCCCCGGCTCGGCTCCCTGGACGCCGTCACCGCGGCAGGCCACGCCCCTGTCGGACGCGTGCACTGGGCAGGCACCGAAGCCGCGCCCCGCTACAACGGGTACCTCGAGGGTGCGGTGCGATCGGGCGAACGAGCGGCGGCGGAGGTGCTCGCGGCGCTGTGATCCTTCTGCGCGGACTCCAGCCCTGCGAAGGGTCGGTTCCGCCGGGAGAGCGCCGTACGGGCGACAGGTCGGTCAGGAATCGAGAAGCGCTCCGTTCCGCGCGTCCCTAGCGTTGAGGACATGGCAAACATCGACTCCGTCACCCTCGAGGTGACCGACCCCAGCACCGCACGTTCCTTCTACGACGCCGCCTTCGGCCTGAGCAACTCGGGCCTGGGCGAGAGGCTCCGCCTCCGTGCCGGCGAGACACCCACCACCGGGTTCCGCGGATACCACATTTCCCTCATCGCCTCTCAGCCCGCCAACGTCAACGCCCTGTTCGACGCCGCGGTCACCGCGGGCGCCACCACGCTCAAGCCCGTCGCGAAGTCCCTGTGGGGCCACGGCGGCGTGGTCCAGGCGCCCGACGGGAGCATCTGGAAGCTCGCGACCTCCGCCAAGAAGGACACCGCTCCCGCCTCCCAGGAGATCGACGAGATCGTGCTCCTGATCGGCGTCGCCGACGTGTCGGCCAGCAAGCGGTTCTACGTGGAGCACGGCCTGAAGGTGGGCAAGAGCTTCGGTTCCTACGTCGACTTCGACATGGGCTCCAGCCCGATCGGGTTCGGCCTGTACAAGTACCGCGCGCTGGCCAAGGACGCCGGCGTGCCGGCCGAGGGCACGGGTTCGCACCGGCTCACGATCAACGGCGACCTCGGGGAGGTCTCGGACCCGGACGGATTCGCCTGGGAGCCCGTCCGGGCCACCCGATAGAACCGGGTTGGCTCCCGCCGCGACTGTAGCGTTGGGCGCATGGGCGCTGATGTCGTGATCCTCACCGGACCTCCGGGCGCGGGTAAGTCAACGACCGCTCGCGCGCTCGCCTCGGCCCTTCCGCGGTCGGTGCACTTGCATACAGATGACTTCTGGCGCTCCATCGTCTCGGGTGCTATCCCGCCGTATCTTCCCGAGTCCGAGGAACAGAACCACACGGTCATGCGCGTCATCCGCGCGGCCGCCGACACCTATGCGACGGGCGGATTCGTCACCGTCATCGACGGCGTCATCGGCCCGTGGATGCTCGATCACTTCATTGGCGGCGACGGAGAAGACCCGCCGGCTCTGCACTACATCGTGCTGCGCCCGGTCTACGAGGAGACCCTCCGCCGAGCCCAGGCCCGGACGGCACCGGATGCCTTGGTGGACGAACAGCCGATCGCGTCACTGTGGAGCCAGTTCTCCGACCTGGGAGCACTTGAGCGGAACGTCATCGACACAACGGGGCAGCAACCGGACAAGACCGTGGAGGCCGTACAGCACGCCGTCGCGAGTGGCTCATTCGTGCTCGGCGCGGCACCAACACGGAGGTAGGCGGAGGAGCTCCCGTCATCCGGTCACGAGGGCACGGCCAGCAAAGTGATCACGAGGATCGAGCCGAGCGTCGCCAGCACGAACCGGGTGATGATCACCGATCGGATCCAGGACGGGTAGGCGGCCTCAGCGGCGTCGACGAACGATCGCACGTCAATATCCCGGATGCCTTTCTTCCGGAAGGCTGTTTCGACATACCGGGTGGGGAACACCTCGCCCGGCATGATCACGAGGCCGGCGATGAACAGGACCGGCTGGAGTTCGCACCCGGCACCGGCACCCCGGAGCCCGGTGGGTTCGCCCCTATCGACCTCCTCCGCGCGATCCGCCGGCTGACCCTGGAGACGAACGTCGTCGGCATGGACGTCATGGAACTCGCACCCGCCTACGACCACGCGGACGTCATGATCAACAACGCCCATCGATTGATCTGGGAAGCGCTCGCGGCCCTTTCCTTCAAGAAGAGGTGATCCTCGAGCCGCGCGGTGGTCATCCCGGCGTCGTCGGCGAGTTCGCGGAAGCGGCCAAGGAACGCGCCGCGGCCGATGAGGCTCGCAGCCAGGTGTCAGGACACCTCGCGGGGGCGGACCGAGCTGCGGATCACGAGGTGCGTCCCGATCATGACGTGGGGAGGTGTGCCGCCGCGTGCCTCGTGCTCGAGCGCGAGACGCACGGCGGTGCGCCCGATCTCCTCGTGCGACATGTGCACGGTGGTCAGGTCGAGGTCGAGCGAGGGCTGAAGATCGTCGAATCCCACGACCGACACGTCGTCGGGCACCTTGAGCCCGTTCTCCGTGAGCGCCCGGACGGCGCCGCCGGCGATGAGGTCGTTGAGGGCGAAGACCGCGGTGAAGTCACGCCTACCGGTGGCCAGTCGCTCCTTCATCATCCGGTAGCCCTCGTGCCACAACATCATGCCCTCCACCTCCAGCGCCGGGTCGTGCGGCACGCGGTGCGCGGCCAGCGCCCGGCGGTAGCCGGCCACCCGGCCCTCGGCCGTGGTGTAGCCGGGACGACTGCCGAGGCACAGGATCCGCTCGTGTCCCGCGGACAGCAGGTGGCTGGTCGCCGAGTGCGCCCCACCGACGTTGTCGTACTCCACGACGACCGCGGGCACGTCGGGGCCGAGCGGCGGGCGGCCGCACAGCACCAGCCGGGAACCGATTGCGGCCAGGGCGTGGGCGTACCGGCTCATGCGCTCGTGGTACCTCTCGTCGGCGACCACGTTGCCGACCAGGATGACCGCCTCGGTGTGCTGCTCCCGCATGAACCTCACCATGGCGAGCTCGCGCTCGGGGTCACCGCCGGTCGTACCGATCAGGCACAACCGGCCCTCCGCGGCGGTCTGCGCCTCGACCCCCTGGGCGACGTGCGCGTAGTGCGGTGAGACAACCGAGTTGAGCACGATGGCGATGCTCTTGGCGGAGGTGCCGGCAAGGGCGCGGGCGTGGGCGTTGGCCACGTAGTCCAGTTCCTCGACGGCGCGCATGACGCGCTTGCGGGTGGCAGGAGCGGCCGGGTAGTCGCCGCTCAGGATTCGGGACACGGTGGCGACCGACACACCGGCCCGAGCCGCCACCTCGCGGATCGTGGACCGCCGCTGGCCGCCCCCGGACTCGCTCGCCCTTCGCGCCATCGTCCACCGGCCTTCCCAGCACCGCCGCATCGGAGTTCCGTTTTCAGGAAGCGGTTACTGAATCATTTATACCCCTTGCGCACCGGTGTCATCCACCTGCAGGGGAACGGCTGCTCCACCGCTCCGACGACGTGCGCGGGTGGCACGCGCGCCGGGGCCCCATCCCGCCTGGTCACAGGCGGAGGGAAGAGAGTTAAAGCGCTTAAAGGGGTGCATTGCCACTCAGGGAGCCGCGTCGACCGAAGCGATACTAGCCGTAACCGAGTAAATGGGCGGTTGTGGAGGTATGGACAGCCCTGGGGTGGTTGGCTACGCTGCGTTCGTCATAGTAAGCGTTTCCACACCGTCGTGGAGGCTATACATGTCAGTGAAACAGTCCCTCAAGATTTCGACAGCCGGGGCCGTAGCCGTCCTGCTGCTGGGATCGATCACGACGTTCGCCGCCGACGCGAGCGCCGCGACGACCCGGTACGAGGCGGAGTCCGCGCCGGCCGTGTGCGACGGCACCATCGACTCGAACCACAGCGGCTTCTCCGGGAGCGGGTTCTGCAACGGGGCCAACGCCGTCGACTCCTCGGCCCAGTTCACGGTGACGCCGGAGGCCGCCGGCACGGCGACGCTCGGGATCCGGTTCGCCAACGGGACCACCAGTGCCCGGCCGGTGGACCTGGTGGTCAACGGGACGACAGCGCAATCGGTGTCGTTCGAGCCCACCGGAGCGTGGTCCTCGTGGTCCACCAAGTCCGTGACGGTCCCGCTGAACAGCGGCGGCAACACCGTCCGGTTGGAGCCGACCACCACGGCCGGGCTACCCAACATCGACTACCTCGACGTGACGGACGGCGGCGACCCGCCGCTGGGTGACGGCAGGAAGATGGAGAGTCTCGGGCGCGGGGTCGTGGCCGTGCGGTCGGGCAGCGACAGCGTCCTGGTCTCCTGGCGGCTGCTGGGCCTCGATCCAGAAGGCATCGGGTTCAACGTCTACCGCTCCACCGCAGGCGGCCAGGAAACCAAGCTCAACTCCTCGGTGCTGACCGGAGGAACCAACTACGTCGACTCGACGGCCAACCTGTCGCAGGCCAACACCTATCGGGTGCGGCCGGTGATCGACGGCGTGGAGCAGCCGGCGAGCGGTGCGTTCACGTTGTCCGCCAACCATGCCACCGAGCCGGTCGTCCGGGTTCCGCTGCGTTCCGGTGGCCCGGTGAAGTTCGTGTGGGTCGGCGACCTGGACGGCGACGGTGAGTACGACTACGTGCTGGACCGCCAGACCTCACCGCAGACGATCGAGGCCTACCGAAGCAACGGCGAGTTCCTCTGGTCGGTGAACATGGGGCCGAACAGCACCGACCAGAACAACATCGAAGGTGGATCGTCCACGATCGACGTCGGGCACAACGACGGCGTGACCGTCTACGACTTCGACAGCGACGGCCGCGCCGAGGTCGCCGTACGGATCGCGAACGGCGTCCGCTTCGGCGACGGCACGACATACGACGACCTGCCCAACAACACCCGGCAGGCGATCGCCATTCTCGACGGGATGACCGGGGCGGCGCGCGCCACTGCGCCTGTGCCCACCGACTACCTGTCCGACGGCCCGATGTACGCGCGCTTCGGCGTCGGCCACCTCGACGGCGAGAACCCCAGCCTGGTCGCGTACATGAAGAACCGGATCGGCAACGGCGGGTTCAACCTCATGTTCACCGCGTGGCGGTTCAGCGGCAGCACGCTGACGCAGGAATGGAAGTTCCTGCGCGGCAACCAGAACCTGCCGGACGGGCACAACACCCGGGTCATCGACGTGGACGGCGACGGCCGGGACGAGGTCGCCGAGATCGGGTTCGTGCTCAACGGGGACGGCACGCTCAAGTACTCGCTGGGGCCGCAGGGCGTCGTCCACGGCGACCGCTTCCACATCGCCGACATGGACCCGAACCGGCCGGGCCTGGAGGGCTACGCGGTCCAGCAGGACAACCCGAGCGGTCTGCGCGAGTACTACTACGCCGCCGCCACCGGCACCATGATCTGGCGGCACACGGCGTCCGGCACGGCCGACGTCGGCCGGGGCATGGCCGGCGACATCGACCCACGTCACCCCGGCATGGAGGTCTGGTCGTTCTCCGGCTTGTACAACGCACCGACCAACCGCCTCGCCGAGCCGAACACGTCGTTGCAGCCGTGGCCGCAGACGGGACTGTGGTGGGACGGCGACATCACGATGGAACTGCTCAACGACGGCAAGTTCGAGAAGTGGGATCCGAACGACCCCAGGCCGACCAACAGCCTGCCACGGCTGCTCAGCACCTGGAACTACGGTGCGGTCGACGCCAGCCAGAACGTCCAGCCCACCTTCCACGGCGACATCCTCGGCGACTGGCGCGAGGAAGTCGTGTACACCAACGCGAGCTACGACGAGCTGATCATCTTCACCACCGACCGGCCGTCGAGCACCCGGCTGTACACGCTCGCGCACAACCCGGCCTACCGCAACGACATGACCGTCAAGGGCTACATGCAGTCCCATCACGTCGACTACTTCCTCGGCGCCGGCATGGCCCGGCCGCCCCAGCCGGACATCACCTACTCCGGGAGGTGATGGGACGACGCGAGTTTCGTGCAGGAACGCCGGCGCGCAGGACGTCCTGCGCGCCGGCCCGTGATCACCGTCAACCCCGCATCGGGAGGAACCTATGAATCGGCTCAGCAAGGCTTCGAAACTCGGGGCCACCGTCACGTTGTTGTCCATGGCGTTGGTGGCACCGCTGTCCGCGAGCACCGCCGCGGCCCAGGCACCGGCGGCCCAGCAGGCACCGGCGGCCCAGCAGGCACCGGCGGCCCAGCAGGCACCGGCGGCCCAGGCACCCGCAGCAGGTCTCCAAGACCTACGTGCCGAAGCCGAACCGGTGGATCGAGGCCTCGACTACCTGGTCTCGGACTACCAGAACCGCGACGAGGCGGAGTACACGGCCGAATCCTGGGCGCCCTTCGCCAAGGCGTTGCGCGCCGCGGACGACGTCGCCGACGACGCGTCGGCCTCCACGTCGGAGGTCGCCACCGCGAAGACGGAACTCATGACCGCCGCTGCCGATCTGACGGCGGCCGACGAAGGCACGTTCGAGACCATCACGAACGACACCTTCTGGAACGACACCGACGGCAACCCCATCTACTCGCAGGGCGGTGGGGTCTTCAAGTTCGGGGACACGTACTACTGGTACGGCGTGCACTACACCGGCGCCGAGAGCTATCGGGCCAACCCGACACAGAAGTACGACAACCAGGTCTCCTTCGTCTCGATCCCCGTGTACTCGTCCCAGGACCTGGTGAACTGGAAGTTCGAGAACCGGGTGGCGACGCGCTCCACCGGCGTCGGCAGCGGCGCCAACCTGGGCGGTGCCGGCTGGGTCGGGCGGCTCGGCGTCACGTACAACGAGAACACCGGCAAGTACGTGCTCGCCGTGCAGATGTGGCACCCGGGCCGTGGCGGGCACGGCGTCCTGCTGCTGCAGGGCGACTCGCCGACCGACACCTTCGACTACGGCTACTTCCAGATCCAGGTCCAGAACTCGCCGACGACCGGCACCGGGGATCAGACGGTCTTCACCGACGACGACGGGCAGGACTACCTGATCTTCTCCAACCGCGAAGGACGGTCGCGCGGCTTCGTGTCCAAGTTCCGGGAGTCCGACTCGCTGCGGATCGAGCCAGGCGTCGAGATCCGCCGCGGCGACGGCCGCGAGGGCAACGCCATGTTCAAGCTCGACGGCAAGTACTACCACGCGGCGTCGGACCTGCACGGCTGGAACACGTCCGTCAACTACGTCAACGAGTCGACCAGCGGCAACATCCAGGGCAGCTACTCCAGCGAGTTCATCCTCGAGGGCACCGAGATGGACTACAGCCACGTGACCCAGACCGGGTTCTTCGTGACGGTGAACGGCACCAAGCAGAGCACGGTGATCTACGCCGGCGACCGCTGGGCCGACTTCGCCTGGAACGGTATCGGCTACAACCAGTGGGTACCGATCACCAAGACCGGCGCGCGGCCGGAGTTCCACTCGGTGAGCCAGTGGCAGTTCAACGTCACGACCGGCGAGTGGCGCGTCGGACCGCAGAACAACTACATCCTCAACCCCGACATCCAGGCCGACCGGATCATCGTGTCCAACGTCCGAGGATGGCGGAACATCGGCGGCTGGTCGACCAACGTCAACGGTGGCGCGAACGGGTCCCGCTTCGCGCTCGAGGTGGGTGACCGCGGCGGCGTGGAGCAGCGGATCGAGTCGGTTCCCGGCGGCGAGTACACCCTGTCCCTGCACGCCCGGGGCAACGCCGGGCAGGTCGTGGTCACCGGTGCCAACGGCGTCCAGAGCACCCTCAGCGTTCCGTCGTCGGGCGGCTGGACCCAGCGCCAGCTCACCGGCATCGAACTGCCCAGCGGGGGAGCCACCGTCACCGTGCGGGCGTCGGGTTCGGGCGGCTTCACCGTCGACCAGCTCTCACTCGTCAGGACCGACGACGGCCCGCCGCCCGAGCCGGGGCAGCGCTACGAGGCGGAGTCCGCGCCCGCGGTGTGCCAGGGCACGATCAGTTCGAACCACTCGGGGTACTCGGGTACCGGGTTCTGTGACGGTGACCAGGCCGTCGGGGCCTACGCACAGTTCACGGTGACCCCGCAGGACGCCGACACGGCGGCGGTGGGGATCCGGTTCGCCAACGGCAGCACCAGTGCGCGGCCGGCGAACGTGGTCGTCAACGGGACCACGGTGGACACGGTGTCGTTCGAGCCCACCGGCTCGTGGTCGACGTGGTCGACCAAGTCCGTGCCGGTCTCGCTGAACGAGGGCAGCAACACGATCCGGATCGAGCCGACCGCGGCCACAGGACTGCCCAACGTGGACTATCTGGACCTCATCGGCGCGCCCGAACCGGAACCGGAACGTCTCGAGGCCGAGGACGCCCCGGCCACCTGCGACGGCACCATCGACACGAACCACTCCGGCTACTCCGGCACGGGGTTCTGCAACGGCGACAACGCCGTGGGCGCGGCAGCGCAGTTCACGGTGAACCCGGCAGCCGCCGGCACGGCCACGGTGGAGGTCCGGTTCGCCAACGGCGCAGATTCGCGGGCCGCGAATGTGATCGTTAACGGTGCCACGGTGGACACGGTCTCGTTCGAGTCCACCGGCGCCTGGTCCGCGTGGGCCACCAAGGCCCTGACCGTGTCGCTGAACGAGGGCAGCAACACCATCCGGATCGAGCCGACCACGGCCGCAGGCCTCCCCAACATCGACTACCTCGACGTCGGTCCCGCCGCGTAACACCGTCGGCGGCGGTCAGGAGGGTGTCCGGTTCTTCGCCCTCCTGACCGCACCAGCTCGGCCGCAACGCCCTGACCATGCTCGGGCCGGCGTATCGCGGCGACCCTACTCACTGAGGAGTGGTGATGAAACTACTGGCGAAACTGGTCGTGACGGCCGTCCTGGCGGGTTCGGCCGGGCTGGTCGCGCCCCACGCCGACCCGGCGGCCGGGCAGGCCTCCGCGGCCGGACAGACCTATTACGTGGCACCGAACGGCAGTGACGGCGCGGCAGGCACGCAGGCAGCTCCCTGGGCCTCGATCGCCCATGCACAGTCCGTGGCTCGCGCCGGCGACACCGTCTACTTCCGGGGCGGCACCTACGCCTATACCCGTGCGAACAGGAGCTGCTCGAGTCAGACCGACCGGGTCGACGCCATCACCCTGAACAGGAGCGGCAGCGCGGGCAACCCGATCCGCTACTGGGCCTACCCGGGTGAGACGCCGGTCTTCGACTTCTCCGGCATGCGGGACGACTGCCGGATCAAGGGCTTCAGCGTCACCGGCAGCCACCTGCACCTCAAGGGGCTGGAGGTCACCGGTGTGCCGCAGAACAACTGGCGGAACGCCGAGTCCTGGGGGATCTGGATCTCAGGAGACAACAACACGTTCGAGCAGCTCGACCTCCACCACCACATGGGGACCGGCCTGTTCGTCAACGGTGGCAGCGGCAACCTCGTCGTCAACTCGGATTCGCACGACAACTACGACCCGCGCAGCACCGACGGGCCCGGCGAGAACGCCGACGGTTTCGGCTCGCACTACACGCCGGCCGGCCGCCCCGCGAACGTGTTCACGGGGTGCCGCGCGTGGTGGAACGGGGACGACGGGTTCGACCTCATCTCCACGTACTCGCCCGTGACCATCGAGCACTCGTGGTCCTGGCGCAACGGGTACGAGCCGGGGGCGACGACGCCCGCCGGCAACGGGGTCGGCTTCAAGGTGGGTGGCTTCGGTGGCGACTACGACACCGGCGCGGTGAAGCACACCGTCCGCTTCTCGGTCGCGTTCCTGAACAAGGCCGCGGGCTTCTATTCCAACCACCACCCGGTGGCCAACGACTACTTCAACAACACCGGCTACGGAAACCACCCCAACTTCAACATGAGGGGAGTCGACTCGAGCGGCAACGCCGTCGGACGCGGGAACCTGCGCAACAACGTCGCCTACACCGGAACGCCGACGTCGTACATGAACGGCACCAACTCCTCGCACAACACCTGGGACCTCGACATCCGCCTGTCGGACTCGCAGTTCCAGAGCGTGTCGACGTCGGGCTGGGACGCACCCCGTCAGGCCGACGGAGGCCTGCCCGTGCTGCCCCACCTCCGCCCCGCGGAGAACAGTGACCTGATCGACCGGGGCACCGACGTCGGCCTGCCGTACACCGGAACGGCGCCGGATCTCGGCGCCTTCGAGGCGGGCGACGGCGGCCCGCCGCCGGGGCAGCGGTACGAGGCGGAGACCGCGCCGGCGGTGTGTGACGGCACCATCGACTCGAACCACAGCGGCTTCTCCGGGAGCGGGTTCTGCAACGGGGCCAATGCTGTGGACTCCTCCGCGCAGTTCACGGTGACCGCGGAGACCGCCGGCACCGCGACGCTGGGGATCCGGTTCGCCAACGGGACCACCAGTGCCCGGCCGGTGGACCTGGTGGTCAACGGGACGACGGCGGGGACGGTGTCGTTCGAGCCCACCGGCGCGTGGTCGACGTGGTCGACCAAGACGGCGACCGTCCCGCTCGACGCCGGCAGCAACACCATCCGGCTGGAGCCGACCACCACGGCCGGGCTACCCAACATCGACTACCTCGACGTCGAAGCCGCCGCTGACTGACGTCCCCGCCGGCACGGCTCTCTCGCGGTCCACCGAACCCCAGGATGTTCCCTACACCCAAGGAGTCAACGATGACCATGCAACGACGGACCTTCCTCCGCATGAGCGCGGCCGGAGCGGCGGGCGTGGGCCTGACGTCCCTGCTCGGCGCGGCGCCGGCGCTCGGTGCGGCGCCCCTGGCCACGGCGTCGGCCGCCGCGACGTACGCGGTCGGCGTGCGCCGGTACGACTGGTGGCGCGGCAGCCGCCGCTGCACCACCTACGTCTACTACCCCGCCACCGGCACCCCGGGCGGCAACCCGGTGACGAACGCCCCGGTCGCCGACGGCGTCTTTCCCGTCTACAACTACACCCACGGCTGGGGCTCCAGCCCGCAGAACTCGCTGTTCTTCATCCGCCCGCTGGCCGCGGCGGGCTTCATCGTCCCGGCCCCGCACTTCGAGTACAGCGGCGCCGGCGAGGTCCGGAGCGGCGAGCCGTCGAGGGACGTCTCCGAGATCATCACGCAGACCCTCGCCCTCAACGCGAGCGGACCGCTGTCCGGGCACATCAACACCGACATCGGCGTGGGCGTCTCCGGCCACTCCCTGGGCGGCATGACCACCCACGGCCTGCTCACCGCCTGGCCCGACAGCCGCATCATCTCGGCCAACCCGCAGTCGTGCGAGGACATGGGCACCCCCGCCTCCTCGATCACGGCCAAGGTCGTGTTCGTCCACGGCGACCGCGACGACCTCACGCGGTACGACTCGGCGCGCCAGGCCTACAACGAGCTGACCTGGCCCAAGGGGTTCCTCACGTTCGTCGGCGGCAGCCACACCAGCTTCTGGGGCGACGTCCGCTTCCCGAACACCGTCGTCGACTGGGCGCTCTGGAGCATGAACGGCGACACCGCCGCCCGCGACCGCCTCCCGCAGGATGCGGCCGGGCCCAACACCAGGTGGGAGGCCGAACTGGGCGAGGGACCGTCCGAGCCGACCGGGGTCTTCCGCCTGGCTGCCCAGCACAGCGGCAAGCTGGCCGACATCGACGCCCGCTCGACCGCGGCCGGGGCCCGGCTGATCCAGTGGCGGTCCACCGGAGCGACCAACCAGCAGTTCGAGTTCGTCGCCGCCGGCGACGACCACTACCGGATCAAGGCCCGCCACTCCGGCCTGTTCCTGCAGGTGGCGAGCAACAGCAGCGGCGCCGACATCACCCAGCAGCCCGAGTCGGGCGCGACGACCCAGCAGTGGCGCATCGTCGACCACGGCGGCAGCATCAGCCTCATCAACCGGTCCTCGGGCCTCGCCATGGACGTCTGGGAGTACTCCTCCGCCGATGGCGCCCGCATCTCCCAGTGGGACTACACCGGCAACGCCAACCAGCGCTTCGCCCGCCAGAGCGTCTGACCGTGCGGTGGGGCGGGCCGATGACCCGGTACCGCCCCGCCCGACGCCGCCACCTACCTGGGCGGCCCGCGCGGCCGCCGGTCCCGGCGGCCGCGCCCTGTCTGCCGTGCGATTCGATCACTACCTCGGAGGTCCATCATGCGTTCACCCAGACGGCGTCCGGCGCTGCTCTCCGCCGGGCTTGCCGCGGCACTTTCCGCCGGGCTTGCCGCGGCGCCGGCCGGCGCCGGTCCCATCGTCGGTTCCACGGTGGCCTCCGCCGCGGTGGAGACCCGCTACGAGGCCGAGACCGCCCCGGCCACCTGCGACGGCACCATCGACACGAACCACTCCGGCTATTCCGGCACGGGGTTCTGCAACGGCGACAACGCGGTCGGTGCGGCAGTCCAGTTCACCCTTGACGAGGACGCCTCCGCCACCGGCACCGCCACCCTCCTGGTGCGATTCGCGAACGCCTCCTCGGCCGCCCGCGCGGCCGAGGTCGTCGTCAACGGCACCACGGTGCAGTCGGTCTCGTTCCAGCCCACCGGCGCGTGGAGCACCTGGGCCACCACGACACTCACCGTCTCGCTGGACCCGGGCAGCAACACGATCCGGCTCAACCCCACCAGCGCCGCCGGCCTGCCCAACGTGGACTATCTCGACGCCGAGGCAGTCACCACCCCGACCCGCTACGAAGCCGAGACCGCACCGGCCACCTGTGACGGCACCATCGACTCCGACCACGGCGGCTATTCCGGCACCGGGTTCTGCAACGGCGACCCGGAGGCCGGCGCCGCGGCACAGTTCACCGTGAACGCGTCGGAGACCGGCACGGCGACGCTGGCGATCCGCTACGCCAACGGCGCCACCGCCGCACGCCCCGCCGATCTGATCGTGAACGGCGACACCGTGCTGTCGACGTCGTTCCAGCCCACCGGCGGATGGAGCGGCTGGACCACGAAGACCTCCGTCGTGCAGCTGAACTCAGGTGACAACACCATCCGGCTCAGCCCCACCGGTGCCGACGGCCTACCCAACATCGACTACCTCGAATTCGAGCTCGGAGACATCCCGCAGCCGCCCGGCTGGCCGCAGGAGTGCGAGCGCAGGTCTCCGATCGTCTGCCACTTCGACGTCGCTCCCGGCAACTACGAGGTCACCGCATGGGTCGGCGACCGTGACACGGCGGGCAACACCTCGATGTCGGTGGAGGCGCGCCGCCGTGTCCTGCACGCGGTCGACACCGCGGCCGGCACGATCACCGAGCACACCTTCACCATCAACGTCCGGCAGCCGGAGGGCCAGCCGACGGGCCAGGGCGGTACAGGCAACCCCGGACTGGACATCACCTTCGCGGGTTCGGCGCCGAGGCTGTCCGGTCTGACGGTGCAGCCGGCGAACGACCCCATGGTGGTGTACCTGGCGGGTGACTCCACGACGTGTGACCAGCCGCTCGCCCCGTGGACCGGCTGGGGGCAGCTCCTGCCCACGCAGGTGTCGGAGGGTGCCGTCGTCGCCAACTACGGGGACTCGGGCGAGAGCTCGGGGAGCTTCCTGCGCAACTCGGCGTTGTTCCCGACGATGAGGCCGCTGATCCAGAGCGACGATTTGGTACTCATCCAGTTCGGGCACAACGACAAGTCCACGTCGGCGTCGGCGTTCCGCGGCAACCTCGCCTCGATGATCAACCAGGTGCGGGACAGAGGAGGCGACCCCGTCCTCGTCACGCCACCGGTACGGCGGCACTTCGACGGCGACCGGCTCACCCCCACCGCGCGACATGTCAACGGCGTGGGCGTCGACCTGCCGGCGGAGATGCGCAGGCTCGGCTCCGAGCTCGGCGTGCCGGTCATCGACCTGACCGCCAAGAGCCAGGCGCTCGTGGAGTCGCTGGGGCCGAACGAGTCCGCCCGGCTCTACCTGCGCCAGGCGGAGGACGGGTACCGGGACAACACCCACTTCTCGGAGTACGGCGCCGGAAGGATGGCCGACCTCGTCGTCGAGGGAGTCCGCGAGCACAACCTGTCCCTGGTCAGCTACCTACGCTGAGAACGTGCCTGGGGACTTCGTGCAAGGGTCCCCAGGCATCGCCCGCCGCCCTGGACCGGCGTATGGCGCAGAGCCGCCCCGGCCCGGCCAGCGGGGTGGAGCTCGGCACCCCAGGTAGGGGTCGGGGCAACCTCTGCCCACCCGTGCGGGGTTCCGGGGCGAACCTTCTGCCCACCGGGGTCGGGTCGGGGTCCGGGGCGAAGCCCCG
>NZ_JADBGR010000104.1:47825-181480 GCF_014892515.1 Myceligenerans pegani
GCTACCAGCTGCGCCACAGCCCCAGAGCCCACGTGAGCGGGCCCCGCAAGCATACGCAGCGCCGGGCACACCCGCCAAATTCGCACCCAGGATCAACTAGTAGCCTGCCTACATGAAGGCCGACGCGCTCCGCGGGCACCTCGACTCCCTGATCCTGGCCGTCGTCGAGGACGAGCCGTTGCACGGGTACGCGATCATCGAGGCGCTGAGCGCGCGCAGCGGCGGCGAGCTCGGGCTTCCCACCGGAACCGTGTACCCGGCGCTCCGGCGGCTGGAGCGGGCGGGCTACCTCGACAGCGCCTGGTCCACCGTGGGCGGGCGGCGTCGTCGCACCTATTCGCTGTCGCACGCCGGGACGAAGGCGCTGGCGCGGCACCGCGAGGAGTGGCGCACTTTCTCGGCGGTCGTCGGCCGGGTGCTCGGTGAGGCGTGATCCGGAGGATCTCGGCGTCGAACCAGGGGCAACCCTGATGCGGTCGCGCCCGCGAGCCACAACCATGGACGGCGTGTCCGCCGTTACCGCCTACCTGGCCGATCTCGAGCACGCGCTCGTCGGCCCCTCGCGCGTTCGTCGCGACCTCGTGCAGGAGGCCGCCGACCACCTCGAGGACGCGACCGCGGCCTACGTTCGCGCCGGGTGCGACGAGCGCCGGGCCGCCGAGCGTGCCGTCGTCGACTTCGGAACGGTCGACGACGTCGCGCCCGGCTTCCAGGCGACGCTGGCGGTCTCGTCGGCGCGTCGCACCGCGATGCTGCTCCTCGCCTTCATGGTGGTCCAGCCGTTCGCCTGGGACGGACCGTTGATCTCGACCGGTGCCCCGACGCCGGGCGGCGCCGTGTACGCGGCTCTCGACAGCGCCGTCGAGGCGACGGGGACGGTGATGATCGCGGTGGCGGCGCTGCTGCTCGTCGTCACCGGGATCGGCGGACGATGGTTCGACGCCGGCCGCCGGGCCGCGCTCGTGACCGCCGGGTTCGCCATGGTCTCGTCGGTGGTGCTGGTGGGCATCGGCGCGACGACGACCGCCGTGGGGGCCGGGCCGGACCCGAACAGCTGGCTGGTGCTCGGAGTCGTCGTGGGACTTCCCATGGCGGCCGTCGCCGTGTCGGCGCGCCGCACTCTCGCGACCTGCTGAACCGTGTTCGAGCCGCCCTGCCGGTCAGCCGCTGAGCCGCCGCAGCAGCACCTCGGCCGGCCCCCGATGTCCCGCCCGGTGCAGCCAGTACGCGCCCGCCAGCGAGACCAGCCACGTCCCGAACGCGATTCCGGCGGCCCCCACATACCGGACCTCGCCGCCGAGCCCGAGCGCGAACGGCGCCATCAGGCCGACGAACGCCACCGACTGGAACAGGTAGAACGTCAGCGACCGCTGCCCCAGCGCCTGGACCGCCACGACCACGGGATGCGCGGGCACGGGGACGCGGAGCGCCGCCAGACCGATGAGCGCGGCCGCACCCACGCCGCCCGCGTACCCCGTGACCCCGTGCACCACCGCCGCGACCCCGGCCACGACCGCCGTCGGCCCCTGCCAGAAACCGGCCTCCATCAGCGCGAACGGCACGCCGCCCAGCACCGACACGCCGAGCCCCAGCGCGGCCGTCCGGGTCAGGAGCGTGCGGTGGCGGTGCGGCTCCTCCAGGATCCGGCGCCGTGCCGCCCAGATGCCCAGCAGTACTCCGGGCAGCACCTGCCACGTCATGAAGGTCGCCATGCGCAGCCACTCCAGGACGCGGTCCCACGGCGTGAAGATCGGGCTGTCCGCGCCGATCACCAGGGTGAACCCCTCGGTCGCCGAGAGCGCGCCGTAGACGGCGAACGCCATCGCCACGCCGGCGAGGGCGAGTCGGAGCACCTGGAGCAGGCGTGCGTCGGACCAGGTGAGCGCTCCGGCGAGGATCAGGCTCGCGATCCCGTACATCGTCAGCACGTCGTAGAACAGCAGCATGACGTGCAGCAGACCGAGCAGGAGCAGCCACAGGCCCCGCCGCCGCACGAGACGGCGTACCGCATCCCAGCTCTCGCCCCGGCCGCGGCAGCGCAGCGCGAGCTGGGCGAGGCCGTAGCCGAACAGGAGGACGAACATCGGGCGGGCCCGATGGTTCACGAACACGTCCTCGAGGAACACCGTCACGCGGTCGCCGAGGCCGAGCGCACGAACGCCGTCGACCGCGTACAGCAGCAGACACGAGTGGGCGAGCGCGATCGAGAGGAGCATCAGTCCGCGCGCCAGGTCCGGCGCGGGAGCGCGGGCGGGAACGCGTGCGCGAGCGCTGAGCAGCACCTACGACCGGTCCGCTGACGCCACGAGGCCGCGGGCCGTCGGTCTGCGGTGGGGCATGAACATGGTTCCTCCGGATCGGCGGTGGTCAGGCGGGCGCGGCAGAAACTCGCACACCCAACCAGGTCCTGGTGAACGGCGCGGGCCGGGCGGGTGAACCCGCGGGACTGGCCCGATGCACAGTGACGAGGCCCACGCGGTGGGATTCCGGATTCGATTTGGCGGGTGTGCCCGGCGCTGCGTATGCTTGCGGGGCCCGCTCACGTGGGCTCTGGGGCTGTGGCGCAGCTGGTAGCGCACCTGCATGGCATGCAGGGGGTCAGGGGTTCGAGTCCCCTCAGCTCCACGAGACGGTGGACGGCGTGTGCTCTCCGATGGAGAGCCACGCCGTCTCGTCATTTCTTGTGGGGGCGCAGCCCCCACGCCCCGCCCGGGGCTTTGCCCCGGACCCCCACCTGGGTGGCGGGTTCAGATCAGTTCGCTCCCCGGTCAGTTGCGGTGGGCGTGCCCTCGGCAGGCGTTGTCGGCCACCACCTCGCCGTCGGCCGTCAGGTCCAGCGTGACGACGTCGTCGTAGACGCGCCGCTCGGTGCCAGTGACGTCGTACTCGGCGTCCATCAGCGGGAACAGGTAGACCGGCGTCAAGGTCAGCTCGGAGCCGCATCGGGTGCGCCGCAGGTCCAGCTGCAGGTGGCCGTAGTGCAGGCCGCCGTCGATCAGCCGCGGGTCGCCGTTCGCGCCGGTCTCCCACCGCTCGGGTTCGTCCACCGCGGCCGACCACTCGGAGTGGGTGTTGAACCGGATCGGCTCGTAGGTGCCGTCTCCCGTCCTGTGCAGCTGCTCACCGCGCAGCCCGTCCGCGGCGACGCCCACGTCGTAGACCTGCACGCCCACGCCGTCGCCGTTGGAGTCGACGAGGGACCGCTCGAACATCTCGTCGTGCCCGCTGATCACCGCGGTCACGCCGTACTCCTCGAACATCGGGGTCCAGGCGCGCATCGCGACGCCGGACTGGTTGTCGGCGAACTCGTGGTTGGGCGGGGTGCCGTGCACGCCGCTGGAGTAGGCCGCGTGGTGGAACTGCACGATGATCACCTGACCCTGTGCGCGGGCGTCGGCGAGTTGCGCCCTGGCCCACTCCCACTGCGCGCTGCCCTCGCCGATGTCCGGCAGGTCGGGCTCGCCGGCGTCGGTGCCGTACACGTCCGCGAAGGCGGTGGCGTACTCCTCGGCCGTGAACGAGCCCTGGGTGTCGGTCGACATCCGCTCCGGGGAGAGGTTCGTGTCGTCGCCGGAGAACACCTCGCCGGAGAGCATCCCGGTGGCGGTGTTCTCGTCGGGCAGCCCGTTGGTGGAGTCGAGCGTGAGGATCGTGACCGGGCCGTGGTCGAGGCGGTAGTAGGAGTCGCGCACCTGCGGGCTCGCCGGATCGCCCGGAGTGACCATGTAGTCGAGGTAGCGGTTGCGTGAGACCACCACCGGGGTGCGGTCCTCCGGGGTGCCGTACCCGCCGCTGATGCCGGCGTACGTCTCCCAGTTGCCCAGTGCGGTCACGAGCGGGACGTTCGAGGCGAGATCGCCGGACTCGCCGGCGAAGTGCCGCCAGAACTCGTCCCAGGCGGGCTGATAGCCGGAGCCCTGCACGAGGTCACCGGCGATCAGCATCAGGTCCGGGTCCTGCTCGGCGATGGTGGCGATGTTCGCGTCGAGCGCGTCGGCCTGGGTCAGCGGATAGCGCACCAGCTCCTCGCCGTAGCGCACGGCGGTTCCGTAGCGTTCCGCCCACAGGGAGTCGACGCCGGGCCGGTCGGCCGATCCCTCCGCCAGGCCGGCCCATGCCGTCTCCCACTCGCGGTTCTCGAATCGGCCGGCGGGTTCGGTCTCCGTGTCGGCGAAGGCCACCAGCCGCACGTGCTTCCACCGGCCCGCGTCCGGGGCCGTGGCGAACGTCGCGGTGTGCTTCACGCCGTCCTGGGTGACGGTGTAGCGGTAGGTCTTGCCCGCCTTCAGGCCGTCGATCCGCACCACGTGCTGGTAGTTGCTGTCGGAGTGGAGCCAGGATCCCTGGTCCAGTCCGTCGATGCGCTCGCCGAGCTCGGCGTCGGAGTACTCCATCAGGCCCAGATACCGCGGGTCGCTGGCGAAGGTCCGTCGTCCGATGCCGGGGCCGACGACGGTCACCCTGCCGGAGGTGTCGAGCTCGCTGATCCACACGAGCGTCATCGAGTCCGACGACGGCGCCTGCAGATAGGGCAGCACCCGGAAGCCCGGCTGGGGTGCCGCGGGCGAGGACCCTGCCGAAGGCAGCGGCGTCCCACCGGGCGGCGAGGCGACCGCGGGACCGGCCAGGACGGTGGTGGCAGACAGAGCGAGCAGCATCGCGGCGGTTTTTCGGCGCACAGTGACTCCTTCGGGTGATGCGCTCATCGTCGAGGGACGACGTGACTCCGTCATGGCCGGGTGGTGTTGTGGAGGTGAAACACTCCGGGCCGGACGCCCAGGCACTCGCGTGACCTGGGCGTCCGGCGTCGCGGGTTCTCGGTCAGTCGACGGCGTACGCCCGGACGACCGTCTTGGTCACGGTCGCGCCCGCCGCGTCCCACGCCTCGACCCTGAGCGAGACGTGCTCGGTACCGGCCGGTGCCCTGACCGGCGCGGCGTAGGTGCCGTCACCGATCCGCAGAGCCTTCGTCCGGTGCCACGTGTCGCCGTCGTCGGCCGACCACCACAGGCGGGCGCCCTTGACCTCCGACGTGTCGTACGCGCCGTCCTGGTGGTCCGCCCGGACCCGCACCCACGTGGTCCCGGGTGCGGAGCCCGACAGGTCGAGCCCGCGCACGTCCCACGTGGTGTCGAGCAGCGGCGGGCGGGCGTCGTCGGCGACGTCGGAACGCGCGCGGAAGGTCCATTCGCCGGTCACGCTCGTGGCGAGCCGGTAGGCGGGGTCGTCCGGTGTGCTCTCGAGCAGCATCCGGTAGTCCGCCCCGCCCTCGGGGACGGTCGGGAACGCGTAGGGCTCCGGGACGTCCTCGATCAGTTCGCCGTCCTGCCAGACGCGCAGGCGTTCCACGATGTCCGAACCCCACAGCACGCCGCCGTTGTCGTCGACCCGGCCGGACGGGGTGAGCCAGAGATCACTGCCCCACTGCATGACCGGCGTGATCGGCGAGTTGCCGGGCGCCAGCACACCCGCGGCGAGTCCCTGCCGGTCCCGGCCCGGCGTGTCCCAGCTGCGCCGGGTGCTCTCCGCGAGCACCACGCCCACGCCGTCCTCCTGGATCTCGGACCGCAGGAGCCATTCCCCGGGCCCGGCGGTCACGTACTCGGTACGGCGAGTGCCGACGGGGACGGGGTCCGCCGCGGCGGCGACGACGATGCTGCCGGGGTGCCAGTACAGGCGCTGGGCGAGGTGCGTGTCGCCGACCGAGGCGCCGTAGGTGGTCTCGACCGCGACGGTCGTGCGGTCGTCACCCCGCAGCGCGGGAACCTCGACGCCCTCGCTGTGGTGGGCGAGGTCGTAGCGGTAGGCCGCGGCCTCGTCGCCCGTGGTCGGCGCCAGCAGCGTCGCCTGGACGAGGGCGTCGTAGTCGCCGTGGCTCGCCGCCGGAACCGGCGTCAGCGCGACGTCGGTCCCCGGACCGTAGGTCACGTTGACGCCCGCGGAGGCCGCCTCCGCCGAGTCCTCGACGTCCACGTCGATGCCCAGCGTCGCCGGTTCGGCGGGACGGTGCGTCAAGGTGGTGATCTCCTCGGCCGTCGTCCCGTCCAGGAGCACCTCGACGTCGGACGTGGCGTCGACCTCGCCGCTCCCGAGGAACAGCGCGTCCGTGACCTCGCCGTCCTCACCGAACGTCTCGAGGTACACCATCGGGCTGTACACGCCGGGGATCACGCGCGCCGTGGCGACGCCGTCCTCGAACGTGAGGCCCGTGCCGAACACCCCGCCGTGCTCGGGGTCCAGCTTGATCGCCGCGCCCCACGTGTCCGCGGGTACGGATCGGCCGTTCCGGTCGACGGCGCGCACCGTCAGGTCCACGTACTCGCGCTCCTTCGCCCAGCCGACCGGCGTGCGCACCGTCTCGCCGTCGGCTCCGGTCGCGACGAGCGTCCCGCCGATCGCGCCGATCGCGCCCGGCCCGTCGGCCACGGTCACGTCGACCGACACGGTCCCGCCGGCCGGGACGACGACGGAGTCGGCCGACAGCGTGACCGCGTCGTCCACCGAGGCGCCTGCTGCGTCCCTGACGTCGGTCGCAAGGGTGAGCGCGACGTCGTCGGCCCCCGCGTTCGTGTACGTCACGGTGCCGGAGGCCGATTCGCCGTCGTGCGGCCAGGTGAAGGTGCCGAACGAGACCGACGGCGTGGCGGCGACCTGCTGCGCGATGGCGCCGGGGACCGTGATCCGTCCCGCGCCCTCGGACCAGACGTCCGCGCCCGTGGGTTCGGCGGACCCCATCAGGGCGGACTTGAGGGCGGTCGCGTCGAGGTCCGGCCGGGCCTGCTTGAGCACCGCGGCCGCGCCCGCGACGTGCGGGGCCGCCATGGAGGTGCCGCTCTCCGCGACGTGCAGGTCGTCGACGATCACGCCCATCGTCGTGCCCTCCGCCCGTGCGGCGACGATCCCGTCGCCCGGCGCGACGACGTCGGGCTTGAGCAGCCCGGCGTCGGCGCCGCCGCGGCTGGAGTAGGGGGTCACGGTGTCGGCGTCGTCGACGGCGCCCACCGTGAGGGCCGACGCGGCGATGCCGGGCGAGCCCACGCTGCCCTGGCCGAGTTCGCCGAAGTTGCCCGCGGCCACCACGAACAGCGTGCCGTACTGCTCGGTCAGCTCGTCCACCGCGACCGCGTCCGGGGACGGGACGTCGAAGAACAGGCTGCCCAGCGACAGGTTCACGACGTCGGCGCCCTCCGCGGCCGCCCATTCCATGCCGTCGATGACGTCCGATGTCTCGCCGTAGCCGTCGTCGTCCAGGACCTTGCCGACCAGCAGGTCGGCGTCCGGGGCGACGCCCCGGTTCGCGCCGTCCGACGCCTCGCCCGACCCCGTCAGGATCGAGGCGACGTGCGTGCCGTGGCCGTGGCCGTCGGTCACGTCGCCCTTGCCGGTGAAGTCCCGCTCGCCGGCCACCACGTCGTCGAGGTCGGGGTGCGTCGCGTCGATGCCCGAGTCGAGCACGGCGACCGTGACGCCCTCGCCCGTGAACCCCGCCTCCCACGCCTCGGGGGCGCCGATCTGCGGCGTCGAGTCCGCGTCCGACGCCCGGACCGGCTGGTCCAGCCAGACGTACCCGACGCCGTCGGGGGCGGCACGCTTCGTGGAGACGTCCGTGCCGGCCGGCTCCCCGGCCGGCGCGAGGGCGTCGAGCAGCTTCGTCGCCCGGCCCTTCGGCAGGACGTCGGCCACGGCTCCGACCGACTCCAGTTCCATGTCGGGCGTGATGCCCGACGACGCCCAGTCGTGCTTGGCCGGCGCCGCGACGCGGGCGCTGTCGTCCGGAGAGCCGGCCGTGTCGGCGCCGGCGACGGCCGCGGTGCCTTCGGCCGTCGCCGCGGCGGCCGCCGCGGTCTGGACGATCACGGGCAGCGAGTCGCGCGAGGCGTCGTCGTACCCGGCCTCGACCAGGCCGGTCACGTCGAACAGCGCGCGGTCCAGGCGGCCGGGCACGAGCGGTGCGACGTCGCGCGGGATGACGTAGAGATGGTCCCCCTCACGCTGCTGGAAGAAGGCCATGTGTTCGCGGCCGGGGCCGGGCCGCACCGTCGCCGTGACCGAGCCGTCGGTCGCGGTCCGCACGGTGACGACGTCGCCCGTCAGCAGCGTCACGGACGCGGGACGATCCTGCGCCGCGGTCCCCGGCCGGCCTTGTCCGAGATGTGGTACCGGTGTGTCCTGCGGAACGACCGCGGTCGCCCACGTCCCCCCGCCCAGTGCGATCGCCATCGCGACCGCCGCTGCACTTGCTCTCCTGCGCATCGGGTCTCCCGTCCGGTTCGAGCGCGCCGCCTGTGCGGCGCCATGCCAACCAGACGCAGCAGACCCGCCGGGAGGTTGCATGCGGCCCGGACGACGTCGGTCGCTCAGCCGGGCGTGCCCGCCGAGAACGCGCACTTCACGGGCGCTCGCTTGCGTGCTCGCGACGATCAGATAGTAGCCATGTACTTAGTAGCCATGTACAGTATCTCGTATGAACGGGAAACCCACACCGGGCGCGTTGGTCTGGCGGCTGTCGATGAAGTGGCGGGTCGCCGTCGACCGCGCCCTGGCGCCACTCGGCCTGACGCATGCGCAGTACGTGCTGCTGTCCTCGCTGTACGGCATGGCGGGAGCCGGGAAGTGGCCGAGCCAGCGAGAACTGGCCGACCACACCGGTCTCGAGGCGCTGTATGTGTCGAAGCTGGCGCGTGCCCTCGAGGGCGACGGCCTGGTCGAGCGCACCCGGGACCCGGCGGACACCCGCACGGTGCGGCTCGCTCTCACCGACCGCGGACGGGAGGTCGTCACCCCGGCCCTCGCCGAGGTGCGGGTGCTGCTCGACCGGCTTCTCGCTCCGTTGGGCGGCCGCGGCAGCGACCGCACGGCGGCCTTCGTTCGCGACCTGACGACATTGCTCGACGCTCCACTCGACTGACCAGGAGGCGGAAATGCCCGAGATCAACGTGCTCGACTCGACCATCCACAACGAGGACTCCGGCAGCGGCACGACCTTCGTGCTCCTGCACGGAAATCCCAGCTCCTCGTACGCGTGGCGGAACGTCGCCCCGCACCTCGGTGCGGGGCGGATGCTCGCCCCCGACCTCATCGGAATGGGCAGTTCCGGTAAGCCCGACATCGCCTACACCTTCGCTGATCACGCCCGGTACCTCGACGCCTGGTTCGACGCGCTGCGCCTGGACCAGGTGATTCTCGTCGGCCACGACTGGGGCGGCGCACTCGCCGTCGACTGGGCCGCCCGGCATCCGGAGCGGGTGCGCGGCCTCGCGTTCTTCGAGAGCATCGTCAAGCCCATGGCGTGGGACGAGTTGTCGCCACCGGCACGCAAGCGTGTCGAGACCTTCCGCACGCCCGCCGGTGAGGAACTGGTCCTCGACCAGGACTCGTTCGTCCGCCAGGCGTTCACCGGCGGCGTGCTGAACCCGGTGGACGACCTCGGGCCCTATCTCGCGCCCTTCCCGAACCGCGAGAGCCGCCGGCCGATCCTGGCCTGGGCGCGCCAGATGCCGGTCGGCGGCGAACCCGCGGAGCTCGTCGCCCGTATCGAGGCGTACGACGCGTGGCTCGCGAGCAGCGCGACCACCCCCAAGCTTCTGCTCACCTTCGAGGGCTCGCCGACGTTGCTCATCACCCCGGCGATGGCGGACTGGTGCCGCGAGAACATCGCCGCCCTCGAAGTCGTCCACGTCGGCGAGGCCGGGCACCATGCACAGGAGGACCGGCCCAAGGAGATCGCCACTGCCGTCTCCGACTGGGCGGACCGGCACGGGCTCCGGGGTCAGGCCTGAGATCGGTGACGGATTCGCCGATGGTTGACGGGAATACCTGCGCCGGGTACATGTTGGTTCCTATACCCTGTGGGGGTATCGATCTTCGAGGAGAGGAGAGATCATGAGCACGAGCGAGTACCGGGTGCCGGGCGTGAGCCGCGGACACCGCGAGGTCGTGGCGGATGCCGGATACCGGGCGGCAGCGGTCCGATGAGCACCACGGGCGGGCACGATCACGACCATCACGTGACGGCGGGTGAAGGCGGGCCCACGCCTCGCGAGCACGGCGTCGCCGGGCTCGACGGGCACGGTGCTGCGGGGCACGACGGGCACGGTGCTGCCGGGCATGCCGGGCCTGACGCACACATGAGCCATGGCGACCACGCGGGTCACGGCGACCACGGAGACCACGTCGGCCAGTTCCGGAACCTGTTCTGGGTCATGCTGCTCATCGCGATCCCCACCGTGGCTCTGTCGGGGATGTTCGCCATGATCCTCGGTTACACGCTGCCCGATGTCCCCGGCCTGACCTGGATACCTCCGGTCCTCGGGACCGTGATGTACGTGTGGGGAGGCAGGCCGTTCCTCGTCGGCGCGGTCGCTGAGATCCGCACTCGCAGGCCGGGGATGATGCTGCTCATCGGCCTCGCGATCACGGTCGCGTTCATCGCGTCGTGGGGCGCGAACCTGGGCGTGCTGGACCACGAGCTCGATTTCTGGTGGGAACTGGCGCTGCTGATCGTGATCATGCTGCTCGGGCACTGGATCGAGATGCGATCGCTCGCGCAGACGACCTCGGCCCTGGACTCGCTGGCGGCCCTCCTGCCCGACGAGGCCGAGCGCGTCGAGGACGGGCGGACCGTCACCGTCTCACCGGCCGACCTCGTGGTCGGCGACGTGGTCGTCGTCCGCCCTGGCGGCAGCGTTCCCGCCGACGGGCGGGTCGTCGACGGCCGCGCCTCGATGGACGAGTCCATGGTCACGGGCGAGTCCCGCACGGTCGCCCGCGGTCCGGGCGACATGGTCACCGCGGGCACCGTCGCGACCGACTCCGGGCTGCGCATCGAGATCACCGCGACCGGGGACGACACCACTCTCGCCGGGATCCGGCGTCTGGTCACGGAGGCGCAGAACTCCTCCTCCCGGGCACAGCGTCTGGCCGACACCGCCGCCGGGTGGCTGTTCTGGTTCGCCCTCGGCGCCGCCGCGGTCACCGCGATCACCTGGTCCCTCGTCGGGTCTCCCGACCAGGCGGTCGTCCGCACCATCACGGTTCTCGTGATCGCCTGCCCGCACGCGCTGGGTCTTGCCATTCCGCTCGTGGTCTCCATCGCGACCGAGCGTGCCGCCCGCGGCGGCGTGCTCGTCAAGGACCGGCTCGCGCTGGAGAGCATGCGTACGGTCGACACCGTCCTGTTCGACAAGACCGGCACCCTCACCAAGGGCATGCCGACCGTCTCGGACGTGTCGGCCGCCGGCGGGATCGAACCGGATCGGCTGCTGACGCTGGCCGCGGCCGCCGAGGCGGACAGCGAGCACCCGCTCGCGAGAGCGATCGTCCGCGCGGCCGCGCAGAAGCACCTGACCGTACCCGCGAGCAGCGACTTCAGCTCCTCGCCCGCGGTCGGCGTCACCGCGACCGTCGAGGGTACGACGGTCCGCGTCGGCGGCCCTCACCTGCTCGCCGAGGAAGGAGCCGAGGAACTTCCTGTCACCGCCCGGTGGCGCGCCGGCGGCGGGATCGTCCTCCATGTCCTCCAGGACGACCGCGTGGTCGGCGCGCTCCAGCTCACCGACGAGATCCGCGCGGAGTCCCGGCAGGCCGTCGACGCGTTGCACGACCAGGGCGTACAGGTCGTGATGATCACCGGCGACGCCGAGGCTGTCGCCGGCACCGTCGCACGCGACCTCGGCATCGACCGGTACTTCGCCGGTGTCCGCCCGGAGGACAAGGCGGCGAAGGTCCAGGAGCTCCAGGGCGAGGGCCGCAAGGTCGCGATGGTCGGCGACGGCGTCAACGACGCCCCCGCGCTGGCCCAGGCCGACGTCGGACTGGCGATCGGTGCCGGCACCGATGTCGCCATCGCGTCGGCCGGCGTCATCCTCGCCGGCGACGACCCGCGTTCGGTGCTGTCCGTGATCGAACTGTCCCGGGCCGCCTACGGGAAGATGAAGCAGAACCTCTGGTGGGCCGCCGGCTACAACCTCATCTCCGTGCCACTGGCAGCCGGCGTCCTCGCGCCCATCGGATTCGTGCTCCCGATGTCCGTCGGCGCGATCCTGATGTCGCTGTCCACCGTCGTCGTCGCCCTCAACGCGCAACTCCTGCGCCGCCTCGACCTCCGGCCCGAGACCGCTACCCACGCCGTCCTCGACCGATCGCCGGAACCGGCATCGGCTCGCGGAACCGCGACGCATCGCTAGCCGATGCCACGACGCCCGGGGCGAGGGACACGCACCTCGCCCCGGGCGCCGCAGGGTGGGACACGGATTGCGACGAGACCGTGACACGGCGACGACGGCGCCGATGAACGGCCTCGGGACGCTGACGGCATGCGCAAGGCACATGCCCTATCGGCTCACCACAGGAATCGGCTGCTCGCCGGCGGCGCTCTCGCCGCCCTGCTCACCGTCGCCACGCTCGTCACGGCGACGGTCACCTGCCTGCCCGGCACCGTACCCTCGGACGACGTCGGGGACGGTCCCGTCCCGGAGGCCGACGGGGCGTCGTCGCACCATGTTCCCGTCGTCCACCGGGTGGACACCGGCGAGCCGGTCGTCTTCGTCACCATCGACGACGGACTCCACGCCGGCGGCGAGGCCCTCGACGTCGTCCGCGAGCACGACATCCCTGTCTCGTTGTTCCTCAACGAGGGCCCCGTCGCCGACGACGCCTCGTACTTCGCCGAGTACATCGCGATGGGCAACCACGTTCACTCCCACACGCTGACCCACCAGGAGCTCACGAGGCTCGACGCCGCCCGGCAGACGCACGAGATCTGCGGCATGGTCGACGTTCTCCGCGACCACTACGGCGACACCGGTCACGTGGGCTCGCTGCTGCGGGCCCCCTACGGCGCGTCGAACGAGGACACGGCCGCGGCAGCGCGAGCGTGCGGCCTGGACGCGATCGTCCACTGGAGCGTCACCGCGGAGCACGGCCGGCTCTCCTTCGCCGCCGGCGACGAGCTGCGGCCGGGCGACATCATCCTGACCCACTTCACCGAAGACCTTCCGGACAATCTCGACCGCATCCGCGAGCTCGCCGACGAGGAGGGACTGATCATCGCACGCCTCGAGGACTACCTCTGACGCCGGAAGCGTGCTACGGGTCAGGCCGAGGGCACCTGTTTCATGTGTCCTCCGTCCGCGGAGCGCGATGGTCGACGCGACGGAAAGCACCCCTCCCGCCGACCGAGGCGGGTCGCGGGGCGACAGCCGCCCGCTCGCCGGCGCGGCGTCGTACGGTAGAGGTATGGCCGATCACAAACGGTCGGACGACGGCCGCGAACGCTGGTCCCAGCGGGTGACCGAGGGCAGTGACGCCCTGGACCTGGAGGAGGGCGTCTTCACGTGGAAGGACCCGGCGCGCATCGCCGCGTCCCTCAAACGCTCCGCGGAAGCGAGCGACCGGCGCAAGAGTTCCCCGTACCGCTCGGCGATGTCGATGCTGACCTTCTACGTCAACCGCGCCGGCAAGGACCTGAGCGCCGACCAGAAGAAGATCCTCGAACGCGCCAAGGACGAGCTGCGCAAGCAGTTCGGGCGTGCCTGAGCGCCTGTCCCGGCGAGGCGTTCGGCAGCCACCTCAGCCACCTCAGCCACCTCAGCCACCCAGGGGCGGCGTCCGCGCGCGTGTCCGGAGGGCCCCTGCGCGCTCCACGGCCGTCCCGACCGCGGTGAGGCGCTCCGCCGACAGCAGCCCCAGGTGGTAGAGGTACGCGGCGTCGAGTCCGGCGATCGCACGCGGCCAGGTGTCGGCCACGGCGGCCGGCGTCGTCGGCGGCAGGGCCACGAAGTAGCCGCCGACCTCGGCGGCGGGCACGGCGGCGCGCAGGTCGGCCGCCGTGGCCCCGCCCGCCGTGACGAGGTCCCCCGGGACCACGATCCCGTCGAACAGGTGCGCGTCCTCGAACAGGGCGGCGAACGGTCCCGTGGCCCAGGGGTCGGGCTGGGCGTGCGCGACGACCCGCGGGACCGCCGCGGCGGCCTCCCGGACGGCCGAGGCCAGCGCCTGTCGGACCTGTGCCCGCGTCCCGAGCACCTGCGGTGCGTCGGTGAGGTGGTCCTCCATCGTGCCGTGCCGGCCCGCGGACTCGGCAGCGAGGCCCGCCCGTACCTCGTCCCGCAGGCGTCCGACGTCGGTGCCGGAGCCGTGGAGCCGTTTCCGGCAGGCGTCGCAGAAGCAGATCGACAGCAGGTTCTCCGCGACGGGCGACCAGTCCGCCCCCTGGGTCTTCTCGTGGCGGCCGACGTGCCCCACGCCGAGGGGGCCGCACGCCTCGATCATGAGCCCGTCCGGGTCGGCCGCTCGGACGACTCCCTCGACGACCCGGCGCGCGTAGTCCCTGACCTCGGGGGCCGAGGGGCACAAGGCATAGGGGTACCGCTCGCCGTAGGCGTTCCGCACGGTGAGCCGCGGGTGGCGACTGCCGACGTAGGCGGAGTGGGTCAGGACGACCCACGCCTCGACCCGGAGCCCTGCCGCGCGTGCGACGGCGGCTGCGCGCGGGAACGCGTCCTGGCCCGCCCACGGGGTGGCGGTAGTGGGCCGGAGTGCGGCGCCGTCCCAGATCCGCTCGTCGAGCGACAGGTAGTAGGCGGCGTCCGTGGCGTCGACGAGTGCCCGATGCGGATGCATCGGCGTGGCCGCCCGGACGGAGTGATAGGCGGCGGCGATCACGACGCCGTCGGCGCCGGCCTCGGTGACGCGGCCGGTCGCGCGCGGGTCGTCCAGCAGGTCCCACGGATACGCGCAGAACGTCGTCGTCATCGGACCCCCGCCGCCCGGAGCCTGGATCCCAGCGCGTCCGCTGCGGCGACGACCAGACCCGAGACACGTTCGAGTTCGGCGTCCGTGGCCCGCGAGACCGGGATGGAGCAACTGATGGCGTCGGTGGCGGGAATGCGGTAGCCGTTGGTGGCGGCGACGCAGCAGACGCCCGGGGTGTTCTCTTCGCGTTCGACGGCGAACCGCGCGCGGCGCGTCTCCTCGAGCCGCTCGCCGAGCAGCTGGCGGTCCGTGATGGTCGCGTCGGTCAGCGCCTCGAGCGGCGCGTCCCCCAGGGCTTCCCCGAGTTCGTCGGGGCTGAGTTCGGAGAGCAGTGCCTTGCCGAGGGCGGTCGCGTGGGCGGGCAGGCGGCGTCCGACCCGCGAGGTGGCGCGGTGCGAGTCGCTCGTCTCGCGCGTGGCGAGGTAGAGCACGTGGGCCTGCTCGCGTCGGGCGTAGTGGGTGGTGTACCCGGTTGATTCGCGGAGCGACTCGAGGGTCTCCACCGCCATCGGGAGCGCGGGATCGCGGTCCAGGTAGGACGTCCCCACCACGAGTGCCCGCGATCCGATGGCCACGCTGCCGTCCCCGGCGAACTCGACCCAGCCGGACGCCGCCATCGTGTGCACGAGCTGGTGCAGGCTGGAGCGGGGGATACCCGCCTCGCGGTGCAGGGCCGCGACGGGTACCGGACCCTCGGCGGCGGCCAGGGTCTCGAGGATACGGAGGGTGCGTTCGGCGGATTTCACGGACCGCGCCGTGCGCTCGGTGTGCGTCGTCACGCCGGTCACCATGCCACCCCCAGCGGGTGGGACGCATCGGCGAAAGCGCCGCCGATCAGCCCGTTGCCGGCGTCGTCGGGCATGGCGAACCGAGCGGCGTACTCCTCGGCGTCGTCCTCGGGCTCGTATCCGATCGCCCGGCCCGGTTCCAGGGAGAACCAGCGTCGCGTGTTGCGTGAGACGGCCCAGACCGGGTGGGCGCCCGGAACCGTGTGGCCGGCCGTCGCCTCGACGAGCCGGACCAGGTCGGGGAAGGACAACCACGTCGCCAGCGACCGGGGGGACGACGGAGCGGGCTCGACCGTCCCGATGCGGGCCAGGGTGAGAACGAGGTCGTGCCGGTCGGCGAAGGCCGAGGCGAGACCTTCGATCGCCACCTTGCTGACCCCGTAGTAGGAGTCGGGACGGGACGGGAGGCTCTCCACGCGCCGGGACGGGATCGGCCAGAACCCCACCACGTGGGTCGAGCTGGCGATGAGCGCGTGCCGGACGTCTGCGCGCACCATCGCCTCGAGCAGGGTTCGTGTGCCGTCGATGTTGGCGTGCGCGATGTCGGACCACGGCCGTTCGCGGCTGAACCCGCCGAGGTGGATCACCATGTCGACCCCGCGCAGTGCGTCCTGGACGGCCGCGGCGTCGGTCAGATCCGCGCGGATCGCGACCTCGCCGGTGCCGGCGCGGACCGGCGCGACGTCGAGAAGCACCAGGTCAGCTCCTCGGTCCCGCAGGATCGGCCGGATCCCCGCGGCTGCCGCCCCCGCCGCCCCCGTGATCAGGTATCGCCGTCGTCTCGCCACCCGCGGACCTCCTCGTCCTCTCCGGAACAGTTGACACCATCTTGAAGGCGATCCTACTGTACGGACACGTTCGACGACACGAATATGTCTGCATATGTGAATGGGAGTTCAACGGTGAATTCACGAATGACACGAATGGCACGTCTCGGCGCGGGTGCCGCCGTCGGGGCCCTGGCCGTCGCCGGCCTCGCGGCGTGCTCCGCGGGCGGATCCGGCAACGGCGACGCGGACGGGTCGATCGAGATCTGGACGCGCAGCGCGGAGGAGTCGGCAGCGAGCTACCAGTTCGCGTTCGACGCCTTCACGGAGCAGACCGGCATCGAGATCGACTACCAGCCCGTGCAGGAGTTCGACACGCAGCTGCAGGCGCGGGCCCAGCAAGGGGATCTGCCCGACCTGTTCATCAACGACGCGGGATCCCTCGGCAACTACGTCGAGCAAGGGCTGGTCCTCCCCGTCGACCCGCAGGCGATCGACGGCGGCGACCAGATCCCCCAGTCCACCTGGGACGAGAACATCGGCGCGGACGGCAGCGTGTACGGCGTGCCGTTCTCCCGGCAGGCCAACATCACCGTCGTCCGCCGTGACTGGCGGGAGGCGCTCGGCATCGACGCCCCCGAGACCTGGGAGGATCTGACCGCGCTCGCCGAGGCGTTCGCGACCGAGGACCCCGACGGCAACGGAGAGGACGACACCTACGGGATGGTCGTCCCCGGTTCCGCGCAGAGCGGCTACATCTTCCGGTGGGGTGTGCCCTACATCTGGCAGGCCGGCGGCGACATCCTCCAGGACAACGGGGACGGGACGTTCGCTGCCGTCTTCGACTCCCCGGAGACCGTCACCGCGATCGAGTGGATCCAGGAGCAGTTCTGCACGCCGGGCGTCGTGGTCCCCGGATCGGTCAACCTGACGACCGCGGACACGCCCTTCTTCGGCGAGGGGACCGCCGGGATCTATCTCACCGGCCCCTACAACCTGTCGACGTTCGACAACCTGGTGGGCCGGGACAACGTCGAGATCGTGCCGATGCCGGCCGGCCCGGCCGGAACCACATCCTTCTCCGAGGGGGAGAACATCTACTTCGGCGCGAGCTCCGACAAGGCCGACCTCCAGCGGCAGCTCGCCGAGTTCCTCATCACCCCGGAGGCGCAGGAACTCATGATGAAGGCCGAGGCGAACGACGCCGGGGTCACTGCCCAGCCGGTCGTGCGGATCCCCGTCAACGAGAACGTCGACGTCGGAGCCGTCAAGGACGACGAGCGATGGAACCTCGTCGCCGACGCCTACGCGGACTCGAAGCACTTCCCGTGGTCGATCGACTTCCTGCCCTACCGGCAGATCGTCGCCGACGGGATGAACGCCGTCGCCGCCGACTGCCAGGCCGACGCCGCCGCAGGGGTGAGCGAGGTCCAGGCCCAGCTGGTCGCGCAGCTCGAGGCCGACGGTCTGGCCGGATGAGGACGGTCTCGGCCCGGCGCGTCCGCCGGGGGCTCGTCCCGTGGCTCTTCCTGGCGCCGGGTCTGCTGCTGGCGTTCCTGTTCAAGTTCGGGCCGATGCTCGAGGGCATTCGGATGAGCTTCTTCAAGGTTCAGGTCTTCCTCGGCGACGAGTGGCTCGGCCTGGGTAACTACGTCACCGTCCTGAGCGATCCGCGGTTCGTCGACGCGCTGGGGCACACGCTCCTGCTGGCGGTCGGGACCACCCTCGGCGCGCTGGTCATCGGCGGTGCGCTCGCCCTCCTCATGGAGGGCACCTCGTGCCGGCTCTGGTTCGTCCGCACGGCGGTGTTCCTCCCCGTCGTCACCGCGGTCGCCGTCATCGGCGAGGTCTGGCGGGTCATCCTCTTCCCCACCGAGAGCGGCTTCGCCAACCAGGTGCTCGGCGCGCTCGGGCTGCCCGCGCAGCAGTTCCTCAGCGACCCGGACACCGCGCTGTTCTGGGTCATGGTCGTCGGGATCTGGACGGCCGCCCCCTACAACATGGTCATCATCCTCGCGGGCCTGGTCGGGATCGACCGCACGCTCTACGAGGCGGCGGCGGTCGACGGCGTCAGCATCGCCCAGCGCATGCGCCACATCGTCCTACCGGCCCTGCGGCCCGCCGTCAGCGTCGTCCTCACGCTCGCCGCGATCCGGGCGCTGCGGATCTTCACCGAGGTGTACGTGCTGACCGGCGGAGGGCCGGCGGGGGCCACCGAGGTGTGGATGACGCGGACGTTCTCGCTCGGATTCGACGCCAACGACCTCGGCGTCGCCTCGGCGGCCTCCGTTCTGCTGCTGCTGGCGACGCTGACGCTGACCCTGGTCGCGCGGATCGCGACCCGCCGGAAGGAGCTGGCATGACCACCCTCGACGAGAAGCTCGTCGTCCGGCGTGACCGGCGCGTGGCCGACGGCCGCTTCGACAGCGCGCTCGGCTGGGAGCCGGGGTTCCGCGCGTCGAACGTGCTGCGGTTCGTCCTGTGCGCGGTGGTGCTGTGCGTCTTCGCGGTGCCGTTCGTCCTGGTGCTCTCCGGGGCGTTCGACGGCCAGAACGACTCGACCGCCCTGCGGCTCGTCCCCGCCGAGCCCTCCCTGGCCGCCGTCGCCACGGCGATCGACCGCGGCGTGCTCGGCTACTTCTGGAACTCGCTGGTGATCGTCGGCGGCGGACTCGTCCTGCAGATCACCGTGGCGATCCTCGTCTCCTACGCCCTGGCGCGCCACCGGTTCCGGGGCCAGGCCGTGGCCATGATGCTCTTCCTGATCACGATGATGCTGCCCGAGGAGATCATCGCGATCCCGCTGTCGCAGGTGATCGGTGACGTCGCCGGTACGGGCATCAGCCTGCGGGGAACGCCCTGGGGAGTGATCCTGCCGGTCGCCGTCTGGGGGTTCTCGATCCTCGTCATGACCGAGTTCATGAAGGAGATCCCGCGCGAGATCGAGGAAGCCGCCCGGCTGGACGGCGTCGGTGAGCTGCGGATGCTGTGGACCATCATCCTGCCGCTGTCCAGGCCCGTGCTCGGCGTCGTGACGATCTTCGGCTTCATGATGATCTGGGACCAGTACCTGCTGCCTCTCATCGCTGCCGACACACCTGACGACTACACGCTCACCGTCGCGCTCAGCGTGCTGCGCGTCGACGCCCGGACGGGCTCGGGAGTCCTGCTCGTCGGGGCGCTCCTTGCCCTCCTGCCGAGCCTGATCATCTACCTGCTGATGCAACGGTCCCTGATCCGCGGCATCGCGTCCGGAGCAACGAAGGGCTGACCATGATCATCCGAGACCTCGTCGTCACGCCGATCGCCTTCAGCGATCCTCCGCTGCTCAACGCCGACGGCGTCCACGAGCCGCTGGCCCTGCGCACGATCGTCCAGCTCGTCGTCGACGGCGGCGTGATCGGGCTGGGCGAGGGCGGCGGAGGGGCCGCCGTGGCCGCCCGGGTCGAGCAGGTCCGGCGGGCCGTCGTCGGGCTGTCCGTCTTCGACCTCAACGGGATCGAGGCCGCCGTCGACGCGGAGCTCGGGGGAGACGACGGTCCGCTGAGCCGCCGCGAGCGCCGGGTGGTGTACTCGATGCTCGACGTGGCGGCCCACGACGCGCAGGGCAAGCTCACCGGGCTCCCGGTCGCCGAGCTGCTGGGCGGGCGGGTCCGCGACCGGGTGCCGTACTCGGCGTACCTGTTCTACAAGTGGGCGGGGCATCCTCGGTCGGCGGACGTGGACGACGCCGAGCCCGACACCTGGGGTGCCGCCCTCGACGCGGCGGGCATCGTCGACCAGGCCCGCGCACTCGTGGACCGGTACGGCTTCGGGTCGATCAAGCTGAAGGGCGGTGTCTTCCCTCCGGCCGAGGAGATCGCCGCCGTGCGCGCCCTCCGGGAAGCCTTTCCTGGTCTCCCGCTGCGGATCGATCCCAACGGTGCCTGGACGCACGAGACCGCGGTGCGCGTGGCCCGCGAGCTCGACGGGGTGCTCGAGTACCTCGAGGACCCGGTCCTCGGCATCGACGGCATGGCCGCCGTGGCCCGCGAGGTGAGTCAGCCGCTGGCGACGAACATGTGCGTGGTGTCCTTCGAGCAGCTCGCCGAGGCGTTCTCGAAGGACGCGGTCCAGATCGTGCTCTCGGACCACCACTACTGGGGCGGGCTGCGGCACACCCGGGAGCTGGCGGCGATCTGCGGCCACTGGGGAGTCGGGGTCTCGATGCACTCGAACTCCCATCTGGGGATCTCGCTCGCGGCGATGACGCACGTCGCCGCCGCGACGCCCGAGCTCACCTACGCCTGCGACACGCACTACCCGTGGAACGGTGCCGAGGACGTCGTGCGCTCCGGAGCACTGGAGATCACCGGTGGCGCCGTCACGGTTCCCGACGCCCCGGGTCTCGGCGTCGTGCTCGACGAGGCCGCTCTCGAACGACAGCACCGCGTCTACGTCGACTCCGGCCGGTCGGTCCGGGACGACGCCGGGTACATGCGGTGCTTCGACCCCACCTACTCGTCCGCTCTCCCGAGGTACTGATCGTGATGCCCTTCACCAACGAACCGGCCGTGTCCCGATCCGTCCCGGCGGACGACGGCCTCCTGCCGCCGTTGACGCGCGCCCTCTTCTTCCCCGTGACGCCGTTCGACGAGCACGACCGCGTCGACGAGGACGTCCTGGCCCGGCACGTCGCCGACGGCGTGGAGGCCGGTGCGGGCGCGACGTTCGTCGCGTGCGGCACCGGCGAGTTCCACGCCCTGTCCGTCGACGAGTACCGGACCGTCGTCCGGGCGGGCATCGACGCGGCTCGCCGGACGCGCCGCGTCGGGCGGCTCACCGCCGCCGTCGCCGGGGTCGGCGGGCCCGTCGGCCACGCCCGTCAGTGCGCGCGCCTCGCACAGGACGCCGGCGCCGAGGCACTGCTCGTGATGCCGCCGTACCTCGTCGCCGCGCCGCAGAGCGGGATCGTGCGCTACGTCGAGGCGGTGGCCGAGGCGACCGACCTGCCGCTGATCGCCTACCACCGTGCCAACGCGCGCCTCACGGAGGAATCGGTGCTGCGGCTGCTGGACAGCCCGCAGGTGGCCGGGATCAAGGACGGCGTGGGAGACGTGGCCCTCATGCAGCGGTTCGTCCTCGCCGCCCGCCGCCTGGGGCGCGACGACGTGCAGTTCTTCAACGGGCTGCTCACCGCGGAGTCGAGCCAGCTCGCCTACCGGGCGATCGGCGTACCCCTGTACTCCTCGGCCACGTTCGCCATGGCGCCCACCATCGCCAACGCGTTCTACGACGCCTACATGACCGACGACGCCACGACCCAGCAGGAGCTCCTGGACGGCTTCTTCACACCCCTGGTACGGCTGCGCGACGAGACGCCGGGGTTCGCGGTCTCGCTGATCAAGGCAGGCCTGCGGCTCCGAGGTATGCCCGTCGGGTCCGTGCGCGCACCCCTCGTCGACCCCAGCCCCGCCCAGGCCGCCGCCCTCGCCAGGATCCTGGCGAGGGGAGAGGAGATCGCCGCATGAGCCCCGCCCGTCCGGATGTCACCGACATCGCCGACGTCGTTCCCGGCCGCGAGGTCAAGGCCGCCGTACGCCGCACCACCCGGCCGGAGCGCGCCCGGTGGCTGCGAGCCGTCGCCGATGCGCTCGACGAGGCCCGTGACGAGCTGGTTGCCGTCGCCGCCCGCGAGACCGGCCTGCCGACCGGCCGGCTGTACGGCGAGGTGGCGCGCACCACGGGACAGCTGCGGCTGTTCGCCGACGTCGTCCTCGAGGGCGGCTACCTCGAGGCGACCATCGACCACGCGGTTCGGGATGCCACGCAGCCCCGCCCCGATCTGCGCCGCTGGCTCGTGCCGGTGGGAACCGTCGCCGTCTACTCCGCGTCGAACTTCCCCTTCGCGTTCTCCGTCGCCGGCGGCGACACCGCATCCGCCCTCGCGGCGGGCTGCCCCGTGGTGGTCAAGGCCCACCCGGGCCACGGGTCGACGTCCCGCCGCACGGCCCGGATCGTCACCGCGGCCCTGCATGACGCCGGAGCGCCCGACGGACTCTTCGGCCTCGTCGAGGGATTCGAGGCCGGCATCTCGCTGATCGAGCATCCGGACGTCGACGCCGGCGCCTTCACCGGCTCGGTCCGCGGCGGCCGGGCGCTCGCCGACCGGGCCGCGGGCCGGACGCGACCGATCCCGTTCTACGGGGAACTGGGCAGCATCAACCCGGTCGTGGTCACCGAGGCCGCCGACGACGCACACGGCGCGGCTCTCGCGGCCGGCCTCGCCTCCTCCTTCACGCTGGGCGTCGGACAGTTCTGCACCAAGCCGGGAGTCGTCCTCGTCCCAACCGGGTCGAAGCTCGCCGCGGCGCTGCCCGGCCTCGTCGAGCCGGGCGCCATGCCGATGCTGACGGACACGATCGCCGCGGCATACGTTGCCGGGACCCGCCGGCTCGCCGGGGTCGAGGGCGTCGCCGAGGTCCTCGCGCCCGACGGGCCCGGCTCGCCGGCCGTCTACTCGGTCGGCGCGGAGCGCTTCGCCGCCGCGGCCGACGTGCTGACCGAGGAGGTCTTCGGCCCGGCCACCGTACTGGTCACGTACGACGGCGCGGACGAGCTCCAGGCCGCGGTGGACGCGCTGCCCGGATCGCTCACGGCGACGATCCACGGGACCGCGGACGACGACCTGGCGGACCTCGCCGACCAGCTGTCCACCCGGGCGGGCCGGGTGCTGTTCGACGGATGGCCCACGGGCGTGGCCGTCACGTGGGCGCAGCACCACGGCGGGCCCTGGCCGGCGACCAACACGCAGCACACCTCCGTCGGCGCCACCGCGCTGCGTCGCTTCCTGCGCCCGGTCGTCTACCAGGACGCACCCGAGCACCTCCTGCCGCCGGAACTGCGGGACGACAGCACGGTGCCGCGCCGGGTCGACGGCGCGCTCGTCGCCCGAAAACAGCTCGGGTCACTCCCCGCTCCGTGACATGATCGGCCGGTGCTGAAACTCACCGACTTCATCATCGACTGCCCGGACCCGATGGCGCTCGCGGCCTTCTACTCGCGGGTGACGGGCCGCGCGGTCAAGGAGGACAGCGACGACAGCTGGGCGGGCATCCGATTCGGCGAGATCGAGCTGGCCTTCCAGCGGGTCGAGAACTACACCCCGCCGACGTGGCCCGGCGACGAGCATCCCAAGCAGTACCACCTCGACTTCGAGGTGGACGACGTCGAGGCCGAACAGCGCCGCGTCGTCGAGCTCGGCGCGACGCTCCAGAAGGACTTCATCGGGGACGAGGGCTACGGCTGGCGGGTCTACACCGACCCGGTCGGACACCCCTTCTGCCTGTGCCGCAACCGTCGAGTCGTCTGGCGCGACGGCGAACCGGTCGGGCTCTGAGACCTGCACCGGGGTGACCCGTGGCACCAGGGTTCCGGCGCGGCGGGTTCCCTCGACTCATGAGCGAGTGGACCTCGTAGCGCCACCCGTACCCACCCTCCGCGCGAGCGCCGCCTCGATCTCCGCGCGGTAGGGCATCGCCGGCGCCGCGCCGGGGCGGGTGACGGCGATGGCGGCCGCGGCCGTCGCGGCGCGCACGGCGTCGTCGAGCACCGCACCCTCCACGAGCCGGGCGACGAGCACGCCGACGAAGGTGTCCCCGGCCCCCGTCGTGTCCACGGCGTCGACGGCGACGGCCTCGACCGTCGCGAGGATCCCGCCTTCGCGCGCGACGAGCGCCCCGCGCGGCCCGCGCGTCACGATCACGGTGCCCACCCGTTCGCTGAGGTGCCGCGCGGCCCCCTCGACGTCCGCCGCCCCGGACAGCCCGAGCGCCTCCGGTTCGTTGGGCACGAGGACGTCGACGAGCGGCAGGAGGCGCGCGGCGGCGCCGTCGACCGGGGCGGGGGTCAGCACGGTCCGGACGCCCGCCGCGCGCGCCGCGGAGAGCGCTCGCTCGACGAGGGCGAGCGGGCGCTCGAGCTGCACGACGAGCGCCGACGCGCCGGCGATCGCCGCGCGGTCCCCGTCGGTGAGCTCGTCCTCGCCGTTCGCGCCGGCGACGATCACGATGCCGTTCTCGCCGTCCGCGAGCACGCTCACCTGCGCGATCCCGGTGGGCTGCGCGGAGGTCCGGAGGTGTGCGGTGGCGATGCCCTCGGCCTCGAGGAACGCGCGGAGCTCCCGGCCGAAGCCGTCGTCGCCCACGGCGCCGGCGAACGTGACCTCGGCGCCCGCGCGGCGCGCGGCGACGGCCTGGTTCAGCCCCTTCCCGCCGGCTCCCGTCGCGAATCCGGTCCCCGCGATCGTCTCGCCGGGCGCGGGGAGGCGCGGCTGTCGCGTGACGAGGTCCATGTTGGCGCTGCCGAGCACCACGATCGGTCCGGTGGGAGTCATCCGTTTCCTCTCTCGGGCGGGTGCGGCCATTCTCGTCGACGCGGCCCCCGGGGCTGTCCGCCGCAGGGCTCGGCGATAGGCTGGGAGGGAGGACACGAGGCGACGATGTTGTTCGACGATCGCACCGACGCGGGGCGCCGGCTGGCCCGGCGCCTGGAGGCCCTGCGCGCCGACGACGTCGTGGTGCTCGGGTTGCCGCGCGGCGGAGTTCCCGTCGCGTTCGAGGTCGCGCGGGAGCTGGGCGCCCCGCTGGACGTCATCGTCGTCCGGAAGCTCGGGGTGCCGCACCGGCCCGAGTACGCGGTGGGCGCGATCGGCGAGGGCGACGTCCGGGTGCTCAACGACGAGGTCTGGCGCCACGTGGGCATGGACGCCGAGGAACTCGCCGACGTCGAGCGCGCCGAACGCACCGAGCTGTCGCGCCGCGTGAAGCGGTTCCGGGGAGAGCACGAACGGATCGCGCTCACGGACCGGACCGCGCTGATCGTCGACGACGGCATGGCCACCGGGGCCACTGCCCGCGCGGCCTGCCAGGTGGCCCGGGCACAGGGAGCTCGCCGCGTCGTCCTCGCGGTGCCGGTCGGGGCGGCCGACGCCGTCCGCTCGCTGCGGGGTGACGCCGACGACGTCGTGTGCCTGGCGGAGCCGGCGAGGTTCATGGCCGTCGGCCAGTGGTACGGCGACTTCGGGCAGACACAGGACAGCGAGGTCGCCGAGCTGCTCGACCGGGCCAGAAGCCGGGGCGAGACCGGATCCGTCCGCCCCGCGACCTGATCGGGCCTCCCGCCGGCGCACGGCCCCGGCACAGACTGGGGCCATGAACCGAGCACTGCGAGCACTGATCGTCATCGACGTCCAGGAGTCCTTCCGGGTCCGCCCGCTGTGGGCCCAGACCCTCAACCCGGGCGTCGCGGAGCCTGTCAACCGGCTCGTCTCCCTGGCCCGCGCGGCCGGCGACCTCGTGGTCTGGGTGCTGCACACCGAGCCCGGGTCAGGCACCCCGTTCGATCCCGAGTCCGGCCACGTCCGGCTGCTCGAGGAACTGAACGAACCCCTGCCCGGCGAGCCGGTGCTGCGGAAGACCTCCCACAACGCCTTCACCACGACCAACCTGCAGCAGATCCTCACCACCCACGGCGTGACCGAACTGCGCGTCTGCGGCATCCGGGCCGAGCAGTGCGTGGAGACGACCACGCGCGTCGGCTCCGACCTCGGCTACGACATGACGTTCGTCGGCGACGCGACGAGCACGGACCCGCTCGGTCCGTTCAGCGCGGCCGACATCCTCGAACGCACCGAGGCCGTGCTCCGCGACCGCTTCGCGCGCATCGCCACCGTCGCGGAGCTCGAGGCGGAGGCCGGCCGGACCCCCGGAGCCGCCGCCGAGGTGGCAGCATCGGCCACGTGACCACCGTCGTCTTCCTCCTCCTGCCCGGGGTGCACCTGCTCGACCTGGCGGGCCCCGCCCAGGCGTTCTTCACCGCCGGAGACTTCGGCCACCGCTACGACCTGCACTACGTCGCGGGATCCGGGGACGACGCCGGCAGGGGGCGCGGTCGGGGAGTCGGCACCGGAGCGGGTGACGAACCCGTGCCCGACGCCGGAGTGGTGGCCTCCGCACAGGGCCTCCCGCTGGTCGCCGGGGCCGAATGGCCGAGCCTCGGCCCGGACGACCTCGTCGTCGTCCCCGGCTGGCGCGTCGGGGACGACCATCACGCCTGGCCGCACCTGAGCGCCCCGATGCGCGAGCGGCTCGCGGCGCACCACGCGGCGGGCGGCACCGTCGCCAGCGTCTGCGCGGGCTCGGACGCGCTCGGCCAGGCCGGGCTGCTCGACGGGCGCCGCTGCACCACCCACCACGCCGTGCAGGACGCGCTCGCCGCCCGGTACCCGCGGGCGCGTGTCGTACGGGACGTCCTGTTCACCACCGATGGCGGCGTGGTCACCTCCGCCGGCATCGCCAGCGGGATCGACCTCTCGCTGCACCTGCTCGCCATGCGCCACGGCCCGGCGCTCGCGGCGCGGGTGGCCCGGGAGATGGTGGTCCACGCCCGCCGGAACGGGGTCGAGCCGCAGGCCAGCGCGATGCTGCGACACCGGTCGCACGTCGACGACACGGTCCACCGCGTCCAGGACCACATCGACGCGCACTTCGCGCGGACCCTCCCGCTCGCCGACCTGGCCGCCCACGCCGGCGTCGCCGAGCGGACGCTGACCAGATCGTTCACCCGCGCCACCGGGCTCACGCCCCTGCGCTACCAGCAGCTCCTGCGGCGGGAACGTGCCGAGCACCTCATCGGCCACGGCGCCACCGTCGAGTCGGCGGCCCGGACCGTCGGGTTCCAGGACCCGAGGATGCTGCGCCGTCTCCGTAGCCGGGCGGGTGGAAGCCGGTAGCGCACCGAGCCGCGCGGGAGCGCCGACCTGACCGTGGCACGGCGCCGGTGACGTGGTCGTGTCGATCAGGGATTGAGCCCGTGCTGGTAGGCCCAGATGGCGAGCTGCGTACGGTCGCGCGTCCCGGTCTTGTCGAGCATGTTGCCGATGTGCCACTTCACGGTGTTCTCGCCGAGGCTGAGCCGGGTGGCGATCTGCTTGTTGCTCAGCCCTTCCGCGAGGGCGGCGACCACCTCCAGCTCCCGGTCCGTGAGCAGGTCGGCGATGCTCTCGCCGGCTGCGCCGCCCGCGCCGGCCGCGCCGCCCGGGCCGGGATCGGCGGGATCGCCGGTGGGGGCAGCCGGTTCCGGAGAGCCCTCGCGGCGGGTGCGCCCGCTGCTGCGCGCGTACTCGGCCAGCAGCCGTTCCCGGACGGCCGGCGACTGCAGGGCGCTCGCGTTGACGGCCGCGCGGATCGCGGCCGGGATGTCGCCGGGGTTCTTCTTGAGCAAGTAGCCGACGGCCCCGCGCTCGAACGCGCCGTAGAGGTATTCATCCAGGTGGAAGGTGGTGAACACGAGCACCGGGATGGGGTCGGTCACGCCCGGGCCGCTCAGCGCCTCGATCGCGTCCAAGCCGCCACCGCCGGGCATCCGCAGGTCCATGAGCACGACGTCGGGCCGAAGCGTGCGGGCCAGGCGCACGGCGTCGGCCCCGTTGCTCGCCTCGCCGACGACGCGGATGTCGTCGGTGGTCTCGAGCAGGAGGCGCAACGAACGGCGGACACTCCCTGCGTCGTCCACGACGAGCGTCGTGATCACGTGATCGCCTCTCCCTCACTCGTACCGGGCCTCGCCGGCGCCGGGGTCGGCGTGCGATACGGCGGGTGCGGCAGGAAGGCCTGCACGGCCCACCCCCCGCTGCGCCGGGGGCCGGTGCGCAGGCTACCGCCCACGGCGGCGAGCCGGTCGCGCATCCCCTCGATCCCGTAGCCGAGGCTCAGACTGTGCGACGCGGTCGCGCCACCGCCCGGATCGGTTCCCTCCGGGAAGGGGGGCGCCTCGTTCTCGACCCGCAGCAGAAGGCTGGAACCGTCGTCCGTGAGGGTCACGGTGATCTCCGTCCCCGGCGCGTGCTTGCGGGCGTTGCTCAGCGCCTCCTGCACCACACGGTAGGCGGTGTGGCTGCGCAGGGGCCCCAGCCGCTGGTCGATCTCCGCGAGCCCCGGGTCGTGCCGGAGGCTCACCCGGACACCGGTGGCGTCGTGGTGCTCGGCCGTCAGGCCGGCGACCTGCGCCACGGTGTGCTGGCCCGCGGCGTGCCCGGGCTGGTGCGACCCGGCGAGGGTGCGATCGTCGTGGCGCATGCGGGAGACCATGCGCTCGAAGCCCTGGTAGAGCCGCTCGCCCTCGTCGCGGATCTGGGCGATGAGGCGGGGGTCGGCCCCGACGCCGGACGCCGTGCTCGCCTCGGCCGCGGTGCTGAGCGTGAGGATCGCTGCGAGATGGGCCGACGACGTGTCGTGCAGCTCCTGGGCCACGGTGCGACGCGCGGCGGTGACGGCGTCCGCGGTCCGGTGCGCCTCGCGCCCCGCGATCTCGTGGGCCAGGGCGGCGATCCGCTCGGCGCGGTCGCGCAACTGCGCGTACCACGCGCCGAGGAACGCCGGGCCGGCGACGACGCCGACCCCGGTCAGCACGCACACCGCGACGACCGCCGGCGCCCGCCATCCGGGCGCGCCCGGCGTCGGGTGGAGCGCCTCGTCGGCGAGCAGCACCCCGGCCGTCGTCAGGACTATCACGCCGACGAAGGCGGCGCGACGGCGCCCGGACCGTTCGGCGGCGTAGCTGAAGACGGCCAGCAGCACACCCGGCTGGAGCAGGAGCGCGTCGGTTCCGCCGATCAGCATCGCGCCGAACCACAGCACGAGGGAGGCGAGGAGCGTCCCGAGAGCCTGGCGTCCCAGCCAGTGCAGCCAGAGCGCCTGGAAGGCGACCAGCAGGACGGTGGTCGCCACGCGCCAGTCCTCGCTCCGCGCGGTGTGCACGGCGCCGGTCTGGTCGAGCAGGGTGAACGCGCACAGGTAGGCGGCGATGTTGGCGGCGAACATGACGGCGACGACGTCACGCCCGATCCGCCGCGTCAGCCGGAGCGTCAGGGCGGGGCGATCACCGACCGCAGGGGGTTTTCGGCCCCCTCCTTTCGGGTGGTCCTCGCGCTCGCCGTGGCCTCGTCGGGCGGCGCCGACGCCCGTGGCCGCGGCGGGCAACGAGGCCAGGAATCGCGGATTCTCGCCGGTGCCGGGGCCGGCCCTCGGGCTCGTCCACCTCGCGTCCATCTCGACCTCGCCGTTCGTCTACCTGCTTGCCGTTTTCGCGTTGTTTGCCCGCCCGGTCAGCCCCTGACGATGATGCCACCGTCCGAACCGTTGCCGGGGAGAAAGGTGGCGTCCGATGACCCGCACCAGTGCCGACCGCGTGCCGGGCCGTGCTCGGCGGTCGTCGCGAGGCCTGCCCCGGCCCGCCACCCCACGGGCTCGGCTCGGCCGGGCAGCCCTGGCGGGCGGACTGAGCCTCGTCGTGATCGTGTCCACGGCGTCCCAGCCGTCGCCGGCCGCGCTCGCCGTGGCGTTCCCGGCCGGCTCGGCGCACGCCACGACGTCGGCGAGCGGGACGTTCCCGGCGGCCCCGCCGAAGGAGCAGGCGCCGTTGCGGCCGGTGGCGCACGTTCCGGCCGAGGCGCACGCCCCGGCGACCGGGCCCGAGGGGGCGGCGCTCGCACAGGTGCGGGCCGTGCTGGAGCATGCCGAACGCAGGATCGAGAAGCAGGGACGGCGTGCCGATCCCCGAGTGGTCCAGGCGGCCGGTGAGCTCGGCATGCTGTACTCCACCTTCCGGGCGCAGCAGGCCGCGGCGGACCGACCTCACGACGACGGTCGCCACGCCGGCGGCCACGCCGAGGCGGGCCGGCACGACCATGGCGACCCGGTCGAGCTCGACGACCTGGTGCGAGCAGCCAAGCGCCTGGCCGGCCTGCTGGACCGCGCGACACGGCGCGGCGACGACGGGGGAGCGGACCGGCGATCGGGCGCGCTGCGGACGAGTGTGATCGACGCGGTCCACCGGTACGCCGAGGAGGCGGCACGGTACGCGAACGGCCGCATTCCCGCGGACGTGCTGTGCGAACCGGACTTCGCGGCCGGCCACCTGCTGCGGTGCGACGCCGCCGCGGCGCTGGAAGGGCTGAACCGGAGGTTCGAGAAGCGTTTCGGGAAGCCGATCCCGATCACCGACTCCTACCGGTCGTACGCGGCGCAGGTCCGGCTCAAGAAGGTCAAGCCCTACCTGGCCGCGGTCCCGGGGACGTCGAACCACGGCTGGGGACTCGCGGTGGACCTGGGGGCACCGATCAACACCGGCCGCAGCGCCGAGTACCGGTGGCTGCGCGAGCACGGCCCGGCGTACGGGTGGGACAACCCGTCCTGGGCGCGCCTCGACGGGGTCAAGCCCGAGCCCTGGCACTTCGAGTTCTTCGCGTCCGCGATCGTGCTCGGCGGCCTGCTCGGCGACGCGACGACGGCCGGCGACGCCGCCCGTGCGCGGGACCGGCGGGGTGACGACGACACGAAGTCGTCCGGAGCCGGGGAGCCGGCCCGGAAGGACGACGCGGACGGCAGGCCGGCGCGGGACACGCAGAGAGACGACGAGGACGAGGCATCGCGACCGGCCGAGCCCGACGACGCGCCGTCGGGCGGCAGCGGGGACGGAGACACGGACGGCGGTGCCGATGGAACCGGGCCGCGCGACCCGGGGACCGCCGTCGGAACCCCGTCCCCGTCGCCCTCTCCGTCGCCGTCCCCGGACCCGACGCCCACCGACCCGACGACGACCCCATCCGACGACGACGCCACCTCCGATCCGACCGGATCGCCGACGCCGGAACCCAGCGACGAGCCGACGACCGGTCCCACCGAGACGGCGAGCGAGTCTCCGGACGAGGCGGCGGCCGACACGACCACGAGCTCCGCCGGCGCCGGCGAGATCACCGGGGGGTGACGGGACCCATGTCCGAGCCCGGCAGGAGGACCGCACGATGAGTACCGACGCCGACGAGAACTCCGGGGAACCGCGTGGCGGCTCAGCCGGTGTCCCGGGGGATGTCGCGGTCGCGGAACTGGAGAGACAGCGCAGGGAACTGCGCGAGCTCGGCCTGGAGACGTCTCCCGCCCCGCGTGACGCCCGCGTGGACCCGACCCGTCCGCTCGTGAGCCGCCGCGGTTGGCAGGACAACGTCTTCCGTGTGGCGGCCCACTCCGGCGGCACCCTGGTGCTCCTGATCATGACCCTCGTGGGCGTGTTCCTGCTGTGGCGCGGCTCGCAGGCGATCGACGCCGCCGGCTGGGACTTCGTCACGGAGCAGACCTTCGAGCCGGACAACGGCCGGTTCGGCATCGCGGCGGTCCTGTTCGGGACGATCGTCATCGGCGTGATCGCCCTGAGCGTCGCGGTCCCGCTGGCACTGCTCACCGCCACCTACATCTCCGAGTACGCCCCGCAAGGGATCAAGCGGTTCCTGATCGGTGTCGTCGACCTGATGGCCGCGATCCCGAGCGTCGTGTACGGGCTGTGGGGGGCCTTCTGGCTCGACGGGAACCTGCTGCCAGTGTCGGAGTGGATAAGTACCAACTTCGGGTGGATCCCCATCTTCGCCGTCCCGGCGTTCGACCCGGACGACCCGCTGGCCACGCCCACGGTGTTCACGGCGACGGCGTTCCTGGCCGGGCTCGTCGTCGCGATGATGGTCGCGCCGATCTCCACGTCGATCATGCGCGAGGTGTTCGACCAGGCGCCGGTGGGGGAGCGCGAAGGTGCCCTGGCACTAGGCGCGAGCAGGTGGGGCGTCATCCGGAACGTCGTCTACCCGTTCGGGGCCGGCGGCATCATCGGCGGCAGCATGCTGGGCCTCGGCCGCGCGCTCGGCGAGACCATCGCCGTCTTCATGGTGATCAGCCCGATCTACTACATCAACTGGCACATCCTCGGCACGGGCGGCAACTCGATCAGCGCGCTGATCGCCCTGCGCCACGGCGAGGCCAGCGACTTCGAGGTCTCCGCTCTCATGGCCGCCGGACTGGTGCTGTTCCTCATCACGATGCTCGTCAACTTCGTCGCCGGCTTCATCATCCAGCGCTCGCGTTCGGGCGCCGCGAGCTGACCAGGAGCGAGAGATCATGACCGCCACCGAGACACCCGCCGGTACACCCCGGACCCCGCGCCGTGCGGACCGGCCGGGCAGGTACACCCGCACTCACCTGCCGGGGCGGGACGGCCGCGTCGCCCCGCCCCCGCCTGAGACCCGGCGGGTCCTGTCGGGCCTGCAGCGGAAGGACGTGCTACGCGTCGTCGGCGCGGCGGCGGCCGGCATCGCGACGACGGAGTGGCTGTTCACCCAGGTGCTGCCCGTCCAGGGCGCGCTCCCGTTCGTGCTGATCTCGTACGTGTTCTTCCTGGGCTACTTCGTGATCCTGATCAGCTTCGACGACGATCGAGTCACCATCAAGGACCGCGTCGCGGGCGTCGTCATCCACTCGGGCGCCATCGTGCTGCTGCTGGCCCTGGCGGTGGTCGTTTCCTTCGCGCTCGCCGAGGGGGCACCGGCGTTCCTGAGGTTGAACTTCTGGACGCAGGACCTGTCGCTCGCCGGCCCGCTGGACCCGCTGACCGTCGGCGGCATGGTGCACGCCGCGGTCGGGACGCTGTTCATGATCACGCTGGCCCTGGCGATCTCGATCCCGCTCGGCGTGCTGACGGCGGTCTGCCTGGCGGAGTTCCCCAGCCCGTTCACGCGCATCGTCCGCACGGTGACCGAGGCGATGACGGCCTTGCCGTCCATCCTGTGCGGCCTGTTCATCCTGGCCACCTACGTGCTGATGTTCGGCCTGCCGCAGTCCGGGTTCGCCGCGGCGCTGGCGATCACGATCATGATCCTGCCGATCATCGTCCGGTCCGCCGACGTCGTCCTGCGCCTGGTGCCGCAGACGCTCAAGGAGGCGTCGTTCGCGATGGGCGCCAGTCACTGGGCGACGATCTGGCACGTGGTGCTGCCGACCAGCCGGTCGGGGCTGGCGACCGCGATCGTGCTCGGCACCGCGCGCGGCATCGGCGAGACCAGCCCGATCATGCTCGTCGCCGGGTACACCACCTACATGAACTGGAACCCGTTCACCGGGCCGATGGTCTCGCTGCCTTACGCGACGTTCACGCTCGTCCAGAGCCCGGAGCCGACGCAGATCGCGCGCGGGTTCGGCGCCGCGGCCGTGCTCATGGTGATGGTCTTCGGGCTGTTCGCCCTCGCGCGCGTGATCGGCGGCAAGGGCGCGGGACAGCTCAGCTCCCGCGGCGCAGCCCGCGCGCGTCGCGCCTCGGCGCGGCTCGCGGCGCGCTTCGGTCCCGTCGGCCTGGCTGCGGCAGGCGGGACGACGGCGGCCGAGCGCGAGGCGGCCGATGTGCATGCCATCAACGGCGGCCCGCATCCACAGAGACCCACCGATACCCCGACCGACAAGGAGACCGGACGATGACCACCATCACCGCGCAGCGCGCCCGGGTCGCGCGGGCACTCGTCGTCGTGCTGGGAATCGTGTTCGTGGTCCTGAGCGCGGTGGTCCCTGGGAACACGGCCACGGGAGCGCCGGCGGCCGAGCGGCCCGACGCCGCGCGGGCCGCTGTGCCCGCCGCCGTCGGGAATGTGCATGCCCCGATCAAGGGGGAAGGTTCCACCTGGTCGGCGAACGCACTGGACCAGTGGATCCGCAACGTGTGGAGCAACTATCAGTGGAAGATCACCTACAACCAGCAGGGCTCCACCGCGGGGCGCAACGCGTTCGCCAACGGCACCGCCGACTTCGGCGTCAGCGAGATCCCGTACGCCGTCAGCAACTCCAACGAGCAGGACCTGCGACCCCAGCGCGACTTCGCCTACATGCCCATCGTGGCCGGTGGCACGGCGTTCATGTACAACCTGCAAATCGGTGGCAAGCGGGTCACCAACCTGCGGCTGTCGGGCAACACCATCGCCAAGATCTTCACGGCCGAGATCACTCGCTGGAACGACCCGCAGATCAAGAAAGACAACCCGCTCCTGGCGCTGCCGGCCATCCCGATCGTGCCGGTCGTGCGATCCGACGGGTCCGGCGCGACGGCGCAGTTCTCGATCTGGATGCGGCAGGAGCAGACGGCGCTCTGGGACGCGTACTGCGAGAAGGCCGGCCGTCCGATGGTGAACGGGCACTGCGGCATCACGTCCAACTACCCGGTGGTGCCTGGGACGGGCTTCGTGTCTCGCGCCAAGTCGAACGGCGTGGCCAGCTACGTGGCGCAGTCCCACGCGGTGGGGGCCATCACGTTCGTCGAGTACTCCTACGCGCTGAACGCGAAATTTCCGGTGGCGAAGATGCTCAACGAGTCCGGCTACTACACGGAGCCGACGGCGCAGAACGTCGCGGTCGCGCTGCTGCGGGCCAAGATCAACCAGGACAAGAGCTCGCCGGACTACCTCACACAGAACCTCGAGGACGTGTACCGGTTCGGTGACCGGCGCGTGTACCCGCTGTCCAGCTACTCGTACATCATCCTGCCGACCTCGCGGGACGCCGGATTCACGCTGGACAAGGGACTCACCCTGGCCGACTTCGGCGCGTACTTCCTGTGCGAGGGGCAGCAGCAGGCCGACGTGCTCGGCTACTCACCCCTGCCGATCAACCTGGTCCAGGCCGGCCAGCAGCAGATCCGGAAGATCCCGGGTGGCGACCCGGTGATCAAGGGCATCCGCGACTGCAACAACCCGACGTTCTCGCCCGACGGCGGCAACCGGCTCGCCCAGACCGCGCCCTACCCGCCGGCGTGCGACCGGCAGGGCTCCACGCAGTGCCTCACGGGTACGGGCGGGGCCAAGGACACGTCGACGTCTCCGTCCGGGGGTGGCAGCAGTGATGGGCCGGACGACGCGAACGGCGGTTCGGGCGGCCCGGGCGATGCCGGCTCCGGCGGCCGCGACCCGGGCGACTCGGACGGCCCCGACGGTTCCGACGATGGTCCGGGCGGCTCGGGTGACGGCCCCGGCGGCGGCGCCGAAGGAGACGGGAACGGCGCTACCGAAGACGACCTCGTCGACGGGGGAGGAGACGCGGAGGTGGTGGACGACGCGGCCGTGGTCGAGCTCGTGTCCGCCACTCCGCAGTCGATTCCCCTGGCTGAGTCCGGGATCGTGCCGCGACTCACGATGGGCGGCTTGGGCCTGGCGATGATCGCCGGCGCGGTGCTGCCGCCGCTGCTCGGCAGGCGCGCCCGGCCGGTGCTACCCGGGCCGGCCGGGCTCGGGCGGCGCGGGCTTGCAGGAGGCGCCGCGTCGTGATTCTTGCGGGTGCTTCACAGGCGATTCTCCACGTGAAGAATCGTCTAGCGAGAAATCGCCTACGGAGCGCTCCGGGGGAATTCTTCCACGCGGGTGAAATTCTTTCCGCATCGTGGAGGTCGTGCTGCTCCGCCACCCTCCGGAGGGAGGGGGCTAGCCCCCTCCTTTCGGGTGGTGTCCAGCGGCGACATCGTGGCGGCCGGATGTGTCGATGCCGCGAGGCGACGATCGTGAAGGCGCGTCATGCCGCCGATCCGGGGCATGCCGAAACGCGTCGTTCACTTTCTGTCCCGCCCGGTGTCGCCATTCCTCAATTGCCTGTCCATCGTCCCCATGGTTGCCAAGATCACTGGGCAGGGGCAGCGTTTTCCCCGGCCGGTCCGGTGCGACCCGGAAACGCCGCCCACAAGTCGAACGGAGGACACCGATGAAGCTCCGCAGCCGCACGATCAGTGCGCTCGGCATGGTCGTCGCCCTGGCATCGGCCGGCGGCCTCGTGGCGATGTCCGCACCGCCGGACGCACGGGCCGCGGGCGAGACCGACTCGGCGGTGACGCTGAAGTGGGCGGGCGGCAACGGCGACCTGCAGCAGTACCAGCCGGACCGCTCGCGCATGGTCGACGACGCCGACGGGTCGGGTCACTGGGACGACTTCAAGGACCTCGAGGTCACGGTCTCCCAGACCGAGGACCTCATCGACCAGGTCGTCACGGTCACCGCCTCCGGGATGGCCCCGACGGCGCGGGGAGGAACCGGAAACTCCAACTTTCTGCAACTCATGCAGTGCTGGGGTGACCCGCTGTCGGAGGACTTCAACAAGTCGTGCCAGTACGGCGGTTACTCAAATATAGAGGTCGGCGGAACAGGCGGTAGCCACCCGGTCATCGACGCGACGCATCGTGGCTACTACCCGGAGCACCAGGTCAAGTTCCAGGCGGTGACCGGTCAGGAGAACGAGACCGTCGAGATCCCCACCGGCCCCGACACGAGCTACACCAGCCGCGGTCTCGGCGCTTTTTTCGAGGCGTCCGCCTCCAACGAGCAGCCCTTCGTCCCGGTGGCCGGTGACGGCACGGCCAGGTACAACATGGTGATGCAGTCCGGCGCCGCGCAGCCGTACCTGGGCTGTGGCAACCCGGAGACCGCGGGGGAGCGGTGCTGGCTCGTGGTCGTCCCCCGGGGCACGCGCTCGGGCACACCCGCCGACGGCTCGGACACGGGTCGTCCCGCCGACGGCACGCTCTGTGGCAGGCCCGGCATGGGGCCCAGCAACGTCTTCGGCTCGGCGACAACCTGGCAGAACGGCTCTCCTCTGTCCGCGAACTGCACCTTCTGGGACAACCGGATGGTGTTCCCGCTCGACTTCCGCAACCCGTTCCGGAGCTGTCCTGCCGGTGCGGCGGAGCGGAGGGTGGCCGGCAGCGAGCTGATCGCCGACGCGATGAGTTCGTGGCAGACCGCGCTGTGCGCCGGTGAGGACGGCGCGACCTTCTCCCTCAACACCAACAGCGGCACCCTCACCCGCACCCAGCTCCTGACCGGGGCGGTCGACTTCGCCGCCGTGGGGCTTCCCCTGACGCCCGACACGATCGGCACCGCGAGCCCGGAGCAGCTCGCCGCGGCCGATCTGGGCTACGCGCCGCTCGCGAACACGGCGCTGACGATCGGCTTCGTGGCCCAGGACGAGCAGGGGAAGGCCTACACGAACCTGCGTCTCACCCCACGCCTGGTCGCCAAGCTCCTCACCCAGTCCTACAAGTGGCACGTCCCCAATGTGCTGTTCGGCGCGGGCGAACCGGTGGGCGAGTCCTATGACGTGCTCGGGAAGCTTGCGGTCGTCGACGACGAGGAGTGGGCCGCGCTTGGCAACCCCACCGACTTCGGCGCGTGGGCCAAGGTGACCTGGATAGTGTCCGGGCCGCGCGGCGACGACGCGATCCGGCTCCTGTGGCAGTACGTGCAGGCGGACGCCGACGCCCGGGCGTTCCTCCGGGGCGAGCCGGATCCGTGGGGCAACACGGTCAACCCCTACTACCTCCCGGCCAGGCACCCCAGGGCCGCGGGAGGCGGGTACGACGTGGACCTGTCCGAAGAGCCTCTCGACATGTTCCCCAAGGCCGACCAGACGCTCTTCCCGGACAAGGCGACCGCGACCGACGAGTACAAGGACGAGCAGATCGACTCGGACTCCTACAGCCCCTACGCGGAGGACCTCGAGGACAACGCGGTCCGCGTCGCGAAGGCGGACAGCAGGCGGGTGGAGTCGTGGGACAAGTACTACTACATCGGGGTCGGGATCCCGCCAGGCCGCTGGGCTCGGGACGCACCTCCGTCGCCGGACCGCCCGAGGCTCATGATGGGCCCGGTGATGACGACGTCGGCGGAGCTGTACGGCCTGAGTACGGCGAGTCTCGCGCTCCCGCTGGACGAGACCACGGCCGCCGAGAACGTCGCCGATGCCCGTCAGTTCGTGGAAGCTGACGAGGAGTCGATGAGCCGGGCGGTCGCCGCCGTGCCGGTGGACGAGACCGGCGTCGGCGTCGTCGACGTGACCGACCTGCCCGACGGCGCCTACCCGCTCACCACGACGGTCCACGCGGCGGTCGATCTGCGCGAGGGGCGCCTGGACCCGCAGGCCCGCACCGAGTACGCCCACCTGCTGACATACGCGGCCACCGACGGCAACGTCATCACCGGCGATCGCGGTGGCCTCCCCGAGGGCTACGTACCCCTGACCGCCGAGCAGCAGGCGGCGGCGCTCGACCTGGCCGATCGGCTGCTCGCACCACCCGGAGCGGACCCTGGTCCGGAAAGAACCGGCTCGGACGGCGACGGTGACGGCGGGAGCGACAGCCCCGGAGACTCCGCGGACCAGGGAGGTGATGGTCGCCCCGGCGATGCCGGCGCGACCGTGCCTGTCCCGGTGGACGAGGACGAATCGGTTGCCGATGATCCCCCGTCCGACCCCGGAGCCGATGGAGGCCCCGGTGGACCCACGACGACTCAGAACGAGGCGTCGGCGACAGAGGACACGGCGCCACTGGCCGCGTCGGTCGCGCTGGGCGGCACGCTCGTGGCGGGCCTGGCCGGGATGATCGGCGCGCCCTTCCTCATGCGACGCCGCGAGCTCACCGGTTGAACGAACCGCCCGCCGACGACATCTCCACACAGACTTCCCGTGCGGGCAAATTCCCCACCCGCGCGCGGAGGCCCCCCACCCGAGCAGCGAACCCAGGGTGAGGGGCCGTGTCCCGACGGACACAGGTCGCTCGCGACCTTTGAGGGGAAACCCTAGTAGGAAGGCATGCAATGTCCAAGCACCTCCAGCGCGGGGCCCGCGGGCTCTTCGCCGGCGCGGCGACTGCTGCGCTCCTCCTCGGCGGGGCGGCCACCGCCTCCGCCGACCCGATCGACCCGGGCACCGGCCTGGTCGACCTGAACCGGACCGTCGACGCGGTCGGTTCCGACACCACCCAGGACCTCAACAACGGTCTCGCGGCCGTCGTCGAGCGCAACGGCCAGCTGATCTTCGGCTCGTGGGACGCCATCGGTTCCGCGACGATCCAGACCCGCTCGGGCGGCCCGGTCTTCGACCGGCCGAACGGGTCCGGCAGCGGGTTCAACGCGCTGGGCGCGGCCTGGACCAGCGGTCTGTGGAACGGTGTGCAGCTGAGCCCGGCGGACATCCAGGTCTCCCGGTCGTCGAGCGCGCCGTCGTCCATCGACCCGAACGGTACGTACTCGTACGTCCCCCTCGCGGTGGACGCGGTCACCTACGCGGTCGCCGGGGACAACACCACCGTGCCGCGGGACCTGACCGAGGCGCAGCTCATCGACATCTACTCGTCCGACAACGGTGACACCGTCACCATCGACGGCACGGTCTACACCGTGGGCATCGAGGGCAGCGGCGCCGACATCGTGCCGTTCATCCCGCAGGCCGGCTCGGGCACCCGCTCGTTCTGGCTGTCCACCGCCCTGGACGGTGTCCCCGTCGGAACCGCGGTGTCGGACACGTACTCCGGCGGCTCGGTGCAGGAGCACGACGGCGCCGTTCTCGCGGCCGTCGAGAACGCGATCGCTCCCTACTCGATCGCGCAGTACATCGCCCAGGGCAACTCCGCGCAGTTGGAGACGCTCTACCCGGTGACGGTCAACGACCGCCGCAATGGTGCCGAGCTGGCCACCGTGAACGGCGTCGAGCCGCTCGCGGACGGCGTCCTGAACACGGAGTTCCCGCTGGCCCGGCCGGTGTTCACGGTCGTGCCGCACGCGGCGATCGTCGCAGGCTCGGACGTCGAGTACCTGTTCAGCGGCGCCGCCGGCGCGGTGTACAACGCGGCGTCGACCGCCGGGACGTTCACGATCGAGGACTTCGGCTTCGGCTCCCTGATCAACCGGGGCACCGGCGTGAACGGCGTCCAGATCGCCGACCTGGGCTTCTACGAGGCCGGCGACACGGAATCCTACCGCCGCAACTGAGTCCCGTCGTGGACGTGAGTCTCGGTTGAACTGAGGCCCACGCCGGGGTGCGCCGCCGGTCAGGCGGCGCACCCCGGTTCCACCGCGGTGGCCGGAGTGACCGGTGACCGCTGCCCCCATTCCTCGACCCCGCCCCGGACCTCCCGGGTCGATCCAAGAAAGGACCTCGACGATGCGCATCACATCGGTCCGCCGTGCGGGCCTCGCTCTGGCCGCCGCTCTGGCGGTCACCTTCAGCGGCCTGGTCGCCGCACCTGCCCAGGCGCTGGCGCCGGATCTGGACCCGGACAACCGACTGGGCGATCTCACACTTGACGTCACCGGCGGTGCGATCTCCTGGGCCGGTGGCCCACAGCGGCTCACCACGGAGACGGGCTGCCCCGAGGGGTTTCGCCGTTCCTCCCGCGCGTTCATCATCTGGCCGGACGGTACCTGGGTAGTAAGCGCCTCGCAGTTCGCCGCGACGGTCTTCGTGGCAGCCTCGGAAGGTTCGGGCCTGGACGGCCAGGCGATCGACCGCCAGAACCTGTCGGAGACGATCACGTATCAGCGGCACGCGTCCAAGTGGGGCGCGGGTGGGTCCGGGGGGATTCCCACGGTCGCCTTCGACGGGCACAGCGGCGTCGCGACTTACGTGGTCACCTGTGATCCGGGGGATGCTCCGACCGGGACCTTCCCGACGAACGCGTCCGGCGTGGGCGACTCGAAGTACTTCTCCGTCGACATCCTGATCGACTGGAACGACGGTGGCGTCACCGGGTCAGGCACCTGGGAGATCGCCGGCCCGGTCGAGAAGGTCGACACCACCCTCGAGCTCGACCCGACCGCCGGGAACGACGGCTCGGTGAACCTCACGGCCACCGTCGACCCGCCCGCAGCGACCGGCTCGGTGACGTTCACGAACGTTGGCACCGGCGCCACGGTCGGCACCGCGGACCTGACCGACGGGACAGCGACAGTGAATGTCTCCGACCTCGAGCCCGACACCCAGTACACCTTCCGCGCAGAGTACGCGGGTGACACCCTGCACAACGCGTCCACGTCCAACGACGCCGTCGTCACGACCGTCGGCGAACCGGTGCCGCCGCAGGACACGGAGATCACGGTGACCATCCCGGCCGCGGCGTCGGGTCTCCGGCTCACCGTCACCCCCGGTGGCGTCGCGCTCGGCGAGGCAACCCAGGTCAGCTCGGCCTTCGAGGCGACGGGGGAGCTCGGTCAGGTCACCGTGACCGACGACCGGGAGACCCGTACGGCGTGGACACTCAACGGGCAGGCGAGCGATTTCGCCAGGTCCGGCGGCTCCGGCGCCATCCCGGCCTCCGCCCTCGGCTGGGAGCCACAGCTCACCGGTGGAACGAACGCCGGTACGGCCGGCCCCGCCGTCGCGCCGGGTACCGGCCTGGCCGCTCCGCGGACGCTCGCGTCGGCGACCGCCGACGTCACCACCGCCCGGACGACCGTCGCCGCGGACCTGACCCTGCGTGCGCCGCAGGACACCCCCGCGGGCGAGTACACCTCCACCTTGACGCTCACCCTCATCTGACCACCGACCGGCAGCTGCGTCCCCCAAGCCGGCGGGCCAGTGCCGCCGTCCCACAGGTTCCCGTGCGGGTGCCGTCCCCCGCCCGCACGTGGAGGCCCCTCACCCGGGGAGTCATGCCAGGGTGAGGGGCCGTGCCCAGCAGGGCACAGGTCGTTCGTGACCTATGGGGTGAATTCTACGACAAAGGCAGGATTCATGTCTCACACCACTCTGAGCCGGGTGGCCGCGGGCCTCGCGGCTTCGCTGACCATCGTGCTCGGTGCCGCCTTGGCTGCCCCGGCCGCGCAAGCCGTGAACCCGGTGCTCGACGCCGACAACCGCCTGGGTGGCATCACCCTTGACAAGACCTCCGGCGCCATCTCCGGCTCCGGCGGCCCTCAGTCCCTGACCACCGAGGCGGGGTGCCCCGAGGGCTACCGCGGTTCCTCCCGGGTCCTGTTCGTCTGGCCCGACGGGACGTGGCCCGCAGCCAACTCGTCGTCCGACCTCGGCCTCCCGGCCCTGGTCAAGGTCGCCGGGTCCCCGATCGAGGGATCCGGACTCGACGGCGAGCCGATCAACCGGACGGGTACCTCGGCGTCGCGCTGGGCCGTCTACGGCTTCCCCGCCGACCGCTTCGACGGCCGCAGCGGTGTCGCCACCTACGTGATCACCTGCGACCCCGGTGACGCCCCGACGACCACCTACCCGACCGCCGCCTCGGGCGTCGGTGCCTCGAAGTACTTCTCCGTGGACCTCCGCCTGAACTGGAACGACGAGACCAACACGGGCACCTGGGAGCACGTCAAGGAGGCCACCACCACGACGCTGACGGCCGACGAGCACTGGCGGTCGGCCACGCTCACCGCCGAGGTCGGCCCGGACTCCGCGACCGGCACGGTGACGTTCGAGAACGTCCGCACGGGCGAGACCGTCGGCACCGGCACGGTGACCGACGGCGTCGCCTCGGTCACGGTGAAGGGCCTCAAGCCGTGGAAGACGTACACCTTCCGGGCGCACTACACGGGCGACGCCCAGCACGACGGCTCCACCTCGAACAAGGTCCGCGTGAACTGCTGACCCGGAACCGCTGACGACCCGATCGCCGGCGGTCGCAACCCGACCGGCCCCGGCTCGCGCGCAAGCGGGTCGGGGCCGGCTCCGGGACGACTCATGCCCACCGGGCGAGGAGTTCGTCCTGGCCGAGTGCGCCGCCCCTGCTGACAACGAGCAGGGCCGGCGTTCTCCGTTGCTCCGGGCATGTGGCTCCGATGGGCGCCCAGTTTCTGCAGTTCCCGCGCCCGAGTGGTTCGGTACTTCGTAACATCGGTGTTGGTGACGTTGGTGCTACCAACAACCGGACTGCCGTCTCCGGTGAGAGACGCACGATGGGCTGATCGGATCGGATCGCCTGCCTCCCTCCGTTCGGGCAGTGCGTCGCCCCCTCCTTTCGGGGGGTTCTCGCGGCTGGGCCGGGCTCGCCGGCTAGCGCTCGGCGCCGGGGGCTGCGGCCCCGGAGTGCGATAAAGGCCCAGGTCAGAGCGGTTTCTTCGCGGTCGCGACGGCGTCGTCCACACGCTGTCCACCTGGGCGTCGCCCGGTGGCAACGTGCTCTCCGCCTGCGCGATGTTTGCCCGCCGTGCGACCCGTCGTGATGATGCGACTGTCCAGGCCGGCACCGCCGAGAGCGGGGGTCGGCGCACGTCCCGCGGCCCCGCTCGGTGCCGCGACCTGGTCTGGAGAGCCTCACGATGATCGTCCGAAGGACTCTCGCCGGCGGCACACTTGCCGCCGGGGTGTTCGCCGCCCTCCTCGGTGCGGCCGGGCCCGCGGATGCCGCGGCCGCGCACGCGCCCGTCACCGAGGTCGCCGCACGGGCCGGCGTCGCGTCCGTCGTCGTACCGTCCGCCGTCGTACCGACCGGCGTCGCGTCCGCCGACGACCGCGAGGTCACCTGGAGCGTCCAGCCCTCCGGCCCCGACGGCCGGGACGGCCGTACCGAGCTCGCCTACGACGTCGCGCCCGGCACCACCATCAGCGACTGGGTGTCGGTCTCCAACTTCTCGGACCGCCGGGCGTCGTTCCGCGTCTACGGGGCCGACGCGACCACCGACTACGACACCGGCGCCTTCACGCTGATCGCCGCCGACCAGGCATCGACCGATCTGGGGTCATGGACGTCGGTCGACTCCGGCGCGGCCACCTGCCCGGACACGGACGACGACGCCGAGGCCGCCTGCGCGGCCGAGCTCGGCGTCGTCGTGCGACTCGAACCCGGCGCCCGCGCCGACATCCCGTTCACGATCACCGTGCCGCACGACGCGACGCCCGGCGACCACGCCGCCGGCATCGTGGCCTCCTTCCGGTCCGGGGCCGACGACGGCGAGGGATCCGCCGTGCAGCTGGAGCAGCGGGTCGGTACCCGCATCTACCTGCGGGTCGACGGCGAGACGACGCCCGCGCTCGACGTCACCGGCGTGGTGGCCGGGTTCGACGGAGCGGCGAACCCCTTCGGCGCCGGCACCGCGACCGTCGGGTTCGACCTCACCAACACCGGCAACACGCGGATCTCCGGCGAGCCGGAGGTTCGCGTCAGCGGGCCGTTCGGCATCGGCCTGGGTTCGATCGAGACCGAGCCGGTGGAGAACCTGGTGCCCGGCGGCACCGCGCACGTCTCCGCCGAGGTGCCGGGCGTGGCGCCCCTGCTCCTGCTGTTCGCGGACGTGACCGTGACCCCGGCCGCCGCGGCGAGCCCCGGCGGGGGAGCCGACGACGACGCACTGCCCGCACCCGTCAGGGCGTCGGCACAGGCCTGGGCGGTGCCCTGGCCGCTCGCGGGCGTCGTCGCCCTCCTCGCGGGCGGGACCTGGGCGGTCGTGGCGTGGCGCCGACGGTCGCGGCGGCTCCTGGGCGAGGAACTCGCCGCCTGGACCGAGCAGGTCCGGGCCGAGACGCTCGCGGAGGCACGGTCCGACGCTCCCGCACCGACCACCCCCGGGCAGCGGTCCGGTGCCGCCCCGGCCCCCGACCACGAGAGCGAGGCCCTGCGATGAGAGTCCGACACCTCCGGCTCGCCGGCGTGCTCCTGGCCGGGGCGGCGCTCGCGCTCGGCCCGGCCGGCGCCGGGCACGCCGCCGACGCCGAGGACGGCGAGACGGACACCGGGATCAGCGTGACCATCCCGAGCACGGCGCCAACGGACGACCCCACCGGCGACCCCACGGGCGGTCCGACCGGCGACCCCACCAGGGGACCGGGTGCGGGACCGGACCCGTCCGACGGCCCCGGAGGCGGGAACGGCGCGGGCGGAGGCACCGGCACGGGCGGCGCCCCGGGAGGCGGCGACCCCGGGGGCCCGGGTTCCCCCGGCGACACGCCGGGTGGCGGATCCGGCGACCCCACGGGCGGCCCGGACGCTCCCGGCGACGGCGGCACGACGGATCCGGAGGAATGCGAGCCCGCCGAGCCGGCGGTGCCCCAGGAGCCGGCCACGGACGGCGACGACGCGACACTGGACGACGACGTCCACCTGGCGGGCGACGAGGTCGTCGCGACCGGTAACGGGTTCGGCGACCGCGAGCGGGTGCAGGCCGTGCTGTTCACCGAGCCGCAGGTCGTCCGGACCGTCCGCGCGGACGCGAAGGGCGTGGTCGACGCCGCCCTCGAGATCCCGGACGAGACCCCGCCCGGCCCGCGCGCTCTCCAGCTGACGGGCTGGTGCGGGCAGATCGCGCTCGCGGAGGTCCTCGTGGGCTCGCCCGGCGGCGAGGCGACGGGGCTGAGCATTCCGGCCTGGGCCTGGTGGACCGGCGGCGGCGTCGGACTCGCCGGCCTGGGCGCGGGCGGCTGGTACGTGCTGCGCCTGATGCGGGCGCCGGGCGCGGGCCTGCCGGTGGGCGACGCGGGGGTGGCGGCCTGATGAGCAACCCGGTGACGCCCTCGACCGAGAACGACGAGAAGAGCCTCTCCGACAATCCCAGTCCGGCCGACGCCGAGCCGTCGAACCCCTACCCGGCGCGGAACACGCCCGCCTCCCGGCGCCGGAGAGCACGGCTGGCCGCAGCGGTCGCCGCCGTCGGGTCGGCGCCGCGGCCGAAGGCACCGCGCGACGGCCGCTGGTGGGCCGGTGCCGCGATCATGACCGTGTCGATGCTGCTGATCGCGTTCGTCGGGCACGCGGCGCTGTTCTCCGCGGCACAGCACCACCGGGAGCAGGTGCTGGCCTACGACGAACTGCGGACGTCGCTGGCGCGGGCCACCACCCCCGTCGGCCAGCTCGATCTGGACGGGGACCTGGTGGAGCCCGGCGCACCCGTCGCGCTGCTGGAGATCCCGGCACTGGGCCTCAGCGAGGTGGTGGCGGAGGGCTCCACGTCCCGGGTGCTGCGTTCAGGGCCCGGGCACCGGCGTGACAGCGTGATGCCCGGCCAGGCCGGCACGTCCGTGATCCTGGGCCGCCAACTGACCTATGGCGGCCCCTTCGGCGGGCTCGAGCGGCTCGTGCCGGGCGACGAGATCCGCGTGACCACCGGTCAGGGCGAGCACACGTTCCAGGTGTTCAACCTGCGCCGCGCCGGGGACCCGCTGCCCGAACCGCTCGCCGCGGGACAGGGACGCCTGGAGCTGATGACCGCCGACGGGCTGCAGCTCTTCCCGTCCGGCGTGCTGCACGTGGACGCTCAGCTCGTCTCCGAGGTGCAGCCCACGCCCACCAAGGTGCTCGCCGAACCGGCGCTCCCCGCCGAGGAGCGCGCGATGGCCGGCGACGACGGCGCCTGGTACACCGCCTTCTTCGTCCTCACCTTCTTCGTCGCCGCGGGCGCCGCGCTGTGGTGGCTGTGGACGTCGTGGGGGAGGTGGCACGCCTGGCTGATCGGCGTGCCCGTACTGCTCGCCCTTGGCGTGACCTGCGCCGACATCGTCATGGACGCATTGCCGAACCTGCTCTGAGAGGACCGTGGGATGACAGTGGAGCAAACGATCGCAGAGCCGGCCGCGGGCCCGCCGCCCGCCGGTCTCTCGGTGCTGGAGGCGCGGAACGTGTCCGCGTGGTTCGGCTCGCACAAGGTGCTGGAACGCGTGTCGCTCACCATGCCCGCCGGGCAGGTGACCGCCCTGATCGGGCCGTCGGGCTGCGGCAAGTCGACGTTCCTGCGCATCCTCAACCGGATGCACGAACTCGTCCCCATCGCCGCGCTCGCCGGCGAGGTGCGCCTGGACGGCGACGACATCTACGACCGCCGCAAGAAGATCCAGGACGCCCGCAAGGACATCGGCATGGTGTTCCAGAAGCCCAACCCGTTCCCCGCGATGTCGATCTACGACAACGTCGTGGCAGGACTGAAGCTCACCGGCGTGCGGGCCACCCGGGACGAGAAGGACGAACTCGTCGAGCGATCCCTCACCTCCGCAGGGCTCTGGAACGAGGTGAAGGACCGGCTCGCGCAGCCCGGCGGCGGACTCTCCGGCGGACAGCAACAGCGGCTGTGCATCGCGCGCTCGCTCGCCGTGCGGCCCAAGGTGCTGCTGATGGACGAGCCGTGCTCCGCGCTCGACCCGACGTCCACCCGGGTCATCGAGGAGACCATGACCGAACTGCAGAAGGAGGTGACGATCGTCATCGTCACCCACAACATGCAGCAGGCCCAGCGCGTCTCGCAGCAGTGCGCGTTCTTCCTCGCGTCGCAGGGCACGCCGGGCGCCATCGTGGAACACGGCGACACCGACGCGATGTTCTCCGAGCCGCAGGACGAGCGCACCTATGACTACGTCAACGGCCGGTTCGGATGACGAAGCACCCCGCACGATGAGCGACGACGGCGGTCCGACGCCGGCTGCGGGGGAGGACGTCCCGGACCAGACGGCACCGGACGGAGCGACCGGCCCGGTGCCCGACGACGCCCTGCTCGACCACGCCCTGTTCGGCGGGCGGTACGTGCTCGGGGACCTGCTCGGCGTGGGCGGGACCGCGTCGGTGTTCGCCGCCGAGGACATCGGCGCGGACCCCACCCCGAGCGAGGACCGCCCGGTGATGCCGGCCGGTGAGCATGCCCCGCCGTCGGCCCTGCGCAGCCCCGACACGTCGTCGCCCCCGGGACGTCCGGTCGCGCTGAAGATCCTGCACCCGCACCTGAGTGCCGACGCGGCCTCCCGCGACGCCTTCCTGGCCGAGGCCCGTGCCGCGCAGGAACTGCGGCACCCGAACATCGCCGCGGTCCGTGCGTCCGGCGTCCAGGAAGCGGCGGGGGTCGTGCTCGCGTGGATCGCCCTCGACCTGGTCGACGGCGGGAGCGTCGGCGAGCGCGTCGAGTCCACCGGGCCGCTGCCCCCGAGCGAGGCGGCGGCGGTGCTCGACGGCGTGCTGGCGGCGCTCGCCGTCGCGCACGGTGTGCGACTGGTGCATCGCGACGTGTCACCCGCGAACGTGCTGCTGCACGGTGCCCGGCCGGGGGAGGCGCTGCGGGCGGAGCACGTGCGCCTCGTCGACTTCGGCCTGGCCGACGCCGCCGGGCGCACCGCCGTCGGCCGCGGGGTGCTGCGGGCCGGGGAGGACACACTGCGCGACGGGCCCGGACCCGACGGCTCGGCGGTCACGGTCGTGCTCGGCGCGGCGCAGGGCAGGACCGTCGCGGCCGCGGGCGCCGGGATCCGGGCCGGCGGCGGGGAGGCGGGCGCCGCGCGGACCGTCGTCGGCAATCCCCAGTTCATGTCGCCCGAGCAGGCGCAGGGCAGGCCGGTCCGCCCGGCGGGCGACCTGTACCAGGCGGGCGCGCTGCTGTACTACCTGCTCACGGGCCGTCCGCCCTACCCCAGGGGCACGGCCGCGCAGGTCCTGGACGCGCACGTGTCCGCGCCGCCGCCGGTGCCGTCGGCCCTGGTCCCGGGCGCCCGCGTGTTCGACCGGGTGGTGACGCGCGCCATGCACAAGACGCCCGTGCGGCGATTTCGCGACGCGGGCGAGATGCGGGCGGCGCTTGCCGAGGCGGTCGAGCGGATGGGCCCGGCGGGCGGGGTCGCGCCGGGGTCCGGTGGCGCGGCGGACGCCGGGGGGCCGGCGGGGGCGGGCGGGGAGACGGGAGTCCGCGAGCACGTCGTCGGTGGGGACGTCGTCACCGACGACTCACCGCACGACGCGGACGCGGCGTCGGCCGGGGCCGCGGGGAACGCGACCGGTGCCGGTCCGCGCAGGGCGGGAGACCTCGAGTACCTGGCCCCGGTGCCCGAGTCCCAGCAGGTGTCCGCCGCGGTGCCGCGCGACGGTGTCGTGGGCGTGGGCGTCGTCGTGGGCGGCCTGCTCGTCGCCGGGCTGGCGATCTGGGCCGCCGTCTTCGCCCCCGGGCTGCCGCAGGCCGCCACGACGCCGTCGCCGAGTGCGAGCGTCCTCGCCTCGACCCCGGCGCCCTCCCGCGCGGCGAGTCCGTCGCCGTCCTCGTCCTCGGAGCCGTCGCCCTCCCCGAGTGCGCCCGCCACCGCGTCGCCGCCGGCCACGCCGTCGCCGTCCGCGACGCCCATCTCGACCGGCGCTCCGTCGCCCCCGGCACGGGCCCGGGTGCGGGTGCCCGTGCTGGACGGAACGCTGGTCGCGGCGCAGGCGGCGCTCCGCGACGCGGAGCTGGTGCTCGGCGACGTGGCGCGGGCGGACTCGCCGGAGCCCGCGGGCACGGTGCTGCGCCAGCGGCCGGCGGCCGGCCGGTTCGTGTCGCCCGGGGCCGAGGTGGACGTCACGGCGGCGAGCGGACGCAACGTCGTGCCCGCGGTCGCCGGCATGACGGTGGGTGCGGCCGTCGCGGAGGTCGAGTCCGCGGGCTTCGAGGCCGTCCTGGAGCACCCGGACGTACCGCCGACCGCCCCCGCTTCCGGCACGACGCCCATCCCGGGCAAGCCGCTCCGCCTGGGCGTCGCCGTGACGATCCTGGTCGGCGAACCCGGCCCGACGCCGTCGACCTCCCCGTCGTGAGGTTCCCGACGAGGATGACCCGGCGTATACTTCGCGGTATGACTTCGAGTGTGAAGATCGGTGTCAGCCTGCCGAAGGCCGACATCGAGTTCCTCGACGACTACGCCGCGCGGTCCGGTGTCCGCTCGCGTTCGGCCGCGCTGCACGAGGCGGTGCGGAGTCTGCGTGACTCCTACCTGGAGGCCGCGTACCTCGAAGCGGACGGCGAGTGGTACTCCTCGGGCGAGGCCGAGGCGTGGGAGTCCGTGACGGCGGACGGCCTGGACGACGGCGATGCGGCGCGGTGACGTCTGGTTCGCCGATCTGGATCCCGCCCGGGGCTCCGAGGCGAACAAGGTGCGACCCGTCGTGATCGTCTCGAACGATGCCCGGAACCGGAGTGCGGACAGGTCGGCGAGAGGCGTGCTCACGGTCGTGCCGCTCACGTCGAACACCGCGCGGGTCCTGCCCTTCCAGGCCCTGGTCCCGGCGGGCGCTGCGACCGGGCTCGACACGGACTCGAAGGCTCAGGCAGAGCAGGTGCGCTCGATCGACATGGGCCGTCTGACGAGGCGAGCGGGTGCCTTGAGTGCCGAGACGATGGCCGTCCTGGACGAAGCGCTGATGCTGCATCTCGGGCTCGACTGACCGGGGACTCCTCTCGCAGGGTGATCGTGCCGCGTGGTGCTGGTGATCGCGTCCGGCTGGGCCGGGCTGTACGAGAACACGCCCGACCACAGGATCGCCCGTTCGGCGGGCCAGGGGCCGAGGCCGCCGGCGTCGTTCAGGTGGCCGGTCGTGCCGGCCTCGATCAGCTCGGTGCCCCAGACGCCGGCCAGTTCCCGGGTCCGGTCCGGGTCCGCATACGGATCGTCGCTGGATGCGACGACGGTGACGGGGACCTGGAGCCGACGTCGGACCGCCCTCAACGGAGGGCCGCCGCGACCTCGGCGATGCGCCGGCCCGCACGTTCCCGGGCGGCCGTCACGAACGCGTCGATCACCGCATGCGGCTGCGCGTCCGCGAGCTCCGGCTGGAAGGCGGTGCCCAGCCAGAACGCCTCCCCCGGCAGCTCCGCGACCCGGGGCTCGCCCTCCGGGCTCGTCCCGGAGATCAGCAGCCCGGCCTCGACCAGGGGCGCGGCGTCCTCGGCCGTGAGCCCGAAGGAGCAGTGGAAGCGCTCGAAGCTCTGCTCGCCGAGGACGGCGGCCGCCCGGGTACCGGGGACGACGTCGATCTGCCCGCTGTGGCCCTTGAGCGAGCACGCCAGCTCGGTGATGAGCGCGGTCGACGCCGGAGCGCCCTCCCCCGCGCCGTGACTCTCGGCGTGGTGGGCGGCGATGCCGACGACGTCGCGCGCGTACTCCAGGACCATGTGCTGGTACCCGCCGCACGTCCCGAGCAGCGGGGTCCCGGCCTCCCGCGCGATCCGGACGACGTCGACCACCCGTTCCTCGTCCGCGTACGGGGAGCCGGGGACCACCCAGAGGCCGTCGAACGTGATCGCGTCGTCAGGCACGAGCTGTCCGGTGGGGAGCCAGTGGAGGTCCACGTCGTCGTACGCGGAGGCGATGCGCGGGATCTGCTCGTGCGCGCGGACCGCCGGCGACCGGTCCCCGACCAGGGCGATGCGTGTGGGGTTCATGCGGACCATGCTGTCGGCGGCGCGTGCATCACGTCCAACGATGAATCCCGATGCATGGATCGCGATTCCTGATACACGCGGGATACTGCTCGCGTGGACACCCGCGCCTTGCTCAGCCTGGTCACCGTCGCCGACACCGGATCGTTCTCCCGTGCGGCCGCCGGGCTGGGCTTCACCCAGTCGGCGGTCTCCCAGCACATCGCCGGACTCGAGAAGACGGCCGGCACGCCGCTCCTCACCCGGCGCCCGGCGGTCGCCCCGACGTCGGCGGGCCGAGAGTTCCTGCGACATGCCCGGCAGATCCTCGCGCACGAGCAGGCCGCGCGGGCGGCGGTGGTGCGGGTGACCGGGCGCGACGCGGACCGGCCCGTGTCCGTGACCGTCACCCCGGCGACGGAGCACCTCGTCCCGGTGGGCGGCCCGCTGGCCGCCGTCGTCGTGCACGACGCCGCGGGGGCGGCCGCCGCCCTCACGTCGGGCGGCGCAGAGGTCGCCGTCGTCGACGGGATCGCCGCACCCGGCGATCCGCTGCCCGGTTCGGAGGCGGACATGCTCGTCAGGATCGTGGCAGAGGCGCCGGTCGGCGTGCTGCTGCCCGCCGATCACCCCCTCGCGGGACGGCCGGGCCTCGACCTGGCCGACCTCACCGACGCTCGCTGGCTCGACTCCACCCGGACCCGCTGCGCGACGTCGGACCTCTCCGCCGCCGCCCGGCTCCGCCTGCACCGCGGCGTCGCCTACTCGGGGAGTTCGGCGGCCGTGGTGGCGTCCCTGGTCCGCGCGGGCCACGGGCTGCACGCCACGCCGTTGACCGAGGCAGCGCCCGGCGACGGCCTCGCCGTCGTCCCGCTCACGGCACCTGGGCTCGTGCACCGGGTCGAGGTGCGTACCCACGTCCCGGCACGCCCGGCGGTCCTTGCGATGGCCGACGCCGTCCGAACGACATCCTGACCAGCGGGCGACCACCGTCCTGGAGTCAGACGAACGGCATCCTGGAATTCGTACTCGGAGCGGATCCGAAGCGCTACCCGAGCTAGTCGAAAAACTGTATCCCGAACTGCTCTGAAGAGTGCATCCTCGCCGTCAGGGCCGTCCGCTCATGCGGCGACCCGGGCCTCCGTGAGGGCGCGGGCCCACCAGTGGAGCTGGTCGAGCATGGCCTTGGCGGCGCCGGCGGGCTCGTCCGGCTCGCGCAGCTCGCCGCGCTCGTCGAACAGGAGGTAGTAGCGCGGGAACGAGACGTAGTTGCGCACCGTGTGCGCGTTGAGCTCGCTGAACACCTGCCGGAGCGCCTCGATGGCGAGCAGCCCGCCGCTGGCCCCGCTGTACCCGACGAACCCGATCGCCTTGCCGTCCCACTGGGTGAAGTGCCAGTCGATCGCCGCCTTGAGCGCAGCGGGGAAGCTGCGGTTGTAGTCGGGTGTGACGACCACGAACGCATCTGCCGCGTCCAGACGTCGCGTGAGGTCCGCCATCCCCGAGGGGCGCGGCGGGTTCGGGTCCATCGCGGGCGGGACCGCGGGCAGCTCCAGCGGCAGCTCGGCGTCGGCCAGGTCGATGACGTCCACCTCGAAGCCGCCGTGCCGCGCCGCCTGGTCGGCGATCCATCGCGCCACCACCGGGCCGAACCGTTCCTGCCGCACACTGCCGACGACCACCGCGAGCTCGATCCGTTCCTGGGACATGCGTTTCTCCTTGGGGCTCGTCCGGCGACCCGGTCGGCCGCCGTCGTCCCTCACCCTGCGCCCGTCGCCACCGGCGCAGGAAGGCCGGGCCGATGGTGGTAGCGGCACGGCCACCCTGCGGCCCGCGCAGGCTTGTACCGTGCACAGGGTGAGCGACAACGAGCTGGGACTGTTCCTGCGGAACCGCCGCGAGGCCGTCACGCCCGCGCAGGTCGGCCTGCCCGCGGGTGCGCGCCGCAGGACACCCGGCCTCCGGCGGGCCGAGCTGGCGACGCTGGCCGGCGTGAGCGTCGAGTACGTCACCCGCCTCGAACAGGGGCGGGACCGGCACCCGTCGCCGTCGGTCCTCTCGGCCCTCGCCGACGCGCTGCGCCTCGCGCCCAGCGAGCGCGTCCACCTGTACCGCCTCACCAAGGGCGGCGACAGCGGATTCAGCTGCCTGGGCGACGTGCACCCCAATCGGGAGGTGCGCCCGGCCGTCCGGGCGATCCTCGAGCGCCTGGAACCGGCGGCCGCCGTCGTCCTCAACCGTCTGACCGAGGTCCTCGCCTGCACCGACGGATACCGGCGGCTCATGGAGCCCACCGGGTTGTTCGACGACGGCGAGGGGCGGGCCAACCTCGCCCGGTTCGTCTTCACCGATCCCCGCGCCCGCGCCTGCTACCCGGACTGGGACCACCGCGCCGACGAGGTGGTCGCGACGCTGAAGCAGGGACCCTTCCGCGCCGATGCCGACGTCGCGGCGCTCGCCGACGAGCTGACGGTCGCCGCGGGCGGGGAGTTCACCCGGCGGGTGGAGACGGTCCCGGGCCTGGCGGCGGCCACCGGCATCACGAGGTTCCACCACCCGGAGGCAGGCGAGCTCCGTCTCGCCTACGAGGTGCTGGAGCTGTCCGCGGACGACGACCAGCACGTCGTCGTCCACCTCCCGGCTGACGCCGTGGCCGAGTCAGCCCTCGACGGGCTCGCGGGCAGGCGCCCGGGCAGGCTCCGCGTCGTGGGAGGCTGACTGCTCCAGCGGGATCACCGACCGCACCTCCCCGCGATCTGTCAGTCACTCATGCGGTAGAAGCGCCAGAAGTCGTTCTCGATCGGCGCGACCTCGAACGACCCGAATCCGGCCGTGTCGGCCCATCTGGCCACGGTCGGCCCGCGCAGAATCGTGCCGTTGGCCTCGACCGGATCCTCGGCGAGCGTCGCCGGGAGGCAATGCGTGACCGACCATCCGAACTGGAAGCGCTCGACCAGATCGGCAGGCGCGGTGAACTCGTCGGCGACGCGCTCGTCGGCGACCAGCACCTCACCTCCTGCGGCCAGGAGGGAGCGGGCGGTGCGCAGGGCCCCGACCGGGTCGCCCATGTCATGCAACGTCTCGAACATCGTGATCAGGTCGAACGGCCCGTCGGTGGCAAGCGAGGCGGCGTCCGCGACCGTGAAGTGAACCCGGTCGTCCAGGCGGGCCGCGGCGGCTGCCTGGCGGGCCTCGGCCGCCGAGTCCTCGTCGAGGTCGACGCCGAGGACGCTCGCGCCCGGATACGCGCGCGCGAGCGCGAGCGTCGACTGCCCGATGCCGCATCCCAGGTCGAGCAGGCGTGGCCGCTCGGCCGCCCGCAGTCGCCCGTCCAGATCGGGGACGGACCTGAGCCAGTTCGGCAGCTCGTGCAGGTACTGCGGGCGGTTGAAGGCGGCGATGCCGCGGCGGATATCCTCACCGTATTCGCTGTAGGGCACGCCTTCGCCGGTGCGGTACGCCCGTGGCAGGCGACGCATCACGTCGACGACGCCGCCGAACATGATCACGCCGGGCGCGGCGTGGAAGAGACTGTCGCCGTCGAGCAGCACCTCGGCATGGCCTTCAGGCAGCAGGTAACGACGCTCCTCGGCGGGTGCCGTGGGGTCCTCGCACGCGATGTACCCGGCGGCGGCCTGCTGTTCGAGCCACTCGCGGGCGTAGCGTCGGTCGATGTTCGCGGTGTCCGACAGCTTGCCCGGGGTGATCGCGCCGAGATCCGCGAGCGCTCGGTAGAGCCCGAGTTCGAGGCCCAGGTGGACGCTGAGGGTCTCCAGCGACCGGGTCACATCCTCGATGAGCCGCTCGGCCAGGGCCTCTCGGGGGTCGGTGGTTCCGTCCTCGTCCATCGGTCACTCCCTTGCTCGTCGATGAGCTGCTCCGCTCATTCTCGCCGCCGAAGAGGCCTTCGGCGCGGGAACGACGGGTGAAGTCGTCGGGCGGGTACGTCGTTCACCGTCGACAGGTCGTTCCGCGCAGGCGGAACCTCCTGTCCGGACGCCCTGTCTAGGTGGCGGCCTCGGCGCGGATGCCGTTGATCAGGAGGCGGAGCCCGTACTCGAACTGTTCCTCCGAGCCCACGGCGAACATCTCCTCACCCGGGGGTCCGTCCGGGAGGCCGGCGACCGCGTGGCTGACCTGCTCCCAGCGGGCGTCGCGGCTGCCTGCCTGCACGCTCATCGCCAGGGCCGCGGCGAGGTAGGCGATCAGTGCCTGCGAGGACCGCACGACGTCGGCCGGTGCCAGGCCCGCCTCGGCCAGGGCGGCGAACAGCCCGGCGCCCAGCCGCCTGCCGTTCTCGCCGAGTGGCGGCCGCGCGGCGACGTGCGCGGCGATGCCGGGATGCCGCAGCGCCGAGGACCGGATCGCGAAGGTGATCGCGCGCACCCGCTCGTCCCACGGCGTCGCGGGGCCGGGATCCCGCGCGTCCGCGAGTGCGGCGTCCGCGACGGCGTCCAGCAGCGCCTCGCGATCGGCGAAGTGGCGGTACAGCGCCATCGGGTCGCAGTCGAGGTCGGCGGCGATGCGGCGCATCGACATCGCGGCGGCGCCCTCGCGGTCGCCGAGCCGCAGCGCCGCCGCCGCGATCGCCGCGGGAGTGAGGCGTGCGGGCCTGGCCATGTGAACCCTTCGTTCGAGAGGGCTTCCGAGTCTACGACGTAGACATCGGCATGCCCGTATGTCTACGCTGTAGACATACGGGCGGATCGGTTCGGCATCGGCTGCCCGCGTGGGATCTGCCGTGCGGGACGCCCGTGCGGAATCGCTCGACCGGAGGAGACCGGAATGCGCATCATCACGACCGGCAGGGTGGCGGCGCTCGCGCTGAGCGTCGCCACGTTCGCCTTCCTGTTCATCCACGACTCATGGCGACCGGACAACCTGTTCCTGGTCCCTGACCTCGTCCTGTGCGTGACCCTCGTGGCCGCCGCGCTGACCCCGGCGCGCTGGGCGAGCCGCGCCCTGCTCTTCGCGTTCGGGCTCACCGCGGGTGTGCTCATGACGTCCGTCGCGTCGTACGCGGTCGACGGGCGGTTCGGCGGGGCGAGCCTGCTCGGCGCCGTGGCCGCGGTGGTCCTCGCGGCGTTGATCGCCCGGTCGGGGCCGGCCGCGATGACAGGACCTGCCGCCACGACAGGACCGGGCGCCACGGAATGACCGGCCACGGAATGACCGGCGACAAGACGACCGGCGAAGGCACGATCGGTGACCACGGGACGACCAGCCGGGGCACGATGACCGGTCACGACATGACCCGCCGCCACGCGACCGGTCGGCACGTATGACGGCCGTCCGGCGGAGCGTCGTCGTGGAGCGGTTCGGCGATCCCTCGGTGCTGCGCCCGCGGACGGACCCGCTCCCGCTGCCAGGGCCGGGACAGGCGCTGGTGCGCGTGCTCGCGTCCGGTGTGGCACGAGCCGACGCGCTGATGCGCTCCGGCCGGTATCCCCGCGGGCCCAGGCCACCGTTCGTACCCGGCTGGGACGTCGCGGGTCACGTCGAGGACGTCGGGGGCGGGGTGCCGGCCGAATGGCTCGGCCGGCGGGTGGTCGCCCTGGTGCCGGCCGGCGGCTACACCAGCCACGCCGTCGTACCGGCCGAGCGCCTGGTCCCCGTCCCCGACGGGACCGACCTGCACGCGGCGGCCTGCCTCCCGCTGAACTACGTCACGGCGTACCAGCTGCTGCATCGGGTGGCCGACGTCGGGCCGGGGGACCGGGTCCTCGTGCGCGGCGCCTCCGGCGGCGTGGGGACGGCGCTGCTCGACCTCGCCGCGCGGGCCGGCGCGGTCGTGTTCGGCAGCGCCTCGGCGCGCGGCCGCGACGTCGTGCGGTCGTTCGGCGCCGAGTTCGTCGACGACGCGTCGGCGGACCTCCGCGGGATCGCGCCGGACGTCGTCCTCGACTCGATCGGCGGCGACGGGCTGACCCGCTCCCTGCGGGCGCTGTCCGACGGCGGCGTGCTGGTGTCCTTCGGCTTCTTGGCGGGACTCGACCGGCCCGCGCTGCTGCGTCAGGCGGCGCGCGTGCTCGGGTGGTCGGCGCTGCCGAACGGCAGGCGGGTCCGGACGTACCGGTTGAGCGCGGCGGTGCGTCGCGCACCGGGCCAGGTCCGCGACGACCTCGCCACGCTCGTGGGCCACCTCGCGGCCGGTGAGCTGCGAACACTCGTGGCCGGTGCGCTGCCGCTGGACCGGGCCGCCGACGCCCACCGCGCGCTGGAGGACCGCGCCGTCCGTGGCAAGCTCCTGCTCACGCCGTGAGCGACGCGGGCGTGCGCCGACCACCGCAGATCACGCGATCTCCTAGCGGTGGCCCTGGTCGTCGCGGCGGGACAGGGTCAGCTGCCGCTCGACCTCGCGGAGGAGCTCTTCGCTGAACGCGACCACCGTGATCACCTCGACCCGCGACGGCGTCGTGGCGAGGGTCTCGACGGCGACCCGGACGGCGTCGTCGACCGGCCAGCCGAACGATCCCGCGCCGATGAGCGGGACGGCGATCGTCGTCGCGCCCAGCTCGTCGGCGGTCTCCAGGACGCGGCGGTAGCACGACACGAGGAGCTCCCGGTCGCGCTCGCCGCGGTTCCAGTTGGGCCCCACGGTGTGGATCACCCATCGCGCCGGCAGGTTCCCGGCGGTCGTCCAGCCGGCGTCACCCGTCGCCAGGCCGTTCGGGAACCGCCGGCGGCAGTCGGCGAGGATCTCGGGCCCGCCGACGCCGTGGATCGCGCCGTCGACCCCGCCACCGCCGCGCATCGCGCGGTTCGCGGCGTTCACAACGGCGTCCACGCGCTGCTCGGTGATGTCACCGCGCACGGCCCGGATCGTGGTCACGAGACGATTGTCCCAGGCAGGCGCGGGTCGGTCACCGGTTCGCGTCCAGCAGGTCCAGGTCCGGCGGGACGATCGTGCGGGACGCCATGAGCTCCACCACCAGGTTGTGCTTGAGCCGGTTCCCGACGGGGCTGCCGACCTCGGCCGCAGTCAGGCCCGGGACGCCCTTCGAGGACAGGCGCTCCCGCACGCCGTCCACGATCCGGCCGACCTTGGACTTGCTCCATCGTTCGCCACGGTCGACGTCGCGCAGCAGGGCCGCGACCGCCTCCCGGGACCACGGTTCCGGGTGCCGCTCGTACAGGAGGTAGGGCTGGGCGGTCGCCACGACGGCGAGCTTCTCCGCGGGGGAGAGCGCCCACGTCTGCCCGTCGAACGTCGGCTCCCCGTACACGGGCCGCGGCCCGTTGCCCGTCCCGTCGGACACGTAGATCTCGACCAGGTGCGTCCGGCTCGCCGAGGTCCGGATGAACACGGGCGTGTACCCGGGGGTGAGCGGGTAGGGCGCGCTCTCGTGGAAGAGCTGCGTCGTGCCCGGGAGCTGGAGGTTGCGCCGGCCGCTGTTGCGCAGCCACCAGGCGCCGTCGTCGTACCGCAGGACGCCGTGCCTGCGGCTGACGCTGCGGTCGTCGCCGCCCACGAGCACCTGAACCGCGGGCTTCTCGCGACCGAACGTGACCTCCACCCCCGGCTGCGGCGGATGTTTCACCCCGCCGCCGAAGGAGAGCACGTACAGGGTCCCGGGATCGCGGTCCGCCACCCCGTGCGCCAGGCTCGCCTGCGTCGGAGGGAGCTTCTCGAGCTTGCTGTCGTGCTGCGTGGTCGTCATGTCGGCCTCCTGAGTCGCCTCGGCGGGAAGCGTGGCACGAGGGTACCGAGACCCCTCCCGGTCCGCTCCCGACCTCAGCCCGGCAGCGCCTCGGCGACCGCGCGTGCCGCCGCCGTCGTCTCGTTGCACAGCGTCTCGAGCGGCTTGTCGCCCGTGCCCTCGATGACGACGCGCACGAGATCGGCCGTGGTCGAGGCGCCGCCGTCGGCGTCCGGGCGCTCGGCGGCCACCACGCTGACGATGCACGTGTCCCGCCCCCAGGAGTCCTCGCCCACGTACGCGTCGTACCCGCCCAGGGTGATGCGGCGGCCGTCGTGGTCGCCGAGCGGCTCGTGGTGCTGGAAGAGCACGCGGAGCTCCTCCCCGGCGGCGTTGTCCCAGCGGCAGTCCCACGCGGCGAAGCCCACGACCCGGTCCTCGAGCGGGCGCCCGTCCAGGAAGGCGTCGACGGCCGCGTCCTCTCCCAGGTGGCAGGCGTTCTGGCTGAGCAGCGCCCCGGGTTCCGGCGTGAAGAGCCGGCGCGGGATCTCGCCCGCGTTGAGCCGCGCGACGGCGGTCTCCACGGCGGAGTCCGCGACCGCGCACAGGTCGTTCACCTCGGCCTCGCTCGTCGCGTCGACGGCGACGACGTGGTCGCCCGTCGGCAGGAGCAGGTCCCGCTCGCAGAACCCGGACGGGTCGGGGGCGGCCCGCACGACCCCGACGACGCCGTGCTGCTCGGCCTCGCCCGCCCCGTCCAGCCGGGACGAGCTGCGCCACATCTTGAGCTCGACGAAGAGCTCGGCGCCGGACGGCTCCGTGATGCTCACGTCGCACCGGTTCAGCTCCCGGCGGTCGGTGTCCAGGCGCGCTTCGCCGAAGCTCGCGAGCGTGTCGACGTCGAGCAGCGCGCACGGATCCGCCGTCGCCTCGTCGCCGACCGCACCGGGCTGCCCGGCCGCCTGGGCAGGGCTCGAGGGGGCCGGCGTGAGGGCCGCACCGGGCGGGATCCCCGTGTCCGACGACGGACCGAGCATCCGCCACAGGCCGAACACGAGCGCGCCCACGGCGGCGACGGCGGCCGCCGCCAGGAGCACGGACCGGCGCCGGCCCGTGACACCCCGCCGGACCGCGTCGCCCAGCCCGGCGCGCGGCTCGCCGGCGACGGCGGCGAGGTCGCCTCGGATCCGCTCGAGCGTGGGGCGGCCGCGCGGACTGGTGCTGAGCATCCGCCGCACGAGCGGCGCGATCTCGCCGCCGCGGGTGAGCGGGTGGACGGGCTGCGTCTGGGTGCGGTGGAGGAGGGTGCGTTCGTCGCCGGTGCCGTACGGGCTGGTGCCCTCCAGGGCGTGGTAGAGCGTGGCGCCGAGGGAGAAGACGTCGCTCGCCTCGTTCACGTCGGCGGTCTCGGCCGCCTCGGGGGACAGGTAGCCCGGGGTGCCGATCAGCCGCGCGTCGCCGCTCAGCGTGGTCAGGCCGTGCAGGTCTCGCGCGACGCCGAAGTCCGCCAGCTTGGCGACGCCGTCGTCGGTCACGAGCACGTTGGACGGCTTGATGTCCTGGTGCAGCACGCCCGCCTCGTGCACGCTCGCCAGGCCGCCGGCGAGCTGTGCGCCGTACCGGGCGACGTCGCGCACCGGGAGCCGGCCCAGGTCCGCGAGCGTCCGCCCGGGCACGTACTCCATGACGAGCCAGATCCGCGTGACGTTCCCGTCGGCGTCCTTCTCGGCGACGGTGCGGTGGACGGTGACCACGTTCGGATGGTTGACCCGCGCGAGCTTGCGGGCCTCGCGAAGGAGCCCGCGCGCGGCGCCGGGCTCGGGACCGGGCGCCAGCTTCAGCGCGACGTGGCGTTCGAGGTGCAGTTCCACGGCCTTCCAGACCTCGCCCTGCCCGCCCCGGCCCAGGCGCTCCTCGAGCCTGAACTGGCCCGCGATCGTCTGCCCGCTCTCCATGCACAGTCCCCCTGACGGCGATTCGCCCGGATCGCGTCCCGTGGAGCCAGGCTAGTGCACGGAATATGGCATGGACCAGGGATGTCGGCGAGGAAGCGGTCCGGTCCCGCTCACCGCGTCCGGAGTGCCGGGACCTGTCCGGTCACGATCGTGCCCGCGCCGCGTGCGCTCGTGACCTCGATCGTGCCGCCGGCCGCTCCCAGGCGGTCCGCCAGGTTCTCGAGCCCGCTCCCGCCCCGCACCGTGCCGGGGTCGAATCCGCGGCCGTCGTCGGCGACCTCGAAGAAGAGCACACCGTCGTCGCCGTCGCGGAGGCGGACGTGTGCCACGGCCTCGTGGCCGGCGTGCTTCGCGACGTTCTGCAAGGCCTCGACGCAGCAGAAATAGACCGCCGCCTCCACCTCGGGCGGATACCTGGACACGCCCGCCAACGACATCGTGACGGTGTTGGGCAGGCGGTCGGCGGCGGACTGGAGCGCTGCCACGAGCCCGTGCTCGGTCAATACCTGCGGGAACATCCCCTGCGTGAGCCGGCGCAGCTCGGCCTGCGCCTCGCGCACGTCGTGGCGGAGGTTCCCGACGGCGAGGGCCGCCCGCTCCGGGTCACGCAGGCACTGCTCCCGGATCATCGAGAGCTTCAGCCCCATCGCGACGAGCCGTTGCTGGGTCCCGTCGTGCAGGTCGCGCTCCATGCGCCGGCGCTCCCGGTCGGTGGCCGCGACGACCCGTGCCCGCGACGCCCGCAGCTCCTCGGCGTGGCGGCGCAGCGCCGACTGCGAGGCCAGCAGCCTCTCGTTGGAACGGTGCGTCTCGTCGAGCAACCTGCGCAGCCGCGCGTTGTTCGACAGGCCGAGGTGGGCGATCATGCCGCCCAGGAACGGTGTGAAGAAGATGATGACGGTCGGGGGAAGCCAGTCCGGAAGTTCTCCGGTGAGTCCGGAGAAGTCCTGGAGCAGGCCGAGAGCCGCGACCCCCATGGCGACCGCCAGTGACACCACCAGGTAGGGCCGGAGACGGCCGGCGGAGGTGTAGGGGGCCGCGAAGACCGCCGGCAGCAGGGCGGCGAGGACCATCAGCGGCCAGGCGAAGGTGGCGACGGCGGTCGCGCCCATCGCGATCGCCCAGTTCGCGACGGCGAGCCACGACACGGTGCGGCCCGCCTCGCCCCGGGCGAGCGGCCGCAGGCCCGCCAGCATGGCCAGGCCGGCGCAGCCCACCATCACCGCCAGGGCGAGCAGCCACGGGGACCGGTGGACCAGGAGCCAGGCCGCCAGCAGCACCACGACCGCGGTGCCGCAGGTCCCGGCGTCGAAGAGCACGAACCTGCGGAGCCTCCCGTCGTGAGACGGGTGGTCAACGGGCATGCTCGGGGTCGCCGGCGAGGAAGAGCAGGACTGCCTTCACCCGGCGGTTGACCTCCGGATCGTCCACGAGCCCGAGCTTGGCGAAGATCGAGTTCGCGTGCTTCTCCACGGCGTGGCGGGTGACGCCGAGCGACTCGGCCACCGCGGCGTTGCTGCTCCCGGTGGCGATCTCGGCCAGCACCTCCCGCTCCCGCTGCGTGAGGGTAGCGATCGGCGAGTCCACGAGCCGTGACCGGGACCGGATCATCGTCTCGACCACCTCGCCGTCGATGTAGGACCCGCCCGCCGCGGCGGCCCGGATCGCGTGGACCAGCTGGTCCAGGTCGTCCACGTGGTCCTTGAGCAGATAGGCCCGGCCCCGCGACCCGCCGCGCAGCACCTCGAGCGCGTAGACGGGATCGGCGAACTGGGAGATCACGACGACCCCGATGTCGGGGTACTCGTCGCGGAGCACGCGAGCCGCCCGGACGCCCTCGTCGGTGTTGTCGGGAGGCATCCGGATGTCCGTGAGCACCACGTCCGGGACGTGCCGGCGTACGGCGGACAGGAGCTCGGGCAGAGAGCCGCAGACCGCGCACAGCTCGAACCCCTCGACACCGCGGAGAAGGCTCGCCAGCCCCTGCCGCACCAGCAGGTTGTCCTCCGCGAGCACGAGCCGCAAGCCACCCATGTCCGCCACAGTAGTCCACCGCGTGCCACCGGGTCGGGGTGCCTTCCGCACCGTCACGGTGCGGAAAGCCCTACCGGCGACTGCAGGTCGACGGTGGTGCTGGTCCTCTGTCGCGAACCGGCGACCTCGCAGCAGGCTGGGCGGGTCCAGCTCCACCGTCCTCATGCGAAGGAGGCAACCATGGCACCGTACCGGTTGCTGTCATCCGTCCTCGCCGCCACGCTGGCACTCGTCGTCCTCCCCGTACCGGCCGGGGCGGCGGCGGACCCGCCGGATCCGGACGAGACCGTCTGCGACTTCGACGACGACGGCCACAACGACCTCGCCGTCGGGGTTCCCGGAGAGGACAATCGCGGGGCGGTGAACATCGAGTACCACGACGGGTACTTCCCGCACGTGCCCGCGATCATCCACCCGCCCGGGGACGTCGAGGGCGGCTCGGACTTCGGTGCCGCGCTGTCCTGCGGCGACTTCGACCACGACGGGGTCGCCGACCTCGCCGTCGGCGCTCCCCAGGCGCGGCCCGGCGGGCGCGTCTACATCTACTGGGGCGACACCCAGCGGCCACTGAGGTCCTACGTCTGGTTCTCCCAGAACAACAGCCACGTCCCGGGGACGGCGTCGTCGGGGGAGTGGTTCGGGTTCTCCCTCGCCGCCGGTGACTTCAACGCGGACGGCCGGGACGACCTGGCGGTCGGCATCCCGCGCGACTCCGATCCGGAGAAACAGGCCGGTAGCGTCGCCGTCGTCTACGGCAGCGCCGCCGGCTGGCTCAACGGGCCGCTGGGGCCGGTGTCCCTGCTCACCGGCGGCTACAAGGAGAACCCGCTCGAGAACTCGCACCAGCTCTTCGGCTGGTCGCTCGCCGCGGCCCCGCTCGTCGCCGGCGGAGGTGACGACCTCGCCGTCGGAGCTCCCGCGACCTCTGTGCCCGGCGACGGCTTCAACTGCACGTGGGAGTGCATTCTCTACGCCGGGCGCGTCTACGTGTTCCGCAGCCAGGTCGACAGCCTGCTGTCGTACCAGATGCTGGAGGCCTCGGACTTCGCGGCCCCGGCCGGCCAGCAGTTCGCCCGCTTCGGCACCAGTCTCGCGGCCGGCGACTTCGACGGTTCCGGCGGCTCGGCCGGCCTGGCGATCGGAGCGCCGGACCACGACGTCCCCGGCGCGTCGTACGCCGGCCTCGTGTACGTGGCGCGCGGCAGCGGGGCGGGCCCGGTCCCCGAGTACGACGGTGTGCTCGAACAGTCCGACGCCGGCGGTGCGGTCGAGACCGGGGACCGGTTCGGTACCGCACTGGCCGCGGGCGACCTGGACGTCGACGGCATCGACGACCTGGCCGTCGGCGTTCCGGGCGAAGACGTCAAGGTCGGCTCTTCCGACGCCGTGGACGCGGGAGCCGTGTTCGTCGTGTACGGCAGCTCGTCCTCGAGCAGCTACTGGCAGTCGCATCGAGTTCTGGTGCAGGGAACCTACGGGCTTGCCGGAAGCCCGGAGACGCACGACTACTTCGGCGGGGCCCTGGCCGTGCTCCCGCTCCTGGCCTACGACGACCTGGTGATCGGAGCACCCGGTGAGGAGGGACCTTCCGGCGTGCAGCCCGACACCGATCACGCCGGTCACGTGATGATCGCCATCGGCTATCCCGACCAGGGTCCGGTCAGCGACCCCGAGCTCAGCCTGAACCAGGACACCGGGGCGCCCTATCACGTCGCCGACCAGCGCGAAGTGGTGTCCAGCGACGCACCCGTCGGAGCCTCCGTCACCTTCGTCGGTGCCGGTGAGTGGTTCGGCTGGAGCATGGGGCAGTAGACGATCGCGGCCGGGCTTGGATCCGCGTCCACAGCACGACAGACTCGGGCGAATGAGGAGAACCGCAAACGTACTCGCGCTCGTCGTCGTCGCCGGTGTCGCGCTCGCCGGATGTGGTGCCGCTCCGGGCGAGGGCCCGGAGCGGGACCCGATCACGTCGCCGGCGGCGCCGCGGGCCACGCCCGCCGTGCCGTCGTCGTCCGCGGCCGCCGTCGAATCCGTCGGGGAACCACGGGCCGTGGCGACCGGGCTCGCCGCCCCCTGGTCGGTCGCGTTCCTCGGTACGACGGCGCTGATCAGCGAGCGCGACAGCGCCGACGTGCGGGAGCTGCTCGACGACGGGAGCACGCGCGTCGTCGGCACGATCGAGGGCGTCAGCCCCGAGGGCGAGGGCGGCCTGCTCGGGCTGGCCGTGGACGACGACGGGCGCCTCTACGCGTACTCGACCGGGGCGGGCGGCAACCGCGTGCAGCGGATCGAGCTCACGGGTGAGCCCGGCTCGCTCGGCCTCGGGCAGGCCGAGACGATCCTCGACGGGATCCCGTCCGCGAGCTTCCACGACGGCGGGCGGATCGCGTTCGGGCCCGACGGCATGCTCTACGTGACGACGGGCGACGCGGGCGACGGGGACGCCGCGCAGGACCTGGACAGCCTGGCCGGGAAGATCCTGCGCATGACGCCCGACGGCGACGTCCCGGACGACAACCCGTTCGACGGCTCGCTCGTCCTCAGCTACGGCCACCGCAACCCGCAGGGCATCGACTGGGCCGACGACGGGACGATGTTCGCCTCGGAGTTCGGGCAGAACACGTGGGACGAACTGAACGTCATCACGCCCGGCGGCAACTACGGCTGGCCGGTCGTCGAGGGCGTGGCGGGCGACGAGCGGTACGTCGATCCGGTGCAGCAGTGGAGCCCGGCCGAGGCGAGCCCGAGCGGGATCGAGATCATCGGCGGCACGATCTTCGTCGCCAACCTGCGCGGTGCGGTGCTCCGCGCCGTGCCGGTCGCGCAGCCCTCGGAGTCCGCCGAGTACTACGCGGGGGAGTTCGGGCGGCTCCGTGACGTCACGGCGTCGCCCGACGGCGACCTGTGGTTCCTCACCAACAACACGGACGGCCGGGGCGACCCCGGGCCCGACGACGACCGCCTGATGGCGGTGGCGGTGGAGTAGGAGAGGGGTCGCGGTCAGGCGGCGTCCGCGCGGACGACGGCGACCGGGTGGCGCGCGTGGGAGACCACGGTGTGGCTGACGGACCCGAGCAGCGCGGCCCGGATCTCGCCGCGTCCGCGCGTGCCGACGACGGTGAGGGCGGCGTCGCGCGACAGCTCGACCAGCACGTCGCCGGCCCGGCCCTCCGCGACCCGCACGGTGACGTCGGGCTCGGGTCCGGCGGCCCCGACGTCCGCGGCGGCGCGGGCGACCAGTTGGCTGACCGACGACTCGGCGCGCGTCTCCGCCTGTGCGTGCTGGTGCTCGGCCTCGACGGCGACCTCCGTGTGCCCGGGATCGAAGAACGGGAGGGTCGGCGCCTCCGCGCGGTAGGCGTGGATCGCGACGAGCCGCGCGGATCGCCGGGCCGCCTCCCGGAGCGCGAACCGCAGGGCGGCGTCGCCGTGCTCCGATCCGTCGACCCCGACGACGATCGACCCGTCGTCCGGCGGCACGTCCTCCGGCGACGGCACCACCACGGTCGGGCAGGGCGCGTGCGGCACCACCTGCCCGCTCACGGAGCCCATCGCGATGGCCGCGGCGGTGCCCAGCCCGCGGGTGCCGACGACGAGCAGCCCCGCGCCGTCGCGCGCCGCCTCGAGCAGGGCGTCCCCGGGAGGAAGGAGGGCGAGGTGGGTGTCCAGCCGGACGCCCGGGGCTCGCTCGTCGACCCGCCGCCCGGCGTCCGCGAGGACCTCCTCGGCGGCCTGGCGCAGGTCGTCCGCAGCCGGTACGACGGTCGTGCCCCCGAGCGGCCCGACCGTGACCGACGTGTGGAGGCCGTACACGACGAGCAGGCTCGTCTCCCGGATCTGGGCCTCGGTCGTGGCCCAGTCCAGCGCGACGACGCTGTCGGGCGAGCCGTCGACGCCGACGACGATATGGCCGTCCGTGCTGTGACCGTTCATGTCAGCCGCTCCGTTCGAGGATGTCGGTGCGCCGGGTCTGTCGTGCGCGCCGGGTCGGTGGCGGTGCTCGCGTCTCCCTCCAGGTAATCACGGTGCCCCGGATCCGCACGCGGAGGACGGCAGATGGGGGGCCCGCGCTCGCGGGAGAAATCTTGGATATTGCCCGCAGGTGCGGCACAGTGAGCGTATGGAGTACCGAATCGCGGAAGCCGCCGAGCTGCTCGGCGTCAGCGACGACACGATGCGGCGCTGGGCCGACGCCGGGCGCGTCCCCACCGGCACCCGAAACGGGCGCGCGGTCATCCCCGGCGCAGCACTGGCGGAGCTGGCCGCCTCCCTCGTCGACACCGGCGAGCACGCGCGCACCCGCAGCGGCTCCGTGAGCGCACGCAACCGGATGACGGGGCTCGTCACGCGCGTCACCAAGGACACCGTGATGGCCCAGATCGAGATGGTCTGCGGCCCGTACCGGATGGTCTCCCTGATGAGCGCCGAGGCCGCCACGGAGCTGGGCCTGGAGCCGGGCGTCCGCGCCATCGCCTCGGTCAAGGCGACCACCGTGGTCGTGGAGCGGGCGTGACCGGCCGGGGCTCCGCTGCGCTCGGCAGTTCGTCGGGTGATCGGCGGCCCGAGGTGCCGATCATCAGGCAGACTGCCGAAGACTGCGGCAGGAGGGCGGGCCCCTGCCGGGTCAGGCCCGCGGGGGATCGCGCGATGACGGGTGCTCGGCGCCGCACCCAGCGTCTCGTCGCGGCGACGATCCTCGTGCCGGCTGCCGCCGTCGTCCTTGCCGGATGTGGCGCCGTCGGGGGCGGGGCCAGGGACGACACGCTCCAGGTGCTCGCCGCGGCCTCCCTCACCGACGCGTTCACCGAACTCGGGGAGCGGTTCGAGGCCGAGCACGACGGCGTGGAGGTCCAGTTCTCGTTCGGCTCCAGCACCGACCTCGCCGAGCAGGCCGCCGACGGCGCCCCCGGCGACGTCCTCGCCACCGCGGACGAGGCCGCGATGGAGATCGCCGGAGCCGCGGGCGCCGTCGTCGACCCCGTGGTGTTCGCGACGAACACGCTGGTGATCGTCACGCCTCCGGGCAACCCGGCGGCCGTCCGGTCCCTCGGCGACCTGGCCGGCGCCACCTGGGTCCGCTGCGCGGACGAGGTCCCGTGCGGCAGGGCCGCGCGCGCCCTCCTGGACGACGCCGGGGTCGGCGCCCGCCCGGCGAGCCTCGAGGAGGACGCCCGCGCCACGCTCGACAAGGTGGTCTCCGGCGAGGCGGAGGCCGCCCTCGTCTACGCCACCGACGCCGCCTCCGCGGGCGACGCCGTCACCGCCGTCGAGGTCCCGGGAGCGGACGGTGAGCGCAACGCCTACCTCATGGCGCCCCTCGCCCAGGCGGGCGACGCGGAGCTCGCGGTGGAGTGGGCCGACTTCGTGACCGGCCCGGAGGGCGGGTCGGTCCTGACGGCGGCGGGGTTCTCCCGGCCATGAGGCGCACGACGACGGACGACGCTCCCCGCGAACCGGACGACCGGCGGCGCCTCCGGTTCCGGCGGGCTCCGGCGACCGGCCCGGCGGCGCGACCGCCGTCGGTCATCCCGGCCGGTGGGGCTCGGCGGCGCCGGGACCCCCTCGGCCGCGCCCCGCTCGTGCTGGTCGTGCCCGCCGCGCTGGCCGTTCTGCTGCTCGTGGTCCCGCTGATCACGATGGTGCTCGCAACCGACCCGGCGAGCCTGGTCGCCGCGCTCGGCTCCGCGGCCGTCCGCGACGCGCTGTGGCTCTCGGTCGTCACCTCGACGGCCGCGATCGCGATCTGCCTGGTGCTCGGGCTGCCGCTCGCCTGGGTACTCGCGCGGGTGGACTTCCCCGGGCGCCGGCTGGTGCGCTCGCTCGTCATCGTGCCGATGGTGCTCCCGCCCGTCGTCGCCGGCATCGCCCTGCGCACGGCGTTCGGCCGCTCCGGATTCCTCGGGGCGCCGCTCCTCGACCTGACGGGGTTCGCGTTCCCCTACACCACCTGGGGTGTCGTCCTCGCGCACGTCTTCGTGGCGCTGCCGTTCGTCGTCATCAGCACGGAGGGCGGCCTGCGCGCGGCCGGTGCCGGGTACGACGACGCCGCGGCGACCCTCGGTGCCTCCCGCTGGCTCACGTTCCGCCGTGTCACCGTCCCGCTCGCGCTGCCCGGCATCGCCGCCGCCCTCGTCCTCGGCTGGGCCCGCTCGCTCGGGGAGTTCGGTGCCACGATCACGTTCAACGGCAACTATCCCGGGGTCACGCAGACGATGCCGATCCTCGTCTACGTCGAACGCCAGGCCGACACCGACGCCGTGCTCGCGCTCAGCCTCGTCATGCTCGTCGTGTCGGTGGGAGTGCTGGTCGCGCTCCGCGATCGCTGGCTGGTGACGGCGTGAGCGGGGGCGGGGGGCCCGGCGGCCTGCTGGCTCGGTTGTCCGTTCCCGGGCGGCTGGACGTCGAACTGACGGCCGAGCCCGGCGACGTCGTCGCCGTCGTCGGACCCAACGGGGCGGGGAAGACCACGCTCGTGCAGGCGCTCGCCGGCCTGCAGCCCGCGGCCGGGGCGGTGCGGCTCGGCGGGGCCGATCTGACGGCGCTGCCGCCGCAGGCGCGCCACGTGGGCGTCGTGTTCCAGGACCGGCGGCTGTTCCCGCACCTCAGCGCGCTGCAGAACGTGGCGTTCGGGCCGCGCACGCGCGGGGTCGGGGCAGGGCCGGCCCGCGACATCGCACGGGACTGGCTGGACCGGCTCGGTGTGGGCGATCTGGCCGGCCGCCGGCCGGGCGAGCTGTCCGGGGGGCAGGCGCAGCGGGTCGCGATCGCCCGGGCGCTGGCGACGGACCCCGCGCTGCTGCTCCTCGACGAGCCGTTCACCGGGCTCGACGTCGGTGTGGCCGCCGCGCTCCGGATCGAGCTGGCGGGACACCTGCGGGACTACGCGGGCGTCACCGTCCTGGTCACCCACGACGCGATCGACGCCCTCACCCTCGCCACGCGCGTGGCGGTGCTCGACGGCGGCCGCCTGGCGCAGTCCGGGTCGCCGCACGAGGTCGCCGCGCGGCCTCGCACCGAGCACGTGGCCCGGCTGGTCGGGCTCAACGTGATCCGCGAAGGCGATCACTTCCGGGCATTCCCGCCGTCGGCGGTGACGGTGTCGGTGCACGAGCCGGACGGCTCGGCCCGCAACCGCTGGCCCGGCACGGTCCGGAGCGCGGCCCCGCACGGCGACGCCGTGCGCCTGCAGGTCCACGGCGACCATCAGCTGATCGCCGACGTCACGCCGGCGGCGACGCGGGAGCTGGGCCTGACCCCGGGTCGGCGGGTGTGGCTCTCGGTCAAGGAGACGGCGATCGCGACGTACTGAGGGGAGCGGATCGTCGGGTGGTCGGTTCGACGTCGGATGGTCGGCTCCCCGAGCGGCCGACCATCCGACAAGGCGCCCGACCTGGCGCGAAAAGTGTGCCAAGCGCGGAGCGCCCTCCTCTGCCGGGGGAGTGGGGTCAGGCCGTGACGACCTTGAGGTCCGTGGGGACGTTGCCGCGGGTCGCGTTCGAGTAGGGGCAGACCTGGTGGGCCGCGGCGACGAGGCGCTCGGCGGCCGCCTGATCCACGCCGCCGATCTCGACCGTGAGCACGGCCTCGAGGGCGAAGCCGCCCGCGTCGTTCGGGCCGATGCCCACCTCCGCCGTGACGGCCGAGTCGCTGATCGGGGCCTTCTCCTGGCGGGCCACGAGCTTGAGCGCGCTGTGGAAGCAGGCCGCCCAGCCGGCGGCGAAGAGCTGCTCCGGGTTGGTCGCCCCGCCGGCGCCGCCGAGCTCCTTCTGCACGGCGAGGTCGACGTCGAGCAGGCCGTCCGACGTCACGGCGCGGCCGTCGCGGCCGTCCCCGGTGGCGGTGGCCGAGGCGGTGTAGAGAGCGGTCATGGGTCCTCCGTCGTAGAGTAGAAAGAACGATCGTTCTACTTGCGTGCCCACTACATACCGGAATGCACTTCCGTGTCAACCCGCGTGGCGGCGAGCCGCCGCTACGGTGACGAGCCGCCGCTACGGTGGAGTCAGGAACCATCCGTCACAGAGCAGTCAGGAACAGCCGTCACGTCGGAGTCGGGAACCACCCGTCGACCGCCGCCCGCCCTGCCCGCGAACACGGGCCGACGAACCCGCCCGCGAACGCGGGCCGACGAAGGAGAGACCCATGACCACTCACCCGCCGGCCGTGACGGCGGTGCGCCCCTCCGCCGCCCGTGACCGCCTCCTGCGCACGGCGTCCGAGCTGTTCTACGCCGAGGGCGTGCGGGGTGTGGGCGTGGAGAAGGTGGTCGCCGAGGCGTCGGTGACGCGTGCGACGTTCTACCGGCACTTCGCAGGGAAGGAGGCCCTGGTGGTCGCCTACATCGAGGCGACCGACGCGGCGCTGCGGGAGCGGGCGGGCGAGCCCCCGCGCACGCGCGAGGACGCGGGGGCGTGGCTGACGACGGTGACGGACCTCGTGGCCGAGACGTTGTGCGCCCCCGGCTTCCGGGGCTGCGCCTTCATCAACGCGGCCGCGGAGTACCCGGACCCGTCCAGCCCGGTGCGCCGGGCGGTACGGGCGCACCGGGACTGGCTGCTCGGCGTCGTCACCGACGCGCTGCGCGGCGCCGGGCACCCGCGCCCGGACCGGGCGGGCCGGCGCTGGATGGCGCTGCGCGACGGCGCGATGGTCGGCGGTTACCTCGGCGACCCGACCGAGGCGCGGGACACCCTGCGCGCCGGGGTGCGGGATCTGCTGTCCGAGGCCGTCTGACGGATCCGGATACCGGCACGAGGCCGGATGCCACCGGCGGTCGGGTGCGGCCGGGGCGAGTCGCCCGCGATCCAGGGGTGCGGCTCGGGCTCCGGACCGTGTCCCGGCTCGTCTCCGGGCCCGGCGGCGGCGCGCTCCGGCCAGTGGAGGACCGTCAGCGAGACGCACACCGCGATGAATCCCATCAGCCAGCCCGCGGGGATGTCGCTGAGCCAGTGGTATCCCATCCACGCCACGAGCGTGCCGCTCACCGCGAGCAGCGCCACCACGACCACGACGCCCCGGCGGAACCGGCGCTTGTCCTGGCGGAGCCCTGCCGACCCGTACAGCAGGAAAACCACCATCGTCGCGGTGAACGCCGTGTTGGCGGCGTGCCCGGACGGGAACGCCTGCCCGCCGGCCTGCAGCAGGTCGACCCCGGTCACCGGGCTCGAGCGTCCCAGGCCGAACTTCACCGGGTAGCCGATCGCGGCGATCGTGGCGAGCCCCGCCATCACGGCGTACAACGGCCGCAGCCCGCCCCGCCGGTACGCGACGAGCGCGCCGGCGCCCATGACGACCGGCACCGTCGCCCAGCGCTCGCCGGTGACGAACGCCTGGACCTCGAGGAACGTGGCCATCCCGCCCTGTGCCCGGCGGGCGTACACCCACTCGCGGGCCACCCAGTCCCAGGCGATGAACGGCCCGGCCGAGATCACCTGGACCACCATCCACACGAAGGCGAGGACGAGGACGACGCCGACGGTCGCCGGGGCGATCCACGGCTGCGTCACAGCGCCGCTCCGGGCGGAGCCGAGGTCGGCGCGCACGCGGCTCACCACGTATTCCCTCACCGGGACGAATTCCGGAGCGGGAGGGACCGGGCCGCTCGGCACGGGCCGTGCCCGGTTCATGGACAGGGCACCGGTATCGGGCAGTCCCCGCGCCGGCGCGCCACCGTACGCCGCGTTGTGAGCCCCCTGAATTCGCAACATCGCCCGCGATCTTATGGTCGAATTCACCCGCTCGCCCCGGCTTGTGCCCGGGTCGCACGAGAGATTCACAAGGGCTCGATAATGGTTATGCCGTCGTGATATTTACAGGTCGTCAAAGTGCGGTGGGTCACGCTCTCCGATCCCGCGCGCCCTGCGAAACTGGTGCCATGCCCCCTCGCCCGCACGTGCTTCTCTCGGTCGCGGCGTCCCTCGACGGGTACATCGACGACGCCGGCACCGAGCGGCTCCTGCTCTCGGACGACGCGGACTTCGACCGCGTCGACGAGGAGCGGGCGCGGGCGGACGCGATCCTCGTCGGCGCCGGCACGATCCGCGCGGACGACCCGCGCCTGGAGGTGCGGTCCGCGGAGCGCCGGGCGAAGCGCGTCGCCGACGCGCGACGCGAGTCCCCGGTCAAGGTCACCGTCACGGCGGGCGGCGGGGTCCTCGACCCGCGGGCCCGGTTCTTCACCGGCGACGCCGCCAAGGTCGTCTACACCACCGACGCCGCGGCGGGCGAGGTGCGCGCGCGTCTCGGCTCCGTCGCCGACGTCGTGCCTCTCGGCCCGCGGATCGACCCGCCCGCGATCCTGGCCGACCTCGCCACCCGCGGCGTCGAGCGCCTGATGGTCGAGGGCGGAGGCCGGATCCACACCCTGTTCCTCACGGCCGGACTGGTCGACGAGCTGCACATCGTGCTCGCGCCGTTCTTCGTCGGGGACGCCTCCGCCCCGCGATTCACCGGGCCGGGCGTCTTCCCGCAGGGACCGGCCCGGCCCATGAGGCTGCTGGAGGCCCGCCCCTTGGGAGACCTCGTCCTCCTGCGCTACGCGCCGGAACCCGCGCGGCCCGCCGGCGACGCCGCCGATCCGGCCGGCGCGGGCGGTGGGGCGGCCACCCGACCGGGAGGCCGCTCATGACCGGGGCCGCGCCCGGCGCCGGGACCGCGACGCCCGCCGACCGGGAACTCCTGCTCGAGGCGATCGCCCTCGCCCACCGGTGCCCGCCGTCGCGCACGGCCTTCAGCGTGGGCGCGATCATCGTGGCCGACGACGGTACGGTGCTCGGTCGCGGCTGGTCGCGCCGCCACGGCCTGACCGAGCACGCCGAGGAGGCGGCCCTGGCCGACGTGACCGGCGCGGACCGCCCCCGGCTGCGCTCCGCCACGATCTACACGTCGCTCGAACCGTGCAGCAAGCGGGCGTCCCGCGAGGTGACGTGCACGGAGCACATCCTGGCCACCGGGATCCCGCGGATCGTGTTCGCCTGGTCGGAGCCGGAGCTGTTCGTCGAGGGCCGGGGCGCGGAGATCCTCGAGCGCGCGGGCCGCACGGTCCTCCAGATCCGCGACCTTGCCGAGGCCGCCCGCGAGCCGAACCGCCACCTGCTCGGCTGAACCACCTGGATCGCCTGACCCACTTGAACCGCCGGGATCACACCGCCGCGACGATCTCCTCGATCTCCTCGGCCAGTGCGGAACGGTCCGCCGGGACCAGGCCGATGCGGGTACGGCGGTCCAGGACGTCGTCGGCGTCGAGTGCGCCCTCGTGGGTGATCGCCCACTCGATCTCGGCGCGCGCGATCCGCAGGTGCCCGACGGCGGCCGTGGCCGAGCGAGTGCGCGCGCCGTCGACGACCCGGCGCGCCTCGGCGCCGTGCCGCGCCACGACCTCCGCCCACAGGCCCTCGGTCATCCCCGCCGGAGCCGCGCCCGGCACCGCCCCCGGCGCGCCCACCAGCGGCAGCGTGCGCGTCCGGCACGGCCCGGCCGCCAGGCCCGCGTGGCCGACCGCCGCGTCGACGGCGTCCTCGGCCATCTGCCGGTAGGTCGTGAGCTTGCCGCCCAGGACGTTCACCGCGCCGGTGTGCGCCGAGACCGTCACGAGGTGCCGCCGGGACACGTCGGAGCTGCGGCGCCCGCCGGCGCCGTCGTCCACCGTGTCGACCAGCGGACGGAGCCCGGCGTACGCACCCACGACGTCGTCGCTGGTGAGCGGCACCTGGAGCACGCGGGACACCGTGCGGAGCAGGAACTCGATCTCGGCGGGCGTCGGATCGGCGACGTCGGGCACCGGGCCGGGCGCCTCCTCGTCCGTGAGCCCGACGAACACGCGCCCGTGCTGCTGCGGCAGCGCGAAGACGAACCGACTGACCGAACCCGGCAGCGGCACCATCAGCCCGGCGCCGGGGTTGCCCAGCCGTGCCGCCGGAATCACCAGGTGCGTGCCGCGGCTGGGTCGCAGCCGCACGGACGGGTCGAGCGCGCCCGCCCAGACGCCGGTCGCGCTGATCACCACGCGTGCCCGGGCGGTCAGCCGCTCCCCGGTGACGGCGCAGGTCAGATCGGCGCTGTCGGGCCGGATCCGGTCCACCCGTACCCGCGTCAGCACCCGTGCGCCCAGCCCGGCCGCCGTCCGGGCGAGGGCCACCACGAGCCGCGCGTCGTCCACGAGCTGCCCGTCGTGGCCGAGCAGCCCGCCGCGCAGCCCGCCGGGCGCCAGGGCGGGGGCGAGGCGGAGCGTCTCCCCGGCGCCCGTGCGCCGCCAGGACGGCAGGGCCGACGACGGCGTTCCGGCGCCCCGGCGCAGGAGGTCGCCCAGCGACATGCCGATCGCGGACGCCGCGACCTGTCGCGCGGACACCCCCGGGAGCACCGGCACGAGCTGGCCGAGCGGGCGCACCAGGTGCGGGGCGATCCGCGTCATCAGCAGGTGGCGTTCGCGGGCGCTCTCGCGGGCGACGCCGACGTCGCCCGTGGCGAGGTAGCGCAGCCCGCCGTGCACGAGCTTCGAGCTGAACCGCGACGTGCCCCAGGCCAGGTCGCGCGCCTCGACGAGGGCCACCGACAGGCCGCGCGAGACGGCGTCCAGCGCGACCCCCGCGCCGGTCACGCCACCGCCGACGACGAGCACGTCCACCTCGGCGGAGGCCAGCTCGTCGAGCTCGCGGGCGCGGCGCGCGCCGTTCAGCGCGGTCGGCTCCCGGATCACGGCCGCAGGTACGCGTCGAGGGCGTGGGCCAGTTCCGCGCGCCAGGCGTCCGGATCGACGAGGTCCGCGACCGTGGGGCCGGACAGCAGCGCGCCCTGGGAGACGATCAGCACCATCAGGGCCATGTCGTGAGGATCGCCCGCCCGGACCGACCCGCCCTCCTGCGCCGCGGCGAGCGCGGCGGCGATCCACTCGTGGATGACGCGCTGCGAGCGCCCGATGCGCTGGAGCGTGTAGCGGGTGAACACCTCCGGCTCGCGCCGCAGCAGGCGCCGGAACACGGGGTCGGCGCGGAACAGGTCGCCGAACGCCAGCACGCCGGCGACGATCGCGGCGCGGTCGGGAGCGTGCGCACCGCGGCGGGCCTCGTGGCTCGCCTGGGCCACGAGCAGCGTGGCGCGGTGGCCGAGGAGCGCGCGGACGACGTCGTCGGACGAGCGGAAGCGGCGGTAGACCGTGGGGCGGCTGACCTCGGCCTCGCGGGCCAGCTCGGCGATCGTCAGGCCCTTGAGGCCGCGGGTGGCGACGAGGTGCCCGGCGGCGTCGAGGAGGCGTACGCCGATCGCGTCGGGGGCGTCGGCGGCCACGGAGGCAACGTTACGGACTGACATGATGTGTAACACTGTAATCCATGACGGAGATCGACATGCGCTGGGACGGCTGGGGCGACCCCTCCCGGGCCGCCGAGAAGCTGCCCGCCGGCGTCACGCTCCTGCTCACCGCCGTGCTCGGGCACCGGCCGCGGCGCGCCGAGCGGCTCCGGCTCGACGACGTCGAGCTCACCACCCCGGTGCTCGACGCCGCCGACGTCGCGGCGCTGGCGGCCGCCGTCGGGCCTGATGACGTGCGCACCGACCACGACACACGCGTGCGGCACGCCGGCGGCAAGTCCACCCCCGACCTCGTGCGCCGCCGGGCGCGGCGGCAGGCCGCACCGGGCGCCGTCGTGCTGCCGGGCAGCGAGGCCGACGTCGCCGCCGTGCTGCGGATCGCGGCCGAGCGCGGGCTCGCCGTCGTCCCGTTCGGCGGCGGGACGGCCGTCACCGGGGGCCTCGGGCCCGACGCCGGGGACCACCGCGGCGCGATCAGCCTCGACCTGCGACGGCTCGCGGGCCTGGAACGGCTCGACGAGGTGTCGGGCGAGGCGACGTTCCGGGCGGGCACCCGGGCGCCCACGGCCGAGGCGGCGCTCGCGGAGCGCGGGTTCGAGCTGGGCCATTTCCCGCAGAGCTTCGAGTTCGCGTCGCTCGGCGGGTTCGCGGCGATGCGGTCGTCGGGCCAGAACTCGGCCGGGTACGGGCGGTTCGACGCGATGGTGACGGGGCTGCGCGTGGTCACGCCCACCGGGACGCTCGACCTCGGGCGGGCGCCCGGATCGGCGGCGGGGCCGGACCTGGTGCGCCTGTTCCTCGGCTCGGAGGGAGCGCTCGGCGTGATCACGCGGGTGCGGTTGCGCGTGCACGAGACCCCGGCCGAGCGGCACTTCGACGCCTTTACGTTCCCCGACTTCCGGACCGGGGCGGACGCGTTGCGGCGGGTGACGCAGGCCGGGACCGGTCCGACCGTGATCCGGCTGTCCGACGAGGCGGAGACCGCGGTGTCGCTCGCGCAGGCGGGGAGCATCGGCAAGGCGCTGAGCAAGGGGTGCACCGCCGTGGTGCTGCACGAGGGCCCCGCGGGTGTGGCCCGGTCCCGGCGCGACGCGACCGCGGCCGTGCTGACCGCGGCGGGCGGTCGGCCGGCGTCACGCAAGCTGGCCGAGGCCTGGCACCGCGGCCGGTTCGGCGCGCCGTACCTGCGCGACACACTGCTGGAGCACGGGGTGTTCGCGGAGACGCTGGAGACGGCGACGACGTGGTCCGAGCTGCACGCGCTGCGGACGGCCGTGACGGAGGCCCTGACGACCGGGCTCGCCGACGCCGGAGCGCGGCACCGCGTTCTGTGTCACGTGTCCCACGTCTACCCGACGGGCGCCTCCCTGTACTTCACGGTCGTCGCGGGGTTGCCCGGCGACATGGCCGCCGCGTGGGAGCCGGTCAAGGCGCGCGTGAACGACGCGATCACGGCCGCGGGCGGGACGATCTCGCACCACCACGGCGTCGGGACGGACCACGCCCCGTGGCTCGAGCGCGAGATCGGCGAGCACGGCCTGCGCATCCTCCGCGCGGTCAAGAAGGAACTGGACCCGGCGGGCATCATGAACCCGGGCACGCTCCTGCCCGTAGGATCGGGCGCGTGAAGCGAGTTGAGTCGGGCATGGCGTGGCTCGGGGGTGTCTCGGCCGTCCTGCTCGCCGTCGGCACGTGGCAGGTCGTGGTGTCCGGCCCGTTCGTCGCGGCCGACTGGGACTACCACGTCTGGGCGGACGCCAATCTTCCCGGGGGCGTGACGAAATGGCTGCTCGACGCGTTCGCCACCGTGACGGGCGAGCGTCTCGTCACCGTCCCGGTGCTCGGCGTGCTCGCCGGCTGGCAGGCGCTGCGCCGACGTGACTGGCGGCCGCTCGTCGCGGTGGCGGCCGGGCTCGTGATCATCGCGGTGGTCGGCTACTCGCTGAAGTTCGGACTGGGCCGCACGATGCCGTGGACGGGCGTCGACGTGCTGCACGGCGGCGGCCGGGCGTGGCCGTCGGGGCACGCCGCGAACGCCGCCTACACCTGGGCGATGGCCGGGGTCCTGCTCATCGGCGAGCGAGGGCTGCGGCCGCGGCGGGCGTGGCTCGCGCCGTGGATGCTGGTGAGTGGCCTGGTCGTGGCCGTCTCCGGCTGGATCATGGTGCGGGTCGACTACCACTGGATCAGCGACGTGCCCGGGGGATGGGCGCTGGGGCTGCTGGCGCTGGCCGTGTCGGTCGCGATCCTGCACCGCGACCCGCCGATCCCGATGCAGGCAACCTGGGCCCTGCGCCTGCGCGACCGCCTGTTCGCTCCTTCGCGTCGTTGACCGCCCGCATCCTGTCCGGATCGTGACTTGCGGGCGACTGGTTTGTGGTTCTCGGTCCGCTAGCATCCACGAGGGTCATGGTGCAGGCCATCACATGACCACAGGTCCACGCGGATCCACCCCGAAGGGAGCGGCATGGACGACAGCGGGCACATCGCGGTGCTCGTCAATCCCGCGTCGCGGCGTGGCGCGGGCGCCGAGCATGCCGACGCCGTGGTCGGCCGGCTCACCGAGCGCGGCGCCACGGTCCGCACCTACCGGGGCGCCGGGCCCGACGACACCGTCCGTCTGGCGAAGGAAGCCGTCGCGGCGGGACCGGAGGTGCTGGCGGTCGTCGGCGGCGACGGCACGATCGCCGCCGTGCTGCCGCACGTGATCGGCACCGGCGTGCCGCTCGCCCCCGTCGGCGGGGGGACCGGGAACGACCTCGCCCGGATGCACGGGATCCCGCCGGTCCCGCGGGACGCGGCCGACGTCGTGCTCGACGGCGCCCGCACGCTCGTCGACACCGGCACGATCACCGGCGACGACGGCACCGTCACCGCCTTCGCGACCATCGCCTGCGCCGGGTTCGACTCCCGCGCCAACGAGCGCATCAACCGGATGCGCCACCCCAGGGGCGCCGCCCGCTACACCCTCGGCACCCACCTCGAACTGCTCGGGCTGCGCACGTTCTCCTACCGGCTCACGCTCGATCCCGGCGACGACCCGGTCGAGACCCGCGGCCACCTGCTCGCCATCGGCAACACGCGCTACTACGGCGGCGGCCGGCCCATCCTGCCCGTCGCCGACGCGCGCGACGGGCTCCTCGACATCACGCTCGTCGAGGACGTGGGCCGGCTCGGGCTCATCGGCCTGGACCGGCCGATCAGGCGCGGCGAGCACCTGGGCCGCCCGGGCGTCCGCGCGCTGCGCGCCGCCTCCGTCCGGGTCGAGGCGGGCGAGGACCTGGTCATGTACGCCGACGGCGAGCCGGTGGGGCCCCTGCCCGTCACCGTGACCGCCCACCACCGGACCCTGACGCTGTGCCTGCCGCGGGACGGAGGACGACCATGACCGAACTCGGACGGATGACCGGAGCGGGGCACGCGCCCGGACGGACGGCCCGCCCCGGCGCCACGCCCGGTGCGAAGCCCGCTCCCGGGCGCACGGCCGGGGCCGGCCCCGGAGGCATACCCGCCCAGCAGGCGCTACGGCTCGGCGACGTGCACGACCGCCACCTCCTCTCCGAGACCACCGCGGCCGACGACCCCGACGACGTGTACTCGCGGCTGCGGGAACGCTGGGGACCCGTCGCGCCCGTCGACCTGGAGCCGGGCGTGCCGGCCTGGCTGGTGCTCGGGCACGCCGAGGTGGTCGCCGTCATGCGCGACGACCGCACCTTCGTCAAGGACCCCTCCACCTGGCGCGGGCACGACGAGGAACTGCTGGGCCCGCACTCCGGGCTGCGCCCGCTCATCTCCCGCGCCCCGCAGCACACGGCGATCCACCAGGACGGCGCCGAGCACATGCGCCTGCGAGCCCCGATCGACGACGCCCTGGAACAGGTCGACGAGATCCGCACCGCCGTCGTCGTGCGGCGCCTGTGCACGATGCTCATCCAGCGCTTCGAGCGGCGCGGCCGGGCGGACCTCGTCGCCGAGTACGCCGCCGCCGTGCCCTTCCTCGTCATGTCCGAGCTCGCGGGGTACGACCCCGAGGACGCCCAGCGCATCCAGGAGATCATCCAGGCGATCTTCGACGTCGGCCCGGACGCGCGGGACCTGCGCAAGGAGCTCGGCGGCATCGTCCGCACGCACCTGGCCCGCAGCGCGGAACGTGGCACGACGGATATCGCGGGCGTGCTCGCCCGCCACCCGGCCTTCCAGGACGACCTCGAACGGGCGCAGACCCTCATCGCCCTCACATCGATCGCCAGCACGTCCCTGCTGTCCTGGGTGGCCCAGACCCTCACCCTCGTCCTCACCGACGAACGCTTCTCCAACCGCCTGCGCGGCGGCCGGCTCAACATCGACGACGCCCTCGACGAGGTCCTGTGGCGCTCGACCCCCAACCCGAACATGGTGCCGCGGTACGCCACGCGCGACGTCCTGCTCGACGACAAGCTCATCGAGCGGGGCGACGCCGTCGTGATGTCCGTGCACGCCGCGAACCACGACCCGGCGATCCTGCCCGACGACCAGTGGGAGGAGATCGGCAACCGCGCCCACCTCTCCTTCGGCGGCGGGCCCCACACCTGCCCGGCGCCCCGGCTCGCGCGCGTCATCGCACGGATCGCCGCCGAGACCCTGGTCCGGCGCCTGCACGTGACATTCGACGGCGACCCCGCCGACCTCGAGTGGGCGCCGTCGCCCTGGCTCCGGTACCCCGCGCGGCTGCCGGTCACGTTCCCCGTACCCCGCCGCACCGACGAGGAGAGGTAGCCACAGATGCAGATCGGTATCCCCGACGACGCGGGGCCCTTGGTCGCCGCGACGCCGTCGGCCGTCGAGCGGCTCGGCGCCCTCGGCTACGACGTCGTCGTCACCGAGGGCGCCGGAGCCGCCGCCGGGCTGCCCGACGACGACTACCGCGCCGCCGGCGCGCTCGTCGTCTCCGACCCCGCCGTCGCGTGGGAGTCGGACGTGGTCGTCTGCACCGTCGTGCCCGACGACGTCACCGAGCTGATGCGACCCGGATCGACCCTCGTCGCCCGGCTCGCCCCCGCCGCCCACCCCGACCGCGTGCGCGCGCTGGCCGAGCGCGGGATCACCGCCCTCGCCCTCGACGCCGTGCCCCGCATCTCCCGCGCCCAGTCCCTCGACGTGCTCTCCGTCCTGTCCAACGTCGCCGGCTACCGCGCCGTCGTCGAGGCCGCCGTTGAGTACTCCGGCATGTTCGGCGGCCAGGTCACCGCGGCCGGCAGCACCCGGCCCGCCACCGTCTTCGTGATCGGCGCCGGCGTCGCCGGGCTCGCCGCCCTCGGCGCCGCCACCGCGCTCGGCGCACGCGTCCGCGCGTTCGACGTGCGGCCCGAGGTGGCCGAGCAGATCGAGTCCATGGGCGCCGAGTTCGTCTCCGAACCCGAGGCGCAGCAGCAGGTCAGCGCCGACGGCTACGCCGCACCCCTCACCGAGGACCAGCTCGCCGCAGCCCTGCGCCTCTACACGCGCGAGGCCGCCGCGGCCGACATCGTCATCACCACCGCGCTCGTGCGCGGCACCGCGCCCACCACCCTCACCGCCGAGGCCGTGGCGGCCATGCGGCCCGGCTCCGTGATCGTCGACCTCGCCGCACCCGGCGGCGGCAACTGCGAACTCACCGTCCCGGGGGAGCGGGTGGTGTCCCCGGGCGGCGTCGTCGTCCTCGGCTGGACCGACCTGCCCGCCCGCATGCCGCGCCACACCTCCGAGCTGCACGGCACCGCCGTCGCCAACCTGCTCACCCTGCTGACGCCCGGCAAGGACGGCGAGGTCCGGCTCGACCTGGACGACGTCGTGCAGCGCGGGATCACCGTCGCCCGCGGCGGCGAGGTGCTCTGGCCGCCACCGGCCGTCCAGGTCAGCGCGGCACCCGCGGCCCCGGCGGCGAGGGCCGCGGACGGCACGGACGGCACCACGACCGCCGTCGGCCCCGAGACGCCCGCCCGGCGCCGCCCCACCTGGCTCACCGGGGCGCTCGCCGTCGCGGCCGCCGTCCTCGCCGGGCTGGTCGTCGCCGCGTCACCCGCCGAGACCGTCGGACACTTCACGGTGCTGGCGCTCGCGATCGTCGTCGGGTTCTACGTGATCCGGTCCGTCACCCACGCGTTGCACACGCCGCTGATGAGCCAGACCAATGCCGTCTCCGGCATCATCCTGGTGGGCGCGCTGCTGCAGATCGGGTCCTCGTCGCTCCTGGTGACCGTGCTGGCGACCATCGCCGCGGCCGTGGCGAGCATCAACGTCTTCGGCGGGTTCCTCGTGACGCGGCGGATGCTGCGGATGTTCCGCAAGGCCGACGAGACGCCTGCCGAGGGGAGCGCGCGATGACGACGACCGGACTGGTCCAGGGGGCCTCCGTCGTGGCGGCGGTGCTGTTCATCCTGTCGCTGGCGGGCCTGTCCCGGCAGGAGACCGCGAAGCGCGGCGTGAACCTCGGCATGGCAGGCATGGTGCTGGCGCTCGGCGCGACCATCGCGCTCGCGCTGGTGCGCTCCGAGCGGCCCGTCGGGGTCACGGCGGCGCTCATCCTGCTCGTGCTGGTCATCGGCGCGACCGTGGGCACCTGGCGGGCGCGGAGCGTCGAGATGACGCAGATGCCCGAGCTCATCGCGCTGCTGCACTCGTTCGTGGGCCTCGCGGCGGTGCTGGTGGGGTTCGGGTCCTACCTCACGGCGTACTCGCCGGGCGCGGCGGGGGAGGGGCACGCCACGGGCGGCGGCACGGTACATGCCGTCGAGATCTACCTCGGGGTGCTGATCGGCGCCGTGACGTTCACGGGGTCGCTCGTGGCGTTCGGGAAGCTGTCCGGGCGGCTCAGGTCCGCGCCCGTGACGCTGCCCGCGCGGAACTGGCTGAACCTGGGCGTCGTGGTGGCGTGCGCGGTGCTGCTGGCCTGGTACCTGGGTGCGCTCGGGACGGGCGGCGGGGTGACCGGGGGCTCGGCGGGCGGCGGCGCGGGTGCGGGCGAGGGCGGGGCCGTGGTGCCCTTGCTGCTCATGACCGTGCTCGCCCTCGCGCTGGGCTGGCACCTGGTCGCGGCGATCGGCGGGGGAGACATGCCCGTCGTCGTCTCGATGCTGAACTCGTACTCCGGCTGGGCCGCCGCGGCGGCGGGGTTCATGCTCGGCAACGACCTGCTGATCATCACGGGCGCGCTCGTGGGGTCCTCGGGTGCGATCCTCAGCTACATCATGTGCCGGGCGATGAACCGGTCGTTCGTGTCGGTGATCCTCGGCGGGTTCGGGCAAGCGGCCGGTCCGGCGTCGTCGGACGGGCACGACGGCGAGCACCGCGAGACGACGCCGCCCGCGGTCGCCGACCAGCTCGTCGCCGCCCGGAGCGTGATCATCGCGCCCGGCTACGGCATGGCGGTGGCGAAGGCGCAGTACCCGGTCGCGGACCTCGCGGCGAAGCTCGCCGAGCGCGGCGTGCGGGTGCGGTTCGCGATCCATCCGGTCGCCGGGCGGCTGCCGGGACACATGAACGTGCTGCTCGCCGAGGCGAAGGTGCCGTACGACATCGTCGAGGGCATGGACGAGATCAACGGGGACTTCGGCGAGACCGACGTCGTCCTGGTGATCGGCGCCAACGACACCGTGAACCCGGCCGCGCAGGAGGACCCGGGCTCGCCGATCGCGGGGATGCCGGTGCTGGAGGTGTGGAAGGCGCGCGACGTCGTCGTCTTCAAGCGGTCCATGGCCACGGGCTACGCGGGCGTGCAGAACCCGCTGTTCTTCAAGGAGAACACCGCGATGCTCTTCGGCGACGCGAAGGACCGCGTGGAGGAGATCCTCAAGGCGCTGTGAGCGCTGGGTGACCGGACGCCAGCGGGTGAGCGACCGAATCTGCGGGAAGATCCGGATCCAGTGCGCGGGAACGCCCAGGGAGTGGCGGTCGTCGACAACCACCCCCTGGGCGTCCGGCTGTCAGGCATGCCCGTTGTACTGGTACCAGTCGGTGATCGGGTCGTTCCCGTCCTTGTCGTCGTAGAGCCTGAAGTACACGACCGTGCCTTCGTCGATGTCGTCGTCGGAGTCCATCTGGATCTTGTTCATGTCGAGTTCCTTCGACGTCCCCGGCGCCCAGTAGGGTCCCCCGTCCTCCCTGACGAAGCCCGAGCCCTCCCACCACATCGCCCGGACGTAGATCGTGTCACCGTCGTTCTTGCCGTCGTAGACGTACAGGATCTCGTCCCACGGGTGGAACTCGACCTGCGCCACGGCGGTGCCGTTGTTCTTCACGACCAGCTTCAGGGCCTCGCCGCCGGCGTCGTGCTTGAAGCCGGTGTAGTCGAGGCCGCTGTAGTCGTGGCAGAGGCAGTAGTCGGTGTCGTACTCCGACCTCGAAATCGAGAGGTTCGAGTTGTCGTAAGCACTCGCCGTGGTCGCGGAGAATCCCGTGAAAGCGACAGCGATTCCGAGTGAGATCAGCATTGCTCTGGCGCGCATGGTTGCCCTTCTTGTTCGGTTGACAGGCGCACGTCTCCGCCACGGACGTCCGCCGGAGCGTCCTGGGCGATCGTCCGGGGATCGTCGCAAAGGACGAGTTCACGTTAAGTCCACTTTCTCGTCATGTTGCTGCCTTTTTGGTCCTGCCTGAATGTTTCAGCCACCGCTGAATAGTGCTCCACTTCCTGACGTTCTGTGGTAGTCGGGAATGTCGTCACAGCGCTCTCCGCGGTCGCTCGCCGCCGGTAGCCGATACTCGGGGTTTCAGGTTCGGGTAGTCTGGGCGCGTGACGACCGACGATGGTGGTGCCTGGGGCGTTCGGCAGGTTGTCAGGGCGCGGGACGGGCATGAGCTCGGCGTCAGGACCTTCGAGCCCGAGGGTGAGCCTCGCGGGGTCGCGGTGATCGTGCCCGCGTTCGCCGTGCCCGCGTCGTTCTACGCGGGCTTCGGCGAGTGGCTCGCGGGCCACGGGATCCGCGCCGTCACGTTCGACTACCGCGGGTTCGCGTCGTCGTCGGGCGGCCGTCATCTGCGCGAGGTCGATGCCGACCTGCTCGCGTGGGCCGGGGACGCGGCCGACGTCGTCGGCTGGGCGGCGGAACACGCCGACGGCGTCCCCGTCACCTACGTGGGGCACAGCCTCGGCAGCCAGATCCTGGGCCTCGGGAAGTACGAGGTGGTGGACCGTGCGCTGTTCGTGGCGGGCGGGAACCCGCACGCCGAGATCAGCAGGTCGCGCATGGCGTGGGCGGCGCCGTTCGCGTTCCGGGTGCTGCTTCCGGTGGTCATCAGGATGAACGGGTACTACCCGGGCAAGCGCGTGCGGTTCATGGGCAACGCGCCCGCCGGGGTCATGCGGCAGTGGCTGCGCTGGGCGCAGCACCCCGAGTACCTGCTGGGCGAGGTCCCGCACGCCGCCGACGCGTACGGTTCGGTCGAGATGCCCATCGTCTCCCTGCACATGACCGACGACGAACTCGTGACCCGGGAGACCACCGAGGCCATGGAGAGGTGGTACTCCGGCGCCGACCTGACCCACCGCGAGGTCACGCCCGCCGAGCTGGGCGGCGATCGGGTGGGACACCTCGGCTTCTTCAAGCCGAGGTTCGCCGCGGGCTGGGACCGGGTGGTCCTCCCCGCGATCGCGACCACGCGGTAGAACATCCGATTTGACTCGCTTCCGCGCTCGTCCTAGCGTGCGTCCCGAATCATCGACCGGGTGAATTTCGTGCCGTGAAGTGCGCGGACAGGCTGACGACACGTGCGAGTAGGGATGCCTCAGTGAACGATCACGTGCTGGAGTCGCAGGCGTGGCTCAACGCCAACTACGGTTCCCGCCCCGGTTGGGAGACCCTGGACGAGGACGGAGTCATCGGCTGGCAGACCGTCCAGGGGGTGCAGAGGGCTCTCCAGGCCGAGCTGGGGATCTCGCCGCTCGTACCGGGGTTCGGCGACGCGGCGAGGGCGGCGTTCCGCGCCCGGATCGGCCGGATCGACGGCGGGACGACGGACACCCGCCTTCTGATGATCTTGAGTTGCGCCCTGTGGTGCAAGGGCTCGCCGGGGCTGCCCAGCGCCTTCTACCACCCGGGGGCAGGCGACCCGGATCCGGCGTTCGGCATGATGAGCGGCAGCGTGGCGGACCTGCGGGTCGCCCTGGGCCTCGGGGCAGCCGATCCGCACGTGGACGTCAAGATGATGGCGTGGCTGCTGTCGATGGAGACGTATCGCCTGATCTCCGGCGGCACGGCGCCCGTGCAAGCCGTCCAGCGCTGGCTGAACGGCACGTACGCCGACGAGCCCGCGCTCGACCTGGTCGCCACGCACGGGCTGTTCTCCCGGTCGACGCACCGCGCGCTCATGATCGCGACCCAGATCGAGATCGGGGTCCCGGCCCGGGAAGCGAACGGCGTTTTCGGGCCGCAGACCAGGGGGCGGCTCAGGGGCGACTACCGGGACGAGGACGGCGAGCCCGTGCCGGTCCACCGCGGGCCCTACTTCGACCACCTGTTCCAGGCGTGGCTGACGGTCAACGGCTACCCGCTGGTGGTCGACGGGGACATCGACGCCCGAACCAGGCGCGCCGCCGCGGAGTTCCGCGAGTTCATGGCCCTGACGGACGTGGGCGACATGAGTGCCGGCACGTGGATGGCGCTCATGGTCTCCTGCGGTGACCCGGATCGGGACGTGACCGGATTCGACCACGCCCTGCAACTGGCCGCGGCGGACTACGAGGACGCGCGGGACAAGGGCTACCGCGTCGTGGGCCGCTATCTGTCCGGCGTGACGCAGCGCGACGGCGTTCCGTACGACAAGTTCCTGGGTATCGACGAGATCAGCGCCCTGAAGGCGAAGTCGTTCGGCCTCCTGCCGATCTATCAGGTCATGGAGAACGACGTCTCGTACATGTCCTACGACAACGGCTACCGTCTGGGTGTCCTGGCGACGCAGCGCGCACATGTCGTCGGCCTGCCCGAGAACTCCGTCGTCTACTTCGCGGTGGACTTCGATGCGCACGGCGCGACGGTGACAGGGCCGGTGATGGACCACTTCCGTGGCATCGACGACGCGGTCTCCTCGGTGTCGGGGACCTACCCGCTTCGAGTCGGTGTCTACGGCGGGCGCAACGTGTGCGACCTGGTGGTCAAGGAAGGGCTGGCCGCGGCGTCGTTCATCGCCGGTGCCGCGTACGCGTGGGTCGCGAACATGGGCCATCCGATGCCGCGGTCCTGGCACTACAACCAGATACAGGCCACCGACCTCACCCTGGCGGGAACGTCTCGCGAGATCGACAAGGTCGTCGTCTCGCCCGCCGCCGAGCCCGTCGACGCCTGCCTGATCGCCGGGCCGCCTCCCGAACTGGACGGACGGGCGTCGGCGACGGGCTACGGTCTCGACCTCGACTGGTTCATCGGCGCGACGCACGACGTCGAACGCGGGTTCGCCGCCCGTGGCGACGCGTTCGACCGGTACCGGGACGCGGCCGACGACTACCTCGTCCAAGCCATCCAGCGCCTCGCGCACCCCGGTGCCCCGTGGCGGGCGTACGCCCCGTTCGGGGCCCCCGAAGCCCTGGAGGCCGCGGGCGAGGTCCTGGCCGCACGGGAGCTCGGGGTGTTCGACGAGATCCGGGACGCCCGGCGCTTCGCGGTGGCGCTCCGCGGGCACGAACGCCACGGCGTCGTTCCGCGGGGATGGTCCGCGTGGACGCCGGGCGACCTCGGTGGCTGGGGCTTCGACCTCTATTCGCTCTGGGTGAGGCTGGCTGCCGGGAAGGCCGCGGCTCGCATCCCCGCAGGTGACGTCTACGAGTTCGTGTCGGACAACCTGGGCGGCGACGAATCGCTCTTCAGCACGAGGGACCTCGTCGCCGATGCGGACGCGGTGCTGGTCGCCTCCCGCCGGGAAATGCTGGTCGCCTCCCGCCGGGAGGCCGAGGGCCGCTACTCCGCGGTCCTCCGGGACGTCCTGTCCACCGATGCCCAGGGGCGCATCCGGCAGTTCTACCGAACGCGCTTCGCGGGCAGGAGATCTACCGCCGTGGACGCGGTCTCTCAGCTGGCGGCCGGCGTCGATCACGGGTCGGTGCGGGAGGCCTTCGGCATGACGTACAACGAGGTGTGCGGATCCCCGGATCCGTTCCTGCCGAAGCCGACGGTCGTGCAGGCGGAAGCGATGGGACGGGCGTTCGCCGATCTCATCGACGGCATCTGAACGATGGAGGATCATGTGGACGCAGGCAGCTCGACGGTGGGGCGTCGTGCGGTGCTCCGGGCGGCGGCGCTGATGAGCGCGACCGTCGCGGTGGGCGCGCCGTTCGGTTCCGATGCGGTCGCCGCGGAGGGGTCCGGCGGTGGAGGCCTCGCGCTGGAGGAGATCGTTCCACCCGACGTGATGCCCTCCGGCGGCGCCGCGCGGCAGGCCGTGCCCCACGTCCTCGGCGTGCGGATCAGGACCGGCCCGAGGCTGGTGGCGGCCGGGTCGCAGGTCAGGTTCCGGTGCGACGTGAAGGGCTACGACTTCAGCTCCGGCACCGCGATTCTCGCGCACGGGCAGACCGGTGTCGTCACCGAGGTCCCGCTCGTCGTGGCCGACGGCGAGGCCCGGGTCGTGCTGGACGACGGCCTCCAGGAGGGGAGCACCTACGCGCTGCTCGCCGCGTCGGCCGTGGGCGAGCACTTCATGGATGCCAGACCGTCGCCGGGGCGCACGGTCCAGGCGGAGCTCGCGGAGCCCGACGGCGGCCGGATCGCGAAGAAGGTCCTGTCCAGGACGACGCCCGGCGCGTCCGCGCCGGAGTGGAAAGCCGCCGTGGCCCTGAGCGTGACCGGCGCCGGCGCGGACGGGGTCATCGCGTGGATGGCGGTGAGCGCGGTCGGTGCCGCCCCCGTGCCGGCCGGTACGGACGTCATGGTCCTCGGCACGTCGGCGATGAACCTGACGGTCGTCGACGGGACCCTGCCCGGGCGCGAGGACGTGGCGCCACGCTTTTCCGACTCCGGTGCCCGCGCGGCGGTCCGTCTCCGGCCGGTGGGCGGTGGCCGGTGCGCGACGTGGCGGGTGACGTTGTCGGAGAGGATCCCGGCGCGGTCGAGTCTCGTCGTCCCCCTGCGGCTCGACGGTTCCGACCTGCCGGAGGGCTTGAGCCTGATGGCCGACCTCAAGCCGCGCGCGCAGAAGAGTGCGTGGCGGACGTCGGGAGCGGAGTCCACGGAACCGGTGATGCCGGCCTCCGTGCTCGGCGCGCCTGCCTGAGGCCCCCGGGCCGGAGAAAGGTCAGCAGACCGGCGTGCCCGACGTCGCCGTGAGGTCGGCGTAGGCCGACGTCAGCAGTGCGGTGACCGGGCCCGGGCCGGATGCCGGCCCGCCGTCCGCCGTCGTACCCGCGCCGATCGGGCGGCCGTCCACCGACAGGACCGGCGCGAGGCCGCCCATCGTGCCGGTCACGAAGGCCTCGTCGGCGGTGTACAGGTCCGTCAGCGAGAAGTCGCCGACGGAGGTCGGGATGCCGGCCTCCGCGGCCAGGTCGAGCACCGTGGCGCGGGTGATGCCCTCCGGGCAGGCCCGCGTCGTGGAGGTGCGCAGGACGCCGCCCGCGACGTGGAACACGTGTGTCGCGTTGGTCTCGGCGATGTAGCCGGCGTCGTCCAGCATGAGCGCGTCGTCGGCGCCGGCCACGTTCGCCTCGATCTTCGCCAGGATCGACGTGAGCAGGTTGTTGTGGTGGATCTTCGGATCCAGCGAGTCGGCGCGGTGGCGCCGCACGGACGAGGTCACCAGGGTGATGCCGCCGGCGTCGTACACCGGCGGCTTGAACTCCGCGAGGACGATGAGCGTCGGCCCGGCCTGGTTGAGCCGCGGGTCCATGCCGGACGTGATCTTCTCGCCGCGGCCGAGCGTGAGACGGATGTGCACGTCGTCACGCATGTCGTTGGCGGCGAGGGTCTCGCGGATCGCGCCGATGACGTCCTCGTCGGACGGGATCTCCGTGAACGCCAGCGCCTTCGCCGAGCGGCGCAGGCGCGCGAGGTGCTCGGTCAGGGCGAAGATGCGCCCGTCGTGCAGGCGCAGTCCTTCCCAGACGCCGTCGCCACCCTGGACCAGGGAGTCGAACGGGCTGACGCGCGCCTCGTCGCGATGGGTGAGCCTGCCGTTGATCCAGACCTGCAGGTCACGGTTGCGCTCGTCGAACGTCTGCAGCATGGGTGGTCCTCTTCTGATGGAGATCGGTGGGCGTCCCGGTCAGGGCGCCCGATCGGGGGCGGCTTGGTCCGTGCGGTGCGGCCGCACGACGGCGTGCCGGGCGCGGCGTGGGCGCGGGCCGGCGTCGGTCTGTCCCGGCACGGGTTCAGGTGACATCACGGACGGAGCGCGTACGGCGCGAGGCGGTCGTAGTACGGCAGGCAGCGTTCCAGGAGGGGGCGCAGGCGCTCCGGGAGCGGGTCGCGCGTGCCCGGGGACTCCGTGGCGAAGCCGGTGGACGCCTCGACGCCCGCGTACCAGTGCTTCGCCCAGACGCCGTCCTCCTCGCGGGGTCCGGGCGGCCAGGACAGCATCGCGTCGTCGAACTCCAGGCCGAGCGCCGCGCACAGCGCGGTGAGGGTGGCGCGGGGGTCGCGCAGCACGTCGGCGGCGTCGACCACCGGGCCGCCGAACCGCTCGTACAACTCGACCTGCTGCGGCAGGCCGAGGTCCTCGAGCGTGGGCTCCGAGCGGACCTTGGCGTAGGAGACCAGCACGCGCTCGGGATCGCGGATCAGGAACGCGTGCGTGAGGAGAGCGAGGGGCTCGCGGGGCGTGCTCGGCAGCACGTGGTGCGTCATGTGCTTCTGGTACTGCACGGCCGTGGGGACGACGCCGGTCGTGAGCTCGCGCAGTACCGTGGCCGGGTCGGGGGACTGGGACGCGATGACCTCCGCGGCGCCGGGATGGTCGATCCCGGTGGTGTCGAGGTAGGCCGCGTACAGCGGTTCGTCGACCGCGGACGTGTCCGGCCGGTTCCCGAAGCTGCGCATCATCGCGGTCGACAGGTTGCGGGGGCCGGACCACATCGCGATGCGCAGCGTCATGGTGGGCAGGGTACTCACGCACGCCGTCGGTCGCGGTACGCGGCGACGGCGGCGCGGTTGCTGCACCGCGTGCTGCAGAACTTGCGGGAGCGGTTGCGGGAGAGGTCGAGGACCAGGCCCTCGCAGGTCGGATCGGCGCAGACCGACAGGCGGGACATCTCGTCGGCGCGGATCAGGTCGGTCATGGCGAGCGCCGTCTCCGCGGCGACGTGATCGGCGAACGGGGCGTCGTCGGGCACGGAGTGGAGGTGCCAGTCGGTCTCGCCGTGGCGGACGAGGCGGGGTACGGCCGAGACGTCGGCCAGGATCCGGTTGGCCAGCTCGGCGGCCGTGTCCCGGTCCGCGGTGAGGAGCTCGCGCAACCGGGGGATCAGCGCCTGGACGGCAGCGAGCTCGGCCTCGTCGCCGTCGTGCCGGACGGTGTAGCCGTGCGCGGTGTAGAAGGCGTCGAGGTCGGCGACCGTCTCGAGCGTGCGGGGCGGTTCCGCCGAGTTCACGAGGGCGACGGCGGCTCGCAGGTTCGGTTCGGTGTCATGCTCGAAAAGCATGTTGACACATTACCTCGCCGAGCTCTACGGTCATGAGTCATGGCGGACATGACTCATGACATCGGCGGATCGGGAAGCGGCCCGGCCGCCGTGGCCGGCGAACGTGCCGCCGCGACGCCGCCGGGTCCCGCCGGCGCGAGCTCCGGCGCACGGGCGACGGCCGGCATCGCCTTCGCCCTGCTCGCCGCGGCGACGTTCTCGCTCTCGGGCCCGTTCGCCCGCGGCCTGCTCGACGCCGGGTGGACGGCGGGCGCGGCCGTCACCGTCCGGGTCCTCATCGGCGGCGCCGTGCTGGCACTCCCGGCAATCCTGGCGCTCCGTGGCCGGTGGGCCCTGCTCCGCGCGAACGTCTGGTCGCTCCTGGTGTACGGCCTGGTCGCGGTGGCGGGCACGCAGCTCACGTTCTTCTACGCGGTGTCGTACCTGGACGTCGGCGTGGCGCTGCTCATCGAGTTCCTCGCGCCCGTGGCCGTCGTCGGCTGGATGTGGGCGCGGCACGGCCGGCGGCCGGGCCTGCTCACCTGCGTCGGCGGGGTCGTGGCGCTCGGCGGGCTCGTCCTGGTGCTCGACCTCGCGGGCGACGGCGGGATCAGCGTGCCCGGAGTGCTCTGGGCGCTGGGCGCCATGGTCGGCGCGGCCGGCTACTTCGTGATGTCGGCGCGGCCGACGGGGCTGCCGCCGGTCGCCCTCGCGTCCGGCGGGCTGCTCGCGGGCGGCGTGTCGTTGCTGGTCGCCGGGCTCGTCGGGGTCGTGCCGCTGCGGGTGGCGGCGGAGGCCGTGCGATTCCAGGGCTTCACCATTCCCTGGTGGGTGCCGGTGCTCGGGCTGGGGGTCGTCACCGCCGCCGTCGCCTACGTGGCGGGGATCGCGGCGAGCCGCCGGCTGGGCGCACGGCTGGCGTCGTTCGTCGGACTGACCGAGGTGATGTTCGCCGTGCTGGCCGCCTGGCTCCTGCTGGGCCAGGCCCCGGCCCCGGTGCAGATCGTCGGAGGCGCGCTGATCCTCGCCGGCATCGTCACCGTCCGGGCGGGGGAGCGGGGACTGCCCGTCTGAGGTGCCGCCGGGTGCGAGCGCCCGGCGCGGGTGCCACGGTGGTTCCATGCGCGTCGTCGTGGTCGGAGCCACCGGAAACGTCGGGACCGCGCTGCTGCGCGCCCTGCATCGCGAACCGCGGATCACGTCCCTGCTGGGCATGGCCCGCAGATTCCCCGACCGTGGCGCCGCGCCGTACCGGCACGCCGAGTGGAGGCCGGTCGACGTCGCCGCCGAGGGCGCCGGCGAGGCGATGATCGCGGCGCTCGCCGAGGCGTTCCGCGGTGCGGACGCCGTCGTGCACCTCGCCTGGCTGGTCCAGCCCAACCGCGAACGGGACCTGCTGCGCCGCACGCACGTCGACGGCACACGCCGGGTGGCCGAGGCGGCCGTCCGGGCCGGCGTGCCGCACCTCGTCGTCGCGTCGTCCGTCGGGGCGTACTCCCCGGTGGGCAACAACGTGCCGCAGGACGAGGACTGGCCCACCGACGGCATCCCGACGTCGCACTACAGCGTGGACAAGGCCGCGCAGGAGCGGGTGCTGGACGAGATCGAGGCGGCCCACCCCGACATCGCCGTGGCGCGGCTGAGACCGGCGCTGACCTTCCAGGGCGACGCCGCCAGGTCGGTGGCGCGCTACTTCCTGGGCCCGCTCGTACCGCTCCGGCTGCTGCGACACGGCAGGCTCCCGGTGCTGCCCCTGCCGGCCGGCATCCGCGCGCAGGCCGTCCACGCCGACGACGCCGCGGACGCGTACCGCCGCGTCATCCTCGAACGGGCACGCGGGGCGTTCAACGTCGCCGCCGACGACCTCTTGCTCGCCCGGGACCTCGCGCGGCTCGTCGACCACGGCAGACTGGTCGAGGTGCCGCCGGCCGCGGCCCGCATGGCGCTCGCCGCCGCCTACGACGCACGTCTGATCCGCACCGATCCCGGCTGGCTCGACATGGCGATGACCGTGCCGGTGCTGGACAGCACCCGGCTCCGGTCCGAGCTCGGCTGGGTGCCGCGCCGGACCGCGGCGGAGGCCGTCGCGGAGTTGCTGCGGGGCATGGCGATCGGCCAGGGGATGCGTTCCGCCACCCTCCGTCCCGCGACGACGCGGCCGCCGGGATCGTCGGTCCTGCCGCTGCGACACCGCGGGAACGTCCGGATCCCGGAGTCGCTCGACCGCCGTCTGCTCGGTCTCTACCTCTCCGACCACTTCACCGGGGCCACGGCGGGCCTGGAGCGCATGGAGTTCATGGCGGGGACCTACCGCGACACGCCCTTCCATGCCGAACTGGCAGAGGCGACCGAACAGCTCCGCGCCGAGCGCGAGCTGTACCGGGACCTGCTGGACCGGCTCCACGTGCCCCGCCGCCCGCATCGGCAGGCGGCGGCCTGGATCGGTGAGCGGGCGGGCCGGCTCAAGTTCAACGGCAGGATCACGCGGCGGTCGCCGATGTCGGCGGCGTTCGACACCGAGTTCATGCGCGCGGCGGTGGTGGCGAAGGTCGGCGGCTGGCGGACGCTGCGCCGGCACGCCGACGAGATGGGCCTGGATCCCCGGCAGCTCGACGAGCTGATCGACCGGGCCCACGGGCAGCTCGACATGCTCGAGCGCTTCCACGGCTACGCACGGGAGAGGGCGTTCCGGAACGGGCAGGCGCTCGGGTCGTTCGACGTCGAGGGCTGAGGTTCGTCCGTGCGGCCGTCTGCCCGTGCGGCCGGGACCGTGCGACGTCGAGGGCCGGCCCGTCCTTGCGGCGCCCCGAGCGCCTCGTCTCACTCGCGCAGGGCCGCCTCCCGCAGCTCCCGCCCGCGATCGATCTCCCTGCGGTGCTTCGCCTCGCGCTTCTCGCTCGCGCGCACGTCCTTGGGCGGAAGCCGCAGCGACTCCTCCGCCGGGATGCCGTTCCGCAGCTCCCGGCCGCGCTCCAGCTCGGCGTCGAGCTCGGCGCCGAACAGGAGCGCGAGGTTCGTGATCCACAGCCACAGGAGGAACACGATGATCCCGGCGAGCGATCCGTAGGTGGCGTCGTAGTTCGAGAACGTCGCGACGTAGACGGCGAACGCGGCGGACGCGAGCACCCAGAGCACGATCGCGACGAACGCGCCCGTGCTCATCCAGCGCATCCTGGGCCGGCGTACGTTCGGCGTCACGTGGTACAGGATCGCGACGAGGACGACCACGAGCGCGAGCACCACCGGCCATTTCACGACGTCCCACACCGTCACGGCCGCTGCCCCGAGCCCCACGGCGTCACCCACCGCTCGCGCGACGGGGCCGCTCAGCGCGATCGCCGCCACGATCACGGCGGCGATCAGCACCGTGACCACGGTGACCAGCAGCAGGACGGGGCGCAGCTTCCAGAACGGCCGGCCCTCGTCGACCTCGTAGATGCGGTTCATCGCACGTCCGAAGGCGCTGACGTACCCGGAGGCCGACCACAGCGCGACGGCGACGCCGACGATCAGTGCGATGCCGGCGCGCCCGCCGGCACCGGCGGCGTTCTCGACGAGCGGCCCCACCACCGACAGCACGTCCGGCGGCACCACGCCGTCGAGCGTGCCGACCACCCGGTCGACCGCCTCTTCCCCGTCGCTCACCAGCCCCAGCACGGACACGAGCGCGAGCAGGGCGGGCGCCGCTGCAAGCACGGCGAAGTAGGTCAGCGCCGCGGCCAGATCCAGGCACTGGTCGCGGGAGAACTGCCGCACCGTGGCTCGGAGTGCGGAGGTCCAGCTCTGCCGGCGCAGGTTCGGCGGCGAGTCCGGCGCACGCTCCGCGTCCGGGGGCGGGTCGGGGTTCGGACGGGCGGACATCGGCGTGCTCAGCCCTCGCCGGTCGCCCGCGAACGGATGTCGTCGGCGGCCTCGCGACCGTGCTCGCCGAGCGACCGCGCCGCGTCGCTCGCGGCGTCCCGCACGGCCTCGGCGCTCTCCCGCGCCGGTTCCTGGAGGTCGTGCACGGCCTCGGTGGCGCCGGCCCTGACGTCCTCGATCGGCCCGGCGTTCTCCTCGACCGCGACGGCGGCGCGCCGCTCGGTGCGGCTCGACGGCAGGAGGGAGGCGACGACGAGCCCCACGCCGAAGGCCACCATGCCGACCGCCAGCGGATTGCCCTGCGTCTGCTCGCGCACGGCGCGCGGCGTGGAACCGACGGTCTCCGCCACCGAGGACGCGGTGCCGCGGGCGCGGTCCGCGGCCGACGCCGCCGCCTCGCGCCCCTTGTCCGCCATCTCGTGCCCGGTGTCCTGCGCCGTGCCCACCGTGTCGTGCGTCGTGCCCATGACACGCTCCTTCAGGTGCGTCACGCCGGACCTCATGCGGTCCATCCGGCGTCGCGCCATGTGACTCGGGTTCACGCGGTCGCCGAGCGCGTCCACGTCGCGGCTCAACTCGCCCCGCGTGCGCTCGATGTCGTCTCGGATCGCCTCGGGATCGTTCGTGCTCATGAGTTCTTCTCCTCGTGTCCTCGGAGAGCCTGCGGGATCTTCTTGACCGAGTCGGCCGTCTCGGGCGCCCCGTCGACCGCGCGCAGCTCGCTGCGCCCGCGCATCGCGAGCACCGCGGCGACGACCGCCCAGACGGCCGCGACGATCAGTGCGGACCAGCCGCCGCCGACGAGCGAGCCGAGCCACCACCACAGGGCCAGTGACAGGAACAGCAGGACCAGATGGCCGGCGACGCCGGCGACGCCGAACATCCCGGCGCCCTTCCCGGCGCGCCGGGCCGACTGCCTCATCTCGGCCTTGGCGAGCTCGATCTCCTGCCGGACGAGCGTGGAGAGGTCGCGACCGACCTCGCCGACCAGCTCGCCCAGGCTTCGTTCGTCGTCCCGGACCGGTGTCGCGGGGGAGGAGGCCGGCGCCGCGGGGCCTCGGGGTTCGGTCGTGTCAGGCATGGGTGCCACCTCCGGCCTGGGTTCCGGGAGCCGGGGGCGGGACGGGCGGCGGGATCGTCGGCCGCACCGTGCTCTCGGACGACGTCGGGGCGGGCGGCTCGTCGGGCGAGGCGTCACCCGGGACGGCGGGGGCGGTCGGGACCGTACCGGTCGTCTCGCCGGCCGGTGCCGAGGCCGGCGCGGGGCGCCCGGCCGGCGCGTTGACCGCCGCCGGCTCATGCCCCTCCCCGGTCCCGCTCGCGTCCTTCATCCCGCGCAGGAACCGCCCGACCACCAGGCCCGCTCCCGCCGCGAGGGCGATGAACACGCCGGGCCGGCGCCGGGCGAAGTCCTCGATCTCCCCCAGGATCGCGCGGGGTTCCCGGTCCTCCAGCCAGCGGGCGGCCTGCCCGGTCGCGTCTCCGGCCCGCCGGACCAGGTCGGTCGCGTACCCGGGGTCCCGGGACGCGCTCGCCATCCGGCCCAGCTCGTCCTCCATCGCGTGCAGGCTGTCCGCCACCCACTGCTGCTGCGACCGCGCCTGCGAGTCGAGCTCGGACCGGGTGCGGTCGAGCAGGCCGCGAGCCTGGGCGGTCGTCTCGTGGGCGACGTCGCGCGCTTTCTCCTTGACGTCCTCGGTCATGGTCCGGCCGGCGTCGGCGGCCTCCGCCGCCGTGTCCGTCACTCGTTCCCTCACTCCGGTCGGGCCTGTCCCCGTCCGGGACGTGTCGTTGCCGGACGGCGAGGTGGACCGCGAACCGGATCCTCCCTCGTACGGGGTTCCCGTCTCGCTCATGGTCGGTCTCCTGTCGTCGTCGCGCCCGGCGTCCGGCCGGGCGGTCTGGCGGCAGAACACGGTCCGCGGCGGACTCGTGCTCCACCCGGGCGGCCGCTTCATGACCTTCTTCCAACCTAGGACGGCCGGCGTCACTCACAACCCGGCCGACTCCGCTCCGATCTGTCGTCGACGGCGGCGAGCAGGGTGTCGTACGGCGCCAGGTCCTCGCCGTCCGACTTCGCGCGAGAGCGTTCCTGTTCCAGCCAGTCGCGGAGGGCGACGTCGTCCTGCCGCGCGCCGAGGTGGGACTGCACCTTCTTGAGGCGCTTGGCGTGGTCGCGTGCCTTGCGGCCGGGCTCGCCCGGCACGGCGTCCGCGACGAGCTCGGCCGCGTAGCGTGCCCGCTTGGCCGCACGGCGGGCGCGATGCCAGGCGACGTCGGCGGCCGTTCCCGTGCGCTGGCCGGCCTTTCGCTCCAGCGTGACGAACCGCTTCCGTGCGCTCCGCGCGGCGGCGACGAGGCGGCGGGCCTCGTCGCTCGCCGGGGGCCGGCCCCGTACCGCTCCGGCCGGCCGGCGTGCGTCCCGCGCGTGACCGGCAGGGTCGCCGGGTGCCGGGCAGGAGGGCTCGGCAGCGGATTCCCCCGGGGCACCGATGAAGGCGTCGAGGTCCGCGAGCAGCGCGACGTGCCCGGGCGTGTCGAGGAGTTCGACGACGGCGGTCCGGGCGCGTTCGTACTCGTCGGCGAGCCGGCCGTCGAGCCGGTCGGCGAGATCCGCGACCTCGGGACCTCCGGCGTCGTCGGCCTTCATCGCCGACACGCGGGTGCGGAGGAGCTCGCGGAACACCTCGGCGTCGCGGGCCCTGCCGAGCACCCGGCCCCACTCCTGGAGGCGGCTGCCGAGCGATCCCGCCCCGGGCTCGTCGGCGGCGAAGACGCGCAGGGCGCTGCGGATCTTGCGGACGGCGACGCGCGCCTGGTGCACGCTGTCGGGCACGTCGGTCCGCACGGCGTCCTGGTGGCGGCGCAGCGCGCCCGCCTTCTCGCGCAGGTACTCGGCGACGACGGGGTCCACCTCACCGTTCTACACCCGGCGGCAAGCGCGGATGTTTCAGCGGGGGTTGAAAGGTATTGAGCGACGTCGCCCCGCTTCATACCGTGATGACCGTTTCCCCCACATGAGGCCCTCAGCGGTCCGTGCCCACGGGGCGATCCGGTGAGCCGGCGACCGGCGAGCCGTGCGAGGAAGCGCGACGAGAGAGAGGTGGGTTCACGGATGCGTGGATCACGGATGGTGACGCGTCTGGCCGCGGTGGCGGTCGGGGCGCTGGTGACGGTCGCGGGTGTGTCCGCGACCGCGTCGGCGACGGAGGCCGACGAGGGCGCGTACAGCACGAGCTTCTGGGACGGCGGGAGCGGGCTGACCGACGACTTCGGCGACCACTACGACGAGATCGGCAACTCGCTGTGCAACGGCTGCGCCGACTCCTGGGACACGGGAAGCGTCCGGGCCTGGCAGGCGATCCTGTTCGTCGAGGGATACCTCACGCACACGCAGATCGACGGCAGGTTCGGGCCGAACACGGCCAGCGCGACGTGGAGCTACCAGGATGACCACGACCTGGGGAGGGACGGGCAGGTCGGACCGCAGACCTGGGGGTACGCCGACAACCAACTGCGGTGGAACTCGTCCAGGACCCAGGTGCTCTACCGGGGCGCCGAGGGCTCGGTGTACTTCGAGCGCGGCAACAGCGCCCACGGCAACGCCGAGGGCGGGGGCGCCTATCGCATCATCAAGGCGTGCGCGTCCACCCACTGCGAGTCCTTCGGAAGCCCGCGGATCCACCACTAGACACGGCGACGGCTGACGAACCCGGCGCCCGTGTCAACGGGCGCCTCGGCCGGCCGGACCGCCCGGCCTGCCGTGCGACGAAGCACGACGAAAGGAAGGTGGGTTCACGGATGCGTGGATCACGGATGGTGACGCGTCTGGCCGCGGTGGCGGTCGGGGCGCTGGTGGCAACCCTCGGGATGGCCGGCACGGCCTCGGCCACGGAGGCCGACGAGGGCGCGTACAGCACGAGCTTCTGGGACGGCGGGAGCGGGCTGACCGACGACTTCGGCGACCACTACGACGAGATCGGCAACTCGCTCTGCAACGGGTGCGCCGACTCGTGGGACACCGGAAGCGTGCGCGCCTGGCAGGCGATCCTGTACGCCGAGGGGTACATCACCCAGGCCGACATCGACGGCAAGTTCGGGCCGGGTACCGCGAGCGCGACCTGGGAGTACCAGGACGACAACGGCCTGGGCAGGGACGGGAAGGTCGGCCCGCAGACCTGGGGCTTCGCGGACGACCGCCTGCGCTGGAACTCGTCCCGCACCACGGTGATCTACAGCAGCGCCAGTCGTGCCGGCGCGGTGTACTTCGAGCGCGGCAACAGCGACCACGGCAACCCTGGGGGAGGCGGCGCGTACCGCCTGAAGTCGACGTGTATCACGTTCACGTCCACGCCTCACTGCAAGTCGTTCGGTAGCCCGCGCATCTACCACTGACGCGCGTGCCTCGTTCGCCGGCCGCCGCGCCCAGGCGGAGGAGATCGGTGCCCAGACCGCCGCTCCGTCGCGGGCGGCCGCGGACGGACGAATGCCGCGTGGTCGGCAGGTGAGTGCCTGCCGACCCCGCGGCGTTCGTCGCGTGACGGTGCGATCTCGGCTCGCGGCGTCTCAGCGCGCGGCGACGCGTTCTGTCCGGGCGAGCGCGGCGGCGTCGTCGGCGATCGACGAGCCCTCGCCGGCCAGGGACGGCATCATCGTCGCGAGCTGCGGCCGCCAGCCGTCGTAGCGGTCGGCGAAGCACCGCTCCAGCACGCCGAGCATCGCGGACACCGCGGTGGACGCGCCCGGCGAGGCGCCGAGCAGGCCGGCGATGGAGCCGTCCTGCGCCGCGATGACCTCCGTGCCGAACTCCAGGACGCCGCCCTTGCCCTTGACCCACTTGATCACCTGGACCCGCTGGCCGGCGGTGATCTTCTCCCAGTCGCCCGGCTTCGCGGTGGGCATGAACTTCTGCAGCTCGTAGAACTTCGTCTCCGGGGCCGCGGCGACCTGGCCCACGAGGTACTGCGTCAGGTCGAGGTTCTTCAGGCCCGCGCCGAGCATCGAGAACAGGTTGTGCGCCCGCAGGCTGGTGATCAGCCCCAGGTACTTGCCCTTCTTGAGGTACTTGGGCGAGAACCCGGCGTACGGGCCGAACATGAGGTAGCTCTGGCCGTCGACGACGCGGGTGTCGAGGTGCGGCACGGACATCGGCGGAGCGCCCACCTCGGCCTTGCCGTACACCTTGGCGTTGTGCTCGGCGACGACGTCGGGGTTCGACGTGCGCAGGAACTCGCCGGAGATCGGGAAGCCGCCGTAGCCGCGGATCTCCTTGATGCCCGCGGCCTGCAGCAGCGGCAGTGCACCGCCGCCCGCGCCGACGAACACGAAGCGCGCCGTGACGGTCCTGCCGCGGGTCTCGGCGTTCCAGGTGCGGTCGCGCAGCGACAGGCGCCAGCGTCCGTCACGCAGCTTCTTCAGGCCGGTGACCTCGTGGTTGGTGTGCAGGTCGGCGCCCTGGCGCACCTGCAGGTCGATCAGCTTGCGGGTGAGGGCGCCGAAGTCGACGTCGGTCCCGGCCGCGGCGCGGGTGGCGGCGACGGGCTCGTCGGCGTCGCGGCCGGTGGTGAGCAGCGGGGCCCACTCGGCGATCACGGCGCGGTCGTCGGTGAACTCCAGGTCCTCGAACAGCGGGTGCTCGCGCAGTGTCTCCCAGCGGCGCCGGAGGTAGTCCACGTTCTTCTCGCCGCGCACGAACGTCATGTGCGGGGTGACGTTGATGAAGTCGGTGCCCTCCATCAGACCGGCCGTGAGCAGGTGGTTCCAGAACTCGCGCGACGTCTGGAACTGCTCGTTGATCTTGACGGCCTTCGAGATGTCGACCGAGCCGTCCTTGCGCTCCGGCGTGTAGTTCAGCTCGCAGAGCGCGGCGTGGCCGGTGCCCGCGTTGTTCCAGGGGCTGGACGACTCCTGGGCGACCTCGTCGAGCCGCTCGTAGATGCCGATCCGCCAGCTCGGCTCCAGGACGGACAGCAGGGCGCCGAGCGTGGCACTCATGATGCCGCCGCCGATCAGCGCGACGTCGACGTCGGTCGCGAGGGGCTTCTCAGTGGTGCGCGGAAGGTTCACGCGATCCACTGTAGGACGCTTGTGAAGACTGGAACAAAGTTGGTGGTGCAGGTCACAAGGATCTCGCGGTGACGTCGCTCACGACGGTGCGAGGGCCCGTGCCAGATGCCGCGTGAGGCCGCGTTCTCCCGCCCGCATCACGCGGGCATGGGCCCAGACGCAGAGCGCGGGCGCGGCTCGGGCGACCAGGGCCGGCCGTCCTTTTGTCGGAATGACGACCCAGGTCAGACGCACCTCGGTGGGGCCGTCCGGTCGCTCGGAGACCGCCACCGACCCGCCACCACGCAGGTCGCCCGACACCCGCAGCTTGGCCCGCCCGGGCCGCTTCTGCGCAGGGCGCCCCGGCCCAGGGTGCTCGGGCCCAGGGTGCTCCGGCCCGGATCGCAAGGGGCCGGGAGCGTGGGCCTCGACGAGGTCCAGGCGCAGATCGAGCGTGCCGCCCACCGGGCTCCGCACCCGCAGCCGTACCCACGACCCCGCCCCACCGAGCCCGTCGGGGCCCGCGATCATGCCGACGCGCTCGGCGTGCAGGCCAGGCCACCAGGCAGGCCAGGTGAACCCGGGGTCGGCGAGGACCTCCCACACCCGCGGCGCGGGGGCGGGGATGCTCCAGGTGGTGATCAGCCGGAAGGTGCGGGCGGGCATGCGCGTCAGAAGTAGTCCCGCACGTGCACCTGCCGCCCCGAGAACATCGCGGTCAGGGCGGAGTCCCACTTCTCGGTGCCCTCCAGGTGACCCGCCATGCGCAGGTTCCGCGCCGACTGCGCCCCCGCGTACAGGAGGGCCAGGCCGTTCGCCGTGAGCACGGGACGATCGTGGTGCGCGTCGACCACGTCGATCTGGTCCCGTTCGAGATGTGCCACGCCGGCGGAGACGTCGATCGTCCACGCTCCCGACAGGTCCGCCCCGCCGTGCGACAGGTCCGCCCCGCCGCGCCGCTCCGTGCGCGTGGAGGTGTCCGCCACGGCGAACGGGACAGGGCCCGCCACCGGCGCGAGCCACGCGCCCTCCAGCGCCCGCTCCACATCCAGGACGCGGAGCATGTACGGATGCTCCACGACCCGTCGCAGGCTGAGATCCGGCAGCACGAGCCAGGCCGGGTCGATCCCCGCCCCGCTGCCCGACGTCGCCACCCGGGCCGTCCCGACCACCGTCGAGAACGAGCCGAGCGTGCGCCACAGGGCCCGCGCCGCGTCGGGCGTCAACGCGATCAGGTCGTCGACCTCCATCACCGTCGTCGCCGGCGTGTCGCCCGAGCCGCGGGTCCAGCTCGCGAAGCCCACGACGGTGCCGTCCTCCACGGCGAGCGTGATGCCCGTGTACTCCTCGACGTACTTCTCCGGGGACGTCCAGAACGGCTCCTCGGCCCGGCTGATCGGGCCGTTCTGCCCGGCCGCCCACGCGGCGTGCACCGCGGTGATCGCCTCGACGTCGGCGGTGGTGGCGCGCCGCGTGACGACGCCCGACGGCGCGGCCGTGCGCGCGACCCGGTCCAGCGGCACGTCGACGTCGTCGAAGGAACCGATCACCTCGTAGCCGAGCCTCCGGTAGATGCCGGGGGCGCTCGGGAAGAGGGTCGAGATCGCCTCGCCGCGCTCGCGGGCCTCCTCGAGGGCGGCATCGAACATCGCGCCGACGAGTCCGTTGCCCCGCCGTTCCGGCTCGACGGCGACTCCCGCGATCCCGGCGGTCGGGACACGCCCGCCGTGGAACCACGACGTGAACCCGTACACGCGCAGCCGGGCCGCGAGTGCGCCGTCGTCGAACACGGCCCACTCGCGGTTCGACGTCGACTCCCACGTCTCGCGCGACGGGACCGGGCGTGGCCCGCCGCCGAACGCCTCGGAGCCGAGGCGCTGGTACTCGGGTTGGTCGTCGTAGGTGACGCGGCGCACGGTCAAGGTCATGGTCGCGACACTACCCGGGCACACCGACATCGAGGAGGGAAACGGCGGCGGAGCGGTCGCGCATTCGTGGCAGGTGCCCGGGGCGCGGCGCGGACGACCGGGAGCGGGCCGACGGACCCGCCGGCCCGAGGGCTGAGGGCGATACCGACCGGCCGCAGCCGCGCCTCGTTGCCGACCGCTGCCGGCCCGAGGAGCCGAGGGCGATACTTGCCGTGTGAATCTTCCTGTCGCCTGGTCCGTCCTGCTCATCGTGACCGCCGGATGGAACCTCCTGATCTGGCCGAGCTTCTGGCGGCGCATCGCCGCCGACCCGCGCTCCCGCGACGACGCCGGCCGCCCCACCCGGTTCCTCACCGTGCACGCGGTGCTGATCGCGGTCTCGCTGGCGCTCGGCCTCGCAGTCGGCGTGCTGGGCGTCCTCAGCCTGTTCTGACCCCGGCACCGGCGACGTCCCGCTCCCGGCCCGGTCGCAGCATCGGCCCTCGGCGCCGCCGCAGCCCTGTTCTGACCCCGGCTCCGTGTTGACGGAGGTTCAGCAGGGCCCTGGAGACCTTCCGGGGCCGGACATGTGGATTCGAAACCCTGTTGAACGCGATTCGGTAGTGGCAGCCGGTTGCTACCATACCTGGAGGTAGGTATGGTAGCGGCGTGTCCCGGGTACAGGAAGCTCAAGGGGGGTCGGCCCGCCGTCGCCTCGTCGCCGCAGCGCAGGAGCTGTTCGCCCGCCAGGGCGTCGGAGCCACCAGCCCGCGGCAGGTGATGAGCGCGAGCGGCGTCGGGCAGGGCAGCCTCTACCACCACTTCCCGACCAAGCACGACCTCGCCATGGCGGGCGTCGCGGCCACCACCGCCGACGCCGTGGAGCTCGCCCGCGCCGAGCTGCGCGGGAGCTCCGCCGCCCTCGACCGGATCCGCTCCTACGTCGGCCGGCGGCGCGACGCGCTCGCCGGGTGCAAGGTCGGCCGGCTCACCAGCGATCAGGCCGTGATGGACGACGCCCAACTGCGCGCCGTCGTCGGCCGCTACTTCACCGACCTCCTCGACGAGGTCGCCGCCGCCTTCCGTGAGTCGGGCCTGGCCGACGCCGCCGCCCGCGACCGCGCGCACGCCGCCGTCGCGATCGTGCAGGGCGGCTACGTCCTCGCCCGCGCGACGGGCGACCCCGAGGCGATGACCGCGGCGGTCCGCGGCTTCGTCGGACTCCTGGGCGAACCCGAGAACGCATCGCCGGGCGGACCCATGTCGTCCGGCGGTGGCGCCCCATCTGCTACGACCAGGGCGTGACCCACGCCGTCGTCCCCGAACCTCAGGAGCACCCGCATGACCGGACCCGCCACCCTCCGCGAGCGCCTGCGTGCACTCGAGACCTTTCCACGTCCAGGGCTGCCAGAGCTCGATCCGGGCGCGGCGCCCACCACGCCGCACGAGCTGTTCGGCATCTGGCTGGACGAAGCGATCGACGCGGGCGTCCTCGCCCCGCACGCCGTCGTCCTGTCGACGGCCGACGTCGCCGGGAACGTGCACGCTCGCACCGTGATCCTCAAGGACGTCACCGACGAGGGCTGGTGGTTCGCGTCGCAGTCGAGCGGGCCGAAGGGCCGCGACCTGGAGGCGAACCCGCACGCGGCGATGACGTTCCTGTGGCCCGGCCTGGGCCGCCAGGTTCGCGTGTCGGGGACGGCGTCCCCGGCGGATCCCGGGACGAGCCGCGCCGATTTCCTCGCCCGCCCCGACCTGTCCCGGGCGGCAGGGCTCGTGAACCGGCAGAGCGAGCCGCTCGGTTCGCTCGCGGAGTACGACGCCGCGTTCGCCGCCGCCCTCGACGCCGTGACGGCCGATCCCAGGCTTGTCGCGCCCGAGTGGACCGCTTTCGCCCTGGCGCCCACGGAGGTCGAGTTCTGGCAGGCGTCCGACGACGGCCCGCACGTCCGCCTGCTGTACCGCGAGGACGGCGCGGGCTGGACGACGGGGCTGCTCTGGCCGTGAGCCGGGAGGCCGCCCTCGCACGACCCGACGGGGCCACGACGACAGCGCCACGACGACGGAGCCACGACCACAGTCGCGACCACCACGACCACGACCACGGTCACGGCCACAACGCCGCGACCACAGCGCCAGACGACAGCACCACGACCCACAGGGAGACACGATGACCAGCGAGACGACCGCCGGGACCGACGCCTCGATCGAGCACGCCCGCACTGACTCGTTCGCGGCGCTCGACGCGCTGATCGACGCCGTCCGGACGCTCCCCGAGGGGGCCGGTGGCGAACCGTCCGCGCTGCCGGACTGGACCCGAGGTCACGTCCTCGCGCACGTGGACGGTGTGGCCCATGCGCTGGCCCGGCAGGCCGAGTACGCGGCGCGCGGGGCGCGCGTCCAGCCGTACGACGGCGGGGTCGAGGGGCGCAACGCCGCCATCGAGGCGGGGTCGGGCCGCACACTCGCGGAGCACGTCGACGCGCTGACCGCCGCCCGTGAGCGTCTGGCGGCCGCGTGGCCGGAGCCGGGTTCACCGCTGTGGGAGGCGCCGACGTCGTACCGCGAGGGACCGGTCAGCGGGTGCCTGCTGGCCTGGTGGCGCGAGGTGCGCATCCACGCCGTCGACGCGCGCGTGGGCCTCGGGTTCGACACGTGGGACGCCGGCCTGCGGGCGCACCTGCGGGACTTCCTCGCCGTGCGGCTTCCGGAGGACGTGGTGCTGCTGTCCGACGACGAGGAGCGGGCACCGTCGTCCCCGGTGACCGTGGTCTCGGGTGCCGCGGCCGACGTCGTCGCCTGGCTCGCCGGCCGTGACCCGGCGGGTCCGGTCCGCGCGACGCGCGAGGGCGCGGAGGTCCCGCTCCCGGAACTGGCACCCTGGCCGTCGGCCCAGCGCTGAGCCAGGGCCCGGAACCTCCCGGCGCGCCCTGCCGTCACGCCTCGGCGGACTCGGCGGACTCGGCGGACTCGGCGGACTCGGCGGACTCGGCGGACTCGGCGGCGAACGCCTCCCTCATGGCCTCCTCGTCCATGTAGGCGACCTCCCAGTGGTGGCCGTCCGGGTCGGCGAAGGCGCGGTTGTACATCCAGCCGTAGTCCTGCGTGTCGTTGGACTCGGTCCCGCCGGCGGCGAGGGCGGCGTCGGCGACGCGGTCGACCCCCTCGCGGGAGTCCGCGCCGAGTGCGTTGATCACGCGGACGCCGTCGTCGGCGACGTCGTGCCTGGTGAAGCCCTGGAGCTTCGCCTTGGTCATGATCATGGCGAAGATGTTCTCGCCGAGGACGATGCAGCTGGTGTTCTCGTCGCTGAACTCCGGGTTCTTCGCGAAGCCGAGGGCCTCGTAGAACGCGGTGCTCCGGGCGACGTCGGCGACGGGAAGATTCACGTAGATCTGGTTGATCGACATCGTTCTGCTCCTGGGAATCGGTGTGTTCTCTCGTGCGTACACCTCTGTCGACGCGGCGGCATCCCGAAACTCATCGGTACTCGTGGTGGTGTTTTCACGGCCCGGCCCGATCGATGGGAGAGTTCATGTCATGGTTGCCTTCATCTCCCATGTCGCCGTGGACTGCCACGACCCCTACGCCCTGTCCGAGTGGTGGAAGGACGTGCTCGGCTACGTCGAGGACCCGGACGACCCCAACGACCCCGAGCACGAGGAGTGCTACATCGAGGACCCGAAGGGCAAGCGGGTCCCGGTCGTGTTCATCAAGGTCCCTGAGGGCAAGACGGTCAAGAACCGGCTCCACTTCGACCTGCGGCCCAAGGCCGGCGAGCGCAACGCCGAGTACCAGCGCCTGCTGCGGCTCGGCGCGAAGAAGGTGGCGGACCACCGGGGGATCGACGGGCCGGGCACGGGCTGGGTCGTGATGGCGGACCCGGAGGGCAACGAGTTCTGCATCCTGCGCAGCGAGGCCGAGCTGGGCTGACAGGGCTGGAGCGAGGGCGGCTCGAGCGAGTTGCCTCGGCCGAGGCGCCTTGCCAGGATTACTAAGGTTTGCCTAACCTTGCCCGCATGAGTGGATACAACGGGCGGAAGGCCGTCGACCCCGAGGTCGTCATGGCCGAGGTCGTGGAGACCAAGCGGGTCTCGCCGCACATGATGCGCGTGACGCTCGGCGGAGAGGGGATCGGCCGGCTCACCGTGCAGGGCTACGACCAATGGTTCCGCCTGTTCATGACGCGACACGGCCAGGACAACCTGAAGCTGCCGACGGCGTCGTCGGGCTGGTGGTACGCCCAGTACCTCGCCACGCCCCGGTCGCGGCGCCCGCACGTGCGCAACTACACCATCCGGGCGGCGCGCACCGAGCTCAACGAGATCGACGTCGACTTCGTGGTGCACGAGGACGCCGACGGCAGCACGGGACCCGGCGCCGGATTCGCCACCGGCTGCCGCGCGGGCGAGCGCGTCGGGATCCTCGACCAGGGCGTCGGCTACAACCCGCGGCACGAGCACGACTGGGTCCTGCTCGCCGCCGACGAGTCCGGGCTGCCGGCCGTGGCAGGCATCTGCGAGTCGCTCCCCGACGGGAAGGGCGGCCTCGCCGTCGTCGAGGTCCCGACCGCCGCCGACAAGCAGGACTTCAAGGCCCCGCCGGGCATGGAGGTGCGCTGGGTGGTGCGCGACGAACTCCCGGGTGCGGCGGACGACGGCGCCGGGCACGACGTCGTCCCCGGCGCGGCCGCGCTCGAGGCCGTGCGCGCCGCCGACCTTCCCGACGGCGAGGGTTACGCCTTCGCGATCGGGGAGTCGGGCCTGGCCACGGGCGCACGCCGGCACCTGGTGAACGAGCGGGGCGTGCCCAAGGCGCACGTGGACTTCGTGGGCTACTGGAAGCACGGCAGGGCGTCGAGCTGAGTCCGGCGATCGTGCGCCGGGCGGACGGTCGGAGGACGAGTCACACGGGCGGCCGCCGGACCGCAGTCCAGCACGACCAGGCGGCGACGGCGATCCTCGCGGTCAGATGTCGTCCGGGGTGCGATCCGGGCGCCAGCCGCGCCAGACCGGGTGACGCAGGCGTCCGTCCTCGGTCCAGCCGGAATGGGCGACCTCGCCCACGAGGACCGGCTCGCACCAGCGGGCGGCACGGGCGTCCAGACCGGGAACGTCGGTGACGGCGGCCTCCTCGGCACCGATCTCGCCCAGGCGCCGGACGATCTCGCGGCGTTCCTTCTCCGTGAAGCCCGTGCCCACCCGGCCCGCGAACCGGAGCCCGGCCGGCGCGCCGCCCTCGCCACCGGCCTCCCGCTCCGGCACCGCCAGGAGCAGCGCGCCCGCCGTCCGCAGGTCCGGACGGCCGGTGTCGGCGTGCATGGGGCGCCAGCCGACGACCACCACCTCCTGCGACTCGACGTGCTTCACCTTGAGCCAGTCGCGCGACCGTCGGCCCGGCACGTACCGCGACGCGCGGCGCTTGGCCACCACGCCCTCCAGCCGCAGCTCGAGCGAGGCGTCCAGCGCGGCGGGCCCGCCGACGTCGAGCACCGGAGGAACGTGCACGAGCCGTCCCTCCGACACGATCAGCTCCAGCGCCTCCCGGCGCGCAGACCAGGGCTCGCCCGTCAGGTCCCGGCCCCCGCTGCGCAGCACGTCGAAGAGGAACACCTCGACCCCGACCCGCCGTCGCGCCCGTTCGACGTCCCGCTCCTTGTACAGGTTCGCCCGCTGCTGCAGGAGGCGGAAGCTCGGCCGGCCGTCCGCGTCGAGGGCGACGACCTCACCGTCCAGCACCGCAGGGAGGTGCTCCGGGGCCACGGCGTCCGCAAGTGCCTGCAGCTCGGGAAACGTCGCGGTCATGTCGAGCCCGGCCCGGCTGACCAGGCGGACCTCGCCCGGGGCGGTGAGGTGCGCGAGCACCCGGAAGCCGTCCCACTTCATCTCGAAGGCCCAGTCGTCCGGGTCCAGGTGGGGCAGGCCGCGGGGGTCGGACGTGGTCGCGAGCATCGGACGCAGGCCCGTGGCGGGGTCGGTGCCGTCGTCGTCCACGGGGTCGTCCGGCGCGGCGGGCGCGGTCTCGGCGGCCTCGGCGGGCTGGGCCTTCGTGCGGTGGATCAGCCACTGGTTGCCGCCCGTGCGGATCAGCGCCAGCCGCCGGGTGCCGCGGCGCTCGCTGTGCAGCACGGCGATCACCTCGTCGTCGCGCCACTTCTCCGGTTCGTACGAGCCGGAGTCCCAGATGGTGACCTCTCCGGCGCCGTACTCGCCGCGGGGGATCGTGCCCTCGAAGGCGCCGTACTCCATGGGGTGGTCCTCGGTCTGGACCGCCAGGTGGTTGCGGCCCGGGTCGGTGGGCTCGCCGCGGGGCAGCGCCCAGGAGACCAGCACGCCGTCGTGCTCGAGGCGGAAGTCCCAGTGCAGGCGTGTGGCGTGGTGTTCCTGGATGACGTACGACGGCGGCCGGCCGGCCCCGTCGTCCGGCGTCGTCCCCGGCCGGTCGCCCGTGTCGCCGGACGGCTCCGGTGTGCGGGCCGGATCGCGTTTCGCGCGGTACTCCGCGAGCCGGGACCACGCGGCCATGCGCTCCGTCGTCGGCTCGAGCGCCGCGTAGTGGCCGCGCAGCAACGGGGCGAGCAGGTCGCCGTCGGCCGCCACGCGCTCGGTGACCTCGTGGATGTCGAGCTGCCGCAGGTCGGGGTCCTCCAGTTCCGCCCACGTGCGCGGCGCGGCGACCCAGGGGCGTTCCCGGCCCCGGGGGGAGTAGGGCGCGATCGTGGTCTTCGCGCCGTTGTTCTGCGACCAGTCGACGAAGACCTTTCCCGCGCGCAGGGACTTCTTCATGTCGCTGACGACGAGATCGGGGTGCTCGGCCTCGAGGTGCCGGGCGATCTCGCGGGCGACCGCGGTGACCTGCTCCGAGGTCGCCTGGGTCGGCCGGTCGAGCGCCGCGTAGAGGTGGAGGCCCTTGGAGCCGCTGGTCACGGGCAGCGGTTCGAGGTCCATCCCGGTGAGGACGTCGCGTGCCCAGCGGGCGACCTGCGCGCATTCGGCGAGCCCGGCGCCGGGTCCGGGGTCCAGGTCGAGGACGAGGCGGTCCGGGGGCAGCGCCGTGCCCGTGCGGCCGACGCGCCACTGCGGCGTGTGGATCTCCAGCGTCGCGGTCTGGCCGAGCCAGACGAGGGTGGCGACGTCGTCGACCAGGACGTACTCGTTGACCGACGTCTTGTGCCGGATCTCGTGCAGCGCCACCCACGACGGCGTTCCCGGGGCGGCGTTCTTCTGGAAGAACGACTGCCCGCCGGTGCCGTCGGGCCAGCGCTTGCGGGTGGCCGGGCGGCGCGTGACGTGCGGGAGCATGGCCGGCGCGAGCTGCGCGAGATAGTGCAGCACCTCGCCCTTCGTGGTGCCCGTGGCCGGGTACAGCACCTTGTCCAGGTTGGACAGGCGCAGGCGGCGGTCGTCGACGGTGACGATGGTGTCGGGTTCGGCCATGTCCTCATGGTCCGCACCTGCGACGAGATTCACATCTCGACACACCATGATCGTTGCCTGACCTTTACCTCCTGGTGGGTGTTCGGGGTCTAGGCTCGTCGCCCGTGAACTCGTCAGAACGCCAGCCCGTTGTCGTCGCCGACATCGCGCATCGCCGGCCGGATCGCCTCACCATGTACGGGGCGCCGTGGTGCCGTGACTGCCGGAGGTCCAAGGCGATGCTCGACATCCGCCGCGTCGACTTCGACTACGTCGACCTCGAGTGCCATCCGGGGCGGGCGGGCGAGGCGGAGGACATCTCGGGCCGCAAGAGCATCCCGGTCATCGTGTTCCCCGACGGCTCCCACCTGGTCGAGCCCAGCAACGCGGAACTGGCCGCCCACCTCGACCACCGAGGGCTGTGACCTGGACTTCTCGCGCTCCCGCCGGATCTGGCGCACCATCGTGGTATGCGCGCGATCTGGAAGGGCGCCGTCACCTTCGGGCTCGTCAACGTCCCGGTCAAGCTCTACAGCGCGACCGAGGGACACGACGTGCCCCTGCACCAGGTGCACGACGCCGACGGCGGGCGCATCCGCTACCGCAGGATCTGCGAGCTCGACGGCGAGGAGGTGCCGTACGAGCACATCGACCGCGCCTACGACGACGGCGAGCACACCGTGGTGGTCACCAGGGACGACCTGGCGGCGCTGCCGGCCGAGAAGGACCGCGAGATCGGCGTCGTCGAGTTCGTGCCCAGCGACCAGATCGACCCGATCATGCTCGACAAGACCTACTACCTCGAGCCCGACTCCAAGTCCACCAAGGCGTACGTGCTGCTGCGCCGCACGCTCGAGGAGACCGAGCGGACCGCGATCGTGAAGTTCGCGCTGCGCCAGCGTACCCGGCTGGCCGCGCTGCGGGTGCGGGACGAGGTGCTGGTGCTGCAGACCCTGCTGTGGGCGGACGAGATCCGCGAGGCGTCGTTCGGCTCCCTCGACGAGCCGGCCGCGGTCACGGACCAGGAGCTGAAGATGTCGGCACAGCTCGTGACGAGCTTCGAGTCCGACTTCGCGCCGGAGGACTACACCGACGAGTACCAGGCCCAGCTCCGCGCGCTGATCGACGCGAAGATCGAGCAGGGCGACGTCATCGACACGGAGGCGACGTTCGGCGAGGCGGCCGCCGAGAAGGAGGAGGGCGGCAAGGTCATCGACCTCATGGAGGCCCTCAAGCGCAGCGTCGACCAGGCCAAGAAGGAGCGCCGCACGGGCTGACCACCTCCGCCCGCCTGCAGCCGGCCGCCGTCGGGCACGGCGATGAGCACGACGACGACGTTGCGGAGATCCGGACCGACGCCGTCGTCGTGCCCGGCGCGGACCGGGACACGGGGGTGAGGACCCGGGCATAAGGTTGTGCCGATGCACGATCCGAAGCACACGCCGCCACGCTGGTTGCGGTGGACCGTCGCCGTCGTGGCCACGCTGCTGGTCTGCGCCGGATTCGGCGCGACGACGGCCCGCGCCGAGCTGAGCCTCGGCCCCCACCAGGCGTTGTACGAGGTGACGGGCGACCCGCACCTGGTGGTGGACCTCGGGCCCCTCGGCCGGATCGTGTCGTCCTCACCGCTGCCCCTCGGGCTCGGCGTGACGGTCACGGTGAAGGAGATCCCCGCCGACCTGACCGCCGTCGACGCGCCCCGCACGCTCGACGCCATGAGCCGGGACCTCGACGCCTACCTGCAGTTCTTCGACTCGCCCGGGCAGACGATCGACACCGCGTCCCGGGCGCTCGTCGAGGACGCGGTGATCCGGACGCTGGTCGCGTTCGGCGTCGTCGTGCTGTTCTGCTTCGCCGTCCGCGAGGCGCTCGGCGCACAGCGACGCGGCGAGCTGGCGGCGCGGATCGCCCCGCGCACCTGGCAGCTCACGGGCGCGGCCGTACTCGTGGTCTTCGTCTGGGCGACGTCCACCGGGAGCGTCCCGGAGCGCCGGACCACCGAGCCCGCCGAGGCCTCGATGGTCTTCGCCGGCACGCCCCTGGAGGGCGCCACGCTCACCGGCCGCCTCGCCCGCGTCATCGACACGTACTCCGGCCAGCTCGCCGGGCTCTACCGGAACAACTCGGGCTACTACACGGTCGCCCGGGAGAACCTGGAAGCGGCGTGGGACGAGGCGGACGCCCGCGAGGTCGCGCCACCGCCGCCGGACACCCTGACCGTGCTGCTGATCTCCGACCTGCACTGCAACACCGGCATGACGCCGCTGGTGCGGACCGCCGCGGTGCGGTCCGGGGCCGGTCTCGTGCTCAACGCGGGCGACACGACGATCAACGGGACCGACGTCGAGAACGTGTGCGTCGACTCGTTCGCCACCGCCGTGCCCGACGACGTGCCGTTCGTCGTGTCCGACGGCAACCACGACTCGGTGCTGACCTCGGCGGCCGAACGCCGGCAGGGCCAGATCGTCCTCGACGGCGAGATCGTGGAGGCGGCGGGGCTGCGCATCCTCGGCGACCGGGACCCGCTGGAGACCCGCATCGGCGGCGGGACCACCGCGATCCGCGAGGAGACGCCCGCCGAGGCCGGTCGGCGGCTGCGCGACGTCGCCTGCGAGGCGCGCGACGCCGGCGAGCGGATCGACGTCCTGCTCGTGCACACGCCCGCCGTCGGCGACGCAGGCCTCCGCTCCGGGTGCGTTCCGTTCCAGCTCAGCGGCCACATGCACCAGCGCATCGGCCCGGACGCGATCGGCTACGGCCTGCGGTACGTGAACAGCACCACCGGGGGCGCGAGCCTCGGGAAGCTGTCGGTCGGTCCGCTCCAGTACCCGGCGGCGATGACCGTGCTGCGGTTCGACACCGTGTCGCGGTCGTTCACGCAGCTCCGGGAGATCGTCGTCGAGCCGGACCAGTCGGTCACCGTGGGGGACTGGGAGTCCATGCCGCCCGCGTGGCCGATCCCCGGCACGGAACCGGTCCGGCCGGGCGAGCCGCGCTGAGCGGCCGATAGGCTCGTGGCGTGAACGTCTCCCCGCCTTCCGTGCCCGCCGAGCTGACGCCCGTTGCGCAGGACTACCTCAAGGCGGTCTGGTCCGAGCAGGAGTGGTCCACCAAGAAGGTCACCTCCAAACAGCTCTCGGACCGGCTCGGGGTCGGGGCCTCCACGGTGTCCGAGACGGTTCGCCGGCTCTGCGACCAGGGCCTCCTCGACCACGCGCCGTACGGGGCGGTGGAGCTGACCGAGTCCGGGCGGCGGCTCGCGCTGCAGATGGTGCGGCGCCACCGGCTGCTCGAGACGTTCCTGGTCAACGAACTCGGCTACGGCTGGGACGAGGTGCACGACGAGGCCGAGATCCTCGAGCACGCCGTGAGCGACCTGCTGGTCGAACGGCTCGACGCGCGGCTCGGCCGCCCCGGCCGCGACCCGCACGGCGACCCGATCCCGGCCGCCGACGGGACCGTGGTGCGGCCGGCGGCCGTGCCCATGTCGGAGATGGGGGCCGGGGAGTCCGGCGTCGTCGTACGGATCTCGGATGCCGACCCGGATGCCCTGCGGTACCTCGACGAGATCGGACTGGGACTCGACGCGCGGGTCTCGGTGACGACGCGGCGCGAGTTCGCGGGAACGCTCCACGTGGCCTGGGCGTCGCCCACCGAGGCGCCCGACGACGGCGGACGTGGCGCGGCGGGCGCCGGGCCCGTGGCGGGCTCCACGGACCTGGGCCTCCTGGCCGCCTCCCGGGTCTGGGTCCACCGGGAATGACGACTCTCTCAGCGGGGGTCCAGGGTCGGACGGTATGTTGATTTTGTGAACGAGAAGACCGTGACGGCCGTGGCGTCGTCGGACGATGTTGTCGCGCCCGCCGGCCCGAAGCCGCTTCGCGAGCGGACGATGGCGCTCCTGCTCCTGGCGCTGGGTGCGATCGGGTTCGCCGCCTCGTTCGCGCTGGCGTGGGAGAAGTACCTGGCGTTCGTCGAGCCGGACCGCGCCGCGTCGTGCACGCTCAACCTGTTCGTCACGTGCAGCGCCGCCATGGAGTCGTGGCAGGGCGCGCTGCTCGGCTTCCCGAACCCCTACCTCGGCGTCGCGGCCTTCCCCGTGGTGGTCACCACCGGCGTCGTGCTGTTGACCGGGGCGCGGCTGCCGCGGTGGTACTGGACGTCCCTGCTGGTCGGGACGGTGCTGGGGCAGGCGCTCGTGTTCTTCCTGATGTGGACGAGCTTCTACGCGATCGTGGCGCTGTGCCCGTACTGCATGGTCGTGTGGACGATCATGTGGCCGCTGCTGTGGTACCAGATCGTGCGCGGGGCGCAGACCGGGGACCTGCCGATGGGCGCCGGGCTGCGGGACGCGCTGGTCGCGAACCGCACGATCATCCTCGTCATCGGCTACGTGGCCGCGGTGGGCTGGCTCCTGCTGGCCGTGGGCGCCGACCTCGTCCGCTCCTTCTGACCTTCTGAGCGGTCGGCCGCTTGTCGCTCGGCAACCGGCCGACCGCATGGTTGCCGCGTTCCCCTGCGCCTGGCATCCTGGATGCGTGAGGTCCATCCGCTCGCTGCTTATGTAGCCGCACCGGCTCCGCCCATGATCGGGCACACCCGGTGCGGCCGCCCCCGTGCGCTCCTCGGAGCGCGGGGGCTTTTTCGTGCCCGGAACCCGATCTCGCAGATGGAGCCGCGACCATGACCGACACGATGTCCTCCGGTGCCGCCGAGAGCCCGCCGAGCCCGGTCACCGGCCGGGTGCCCTCCGACCGCGGACCGGTGACGAGCCCGATCACCGGCCGGCCCGGGTCCGAGCCCGGCTCGGTCGGTAGAATCCCGCGGGTGACGACCCCCGCCGCTGAACGCACCACGAGCACGCCCGAAGGCCCCCGCTACCGCTACACCCCGGAACTCGCGCAGGAGATCGAGCTGCGCTGGCAGGACCGGTGGGAGGAGCGCGGCACGTTCCACGCCGCGAACCCGTCGGGCGAGCTGACGGGGCCGGACGGCGCGCACGCCTCGGGCAGCCCGTACTTCATCATGGACATGTTCCCGTACCCGTCGGGGGCGGGCCTGCACGTCGGGCACCCGCTGGGTTTCATCGCCACCGACGTGGTGGGCCGGTTCCGGCGCATGTGCGGCGACAACGTGCTGCACACCATGGGCTTCGACGCCTTCGGCCTGCCCGCCGAGCAGTACGCCGTCGCCACGGGCGAGCACCCCCGCGGGGTCACCGAGCGGAACATGGTCACCTACCGGCGCCAGCTGCGCCGCGCCGGCCTGGCGCACGACCAGCGCCGCACCTTCGCCACGATCGACCCCGGGTACGTCCGCTGGACCCAGTGGATCTTCCTGCAGATCTTCGAGTCCTGGTACGACGCCGACAGCGGGCGTGCCCGCCGCATCTCCGAGCTGCGCGACGAGCTGGCCGCCGGCACCCGTCCCGTGCCCGGGCACGACGGCGACAACACCGGCGGCGCGATCTGGGCAGCCCTGAGCGAGGCCGAGCGTCGCGACGTCGTCGACGCCCAGCGGCTGGCCTACGTCGACTCCTCGCCCGTGAACTGGTGCCCGGGCCTGGGCACGGTGCTGGCGAACGAGGAGGTCACGAGCGAGGGCCGGTCCGAGCGCGGCAACTTCCCGGTGTTCACCAAGAACCTGCGCCAGTGGAAGATGCGCATCACGGCGTACGCGGACCGCCTGATCGACGACCTGGAGCTGATCGACTGGCCGGACAAGGTCAAGACGATGCAGCGCAACTGGATCGGCCGGTCGCACGGCGCGCACGTGCGGTTCGACGTCGTCGGCACGGCCGACAACGACGCCGCGGGCGCGGGCGAGGAGATCGAGGTCTTCACCACCCGCCCCGACACGCTGTTCGGCGCGACGTTCATGGTGGTCGCGCCCGAGCACCCGCTGCTGGACGAGGTCCCGGTCGCCTGGCCCGACGGCACCAAGAGCGTCTGGACCGGCGGGCACGAGAGCCCGGCGGCGGCCGTGGCCGCGTACCGCAAGGAGGCGTCGGGCAAGAGCGCCGTCGAGCGCCAGGCCGACGCCGGCAAGAAGACCGGCGTCTTCACGGGCCACCTGGCCGTGAACCCCGTGAACGGCACGCACATCCCGGTCTTCACCGCGGACTACGTCCTGATGGGGTACGGCACCGGCGCGATCATGGCCGTTCCGGGTGGCGACGAGCGTGACCACGACTTCGCGCGTGCGTACGACCTGCCGGTGATCTACACCGTCGCGCCCGAGGGCGGCCTGCCCGACGACTTCGAGGGCGCGTACTCCGGTGAGGGCGTCGCGATCAACTCGTCCAACGACGAGCTGAGCCTGGACGGGCTGGGTGTCGACGAGGCCAAGGCCCGCATCATCGCCTGGCTCAGCGAGAACGGCGTCGGGCAGGGCACCACCACGTACCGCCTGAACGACTGGCTGTTCTCCCGGCAGCGGTACTGGGGCGAGCCGTTCCCCGTCGTGTGGGACGAGGACGACCGGCCGGTCGCCGTCCCGGACAGCATGCTGCCCGTCGACCTGCCCGACGTGCCGGACTACGCGCCGCGCACCTTCGAGCCCGACGACGTGCACTCCGAGCCCGAGGCGCCCCTGGGCCGCAACGAGGACTGGGTGAACGTGACCCTGGACCTGGGCGACGGCCCGAGGCGGTACCGGCGCGACACGAACACCATGCCGAACTGGGCGGGCTCGTGCTGGTACTACCTGCGCTACCTGGACCCGTCGGACACCGAGCACGCCGTCGACCCCGAGCTGGAGAAGTACTGGATGGGGCCGAGGCACAACGCGACGTCGGGCGTCGCGGGCGGCGTCGACCTGTACGTCGGCGGCGTGGAGCACGCCGTGCTGCACCTGCTGTACGCGCGGTTCTGGCACAAGGTCCTGTTCGACCTGGGCTACGTGTCGAGCCTGGAGCCGTTCGGCCGGCTGTTCAACCAGGGCTACATCCAGGCGTACGCGTACACGGACTCCCGCGGGGCGTACGTGCCTGCCGAGGAGGTCGAGGGCGATGAGCAGACCGGCTTCACCTGGCAGGGGCAGCCGGTCAACCGGGAGTACGGGAAGATCGGCAAGTCGCTGAAGAACGTCGTCTCGCCGGACGACATGTACGAGGCCTACGGCGCCGACACCTTCCGCGTCTACGAGATGTCGATGGGCCCGCTGGACCAGTCGCGGCCGTGGAACACGCGCGACGTCGTCGGCTCGCAGCGGTTCCTGCAGCGGCTGTGGCGCAACGTCGTGTCCGAGGAGACCGGTGAGGTCACCGTGACCGACGACGCCCCCGACGCCGCCACCCTGCGCGTGCTGCACCGCACCATCGCGGACGTGCGCACCGAGATGGAGGGCATGCGCCCCAATACGGCCATCGCGAAGTTGATCACGCTGAACAACCACCTGACGGGGCTGGACAGCGTGCCGCGCGCGGCGGTGGAGCCACTGGTCCTGATGACGGCGCCCGTGGCGCCGCACATCGCCGAGGAGCTGTGGGAGAAGCTGGGGCACACCGAGTCCCTGGCCCACGAGCCCTTCCCGGAGGCGGACGAGACGTACCTGGTGGCCGAGACCGTGACCTGCGTGGTCCAGGTCCAGGGCAAGGTGCGGGCCAAGATGGAGGTCTCGCCGGACGTCTCCGACGAGGACCTGGAGGCGGCCGCCCTGGCGGAGCCGAACGTGGTCCGTTTCCTGGACGGCCGCGGGGTGCGGAAGGTGATCGTCCGGGCGCCGAAGCTGGTCAACATCGTGCCGGCCTGAGGCCGGGCGAGCCAGGCCCCGCCGAGCCGCCGGGCCCGGCGGGACCTGTCGGGCCGGGCCACGCGCCGCGCCCCGCCCGGCACGGTCGCCTGCGTGCCCGGGGCCGTGGGACGTGTCAGCATTCCGCCATGGCGCAGTCCGTTCTCGACACCCCGTCCCCTTCGCACGCGCACGGCGGCCCGGTGGCCCCGGCGTCGCGCAGAACCCGGACAGTCCTCGCCGCGGCGCTGATCCCGGCGATGCTCGCCACGCTCGCCGGGCTGTTCCTGCTGTGGCCCGCCGGCGGCGCGGTGCCCGACCGGGTGCCCGCCGTCGTCGAGGGGGCGACGACGGTCGACGCGACCGTCCTCGAGGCGCCGCCCGAGGGCGCGAGCGTCCGGGTGCGGCTCGCCGACGGGGAGGAGAGCACCATGGCGTCTCCCGGCCCGTCGGTGCCGCTGTCGCCCGGAGACCGGATCGTGGCCGTGGACATCTCGACCGTCTCCCCGATGTCGCCGGACCCGCTGGTCTTCAAGGACCATCAGCGCAGGGTGCCGGTGGGCTGGCTGGCCGCCGCCTACGCCGTCGTCGTGCTCGCCGTGGCCCGGTGGCGCGGGCTGGCCGCGCTCGCCGGGCTCGGCATCGCGTTCGTCGTGTTCCTCGGCTTCACCATGCCGGCCCTGCTCACGGGCGAGTCCGCGCTGGGTGTGGCGCTGGTGACGTCGTCGCTGGTGATGTTCGTGACGCTGTACCTGGCGCACGGCCTGAGCGCCCGGACCTCGGCAGCACTGCTGGGGACGTTGCTCGGGCTCGCGCTGACGGCGGGAATCGGGGTGTGGGCGGCGGGCGCGACGTATCTCGGCGCGGCCGACCACGACGCCCAGTTCCTCCTGACCGAGGCGCCCCTGACGGACCTGCGGGGTGTGGCGCTGTGCGGGCTGGTGCTCGCGGGCATGGGCGTGCTCAACGACGTGACGATCACCCAGGCGTCGGCCGTGTGGGAACTGCGGGAGGTCGCGCCCGGCGCGCCGCGGCATGTGCTGTTCGCCCGGGCGATGCGGATCGGGCGCGACCACATCGCCTCCACCGTCTACACGATCGCGTTCGCCTACGTGGGCGCGGCGCTGCCGCTGCTCATGATGGTGTCACTGGTGGACCAGTCGCCGGTGCTGGCGCTGACCTCGGGCGAGATCGCGGAGGAGGTGGTCCGCACCCTGGTGGGCTCGATCGGCCTGGTGCTGGCCATCCCCATCACGACCGCGATCGCCGCGCTGGCGGTGCCGGGCCCGGCGCGGGAGCGCGTGGAGGCTCACCCGCCGGCCGCCCCGGCGCCCCTCTGACCCGCGCCGCCCGAGGTCGGTCGCATGTCGAGTGGTCGGTCGCTTGTCGCAAGATCGGTCGCCCGGGGAGCCGACGTCGCGACAAGCGGCCGACCGCACGCTCGGAGGAGGCGTCCGCACACCCGGCTCAGCGGCCGCGCCGGACCAGCACGACGCTGTCGAGCAGGGTCGCGGGCTCTCCGTCGGGGCTCGTGGTGGCGCGCTCCCGGGTCTCCGCCGCGAGGACGGTCCAGGCGTCGCCGAGCGCCAGGGCGGCCAGGTCCCCCTCCGGGCTCGGGAACGGGTAGCCGTCCACCATCTCCGGCGGGGCCCAGGACGGCGCCGCGGCATGGGCGAGGACGAGCAGCCGACCCCCGGGCGCGACGAACGACGCGGCCCGCCGGAGGATGTCGGGACGCGGGATCTCCACGGGCCACGACTGCAGGAACGACGCCGTGACCAGGTCGTACCTCCGCTCCGTGGTCCAGGTGGCGAGGTCTGCGGCGAGGAGTTCGAGCCGGTCCGGCGGGATGCAGGCCGCGGCCGCGGCGGCCCGCCCGCGGGCGACGGCGGTGGGGGAGAGGTCGACGCCGGTCACGGCCCAGCCCTGCCGGGCGAGCCAGACGGCGTCGCCGCCCTCGCCGCAGCCCAGGTCGAGCGCGCGGCCGGGCGGCAGCTCGCCGGCGACGTCGGCGACGACCTGGTTGACGCGCCCCGACCAGACCTTGTCGGCTCCGGCGTAGCGGTCCTCCCAGAACTGCGCGGGGCTCGTCGTGTCGCTGCTCATCGTGCGGTGTCCTGGGCGGTTTCCTGGGCGGCTTCCTGGGCGGCGTCCGGCCCTGTGGCAGCGGCCGGAACTCCGTCCGGGCCCGTCGTCCCGCCGGCATCGGCCTGCCCGGCAACGGCGAGGTCGAAGTCCTCCGTGACCAGAGCCATGTTCACTGCGCCGCCCGTCATCGCGCCCGCGCCCGTCGCCATGGGTACCGTCGCGGCCGGGTTGACCACGTTGCCGACCGCCCAGATGCGCGGGGCGCTCGTCCGGCCCTGCTCGTCCACCGCGACGAAGCTCCCCACGGGAGTCTCGGACCGGGCCAGACCCAGGTGCGCGAGGAAGGCGTCGTGCGGCTCGGGCTGCCCGCCGGAGAAGATCGCGTCCACCGCGACGACGGCGCCGTCGGCCGTGCGCACCCCCGTGATGGTCTCGCCCTCGCCCAGCACTTCGGCCACGGGAGAGGCGACGAGCTCGATGCCGCGTGCGCGCAGCCGCGTCTCCAGCTCGGGATCGAGTGCGGCGGCGCCGTCGGCGAACACCACGACGTCGTCGCTCCACTGCCGGATGAGCTGCGCGCGGTGCAGGTCCATCGGGGACGTCACGAGGACGCCGAGGCGCCGGTCCCGTACCTCCCAGCCGTGGCAGTAGGGGCAGTGCAGCACCGTCCTGCCCCAGCGCTCGGCGAGGCCGGGCACGTCCGGGAGCCGGTCGGTCATCCCGGTGGCGACCACCAGGGCTCGCGCGGACAGGCCGGTCCCGTCGTCGAGCGAGACGACGACGGCCCGGTCGCCCTCGTCCACGCGCTCCACCGTGCCGCCGCGGATCTCGACGCCGTAGCCGGCGGCCTCCTGCCGCCCGCGGGCCAGCAGGTCGGCCGGGTCGGTGCCCTCGTTGCCGAGCACGCCGTGCATGTGCGCGGCGAAGCGGTTGCGCGGGCTGCCGGCGTCCACCACGAGGACCCGGCGCCTGGCCCGGCCCAGCATCAGTGCCGACGACAGCCCCGCCGCGCCGCCGCCGATCACGATCACGTCCCATGCCCCGGGCATCGCCTCGTGCACGGTCTCGTTCAGGGTCTCGTTCATGCGGCCACCATCTCCGGGCCGCTAGGCTTGTGCAAGCAATCTTGCAGAATTGGCAAGGAGGAACCGTGGCGGAGGAACTGCGGCAGATCGGCCCGCGGCTGCGCGCCGCGCGTCGCGCGCGGGGCTGGACCCTGGACGAGCTGGCCTCCCGCGCGGGAATGTCGGCCAGCACCCTCTCGCGGCTGGAGTCCGGCAAGCGGCAGGCGAGCCTCGAACTGCTGCTGCCGCTCACCCGCCGGCTCGGGATCCGCGTGGACGACCTGCTGCCGCCCGAGGACGCCGACCCGCGCGTGCGGCGGCCGGCGATCCGGCGCGACGGGATGGTCATCGCGCCGCTCGCCCCCGAAGGATCGCCGATCCACACGTACAAGATCACCTACCCGCCCGTGACGGCGCTCCCCGAGCAGCGGGTCCACGACGGCTACGAATGGCTCTACGTGCTCACCGGCAAGCTGCGCCTGCGGCTCGGCGCGCAGGACCTGGTGCTCACCCGCGGCGAGGCCGCCGAGTTCGACACCCGCACCCCGCACGCCATGAGCGCCGCGGGCGGCAGGCCTGCCCAGGTGATCAGCATCTTCAACGACGACGGCGCCCGCATCCATACCCGCACGGACGCGCCGGACGGGGAAGACGGCTGATCCGGCCGGCCGGCCGGGATCAGGAGCGGGAGCCGAGCCAGGGGCTCAGGACGTCCTGGCGGCCCAGCCAGGACAGGCCGCCGTCGGCGATCTCGTCCGGGCGGACGAGCGCGTCGTGGAAGGCGTCGACCAGCTCGTGACGGGCGTCCTGCTCGGCGCTCGCGTCGACGTCGTCCGCCGATCCGACGACGACGATCCGCGTGTGCGGCTCGGCCGACGCCGCGGCCTCGTCCCAGGTGCCGAGGTCGCCGAGGAAGAGCTGACCGCCGGCGCCGTCCCACAGGCAGGCCGACAGCGGCCGGTCCACCACGTGGAACACGCCGCGGCTGCGCATCCGCCCCGTGCCGAGGTCCTCGATGCGGTCCAGCAGGCGTTCCGGGTGGAACGGCCGGTCCGAACGCAGCTCCAGGGTCCAGCTCCGGTCGCCCGCGGCGCGTCCGGCCTGTGTGCCGCCCGGCGCCCGGCGCGCCCCGAGCGGGTTGCTGCGGCGTTCGCCGCGCACCGGGTCGTGGCGGCCCGCGGCCAGCTCGGCGGCCGTCACGCCGTGCAGGCCCTCCACCCGGGCCGAGTCCTCGGCGCGGAGCCGGTCCATGAGTCCCGACCCCGTGGGTGCCGCCGCCGCCTCGCCGGCGGCCATGATCAGGTCGGCGTGCTCCACCTGAGCGGCGAGGGCCTCGCCCACGGAGCGCTCGTCGTCGGGCGTCAGGGCGATGCCGCGCTCGGCGAGGAGGTCGGCGGCGAGCAGGTCGTGCTCGAACGTCTCGACATCGGCCACGGTCGCGGCGGTCGCGATCCGGGCCCCGTCCAGGACGCCGCCGCGCTGCGTCTCCGCGGTGAGGGCGCGCGTCACCGGCAGCGACTCGGCGCTGACGGGCAGCGCCATGATGACGTCGCTCCAGCGTCCGTCCTCGGTCAGCGCCGCGAGCGTGGGCAGCGCGTCCTCCCGCACGGCGCACGACAGGCACGCGTGCTCGAGCGGCACCAGCACCTGTTCGACGACGCCGGACGCGTCGACCACCACGCGCCGGATCAGGCCCTCGTCGGCGAGGATGTCGTGCCGCAGCGCCACGGTGCCGGGCGAGTCGACGACGAGCCCGAGCACGGCGGAGTCGCGCAGGACGGGGTCGACCGACGCGAGCACGCTGATGGGGACGCGCTGGTCGGTGGGGCGGGGACGGGGCATGCGGACCTCCTCGTGATCGGCGCGCGGGTGACCGGGCGGCAACCCACGCGCATTTGATAACCATTCTCAGCCGGGTGTACTGTACCCCGAGTTTGAGAACGATTGTCATGAGCGAGGAGAGGAAGCCATGTCGGCCGTCTGCCAGGTGCTCGGCACCAAACCCGGGTTCGGGAACTCGGTGTCGCACTCCCATCGGCGCACCAAGCGCCGCTGGAACCCGAATATCCAGAAGAAGCGCTACTGGGTGCCGTCGCTCGGGCGGCACGTCACGCTCCGCGTGAGCACGAAGGGCATCAAGACGATCGACCGGCGGGGGATCGACGTCGTCGTGGCCGAGATCCTCGCCCGCGGGGAGAAGGTCTGATGGCCAAGAAGTCGAAGATCGCCGCCGACGAGCGCCGCCGCGCCGTCGTCGCGAGGTACGCCGAGCGGCGCGCGGAGCTCAAGCGCGTGATCGCCTCCCCGTCCGCCACCGAGGAGGCGAAGGCCGAGGCCGCCGCCGAGCTCCGGCGCCAGCCGCGCGACGCCAGCGCCACCCGCGTGCGCAACCGCGACACGGTCGACGGCCGGCCCCGCGCCTACCTGCGCAAGTTCGGGCTGTCCCGCATCCGGCTGCGCGAGATGGCCCACCGCGGCGAGCTCCCGGGCGTCACCAAGTCCAGCTGGTGACCGCGGCCCCGGCTGACCGTCGTTCAGCAGGGCCCCGCAGACGTTGCCGGCGCCTCGAAGAGGCTGCGCGGCCCTGCTGAACGGAAGTCGGCAGGCGTGCCGCTCCGGCGACAGGACCGAGAAAGAAGGAGAACCGAGATGAAGGTGCGCGCCTCCCTGCGCTCCCTGAAGGACAAGCCCGGCGCGAAGGTGGTCCGCCGCCGGGGCAAGACGTTCGTGATCAACAAGCTCAACCCGCGCTGGAAGGCGAGGCAGGGCTGATGGCCACCAAGCGCGCCGACGTGCGCCCGATCATCCGCATGGTCTCCACCGCGGGGACCGGCTTCACCTACGTCACCCGCAAGAACCGGCGCAACGACCCGGACCGGCTCGTGCTGCGCAAGTACGACCCGGTGGTCCGGCGCCACGTCGAATTCAAGGAGTCCCGATGAAGACCCTGTCCTACGCCCGCCTGGTGGCCGCAGCGCTCCCGCTCGCGCTGCTGGGGGCCTGCGCCTCGACCGGTTCCGCCGGCGAGGACGGCGCCGAGGCGACACCGTCGGCCTCGGCGAGCCGTGAGGCGACCGAGGCGCAGTCGCGTACGGCGCGCATCGCCGTCACGTACGACGGCGGCATCAAGGTGCTCGACGCGCTCAGCCTGGAGGAGGTCGGCGACATCCCGCTCGACGGCTTCAACCGGCTCAACCCGGCCGGCGACGAGCAGCACCTCATGGTGTCCACCACCGGTGGCTTCCAGGTGCTCGATCTGGGTACGTGGGCCGCGGCGCACGGCGACCACGCGCACTACTGGACGGCGGACCCGGTGCTGACCGACACGGTGTACCCGGCGACCGAGCCCGGGCACGTCGTCGTCCACGAGGGACGGACGGCGCTGTTCGACGACGGGACGGGGACGGTCTCCGTGATCGACACCGAGCACGTGTCCCACGGCGAGGTGGCGCGGGAGGAGGTCCTCCCGGCGCCGCACCACGGCGTGGCGGTCGAGCTCAGCGACGACACGCTCGTCGTCTCCGAGGGGACCGAGGAGGAGCGCAGCGGCATCCGGATCCTGGACGCCGACGGCGAGGAGATCGCCGCGAGCGACGACTGCCCCGGCGTGCACGGCGAGGCCATGGCGGCCGACGAGGCGGTCCTGATCGGCTGCGAGGACGGTGCGATCCTCGTGCACGACGGCGAGATCACGAAGGTGGACGCGCCCGACTCCTACGGACGGATCGGCAACCAGGCGGGCTCCGAGGAGTCGCCGGTGGTGCTGGGCGACTACAAGGTGGACCCGGACGCCGAGCTCGAGCGCCCCGAGCGCGTCTCCCTGATCGACACCCGGACGGGCGAGCTCACGCTGGTGGACCTGCCGTCGTCGTACACCTTCCGGTCGCTGGCGCGCGGGGACGACGGCGAGGCGCTGGTCCTCGGGACCGACGGCAGCGTGCACGTGATCGACCCCGAGAAGGGGGAGCTCGTCGACTCGATCGAGGTGATCGACCCCTGGGAGGAGCCGCTCGAGTGGCAGGAGCCGCGCCCGGCGATCCTCACGCTGGACGGGTCCGTGTACGTGACCGACCCGGCGAACGACTCCATCCACGCCGTGGACGTCGAGACCGGCGAGGTGTGGAACTCGGCGGAGCTGGGCGTGACGCCGAACGAGATCGAGGGCGTGCTGGGAGAGGCGCCCGAGCACGACGCGCACGAGGGGCACGACCACGAGGACGAGGGCCACGACGACCACGAGCACGAGGAGGGCTGACCGATGAAGCAGGGCATCCACCCCGAGTACGGGCCGGTGGTGTTCCGCGACCGGAGCGCGGGCTTCGCGTTCCTGACGCGGTCCACCCTCGCCGGCCGCACGGCGGCCGGGCCCGGCCGCCCGGCCGCCACGATCGAGTGGGAGGACGGCAACACCTACCCCGTGGTCGACGTCGACATCTCCAGCGCGAGCCACCCGTTCTGGACGGGCAACTCCCGTGTGGTCGACACCGCCGGGCGCGTCGAGCGGTTCCGGCAGCGGTACGGGCGCGGCGGCACGAGCGCGAAGGGGCGTGCCTGATGGCGGTCCCGAAGCGGAAGATGTCGCGCTCGCGGACGCGGTCCCGCCGCGCGCAGTGGAAGACGAGCCTGCCCGAGCTGGTCGCGGTCACCGCCCCGGACGGGAGCGTGGTGCAGGTGCCCCGGCGCCTGGCCCGCGCGGCCCGGCGCGGGCTGCTGTGATCCGCGGCTGAACACGCGCGGCCCGGTCCGGGATGGGGGTCCCGGACCGGGCCGCGTCTTGTGTGGGTTCAGGAGCGCGCCGGGAGGGGGACGTCGTGGCGTACCTCCAGGGTCAGGCCGGCCATGATCTCGTCCGCCCAGTCGCTCGCGCGGTCGCCGTCGCGGTCCGCCACCACGACGTGCCCGATCCGGTCGTTGTTGTCCGCCGCGCGGAGCACCGCGCCCGGGCGGGGCAGGTCGTGCGCGACCACGCGGGCGTCGTCGGCCAGCGTCCCGGAGCCCGTGATCTCCGAGAGGAAGCCGTCCTCCGGGGCCAGGAGGAACCGCACGGCGGCGCTCCCGGCCGACGGCGCGTCCGCGGCGGGCTCGCGGCCCAGGGCCAGGTCGGTCAGCACGCGCAGCGGGTCGTAGCCCGTCACGAGCCGCACCAGTTCGAAGATGTACCCGCCGCCCTGGCGCGGGTTGAGCTCCACCAGCCGCGGTCCCTCGGTCGTGAGCCGCACCTCGGTGTGGCTGATGCCGTGCGTGTAGCCGACGGCGCCGAGCACGCGCGTGACGTGGTCCGTGATCGCGGTGCGGGTGGCGGGGTCCAGCGGTGCGGGGAAGTCGTGCCCGCTCTCCACGTAGCCGACGGCGTCCGCCCCGCCCGCGACGGGACGGCTCACCTCCGTCACCGACTTGGCGGTGATGCCGAGCACCGTGGTCACGCCGTGGCGAGTCACCGCCTCGACGCTGTACTCGGGGCCGTCCAGCACCCGTTCGAGCAGTGCGAGCCGGGCCAGCGGCTGGTCCCTGGTGTTCCGCTCGGGGGCGGTGACCTCGGCGAACGCGTCGGCCAGGCCGGCCTCGCCGGACACGCGCCGCACGGCGGTGCCGGAGTTCAGGTCCACAGGCTTGACCACCACGGGGTAGCCCAGCGCGCCCGCGGCGGCTCGCGCCTCCTCCCACGTCGCGGCCACCGCATGCGGCACGTCGGGGAGGCCCGCACGCGCCACGGCGGCCCGCACCAGGTGCTTGTTCGTCGCGGTGCGCAGCGCGTCGGCCGGCGAGCCGGGCAGCCCGAGCGCCTCGGCCACGACGGCGACCGTCGGGAGGTAGTAGTCGCAGGTCGTCAGGACGCCGTGGATGTCGTGGCGGTCGGCGACGTCCCGGGCGGCGCCGACCACGACGTCGTCGTCGTTGGTCTCGGCGACCACGACCTCGGCGGCATGGGCGAGCACCGGGTGCGTGCCGCCGCCGGGCAGGGCGTAGACCCGCGGATCGCGAGTGACCAGCACGTACTCGTGCCCGAGCGAGCGTAGCAACGGCGGGAGGCTCAGTCCGGTGGACTGCAGCCAGCTCTCGATCATCAGCAGGGTGGGCACGGGGAAGGACCTTCCTGGCTCGTCGGAACGATTCGCGCAGGATCGTATCGCGACTTCGATATTCATTCTCACCACGCGCGTGGGGCCTGTGGACGACGACGGCGCGGCGCCCGGCGGGGCGATCTGCCGATAGAATCGCCCGGCCATGCCACTCTTTCGCCGACCGTCCAGCGCTCGGGGCCGGGGAACGCGCTCGAACCAGGCGGTCCGTGTCGTCACCGACTCGACCTCGTGCCTGCCGGTGGACACCCCGGAGCCGGGGCCGCACGTCGTCCCCCTGCGGGTCGTGACCGAGCGCGAGTCCTACGACGAGGGCGTGGACGTCACCGCCGCCGACGTCGTCCGGATGCTCGACGCCGGAACCCGCGTCACCACGTCCCAGCCGTCGCCGGAACGTTTCGCCGAGACGTACCGGGCGCTCGCCGACGACGGCGCCCGCGCGATCGTCTCCCTGCACCTGTCGGGCGAGCTGTCCGGCACGGTGGGCGCGGCGAGCGCGGCCGCGGTCCGGTCACCGCTGGCGGTGCGCGTCGTCGACTCCCGCACCGTCGGGCCCGGCCTGGGGTTCGCCGCCCGCGCGGCCGCGGAGTGCGCGGCCGCGGGGTGCGACGCCGCCCACGTCGCGGCGCGGGCGCGCGCGGTGGCGGACTCGTCGACCTCGGTGTTCGTCGTCGACACGCTGGAGCACCTGCGGCGCGGCGGGCGCCTGTCCGGCCCCGTGGCCGCGCTCGGGACCGTGCTCGGCGTCCGGCCGATCCTGACGACACGGGCCGGCCGGATCGAACTGGCCCAGCGGGTCCGCACCCGCGCGGCCGGGATGGAACGCCTGCTCGACCTGGCGGGCGAGTCCATCGCGGCCGCGACCCGACCGGTCGTGGCCGTGCAGCACTTCGGCGCCCCCGACCGCGCCGGCACCCTGGCGGGGCGGCTGCGCACGCGCACCCGTGCCGAGGTGGAGATCTCGGACATCAGCGCGGTCGTCGGGGTGCACGTCGGCCCGGGGACCCTCGCCGTCGTCGTCGCCGATCTCGGGGACCACGAGCACTGACGGCGGGCCGGCCGGCCACTGGCGGCACGGTCAGACGTCGATCACCTCGCGGAGCGTGGTCGCGAAGCCCTCCGGGTCGCCCGCGAGCTGACCGTACTCGCCGCCGCCGAAGCCGCCGTGGCCGCCGGGGAACACGACCGGCGGCCGGCCGAGGCGTTCCGCGATGCTGCGGGACGTGCGGCCGGTGATCTCCTCACCCGTCTCGGCGCCGACCCCCACCACGACGCGGGGTTCGGGGCGGGTGAGGGCGTCCCAGTCGGGCTCGTGGCGCGGCAGCCAGTGCATGCTGGACCCGAGCATCACGTCGTCGCGTGCGCCGTCGTCCTCGGCCGGGAGGCCGAACGCGGCCGGGTCCGGCGCGGGACGGCCCAGATAGTCGGGACCCAGCTCGCCGGACTCCATGACCAGCGCGATGAACTTGGCCATCGCGCGGCCGGAACCCTGCTCGCGGTAGGTCTCGTAGACGTCCTGCATCGCCGCGACGACGGCGTCGCGGTCCGGCAGGAGCACCGGCAGCGGCGGCTCGTGCGCGACGACGGTGCGCAGCAGCTCGGGACGGCGCACGGCGAGCTCCAGGGCGACGACGGCGCCCCCGCTCGAGCCCATGAGGTCCACCGGCGCGTCGCCCACCGCCTCGATCACGCGGCGCACGTCGTCGACGTGATCGGCGAGCAGGGTGCCGCTGCCGGGCTCACGGGTGCTGCGTTCGACGCCCCGGGGATCGTAGGTGACGACCCTCCGGTCGGTGAGATGGGAGACGAGGCTGCCGAAGCCGTGGGCGCCCATGGGCAGGCCGATCACGACGAGCGTCCGGGCATCGGACGGCGACGTCGGCTCGTGCACGTCGTAGGCCAGCACCGCGCCGGGGGCGTCCAGGGTGAGGGTCTTCTTCTCGGGCATGGGATCTCCTTCGGGGGGCCGGCCGGCGGGTGCCCGCCGGTCGATGGGGTGGACGCCGGTGGGACACGGAACTCATCGCCGCTCGTCGCGGTCCTTTCGTCGTGGCCATTCTGTCGAGGCGTTCGCCGCGCCGCCTGCCCGGGGAAAGGATCGAGGAAACCGCTCGGATCCGCGCCGCGAACCGGGCCTCGCCCTCCCGGCTCAGGCGGAAGAGACGCCGACTGCGGGCTGGGGAGTACGGGAGTTGTGCACAGGCAGCGCCACGAGCCGGATGACGGCGTGTCACGCCTGCCTAGCGTCGTGGCCATGAGAGCAGATGCGGACGTGATGTCGGCGGCGCCGGAGACCGCCGACGACCTCGTGGGCCGGCTGCGGCAGCGGCGATCGGCGGCCAGGGTCGCGAGCGCCTACGCGGCGGCCCACGGACACCCGGTCGGGGCCGACGCCGACGGGACCGGACGGCGCTGGGCCCTCGGCGCGCGGCCCGGCGTCGTCGCCGTCGTGGCCGTGCTCCTGCTCGCCGGCGTCGCCGCCGCCGTCGCGCTCGGGTGGGACACGCTCGGGAGCGGCGGGGTACGACCGATCGCGTCGGCCGGTGCGGCCGGCGACGGCAACGGGGGCACGGCGGGTGAGGCCGGCCACGACGGCGGGTCCGGGCCCGCGGGCGGCCGAGCCGAACCGGGTGGTGGGGGACCGGGTGACGGGGGACCGGGACCGGGTGGCGTGGAGACGGCCGGCGACGTCCGGACCCAGGGAACGGCGGGCGCCGGCGTCGTGGCGCACGTCGTGGGCGCGGTGCGCGAACCCGGGCTCGTCGAACTGCCCGGCGGTGCGCGCATCGCGGACGCCGTCGCGGCGGCGGGCGGGCCGACGAACGACGCCGACCTGTCCGGCGTGAACCTCGCGCGCCCCGTCGCCGACGGCGAACAGATCCACGTACCGCGCCCGGGAGAGGCGCCCGTGGCCTCCCCCGCCGCGGGCGGAGACGCACCGGCCGCCACGGACGCCGGAGGCGGCGCGACGGTCGACCTCAACACCGCCGACGCCGCCACGCTCGAGACCCTCCCCGGCATCGGACCCGCACTGGCGCAGCGGATCATCGACTGGCGCGCCACCCACGGCCCCTTCGCGACCGTCGACGAACTGGACGACGTCTCCGGCATCGGACCGGCCGTGCTGGAACAGATCCGCCCGGCGGCGCGCGTATGAGAGCCGTCGACCTGCGGCTGGCGCCCGCCGCCGTGCTGGCCTGGGTCGCCGCCTGGGCGGCGACCGGCGGGACCGGCGCCCCGGCGCTCGCGGCGGCCTGCGGATGGCTGGCGGCGCTCGCGGGCGCCTCGGTGATCGTGCTGGCCGGGCTCCGGGGGGCCACGCGGCACAGGGCCGTGACGAATGGGGTTCTGACCGGCCCGGGCGTGGCCGCCGGCGTCGTGACGAGTCTGGTGGCGCACGTCGCGCTCGCCGCCGCGTGCTCCCTCGCCGTCGTCGCGACCGCCGCCGTGCAGACGGCGCGCGCCGCGACGATCGAGGACCTCGCCGACGAAGCCTCCACGGCCCGGCTGACGGGCACGGTGGCCTCGCAACCCGAGCCCGTCCCGTGGGGAAGCCCGTCATCGGCCCGGTCCGTCCGGTTCGTGATGGACGTCAGCGACGTGACCGCGCGGGGAGTGACGACCACGGCCCGCGCCCACGTGGCGGTGACCTGGGCCCCAACAGAGGACACGAAGGCGGGGGCGAAGAGCCGGGAGACAGCGACCACGGGGACGGGAAGTCAGGGAACAGGGAGCCAGGGAACAGCGAGCCAGGAGACAGGCAGCGGAGCACCCGAGATCCTCGGCAGCCGAGGGAGCGACACCGCGCACGGTCCGCGGTTCGGCGGGGTCGTCGAGGTGCGGGGCGGACTGCGTCCCGCCGAACCGGGCCGGCCCGAGTCCGCGCGGCTGACCGCCGACACCCTGACCGTGCAGCGATCCCCGCCGGCAGCGCTCCGGCTGCTCGACCGGCACCGGGACGCCCTCATGGCAGTGACCGCCGACCTCCCGCCCCAGGGCCGGGGCCTCGTCCCCGGCGCGGCGATCGGCGACACCACGCGGCTGCCGGAGGACCTGGCGGACGCGATGAGGGCGAGCAGCCTCACTCACATCACGGCGGTCTCCGGAGGTCACTTCGCCATCGTGATCGCCCTGCTCACCGGGATCGCCGGAACGCTGGGCGCGCCCCGCTGGGCCCGGATCGTCCTCCTGGCGGTGGCCGGCGCGGCATTCGTCGCGCTCGTCCGGCCGGAACCAAGCGTGCTCCGGGCCGCCGTCATGGCCGGGTTCGCCCTGGCCGGGATCGTGCTCGGACGCCCCGCCCAGTCCGTACCGGCGCTCGCGGGAACGGTGATCGGGCTGCTGGTGGCCGATCCGTGGCTGTCGCGCTCGTTCGGTTTCGTGCTGTCGGCGGCGGCCACCGCCGGGCTGGTGCTGCTCGTGCCCCCGCTCGTGGCGCGCATCGCTCCGTGGACCGGGAAGGCGTTCGCCTTTGCCCTGGCCGTCCCGCTCGCCGCGCAGGCCGCGTGCGGGCCGGTGCTCGTCCTCCTCGAGCCGGAGGTGTCACTCGTGTCCGTCCCCGCCAATCTCCTGGCGACGCCGGCGCTCGTTCCGGCGACGGTGCTCGGCCTCGCCGCGACGGTCCTCGCCCCCTGGTGGCCCTGGGCGGCGGCCCTCGTGGCCTGGGCGGCGAGCGGGGCGACCTGGTGGATCGCGCAGGTGGCGCTCCATGCCGCGGCTCTGCCCGGACGCGCCCTGCCGTGGCCGGGCGGGGCTGCCGGCGCTCTGCTGCTCGCCGTGGCGACGGCGGCCGTGCTCGCCCTCGTGCGGGCCTGGCACCCACGGGGGTGGCCGGACGCCTGGCGTCGTTCCGCGCGGTCCGGACTCCGCCGGATGCACCGGGCCGTCGGCGGGAGTGTGCCCGGGGCTCTGGCATCGGGCGGTGGGACGACTCGCGGCGTGTCGCGGGGCGGTGGGGCGACTCGTGGAGCGTCGCCGGGCGGGCGCGGCGCGCCGGGTGGCGGGACCGCCCCTGTCCTTGCCGGGATCGTCGTCGTGGGTGTGACGGCCGGCCTCGTCGTGCTCGCGGTGCCGCGCGTGGTCGCTCGCTCGGCCGTGCCACCGGACTGGGTCGTCGCCGCGTGCGACGTCGGGCAGGGCGACGGGCTCGCGGTTCGTACCGGGCCGGCGTCGGCGGTGGTCGTGGACGTGGGGCCCGACGGCGACGCGACGGGCCGGTGCCTCGACGAGCTCGGCGTGACGCGGGTGGACCTGCTGGTGCTCAGTCACTTCCATGCCGATCACGTGGGCGGCCTGACCGCGGTGCTCGAAGGCCGTGAGGTGAGGTCCGCCCTGGTCTCACCGCTTCCGGAGCCCGCCGCAGGCGCGGCGCGGACCATGGACGAACTGGCGGCGGCCGATGTCCCCGTGCGCAGTCCTCTCGCCGGGGAGCGCGGGGCCGCGGGGGACACGAGCTGGGAGGTGCTGCTCTCGGGGCTTCCCGGCGCCACGCCGGGCGCCTCCCCGGGGAGCGGGGCCGGCGGCGCGGCGGGCGAGGGCTCGGGCGCGAACGACGCCAGTGTCATCCTGCTCGTCCGGGTGGCCGGGCTGGACGTCGTCCTGCTCGGCGACCTGGAGGACGCCGGCCAGGCCGCCCTCCTGGCGGAGACGCGTCGTCGCGGGATCGCCGACGTCGACGTCGTGAAGGTCGCTCACCACGGGTCACGTGTCCAGTCGCGGGCCCTCGCCGAGCAGCTGAGCCCGGCCGTGGCGCTGGTCTCCGTGGGAGGCGACAACGAGTACGGTCATCCGACGGACACGGCGCTCGACCTGTACTCGGGCGTGGGCGCGGCGGTGCTCCGGACCGACGAGTGCGGCACGTTCGCGCTGGTGGTTCGCGGCGGGGACCTGGCCGTGGGCGGATGCTGACGCGGGCGATCCCGCGCGGCGCGCCGCGC
>NZ_JADBGR010000104.1:181506-288463 GCF_014892515.1 Myceligenerans pegani
GGATCGCCGGCTGGGGCAGGGGGCATCCCGTCGGCCGGCTGCACCGCGCGGCGCCCCGGGTCGATGTCGGCGTGCCGAACTACAGTGTGCTTCGTGCCTCCAGCCACCCGTCGCAAGACCGGTTCCCGTTCGCCGGCCAGAACTCCCGGCCGTTCGTGGGACGAGCCCGCGCTCGCGCCCGTCGTCCTGGTCCGCGGAGCGGAGCCGCTGCTGACGGAGCGCGCCGTCGACGGCGTCGTCCGTCTCGCGCGCGAGCGGGATCCCGAGGTGGAGAAGGTGGAGCTCGAGGGCGCCACCTACACGGCTGGCCAGCTCACCGTTGCCGCCAGCCCGTCGCTGTTCGGGGAGGCGAAGATCGTCGTCGTGCGGGGTGCGGAGTCCGGCACGGAGGACCTGATGCAGGACGTCGTCGCGTACGTCGCCCGGCCGGACGAGGAGACCACGGTCGTCGTCGTGCACGGTGGCGGGCAGCGCGGCAAGAAGATGCTCGACGCCGTGACCAGGTCCGGCGCCCCGGTCATGGTCTGCGATCCGATCACCCGGGACGGCGAGAAGGCCTCGTTCGTCATGGGAGAGTTCAAGGCCGCTCGGCGGCGGGCGGACGCGGAGGCCGTGCGGGCGCTCGTCGACGGCCTGGGGAACGACCTGCGCGAGCTGGCCTCCGCGTGCTCCCAGCTCATCGCGGACACGACCGGCACCATCACGGAGGCCACCGTCGACCGGTACTACGGGGGCCGGGTCGAGGCGACGGGTTTCCGCGTGGCCGACGCGGCCGTGGCCGGTGACGCGGGCGCCGCCGTCTCCCTCCTGCGGCACGCGCTCGCGACCGGGCTCGATCCCGTGCCGATCGTGGCCGCCCTGGCGGTCCGGCTGCGCAACCTCGCGAAGGTCGCCGCGATGCGCGGTGGCGGGATCACGGCTCGCGAGCTGGGCATGGCGCCCTGGCAGGTGGATCGCGCGACCAAGGACCTGCGGCGCTGGACCCCCGAAGGGCTCGCCGCCGCGATCACCGCCGTTGCCCAGGCCGATGCGGACGTCAAGGGGGAGGCCCGTGACCCGGTCTACGCGGTCGAGAAGGCAGTTTTGGCAATAACCCAGGCCCGTCGCGGCTGATGCGGACAAGACACGCGCCGGGTCCTCGTGAATGATCGTGCGGAGCCCTCACCTGGATCCGACCGGCGAGCGACACAGGCGTGCCGCCGGTGCCGGGGCCAGGGTGCCGGGCGCACGTGACATCCACGCGTGAGTGCCCCTTCCGCAACGACCCTGGAGTGACTCCATGTCCCCCGATGTCTGGAAGACGATCGCGATCGTCGCCTACCTCGCAGTGATGCTGGGTATCGGCTACGCGGCCTTCCGCCGTACGGACGACCTCGACGACTACATGCTCGGCGGCCGACGACTGAGTCCCGGCGTCGCCGCGCTCAGCGCGGGCGCCTCGGACATGTCCGGCTGGCTCCTGATGGGCCTGCCGGGCGCGATCTACGTCAGCGGGCTCGTCGAGTCCTGGATCGCGATCGGCCTGACCGTCGGCGCCTGGCTGAACTGGAAGTTCGTGGCGCCCCGCCTGCGTGCCTACACGGAGACCGCACGGAATTCGATCACGATCCCGAGCTACTTCGAGAACCGGCTGCGTGACACGTCGCGACTGCTGCGCGTGGCCTCGGGCGCGATCATCCTCGTGTTCTTCACCTTCTACGTCTCCTCCGGCATGGTGGCCGGCGGTACGTTCTTCGAGGGCTCGTTCGGGCTCGACTACACGACCGGCATCTGGGTGGTCGGCGGCGTGACGCTCGCGTACACCCTGTTCGGCGGCTTCCTCGGCGCCACCTGGACCGACGTCGCGCAGGGGAGCCTGATGCTGCTCGCCCTCGTGGCCGTGCCCGTCGTCGCCTTCCTCGACCTCGGCGGCTGGGAGCCGGTCCGTGAGGGCATCCTCGCCGCGGAGACCAGCGGCGCGGTCAACCACCTGTCGTTCCTGGCCGGTGCCTCCGTCACCGGCGTCATCTCCGCCGCCGCGTGGGGCCTCGGCTACTTCGGTCAGCCGCACATCATCGTGCGCTTCATGGCGATCCGCTCCCCGCGCGACGCCGTCGCCGGCCGTCGCATCGGCATCAGCTGGATGATCGTGAGCACGGTCGGTGCGATCGTCACCGGCCTGGTCGGCGTCGCCTACGTCAACGTGCGCGGCGAGACGCTGGAGAACCCGGAGACGGTGTTCCTCTACCTGTCGCAGGTCCTGTTCCACCCGCTGGTGGCGGGCCTCGTGCTGGCCGCCGTCCTCGCGGCGATCATGTCGACGATCTCGTCGCAGCTGATCGTCTCCTCCTCCGCGCTGGTGGAGGACCTCGTCAAGATCGCGGGCAGGGCGATGACCGCCCGCACCGAGGTGGCGCTGGGCCGCCTCGGCGTCCTGCTGGTCGCGGTGATCGCCGGGCTCATCGCGTTCGACCGCACCGACACCATCCTGGACCTCGTCGGGTTCGCCTGGGCCGGCTTCGGCGCGGCGTTCGGCCCCCTCGTGATCCTGAGCCTGTACTGGCGCCGCCTCACCCGCTGGGGCGCGCTGGCCGGCATGGTCGTCGGCGCCACGGTCGCGTTCGTGTGGGGACGGTCCCCGCTGGCCGACACGCTCTACGAGATCGTCCCCGGCTTCGTCCTGGGTGGGCTCGTCGCGATCGTCGTCAGCCTGCTCACGCCGGCGCCGTCGGAGGCCATCCGGGAGGAGTTCGCCGAGGCGACGCGCCGCGCGACAGCGAAGGAGGCCGCGGCGGCCTGACGGCGCCCCGGCCGGTGCCGGGCACCGGCCGGGGCGTGGTCGACCGGCGGGAAGGAGCAGTTCTATTCGCAGCCCACTCCGTCGCCGTCGCTGTCCAGCCCGTACACGTCCGACCCGATCACCCGGACCGGGCCGCTGACGTACGCGGGACCGTTGCCGCTCCCGCCCGCGCAGTCCACGTCCGAGGAGATCGGCACGCAGCCCGAGTAGTTCGGGTCGCAGTTCGACGGCTCGGGTTCCTCGGGCTCGGGCGGCGGGGGAGGCGGCGGCGTGCGCGTGCCGATCGACGTGACCTGATCGACCGGCTTCTTCGTGACGACGTTCTTGACGACCTTGCGGTCCGTCTCCTCGCCGTCGACGTAGGTGACGCGGATCGTCTTGGTGCGGACTCCCTTGACGCCCTTCGTCGTGACCTTCTTCGTTCCCTTGTCGAGGTTCGGGTCCTTCTTCGTGACCTTCTGGAAGGGGATCGCTTCCTTCTTGGTGATCTTCTTGGTCGTCGTGACCGGCTCCGGCGTCGGGCTCGGGGTGGCCGACACGCTCTCCGAAGCCGTCGGGCTCTGCGAGGCCGACGAGCTGGACAGTGCGCTCGTCGATCCCGGGGCTGCGCAGCCCGACAGGCCGAGGGCAGTCGTGATCGCCACGGCGCAGAGCACGACGGCCGCGGCTCGATGGGTCTGGGGCATCGGAGTGACCTCCTTTGGCATGTCTCCGATCTGAGTCGAACCACCGTAGCCGGTTTCTGTTGTTTGGTATAGGTTCGTGGTAAAAGCCTATTTCACCCGGATCGGCGTCGGAGTCGTTCCGGGCACGCCGAAAGGCGCCGCCGCCCCGGAGGGCAGCGGCGCCTTTCGCCAGCGATCAGCGCAGAGGCTTGATCAGAGCGCGTCGACCTGCTTCGCGATGGCCGACTTGCGGTTCGCGGCCTGGTTCTTGTGGATGACGCCCTTCGAGACGGCCTTGTCGAGCTTGCGCGTCGCGGTCCGGAGCGCCGTGGTCGCGGCCTCCTTGTCGCCCGCGGCGACGGCCTCGCGGACCTTGCGCACGTGCGTCTTGAGCTCGGACTTGACGGCACGGTTGCGCTGACGCGCCTTCTCGTTCGTCTTGATGCGCTTGAGCTGGGACTTGATGTTTGCCACTGGTGGACTTCCTGGTGTGTTCGCCGGACGGCGAGCGGATAGGTCGTAGAGAGCGGACGCAGTCCCGGGACTGGGGTGGGGAACCCGTGGAGAGGGCCTGCGACGGTGCCCGCCGACCTGGGCGGACACGCAGCCATCAACGCTACCAGACGCGGCCCTGTTTTGGTTCTCGTCGAAACCACCGGCGCCTGTGACATTCCTACCGTTAGGGTTCCGCCAGGATTGTCCAATACTTGGCCAGTATCGCCACTGACATACGAAGAGTCCGGAGGCTCACGATGCGACGCACCGCCCCCTTGTCCCTCGCGATGATCGCCCTGCTGGGCCTGAGCGCCTGCGGATCGGGCGACACGGGAGCAGGCGGCAGCCTCCAGGGCGAGGGCTCCGGTGCCGACTGCACCATCCCCGGCCCGGTCCCCGTCGGCGCGGCGCTCTCCCTGACCGGAGCCGCCGGAAGCTACGGCGAGTCGCAGCGTAACGGCCTCGAGCTCGCCGCGGCGCACCTCAACGAGCAGGGCGGCGTCACCTACGAGCTCACGGTCGAGGACGACCAGACGGACGAGCGCCAGGGCATCACCCTCTTCGAGCAGTTCACCGACGACGGCGTCTCGGCGATCATCGGCCCCACGCTCTCCACCACCGCCTTCCAGGCGCAGCCGATCGCCCAGGACGCGGGCGTCCCCGTCGTCGCGATCTCGAACACCGCGGACGGCATCACCGAGCAGGGCGAGTACATCCACCGCGTCTCCCTCACCGAGGGCCAGGTCATCCCGCAGACGGTCGCCGCCGTGACCGAGTCCGAGGACCTCGAGAACGTCGTCGTCATGTACAGCGACGACGACGCGTTCACCGAGTCGGGCTACGAGGTGTTCGCCCAGGCGCTCGAGGACGAGGGCGTCGAGGTCGCCGAGACGCTCACCTTCTCGGTGGCGGACACCGACTTCCGCCCGCTCCTGACCGAGGCGGCGAAGGCCGAGCCGGACGCCGTCATCGTCTCCGCCCTGATCGAAGCGGCCATCCCGCTCGTCACCCAGGCGCGTGAGATCGGCCTCGACGTGCCGATCGTCGGCGGCAACGGCTTCAACAACCCGCAGCTCATGACGGACGCCGGTGAGGCCGCCGAGGGCGTCGTCGTCGGCGCCGCCTGGAACTCCGCGGCGACGCAGAACGAGCTCAACACCGACTTCCTCGCCGCCTACGAGGCGGAGTACGGCAAGGCCCCGGACCAGTTCGCGGCCCAGGCCTACACCGGGCTCATGACCATCGACGCCGCCGTCCGCGCGGAATGCTCGGGCGAGCCGGAGGCGATCAAGGACGGCCTCGGCACCATCGACGGACTCGACACGGTGCTCGGATCCCTCACCATCAACGACGCCCGCGACGCCGAGCACGAGGCCGTCGTCCAGGTCGTGACCGACGGCGAGTTCGTCGCCCTCGACTGACCGGCGGGGAACAGAACGGCAAGCACTGTGCAACAACTCCTCAACGGCCTGTTCGTCGGGTCGATCTACGCCCTCTTCGCGATCGGGTTCACGCTCGTGTTCGGGATCCTGGACCGGCTGAACCTCGCCCACCCGTCGGTGTTCGCGGCGTCGGCGTTCATCGGGATCGAGCTCGTCGAGGTGGCGGGGCTGCCCTGGTGGGCGGCCCTGCCCGCGGTCGCCGTCGTCGGCGGCGTCCTCGGCCTGGTCGTGGAACGCGTCGCCTTCCGCCCGCTGAAGGGGCGCGCCGACGCCCACTTCGCGGGACTCATCTCGTCGATCGCGCTCGGCGGCATGATCATCGCGCTGCTGCAGTGGCGCTACGGGCCGGACACCAGGAGATTCCCGGCAGGCACGTTCCCCGACGGCCAGCTCGAGCTGCTCGGCGCCCGGTTCACGATCCTGCAGGCGGCGATCCTCGTCATCTCCGTGGTGCTGATGGTCGCCCTCGCGTGGCTCGTCGCGAGGTCACGGCTCGGGCGCGCCATGCGGGCCGTGGCCGAGAACCCGACCGCCGCGCGCGTGCTCGGCGTGGACGTGGACCGGGTCACGGCGACCACGTTCGCGATTTCCGCCGCGCTCGGCGCGGTGGCGGGCGCGCTGTTCGCGATGAACGTGAACAGCGCGCAGCTCGGCATGGGATCCGCGATCGAGCTCAAGGGGCTCGCCGTGATCATCGTCGGCGGCATGGGGTCACTGCCCGGGGCGCTCGTGGGTGGCCTGCTGCTCGGCGTCGCCGAGGTGCTCGCCGTCCAGTACATCGGGTCGTCCTGGCGCGATCTCGTCGCGTTCGCCCTGCTGTTCGGGCTGCTGATCCTGCGCCCGCAGGGCATCTTCGGCTCCCGCCGGCTGCGGGAGGTGTGATGTTCACCGACTCCACCCTCCTCTTCGTCGCCCTGTCCGGGATCTTCGCCTTCTCCTTCTACGCGGTGCTCGTCGCCGGGCAGCTCAGCCTCGGACAGGCGGGCTTCGCCGCGCTCGCCGCCTACACCTCGGCGGTGCTCGCGCCCGATCCCGCCGAGGCCGGCGACGCCGTCACGCTCGCCGTCGCCCTGGGGACCGGCGTCGTCGTCGGAGCCGTCGCGGCGGTGCTGCTCGGCCTGCCGACCATGCGGCTGCGCGGCGTCTTCCTGGCCATCGCGACCCTCGGCTTCGCCGAAGCCGTGCGCATCCTGCTCGTCAACGCCGAGTGGACGGGCGGCGCGCAGGGCATGAGCGTGCCGAAGATCGTCACCCCCGGCGTCGCCTGGGTGCTGCTGGCCGTCGTCGCCTACCTGTTCTGGCGGCAGGGACCCACCCGCTACGGGCGCGCGCTGGCCGCGATCCGCGAGGACGAGCTCGCCGCCCGCGCGACCGGCATCGACGTCGGGGCGCACCGCCTGGCCGCGTTCGTCACGGCCGGCGCCGTCTCCGGCGCGTACGGTGCGCTCCTCGCCTTCACCATGCGCTTCATCGACCCGGGCCTGTTCGACTTCGCGTCCGCCATCGACGGCCTGGTCATGGCGGTGGTCGGCGGCTCCACGGTGTGGTTCGGCCCCGTGCTCGGCGGCGCGTTCCTCACCCTGGTCCCCGAGCTCCAGCGCGCCGTCGGGCTGGAGGCGGGCTGGATCCGGCCGTTCCTCGCCGGCCTGCTGCTGCTCGCGGTCATCCTGTTCCGGCCCGGCGGCCTGGCGAGCTTCTTCCCGGCGGGGCGGGGCACGCGACCGCTCTCGCGGGTCCAGGCGAGCGGTGCGCGAGGCGATACCGCCGCCGACGACGGCCCGGGCGCCCCGGGCGGATCCGGCGCGGACACGAACCCCGCAGGCGCGAACCTCGCGGGCACCGTGCAGGCGTCGGTGCAGCCGCACCGTCGTCGTGCACAGGTCGGCGCCGGGGACGTCGTCGCCCGGCTGGCCGGCGTCTCCAAGGACTACGGCGGCGTGCACGCGCTGCGTGGCGTCGACCTGGAGCTGCGGGCCGGTGAGATCGTCGGGCTGATCGGGCCCAACGGGGCCGGCAAGACGACGTGCGTGAACATCCTCAGCGGGCTGGTGCCGCCGTCGGGCGGCGCGGTCGAGGTGCTCGGCATCGATCCGGTCCGCACGCCCGTGCACCGCGTCGCGGCCGCGGGCGTGGCGCGGACGTTCCAGCACGCCAAGCTGTTCGGCAGGCTGTCGGTGCTGGACAACGTGCTCGCCGGCGCCCACCTCGTCACGCGCGGCACCTTCCTGCGCCGCCTGCTCTGGCTGCCGTCGGCGCGGTGGGACGAGCGCGCCGCCGTCGTGCACGCGACGGCCTGCCTGGAGCGCGTCGGTATCGCCGACAAGGCGGGCCTGGCCGCGGGGGAGTTGTCCTACGGCGACCAGCGGCGCGTCGAGATCGCCCGTGCGCTGGCCGCGGACCCGGCCCTGCTGATCCTCGACGAACCCGCCGCCGGGATGAACCGCGTCGAGGCCGCGGCGCTCGGCGACCTCATCACCTCGCTCGCCTCCGACGGGCTGACCATCCTGCTCATCGAGCACGACGTCGGTCTCGTGATGCGGACCTGCGACCGGATCACGGTGCTCGACTTCGGCGCCGTCATCGCCTCGGGCGACCCCGCGCACGTGCGTGACCACCCCGACGTCGTGACGGCCTACCTCGGGACGGAGGCGGACTGATGCTCACGGTCCGGGACCTGGACGTACGGTACGGGCGCGTGCACGCGGTGCGCGGGCTCTCCCTCGACGTGCCCGACGGCGGCCTCGTGACGCTGGTCGGCGCGAACGGCGCGGGCAAGAGCTCCGTGATCAACGCGATCTCGGGCGTGGTGCGGCCGGCGGGCGGCAGCGTCACCTACGACGGGCGGGACATCACGCGCCGGCCCGCGCACCGGCTCGTCAAGGCCGGGCTCGTGCAGGTGCCGGAGGGGCGGCAGATCCTCGCGACGCTCACCGTCGACGAGAACCTCCGCCTGGCGGGGTGGCACTCCGGGCCAGGCCGGATCGGCGAGGTCTACGAGCGGTTCCGTGTACTGGCCGAGCGGCGCGACCTGCCCGCCGGGTCGCTGTCCGGGGGCGAGCAGCAGATGCTCGCCATCGGGCGGGCGCTCGTCGCCGGGCCGCGTCTCGTGCTGCTCGACGAGCCGTCGATGGGGCTCGCGCCGAGGATCGTCGACGAGGTGTTCCGCGTCATCACCGAGATCCGGGACGCGGGTACGGCGGTGCTGCTCGTGGAGCAGAACGCGCGCCGCGCGCTGGCGGCGGCCGACCACGGGTACGTGCTCGCGGGCGGCGAGGTGGTGCGGTCCGGGCCGGCGGGCGAGCTCCTGGAGGACGAGGCGGTCGTGCGGGCGTACCTCGGCTGAATCGCACCACGGCGCGGGCACCGAGCTGACACCGGTCCGTGGTCGACCTCACCCCGGCCGGTGCCCGCGGCAACGTCGTCCGGCGTCACCGCCTCCTAGGATCGGGCCATGACCACGGCGAGCACACGCGGACCCCTGCAATGGGCCGTGGTGGTCCCCGTCCTCGCGGTGGCTCTGCTGGCCGCGACCTGGACACACCACGAGCACCCCGCGGTGCTCGTCGCGATCGCCGCGGCGCTCGTGGGATCGGTGCTCGCCGCCGTGCACCACGCCGAGGTCGTGGCGCACAGGGTGGGGGAGCCGTACGGCTCGCTGATCCTCGCGGTCGCGGTGACGGTGATCGAGGTCGGCCTGATCGTCATGCTGATGTCGAGCGGTGGCGACGGCGCGAGCACCTACGCGCGCGACACCGTGTTCGCGGCGGTGATGATCACCTTCAACGGGATCGTCGGCCTGTCGTTGCTGGTCGGGGCCGCGAAGCATCATCTGGTGAGCTTCAACGCGTCGGGTGCGGGGTCGGCGCTGGGCACCGTGATCGCGCTCGCCACCGTGACGCTCATCCTGCCGAGCTACACGTCCTCGGCGCCCGGCGGCGAGTACACCCCGTTCCAGCTCGCCTTCGCGGCGGTGGCGTCGCTCGTGCTGTACGGGGCGTTCGTGTTCACCCAGACGGTGCGCCACCGCGCGTTCTTCCTGCCCGTCACGTCCGACGACGACGGACGCGTCATCGGGGTGATCGACAAGGATGACGCCGAGCACGTGGCACCGCCGTCCGGTCGCGAGGCGCTGCTCAGCCTCGGACTGCTCCTCGCCTCGCTCGTCGCCGTGGTGGGGCTGGCGAAGCTCCTGTCGCCCACGATCGAACAGGGGGTCGCCTCGGCCGGGCTGCCGTACACGGTGGTCGGCGTCGTGATCGCGCTGATGGTGCTGGCACCGGAGTCGATCGCCGCCGTGCGCAACGCCGCCCGGAACCGCGTGCAGACCAGCCTCAATCTCGCCTACGGCTCCGCGATGGCGTCCATCGGCCTCACGATCCCGACGATCGCCGTCGCGATGATCTGGCTCCCGGGCGAGCTCTGGCTCGGGCTCAACGAGACGCAGGTGGTGCTGTTCGCCGTGTCGGTCGTGGTGGCGATCCTCAGCATCGTGCAGGGACGCGCCAAGACGCTGCAGGGTGTCGTGCATCTCGTGCTGCTGGCGGCCTTCGTCGTGGTGTCGGTACAGCCCTGATCCGAGGGGGCCCGGTACGCTTCCCGCGTGACGGACAACCGGTGGATCCGACTGCTGGGCGAGATCGCCTCGGCGGTCGTCAAGGCGTTCCTGTCGAACGGCGACCGCAGGACGCGGGGTGAGCCGTCCCCCAAGCCGCGACCGCCGGCGAGCCGGTCCGTGCCGGGCGGCGGCTACCCGGGCGACTACACCGGTGCCCTCCAGCCGGTCTACAGCCCCGACCTCGACGGTGAGCCGGATCCCGGCGAGATCGTGTGGACCTTCGTGCCGTTCGAGGAAGACCACAGCCAGGGCAAGGACCGGCCCGTGCTCCTTGTCGGCAGGGACGGCAGGTGGCTGCTGGGCCTGCAGCTCACCAGCAAGGACAACGTCCAGGGCGGGAGCCGGCACGGACGTGGCGGCCGCCGCTACGTGGACATCGGCACCGGTGACTGGGACCCGCAGCGGCGGCCCAGCGAGGTCTTGCTCAGTCGCGTCGTCCGGGTCGATCCGTCGGCGGTTCGCCGTGAGGGCGCGATCCTCGACCGGGCCGTCTTCGAGAAGGTCGTCGCGGAGCTGTAGCGGCGCCTGTCGGCCGGCCGCCGACGCGCTGTCGGCGGCCGGTATGCCTCACGCCGTAGCGCTTTGCCGTCAGAATGTCTCCGAGACGTGGGCAGCCGTTCCGTGGTCCGCTCCCGGCCCAGAGGCTTCATCGGCTCGAACAGCGGCGTCCCACTCGACGGCCGGTGACCACGGCTCAGACCGGCGCTCTCGTCCTTGCTCACCTTCAGGCCGCGCGGTCGTCGCCGGGCCCACGTCGGCGGTACGGATCACGGCGTACCAGAGTGGCCAGGAGCGGCGCCGAGCACTGCTGCTTCGACCAGTCGCGGCCCCGCATACTCCTCCGGGACGGCGTCCATGATGACCTCGTCGGCGGGCTGGCCCAGCCAGGAGCCGGTACGGCGGCGGGTGCCGACGACGCGGAAGCCGGCCTTCTCGTAGGCGCGGATGGCGCCGGTGTTCAGCGCGATGACGGACAGGTGGACACACCGCAGGGCGCTGATGTGGAAGGCCCAGTCGAGCACCATGGTCGTCGCTGCGGTTCCCGTTCCGCGGCCCCGTTCGGAGGGTTCGCCGATGTAGATGAAGAACTCGGCGGTGCGGTACCGGTCGTCGATGAGCAGGGAAGTCATCCCAGCGGGACGCCAGCCCTGGCCGTCGTCGCGACGGTAGATGGTGAAGCGCGTCTGGGTCGCGGTGTCTGCGAGCTGATGATCGAGCCCGGCGGTGCGCTCGACGAGGGACTCGGGGGTCTGGCGGGCGTAGCCGGCCATCACGGGCAGGGAGTTCTCCCAGCGCCAGTAGGTCTCGACCAGGTCGGCACGTAGCGGGCCCAGCCCGACGCCGTCGTGAGTGAGCCACAGGTCGGGCGTGGTGTTCTCGTTGATGGTGAGCTCCAAGGGTCAGATGGTGAGCAGGGGTGTGAAGCTGCTGGTGGAAGGCGGTTCGGCGATCGGCGAGCCGTCGACTTCGATCCAAGCGTGGAACTGGACCGGCGCGGGCGCAACGCCGTGGCACCAGGCTGGCGGTGCCGAGAGAGCTGGAGGTTCGAGGTCTGCCTCCTCGGTGCCGAACATGAGTGTCGCCCCCAGAGCGACCGCGGCGTCCGGTCGGAATGCGTGGACGGCCGTCGCGGCCCTTCGTCAAGCCCAACGTCGTTCGGTTGTCCGTCGGGGCTGTGGTCAAGATGGTGGCGCATGATGCCGACGCGTTGTCGGCAGTCGGGGCTTGAAACTGGCGTTCGCTATGCCCATGTATATGGTCCCGCCTGCCGGTGAGCGCAGCACGATCCCGTCGGTGTGCTCTCCCACGCCGGGGTCCTCGCCAATGCCGGTCTCGCCCCCAGTCGAAGCGTTCGACGCCCTCGGGCAGGTTCGCGTCGATGACGGGCCACAGCCACGGCTTGAAGCGAGTGAGGCGCATATCGCGAGCCTGTGGTCGGCTCTCTCCCCTCGGTCGGGTTGGGGGTGATAACCGGTGGATCCGCTCGGGCCCTGCCCTATGGCGGGCCGGGACCGTGGAGGTCCCGGCCCGCTTCCCGTCGCCGGTCTGGGTGGCGACGGGCTTGCGGCCGGTGCGGGGCGATGCACCGGCCGCAAGATATGCGGACGCCGGTTCAGCGGCGGTCAACTCGTTGGGCGATGGGTTTGCCGGCGGCGATGGCGTCGAGGATGGACGCTGCGCCGTGCTGTGCGAGGGTGCCGGTGACCGCGTCGGCGGCCATGCGGACGACGGCGGGTGCGTGGCCCATGGCGATGGCGGTGGTGGCCCATCGGAACATGGGCAGGTCGTTGGCGGCGTCGCCGATGGCGAGGGTGCGGTCGGGGTGGACGCCCAGGCGGCGCCGGACGCGGTAGAGCGCTGTTGCTTTGGAGATTAGGCCTGCGGCCAGGTCGATCCAGTTCTCCCCTGCGGGGGTTGCGGTCACGTCGAGTGCGCGCAAGTGGCCCAGCAGAGTGGTGACGCCGGGGGTGTGCAGGACCAGGCGCGGCGTCGCTTCGGGCAGGTGGTTGTGGGTGACGATGGTCTGGCGTCCGTTGAGTAGTCCGGGTTCGAACTGGCGGGTGACGTGGTAGCCGTAGCCGATTTCTTCGGCGGCGATCTGGGTCTCGGGCAGGAATTGGCGCACGAGGCGCACGACGGGCGGCACGTCGAGCGTGAACGCATCGGTGAGTTCGTAGCCGCCCGGCGCGTTCCGGGTCAGGCGTGCGGTGACCGCGCCGTTGGAACAGACCAGCCAGCCCGACGCCAGTCCGAGGCTTGCGGCCACCGGTAGCGTCCCCACGAGCGAGCGTCCGGTGGACAGGACGACGTGGTGGCCGGCGGCGGTCACGTCCTGTACGGCGTCGGCGGTGACCGGCGGGACGTCGATCGTGCCTTCGGGAACGATGGTCTCGTCCACGTCCAGGGCGATCAGCATCGGCCCGTCGAGGCTTGCGGCCAGGGCGGGGCCGTCGAGGTCTGTCGCCGTGGTCCGTTCATCGGTTGTGGTGGAGGGGTTGGTGGTCATGCGCGTGTCCTTGCTGCGTGTCGGGGTGTGGGGCGGGAGGCGTGGCGCGGGAATGCATCGGTCAGGCGCGCCGACGCCTTCGTGGTGGTGGTTTCGGGGTCGACGGCGGTGGTTGCGGGCTGGTCGATGAGGAGGCAGACCGCGCCGTCTGCTTCGAGTTCGTGTGCGAGGCGTGCGCGGGCGCTGGCCAGCGTGGTGGCGGCCGGGACGATCACGGCCTGTGCCCCGTGGCGGCGGGCGGTGTCGATGAGTTGGCTGATGGTGTGGCCGTCGAACCGGTCGGTCACAATCTGCGCCAACGCGTACCCCTCGACCCGAGCGTGTTCGGTCACCGCGTCGCGTTGTGCGTCAAGAGTGTCCTGGCCGCGCGCGGACACGTACCCGACCGCGACCGGGGCCGGCGCGCTCACCACGCCCTCCGGGCAGGTTTCCGCAGTGAGGAGCGGACCTGGATTTCCAGCTCGTCACGGGTTCCCGTCCACAGGGTGTGTCCGGGTACGAGCAGACGGTGGTCCAAGGGGTTAGTGCAGCCCAGGATGTGGGCGATCTGCTCTCCGTCGTCGAGTCGGACCGGCTGCAGACATATCCAGCCCCGCGCGAGCGTCGCCATGGCGATCTGCCCCGCGCCGATCTCGGCCAGCGCACCATGCAGGACGCCGATCGCCGGATCGAGCGGGTCCGGCTCGCGTGTGTTCATCGCGTTCTCCTCGCGTGTGTTCATCGCGTTCTCGCTGTGGTCGTTCCCGATGCGTGGTCGAACGGCCATGACGTTCCTCCTTGCGAGGGCTGTCCGTGCTTGTCGTTGGGATCGGCGTTCTGGTTGCTGTGTGCGCGCGGGTCCGACCGTGTCGTCGAGTCCGGCGACGGTCCTGGAGTCCCCGGGTGCGGTGTCTTCGGCTTTCCCGCCAGACCGTTCTCGTTGGCTTGTGGTTCAAGGCTGCGAGCAGGAGCGAAAGGGTTGAACTGACTGGTGGTACGAGTTTCGTGACGTCGAGCGGGACGCGTGAGAGCCTGACGGGCGTGAGGGGGCGAACGACCATGACTCATATGCGGGGTGAAGACCCCGCACCGGAGATCGGAGTGATCTCCGGCTTCGTGCTGAAGGCGTTGCGAGGCGCGATCGGTCACACACAGGCCGGTCTCGCGGAACATCTCGCAATCGACGTGTCGACGGTGCAAGGCTGGGAATCCGGCAGGCGACCGCTGTCGGCGCTTCGTGCCGCCGACCTGACGCGACTACGCCTCCGGCTCGCGGCACTCGGTGCACCGCTTGATGCGGCGGCCCTGTTGATCGAGGCCGTTGACGCCGACGTGATCCTCACGATGTTGGCGCAGCCGTCGAGCCAGTCGTTGCCCTCGGCCGCGCACCCGCTGGGAACATCGGTCCACCGGCGCACGCTGGTTTCGCTGCTCACGTGGCCGTTCACCGGAATCGCCCCGCGGCCGCTACGCCACCTGCCGTGGCCTCGAAGCCGCGGACCGGTCAGCGACCGGCCCGTGCTCGATCCGAGTCTGCGATCAGCGGTCTTCGACCACGTCCTCGCCGCCGCTGAACGCGCGATTGCTCCGGAGGATGGGTTGCTCCGGCGTCAGGCCGCGTACCTGCTCGGCTTCGACCAGCGTTCCGGGACTCACGACTGGCTTTCGGCCGAGTACAAGCGGGCGATCGGAGCGGCGCCCGCGCGCGGCGACGCGGTCGCGACGATCCACGGTAGATCTGCGGCCCTCGCCATCGCGCGACGCGGTGATCGTGACCCGCTGCGAATGTTCATCGACGTCACGCTCGCCGACGACGCGCACGCCGAGGTCAACCTCACCTACTGGGCCTACTGGCTCGGTGAGATCCCCGCCGAGTACGCCGACGACCACTCCATGATCCGCCACGGCCAGCACGCCTGGGCCGGCAACCGGCTCCTCGACCACCTGCTCCACCACCTTGACGACCCGCGCAACGGCCAGCTGAACGTGCACAGCCTGGCCACCGTCGTCGCGGCACGCCCGGCACTACTCAGCCAGAATCCCGCCGCCCGTGCCGAGGCAGCCCGGTGCGTGGAGACCGCGCTGGATGGAAACATGGGACGCCACGCCACCCACGACCTGAACAATGTCCGCTACGCCATCCGGCTCGCCGAACGATGAACCCGCCACACGCCGACCCTGCCCACGCCGATTCCGTCACGAAGGAGTCCACCATGACCGCTCCCCACGAAGACTCTCCCGCCACGGGCGTCGCGACATTCGCCTATGAGATGGGTGTCCTCAAGCGTCTGCGCAGGGCTGGCTGGTGGCATGTCGGGGTCCGCGACCCCGAGTCGGTGGCGGAGCACAGCCTGCGGGTTGCCCAGCTCGCGGGGCTCATCGCCGCTGAGGAAGGCGCCGACCCCGCCCGGGCCGCCTACCTCGGGCTCTGGCACGACTCGCAGGAGACACGCGTCACCGATATCCCGCACTCGGCCCGCCCTTACCTGGCCAAGCCCGACAACGTCACCATCTCCCGCGACCAGGTCAAGCCCCTGCCCGATGCGTCGGCGAAGACCGTGCTGGATGCGGTGACCGAGTTCGAGGCCCAGGAAACCCTGGAAGCGCGGTGCGCGCGCGACGCCGACAAGCTCGAATGCCTCATCCAGGCCATCGAGTACCGGCACAACGGGCAACAGGGCGTCCAGGACTGGATCGACTCCTCCCGCGCCGCACTCACCACCACCTTCGCCGCCCGCGTCGCCGACGCCGCACTCCACACCGACCCCCTCCAATGGCGGTGACGCGCGACCACATCGATCGCAACCTTCATGACCGCCGAGCGGTGTGTGCCCTTATCCTGCGCGGGAGTCGTAGTTCTTGATCCCCGTCGTGTGGTCTGGCTTTGACGGGCCCGATCCACAGCAGAAAACTCGTACCACCAGTGAGTTCAACCAGATCGCACTTGGCCGCAGCCTTGAAGCACGTCGCCGTGGGACCGTCCCGTGGCCCTGGACCAAGGAGGCCGCACGTGCACAAGGAGATCCGCAAGGCGGTCAGGGAAGCCGAGAAGCTCGGCTTCCACATCCGAGAGCTGCGCGGCCATACCTGGGGCCGCATCGAGTGTTCCTGCGGCAGCCACACAAGAGTCTTCTCCACCGGGCGCAATCCGGAAGCCGGAGCCAAGGACATCCTCAACTGGATCGACAAGCACAAGGGCCACGTCAAATGACCGAATTCAGCTTCACCCTGCACATCGACCGTGACCTCACCGAGGACGAGGACGAGTCCATCGCCGCGAACATCCCCGAGATCCACACCGGCGAAGGCGGCCTGGGCGCGACCACCCTCAACGCCACGACAGAGGGCACCTCGTTCCCGGACGCCGTCGCCGACATGGTCCACAAGATCGAAGCTCTCGGGCCGACCATCTGCGGCCTCACCCTCAGCGACTCCGTCCTACGCGACGAGATCGCCGCACGCACAGGCCTGGACGCCGAGTCGCTCTACCCCCTGATGAGCGACCCCGACTTCCCCGACCCTTTCGACCCCGAACTCGGCGGGATCTACAAGTGGTCCGACATCGCCGCCTGGTTCACCAAGAACCGCCCAGATCAGCGGTTCGACCTCGACCAGCAGGCCACCATCGCCGACCTCGTCCTGCGCGCTCGATCCCAGACCACACCCGACATGCGAGACGCGTGGGCACGGCTTCTCACAGTCTGATCAGGCCATCGCTCCTCACAGAAGGTGATAGCCCGTTGACCTCACGAGACGCTCTCGCGGCTGTCTGGCCGGCCTTCGCCTTGGCGGTCCGCTGCGGCGACCTGGGCCTGCGGGTGCCGGACGACGCCGACCTGCTGACACCCACCCTCACGTGAGTTCGAGCGCCCGGTCCATGTACTTGACGACCTCGGCGAAGATCGCCTCGTCGAGGATGTCGCCCTCGCGGCGCACGTCGTCCGGGTCTATCCGGATGACACGGTTGATGCGGACCTCCGAGTCGCGTCCGTCCCGGTCCCAGCGGCCCGTGCCGATGTCCATCCAGATGCGGCCCTCGCGCGCCTCCTGCAGGGCGTCGTGGTCGTGGTCGCGGCTGGAGAGCTGCAGGCCGAGCAGGTAAGGCCCGTCCTTGCCGACGAGCAGCACCGGCCGGTCCTTCCCCTGGGTGTGATCCTCCTCGTAGGGCACCCACGTCCACACGACCTCGCCGGGGTCGGGCTCGCCGTCCAGTTCCGGGTTGTAGACGGGGTGGACCTCGCCCTCGAAGTCGCCGGGATAGGGGTTGTCTGCTGAAAAAGTCACGAAGCGGACGTTACCGGATGACGTCAGGTGCGCAGCGGCTGCCCGGCGTGTGCCGGGATCTCGCCGTCGCTCCAGTGCGGCCGGACCTCGAGCGGCGGCGTGAACGTCACGGGGAGGCGCATCGGCCGGCGCTCCCAGGGAGAGGGGAACCAGTCGATCTCGTCGACCTCGATCGCGAGGCGCACGTCGAGCCGCTTGAGCAGGGTGTCGACGGCGTTCCGCGTGACGATCCGGGCCAGCCGCGGGGCCGGGCAGCGGTGCGGGCCGTTGCCGAAGGCGAGCTGGCTGCGGTTCTCGGCGCGGTCCCAGGCGTCCTCGCTCTGCCGCGCGATCTCATGGCTGGCCGCGCTGACCGCGAGGACCAGGGCGTCGCCGCGCTCGATGTACTTGTCGCCCATCAGGAGATCCTTGTTCGCGATGAGCGGCGGCAGGTTGCCGCTCGGCGAGTTGCCCCACAGGGTCTCCTCCATCGCCTGGTCCACGCCGTAGTAGCCGCTGCCCACCATGCCGGGCGTGCGCTGGTCCGTGAGCAGGCTGAGCAGGGTGGAGGACACCCACGACTCCAGCGGCCCGTTCGCGCCGGCGAGGACCGTGATCAGCGAGTGGGCCACCTCCACCGGCGCGGTGAAGGCGCCGTGCTGGATCAGCCTGCTGGTGAGGTCGTCGGTGGGCCGGACGTACCGGGCACGGATGTGCTCGGTCAGGATGCCCTCGAGCTCGGGGAGCACGTCGGTGTTGCTCGCCATCGGGCTCATCACCTCGCGCGCCAGGTGAGCGACGCGACGGCCGGTCCGGAAGTCGAACCCGAAGAGCTGGCCGACGGCCAGCAGCGGAAGCACGGCGCTGTACTGGGAGACGATGTCGGCCTTGCCGTCCTCGGCGAACTCGTCGATGAGCTGGTTGCACGTGCGCCGGAGCATCGCACCGAGCAGAGGCTCGTCGAGGTCGTTGAAGACGTCGTCGAGCGGCGCCCGCAGCCGTGCGCGCTCGGCGCCGTCCTGGAAGTGGGAGGAGAACCGCTCGGTGGGCGGGATCATCGGCAGCAGGCGGGTGCCGGTGGACAGCAGCCCGCGGGAGTGGCCGTTCCAGTTCTCGCTGCGGCGGGTGAACAGCTTGTCGTCCCGGGCGATGCGGACGATGTCCGCGTGATCGAGCACGAGCCACGCCGGAACACCGGGCTCGAGTTCGACGGGTGCGACCGGCCCCCACTGGTCTCGCAGACCTCGGTAGACCGCGTGCGGGTCCGCCGCCGTGGTGGTCCGGGTGATGGGCATGAGGTCGGTGAGGTCGGTGAGCCTCACGGGCTGCGGCATGTCGGTTGCTCCGGCAGTCGGGACGGGACGGGTGGGTGGGCCCGGCACGAACCCGGGCCGTGCCCATCCTGCCCCGAACCGGGAAAAATGGGCACCTGGCCCGGGAGTATTTCACCTTCACTTGAGTGGCGGAACCCCGTCCAGAGTGCTAGCAGTACTCCGCCCGTCAGGGGACGATCGGTTCCGCGAGCACCGCGTCCAGGTCCCGGCGGCTGCCCTCCACCGTGACGCCGGCCTGATCGGGCGTGAGGCGGCCCCACAGGAGCAGGGCGAGTGCACGGGCCGGGCCGGTCACCGTCGCGTCGGGCACGACCTCCCGCGCGCGGTCGCGGTCCGGGGAGCCGAGCACCCAGGAGTGGGTGCCTGCCGCGTCGTCGGCACCGAGCAGTACGTGGACGGTCAGCGGCCGCATCCGGCCGAGCCCGACCTGGCGCGGCTGGAACACCGTGACGACCTCGTCCACGGCATCGGCCCACACCTCCGGCGGCACGTCCGCGACCAGGTCCTCGCGGGTGTGCCCGGCCGCGGCCGCCCGCAGGTCGTGCAGGTGGATGAGGGTCTCGTACACCTGGCGCCGGTGCCAGAACGAGGCGGGCCCCGGGGCGAGCGGTTTCGGGTGCGAGAGCACGCGCGCGGTCGCGTCGGGCGCCAGGCGGCCGAGCGTCTCCCGGAGCTCGGCGGCCTGGGCCGCGTAGTGCGGCGCCAGCTCGAACGGGCCGTCACCCAGGCGGGACGCGCGCTGAGCGCGGGCCTGGGCGGCGGCCCAGTGGTGGATCTGGGCGAGGTGCTCGACGAGGTCCCGTACCGTCCAGCCGCCGCAGGTGGGCACGGCGGCGGTGGGATCGACGTCGTCGATCGAGGCGTGGAAGGCGTTCTGCAATCGTTCGAGCAGGGCCAGGTAGTCGAGGGCACCCGGCTGCGTTCCGAGAGGGTTCGGGGTACCGGCGGTGGTCATGCGACCAAGGTAGCGCCGCACACCGACATCCGGGCCGGTTCGCTCAGACCAGGTCGACCAGGTCCGCGATCGAGTCCACGACCTGGTTGGGCCGGAAGGGGTGGTCCTGGACCTCGTCGGACCGGGTGGAGCCGGTGAGCACGAGGAAGGTGTGCAGCCCCGCCTCGAGGCCCCCCATCACGTCGGTGTCCATCCGGTCGCCGATCATGGCGGTCACCTCGGAGTGCGCGCCGATCCGGTTGAGCGCGGACCGGAACAGGATGGGGTTGGGCTTTCCCACGAAGTACGGCTTGCGGCCCGTGGCCGCGGTGATCATGGCGGCGACCGAGCCGGTCGCGGGCAGCGGGCCCTCCTGCGACGGCCCGGTGACGTCGGGGTTCGTCGCGATGAACCGCGAGCCGCCCTGGATCAGCCGGATCGCCTTCGTGATCGCCTCGAACGAGTAGGTGCGGGTCTCGCCGAGCACGACGTAGTCGGGGTCGGACTCGGTGAGCGTGTACCCGGCCTGGTACAGGGCCGTGGTGAGGCCGGCCTCCCCGATGGCGTAGGCACTGCCGCCGGGAATCTGCTCGTGCAGGAACTGCGCCGTCGCGAGGGCCGAGGTCCAGATGGCGTCCTCGGGCACCTCGATGCCGCTGGCCGACAGCCGCGCGCGCAGATCGCGTGCCGTGAAGATCGAGTTGTTGGTCAGGATGAGGAACGGCACGTCCTTGTCGCGCAGGCGCTTGACGAAGTCCGCCGCGCCCGGCAGGGCCGTCCCCTCGTGGACCAGGACACCGTCCATGTCGGTGAGCCAGGACTTGATCTCGCGCTCGGGCATCGTGTGGTGCTCCTCGTGTCGCCGGTGGCGGGCCATGGCCCCGCCGCTCGGGCGTAAGCCTATGGGGCGCGCGGCCGAGCCCGCGGCGTCCGGGGCCGGGCCTGTGGATCGTGCACCGCCCGCTCGCGTCACCCGTGGGACAATTCCCCTGGCGGACCGTAGCCACCGAACCCAGCCACGACCGCCGTCGTACACAGACTCACGCGTCACCACCCACCACAGTCCAGGAGCAACCCGCCTTGCCCCCGATCCCCACCGAGTCCGCCGCAGCGCGCATCCAGCCGAACGCCACGCCGCCCGAGCTGATCCGCAACTTCTGCATCATCGCGCACATCGACCACGGCAAGTCCACGCTCGCCGACCGCATGCTGCAGCTCACGGGCGTGGTGCAGGCGCGGGACATGCGGGCGCAGTACCTGGACCGCATGGACATCGAGCGTGAGCGCGGCATCACGATCAAGTCGCAGGCTGTTCGCATGCCGTGGGCGGTCACGGGTGAGGACGGTGTCGAGACGCCGCACGCGCTGCACATGATCGACACGCCGGGGCACGTCGACTTCACCTACGAGGTCTCGCGCAGCCTCGCCGCCTGCGAGGGCGCGGTGCTCCTGGTCGACGCCGCCCAGGGCATCGAGGCCCAGACCCTGGCCAACCTGTACCTGGCCATGGAGAACGAGCTCGAGATCATCCCGGTCCTGAACAAGATCGACCTGCCCGCCGCGCAGCCCGAGAAGTACGCGGAGGAGCTCGCGCACCTCGTGGGTGGCGACCCGGCGGACGTGCTCAAGGTCAGCGGCAAGACGGGCGAGGGCGTCGAGGCCCTGCTGGACAAGATCGTGGCGACCGTTCCCGCTCCGACCGGCGACGCCGACGCGGCCGCGCGCGCCATGATCTTCGACTCCGTCTACGACACCTATCGCGGCGTCGTCACCTACGTGCGCGTGGTGGACGGGAACCTCAACCCCCGTGAGCGCATCGCGATGATGTCGACGCGCGCCACGCACGAGCTCCTGGAGATCGGCGTGCACTCGCCGGAGGCGAACCCGACCAAGGGGCTCGGGGTCGGCGAGGTGGGCTACCTGATCACCGGCGTGAAGGACGTGCGGCAGTCGAAGGTGGGCGACACGGTCACGAGCGCCGCGAAGCCCGCGACCGAAGCGCTCGGCGGGTACAGCGACCCCAAGCCGATGGTGTTCTCCGGCCTGTACCCGATCGACGGGTCCGACTACCCGGCGCTGCGCGACGCGCTCGACAAGCTCAAGCTCAACGACGCCGCGCTGAACTACGAGCCGGAGACGTCCGTGGCGCTGGGCTTCGGCTTCCGCGTCGGCTTCCTCGGCCTGTTGCACCTGGAGATCGTGCGGGAGCGCCTGGAGCGCGAGTTCAACCTCGACCTCATCTCGACCGCGCCCAACGTCGTCTACGACGTCACGATGGAGGACGGCGAGGAGGTCAAGGTCACCAACCCGTCCGAGTTCCCCACGGGGAAGATCAGCGAGGTCCGCGAGCCGGTGGTGCGGGCGACGATCCTCACGCCGAGCGAGTTCGTCGGCACCGTGATGGGGCTGTGCACCGACCGTCGCGGGCAGATGCAGGGCATGGACTACCTGTCCGAGGACCGTGTCGAGCTCCGCTGGACCCTCCCGCTCGCGGAGATCGTGTTCGACTTCTTCGACCAGCTCAAGTCCCGCACCCGCGGCTACGCCTCGCTCGACTACGAGCCCTCCGGCGACCAGGCGGCCAACCTCGTCAAGGTCGACATCCTGCTGCAGGGCGACCAGGTCGACGCGTTCAGCGCGATCGTGCACCGCGACAAGGCGTACGACTACGGCGTGCTGATGACCGCGAAGCTCAAGGAGATCATCCCGCGGCAGCAGTTCGAGGTCCCGGTCCAGGCCGCGATCGGCGCGCGCGTGATCGCGCGCGAGACGGTCCGCGCGATGCGCAAGGACGTGCTGGCCAAGTGCTACGGCGGCGACATCAGCCGGAAGCGCAAGCTGCTGGAGAAGCAGAAGGAAGGCAAGAAGCGCATGAAGAACATCGGGTCCGTCGAGGTCCCGAAGGACGCGTTCATCGCCGCGCTGTCCAGCGATCCGTCGTCGGGCAAGGACAAGGACAAGAAGAAGTAGCGTGCCCGCACTTCCTGACGGTGTTCCCGTGCCCGACGACGGCGCGCTGCCGCGCTGGGTGGGGACGGCGCGGTCCGGAGCCGACGACGACGGCGGGCGCGGTGGCGACTCCGGGCGACGGTTCGGCGTGTACGTGCACGTCCCGTTCTGCTCCGTGCGCTGCGGCTACTGCGACTTCAACACCTACACCGCCGCGGAACTGGGCGGCGGGGCGTCGCAGGTCGCGTACGCGAGCACCGCGCTGCGCGAGGTGGAGCTCGCCACGAAGACGTTGGCCGACGTCGGGCTGCCCGAGCGGGCCGTCTCCACCGTGTTCTTCGGCGGCGGGACGCCGACGATGCTGCCCGCCGGCGACCTCGTGCGGATCCTGGACGGCGTCCGGGACGCCTGGGGCCTGGAGCCGGGGGCGGAGGTCACGACCGAGGCGAACCCCGACTCGGTGACGCCGTCGTCCCTGGAGGAGCTGGCCGCGGCGGGATTCACACGGGTGTCGTTCGGCATGCAGTCCGCCGTGCCGCACGTGCTGGCGACCCTGGAGCGGACGCACGATCCCGCGCGGATCCCCGACGTGGTGCGGTGGGCCCGGGATGCGGGGCTGCGGGTCTCGCTGGACCTGATCTACGGCACACCCGGTGAGACGCTCGGGGACTGGCGGGAGTCGCTGGAGGCGGCGGTCGCGACCGGCGTCGACCACGTGTCGGCGTACGCCCTGGTGGTGGAGGCCGGCACGAAGATGGCCGCCCAGGTGCGGCGCGGCGAGCTCACCCTGCCCGACGAGGACGACCAGGCCGCCAAGTACGAGCTCGCCGACGAGCTGCTCACGGCGGCAGGGCTCAGCTGGTACGAGGTGTCGAACTGGGCGCGGACCGCCGACGACGCCTGCCGGCACAACCTGGCCTACTGGCGCGGGCACGACTGGTGGGGAATCGGGCCGGGGGCGCACTCGTACGTGGCGGCGGAAGCCGGTCGCGCGACGGGTGACGAAGGCGCCGGCCGTGCGGGTGTGCGCTGGTGGAACGTCAAGCATCCGCGGCGGTACGCGGCCGCGCTGGAGGCGGGTGGGTCGCCGGGTGCGGGCCGGGAACTGCTGACGGCCGACGAGGCGTACCTGGAGCGGGTCATGCTGGGCGTCCGGCTGGCCGACGGGCTCGATCTGGACGTGCTCCGGCCTGCCGGGCGTCGTGCCGTGGCCGGGCTGGTCGCCCGCGGACTGCTCGACGGCGCGGCCGCGCTGGGGGCGGGGGGCGTGGCACCCCGGGCCGTGCTCACGCTGCGCGGGCGGTTGCTCGCGGACGCCGTCGTGCGCGAGCTGACCGCTTGACGCGAACGTGTATCGGTCCTGGGTATGTGCTTGGGACTGTCAGTCACTACGGCTAGGTTGATGCCACCAACACGCGCTGGGGAGATGAGTCGATGAGCAACGACGGTGGCGTGCCCGGCCAGGGCGGCCAGAACCCGCAGGACCCGTACGGACAGCAACCCGGTGGGCAGCAGAATCCGTACGGGCCGCCGGGAGCGGATGGCGGGCAGCCGCAGCAGCCACCGAGCGGATCGCAGCCGGAGCCGCCGCAGTACGGGCAACCCCAGTACGGCCAGCCGCAGTACGGGCAGTACGCCCCGCCCGGCTACCAGGCGCAGACGCCCGTGCCCATGGGACATTCGGTGCCCTGGGCGCCGCCGTCCATCGGCGAGTCCCACCGCTACGCCTGGCAGTCGTTCGGCCGGAACGCCGGCGTCTGGATCGTGATGGGGCTGCTGCTGGTCGTCGTGGGCGGCGTCGTCTTCTTCGTGATGAACCCGTGGTTCGGCGCGGCGTTCGCGCAGTTCCCGGAGCTGATGGAGAGCAGCGACCCGGCCGCGATCACCCGGTGGGAGGAGGAGCTCACGTCCGCCTCGATGGAGCCCGGGGCGATCGTGTTCAGCGTCATCTCCAGCGTGATTCTCCAGGTCCTCGGGATGACGTTCTACGCGGCCGCGCTGGCGTCCACGCGTAAGCAGCGCATCGGCTTCGGCGACTTCTTCGCGCTGCGGAACTGGGGCGGCATCCTGCTCCTCGCCCTCCTCATGGTGCTCATCAGCAACGTGGTCGCATTGATCCCTCTCGTGGGGTGGCTCATCCAGCTCGTGGTCGGTGTCCTGCTCGTCGCCGCGCCCTACTTCGTCCTGGCGAAGGACATGAACGCGATCCAGGCGATCTCCTCGAGTGTCAGGCTCGTGACATCGAACCTCGGGCTCGTCGTGCTCGCGTACCTGATCGTCCTCGGGTACACGTTCGCGGGGGCGTGCCTGTGCCTGATCGGGCTCCTCGTGGTCGCACCGTTCTCGGTGATCTTCGGGGCGCACCTGTTCCGGAGGCTGCAGGGCGAGCCGATCGAGGCGGAGCAGATGGCGGCGTGATCACGCCGCGTGCGTCAGCCGTCGGCCTCCGGCTCTCGGGCGTCGCAGGTCCGCGGAGACGTCACGCCGGTGTTGCCGGTGCGCAGTCCTGCCCGGCCGACCATGTGCGCGGCCACGGGGGAGGTCATCAGCTGGAACACGGCGACCAGGAGGAGCATGGCGACCGACGTGCGGTCCTGCAGCCGCAGCGCGAGCGCGGTCAGGAGCAGCAGCAGTCCGAGCACCTGCGGCTTGGCCACGACATGCATCCGGGAGAACAGGTTGTCGAACCGCGTGACACCGACGCCTGCGGAGAACGAGAAGAAGGCCCCCAGCAGCAGGCAGAGCGCGGCAGCAACGTCCGATACGACGATCATGAGTTTCCTCGTTCGCCGGAGTCCTCGGGTCCGCTCCCGCGGCCGGCCCGACGTTTCGGCCCGTCGGTCTTGGGCGGCTCGACGGAGGCGAAGCGGGCGATCGTCACCGACCCGATGAAGCCGACCATGGACAGCACGACCAGGATGGGCACCGACTCGATGCGGCGGGACAGTGCGGCCTCGACCGCGACGGCGCCGACGAGCGTCGTCGTGAGCACGTCGAACGCGACCGTGCGGTCCAGCATCGAGGGCCCTCGCTCCATCCGGACAAGCGCGAACAGGGCGCCCACGGCAAGCAGGGCTGTGGCGCCCACCCCGGCGGCGACCATCATCGGCGTTCCTCCTCGCTCGGCGGGACATGGGGATGCACAACCCGGTCAACCAGCCCGGCGCGGACCAGCTCCGCCTGGGGAGCGAACGCCCGTAGCAGCCGCTCCTCCAGCGCGAGCGTGGCGTCGCGCACTGCGCCTGGACCGCCTGAACCGGTGAGGTCGAGAACATGCACGTGCAGAGTGGGACCGGCCCTGTCGAGGTCGACGACGAGCGTCCCGGGGACCAGGGACGACAAGCTTGCCGTCGTCGCGACGAAGAGCTCCGACGTCGTGCGCAGGGGTACTTCGACGAGCCCGCCACGCGGCGGTGCGCTTGGCCGCACCGCGGTCCAGGCCACCTGGAACGACGCGAGCACGAGGTCGGTCACGAACCGGCCGAGGAGGTGGACCAGCGCGCCGGGCCGTATGGTTGCGGCCGTTCCCAGGGACGGCAGGGGGAACGCTACGGCGACGAGCGCGCCGAGCACCGCCCCCGACACGACGTTCGCCCAGGACAGGTCCCCCCACAGCAGCACCCAGAGCAAGGCGCCCAACGCCATGGTGCGCCATGGTCGGGTGAACCGGGCGAGGGGGCGCCGCGGTGTTCCGGTGGGCTCGGTCAGTTTCACGGTTGATCCTCCCCGGTATCGTTCGTGACCTCGTCGGACTCACCGGTGCCACGTGGTGCGCCATCGGGAAACACCGCATCGATGTAGGCCTCCTCGCCCATGACCGTGCTCGCGGCTCGCTCGGCGTAGTCGTAGAGGGGCCCGGCTACCACGGTGAGTCCCACACCGATCGTGACCAGCGCTGCTGTCGGGCCGACCATGCCCCAGGGCAGGTGGGATTCCTCGGGGAGTTCCTGCCCGTCGGGGCGCGGCTGCCAGAACGCCTTGTTCCAGGCCCGGATCACGGCGTACAGCGTCAGCAACGAGGTGACCACGGACCCGACGACCAGGAGCCAGGCCAGTGCGGAGCCATCGAGTACACCGGCCTCCAGCAGGCCCACCTTGCCCAGGAAACCGGACAGCGGCGGGACGCCGGCAAGGCTCATGGCCGGTATGAAGAAGAGAACGGCCAGACCGGGAGCGAGGGTCGCGAGGCTACCCAGGCGTTCGAGCGACGTCGTGCCGGTTCGGCGTTCCACGAGCCCGACCACCAGGAACAGAGCGGTCTGCACGGTGATGTGGTGCACCACGTAGAAGATGGCCGCTGCGGTGCCGGCCTGGGTGGCAAGCGCCACGCCGAAGATCATGTAGCCGATGTGACTGACCAGCGTGAACGACAGCAGACGTTTCACGTCGTCCTGTGCGACGGCGCCCAGGATGCCGATGAGCATCGTGGCGAGCGCCAGAACGAGCAGGACGATCTCGAGCGCCTCGTTCCGGGGGAAGAGGAGCGTCTGGGTACGCAGGATCGCGTAGACGCCGACCTTCGTGAGCAGGCCCGCGAACACGGCGGTCACCGGTGCGGGGGCGGTCGGGTAGGAGTCGGGGAGCCATGCGGACAGCGGAAAGATGGCCGCCTTGATCCCGAAGGCGAGCAGCAGCAGCGCCTGGATGCCCAGCCGTACGCCGGGATCGATCTCGGGCAGTCGCTCGGCGAGTTGTGCCATGTTCACCGTTCCCGTCGCGCCGTAGGCCAGGCCGACGGCCAGCAGGAACAGGATCGAGCTCAGCAACGCGACGACGACGTAGATGCTGCCGGCGCGGATGCGTTCGACGGTGCCGCCGAGCGTGAGGAGCACGTAGGAGGCGGCGAGCAGGACCTCGAACCCGACGAACAGGTTGAACAGGTCACCGGCGAGGAAGGCGTCCCCGACACCGGCCGCCAGGATGAGGAACGTCGGGTGGAAGATCGCCACCGGCAGGACGTTGCGGCGCCGCAACTCGTCGGCGTCGGGATCCTGCGCCTCCAGGATCCGGCGTATGGCCTCCGTGTCGTGCACCAGGGGCGCCGCCCGGTCGCCGCTGTCGGCGATGCCCTGCGCCATCGAGTACAGCAGCACGCAGAGCAACACGACACTGCTCACGAGCAGCATCAGCGCGGCGAGCGGATCGGCCACCAGGTTGACACCGACCGGGGCCGCCCATCCGCCGACGTCGTACACCACCGGCGCGTCGCGGGCGAAGACGACGAGGCCCGCGGCGGCGACCGTCACCACGGACAGCGCGGCCACGGAGATGATCCGCTGTGCCCGGTCGTACCTGTGGAGGGCCAGGGCCAGACCGGCCGCGAACAGCGGCACCAGTACCGGCAGGGGGACGAGTGTCTGCACTGTCCAGGGATTCACGTGTCACCACCCCCGCGGGCGGAGGAGTCGGGCCGGCGCCTCGTCGCGGCATCCGGGAACGCGACCTCGTCCCGGGCGGCCACCGCCTCCTCGTCGAGCATGGCCCCGGACCCGAGAGCGTCGCTGTCGGCGTAGGACGGTACGTCGTGCTCGGCCAGCCGCGCGATACGGGCGTCCTCCAGGTCGTCCTGCACCTCGTCGTGCTCGTGCAGCTGCCAGGAGCGATACGCCATGGCCAGCACGAACGCCACCAGGGCGAGCGTGATCACGATGGAGGTCAGGATCATGGCCTGGGCCAGCGGATCGCTCATCGGCTCCGTCGCACCGGCCCCGCCGGTGATCGGTGGGGCTCCCGCGCGGCCGCCGGCAACGAGGATCGCGAGGTTCACACCGTTGCCCAGCAGTACGAAGCCGAGCAGGACACGGGTGAGCGATCGTTCCAGCAGGAGGTAGACGCCCGCGGCGAACAGCACGCCCACCGCGAGGAGCAGGGCGCCCGACGGCACGGTGTCGAGGACGATCATGCGGACTCACCTCCGGTGAGGTCGGCCGTACGCCGATCCGAACCTGGTAGCCGGGAGGGGGACTCGGCCTGCCGGTCGAGCTCGGCGCCGAAGGTACGCAGAATGTCGATGACCAGGCCGATGACGACGAGGAACACGCCGATGTCGAAGAACAGACTGGTGACCAGGTGCACGTCACCCACCACCGGCAGGTGCAGGTCCACGATCGTGCTCTCGAGCGCCGCCTGACCGATGAGCAAGGCCGCGAGGCCGACGCCGGCCGAGAGGAACAGCCCGGTGCCGAGCACCAGACCAGGGTGCACCGGTGCGGCCTCGCCCAGCTCGTAGCGCCCGCCGGCCAGGTACCGAACGGCCAGTGCCAGGCCGGCGACCAGACCCGCCGCGAAACCGCCGCCCGGCGCGTTGTGTCCGCTGAACAGCAGGAACAAGGCGAACAGGATCATGGGGTGGAACATGATCCTGGTGAGCACCTCGAACAGCATCGACCGCTGGCTCGGATCGAGCGTGGGTCCTGCCCGCAGCCACTCGCCCTGCCGTGTGTGCTGCGTGGCGGAGCGCGCCGCCGGTTCAGCGGCTTGCAGCGTGGCGGCCCGGTCGAGGCGCAGGACGTCGCTCCTGCGCTGGCGCAGGAAGACCAGCGAGGCGACTCCCGTAGCGGCCACGAGGAGCACCGAGATCTCGCCCACGGTGTCCCAGGCGCGGATATCGACGAGCGTGACGTTGACGATGTTGCGCCCACCGCCGAAGGCCTCCGCCTCCTCGGGGAAGTCCACCGACACGGGCAGATGCACTCGTGCGAGCGGCGCGGTCGCCACGAAGAGCATCACGACCAGCCCGGTGGTCACACCGATGGCGAGCCGTACCCATCTGCTCGCCGCCAGGGGCCGGTCGGAGAAGTAGGGCGGCAGACGCCGCAGCACCAGGATCATGACGATCAGGATCAGCGTCTCGGCCAGCACCTGGGTCAGCGCGAGATCGGGGGCTCCGTGCAGCACGAACAGGGCGGCGTTGCCGTAGCCGGCCACCCCCGCGAGTATCACGGCCTTCAGCCGGCGTCGGGCGTTGGCGGTCAGTACGGCGGCCGCCACGACGACCAGGACGACGGCCAGCTGCGCGGGGCGGTCCCATGGCACCACCGCGAAGGGACCGAGCTCGAGCGTCCTGTTCTCCGCGGCGGGGAGGGACGCGGCGGGGAGGGACGCGTCGCCGGACCGGTCGGTGAGCCCCCAGGCGAGAGCGAGTCCGGGCCCGACGGCCAGGCCGACGAGGATCATGCCCAGGTAGAGGGGCAGGGACCCCCGCTGCGTACCGGCGGTGACGGCGCCCGCGAGCAGGTCCAGCTTCCGCATGAGGCGCCGGTAGACGACGTCCGCGCCGGCCGGGGACCACAGCGTGTCCTGCAGCCGCTCGACACGGTCGCGCCGCACGAACGCCACCGCGCCGGCCACCAGCACCGCACCGGTGACCGCGAGGGCGGGGGTGAACCCTCCCCAGAGGGTGAGGTGCCCCGGCTCTCCGGCGGGGTAGGTGTCCGCGTGCGGCGCCAGGAGCCTCTCGCCGATGCCGGGTACGAGGGCGACGACGAGGCCGAGGACGGCCAGGACGAGCGGAGGCGCGACCATCCAGAACGGCTGGGGGTGCACGACGTCGTGGGAGGCGTCGGATCGCATCGCAGCGGGGAGTCCTGACGCCGGCGGTCCCGGGCGGGACGTGAGGCGAGGCTTGAAGGCGCCCCAGAGAAAGCGCAGGCCGTAGGCCACGGTGAGTACCGAACCCACGGCGACCACGCCGATCATCACCGTGGCCAGGGCGTCGCCGTCATGTGCCCAGGCCTCCAGCGCGGCCTCCTTGGCGACATAGCCGGCGAAGGGCGGCAACCCGATCATCGAGGCCGTCGCGAGTGTCGCGGCCAACGCGGTGACGGGTAGCCTCCGCCCGACGCCGGCGAGCCGGCGTAGGTCGCGGGTGCCGGTCGCCGCATCGACGACGCCGACGACAAGGAACAGGGACGCCTTGAACATGGCATGAGCTCCGAGGAGAGCCAGGCCCGCGAGGGCGGTGGCGCGCGTCCCGTAACCGAGCAGCAGCACGAGAAGCCCGAGCTGAGAGACCGTGCCGAACGCCAGCAGCAGTTTGAGGTCGTGCTGGCGCAGCGCACGATACCCGCCGAGCAGGAGCGTGGTTCCGCCGAGCACCAGCACCACGGCGCGCCACGCCGCCAGGTCGGAGAACGCGGGCGCGAAGCGCGCCACCAGGTAGACACCGGCCTTCACCATGGCCGCGGCGTGCAGGTAGGCCGACACCGGAGTCGGGGCCGCCATCGCAGCCGGCAGCCAGAAATGCGTGGGTACGAGCGCGGACTTCGTGGCCGCGCCCGTGAGCAGGCACAGCACGGCGCCGGTCACGGCGGGCCCGGACGGCGGCTCCGCGACGACGGCGGAGACGCTCCAGGTGCCGGCGGTCACGCCGAGCACGACGATGCCGACCAGCATCACCAGCCCACCAGCGGTGGTGACGACCATTGCCTGGATCGCCGCGCGCCGCGACGCCTTGCGGTCCGTGTAGTGGCCGATCAGCAGATAGGAGAACACCGCGGTGAGCTCCCAGAACACCAGCAGGACCAGCATGTCGTCAGCGATGACCAGGCCCGCCATGGAACCCGCGAACGCCACGAGGAAGCCACCGAACCGGCCGAGACCATGCGCATCGCGCGCGAAGTAGACGCTGCAGTAGAGCAACACCAGGGTTCCGACCGATCCGACCACCAAAAGCATCATCCAGGACAGCGGGTCGAGCCGAAGATCGACGGCGAGACCCAGCGCGGGAATCCACGGCAGATGCTCGGCCGCAGTGCGCCCGGCCAGGATGTTCCCCGTCTGGGACAGGGCGTACGCGGCCGCTGTCGCGGGGCCGAGAGCCAGGATCCAGAACGCTCGCCGTCCGAGGCGAGCGACCAGAGCGGGCGCGGCCAGGGCGACGAGTGTGTGCGCGAGAAGTACGGGAAGCACGTCCGCTCCGTCCTGTCAGGCTCGCGGCCGGCGTGGGCTGTTCTGCAAGCGGTCAGCACTCCTTCTGGGACGGGTCGGGCCCGGGTGGTCGTATCGACGTCGGCTCCTCGAACATAGGGACCTTGAGCAGGGACTCGCATGCCCGGCCACGCGCCGCCGTTGCTCTCGGTACGGGCAGGAGCGAGATTCGGCTAGCGGTACCAGCCTCGCAACGTCGGTGACCTACCCCGTCGGCGCCGCGCCACCAGCCGCTTCGCAGGGGGTCGATCCCCAAGCCCCACTCGCGCCATGGCGTAGCGCGTGACCAGTGCCGCGAGCACGATCACGCCGGCGACCAGAAGCGTTGCCAGGTCCATGCACCATGGTTTCCAGCCACGACGGCGACGGGCAATGGGGTCTGTCCCTCATTTCTCGCGGTAGGCCGGCGGGGCCGGGTCGGCGCGACGCGTTGCCCGCTATGGACCGGTGAGCGCGAGTTCCGGTCGCGGTGTGTCGGCCTGCGAGTGACAGTTGCTCGGGAGAGCCCCGAGCGAAAGGCGAACAATGAGCGAGAACACACCGCGTGGTCCCGTCGACCCGCCCGATCCGGAGTCCGGCGCGTCGGGGACCGGCGAATCCGAGCCGCGACCGCCCTCGGACCGCCCCACGGAACCGCAACGAGCCGACGAGCCCGCGGCGGCCGCGCCGCCCGCGGGGCCGCCTTCCGGCGGAGAGGGGCCACCGCCGATCGGCCGGCACGGTGCGCCACCACCGGCCGGCGACGGGGCCGAGCCGCGCGCGGCATCCGGAACGGGACCCGGTGCCCAGCCCGCTCCCGGCGGATACGGCGCACCCCCGCCCGGTGGATATGCGGCGCAGCCGCCCGGCGGGCCCGGGGCGCCTCCTCCCGGCGGGCCCGGCACACCTCCGCCGTACGGTGGCGGGGGCGCGGCCGGCGCGGGTGCGGCGAGCGGCGGTGCGGCCGTCCCGTCCGGGAGCTTCCGGGTCGGCGAGGCGCTGGGGTACGCCTGGAGGACGTTCACGGGCAACGCCCTCGTGTGGATCTTGTTCGTCCTGCTGCTGATCGTCGTGGGCGCGGTGTTCAACTCCGGCAACATCACGAGCTACCAGGAGATGCTGCGGGACTCGGGGAGCCTGTCCTACACGACCCAGATGGACACCGGCCTGACGTTCGGCGGTTCGCTGCTCGGGCTGATCGGGGCGGTGCTCACCGGCATCATCCAGGGGCTGGGCACGAACGCGGCCCTGCGCGAGGCCTCCGGCGTGAAGCCGACGTTCGCGTCGCTGTTCCAGGCGCCGAAACTCGGCATGATCGTCGTGGCGGCGCTGCTGCTGACGGCGGCGCAGTTCGTCGGGGCCCTGCTGTGCGGGGTCGGCCTGCTCGTGGTGGCGGTCTTCGCCGTCTTCACGTACCAGGGCGTGATCGACAAGGACCAGAACGCCTGGGACGCCTTCATCGCGAGCTTCAAGCTGGTCGGACGGAACTTCGGCGCAGTGTTCCTCCTCGAGCTCGCCCTGCTCGGGATCAACATCCTGGGCGCGATCCCGTGCGGTCTCGGACTGCTGGTCACGATCCCGCTGAGCCTCATCGCGCTGGCGTTCGCGTACCGCCGTCTGACGGGCGGCCCGGTCATGGCCTGACGAAAGGCCGAGGTGGCGGTTCCCCCGACGGGACCCACCACCTCGGCGGCCAAGGATCAGGCGATGCGGCTCACTTGATGATGCGGATGTTGACCGGGTAGCGGTAGGGGCGCCCCTTGGACGTCTCCACGGCGGCCATGATCATGAACACGAGCGCCGCGATGAACGCCAGGTACAGGATCGCGCCGATCCCGAACGTGATGGTCGTGATGATGGCGATCGCGATGCCGGCGATGACGAGCGTGATCTGGAAGTTCAGCGCCTCCTTCGCCTCCGCGTCCACGTAGCGGCTGCGCTCCTTGAACACGAGCCAGACGATCAGCGGGGCGAAGACGCTCAGGATGATCCCGCCGAGGTGGGCGAGGACCGCCCAGGTGCGCTCCTCGTCGGGCCGCAGCGGCGCCGGCGCGTACCCCGGCGCCCCCTGGTACGGCTGCTGGCCCGGCTGGGCGCCATAGGGCTGCTGACCGGGCTGCTGCGCGGCATAGGGCTGCTGACCGGGCTGCGCACCGTACGGCTGCTGGGGCGCGGCGCCGGACTCGGCGTCATGGTTCGGCTGGGGCGTGGACTCCGGCTGCGGACTCGGCTCCGCGCCGGGAGTCTGGGGCGTCTCGGACATACACCAACCCTAGGGCTTCGCACGCCGTCGTGGTCGAGAACCACGCGGTCCGTTGCCGTAATGATGCCGTTGCCGACGATGCCGTCGCCGCCACGGGGCCGAGCGAGAGCCGGCCGGTCACTCCGCCCCGGGCGCCGTCACGAAGTCGATGAGCTCCTCCACGCGCCCCAGCAGGGCCGGGTCGAGGTCACGGAAGTCCCGCACCGATCCGAGGATCCGCTGCCACGCCCTCGCCACGTCGGCCTGCGAGTCCGCCGGCCAGCCGAGCTCCCGCAGGATGCCGTGCTTCCACTCGACGCCGCGTTCGATCCGCGGCCAGCGCTCCAGCCCGATCCGCCCGGGCTTCACCGCCTGCCACACGTCCACGTACGGATGGCCCAGCACGAGCACGGATCCCGGGTGCACCCCTCGCAGTGCCTCGTCGGCCAGACGCTGCTCCTTCGACCCGGGCACGAGGTGATCGACGAGCACGCCCACCCGGCGCCCGTCGTCGGGCCCGAACTCCGCGAGCCGCTCGGCGAGGTTGTCGATGCCGTCGAGCATCTCGACCACCACGCCCTCGACGCGCAGGTCGTCGCCCCAGACCTTTTCCACGAGCTCGGCGTCGTGCCTGCCCTCGACCCAGATGCGCGAGCCGCGCGCCACACGCGCGGGCGAGTCCGGCACGGCTACCGACCCGGAGGCCGTGCGCGACGGCGGCCGCGGGGCGCGCGACACGACCGGCGCCGTGAGCTCGACCGGCCGTCCCTCGACCCAGAAGCCGGGGCCCAGCGGGAAGGACCGCGTCCGCCCGCGCCGGTCCTCCAGCACGACCACCCGCATCCCGCCCGACGTCTCGACCCGCACCACCGCGCCGACCCAGCCGGACTCGACGTCCTCGACGACGAGCCCGGGTTCGGCCGCGACGGGCCGCGTCTCGGGCTTGCGCCGCCCGCGATGCGCCCCGGGAAACTCGGGGTTCAGGACATCGGCTCCGTATCGGTCGTGCACGGGCCGATCGTAGGTCGGCCGCCCCGCCGCTCCCGGCAAGCCACGCCGACACGCGGCGTGCCCCACGGCCGACGGCCGACCACACACCCACACGGTCTACGCACGCGCGCGGAGCGCCGCCTCCGTGCGGGACGAGACACCCAGCTTGCGCAGGATCGCGGAGACGTGCACCGAGACGGTCTTCGGCGAGATGAACAGCCGGCCGGCGATCTCCCCGTTGGTCATCCCCTCCGCGACCAGGTCCAGCACCTGTCGCTCGCGCGCCGTCAGCGGCTCGGTGCCGGCCGGCGACGTCGTGTCCGACGGCGGTCGCGCGGCCCCGGCACCGGTCGTGCCCTCGGCACGCGGTTCCCCGGCACCGCCACCCAGCCCTGCCCGCTCCAGCAGCCCTGTCGCCCAGCCGGTGATCAGCCCCGCGCCGATCCGCTCCGACTCCGCCACCGCGCGCTCCAGCCGGTCGCGGGCGCCCGCCCGGTCGCCCGCGTCGAGGAGCGTCTCGCCCTCCCGGAACAGCGCGTACGGGCGCAGATGGGCCGGCCCGGGCAGGTCGGCGACCGCCGGCCACGGCCCCGTGCCGAGCTCCGCCTCGAACAGCGCCGCCCACACGGGATGCGTCGGCCAGTGGGAGCACGCCGCCAGCGCGGCACGGTACGGCGCGTCGTCCACCTCCTGGCCGGCCGCGCGCAGGCACGTGATCGCCCGGGCGGCGACGGCGAGCCGCGGCAGGTCGTACGGCGGAAGCACCTGGTGCCCCTCGGCGGCGACCTCCGACACGAGCCCGAGCGCCTGCCCCGGCTCGTCGCGCAGCAGGGCGAGCTCGGCCTGCGTGACCGCCACCTTCGACCGGACCTGCACCTCCAGGCTCCCGAACCGCTCCCAGGTGGCGGCCCGCCGCCGCGCCTCGGCCTGCGCCTCGTCCACCAGGCCGCGCCACATCGCGAGCCACGTCCAGCGCTCGGTGAGGTACGCGGCGTAGATGCTCGTGTGCAGCAGGGGGATGTGGCGCTCGTACCAGACGGCGGCGTCGGCCCAGCGGCCCTGCCCGATCCACGCCTCGGCGATGTTCCCCTCCACCATGGAACGGGTGCCGTCGGGCATGAGCAGCGCGTCGCCGGTCGCGCCCTGCCCGCGCTGGGCGCCCTTGGCGGCGATGGCCTCCGCGCCCGCCCAGTCACCCGCGATCAACCGGGCGTCCGACCCGTTGATGTAGTACCGGCTCGCCGCGTACCAGTCGTCGCCCGCGATCTCGAACCCGCGATCGATGTCGTCGATCCCGCCGGGGTCGCCCCCCAGGTGCCGGCTCACGCCCCGCAGGTTGAGGGCCGTGGCGAGGCTCGCCTGGTCGCCGGCCGCCTCGGCGGCGTGACGGGCGCCGTCGGCCGCCTCGATCGCCTCGCGCGGCCATCCCGCGAGCATCGCGTGACGCGCCTGCATGATCAGGACCCGGGCACGCACGGAGTCGTCGGTGCCCGGCGGCACCAGGGCGAGCGCCCGCTCCAGCAGGCCCGGGCCCTCGTCGCTCCCGGCATGACCCGCGATGAGGGCCGTCGTCGTCCGCGCCCGCGCCAGGCCGACCGGGTCGTCCTGCGGCCACTCGGCCAGCGCCTCGTGCGCGAGGGCCAGGGCGCGCTCGGAGCGGGTCGAGTTCCGCACTGTCTCGGCCACCCGCAGGAGCAGTTCGTGATGCGCCAGCCCGGCCACGTCGGCGGCGTCGGGCACCTGCTCCCAGAGCTCCAGGGCACGCTCTCCGAGGGAGACGGCGGTGGAGACCGCGGCGGCGCCGGCCGCGGCGTCGTGCCCGACGACGGCGGCCGCCAGGGCGTTGCCCAGCACGCCCGCCTTCCACCAGTGGTCGGCGATGCGGGACAGCTTCATCACCGACCGGGCTCGGGCGTTCAGGGCCGTGGTCAGTGCCCGCGCGTACGCCGCGTGCAGGCGCCGGCGCTCGCCGGGCAGGAGTTCGGCGTACACGGCCTCCTGCACGAGGGCGTGCCGGAACTCGTAGCCCACGTCGGTCGCGACGAGGACGGCGCCCTCCACCGCCTCGCGGGTCACCTGGTCGGGGTCGTCGCCGACGGCGCCCGCGGCGTCCGCGACGACGTCGTCGAGCACGTCGTGCCAGACCCGCGGCCCGGCGACCGCCACGACCCGGCACAGCGCCTGCGCCTGGGGGCTCAGGCGCCAGTAGCGCAGGAGGAGGATGTCGCGCAGCGACTCGGGCAGCTCCGAGCCGAGGAAGCCGGCGAGCTCCTCCACGTAGAAGGGCACTCCCGCGGAGCGCTCGACGAGGTCGGACAGGGCGGCGGCATCGAGTTCGGCGGCGCTCAGGTCACGCGCCATCGTCCGGACCTCGTCCTCCCCGAGGCGGTCCAGGTCGAGGCGCGTCGCCACCCGCGCGCGGTCGAGCTCGGCGACGGCGGCCCGCAGCGGGTGCCCGCGCCCGACGTCGTCGCTGCGGTAGGTGAGCACCAGGAGCAGGCCGGCCGGCGCGGTCCGGGCCAGCCGGACGGCGAGGGCACGGGTGACGTCGTCGGACCAGTGCAGGTCCTCGAGGACGAGCAGGACGGGGCGGGTGGCGGCCAGCCCGCCCAGGAGGTTCGCGAGCACCTCGGGCAGGCGCTCGGCGCCGGGATCGCCGTCGGGCTCCACGAGCTGGGGCGCGACCACGGACAGCGCGCCCGCGCCGGGCCCGGCCGTCGCGAGGGTCCTCTCGGGGCCGAGCTCGCGCACGACGTCGTGGAGGACACCCATGAGGGCGGCGTACGGCACCGGCCCGGAACCCGAGTCGGCGCACTGGCCGGAGACGAGCGTGACGCCCGCGGCCCCTGAGGTCAGCTCCTCGACGAGGCGTGTCTTGCCGATCCCGGCCTCGCCGGCCACGACCACGGTGCGTCCCGCCCCGGCGCGGACGTCGTCCAGCGCCGTCCGCAGATCCTCGAGCTCGCGGGTACGACCCGCGAGGCGGGCACGGCTGACCGGCATGGGAGCATCGTCCCATGCCGGTCCGGTCGCCGTCCCCGGAATTCGGGGCGCCGTGGTCGTCATGCTCACGCCCAGCGGGCCCGGGCGGGCCGCGCCGCGGCCGCCCGGCGGTCGGTGCCGCGGCCGGTCTCCCGCGTCCCGCGGGTCTCCCGGAGCTCGCGCTCCCGGCGCTTCTGCTCGTTGCGGCGGGTGATCTCCTGCTCGTTGCGGCGGTACTCGGAGTAGTCGGTGAACCCGAACATGTCTGATCCCTCTGCCTTCTGGTGTCCGGCACCGGTTCCTCTCCGGCGCTGGTACCAGCCTCGGAGATGAGGTAGCGGCGGCGGATCGGGCGGTCGCCGTATCTTCGCCGGGGCGCCCCGACCGCGTGCGGCAGCCGCCTAAGGCATCTCCCTACCCGCCGGGTGGGGGAGCGGCGCCGCTCGACGTGAGGCGGACCGGCGGGACCGGTAATTTCTGAGCATGGGACGTCTTCTGATGGACCTCGCCGTCGGAGCCGCGCACGTCGTGGCCCTGGGCATCGGCCGGATGCCCGAGCGGATGCTGCACGGGCTCGCGGGGGCGCCGCACGTCGTCGACGGACAGTCTCTCTATCCGGAGGTGCGCATCGCCCAGCGGCTCGGCGCGCTGCGCCCCACGCCCGACATCGGCGTCCTCGAGACACGCGCCCGCGTGAAGCGGCAGGCCAGGATCCTGGGGACGCGGCCCGCCGTAGGCCGTGTCGAGAACCTCAGCATCCCCGGCCCCCGGGGCCGCATCCCGCTGCGGGTCTACCAGGGCGACCCGGCCGTCCCGCCGGACGGCGTGCTGGTCTGGTACCACGGCGGCGGCTGGGTGGTGGGCGGCCTGTCCACGGCCGATCCGGTGTGCCGTGCCCTGGCACTGAGCTGCAACCTCATGATCGTGTCTGTTCGCTACGGCCTCGCTCCCGAGCATCCCTTCCCCGAGGGTCTCGACGACGCCGTGACCGCGTTCCGCTGGGTGCGGGCGAACTCCCGCCGCTGGCGTCCCGAACTGAGCCGGCTCCCGGTCGCCGTCGGCGGGGACAGCGCCGGCGGCAACGCCGCCGCGGTGGTCGCGAACCTGACGCGGGACGACGCCGGACCCGGCGAGGCCCGCACCGGCGCGCCGGACTTCCAGCTGCTGCTCTACCCGGCCACGGACGCCACCACGCGGTACCCGTCGAGCACGATGTTCGACGGGTACGGCCTCGCGGCGGCACGCGTGAACTGGTACCTGGACCGGTACCTGACCGATCCCGGCCAGACGAAGGATCCGCGGGTGTCGCCGATGGTGGCCGACGACCTGACGGGGGTGGCGCCCGCGCACGTCGTCGTGGCCGGGTTCGACGTGCTGCGCGACGAGGGGCTGGCGTACGCCGAGCGGCTGCGCGAGGCGGGGGTCCGGGTGTCGGTCCAGGTGGCAAGAGGGCATGTGCACGCCTTCGCGAACGCGACGGGCGCCAGCCGCAATGCGCGGCGGCACCTGGCGCGTGCGGCGCGGATCACGGAGACGGCCTTGGCGCGGCGCGTTCCGCGTGTCGGTCACCCCGCGTAGGATTGGCACTCGTAGAGCGAGAGTGCTGGGTGGAGGTGACTCATGAGCGACACGCGACGTCTCGAGGTGCTGCGCGCCATCGTGGAGGACTACGTGCACACGCAGGAGCCGGTCGGCTCGCGCGTGCTCACCGAGCGTCACCAGCTCGGCGTCTCGCCCGCCACCGTGCGCAACGACATGGCCGCGCTGGAGGAGGCAGGGTACATCGCCCAGCCGCACACGTCCGCCGGCCGCATCCCCACGGACAAGGGCTACCGGCTGTTCGTGGACCGGCTCTCCGAGGCGCGGCCGCTGACCCAGCCGCAGAAACGGGCCATCGAGAAGTTCCTGTCCGAGGCCGTGGACCTGGACGACGTCATCGGGCGCGCCGGCCGGCTCATCGCGCAGCTCACCGGGCAGGTCGCCGTCGTGCAGTACCCGTCGCTGCGGCGCTCCGGCCTGCGGCACCTCGAGCTCGTGCCCACCGGCGAGAACCGCCTGCTCGTCGTGGTCATCACCGACAACGGGCGCGTCGAGCAACGATTCCTCGATGTGCCGGACGACGTCGACGAGGCCACGCTCGGGGAGCTTCGTGCCCGGCTCAACGCCGCGGCCGCCGGGCGCCGGCTCACGCAGATGGACGTGGCGTTCAACGAGGTGTCCGCCGCCGTCGCCCCCGAGCACCGGCCCCTCGTCACCGCGATCGGCGAGGTCGTGACCAGCGCGCTCGACGAGGAGCAGGAGGAGCGACTCGTCGTGGCCGGCCAGGCGAACCTCGCCCGCGCGGGCATGGGGTTCGACCAGGGCCTCAGCCCGCTGCTGGAGGCGCTCGAGGAGCAGGTCGTGCTCCTGGGGCTGCTGACCGAGATGACGTCCGACGAGAACGTGGCGGTCAGCATCGGCCACGAGAACAAGCTGGCCGGGCTCTCGCGCGCGTCGGTGGTGAGCACCGGGTACGGATCGGACGGGGACACGGTCGCCCTGCTCAGTTCCATCGGGCCGACGCGCATGGACTATCCGGGCACGATCGCCGCGGTGCGTGCCGTGGCCCGCTACCTCTCCCGGGTGCTGCCCACGTGAGCAACCGGACCCCGACCGACCCACCCGCCGACCAGTCGTACCCGCCGACCCGGGCGCGCCATGGCCACCCAGCACCGCTGCCTTCCGACCCAGAGCGAGCGAAGAGAGACCTGTGACCGACTACTACGAGATCCTGGGTGTCCCGCGGGACGCCTCGCCCGAGCAGATCAAGAAGGCGTACCGCAAGCTCGCCCGCACCCTGCACCCGGACGTCGCCGGGAGCGATGGCGAGGACAAGTTCAAGGACGTCGCGCGAGCGTACGAGGTGCTCTCCAACCCGGAGAAGCGTCAGCAGTACGACATGGGCGTCGACCCCAGCGCCCCGGGTGGCGGCGCCGGCGGCGGATTCGGGAACGGGTTCGGGTTCCAGGACATCTTCGAGACGTTCTTCGGCGGGGGTCAGCCGAGCGGCCCCGTTCCCCGTGCCCGCCGCGGCAACGACTCGCTGGTGCGGCTCGACATCGACCTGGCCGAGGCCGCCTTCGGCGTCAAGCGCGAGCTCCAGGTCGACACGGCCGTGGTGTGCTCCACCTGCTCCGGCGACGGCGCCCGGCCGGGCACCACCTCCCGCACCTGCGAGGTCTGCCACGGGCGCGGCTCCGTGCAGCGCGTTGCCCGGTCGTTCCTCGGCCAGGTCATGACCACCGCGCCGTGCTCGGCGTGCGGCGGGTTCGGCACGGTCATCCCGGAGCCCTGCCCCGACTGCTCGGGCGAGGGCCGCGTGCGCTCGCGGCGCACCGTGACCGTGAACGTGCCGGCCGGCGTCGACACCGGGACGCGCATCAAGCTCTCGGCGCAGGGCGAGACGGGCCCGGGCGGCGGACCGGCCGGCGACCTGTACGTCGAGATCCGCGAGAAGTCGCACGACACCTTCGTGCGCCGCGGCGACGACCTGCACTGCACGCTTCCCGTCCCGATGACGGCCGCCGCGCTCGGCACGACCCTGTCGCTGGACACGCTCGACGGGCCGCAGGAGATCGACATCCGACCCGGTACGCAGCCGGGACAGATCGTCACGCTGAAGAACCTCGGCGTGGGGCACCTGCACGGCAGCGGCCGGGGCGACCTCAACGTGCACATCGAGGTCCAGGTGCCGACGGGCCTCACCGAGGAGCAGACCAGCCTCCTCCGGCAGCTTTCGGCGCTGCGCGGCGAGGAACGGCCCGAGCCGCGTCTGGCCGCCGCGCACCCGGGCGTCTTCTCCCGCCTGCGCGACAAGCTGTCCGGGCGGTGACGGATTCCTCGGGGCCGGCCGTGGAAGCGTCACGCCTGAACGCCGAGGGTGTGCCATGAGCGCGCCGGTCTTCCTCGCCGAGGGGACGCGGCTGGGCGAGTACGCCGTCGGCTCGGTGTTCGTGCTCGACGGCGCGGAGGGGCGCCACGCCGGCGTCGTGCAGCGGCGCGGGCCGGGCGAGCGGATCGACGTCGTCGACGGCGCCGGCCTGCGGCTCGAGGGCGTCGTCGAGTCCGTTGACGACGGTCACGTGCACCTCCGGGTCGGGGGCGTCGTGGCCGAGGAGCCGCCCGTACCCGTCGTGACGCTCGTCCAGGCGCTCGCCAAGGGGGACCGGGACGAGCAGGCGATCGAGGCCGCTACGGAGACGGGCGTCGACGCCGTCGTGCCGTGGCAGGCCGAGCGGTCGATCGTGGTGTGGCGCGGGCCGCGCGCGGCGAAGTCGCAGGCCAAGTGGGTGGCCACGGTACGCGCGGCGACGAAGCAGGCCCGGCGGGCGCGGGTGCCGGAGGTGGCCGCGCCGGTGACGACGAAACAGCTCGCCGCACGGGCGCGGGACGTGGTCGGCGCCGGGGGAGTGGTGGTCGTGCTCCACGAGGAGGCGACGCTCCCGCTGCGTGAGGTGCCGCTGCCGGAGGCGACCGGGCATGAGGCGTCGGGGAGTGAGGTACCGGCCACCGGGATGCCGGTGTCCGGGGCGTCGGTGTCCGGGGCGGGTGGTTCGCCGGTGCCCGAGCTGCTCGTCGTCGTCGGGCCCGAGGGCGGGATCTCCGAGGCGGAGGTGGACGCCCTCACGGCGGCCGGCGCGGTGACCGCCCGGCTGGGCCCGCACGTCATGCGTACCTCGACGGCCGGCCCGGTCGCGGTGGCGATGCTCAACGAACGCCTCGGCCGCTGGTCCTGACGCCATCGCCCGCCGAGGCAGTGGGTCCGTGTGGAACCCACTGCCTCGGCGGGCCTGACCGTCGCAACCGGTTCCGGGCCGCCGGAGGGCGTGCGAAGACCGAGGACGCGACGCAGGAGCGCCCGCAGGCCTGAGCCCGGCGGTTCCGGAAAACACTGTCAGTCCCGGACCACGAACTCCACGCGGCGGTTCTTCTCCAGGTCCGCGAACGTCAGGGGCGCGACCCGCGGGCGAGACTCGCCGAACCCCTTGTACGACAGCCGGTCCTCGTCCACGCCGAGGTCGACGAGCCGGTCCAGCACCGTCCGCGCGCGGCGTTCGCTCAGCCTCTGGTTGTCGTCCTCGTCACCACGAGAGTCCGTGTGGCCCTCGATGCGGACCCGCACGTCCGGGTGCTCCTCCAGCACGCGGGCCGCCTGCCGCACCACCTTCTTGCCGTCCCGGGTCAGCCGGGCGCTGTCGGTGACGAAGGTGATGTTCGGGATCTCGACGAGGTCGTCCTGGGCCTCTGCCCTTTCCTTCTTCGTCGGCTCGCGGTCCGCGTCATCGGAGTCGCTCTCGGCCGAGTCGTCGTCCCCGGAGCCGCCGTCGCCGTCCTCCGAGTCGGAGGAGCCCGAACCGGATCCGTCGTCCTCCGACTCGGAGTCGTCGGAACCGGCGTCGTCCGCGTCGGAGCCGATGTCGTCGGAGCCGGCGTCCGCGTCGTCGGTGCCGTCCACCGCCCCGTCGTCGGCGGAGTCGCCGGAACCCGAGTCGCTGTCGTCGGCCGTGACCTCACCCGCGGTGCCGTCGTCGTCGGCCTCGCCGCTCGCGACGGCGTCGAGGTCCACCTCGCCGTCCGGACCGACCGCCCGCACCACCCGGACGCCCGTGACGTCCCGGACCACCGCGCCCGCCGCGGCCGCCGCCGTGGTGGTGCCCGCCTCGACGGTCGCGTCGCGGCCGACGAAGCTGACGTCGGCGCCGGCGACGCCGGCCGCGGAGAGCGCCTCCTGCGAGCTCGCGGTGAGCTTGTCCTCGATCTGCTCGCGGAACCCGGTGTCCTGCCAGCTCGACAGGCCGGCCAGGGCCAGCACCGCGACGACGATCGGGCCGAGCAGCGCCTTCAGCGTGCTCATGCGCTCTCACCCTCGGCCCGCGCGACCTTCTCCGCGTCCGCCGCGAGGGCGGCCTGCTTGGCGGTCTCGCCCTCGACCTCGTCGACGTCGGTGTAGTCGACGTCCTCGACGAACTTCGTCGTGCCGCGCTCCTGGCCGCCGACGAGGTAGTCCTGGTACTCGTCGAGGCCCGCGCCGTCGCCCTCCACCAGGTACTGCGCCTGCTGCGCCCAGGTCTTGACCGACGGGGCGAACTTGATGCCGCTCTTGGCGATCGACTCGCGCAGCTCCGCCTCGGAGGTCGCCGCCACCTGGGCGTACGAGGTGATCCCGGCAGCCTTGAGGGCCTTCTCGATCTTCGGGCCGATGCCCTCGATCACCTTGAGGTCCTCGTCCGCCGGCTGCTCCGGCTCGGGAGCGACGGCGGCCGCGGCCTCGGCGTCGTCGGCCACCGCCTCGGCGTCGACGTCCTCGCCGGTCGCCTCGGCGGCCTTCGCCGCGTCGGCCGCGAGGGCGGCCTGCTTGGCGGTCTCGCCCTCGACCTCGTCGACGTCGGTGTAGTCGACGTCCTCGACGAAGTCGGCGCTGCGCCGCTCGCGCCCGGCGATCAGGTAGTCCTGGTACTCCTCCAGGCCCTCCTCGTCGCCCTCGACCAGGTACTGCGCCTGGGCGGCGAAGGACGTCGCGGCCGGCGCGAACTTGATGCCGGAGTCCGCGAGGGCCTTGCGGATGTCGTCCTCGGACGCCTCGGCGACCCGGGCGTACGAGCCGTAGCCCGCGTCCCGCAGCGCCGACGCGATCTTCGGGCCGATGCCCTCGATGCGGGTGAGGTCGTCGTCGGACCCGGCCTCGTCGTCGAGGGCCGTGCCGGAGCCGTCCTCGGTGTCGGGCGCCGTCTCACCCGCGGGCGTCCCGTCGACGGCGGCCTCGCGCGTGGCGGCCTCCGCCTCCGCGACGACCTGGGCCTCTGCGCCCGCGTAGACCGCGAGGTTCTCGTCCTCGATGTCGGAGGGTTCCGTGGTCTTCTCGCCGGCGGTCCCGGCGCCGGCGGTGCTCGCGGCGGGCGAGGTCTCCGTGGTGGCACCGGCGTCCTGGCTGGTCGTCCCGTCAGCGGCGTCCGCCGTGCCGCCCGTGCCGCCCGCGTCGTCGGTCTTCACGTCACCGGAGGGGACGGCGAGGGCGGTGGCGGCGTGCGCCGGGGCACCGGCGGCCACGTCGGTGTCGGCGGGCTCAGTGGTGTCGGACTTGGTGGTGTCGGACTTGGTGGAGCCGGGCGTCTCGCCGCCGGTGTCCGCGTCGGCCCCGGGGGAGTCGGCATTCGCGGTGGCCCCGGCCCTCGCGGTGGCGGTCCTCGCGGCGCCGGCCTTCGCGGAGCTGGTCCTCGTCGTGGTGCTCGCCGGCGTCGACTTCTTCTCGACCGTCTCGGCGGTGTGCCTACCGGTGGCCCGGCCCCGGCGGGCCCACAGAATCCAGCCGACCCACAGGCCGATCAGGAAGAAGATGATCGCGGTGATGATGATGAATAGGAGCGACTGGGTGATGAACCAACCCACGCTGAACCTCCTGGGTGTACGGACGACCGCCGGTCGGGCGGCGGCATCGGCGAGAACGTGTCCGATCTGCGGGGGTCTGGGGCTCCACCCGTCGAACGGGCAGACTCAACCACAGTTGGCGAAGTCTGGCACTTCGGGCGACATAACAATTTCGAATATGCCTCAGATGGACGCAGCGACCGGCCGCTGGCCGGAATATCGGTCGCGTACCCCGGCGTGCGCGGTCGCGTACCCCGGCGTGCGCGGTCGCGTCCGCCGGAGCCGGGCGTCACGGGTCCGTGCCCGGTAACCTGCGGCCATGGTGAGGACGACGGAGACGAGCACGGAGAAGGCCGCGGAGAGGAGTGCGGACTGCCTCTTCTGCAAGATCGTCGCGGGCGAGATCTCGGCCGACATGGTCGCGGAGTCGGAGTCGGCGGTGGCGTTCAAGGACATCAACCCGAAGGCGCCCGTCCACGTGCTGGTGGTGCCGCGCAAGCACCACGCGGACGTGAGCGCGCTGGCGGGTGCGAGTCCCGAGGCGCTGGCCGACGTCGTCGCGCTGGCCGATCAGGTCGCCTCCGATCTCGCGGACGGTCAGTACCGGCTCATCTGCAACGTCGGCCCGAAGGCCGGCCAGACCGTGTTCCACGCCCACGCCCACGTCCTGGCGGGTACCCAGCTGACCGGCTTCTGATCCGGCGCGGCCCCGAGGGGGCCATGCGACCCGGCAGGGGCCATGCGGGCCGCTGGGCCACCAGGCCGGCCGGGGGAGCGGCACGCGAGAGGCACGGCGCAGACCGCCGGGCCGGCGGGCGCCGACCCGGAAATCGGGCGACACAGAAGGGGCAGGGGTCGATAGGATGAACGTGTCACCTTTTCCCGGAGCCCGAGGAGCGCATCGGCATCAGCCGGCCCATGACAACTTCCGCATCGCACGCAACCGCCCAGCAGACCGATCGCAGGCCGCAGCGCGGCACCGAGCATCGCGTCGTCGTCCCGGCCCACATCCCCATGGTCGCTCTGCTCGGTAGTCAGGATGCCGTGCTCCGCGCGATCGAGGACGGGTTCGGCCAGGTCGACGTCCACGCCCGCGGCAACGAGATCGCCGTGTCCGGCCCTCCGGGCGACGTCGAGCTCGTCTCGCGGCTCCTGGACGAGCTCATCCAGGTGGTCGAGGCCGGTACCCAGCTCACCCCCGAGGTGGTCACCCGCTCCATCAGGATGCTCACGTCGGCGTCCGCCCAGCGCCCTGTCGATGTGCTGACCTTCGACATCCTGTCCAACCGCGGTCGCACCATCCGGCCCAAGACCCCGGGCCAGAAGCACTACGTCGAGGCGATCGACGCCAACACGATCACGTTCGGGCTCGGCCCCGCCGGCACGGGCAAGACCTACCTCGCGATGGCCAAGGCGGTGCAGGCGCTCCAGGCCAAGCAGGTCAACCGGATCATCCTCACCCGGCCCGCCGTCGAGGCGGGGGAGCGGCTCGGCTACCTGCCCGGCTCGCTCACGGAGAAGATCGACCCGTACCTGCGCCCGCTGTACGACGCGCTGCACGACATGATCGACCCGGAGCAGGTCCCGAAGCTCGTCGAGAGCGGCACGATCGAGGTCGCCCCCCTGGCCTTCATGCGGGGGCGCTCGCTGAACGACGCCTTCATCATCCTCGACGAGGCGCAGAACACCTCCACCGAGCAGATGAAGATGTTCCTCACGCGACTCGGCTTCAGCTCCAAGATGGTCATCACCGGCGACGCGACGCAGGTCGACCTGCCCGGCAACCAGACCTCCGGCCTGCGTGTCGTGGAGGACATCCTGGCCGGCGTGGACGACGTCGAGTTCTGCCGCCTGGGCTCGGCCGACGTCGTGCGCCACCGGCTCGTGAGCGACATCATCGACGCGTACGCGCGGTGGGACGTCGTCACGAACGGGCAGCGGCCCGGCCGCCAGCCGCAGGACCACCGGCCGCCGCAGCGGCGCCGGCGCTAGGGAGCACGGGTGAGCATCGAGGTCAACAACGAGTCGGGGCACGAGGTCGACGAGGCGGAGTTCGCCGCCCTGGGCAGGTACGTGCTCGACGCCCTGCACGTGCACCCCCAGTCGGAGCTGTCCGTCCTGTTCGTGGACAGCACCACGATGGCCGACCTGCATGTGCAGTGGATGGACGAGCCCGGCCCCACCGACGTGCTGTCGTTCCCGATGGACGAGCTGCGCCCCGGCAGGGAGGGCGAGGACCTCGCCCCGGGCACGCTCGGCGACATCGTGCTGTGTCCCGAGGTCGCCGCCAAGCAGGCGCGGACGGCGGGGCACTCCACAGCCGAGGAACTTCTCCTGCTGACCGTGCACGGCATCCTGCACCTCCTCGGCTACGACCACGCCGAGCCCGAGGAGGAGAAGGAGATGTTCGCGCTGCAGCGCCGGCTTCTCCTGACCTTCCTCGCGAACCGCTGAGGACGACCCCGTGACCGCAGGTCTCCTTGCCTTTGCCGCCCTCGTGGGCTTCGTCCTGGCCGGTGTCCTCTCGGCCGGTGAGGCCGCGCTGCTGCGCGTCACCCGGTCCGGACTCGCGGAGTGTCTCGCCGACGCGGAGCACGGGCCCGAGCCCGACCCCCGCCGCGCGGCGCGTGCGCGTTCCGCCCAGGCCCTCGTCGTGGAGCCGACGGCGACCGTGGCGTCGTTCGCCCTGGTGCGCGTCACCGCGGAGGTGGTGGCGATCGCCGCCGCGACGCTGCTGGTCCAGCAGGCGATCCCGGACCCGCCGTCCGGGGACCCCGTCCCGGAGCTGCTCGTCATGCTCGTCGCCCTGGCCACGGGTCTCGGCGTCGGCGTGCTGTTCGTGCGCATCTCGCCGCGCGCCCTCGGCTTCCGGCGGCCGGTCCAGGTGCTGCTCGCCCTCGCGCCGACCCTGACCGTCGTCTCCCGCGGCGTGGCGCGCCTCACCCGGCTGTCCGTTCCGCGGGTGCCGCCGTCCCCCGAGGAGGACCGGCGGGACATGGCGTACCGCGTGGGCGAGTCCGAGGACCTGGAGGAGGAGGACCGGGAGCTGCTGCGCTCCGCGATCGAGCTGGCCGACACGATCGTGCGCGAGGTGATGGTGCCGCGCACCGACATGATCACCGTCGCCGCCGACACCCCGCTGACCAAGGTGCTGCGCCTGTTCCTCCGCTCCGGCTTCTCCCGCGTGCCGGTCGTCGGGAAGTCCGTGGACGACGTCGTCGGCGTCGCCTACCTCAAGGACGTGGCCGCCGCCGTGCACTGGCCGGTCGACGGCGGGGCGGGGCCCGCGGGCGCGCGGCCCGCCGCGGACGTCGCGCGCGAGGCCGTGTTCGTGCCGGAGTCCAAGCCCGTCGACGAACTGCTCCGGGAGATGCAGTCGTCGGCGTCGCACATCGCCCTCGTCGTGGACGAGTACGGCGGCATCGCCGGCCTCGTCACGATCGAGGACCTGCTCGAGGAGCTCGTCGGCGAGCTGACCGACGAGCACGACACCGTCCCCGTCCAGGAGGCGGAGGAACTGTCCGACGGCGAGTTCCGGGTCCCGGCCCGGATGCCGGTGGACGAGCTCGGCGAACTCTTCGACCTGCGCCTGGACGACGACGACGTCGACACCGCGGGCGGCCTGCTCGCCAAGGCGCTCGGCAAGGTGCCGCTCGCGGGCTCGGCGGCCGAGGTGTCGGGCCTCCACCTGACGGCGGAGCGGGTCGAGGGCCGGCGCAAGCAGCTCGCGACGCTCGTGGTGCGCCGGGTGAGTCCCGCGGACGGCGACAATGGAGGCGAGCCCGCGCCGTCCGGCGTCGTCGGCCCGCCCCCGGACGCCGGGAAGCCGGCGGACGCCACGCGACCGCCGAAGCCCGGGCGCCCGCCGAAGCACGAGAAGGAAGCACACGCGTGAACGACGACAACCCGGTCCACCGGTCCGGCTTCGCCTGCCTGGTCGGCCGGCCCAACGTGGGCAAGTCCACGCTGACGAACGCCCTGGTGGGGGAGAAGGTCGCGATCATGTCCGCGCGGCCGCAGACCACGCGGCACACCATCCGGGGCATCGTGCACCGGCCCGACGCGCAGCTCGTCCTCGTGGACACGCCTGGCCTGCACCGGCCCCGCACCCTGCTCGGCGAGCGGCTGAACGACCTCGTGCGGGACACGCTGAGCGAGGTGGACGTCATCGCGTTCTGCCTGCCCGCCGACCAGAAGGTCGGGCCGGGCGACCGGTACATCGCGCAGCAGCTCGCGGAGCTGATGCGGGGCCGCAGAGCGGTGCCGGTCGTGGCCGTCGTGACCAAGGCCGACCTGGTGGAGCGCTCGGCGATGGTGGAGCACCTGCTCGCCGTGCAGGAGCTGGCGAGGTCCGTGGACCGGGAATGGGCCGACATCGTTCCGGTGTCGGCGAAGGACGGGTACCAGGTCGGCGAGCTGTCCGACGTCCTGGTCGGGCACCTGCCCGAGGGTCCCGAGCTCTACCCCGGCGGCGAGCTCACCGACGAGCCCGAGGCGGTCATGGTCGCCGAGCTCGTCCGCGAGGCGGCACTGGAGGGCGTGCGCGACGAGCTCCCGCACTCGCTGGCCGTGGTGGTCGAGGAGATCGTGGAACGGGAGGGCTCGGGCGACGAGGCGAAGGGCCGCCCGCCACTCCTGGACGTGCGTGTCAACCTGTTCGTGGAGCGCGACTCGCAGAAGGCGATCGTCATCGGCCGGGGCGGCTCGCGCCTGCGGTCCGTGGGCACGGAGGCGCGCCGGGGCATCGAGGCGCTGCTCGGTACCCGCGTGTACCTGGACCTCCACGTCAAGGTCGCCAAGGACTGGCAGCGCGACCCGAAGCAGCTGCGGCGTCTGGGGTTCTGACCCCGGGTAGCCTCGGAGGATGCTCTTCCGGACAGCCGTGACCAGCGCCGCGATCCTGCTCGGGCTCGCGGCCGCGGGGGCACTCGCCGGGCCGGGGTGGAATCCTGACCCGGTCACGGACCACATCCGGCCGGCCGCCGAGGACACGGCGATCGGCGGGGACGACGGCGGCATCCGCGGTCTCCCCGGGCCCGGCCGGTTCGAGGTCCGGGAGACCGCCGTGACCATCGAGCTGGACGACGGCGCCTCCGTGGACGGGCTGCTGCGCGAGCCGGTCGTCGAGGACCCCGGGACCGGCGCGGCCTCGGAGAGCGGCACTGACGCTCCGCCGTCGGACGGTCCGGGAACGACGGCGGGCGCACCCGGCGTCGTGTTCGTGCACGGCGCCGGCACCGGCAAGGCGAGCGACGCCTTCACGGAGGCCGCGACCGCGCTGGCGAGCGCGGGCATCGTCACCCTCGTGCCCGACAAGTACCTCGCCCACTACTCGACCCGCCATCGCGACTACGTCGAGATGGCCGGCGACTACCAGCACTCCGTGGAGTTCCTCCGGGGCGTGCCCGGCGTCGACCCGGAACGGGTCGGGATCTACGCGGAGTCGGAGGGCGGCTGGGTGGCGCCGGTCATGACGGCCGAGGACCCGGCCCTCGCGTTCCAGGTGTGGGTGTCGGCGCCCGTGGTGCCGCCGCGGCAGCAGGCGGCGTTCGCGATGGACAACTACCTGCGCAACACCGGCGTGCCACAGGGCGTGTTCCGGGCGATTCCGCGGGCGGTCGGCATGCGGCTGCCGGGCGGCGGGTTCGAGTACGCCGACTTCGACGTGCAGCCGTGGCTCGACCGGCAGACCGTCCCGATCCTCATGGCGTACGGCGCGACGGACCCGTCGATGCCGATGGAGCAGGCCGTGCGGCAGGTCCTCGCCGAGACGGCCGCGGGGGCCGGGGACGCGCCGGTCACCGTGCGCTTCTACGCCGGGGCGAACCACGGGATCAACGTGTCGGACGAGCCGCTCGGCGACGACATCGTGCCCCACGGCGACGACCTGCACCTGCACCCCGGCTTCGCGCGCGACGTGGCGGCCTGGGTGCACGGTCTGCCGGCGTCGGCCACGGCGAAGCCCCGGATCGCGGGCGCGCAGCCGCGGCAGCTGTACCTCGCGGCGCCCGTGCCCCAGCCGCACTGGTACGCGGACGGGGACGTCGTGCTGGGGATCGCGATCGGCTCCGCCGCGCTGCTCGTGGGCGGCGGCGCGACGCTGCTGACGACCCGGCTGCGCCGCACGCGGGTCGCCCGCCGTCTGGTCGCGGGTCTGCCGCGTGGCCGGGCAGGTGATCTGCCGACCACACGGCAGCCCCCCGACCAGCAGGCGCCCCGGCTGGCGGCCGGGATGGCGGCGCCGCTCGCCGTGATGGCCGGCGTGGCCGTGGCGACCGCCGCCGGACTGGTGGCCTATCTCCTGGCCGTGGCGCGGCTGGCGCTGGACTACGAGCAGAACGCGCTGGTGGTCCAGGGCGGCTGGGTCGGGGTCCGCGCGCTCGGCATCGTCGCGGTGGTCGCGGCGGCGGTCCTGCTCCTGCGCTGCCGGGCGGTGAGGTGGCGGGTCGTGTCCGACGACGGCGGCCGGGCGGGCACCCGGATCGTGACCGCGGCCTTCTGGGCCGTCGCGGCGGGCAGCGTCGCTCTCGGCCTGCTCCTGGCCCACTGGGGCGTCTACCAGCTCGGCATCTGAACGGCCGCCGCCGACGGCGGATGAACTGCCGCGCGCCGACGGCGGAGCGGATGTGAGGGAGGTGCGGAGATCCCACGATGTGACGTGGCTCGCCGCGATTCGGAACGACACGGTCCCGCTTGACGGGGTAGAAACGGTGGCGGACACCCATGCCACCCGCCCCCGCCACCCCGGCCCGCGGCGTCACCTCAGGAGTTGTGAATGACGGATATCCACGCCCCAGAGCGTGCGGAGCACCGGAGCGCCGGACCCGGTGCCGGCCCACGGAACGGCGCGGACCCCCGGAACGGCACCGGCGCGGCTTCCCCCTTCGCCACCTACCGGCCGGGCGACTACGTGCGCGACGTCATCGCCGCGCTCGTCCTCCTGCTCGCGCTCGCCCTGCCGTGGACCGCCGCGGACCACGGCGCCGACCGGGTCGAGGTCGTGCTCGCCACGGCGGTCTCGCTCGCGTCCCTCGCGCTGCCGTACCTGGCGCGGTTCGGCGCGCTGCCGGTGTCGTGGACCGTGCAGGCCACACGCAGGTGGCGGGTGTGGGCGAACGCGCCCACCGTCGTCGTCGCGCTGGTGGTGATCGCCCTCGACCTGGGCAGCGGATCCGGCGTGGGGACCGGCGTCGGCCTCGGCCTCGCCGGAGCCCTGCTCGCCGCCACGCCGCGGGACAGCGAGCTCGGACCGGCCGAGCTCGACGGCCGCGTCCACGACCGGTGGCGCACCGGTCTCGCCCTGGCCGGCGGACTCGTCGCCGCCTGCGCGCTGGTCTCGCTCGTCCAGACGTACATCAGCGATCGCGAACTCGGCCCGATGCTGCGGGCCCCCCTCGGGTTCGCCCTGGTCGCCGGCCTCCTCCTGCTCCTCGTGTTCGCGACCTGGCGCCGTGACCGCGCCGCGCGGCTCGTGCTGCTCGCCCTCGGCGTCGTCCTGATCGTCCTGGCCGTGTTCACCTCCGGCAGCGCGGTGCCCGGCGTGGAGTCCACCCACGGGCAGCGGTTCGGCCTCGTCCTGTTCCCGGCGCTCGCCGCGCTGGCCGGAGCCCCGGCCGTGCGGCGGTCACCGGTCTGGGAGTCCCGGGAGGCAGGCCCCGTGCCCGGCGCCGTCGACGTGTGGGTGCGCGCCGCGGTCCGCGCCTTCCAGGTCCTCGTGCTGTTCGCGCTGTGCAGCGCCGGGGGCGGCCTCGTCAGCCTCGTCGCCGACGGGTTCGACGTCGCGCCCCTGCTCCGCCTCATCCTCGGCCTCGTGATCGCGGGCGTCGCCTGGTTCGGGCAGCGCTCGCTGCGCCGCGACACCTCGACCGGGCACGTGCCGGCCGTCGGTGCCGCCTGCGTCACCGGCGTGCTGGGCCTCGTCGTGGTGGTCGCCACCTCCGGCGGCGGGGACGGCCCGCGGATCGTGGACCTCGTGACGGCCCTCGGGCTGCCGGGCATCGCCGCGTCCGCACTCATGGTCCCGAAGGCCGTGCGCGAGCACTTCCAGACCTCCGGGATCGCCGGTGACGGAGCCGCCGACCACAGCCCCGCGTGGATCTGGGCGCCGGCGGCCGCGGATCGTCCGGCGACGCTGCCGGACAAGCCGGCCCGCGAGCGCGAGCAGATCCCGACGAGTGGCACGCACGTCGCTGCGTCCGCGCGCAGCGGTGCGGGGGCCGAGGACGGGGCTGCCGGCCAGGGCGCGCCGCCGGGTGCTCCCGCGTCCGGGGCCCAGCCCGTGGCGGACGCCGCCGCGACGCCGGACGCTGGCCCCTGGCAGCCCGCGGCCGAGCAGTCCACGGCAGGGCATACGACGGGGCAGAGCACGGTCGAGCAGGCCACGGCCGCGGCGCGGGCCACGGCGGCAGCGTCCGCCGGTACGGGCGACGAGCAGCCGTCCACGCGGGACGTCACCGCGATGCTGCGCCCCGCCTCCGGCGCCGGACCGGCCGCGCCCGCCGCCGCGTCGCCGGACTCCGGCAGCGTGCCGGCGACTCCGGACCGGCCGCGCAAGCGGGTCTCCTCGACCGGTGCCGTGCGCACGTACGCGGGTCAGGAGCACCGCGCCGCCTCGGGCGAGCAGCCGTCCGTGACACAGGTGGCCAAGCAGCCGACGGCCCGCGAGATGCAGAGCCTGGCGGCGCGGCAGGACGCCGCGCGCGAGACCGCCGTCATGCAGCCGGTCCAGGGCGGGGCCCGGCCCGCGGGCGTCGACCACGCCGCGCAGCCCACGCTCGTCGGGCAGCCCGCCCAGCCGCAGCCCGCCCAGCCGCAGCAGCGCGCCTGGACCCCCGAGGTCGCCCTCGACCCGCGCACGCCGCTGGCCGATCTCGCCGTCATCGTGCAGGAGGCGCCCCACCTGCGGCCGCACGTCGCCCGGAACCCCTCCACGTACCCCGCGCTGCTCGACTGGCTCGGCGGGCTCGGCGACCCGGACGTGGACGCCGCGCTCCGCTCGCGCCGACAAGTGTGAGAATGCTGCCTGTGCGCCCCATCACCCAGTCGAACAAGCTGCGCGACGTCCGGTACGACGTGCGCGGGCCCATCCTGGTCGAGGCCGAGCGGCTCGAGGCGGAGGGCCACCAGGTCCTGAAGCTGAACATCGGCAACCCGGCGCCCTTCGGATTCGAGGCGCCGGACGTCGTCGTCGACGGGCTGCGGAAGCACCTGCGCGAGGCGGAGGGCTACTCCGACTCCCGCGGCATCCTCCCGGCGCGCGAGGCCGTGTCGGCCTACTACACGGGCCGCGGGCTGGACGTCACGCCCACCGACGTGTTCATCGGCAGCGGCGTGTCCGAGATGATCTCGCTCGTGCTGCAGGCGCTCGTGGACGACGGTGACGAGGTGCTCATCCCCGCGCCCGACTACCCGCTGTGGACCGGCGCCGTGACGCTCACCGGCGGCACGCCCGTGCACTACGGGTGCGACGAGGCGGCCGGCTGGTCACCCGACCTGGCCGACCTGGAGTCCAGGATCACGCCGCACACCAAGGCGCTCGTGGTGATCAACCCGAACAACCCCACCGGAGCGGTCTACCCGCCCGAGACGGTGCGGGCGCTGGCCGACATCGCGCGGCGGCACGGGCTCGTGCTCCTGAGCGACGAGATCTACGAGAAGATCCTGTTCGACGGCGCGACCCACCACCACACCGCCACGTTCGCGGGCGACGACGTGCTGTGCCTGACCTTCTCCGGGCTGTCCAAGGCCTACCGCGTGGCCGGGTTCCGGTCCGGCTGGGTGGCGGTCACCGGACCGAAGCAGCTCGCCACCGACTTCCTCGAGGGCCTGACCCTGCTGGCGAACATGCGCATGTGCGCCAACGTCCCGGCGCAGTACGCGATCCCGGCGGCGCTCGGCGGCGACCCGGGCGTCGTCGACGAGCTCCTGCTGCCCGGCGGGCGGCTGCTCGAACAGCGCGACACGGCCGTGCGCCTGCTCAACGAGATCCCCGGGGTGCACACGGTCGCCCCGCAGGGCGCGCTCTACTGCTTCCCGCGCCTGGACCCCGCGGTCTACGCGGTGGACGACGACGAGAAGCTGGTGCTCGAACTGCTCCGGGAGAAGCACATCCTGGTGACCCACGGGACCGGCTTCAACTGGCCGTCCCCGGACCACTTCCGCCTGGTCATGCTGCCGAGGGTGGACGTCCTGAAGGACGCGATCGGTCGCATCGCGGACTTCCTGGACACGAAGCGGGTCTGAGGTCGGTGACCAACGCGGCACCACATCGTGGACAGGTGTGGTGCGGGCAACACGCGGAGGTACAGTGACAGCGTGCACCCGGCGAAGAGCCTCCTCCTTCGGTGCCGCGGCGAGGCCCCATAAAGAGGCCGGACTCCTCGCCGCGGTGGCTTCGTGATGCCGGCCGCGGCCCGTGACCCGGGCCGTCGCTGAGAGAAGGTCACTTCTACCCGGAGGACGCGCAAGTCATGAACACCAGCACGGAGAGCACGACCGCCCCTGTCCCGACGCACGGAGACCCCGTGTACGGCACCGCCGGCGGACTCGTCGAGGACAACCCGCAGCAGCCCTCGGGCATGCGGGTGACCAAGTACCGGCCGTTCCACGAGCAGATCACCGTCGACCTGCCCGACCGGACCTGGCCCACCAAGCGCATCGAGCGGGCGCCGCGCTGGTGCGCGGTCGACCTGAGGGACGGCAACCAGGCCCTCATCGAGCCGATGGACGCCGAGCGGAAGCTGCGGATGTTCGACCTGCTCGTGAAGATGGGCTACAAGGAGATCGAGGTCGGCTTCCCGTCCGCGAGCCAGACGGACTACGACTTCGTGCGCAAGCTCATCGAGGAGGACCGGATCCCGGACGACGTCGTCATCCAGGTCCTCACGCAGGCTCGCAGCCACCTGATCGAGCGCACCTACGACTCCATCCGCGGCGCCAGGCAGGCGATCGTCCACCTGTACAACTCGACCTCGGTGCTGCAGCGCGAGGTGGTGTTCCGCACCGACCAGGACGGCATCGTCGACATCGCGCTCGACGGCGCGAAGCTGTGCCGCAAGCTCGAGGAGACGCTGCCCGAGACCCGGATCTACTACGAGTACTCGCCGGAGTCGTACACCGGGACCGAGCTGGAGTTCGCCGTCCGGATCTGCAACGAGGTGCTCGAGGTCTTCGAGCCCACCCCGGAGCGCAAGGTGATCATCAACCTGCCCGCCACCGTCGAGATGGCCACGCCCAACGTGTACGCCGACTCGATCGAGTGGATGAGCCGCCACCTGAACCACCGCGAGAACGTCATCCTGTCGCTGCACCCGCACAACGACCGCGGCACCGCCGTCGCGGCCGCCGAGCTGGGCTATCTGGCGGGCGCCGACCGCATCGAGGGCTGCCTGTTCGGCAACGGCGAGCGCACCGGCAACGTCGACCTGGTCACGCTCGGCATGAACCTGTTCGCGCAGGGCATCGACCCGCAGATCGACTTCTCGGACATCGACCTGATCCGCCGCACCGTCGAGCACTGCAACCAGCTCCCCGTACCCGAGCGCACGCCCTACGTGGGCGACCTGGTGTTCACGGCGTTCTCCGGCTCGCACCAGGACGCGATCAAGAAGGGCTTCGAGCACATGGCCGGGCAGGCCGAGGCCGCCGGGGTCACCGTGGACGAGCTGCCCTGGGGCGTGCCGTACCTGCCCATCGACCCGCGCGACGTCGGCCGCTCCTACGAGGCCGTCATCCGCGTGAACAGCCAGTCCGGCAAGGGCGGGATCTCCTACCTGCTCAAGCACGACCACGGCCTGGACCTGCCCCGCCGCCTGCAGATCGAGTTCTCCGGCGCCGTGCAGCGGGTCACCGACACGAGCGGCCACGAGGTCAGCGGCGACGACATCTGGCGCATCTTCACCGACGAGTACCTGCCGATCGAGGAGGGCTCGGCGGGCGCCGTCGAGTCGGGCCTGCAGCCGTGGGGCCGGCTCAAGCTGGAGCACACGCGCGTGACGTCCGCCGAGGGCGGGCCCGCCACGATGGAGGTCGAGGTCGTCGACCGCGGCGAGAAGCACACGCTGACCGGGTCCGGCAACGGCCCGATCGACGCGTTCGTCGACGCGATCTCCTCCGTCGGGGTGGAGGTCAGCGTGCTCGACTACACCGAGCACGCCCTGTCCGAGGGCGGCGACGCGACCGCGGCCGCGTACGTCGAGTGCCAGGTGGGCGACGACGTGCTGTGGGGCGTGGGCATCGACCCGTCCATCACGACGGCGTCCCTCAAGGCCATCGTCTCGGCGGTCAACCGCGCGGAGCGCTCGGGCGACTGAGGAACCCTCCGGCCTCGTGCCCCGAGGTCGCTCCCGCTGTCGGATGATCGGCTCCCGCGGGAGGAGGACCGATCATCCGACAGCGCTCCTCGACCGGATCAGCCGGCGCGAGCCTGCAGGCATGAGATTGCCGGCATGAGCACGAGGTTGCCGCGCATCGCCCGAGAAGATCGCGGCGCGCAACCCGGACGCGTTCTGACGCCGTGAGCGCGGGCTGTGGCCGGAGCGGCCCCGTTCGCGGCCTCCGGGACGCCGTCGTGCTGACAACGTTGTCCCAGCGGCCGCCGCGCGCGCCGGGCGGCAAGCCCGGGCGAACGCGGCCCGTTCCGTCCGGAGGGGCCCGCGATCTCTGGCAGGATGCCCTCTGTGAAGCACGGCACACGGGTAGCGTTGTTCCTGGTGGGAGCGCTCGTCTATACCTCCTCGGTGGAGGGGCGGGAGGCGCTCGCCGGGTGGTTCGACGGTGTCCTGTGGTCGGTTGCCACGATCCTGCTGGTCCTCGCGGTGCGGCATCCCGCCCACGACGTCGTCGATCCGAGAAGCTCCGTGGTGCGTGTGCTCGACACGGGCGGGTCGTCGCGGAACCGGGTGCGCGCGATCCTCGGGCTGGCGCCCCTCGGCGCCGTCGAACGGGAGCGCCCGCCCGGGGCGCCGCGACCCGGGCGGGGCGCCGCGCAGGAGGGCTGGATCGTCGCGTACGGCCTGACCCGTGTCCGGGCCGAGCAGGCCGTGGCGCACCTCGCGGTGCGGGGGATCCGTGCCGTGCGGGACGTGGACCCGCTGCACGTCGTGCGCAGGCTGCTCCTGCACGCGGCGCCGGTCGTGATCGCGCCGGTGGTGGTCACGGTGGTCGGCCGGTTCGAGCTGCTGCCGTACGTGGGCCCGCTCAGCGTGGTGGTGGTGTGGGCGGTGCTCGTCTTCCTCGCCTACCTGGCGATCGACGTGCTGGTCGCGCGTCGCGGCACCGCCGATCCCGAGTTCTCCGTCGACGGGCCGTTCACCGTGCGGCTGGTGGGCATGGACGCGACGGCCGGGCGCGACGCCGTGGAGCTCATCAGCGCGTTGTGCCAGGTCGCGGCCCTCGGCCTGGATGACGCGCGCACCCTGTTCCGCACCATCCCGGCGACGGTCGCGGAGCGCGTCACCGCGGCGGAGGCCGACCGCTACCGCACCGCGCTGGAACGGGCGGGCGCCACCGTGGAGGTCGTGGGCAGGTAGCGTCTGCGCATGCGCGACCAGATCATCCTCCAGCCCGGCACCGACGTCCCCGCGGGCGTGCACTACCTGGCCACCCAGCGGGACACGGCCTTCTGGGGCCGCCTGCCGTGCGCCGCCGACGAGCCGGTCCTCACCGTGGACCCGGGGGACGACGTCGTGATCGACACCCTGTCCCACGAGGGCATCCTCGAGGACCAGGGGTCGGATCCGCTCACCTGGTTCGCCGAGCGGGGCGTGCCCGACGGCGCGGTGCTGGCCGACGCGGTCGAGCTGACGCGCGCCGCCCGCGCGGGCGAGCACGCGAGCCGGCTCGGCGTCCGCATCCCCGGGATGCCGGACTCGCCCGGCGGCCACGGCGGCCACGTGGTGACCGGACCGATCGCGGTGCGCGGCGCCCGCCCCGGCGACCTGCTGGCGATCCGCGTCCTGGAAGCGACGCCGCGCGTCCCCTACGGCGTCATCTCCAACCGGCACGGCCGCGGCGCGCTGCCCGGGGAGTACCCCGCCGGCGGCGCGCCGGCCGTCAGCGTGTTCGCGTCGGTGGACGACGACGGGCGCGGGCGCATCCCGCTGTCCGCTGACGCCCGGTCCACCGTCGGGTTCGACCTCGCGCCCTTCTGCGGGATCATGGGCGTCGCCGCCGCGGGCGGCGAGCGACCCCACTCCGTGCCGCCGGGCAGGTTCGGCGGCAACCTCGACATCAACCTCCTCGGCGCGGGCACCACGCTCTACCTGCCCGTGCAGGCCGACGGCGCGCTGGCGTACGTCGGCGACCCGCACTTCGCGCAGGGCGACGGCGAGGTGGCGCTGACCGCGTTCGAGGCCTCCCTGCGGATGCGGCTGCGCCTCGACCTGATCCCGGCCGGCGAGGCGACCGCCATGTTCGGGGAACTGGCCGGCCCGCTGGGGGAGACGCGCGACTTCCTCGTCCCCACGGGCCTGGACCGCGACCTCGACGTGGCCGTGCAGGACTGCGTCCGCGCGGCCATCGCTCTGCTCCGCGCCCGGTACGGGATGGACGCCGAGCACGCCTACGCCTACCTGTCGGCCGCGACGGACTTCGACATCTCGCAGGTCGTGGACGTCGTCAAGGGCGTCCACGCGAAGATCCGCAAGTCGGACTTCGGTAGCTGACACGACCGACCGGGTCGGCCGCACGGCTGGCACCATGGCCCGCATGGACAGCTCAGTGTGGCGGGTGCTCGGGGGCGACGGCGGGGCGCTGGTGGCGCCGACGGGTTCCGGCGTGCTCGACGGCGAGACCGTCGCCGTCAAGGATCTCTTCGCGGTGGCCGGGCAGCGGGTCGGGGCCGGGAACCCGGCCTGGCTCGAACGGGCGGACGTCGAGCCGGCGCACGCCCCCGCCGTCGCCCGGCTCCTCGCGGCGGGCGCCGCGGTCACCGGGATCGCGCGGACCGAGGAGTTCGCCTGGTCCCTCACCGGCGCGAACGCCCACTACGGCACGCCGCCCAACCCGGCCGCGCCCGGTCGGATCTCCGGCGGGTCGACGTCGGGCCCGGCGACCGCCGTCGCGGGTGGCGAGGTGAGCATCGGGCTCGGCACCGACACCTCTGGATCGATCCGCGTCCCCGCCGCCTACCAGAGACTCTGGGGCTTCCGCCCCACGCACGGCGTGATCTCGGGCGACGGCGTGCTGCCGCTCGCGCCGTCGTTCGACACGGTCGGCTGGCTGACCCGGGACCCGGACCTGCTGGCGCGCGTGGGCGACGTGCTGCTCCCGCCGGACACGGCCGGGCCCGCGGACCGGGCCGGCACGCCGATCACCGGAGCCGCACCGTTCCAGGGCCGGCTCGTCCCGGCCGGAGGTCTTCTCGAACTGGCCGAGCCGGGGGTGCGGTCGGCCGTCGAGGCCTGGCTCGGCGGCCAGGTGGCGTCGGACGGGGCGTCCCACCGCGCCGGCCTCGACGCCCCGCCCTTCACCGGACTCCCGGACGAGTGGGTCCAGGCCGTTCGCGTGGTGCAGGCCGCCGAGGCCTGGGAGGCGCACGGCGAGTGGATCGCCGACCACCTCGACGAGCTCGGGCCGGCCGTGCGGGGGCGCTTCCAGTTCGCGCGCTCCGTCACCCCCGGCGAGGCCGCCGCGGCCCGGAAGACCGCCGCCGAGGCGCGGTCGGCGATCCGCGACCGACTCGGCGACGACGTGCTCGTCCTGCCCGCTGCCTCGTCGGTCGCCCCGCCCGCCGGCGACCCCGACGCCGCCGAGGCCGTCCGCGCCGCCACCGTCACGCTCTGCGCCACGGTGGTGCTCGGCGGCCTCCCGGCGCTCGCGGTCCCGCTCCGGACGGCGGACGACCTCCCGACGGCGGCCTGCCTGGTGGGCCCGGCAGGTTCGGACCGCACCCTCCTGGCCATGGCGTCGCAGCTCACCGCCTGAGCCGGCCTGGCCCGGCCCGGCCTGACTCGGGGGCCGCCGGCGCCCGTCGGGTCCCGTGCCTGCCGGGAGCGGCGCTGCCCGTGTACTCGCCGATGTCGGAGACGAGCTCGGCGATGTCGGGCCTGCTCTCGAACCGGCGCCGGTGGATCGCGGCGATCCTCTCCCCGACCTCCGGGTCCATGCCGTCGGAGATGTCGAACGACATGAACGTGTCGACCAGCGGCAGGCCGATCCGGTCCACTTCCAGGTGCGCAGGGTGGTTCATCATCTCCTCGTAGGCGTCCAGGTCCTCCATCACGGAGACGGCGGCGTACTCGAACTCACCGCCGAAGTCGCGGCCGACGGCGCTCCGGACGACCGGCGGTGTCATGGCCCGGTTCGCCTCGCGCATCTTCTCGAGCGCGGCGTCCACCTGGTCCTGGGAGAGCCCGGGCTTGGGAGTGAAGCGAATGACGTGGTAGATCATCGTGCTGCCTCTCCGGTAGGTGTCTTCTCCGCAGGTGCCGCCGCGAAGACGGCCGCGTGGTCACGGGCGAAGTCGGTCAGGTCGCGGGCCGGCCGGCCGGTGAGGTCGGCGACGGACGAGTGCACCTCGGACGCCTCGCCGCGCGCGTAGTGGGCGTAGTCCTCGACCAGGCCGTTGACCTGCCAGGGCGGGAGGATCCCGGACAGCATGGCCGCGAAGCGGTCGGCCGGGACGTCCCGGAAGGTGATGTCGCGCCCGGTGACATCCGAGAGCGCCCGCGCGATCTCGTGGTGACTCACGGCGCGGGGGCCGGTCAGCGTGTACGTCCGGCCGTCGTGGCCCGTGCCGGCGAGGACGGCGGCGGCGCTCTCGGCGATGTCCCTCGTGTCGATCGCGCTGACGGTGGCATCGCCGATGGGCGCGCCGAACCAGCCCTGTGCGATGGTCGCGGCCATGCCGAACAGTCCCTGCAGGTACAGGTTGGGGCGCAGGACCGTGTGGTCCAGGCCGATCCGCCGCACGTGGGACTCGACCTCGGCGTGCCAGCGCAGGAACCGCACCGGCGAGTCGGCGGTGGCCGCGTACTGGGACAGCAGCACCAGCCGCTGCACGCCGGCCTCGCGCGCCAGGTCGGCGAAGCGGATCTGCACCGCGGCCGCGTCCTCGGCCGAAGGGCTGTTGAGGAAGACGGCGTCGACGCCGTCCAGCGCCGCGGCGAGAGACACCGGATCCTTCAGGTCGGCGACGACGGTCTCGGCGCCGTCGATGTCGCGGCCGGCGTGGCGGGTCATGGCGCGGACGCCGAGGCCGCGGACGCGCAGGGCGGGAACCAGCGCGGAACCGACGGTTCCGGTCGCGCCGGTCACGAGGACGGTGGGTGCGTTCATCGGAGATCTTCCTTTCGTGGGGTTGTCAGAGCTGACGGTGCGGCTCGGCGGGAGTCGCGGGGGAGGGATGACGTGGGGAGGAACGAGACGGCGATCGCGATCGCGACCAGCGCGGCCCCGCCGCCGAACGCGGTCGTGAAGTCGATGTCGTCGGGGGTGCCGGCCGCTCCGATGGCGACACCCGCCAGGACGGCGAGGCCGACGGCGCCGCCGACCTGCTGCGCGGCGTTGACGAGCCCGCTGAGCAGGCCCGACTCACCGTCCGCGCTGTTCCGTACGCCCATCGCGGTGGCATTGACGAGGCTGAGCCCGAGCCCGGCGCCGATCATCAGGAACGAACCCAGCAAGCCGGCTGAGAAGCCGCTGGTCGTGGGGTCGAACGCCAGCCACAGGTAGCCGGCCAGCAGCATCGCGAGACCCGTCCGCTGGGCGTTGTCGAGGCCGAGGAGCCTGGCCGTCAGCGGTGCGAGGCCGCTGCCCACGATGATCATCAGGGCGATGGGGACCTGCGCCATCCCGGTCGCCGTCGGACTCATCCCGAGCTCCTCCTGCTGGTACTGCGGCAGGAAGAAGAACAGGCTCGTGAGCGTGCCCCCGGTCAGCAGCATCACCGTGTTCGCCTTGACCACGGTCGTGCGGCGGAAGACGCTCAGCGGTACCAGGGGATGCGCGGCACGGCGCTCGACGAGCGCGAACGCCGTCAGGGCGACGGCGCCGACGAGCAGGCCGCCGATCGCGGCGGGCGATCCCCAGCCGGACTCTGCGGCAGCGCTGGAGCCCAGCGCGACGGCGGAGATCCCCAGGGTGATGGTGGCGGCGCCGGGTAGGTCGAACGAGCCGGGACGGCCCGGAACGGACGGCATCCTGCGCCAGACGACGATCATCCCGACGACGCCCAACGGCACCGGCGCGGCGAACACGGCCTGCCAGCCCAGCGTGCCGGTCAGCACCCCGCCGAGGAAGACGCCGGTCAGGCTGCCGGCACCGGCGACGACGCCCCAGATGCCCATCGCACGCGTGCGTTCTGCGGGGGAGCGGTAGAGCGCCAGCACGAGGGACAGTGCGGCAGGCATCAGCACCGCGGCCCCGATCCCCTGGGCGATGCGCCCGGTGACCAGCATCGCGCCGCCCGAGGCCGTCGCGCAGAACACCGACGCCGCCAGGTAGAGCGTCATGCCGGCCATGAAGAGCCGCTTCGCCCCGAGGACGTCGGCGAGGCGGCCGCCGAGCAGCAGGAGCCCGGCGAACGCCACCAGGTAGCTGTCCACCACGACCGTGAGGCCCGCGGCCGACAGCCCGAGGTCCTCGCGGATCCGCGACCCGGCGAGATTCACCATCGCCGAGTCGAGAACGACCAGGAACATCGCGGTCGCCAGGCCGGTCATCGCCGGGCCACGCGGCCGGGGCGCCAGGGTTCCTGCGGGTGTCGGGTGCTGTGAGAGCGTCTCACTCATCGTGTCGGCCTCCGGGAAGGATGTCGGTCGGTTCCGGCAGCGGGGGACTCCCGTGCCGGCGACACCACGATCGTGTGGCCGTGCCCGCGCTCGCGTCGGTGATGATCACCTAGATCGCGAGCATGTCGCCCGGGCGGCATCGACCCCTAGGGTCGGCACATGCCAACGCCCTCCGGATCGCTCGTCGGCCGTCGCGACGAGGTCGGCCGCCTCCTGGAACTCACCGGTGCCGCGGAGCAGGGTGAGGGCGGCGCTCTCGTCCTCCGGGGGGAGCCGGGCATCGGAAAGAGCGCGCTGCTGGATCACCTCGAACGTGTGACGCGGGAGAAGTTCCTGGTCCTCCGCGCCTCCGGGGCGGAGTTCGAGGGTGAGCTGCCCTTCGCGGTGCTGCATCAGCTGTGCGTCCCGGTGCTGGCGCGCCTGGACCACCTGCCGGACGCCTACCGCGCCCCGCTGCTGGTCGCGTTCGGACTGGCCGACGGAGTCCCCGATCCGTTCCGCGTGGGCCTCTCCGTGCTCGAACTGCTGGCCGCGGCCGCCGCGGAACGTCCGCTGGTCTGCGTCGTCGACGACGCGCACGAGATGGACGACGCCTCGGCGCGGGCGCTGACCTTCCTGGCGAGGCGCGTCGCGTCGGAGCCGATCGCCGTGGTGTTCGCGGCTCGCGACTCCGAGGCCGCACCCGGCCTGGACGAGCTTCCCGGCATGACCGTCGGTGGCCTGGCCGACGCGCACGCTCGCGAACTGCTCGACCGGGACAAGGCCGCGACCCTGGACGAGCGGGTGCGCGACCGGATCCTCGCCGAGGCACGGGGCAACCCTCTGGCGCTGATCGAGCTGCCGCGAGGGGCCGGCCCGGCGCTGCCGGCGCCGACGCCGATCGCGAGCCGGATCGAACGGAGCTACCAGGCCAGGATGACCGATCTGTCTCCGGACGCGAGGCAGCTGGTGACCCTCGCGAGCGCCGATCCCACTGGTGACACGAGTCTGCTGTGGACCGCCGCGGAGGCCTTGGGCATCGACGTCGCGGCCGCGAGCGCCGCGGCGGAGGAGTCGGGGCTGGTGCGGTTCGGTCCGCGCACGTGGTTCTGTCACCCCCTGGCACGATCCGCCGCGTATCGCGCGGCGGAGCCCGCGGGGCGCCGGGCGGTGCATCGGGTCCTGGCCGACGTCACCGATCCGCGGAGCGCGGCCGACAGGAGGGCCTGGCATCGCGCGCAGGCCACGACCGGTCCGGACGAGGACGTGGCCGCCGAGCTGGAGTCGTCGGCGTCCCGCGCCCAGGCGCGCGGCGGTGTCGCTGCGGCCGCCGCGTTCCTCGAGCGGTCGGCCGCGCTGACGCTGGACGCGGGCAGGCGTACCGAGCGTACGCTCGCTGCGGCGGGTGCCGCGCTCGAGGCGGGTGGCCCGGACGCGGCGTCGGACCTGCTGGCCGGCATCGACGTCGCGTTGCTGGAGGAGGAGCAGCACGCCGAGGTCGACCTGCTCCGGGGGCGGATCGCTCTCGTGTCGGGTGCGGACGGGGCCGCCAGCGGACCGGACCACATCCTGCGGGCGGCGCGGCGCCTGGCGGGCATCGACCCGAGGCGGTCGCGCGAGTACTTCGTCTCGGCCCTGGAGACGGGGCTGGTGGTCAGCAGGGCCGCCGGCGTCCTGGACCGGGTGCTCGAAGCGGCTCGCTCGGCGCCACCCGCCCCGGCACCGGATCTGCTCGACGCGCTGATCCTGCTCTACACCGAGGGGCATCGCACCGGCGTGCCGGCGCTGCGGCGCGTGCTCGACGACGAGGCCGTCTGGACCCGGGTGCCGGCGCTGGCCACGGTGCTCGCGGGCGAGCTGTGGGACATGGGCCTGCACGCGTCGGTCGTCGACTGGCTGGTGCGGACGGGGCGGGAGACGGGGTCGCCGATCACGATCAGGCTCGGTCTCTCACAGGTCGCCCTGGCCGCGGTGCTCACGGGTGATCTCGGGAAGGCGATGGCCACGATCGCGGAGGAGGAGGCGATCGCGGACGCCCTCGGCGACGTGCCGCAGTTGTACCCGAGAGTGCATCTCGCGGCCATGCGCGGCCGCCGCCAGGAGGCGCTCGACCTGCTCTCCGACGCGAGGAACCGGGGCGTCGGCCAGCTGGCCGCGAACTCTCCGGGGGCCGCGGCGCTGTTGTTCAACGGGCTGGGTGAGTACCCGGCCGCTCTCGCCGCCGCGCGACGTGCCGCCGCGAGCCAGGAGCCTTTCGTCGCCGGCTTCGCGTTGCCGGAGCTGGTGGAGGCCGCGGTCCGGTGCGGCGAGCGGGCCACCGCGGAGTCCGCGCTGGAGCGGCTCGTGGCGCGTACCGAGCCGGCGGGGACGTGCGACGCGCTCGGAGCCGCCGCCGGGGCGCGGGCGCTGGTCGGGGGCAGGGAGGACGACTACCGGGAGGCGATCGAGCACCTGGAGGAGAGCACGATGGCGCCGTACCTGGCACGGGCGCACCTCCGGTACGGCGAGTGGCTCCGTCGCGAGGGGCGCCGCCGTGACGCCCGTGCGCACCTGCGTATCGCGCACGAGCAGCTGTCCCGGATCGGGATGGAGGCGTTCGTGCGGCGGGCCGCGGTGGAGCTGCGTGCGACCGGTGAGGTGGCCCGCAGTCGTACCGAGCACACCTACGACCGCCTGACCATGCAGGAGATATGCACATCGCCCGCGAGGTCGCGACCGGTGCCACGTCGAAGGAGGTGGCCACGCGGCTGTTCCTCAGCCCGCGGACGGTCGACGCCCATCTGCGGAACATCTTCCGCAAGCTCGGCATCACCTCGCGCAGGCAGCTTCGCGACATGCCGGATCTCCGGTAGGTGCGGAGGCCAGGTTTTACCTCGGAGAAACGTGCGTGTCGCATGTGTGGTCCGGTGAAACCGTAGATTCATCGCCATGGACCTGGCCACCTTCAACGCCCTGCCCGACGCCGAGGCTGCCGCCGTCGTGCGGCCGTGCGCGGACATCCCGGCATGGGTGGACGACGTCGTCTCCGGCCGCCCCTATCCGACCCGCGACGCCCTGGTGCGACACGCGGCCGACAGCGCCGCGCACTGGAGTGAGCCCGACCTGACGGCCGCGCTCGCGCATCACCCGCGGATCGGTGAGCGTGCCCGGGGCGACACCCGCGAGGCCGCCATGTCGCGCCAGGAGCAGGGGGCGTGTTCGTCGGCCGACGACGCCACGGCCGCCGCGATCGCCGACGGCAACATCGCGTACGAGAGGCGCTTCGGGCGGATCTTCCTGATCCGCGCCGCCGGCCGGACCGCGCCCGAGATCCTCGAGAACCTCATCGCCCGGCTGCGGAACGACGACGCGACCGAGACGCTGGTGGCGATCGACGAGCTGCGGCAGATCGCCCTGCTGCGCCTCGAGGGACTCATCGACGAGGAGACCCCGGCATGACCACCGCCTCCACCCACGTGCTCGACGCCGCCCGCGGCCTCCCGGCCGCGGGCCTGGCCGCGTCCCTGACGGGCCCGCTGCCCGGCCCACGACTGCCGTCGGCCGAACACGACGTGAGCGTCGGTCCTGGGGGCAGCATCGACGCCGACGTCGTGCTCGGCGGCGCGAACGCGGGGTTGCGTGCCGCCGTCACCGACGACGACGGGCGCATCGACTGGGGTGAACTCCCGGGGCAGGGGAGCTACGTGCTGAAGCTGGCGACCGGCGACTGGTTCGCCGCGCAGGAGCGCGAGACGTTCTACCCGCGCGTCGTGCTGGAGGTGGCGCTCGGCGCCGCCCACACGCACGTCGCGCTGCTGTTGAGCCCGTTCGCCTACACGACCTACCGGGGGAGCTGACATGCCGATCGTCCTGGGCGCCAACCAGTACGGCAAGGCCGAGGTGCGGCTGGTCCGCGTGGACCGCGCCACCCCGCGCCACCGGCTCACCGACCTGAGCATCACGTCCCAGCTCCGCGGCGACTTCGCCGCGACCCACCTGGAGGGCGACAACGCGGGCGTCATCGCGACCGACACGCAGAAGAACACGGTGTACGCGTTCGCCCGCGACGGCGTCGGCTCGCCGGAGGCCTTCCTCGCGCGTCTGGCGCGGCACTTCCTCACGTTCCCCCAGGTGACGGGCGGCCGCTGGGTCGCGGAGCAGTTCGCGTGGGAGCGCATCGGGGCGGACCGCATCGCCGTCGCCGCGGCCCGTCCCGATCCCGGCCGAGAGGCCGGGCACGACCACTCCTTCGTCCGTTCCGGGGGCGGCCGGCGGACCGCACTCGTGCACGCCGACACGTCCGCGGACGGTTCCCCGGGCCTCGCCGTCCTGGCCGGGCTCCGCGATGTCACCCTGCTCAAGTCGACCGGCTCCGAGTTCCACGGCTTCCCCCGCGACCGCTACACGACGCTCCCCGAGGTCACCGACCGCGTCCTGGCCACGGACCTCACCGCCTGGTGGCGCTACACGGACGAGTTCGCGGCGAGTGCGCTGGACGCCGGCGACGGAGGTGCAACCTTTGACGTGCGGTACGACGCCGTCCGCTCGATCCTGCTGGAGACGTTCGCCGGGCTGCACTCCCTCGCGCTCCAGCAGACCGTGTTCGCCATGGGGAAGGCGGTGCTGGAGTCGCACCCCGAGATCGCCGAGATCCGCCTGAGCTGCCCCAACAACCACCACTTCCTCGTGGACCTGGAGCCGTTCGACCTGGACAACCCCGGCGAGGTGTTCTTCGCCGCCGACCGCCCGTACGGCCTGATCGAAGTCGCGGTGACCAGGTCCGACGCCGAGCCCGATACCAGGTCCGACGACGGCACCCGCGGTTCGGCGAGCCCGGCCGCCGAGCACCCGGTGTGGGCGACGATCGGCGGCTTCGTATGAGCCTGCTGATCGGATCCGAGCGCATGCTGATCGAGGGCGAGCTGCGCCCCGCCGTCCTGCGGATCGAGGGCGACCGGATCGCCCAGGTGTGGTGGGGCACGTCCGACCCCGACCGGGTCGCGGGCGACGGGGACGACGACGTGGTGCTCGGCGGGCCGCCGGTCGGAACCCCCGGCCGCCCCTCGCAAACCCTGTCGGCCGGCGACGCCGTCGTCCTGCCCGGCGTCGTCGACACGCACGTGCACGTCAACGAGCCCGGCCGCACCGAGTGGGAGGGGTTCCGGTCGGCGTCCCGCGCCGCGGCCCTCGGCGGCGTCACGACGATCGTCGACATGCCGCTGAACTCGATCCCGCCCACCACCACCGTCGAGGCGCTGCGGGTCAAGCAGAGAGCAGCCCTCGCCGCGGGCCTGGCGTGCGACGTCGGCTTCTGGGGCGGGGCCGTGCCGGGCAACGTCGAACACCTCGAGCCGCTCTGGGACGCGGGCGTGTTCGGCTTCAAGTGCTTCCTCGCCGACTCCGGCGTGCCCGAGTTCCCGCCGCTCGGACCGGACGAACTGCTGGCGGCGATGGACCGGCTGGCCCGGTTCGGCGGGCTGATGATCGTGCACGCGGAGGACCCGGGCGTGCTCGCGGCGGCCCCCGCGCGGCCCGGCCCGGCGTACGCGGACTTCCTGCTGTCCCGCCCGGAGGAGGCGGAGACGACGGCGGTCGCCCGGCTGCTCGACGTCGTCCGCGAGACCGGGACACGCACCCACGTGCTGCACGTGTCCTCGGCCCGCGTGCTCGACCTGCTCGCCGCGGCCAAGGGCGAGGGCCTGCCGGTGACGGCCGAGACCTGCCACCACTACCTGACGATCGCCGCCGAGGACATCCCCGCCGGGGACCCGGCCTTCAAGTGCTGCCCGCCGATCCGGGACCGGGGCAACCAGGACGCCCTCTGGGACGGCCTCCGCGACGGCATCCTCGACTGCGTCGTCAGCGACCACTCGCCCGCGACCGCCGCCGAGAAATATGGTGCCAAGCGCCCCGGCGCCGTCGACCTCCAGCAGGCCTGGGGCGGCATCAGCGGCCTCCAGGCCGGGTTCCTCGCCCTCGCGGACGCGGCACGACGGCGGGGCGTGTCCCTGGCCGACGTCTCCCGCTGGACCGCGCGGAACACCGCGGCTCTCGCGGGCCTCGACCGCGCGGACCGCCCCAAGGGGGTCATCGCGGAGGGAGCGGCGGCGGACCTGATCGTGTACCGCCCTGACGTGACGCGCACGATCGACGTGGCCGACCTGGCCCACCGCAACCCGATCAGCGCCTACGCCGGCATGACGATCACCGGGGACCTCGACGCGACGATCCTGGGCGGCCGCCTCGTGGCCAACTCCTTCTCGGACGCCGTGGCGCACGGGGAGCTCGACGGCGGCACCAGGCACCCGGCGCCGGACTTCGACCACGTGCTCGGCGGCGGCAAGCTGCTCGCCCGCCCGGGCAGTCCCGCGGCTCAGAAAGGCATCGCATGACGTCCCAGATCAATCCGCCCCCGAGGCTGCTCATGGGCCCCGGCCCGGTGGACGCGGACCCGCGCGTGCTGCGCGCCATGGCCGCGCCCCTGGTCGGCCAGTTCGATCCGTTCATGACCGACACCATGACCGAGACCATGGGCCTGTGGCGCGAGGTCTGGCGCACCGTGAACGAGCAGACGTTCCTCGTCGACGGCACGTCGCGCGCCGGGATCGAGGCGGCGCTGGTGTCGCTGCTGGAGCCGGGGGACGACGTCGTCGTCCCGTCGTTCGGGCGGTTCGGGCACCTGCTTGCCGAGATCTCCGAGCGGGCGGGGGCCCACGTGCACCGGGTCGAGGCGGAGTGGGGGAGCGTCGTCGACCCGGATCGCATCGCCGAGGTGGCGCGGCGGGTGCGGCCGCGGGCGATCGCCGTCGTGCACGGGGACACGTCCACGACCATGGCGCAGCCGCTGGACGCGCTCGGCGAGATCGCGCGGGAGACCGGCGCCCTGCTGTACGTCGACGCGACCGCGACCCTGGGCGGCAACGTCTTCGAGACCGACGCCTGGGGCATCGACGCCGCGACGGCGGGCCTGCAGAAGTGCCTGGGCGGGCCGTCCGGCAGCGCGCCGATCACGCTGTCGGAGCGCGCCGCCGCGCGCATCCGCTCGCGCCGCCACGTCGAGGCAGGCATCCGGTCCGCCGACGACGGCGACGCGCCGGGCATGCGCATCCGGTCCAACTACCTCGACCTCGCGCAGATCATGGACTACTGGGGGCCGCGTCGCCTCAACCACCACACCGAGGCGACGTCCATGCTGTACGCCGCGCGCGAGTGCGCGCGGCTGATCGGCGCCGAGGGGGTCGGCGCACGGGCGGCCCGGCACGCCCGGCACGGCGCCGCGATGGTCGCCGGGGTGCGGGGACTCGGACTGGAGACGTTCGGCGACGACCGGTACCGGATGAACAACGTGGTCGCCGTGCACATCCCGGAGCGGCTGCGCACCGAGCCGGGCGCGGGCGACGCGGTGCGGGCGGCGCTGCTGGAGGACTTCGGCATCGAGATCGGCACGTCGTTCGGGCCGCTGCACGGGCAGGTCTGGCGGATCGGCGTGATGGGCACCGGCGCCCGGCGCGACGCCGTGCTCGCCACGCTCGCCGGACTGGAGCACGTGCTGCGCCGCGCCGGCATCGGCGTCCCGGCGGGCGGCGGAGTCGACGCGGCGCTGGAGTCGTACGGCGGGCACGCCGACGGCGGAGGTGCCGAGCCCGTGCTCCAGGGCGCCGGGCCGGCCGAGCCGGAGGGGGACGTATGACCACCGCACGCCGGGTGCTCGACCGTTGCGCCGCCCTGACGGCCTACTCCGCGAGCCCCGACCACCTGGAGCGCACCTACCTGACGCCGCAGCATGCGGCGGCGAACACGGCGGTCGCCGGCTGGATGCGGGACGCGGGCCTGGACACGGAGACGGACGCGGCCGGGAACCTGTGGGGCCGCCGCGCCCCCGAGCCCCCCGGCACCGACGGCGCCCGCCAGGAGCCGGGCACGCGCGGCGTCCCGGCGCTGGTGCTGGGCTCGCATCTGGACACCGTGCCGGACGCCGGGGCGTTCGACGGCATGCTCGGCGTGGTGCTCGCGATCGCCGTCGCCGAGCGGCTGAGGGACGTCGCGCTGCCGTTCGCGCTGGAGGTCGTCGGCTTCTGGGACGAGGAGGGCGCGCGCTTCGGCACCGCGCTGATGGGCAGCAAGGCCGTGGCGGGGCAGTGGGACGCCGCCTGGTGGGACCGGCCCGACGCCGACGGCGTCACCGTGCGCGAGGCGTTCGAGCGGTTCGGGCTCGCCCCGGACCGAATCGGCGAGGCGGCCCGGCACCCCGAGGACCTGGTGGGCTACCTGGAGGCGCACATCGAGCAGGGCCCGCGCCTGGAGGCCGCCGACCTGCCGCTCGGGTACGTCACGTCGATCGCCGGCGCGCGGCGGTTCGTCCTGACGCTCACCGGCGAGGCCCGGCACGCCGGCGGCACGCCGTACGAGCGCCGCAAGGACGCACTGGCCGCCGCGTCGGAGGTGGTGCTGGCCGCCGAGCGGCTCGCCCGGGAGGCCGGGGCCCTCGCGACGGTGGGGGACATCGGCGTCGAGCCCGGAGCGGTCAACGTGATCCCTGGCCGAGCGCGCCTCACCCTCGACGTCCGCGCCGTCGACGACGCCGCCCGCGACGCGCTCGTGGCCGCGATCGAGGCCGCGGGGCGCGAGCTCGGCGCCCGCCGCGGCGTCGCGTTCGAGATCGCGGAGACGCACAGCGCGCCGTCGGCCGTCTGCTCGGACCGCCTCAGCCACGCGATCGCGGACGGCATCCGCGCCGCGCGGTCCGGCGAGCACACGCCGGACGTCCCCGGCCTGTGGAGCCCTGCCGGCCACGACGCCATGGCGATGGCGGCGGTGACCGAGGTGGGCATGCTGTTCGTCCGCTGCCACGACGGCATCAGCCACCACCCGGCGGAGTCGGTGCGCGAGGACGACGTCGCCGTCGCGCTGGACGCGTTCGAGGCGGCGGTGTTCGCCGTCGCGCGGGGGACGACACCGTGAGGTCGCTCGAGCGGCGCGTCCGCGAGCGCTACGCCGACCTGTCCCCGCAGGAGGCGCGCGCCGCCGACCTGCTGCTGGAGCGGATGTCGGAGCTCGCCGCCTACCGCGCCACGGAGCTCGCGGAGCTGGCCGGCGTCTCCAAGGCCACGATGAGCCGGCTGGTGCGGCGCCTCGGCTACGACGACTTCGAGGGCCTGCGCGAGCACCTGCGCGAACAGCGCGGGCGCGGCCTCCCGGTGACGGTGACCCCGCCCGCCGGGCTCGCCTCCCGGCTCCAGCGGGAGACCGAGCACCTGCAGCGCGCCTACGCGTCGCTCGACGAGGCCGCGCTGGAGGACGCCGCGACGGCGCTCGCCCGCGCGCGCCGGGTGCTGGTGGTCGGGCGCCGGGGCAGTCATCCCGTGGCCGCCGAGCTGCGGCGCAACCTGGCGCAGGTGCGGCCGGGCGTGACGCTCGCGCCGTCGCCCGGCCAGTCGCTCGCCGAGGACCTGGTGGGCACGGGCGCGGACGACGTCGTCGTCGTGGTCTCCTTCCGGCGGCATCCCGCCGGGACGGTGGCCGCCGTCGAACGGCTCGTCGCGGCCGGAGTGCCGGTGCTGCTCCTGGCGGACCCGACGCTGCGCCGGCTCGCTTCCCGCGTGCGCTGGTGGATCGAGTGCCCCGTGGGGTACGAGGGCGCGTTCGACTCGCACGCCGTGCCGATGAGCCTCGTGGCCGCGCTGTCCGACCTGGTGCTCGCGCGGACGACGCCGGGCGCCGCGCGGATCGCGGAGATCGACGCCACGTACGCCGAACTCGGCGAGCTGGACGAGGGGTGACACTGAAATCCGGGGCGGTCGGCCCGACCGCATCCGCGGCCAAGCACGTGAACAGGGCTGACACGAGGACTCATGGACCTGGACATCGACGGCGTGCGCATCGCACGCGAACGCGCCGACCTGGCGCTGCGCCCCGGCGAGCGCCAGCTCGCGGGCGGGACCTTCCTGTACTCGGAACCGGTCCCGGCCGGCGTGACGGGCCTTGTCGACCTGCTCGGCCTCGACTGGACCCCGTGGACGATGTCCGACGGCGGTCCGGGGCGGGGTGGGGCAGGAAGCGGCGGTCTCGACGTGGCCGCGACCTGCACGATCGCGACGTTGCGGGACCGGGCCGCGGAGGCCGCCGGACAGTACCCGGGCCTGCGGCTCGTGGCGCCATGCGTCTCGGCGTTCCTGCTGTCCTTCAAGGTGGCACACACGGCGACCGTGGGTGGGAACCTCTGCCTCGGCCTGCCGGCCGGCCCCATGGCGGCGCTGTTCGCCACCCTGGACGGCACGGCGGAGATCTGGACCCCGGACGGCGCCCGCACCGAACCGGTGTCCGACCTGATCACCGGCCCGGGCATCACCACTCTCACCCCGGGAGAGGTGCTGCGCGCCGTCCACGTCCCGCCCGCGGGCCTCGAAGCTCGGACGGCGGCCCGCAAGCTGAGCCTGACAGACTTCGGCCGCTCGGCGGTCCTGATCACGGCCGCGGTCTTCGGCCCGGTCGCGGAGTCGTCGGGCGCGGAGGGGTTCCCCCCGCAGCTTCCGGCCCCGCCTGGCACGGCCGGGGCGACGGTCCGGATCGTCGTGACCGCATCGGTGCCGCGACCCGTCGTCCTGCGGATCCCCGCCGGCGACCACGACGCGCTCGACCGCGCCGTCGACCGGATCACCGACTGGTACGACGACCCGCACGGCGCCCCCGACTGGCGCGCCGCCATGACCCGCCGGCTCACCCACGAGGTCCTGGAGGAACTCTCATGAGGATCGACGGCACCGAGACCAGCGATCCGCCCCGGCCCGGCCAGTGCCTCCGCACCTACCTGCGCGAGCAGGGCGCCACCGCGGTCAAGCGCGGCTGCGACGCCGGCGACTGCGGCGCCTGCACCGTGCTGCTCGACGGCGAGCCCGTGCACTCCTGCCTGATCCCCGCCCACCGCGCGACCGAGTCCGAGGTCACGACGGCCGCCGGCCTCGGCACCCCCGAGGAACCGCACCCGGTCCAGCGGTGCTTCGCGGAGGCGGCGGGCTTCCAGTGCGGCTTCTGCACCCCGGGCATGGTGGTCACGGCCGCCTTCCTCGCCGCGACCCCGCCCACCGAGGCGGCGGACCCCACGGCCGAGTCGCCGCTGCGGCATGCCTGCGACAGTGTCGACGCCGAGAAGTGGAAGGGGAACCTCTGCCGGTGCACCGGGTACCGGTCCGTCCGGGACGCCCTGACCGGGCGCGTCAACACCGACGCCCCGGACGGCGCCAAGGGACCGGGCGACAGCCGTGAGGCACGCGGACCGGCCGACGAGCCTCACGGCGAATCGAGCCCGGCGTTCGGCCGGTCCGTGCGGGCGCCCGCCGCGGCGCGCGTCGTCACCGGGCGCGAGCCCTACACCCTCGACGAGCCCGCCCCGCCCGGCCTGCTGCACGTCGCCGTGCTCGGCAGCCCGCATGCCCACGCCCGCATCACCCGCATCTCCGCCGACGCCGCACGCCGCGCGCCCGGCGTGCACCTCGTCCTCTCCCACGTGGACGTCCCGGACACGCTCTTCTCCACCGGCCGCCACGAGCACCGCACCGACGACCCCGACGACACCCGCATCCTCGACCCGGTCCTCCGCTTCCGCGGCCAGCGCGTCGCGGTCGCCGTCGCCGACACGCCGCGCCAGGCTCGCGATGCCCTGGCCCTCGTCGAGGTCGAGTACGACGTCCTGCCCGCGGTCTTCGACCCGGAACTGGCCAGGTCCACCCCGGGCCAGACCCCATTGCCTGCCGCAGACCAGGTCGAGACGCCACCAACCGCCGTCGGACACGGATCGGCGGCGCCCGCGGTTCCGCTCCTGCACGATGACAAGGACCCCGTCGCGTCTCGCATCGCCGACCCGTCCCGGAACGTCGTCGCGCAGCTGCACGAGGAGCACCCCGCCCCGGGCGCCGTCGACGTCGCGCTCGCGGCATCCGCGCACACGGTCACCGGCACGTGGACGACGTCGCGCGTCGCGCACGCGAGCCTGGAGACCCACGCCGCCCGCGCACACGTCGCGCCCGACGGCACGCTCGTCGTCCGCACCTCCACCCAGGTCCCGTTCCTGGTCCGCGACGAGCTCGCCCGGCTGCTGGGCCGCGACCCGGCCACGGTGCGCGTCGTCGCGCCGCGCGTGGGCGGCGGGTTCGGCGGCAAGCAGGAGATGCTGCTGGAGGACGTCGTCGCGCTCGCCGCCCTGCGCACCGGCCGCCCCGTGCAGTGGGAACCGAGCCGCGAGGAAGCGTTCGCCACCTTCCCCTGCCGCCACCCGATGCGCGTCACCGTGACACTCGGGGCCGACGACGACGGCATCCTCACCGCCCTCGCCGTCGACGCCCTCTCCGACACCGGCGCCTACGGCAACCACGCGCCCGGCGTCCTGTTCCACGGGCTCAACGAGTCGGTAGCGGTCTACCGCGCCCCCGCCAAGCGGGTCGACGGCGAGGCCGTCTACACGAACAACCTGCCCTCGGGCGCGTTCCGCGGGTACGGGCTCGGCCAGATCCAGTTCGCGATCGAGCAGGCCATGGACGAACTCGCCGCCCGCACCGGCCTGAGCACGGCCGAGATCCGCCGCCGCAACGTGATCCGCCCCGGCGACCCGTTCGTCACCGGCCACGTGGACGACGGCGACCTGGAGTACGGCTCCTACGGCCTCGACCAGTGCCTGGACATCGTCGAACGCGAACTGCGCGCTCCCGACCCCGACCTGAAAGGGCTCGGCGCCGACGGCGAGTGGAGCGTCGGGAGCGGGCTGGCGCTCGCGATGATCGCGACGCTGCCGCCGCGCGGGCACCGGTCGCAGGCGCGCGTCGTCGCGCACCCCGACGGGACCTTCGCCGTGCACGTCGGGACCGCCGAGTTCGGGAACGGGACCTCGACCGCGCTCGTGCAGATCGCGGCGACCGAGCTCGGTGTCGCGCCCGAGCGGGTGCGGCTGGTCCAGTCCGACACGGCCACCTCCGGGTACGACACCGGTGCCTACGGCTCGGCCGGAACCGTCGTGGCGGGACTCGTCGTGGCGCGCGCGGCCGCGGAGGTCCGGGAGAAACTCGAGGCGGGCGCAAGGTCGCGGTCCGTCGTCGAGGCGACGGCCTCCCACGACGGCACGCCGCGCTCCGTCGCGTTCAACGTGCACGGCTTCCGCGTGGCCGTGCGGCGCGCCACGGGCGAGGTGCGCGTCCTGCGTTCGGTGCACGCCGCCGACGCCGGCGTCGTCATCAACCCCGAGCAGCTGCGCGGCCAGATCGAGGGCGGCGTCGCGCAGGCGATCGGGTCGGCGCTGCAGGAGCAGCTGGTGGTGTCGGGCACGCCGGCGGGACCGGTCCGGGCCGGGGCGGCCGGGACGCGCCCCGGGTTCGACGACGTCCCGCCGGGCACTGTCCTCACCCGCACGTTCCGCCACTACCGGCTGCCCGCCATGGCCGACGTCCCCCGCACCGACGTCTTCTTCGCCGACACCGCCGACCGGCTCGGCGTGCGCGGCGCGAAGTCCATGAGCGAGGCCCCCTACAACCCGGTCGCGCCCGCGCTGGCGAACGCGATCGCCGACGCGACGGGCGTACGCCCGCACGGGATCCCGATGCAGCGCGACGTCCTGTGGCGCCTGTTCGACAGCGAGGAGACACGATGACCGAACCCGACGTGACCCACGACGACGACCGCTGGCTCGCCCGTGCCGTCGCGCTCGCCGTCCGGAACGTCGCGGACGGGGGAGGACCGTTCGGCGCGGTCGTGGTGCGCGACGGCGCCGAGGTGGCGACCGGCGTCAACCGCGTCACCCGCGACCTCGACCCCACCGCGCACGCCGAGGTGATGGCGATCCGCGCGGCCTGCCGGGTGCTGGGCACGCACTCGCTGGCCGGGACGGTGCTGTACTCGTCTTGCGAGCCGTGCCCGCTGTGCCTGACGGCGGGCCTGTGGGCCCGCGTGGACCGCATCGTGTTCGCCGCCGACCGGCACGACGCCGCCGCGGCCGGCTTCGACGACCGCGCGTTCTACGGCCTGCTGGAACAGGACCGCGACACGTGGCCCAACCCGGTGATCGCCCGCCGGATCGCGGTGGCGGGCGATCCGTTCACGGCCTGGAAGGCGGCGGAGGAGCGCACGCCGTACTGACAGGGCCGACCTGACAAGCAGGACAAGTAGCGTGGGCACCATGGTGAACGCGGTGGGAATCGTGCTGGCCGCCGGGGCCGGGACCCGGTTCGGCGGGCCCAAGGCGCTCGCCCGGGCCGACGACGGGACGCCCTGGGTCGAGATCGCCTGCCGCACCCTGCTCGACGGCGGGTGCAAGGACGTGATCGTCACCCTCGGCGCCGGCGCGGACACGGCCGGGCCGCTGGTGCCGGGCTGGGCCACGACCGCCGTCGTCCCCGACTGGGCGGGCGGCGCGTCCGCGTCGCTCCGGGCCGGCCTGGCGGCGGCCGCCGGGACCAGCGCCGACGTCGCGGTGATCACCCTCGTCGACCTGCCGCACCTCCCGCCCGCGGCGGTCCGCCGGATGCTCGGGCCCGACGACGGCGCGGTGGGCGCGGACACCCTGCGCCGCGCGGTCCACGCCGGGCGTCCGGGGCATCCCGTCGTGCTGGGACGGCACCACTGGGAAGCGGTCGCGAGCACCGCCACGGGAGACCGCGGCGCGTCCGGCTACCTGCGGGAGCACGGCGCCACCGAGGTCGATTGCACGGACCTGGGCGGCGGTGGCGACGTGGACCGGCGCTGAAGAGCGCTACGCGGGCTTGACCGCGTCGATCGCCCCGCCGTAGCGGCGGTCGCGGCGCGCGTACTCCTCGACGGCACGCCAGAGGTGGCGGCGGTCGACGTCCGGCCACGGCTCCGGCAGGTAGATCATCTCCGCGTAGGCCGCCTGCCAGAGCATGAAGTTGCTGGTCCGCTGCTCGCCCGAGGAGCGCAGGAACAGGTCGACGTCGGGCGCGTCCGGCACGTACAGATGCTGCTGGACCGTCTTCTCGGTGATCCTGCGCGGGTCCAGCCGGCCGGCGGCCACCTCCCGGGCGATGGACGCCGCGGCGTCGGCCACCTCCGCGCGCCCGCCGTAGTTCACGCACATCGTCAGGGTGCAGCGGTCGTTGTCGCGCGTCTCCTCCTCGCACCGCTCCAGCACCTTGATCACCGAGTTCCACAGCTTGGGCCGCCGCCCCGACCAGCGGATCCGCACGCCCCAGGACGCCATCGTCTCCAGCTGGCGATCCATCACCTCCTTGGTGAACCGCATGATGAACGCGACCTCGGAGGGCGAGCGCTTCCAGTTCTCCGTCGAGAACGCGTACGCCGAGATGTGCTCGATCCCGAGCTCGACGGCGCCGGCGACGACGTCGAGCAGCGACGCCTCCCCGGCCCGGTGCCCCTCCGTGCGCGGCAACCCGCGGGCGTTCGCCCAGCGGCCGTTGCCGTCCATCACGACGGCGACGTGCCGGGGCAGGAACTCGCGGGGGATCTGCGGCGCCCGGGCCCCGGACGGGTGCGGATACGGGTCCGCGAACCGGCCTTCCCGTGCGGGGGTGCTTCCCGGGTTCGCCTGCCGCGTGTCCGCCTCGGGCCGGCGCCCCCGGCTCTCGTCGGCATCGATCATGAGCGCTCGACCATCCTCAACGATCTCAGTGTCCTCTCCAGGTAGTACTGGCCGTACGCGGCGACCAGGCCGCTCGCCTCGCTCCGGTGCCGCGCCGCGGACGCGTCCGCTGTCTCCCAGTCGCCGGACAGCAGCGCCGCCAGCAGGGCGAACGTCTCGGGAGCGGGCGACGGCGACCCGGGCGGCCGGCAGCGCGGGCACACCGCGCCGCCCTGCGCCACGTTGAACGCCGTGTGCGGACCGGGCTCGCCGCAGCGCGCGCAGTCGACCGCCGACAGCGCCCAGCCCGCCACGGCCAGCGCCCGCAGCAGATAGGAGTCGAGCACCAGCCCGGCCGCGTGCTGCCGCTCCGCCAGCGCACGCAGCCCGCCCGCCAGCAGCCAGTACTGCTGCACGGCCGGCTCGTGCTCCTGGTCCACCAGCCGGTCGGCAGCCTCCAGCATCGCGGTGCCCGCCGTGTAGAGCTCGTAGTCCTCGCAGATCCGCCGCGCATAGGCGCCGACGGTCTCGGCCTGCGTCACGGTGTCGAGCGTGCGGCCCGTGTGGAACTGCACGTCCACGGCCATGAACGGCTCCAGCCGCGCCCCGAACCGGGACGACGTCCGGCGTACCCCCCGCCCGACGGCACGCACCTTGCCCCGCTCGCGGGTCAGGAACGTGACGATCCGGTCCGCCTCGCCCAGCTTCTGGGTGCGCAGCACGATCGCGTCGTCTCGGTACAGGGGCACGGGACCAGTGTCCCAGGTGTGGCTGACAGCGGCTGACGGCGCGCGGCGGCCGGCGTCGACCGTCGTCGACATCACCGTCCGGGAGAACCCTGAACCTGCCCTGAGATCCCGCGAGATCCGTCCGGCCGTATATGTAGCGTCGCTACATTTGAAGGGTGAGTGCCGCAGATCTCGCCCGCCTCGAGTTCGCGCTCCTGGCGGCCGTCCACTTCCTCTTCGTACTGGTGACACTCGGGCTCGGCCCGGTCGTCGCCGTGTTCAGCAGCCGCTGGGCCCGGGCCGAGCGCCGCGGCCTGTGGCAGGCGCCGGTCCTGGAGCGTGCCACCCGGTTCTGGGGCCAGCTCTACCTGGTGAACTACGCCCTCGGCATCGCGGCCGGGATCGTGCTGGAACTGCAGTTCGGGCTGCACTTCCCCGGGCTGCTCGACGTCGCCGGGGAGGTCTTCGGCGCGCCGCTGGCGATCGAGACGCTGGGCGCGTTCTTCCTGGAGTCCACGCTGCTCGGGCTGTGGGTGTTCGGGTGGCACGTGATCCCGCGCCGCGCGCACGCCCTGATCTTCTGGGGCGTGGTGGCCACCGGCTACGTCTCGGCGTTCACCGTGATGATCGCCAACGGCTTCCTCCGCAACCCCGTCGGCCACGAGCTGGTCGACACGCCCGACGGCCCCGTCGCCACCATCAGCGACCCGCTCGCCCTGGTCCTCAACCCGGCGGCGGTGCTGTCGGGATTCCATGTGGTCGGAGCCTGCCTGATGGCGGGCGGGTTCCTGCTGGTCGCGGTCGGCGCATGGCACCTGCGGCGCGGAGGGGGCGCCGGCGGGCCGTGGGGCGGGCGGCAGCCGGCGGACATCGACGAGGACCTGTGGCGCCGTTCCATGCGCACCGGGATCGTCACCGGTTCGATCGGCGCCCTCCTCGCGACCGGTTTCGGGTACGGCCAGTTCGCGTACATCACGAGGCTCGACGACCCGGGCCCGTCGGGCGGCGACGTCGACGGACCGCTCGACATCGTGGCGGCGATGGGGCTCGGGCTCATGGACACCGTCGCGAACCTCGTCGTCCTCGTCGGCATCGTGCTGCTCCTGATGCTGATCGGCAACGGCATCTTCCGCATGCGCCGGGGCGTGCGGAACGCGCTCTACGGCATCCTGATCGCCCTCCTGCCCGTGCCGTTCGTCACGGCCGTCTCCGGCTGGCTCACCCGTGAGCTCAGCCGGCAGCCCTGGGTCGTCGCGGGCGTGCTGCGGACCGACGAGGCCGTGAGCGACCAGCCCGCCGGAGCGGTGCTCGCGTCGCTGCTCGTGCTGGTCGGGCTCATGGTGACGCTCGCGGTCGTCGACTGGTCCGTCCTCGCGAAGCTCGCCGGCCGCGGCGGGGACCGGCTCGTCCTGGGTGCCCCGCCGGACGAGGTGCTGGGCGCCGAGACGGACGGCGATCCCGACGCGGACCTGCTCCGCTTCGCGGACGCGCCCGCCGGCGTCGGTCCTCCGGCCGGACCCGGCTCGTCCTCCGCCGTCGCCGCGCCGTCCGGCGCGACCCGGCCCTCCGGCGTCGGCCCGTCCCCCGAGCTTGCCCAGTCCTCCGGGCCGGCCGTGCGCCCTGCTCCGACCGATCCGACCACACCGGAGGGTGCTCGATGACCGCCGCCTGGGGAATCCTGCTGATCGTCCTGCTCACGGGTTGGTCCGTGCTCGACGGCGCCGTCCAGGGGGCCGCCGCCACCAACCTCGGTGCGCGGGGGGACGCAGCCCGCCGGGTGCGCCTCGCCGCCGTCGGCCCGCTGCTGCTGCCCGGCGAGGTGTGGCTCGTCGCGGGGGCGGGCGTGCTGATCGGCGCGTTCCCGCACGCGGAGGCGGAGCTCCTGCACGCGGGCTACGCGGCCGCGATCGCGCTGATCGCGTCGTGGGCACTGCGCGACGCCGCCCTCTGGCTCCGTTCCCGTCGCGAGGGCCACGCCTGGCGCGCGACCTGGGACTGGTTGCTCGCGGCGGCGTCGACACTGCTCCCGGCGGCCTGGGGCGCCCTGCTCGGAACGGCCTGGGGCAGCGCGGTCGCCGTCGTCGTGCTCGCGGCCTGGAGCGTCGCCGCCACGCGCCTGCACGGGGCGGCGCTCGTCGCGCGCCGCCTCGGCGAGCCGTCCCGGTTCGGGTGGTGGACGACGTCGGCCCTGGTGGCGACGCCCGTGCTCGTGACGGCGGTCGTGGCGTGGCCCCACCTCATGACCGGCACCGCGGTGAACGGCCCGTCCGCGGCGCTCGGCGGGGTGGTGGCGGCGCTGCTGCCGGTCCTCGGGATCGCGCAGTGGTTCGCGTGGCGGCTCCTGGCCCGCCCGCTCGGTCCACGGGACGTGATCTTCTTCTGACCGTGCCCGATTTCGATAGGATCGAAGCACCATGACCACCAAGAACCGCATCCTCTGCGCGCTCCTGGGCGCGGGCGCCGTCAGCCTGACCTTCCTGATCATCGCCTGGGTCCCCGATGCCCTGACCTGGCTGCTCGGCGTGGGCGGATCGGTGCTCTTCCTGGTGTCGCTCGCGATCCCCGGCCCCACCTACATGAAGCAGCCGCCGTGGCACTCCGTCACGATCCTCGACCGCGGGTACATGACCCCGGCCGAGGTGCACCAGATGCTCGGGATCTGGCTGCCCGCGCAGATCGAGCACCTGGAGGCGCGCGACGCGCAATGGACGGTGGCGCGGCACGTGCCGAAGTGGCGCGCGGACCACGTGGTGCAGGTCCTCGACTACCGCGGCGTCGTCGCCGAGCGGCGCTTCGAGCCGCTGTCCGCGCTGCAGTGGGTGGGCGTGCACATCTTCCCGGTGCTGCTCGGCGTGGGCCTGGCGCTCCCGCTGCTGGCGGTGATCGGCTTCGGCACGCTGGGGAGCAACTGGCTCACGGCGCTGCTCCTGTTCGCCGTGTGGGGCGCGGTGGCGATGGCGGTGCGCGGCGTCCTGGAGCGGTGGGTCATCCACCGCGTGGTCTGGGAACCGGAGCTCACCCCGGACGGCACCCGCTTCGTCGAGCGGTGACGGAAAGTATCCGTTCAGGGGCACGAGGCAGCTGGCCCCACCGGTCGCAGGATCTGGTGGAGACCGAGGGTGCCGAGCGATGGTGAGGGCCGCCGGCCAGGTTCAGTACCTGGGCGGCGGCCCTCGGGCGGTTCGGCAGACTCGGCCTGATCAGCCCAGGAGCTCGCCCAGGTCCTCGGCCAGGGCCGGGACGCCCTCCGGCCAGTCGTAGGACAGGGCGGTGGGCGGCGACACGGAGGACACGTTGACCGTCCCGACCACCTGCGCCACCATGCCGTTCTGCAGCGCGGGCAGGGCGCCGAGCTCCTTGCTGTCCGGGAGGGCCTCGGCCTGCTCCTCGGTGTACGTGTACGCCACGACGACGTCGGACTCGAGCTTGTCGAGCTCCTCGTAGGAGAGGGTGTAGAAGAAGTCCTCACCGCCCGTCGGGTCGAGCTCGTCGACGGCCGGGGCAGTGGTGAAGCCGAGCTTCTCGAGGAACCCGGCGCGAGGGTCCGACGAGTTGTACACGAAGATCTGGCCGTTCTGCGGGTCGTCCACGATCGCCGCGATGGTCTTGCCCTCGAACTCCGGGTGCTCGGCGGCGATCCCGGCCGCGTAGTCCTCGAACGCGGTGAGCACCTCCTCGCCCGCCTCGCTGCGGCCGAGGGCCTGAGCCGTCAGCGTGATGTTGTCGTCCCAGGGCGTGGTCCACGGTGCCTCGGGGTAGGCGACGACCGGCGCGATCTCCTCGAGCAGCTCGTACTGCTCCTCGGTGAGGCCGGAGTAGGTGGCGATGATCAGGTCCGGGTCGACCTCGGCGAACTGCTCGTACGGCACCTCCTCACCGGCGGCCGAGTCGTCGAGGATGACGGGCAGCTCCTCACCCGCCTCCTCGTACGCGGTCTCGACCCACGGCAGCAGCGCGTCCTCACCGACCGTCCAGACCTGCTCGGCGACCGCGACCGGGAAGACACCCGACGCGATCGCGGCCTCGGTGGAGCCCCAGCCCCACGTGGCGACGCGCGTGGGCGCCTCCTCGATCGTCGTGGTGCCGAGGGCGTGCTCGATCGTGATCGGGAACTGGTCGGCGGTCTCCTCGGCCGCGGGCGCGGCGTCGTCCTCGGGGGCCGGCGACGCGCAGCCGGCCAGGGCGAGGGCGGACGCGGCCAGCAGGCCGGCCGCTGCGGTGAGGGTGCGGCGTACTCGCACGGGTCCTCCTTGTGGTTCCGGGCCCGACGACGTCAGGCGCATGTGAGGCGAGCCTAACCTCATCTACTGGCCTATTACGTCACGTCCGCATCACGAAATTCCCCGCGCGGTGTGGCGTCTGTCGCACCGCTGCGCGTGCCGCTCGGGATCAGAAGGGCGGCGCGCCCGTGTCCGGTGTCGTCGGTGTCGGCCCATCCGCCGTCGGTGGTGCCGGCGGCGCGGCGAGGGTCATGCCGCGCGTCAGTGCGTAGCGGATGGCGGGGTCGGTGATGGTGGGCCGAACGTCCGTCCTGGCTCCGGTGGGCGCGGTCCAGCGGGTGACCCCGGTGCCGGGGTCACGGGTGACGTGCCAGCCGCCGTGCGTCTTGAGGTTGTGGTGCTTGCGGCACAAGGCGTGAAGGTTGGCCGCACGGGTCTGTCCCGGCGTGCCAGGCCTGTCGGGGTGGTCGGGGTCGAAGGGCTGGATGTGGTCCAGGTCGACCGTCGTTCTGCCGCCGGAGCGCGCGGGCCGGTGGCATCCGGGGAACGTGCAGGTCTCGTCGCGTGCGGTGACCGCGGCGCGCAGAGTGGCGCCGGGGGTGTATGCGCGGGTCGAGTAGTCGGTGAGGACGCCGGAGGCGGGATCGGTCAGAAGGCGCCGCCACGTGCCGTCCGCGGCGATGCGTGCGGCGGCATCGGCCGGGATGGGGCCGATGCCTTCCAGGTTGCCGGGCGTCAGATCGTCCGGATCCAGCAGCATGGTGGCCGGCACGGTCACGTGGACGGTGGCGGGCACGTCGACGACCCGTATCCGGGTGCCGGCCGGGTGGGCTGGGTCGGTGGTCCCCGGTTCAGGTGCAGGAGCGGTCAGGTGGATGCCCGGGGGATCCTCGGGGACCGGGACCAGGTCCGTGTCGAGCACGGGCGCCACCAGTCCGGGCAGTTCCTCGGTGGCGTCGCCCTCGTCGCTGCCGTTCTCGCCGTCGCCGTCAGGACAGGCCAGGACGACACGACCGGTGATCAGCGCCGCGAACGCCGCGGCGCGCAGTGCGCCCAGGGGGCGCGTCTCTCCGGGGGCGTCCTTGAGCGCCTTCGCTGCACCCTGGACGGTGTTGAACGCCTGGGCGGCGTCGGCGACCGGCAGGTCCGCGATGATGCGACCCACGCCGGGCCCGGCCGACTCGGCCCACACGTCGCTGCGGTCGACGACCTGACGCCGACGGGCCTTCTTCCCGTGCAGGCGTGCCGCCCAGGCATTCATCCGCTCGCTGATCCACTTCCAGGTGTGCTCGGGTGCGTCGGGAAGCAACTCGGTGATCGCCTCGCGCCGCTCCTCGGTGGTCAGATCAGCGCCCGCACGGAGGAAGGTGTCTGCCTTCCTCGCGTCGATGCGCCCCGCCGACAGGGCCCCTTCCAGATCCGGGTACAGGCCGGTCCCCTCGCCGCGCATCGCGATCCCCCATGCCTCGCCGGTCGTGACGCGCAGTTCGCCGGCGATCTCGCCGGCCACCGAGTCCCTTCCGAGCGGTCCGTCGGTGCGCGCCATGAGTTCGCGCGCCACCCGGGCCTGGCCGGCACGTGCCCAGGAGATCAGCCGCTCCCACCCCGCTACGACGCCGCGCAGCTCGCTGTCGCTCACCGTGTCCAGGTGCTCCGGAGTCCGTGTCAGATCGCGCAAGGCACCGGCGAGCGCCGCATCGGGCGCCAGCCCTGCCACGTCGCCCAGCAGCAGGTCGGCGGGGTTCACGACCTCTCCGGGGAGACCGTCGGGACCGGCGTCCCGCGCCGCGAGCTCGGCGGCGAACGTAGGATCGTTCAGCGGGTTCGTCGCCAGGATCGCGGCGAGCTCGCGGGCCGTGTGGTCCGGAGCGGGAACGGGCACTCCGAACTCGTCCACGAGCTCCGCGTCGTCGAACATCGGACCCTGCATGGGCGCACCCCCTTTCCGAACACGGGCGACGGCTGGTCCGCCGCCGATCGCTCACGTGTTCGATCCTATGGTCGTGGGGTGCTTGTCGCCACCGCGCAGCAGAATCTGTGGACAACCGTCGTGACGCGCCCTACGGCCGTGTCAGCCCGCGACGTGGAACCGTCCGCGGGGCACTACCAACGGCGTGCCGGAGACCGGGTCCGGGACGACGTCGGACGCCAGGTCGAACGCGCCGTGGACGACGTCGCTGGTCAGCACCTCGCCGGGGTCACCCTCGGCGACGATCCGCCCGGAGTTCATCACCACCAGGTGATCCGCGTACCGGGCGGCGAGGTTCAGCTCGTGGAGCACCATGGCGACCGTCGTGCCGCGCTCCCGGTTCAGGGAGGTGAGCAGGTCGAGCAGGTCGAGCTGGTGGCGCACGTCGAGGAACGTCGTCGGCTCGTCGAGCAGCACGATGCCGGTCTGCTGCGCCAGCACCATCGCGATCCAGACGCGCTGGCGCTGGCCGCCGGACAGGTCCTGGACCGGGCGGTCGGCCAGGTCCGCGACCCCCGTCGCGGCGAGCGCGGAGGCGACCACGGCGTCGTCGTCGGACGAGTGGCGCCCGAACCAGCCCTGGTGCGGGTACCGGCCGCGTGCGACGAGCTCGGCGACGCGGACGCCGTCGGGCGCGATCGACGACTGCGGCAGCATCCCGACCGACCGCGCGAGCTCGCGGCGCGACATCGCCGACACGTCGCGGTCCCCGAGCAGGACCCTCCCGCCCGACAGCGGGTGCAGGCGCGCCATGCCGCGCAGGAGCGTCGACTTGCCGCAGGCGTTGGGTCCGACGATCGCGGTGATTCTCCCCGCCGGGAGGGCCAGGTCGAGTCCGTCGATGACGGTGCGGCCGTCGTACCCGAGGACGACGCCCTCGGCGCGGAGGGTGGGACTCGCGCCGGGCGTCGGGCCGACGACGCCCACCGGCGCCAGGGCGTCCTCCGTGCGGACCTCGGCGGGTTCGGGGCGCGCGGTCACGGGCGTTCCTTTCTCTCGTTCGTGGCCAGCAGCCACAGCAGGTACGGGGCGCCGACCAGGCCGGTCACGATTCCGACGGGCGCGGCCACGCCGAACACCTGGTGGTTGCCGATGAGGTCCGCTGCCAGGACCAGCAGGGCCCCGACCGCGGTGGACGCCACCAGGGCCGGGCTGCCGTCGGACAGGAGGCGCCGGGCGATCGCCGGCGCGACCAGGGCGACGAACGCGACGGGCCCGGCGAACGACGTGGCCAGCGCCACGAGTCCGACGGCGAGCAGCAGCGTGCCCACGCGCGCCGCGTCCACGTGGACGCCGAGGGCGCGGGCGTTGTCGTCGCCGAGCGCGAGCGGGCGCTGCGTGCGGGCGACGGCCGCACCCCCCGCCATGAGCACGAGGGCGCCGCCGGCGAGGATGCCGAGGTCGTCGCCTCGGACGTCGGCCACGGAGCCCACGGTCCACAGCAGCGCGGAGGCGGCCTCGCGCTCGTCGGCCCGGGCGAGCAGCCACGTCATGAACGCCTGGCACAGGTACGCGAACCCGACGCCGACCAGCACGAACCGGATCGAGTGCAGGCCGCGGCGCCAGGCGAAGAACCAGATGGCCAGGGCGACGGCGAGCCCGCCGCCGAAGGCCGACGCCGCCACCGCGACCCCGGCGAGGCCGAACGTCAGCAGTCCGCTGACCGCGCCGAGGCTCGCCCCGGCGGCGATGCCGAGGATGTCGGGGGAGGCGAGCGGGTTGCGCAGCGTCGACTGGAACAGCGCCCCGGCCAGTCCGAACATCGCGCCGACGACGATCGCCGCGACGACACGTGGCAGGCGCAGCTGCTGGACGATGAACAGATCGCCGCCGTCGCCCGCGCCGAACGCGGCGAGCAGGGCGTTCCCGGGGGCGATGGTGGAGTCGCCGAGCATCAGGCCGAGCGTGCCGAGCACGGCCAGCGCCGCGACGCAGGTACCGAGGACGAATCCGAGGCGGCGCCGCCGGGCGGTGCGCAGGCGTCCGATGGCGTGGCGGAGGCCGTCGGTCCCGTCGTCGGCAGCGTCGCCGGTCACACCGTGGGGCGCGTTCGGCGCGGTGGGCAGGGTGTTCGTGGGGGAGGGGGTCATCGTCACACCCCCGCCAGGGAACGGCTGCGCGCGACGGCGATGAGGACGGGTGCGCCGATCGCGGCGGCGACGACACCCGCCTCCAGCTCGGAATGGGGCATGACGACGCGCCCCACGACGTCGGCGACCAGCAGCACCACCGGCCCGAGGAGGAAGGCCACGGCGGTGATCCAGCGGTAGTCCGTACCGACCAGGCGCCGGGCGGCGTGCGGGACGGCGAGGCCGATCAGCGCGATCGGGCCGACCAGGGCCGTCGCCGTGCCCGAGAGCATGACGATCGCGATCCCGGAGAGCACCCGCGTGGTGCCGACCCGCTGGCCGAGGGCGGTGGCGACGTCGTCGCCGAGCGCGAGCATGTTCATGCGGTGCGCCATCGCGGCGGTGAGGACGGCTCCGGCGACGAGGAACGGCCACAGGTCGGCCAGCGCCGCGGAGCGGACTCCGGCGAGCGACCCGACCGCCCAGGTCCGGTAGAGGTTGAACGCCGTCGAGCTCTGGATCAGCGTGATCGTGATCAGCGGTGTGAGCAGTGCGGTCACGGTCGCGCCGACCAGCGCGAGCCGCACGGGGCGGCCGGCGCCGATCGAGAACACGAGCAGGGCCGCCGCGGCGGCGCCCGCGAACGCGAACCAGATGAAGCCCAGGGGCGACGAGACGCCGAGGATGACGCTGGAGATCACGATCGCCAGGCTGGCCCCGGCGTTCAGGCCCAGCAGCCCGGGGTCCGCGATGGGGTTGCGCGTGACGCCCTGGACGAGGGTTCCGGCCAGGGCGAGGGCCGCGCCCGCCGCCATGCCGACGACGGTGCGTGGCAGGCGCTGCTCGACGACGACGCGGTGGTCCTGGTCGTCGGGGAGCGGTGCGCCGGTGGCCCAGCCGGTCAAGGCGTCCCACACGACCGCGGGGTCGATGTCGCGGACGCCGAGGGCGAGGCTCGCCAGGACGGTCGCGGCGAGGGCCGCGACCAGGCCGAGCAGGACCAGCGTCCTGCGGCGTGCTCGATCGGGGGTGCGGGTCACCTCACGGGCCGGAGCCACCGAGGGTGAGGTAAGCATTGCCTAAGTCTGGCACAGCACAGGGAGTGCTCCGACGGGCGTCTCGCACGGCGACCAGGGGCGTCCGGCGTGGACCACCGGAGGTGAGGCTCATGCCGAGGCTGACGACCATCGGTCCACGGCGAGGCCGCCGTCGGGCCAGAGCCGACCCGACGGCGGTTGTCTGCCGGAACCCGTCAGGCGTGGGGGTCGAACGGGATGCCGGACGGCTTGGCCCTGCTCAGCTCGACCGGGAACCTGCCGTCCTGCAACGGGAAGTTGGCGTCGCCCCACGACGACCTGTTCAGCGTGTCCCGCAGGTCACTCCGGAGCCTCGACCAGCTGACGAGCGCGGGCTCGTCCCAGCCGCCGTCGCCCCACGCCTCCGCCTGCTCGCCCTGCTTGGCGAAACGCATGACGTGGGTGCTGATGCCGTCCTTGTGATAGACGGCCTTGACGCGGGGGCCGACCTTCTCCGAGATGTCGCTCCACCGCTTGGTCTCGTACTGGCCGTGGCGGGACACCGACACGTAGGAGGGCGTTCCCGAACCCTCCGGTACCCAGACGACGACACCCTCCCAGTCGTGTCGGTGCGACGTGGCGGTGCAGCCGTCGCAGCTCATGTCCTTCTCGAAGTACAGGGAGTAGGCGATCGCGCACCAGCCGTTGTTGCACGTGGCTCTCGAGTACGTGTTGGCCTTGCCGAGGTGGCCGCTACGGCACTCGCCGGTGACCGGCCCGGTGTCCTTGAGGCCGCCGTTGAGCCGGCCGGCGTCGTCGATGGCCGCGACGGGCAGGCAGCCGTCGCCGTCGTAGTCGAAGTACGGCTGGAACGTCCGCTGGAACGAGGTGTGGTTCGGGGGCAGCGGATCCAGCACGGCGGCCGAGGCGACGTTCGGCAGGCTGAGGATCAGGGCGATCGCGCCGGCCAGGGCCACGAGGGCCCTGACCGCGCGGGGTGACGTTCTCGACTTCACGGCAGCAGACATAGGCGCTGGTTCTCCGATTCGCTCACGCGGTGTGCCGGGGCATTTCTTGCCAGGCGTGCCGACATTTGCAGTCGACGGCGTCGTGCGAGTTACCGGAAGGCGGCCATCTGGTGCCGGCGCGATGACGCCGCCGGATCAGACGCCCGGCAGGTGGCCCGCCAGGTAGGTGACGAGCTGGTCGATCGCGATGCGCTCCTGCTCCATGGAGTCGCGGTGGCGCACCGTGACCGCCTGGTCCTCGAGCGTGTCGAAGTCGACGGTGACGGCCAGCGGGGTGCCGATCTCGTCCTGGCGGCGGTAGCGCTTGCCGATCGCCTGCGTCACGTCGTAGTCGATGTTCCAGTACCGGCGCAGCTCGTCGGCGATCTTCTCGGCCGTGGGGAGCAGCTCCGCGGACTTGGACAGCGGCAGCACCGCGACCTTGACCGGCGCCAGGCGTGGGTCGAGCCGCAGCACGGTGCGCTTGTCGACCCCGCCCTTGGTGTTCGGCGCCTCGTCCTCGTCGTACGCCTCGACGAGGAAGGCCATGAGCGACCGGGTCAGACCCGCGGCGGGCTCGATGACGTACGGGTAGTACTTCTCGTTCGTCGCCGGGTCGCGGTACTGCAGGTCCTTGCCCGAGTGCTCCGCGTGGGTCTTCAGGTCGAAGTCCGTGCGGTTCGCGATGCCCTCGAGCTCGCCCCACTCGCTGCCGGTGAAGCCGAACCGGTACTCGATGTCGACCGTGCGCGTCGAGTAGTGGGACAGCTTGTCCTTGGGGTGCTCGTAGTGGCGGAGGTTCTCACGCGAGATGCCCAGGTCCGTGTACCAGTCGGTGCGGTAGTCGATCCAGTACTGGTGCCAGGTCTCGTCCTCGCCGGGCGTGACGAAGAACTCCATCTCCATCTGCTCGAACTCGCGCGTGCGGAAGATGAAGTTCCCGGGCGTGATCTCGTTGCGGAACGACTTGCCGATCTGGCCGATGCCGAACGGGGGCCTCATCCGGGCGGACTGCGCGACGTTGGCGAAGTTCACGAAGATGCCCTGCGCGGTCTCGGGCCGCAGGTAGTGCAGGCCGGACTCGTCCTCGACCGGACCGAGGTACGTCTTCAGCATCATGTTGAAGTCGCGCGGCTCGGTCCACCGGCCGCGGGTGCCGCAACTGGGGCAGGCGATCTCGGCGAGGCCGCCCTCCGGGGCGCGGCCCTTCTTCTCCTCGAACTCCTCGATCATGTGGTCCTCGCGGAACCGCTTGTGACAGTTCAGGCACTCCGTCAGCGGGTCGTTGAAGGCGCCGACGTGGCCGGAGGCCACCCACACGGGGCGGGGCAGGATGACCGCCGAGTCCAGGCCCACGACGTCGCTCCGGCTGGTCACCATCGAGCGCCACCACTGGCGCTTGATGTTGTCCTTGAGCTCCACGCCGAGCGGCCCGTAGTCCCACGCCGATCGCGTTCCGCCGTAGATCTCCGCCGACTGGAAGACGAAACCTCGCTTCTTGGCGAGCGAGATGACGGCGTCGAGTTTGGCGGTCTGCGCGGAGCGCGATGACTTGTCGGACACGGGGGTATCTCTCCAGGTGGAATTGGTCGCCGCGGAGCGGCTGGAATGACGGGCTCCAGCCTACCCGCCACGGGCCTCCGGCCCCCGGCGTATTCCACAGGGGGTACCCTCCGGCCGGCGGAGTTTGACTTCCGTTCTGACCAAGCGTGAGAATCGTTCTCATGAATCGCCGACTCCTCGCCGTGCCCGTCGCCCTGGCGGCGACGTCCCTCCTCGCCACCGGATGCTCCGCCGCGGGCAGTTCCGGGGACTCCGGGTCCGACGGCGTGACGGTGCTCGCCTCCTTCTACCCGCTCCAGTACGCCGCGCAGCAGGTCGGCGGCGATCTCGTGACGGTGGACAACCTCACGCCGCCGGCGGCCGAGCCGCACGACCTCGAGCTCGCGCCGGCTCAGGCGCGCGAGATCGGCGAGGCCGATCTCGTCGTGTACCTGTCCGGCATGCAGCCCGCCGTCGACGAGGGTGTCGAGACGCGGGCGCCGGAGCACGTCGTCGACGCCGCCGCGTTCGCGGACCTGACCCCCGCCGAGGAGGACGGCCACGCGGAGGACGAGCACACCGAGGACGAGCACGCGGACGACGAGCACGCCGAGGACGAGCACGACCACGGCGCCACCGACCCGCACTTCTGGCTCGACCCCAGCAGGATGGCCGCGCTCGGCCAGGCCGTGGCCGACGAGCTCTCCGTCGTCGACCCCGAGCACGCGGACGAGTACGCCGCCGGGGCCCTGCAGCTCGGCCGGCAGATGGAGGAGCTCGACCAGGAGTTCGCCGACGGGCTCGCCACGTGCGAGGGCGCGACGCTCGTGACCAGCCACGCCGCGTTCGGCTACCTGGCCGAGCGGTACTCGCTGCACCAGGAGGCCCTCTCGTCCTTCGACCCGGAGACGGAGCCGTCGCCTGCGCGCCTGCGCGAGGTGGGCGACATCGTCCGCGAGACCGGCGTGACCACCATCTACAGCGAGACCCTCGTGAGCCCGAAGGTCGCCGAGACCCTCGCCGACGACCTCGGCGTCGAGACCGCCACGCTCGACCCGCTGGAGGGCCTGAGCGAGGAGGCCCTCGCCGCCGGGAACGACTACGTGAGCGTCATGCGCGACAACCTGGCCGCCCTCGAACAAGGGCTGGTGTGCGAGTGACCGAACGCTCCACCGAGCCCTCCACCCGACCCGAGCCGGTCATCGAGGTCGAGCGCCTGCACGTGCACGCCGGCGCCAGCCACATCCTGCGCGGCATCGACCTGACGGTCCGGAAGGGTGAGGCCGTCGCCCTGCTCGGCGCCAACGGCTCCGGCAAGTCGACGCTCGTCAGGGCGCTCGTCGGCACCGTCGCGCCGTCGCACGGGACGGTCCGGCTGCTGGGCGCCGGGCTCGACGCCGACCGCGTGCCGTGGGAGCGGATCGGCTACGTGCCGCAGCGCGCCGGGGCCCGGACGGGCGTCCCGTCGACGGCCGCCGAGGTCGTGGCGTCGGGCCTGCTCAGCGGGCGGCGCTGGTGGCTCCCGCGCGGCTGGCGCGCCCGCGTGCGCACGGCGCTGGACGAGGTCGGCCTTGCCGACCGCGCCTCGTCCGCCATGCACGTGCTGTCCGGCGGGCAGCAGCAGCGCGTGCTCATCGCGCGCGCCCTGGTGCGCGACCCCGACGTGCTCGTCCTCGACGAACCCGTCGCCGGTGTCGACCGGCCGAGCCAGGAGGCGTTCGCCGCCAGCGTGCGGCGCCTCGTCGGGCGTGGCGTCACCGTGCTCGTCGTCCTGCACGAGCTCGGCGAGCTCACCGAGCTCGTGACCCGCGCCGTCGTGCTCCGTCACGGCCGTGTCGTGCACGACGGCGCCCCGCCGCGCCCTCGCGCCGCCCACGACGCGGTGAGCCACCGCCACGTGCACCCGCACGACGACGAGGCCCGCCGGCCCGCCCCGCTCACCCAGAACCCCGTCAACGGCAGCACCGAGGAGGTGGCGTCGTGAACCTGCTCACCGAGCTCGGCTGGATGCTGACCGACCCGTTCATGCAGCGCGCCCTCCTGGCCGCGCTCCTCGTCGGCGCCAGCGCGCCCGTCGTCGGCACCTACCTGGTGCAGCGCCGCCTGTCCCTGCTCGGTGACGGCATCGGGCACATCGCCCTCACCGGCGTCGCCCTCGGCTGGCTCATCGGAGCGGCGCTCGGCGTCGCGCCCGAAGCGTTCGCGGTGCCCGGGGCGGTGGTCGCCGCCGTCGCCGGCGCCCTCGCGATCGAACTGGTACGACGGCGGGGACGCACCTCCGGGGACCTCGCGCTCGCCATCATGTTCTACGGCGGCATCGCCGGCGGCGTCCTCCTGATCGGGATCGCCGGCGGGTCGAACGGGAATCTCATGCAGTACCTGTTCGGCTCGATCTCGACCGTGTCGGGGAGCGACCTGGTGCTCACCGTGGTGCTGTCCGCCCTGATCCTCGTCGTGGGAATCGGCTTGCGTGCCGCGCTGTTCTCCGTGAGCCACGACGAGGAGTTCGCCGTCGCCTCCGGGCTGCCGGTGTGGCTGCTCAACGCGATGGTGGCCGTGGTCTCGGCGCTCACCGTGACCGTGGCGATGCGGGTGGTGGGCCTGCTCCTGGTCAGCGCGCTGATGATCGTGCCTGTCGCCGTGGCCCAGCAGCTCACGCACTCGTTCGCGCGGACCATGGGGACCGCCAGCGTCGTCGGCGTCGTCGTCTGCGTGACCGGCCTGACTATCACCTACTTCCAGGACGTGTCACCCGGGGCGACGATCGTGGTGCTCGCGATCGCGGTCTACGCTGTGGCTGCCGCCGTGCGCCCGCTCGTCGCCCGGCGCGGTCCCGCCGCGGACCCTCACCCCGACCTGCCCGACGACGTCGAGCTGCCGCCGGGGCCACGAGCGCGAACCGACCAGGAGGTGTGTACGTGATGACGACTCGTATGACCCGGCAGCGGGCCGCCGTCGCCGAGGCGCTCGACGAGCAGGACGAGTTCCGCTCCGCCCAGCAACTGCACGAGGTGCTGCGGGCCCGGGGCGACTCGGTGGGCCTCGCCACGGTGTACCGGACGCTGCAGACGTTCGCCGACGCCCACGAGGTGGATCAGCTGCGCAACGCCGACGGCGAGGTGCTGTACCGGCGCTGCGAGCGCGTGGAGCACCACCACCACCTGGTGTGCCGGTCGTGCCGCCGCACCATCGAGATCGACGGGCCGACGGTCGAGGCGTGGGCCGCCAAGGTCGGCGCCGCGCACGACTTCACCGACATCGACCACACGATCGAACTGTGGGGGACGTGCAAGGACTGCCGCGGCTGACCCTTCGCGGGGTGGCGCCGGGCGTCCGCGGGCCGTGCGCCGTCGTCCGCGGGGATCGGCCGCCGGGCGCCGGAAGATCGCTCCGTGAACCGGCGTTGCCGTCGAGGATGAGGATCGGCGAAGCCTCCAGGATCAGCGGCGCGAGCGCGAGGTCGTTGCGGCACTACGAGGACGAGGGCCTGATCGTCCCCGGGAGATGCGGCAACGGGTTCCGCGACTACTGCCGGTCCACGATCGAGCGCGTGCTCGTCATCCGCTCGCTGCTGGAGTCCGGGCTGCCCGTGCGGCTGATCCGGGAGCTCCTGCCGGACGCGGCGGAGGGGTCCGACGTCGGCACCGGCGCGGTCGGTGCGGAGTTCCTTCGCGAGGTGGAGGGCTATCGCGACCGCCTCGCGGCACGCATCGCCGTCCTCCGCGAGCAGCAGGCCGCCCTCGACGCGTACCTGCGACAGGCTCGTCGGGCCGAGACCGTCCGGAGAGGTCTCCCGGCCGGCCCCGACCACGCCCGTGTGGCCGGTGGGAGCGCAACGATCGACCACGACGGCACGGTCGCGCGCAGGCGCGACAGGGATCCGGACGGTGCGTGATGGCCGTACTTGACCTTGACGCAAGTGTCAGGCTTCTACGTTCCCTCCATGGAGATCAACGAGCGGGTGCACCCACCTCGGCGGATGCGGGCGCTGGTCCAGCGGTCACACCGGGGGCCGGAGGATCTGACCCTCACGACCGATCGGCCCCGGCCCACGCCGGGGCCCGGCGAGTACCTGGTCCGCGTCGGCGCCGCCGGGATCAACTTCGCCGACGTCATGCGGTCGCGGGGCACGTACGACGGCGGCCCGCGGGCGCCCTATGTCGCAGGTTTCGAGGCCGCGGGCGAGATCGTGGGCCACGGCCCGGACGTCGTCGATCCGCTCCCGCTCGGCACGCACGTCGTCGGCACTGGCCTCGGCGCCTTCGCCCAGTACATGACCATGCCGGTCGCGGAGGCGTTCCCCGTGCCTTCCGGCTGGACCGACGCCGAGGCCCTCGGCCTGGTCCTGAACTGGGCGACCGCCCTGGCGGCACTGAAGCCGCTGGGCGAGACGAAGGCAGGTGACGTGGTGCTCGTCCACGCCGCGGCCGGGGGCGTCGGACAGGCCGCGGTCCGCCTCGCCCGCCACTTCGGCGCACGCGTGATCGCCACGGCGGCCCCCGCCAAGCACGACACCGTCCGGGCGCTCGGCGCCGCCGAGGTACTGGACCGGTCGCGCCCCGACCTGGCCGCGGAGATCGTGCGCCTGAGCGGTGGCGTCGACCTGGTCCTGGAGTCCGTGGGACGGGCCACGTTCGACGTCAGCCTGTCGGTCACCAAGCCCTTCACCGGCCGCGTCGTCGTGTTCGGCGCCGCGTCCGGCGATGCCCACCTCAGCACGCACGACCTGGTCTTCACCCACCCGGTCCAGGTCAAGGGCCTGCACATCGGTGCGCTGGCGGCCGCGGTCCCGTCCGTCCACAGATCACTGCTGGTCGAGCTGGAGGCGCTCATCGCCCAGGGCGTCTACCCGCCCGGCACTCCGCGGGTCCATCCCCTCGCCGAGGGGCGGACGGTGCTGGAGCGCCTCGAAGCAGGGCAGACCGAGGGCAAGCAGGCCCTCGACCCCTGGCGCTGAGGGGTCCACCGCCGCGCCGGCTCCTCGGTCCGCCGACCGGTCCGGTGACCTGTGCCCTGTCCGGTGTCGACGACATGCCCGGAGGGGTTGTGGATCAGTATCTTGATCTGACAAGGTACTGACGTGGAAATGGACAGCAAGCTCGCGGCCCTGCGGCGCGGCATGCTTGAGCCGCTTGTGCTGGCCTCGATCGAGTTCCGGCGGCGCTACACCGCTGAGATCGCCGCGGCGCTGCGAGAGGTGGGCTTCCCCGTTCAGGAGGGGACGCTCTACCCGTTGCTGAACAAACTCCGGCGGGACGGACTCGTGGCGCACGAGTGGCAGGAGTCGCCGGCAGGTCCTCCGCGCAAGTACCTCACTCTCACCACCTCTGGCCGAGCGCAGCTCGCGGAGTTCCGCGACTACTGGGGCGCGCTCACCGGCATGATCGAGACGATCGGACGCTGACATGGAATCGACGAAGCACATGAGGTTGACCGGGCACGCCGATGCCTTCGCGGTCACGCATGCTGCCCACGAACGCCTGCTGCGATACCTCGCGGAGGCGCGCACGGCGCTGACCGCGGATCCCGACGGGGACGAGACGATCCGCGATCTCGAAGCGACACTCGGCGACCGCCTGCGTGCCGTCCTCGAATCGAGCGGAGGCCCGGTCGACGACACGCAGATGGCCCGAGTGCTCGTCGAGACGGGCCCCGTGCAGAGCCATCACCCGGTCGGCGATCCGTCGCCCGGCCGGCCGCTCCGGGGGCCGTTCTGGTGCCGCATCGAGGAGGGCAAGTGGTTCGGCGGCATCTGCGTCGGCATCGCGGCCCGTGGCGAGTTCCGGCTCGACTGGGTCCGCACCGTCGTGGTCCTCCTCATGCTGGTCACGGCAGGTTTCATCGGACTCGTCTACCTCGCACTCCTCCTGCTCCTTCCCCGCGTGGAGACCGTCGAGGAGTACCGGCGGCTGCGTGACACCCCACGATCGGCCACCTGAGCCGCCGAGATGCCACCGGCGATCTGCGCCTACGGCTGGGCGTCGCGGAGCCCGAGGTGGTTCAGGAGCTCGGGGATGCGCGAGGCCAGGGCGGTGAAGACGAGGCGGTCGTCCACACGGTCGTAGCGGTGCGCGATGAGGTTGCGCATGCGGGAGATGCCGACCCAGTCGACACCGTCGTGGGCGGCCTTGTACGCGTCGGGGAGCTTCTCCACGACCGTGGCGACCTGGATCACGATGTGGCGGCCGTTGTTGCGGAGCACCCGCCCCTCGGGCGAGGCATCGAGGTAGGCATCGAGTCCCCGAGCGACGGTGTAGGCGGCGTCGTCACCGAACGCGGACAGGTCTTCGAGCCGGCGCTCGATGCGCAGCCTGTCGGAGGCTGTCAGGTCGTCGTTCACAGCGGAACCGCTTCGCGGCGCGCCTGCTCGGCCACGCGGCTGTCGGCGCGCGCGTCGATCACGTCGACGGGGAAGGTCAGGAGCTCGGTGAGGTCCTCTTCGAGGGCGAGGAGGTCGACGATGTCGTAGTCGTCGGTGAAGGCGACCATGAGATCGATGTCGGATCGAGCGTCGTCCTCATGGCGTGCCACGGAGCCGAACACGACCGGCGCGGGGAGGCCGACTTCCGCGAACCGGGCCACCACCTCGTCGTGCAACGCCTTGAGCGCGGTCGACGGCTTCGTTTCGAGCGCGGCGTCGAGCGCTTCGCGTGTGGCGGGGGACGGCGTCCTCGCGCCGGTCTCGATCGCCGCGATCAGCGGTTGCCGAACGCCCGAGCGACGCTCGAGATCCCGCTGAGACAGTCCGAGGATCTGGCGACGTCGGCGAACACGGCTCGCGTAGGTCATGGGGTCGATGATAACTCAGCGTGTTATCACCGGTCCGGACGGTGAGCCCTCCCGGTCAGGTCGAGTCCCGCTTCACCAGTGACGTCGGCAGCATGATCCCCGCGGGTTCCTCGCCCTCCATCACCTCGAGCAGCAGCCGCACCATCTCCGAGCTGATCCGGCCGAACGGCTGCCGCATCGTCGTCAGGGCGGGGTGCATGGCCGCCGCGACGCCGGAGTCGTCGAACCCGCCGACGGCGACGTCGTCGGGCACGCGGCGGCCCTCGGCCTGGAGGGTCGCGAGTGCCCCGGCGGCCATGAGGTCGGAGGCGACGAAGACGGCGTCGAGGTCCGGCCGCCGCCGCAGAAGCTCGGCCATCGCGAGGCGGCCCGACTCCCGCGAGTAGTCCCCGGTGGCGACCAGCGTCTCGTCGTACAGGTCGCCGAGCGCCTCCCGGTAGCCCTCGAGGCGCAGCGTCCCGCCCGACGTGTCGAGCGGCCCGGTGATCATGGCGATCCGGGTGCGCCCACGCTCCAGCAGGTGACGCGCCATCGTGACGGCGCCGAGCTTGTCGTCGGCGGCGACGTACCCGACGCGGCCCTCGTACCCGAGCGGGACACCGCAGGCGACGACGGGCACGTCGTGCGCCAGCAGGTCGGCGAGCACCGGGTTGTCCCGGTGGGAGGAGATGAGCAGCACGCCGTCGACGTGCCCGGCGGCCACGTACCGCGTGATCTGCCGCCACTCGGACGGCGTCCCGGCCACCATGAGCAGCAGCGGGATCTCCCGGCCGGAGAGCTCCTCGGCGACCCCGCGCAGCAGGACGGAGAAGTTCGGGTCCTCGAACAGCAGGTGCTGCGGCTCGGTGAGGAGGAACGCGATGGAGTTCGACCGGGACGTGGCCAGCGAGCGCGCGTGCTGGTTGGCCACGTACCCGGTCGAGGCGATGGCGGCCTCGACGGCGGCGCGGGCCTCGGGGGAGACCAGCTTGCCGCCGTTGAGCACGCGCGACACGGTGCCGCGGGACACGCCCGCGGCGGCCGCGACGTCGCGGATCGTGGGCCGCCGGTTCCTGGTGCTCACGCCTTGACGGCCCCGGCTGCCAGGTCGACCTGCCAGAAGCGCTGCAGCAGCAGGAACAGGGCCACCAGCGGCACGATGGACAGCAGCGCGCCGGTGACGACGAGCGTGTACATCGCGGGCTGGGACGCGGTCTGGCCGAGCAGGCCGGAGAGGCCCACGGTGAGGGGGAAGAGTCTGTCGTCGCCGAGCATGATGTAGGGAAGCATAAAGTTGTTCCAGATGGCGACAAACTGGAACAGGAAGATCGTCACCAGCCCGGGCGTCATCATGGGCATCGCGACCTGCACGAACGTGCGCAGTTCCCCGGCGCCGTCGGTGCGGGCGGCCTCGACGATCTCGTCCGGGACCGCCGCCGCGGCGTAGATGCGCGCGAGGTAGATGCCGTACGGGCTGATGATGCTCGGCAGGAGCACGGACCAGTAGGTGTTGGTCAGTCCCACCTGCGCCAGCAGCAGGTACTGCGGGATCGCCAGGATGACGCCGGGTACGAGCACGCCGGCGAGCAGCACGTTGAACACGGCGGTCTTGCCGCGGAACGAGTACTTCGCCAGCGCGTAGCCGGCCATCGCGGAGACGACGGCGGACAGCGCGGCCGCGACGCCCGCGTAGAGGGCCGTGTTGAGCATCCACCGCCAGAAGAGTCCCTGGCGGTAGGCGGACAGCTCGGCGATGTTGTCGAACAGGTGGAGCGACGGGACGAACGTCAGCGTCGAGAACAGCTCGGCCGAGCTCTTGGACGCCGCGAACACCACCCATACGACGGGAAGCAGGCAGTACACCGCGCCGATCAGCAGGATCGCGGTCGCGGTGGCGCTGGGCCGGTCGCGCGCGGGCCCGGCGGGAGCCCGGGGGACGACGACGTCCGGGCGTGCGGTCACTGCGGTCATCGTTCCTCCTGGCCGAAGGCCCGGGACTGCACCAGGCGCAGGAACCCGAACGAGAGCACGAACGTCGCCACCGCGATGACCACGGACGTCGCGGCGGCCGAGTAGAGGTCGCCGCGCGTGAAGGCGTCCCGGTACACCTTCATCAGCGGGGTCCACGTGGTGGAGATCGCGTTGGACAGCGGCCGCAGGGTGGTCGGCTCGGCGAACACCTGCAGCGTCGCGATCATCGAGAACACGAAGGTCATGATGATCGCCGGCAGCACGATCGGGATCTTGATGCGCCAGGCGATGCCGATCTGCGACGCGCCGTCGAGCTCGGCGGCCTCGTACAGCTCGGACGGGACCGACTTGAGCGCCGTGTAGAGCACCACCATGTTGAACCCGATGCCGCCCCAGATCGCGATGTTGGCGACGGCGAAGATGACCAGGTTCGGCCCGAACAGCGAGGGCACCGACCAGCCGAGGCGATCGAACACCCAGTAGAACGGGCTGACCGCCGGCAGGTAGAGGAAGCCCCACAGCAGCGACGAGATCACGGCCGGTACGGCGTAGGGCAGGAAGATCGTGATGCGGCCGAACCGGCGGGCCCGGGTCCGCCGCGCGTCGAGCAGCAGCGCGAACAGCAGCGCCGAGCCGAGCATGACGGGCACCACGATCAGGCCGTACAGCCCGATGCGGCCGACGGAGGCGAGGAACTCCGTGTCGGCGACGGCGGACACGTAGTTCGCCACGCCGTTCCACACCTCCTGGCGGGAGCCGGAGCCGAGGCCGAGCCCGCTCACCTTCTCGGTGCGGAAGCTGAGGTACACGGAGTACCCGATCGGCGCCGCGAGGAACAGCGTGAACAGCACGATGGCCGGGGAGAGGAACGCCCAGGGGGCGATGTGACGGCCGCGCCGCGTGGCGCCGCCGTGTCGTGCTCGCGTGCCCGAAGGCGGCGCGAGGGCGTGGGCCGACGCCGGCCGGCGGGCATCCGTGGCCCGCCGGCGCGGCGTGTCCTGCGTGATCGGTTCGGGCATACGTCACTCCGCGACGTCGAAGCCGGAGTTCACCAGGTCGTCGACCGTGATCTGCTGCATCGCCTCGACGGCGGCGACGAAGGCGTCGGCCGACCTCGCCTCGGTGGCCTTGGCGAACTCGTCGTTGTAGGCGCTGTAGGCCACGTTGATGTTCGGCCCGTAGGTGAAGGGCTGCGTGGTCTGCGCGGTCTGGGCCGCGATCTCGTAGAAGTCCTCCTGGTTCGAGAAGAACTCCGGCGGCTCGGCCAGGGCGTCCTCGGAGCCGGCGACGTCGGCGGGGTAGAGGCTCGACACGTCCACGAGGGCCTGCACCGCGACCGGGTCGGTGTTCAGCCACTCGATGAACCGCGCCGCCTGCTCCGGGTGCTCGGACTGGGTCGTGACCGCCGTCGCGGATCCGCCCCACGTGCCGGTCGCCTCCGCGGATTCGTCCCACTGCGGCATCGGCGCCATCTCCCACTTGCCGGCCGTGTCGGGGGCGTTGCTGTTCAGCACGCCGGGCGCCCAGATCGCGGACAGCCAGCCCACCTGGGTGCCGTCGTTCAGGCCCTGGTTCCACTCGGGGGTGTACATGGGCTTGTTGTCGATGACGCCCTCCTCGACGAGCCCGCCCCAGTACTCGGCCACCTGCCTGACCTCCGGGCTGTCGATGTTCACCGACCAGGACTCGCCCTCGATCCCGTACCAGGACGCGCCGGCCTGCTGGGTGAGGCCGACGAACCACCCGGCGTCGTTCGCCGAGAACGTGCCGAGGTACTTGTCCGGGTCCTTCTCGTGCAGCTCCCTGGCGACCTCGGCGTACTCCTCCCAGGTGGTCGGGACCTCGAGGTCGTACTTCTCGAAGATGTCGGCGCGGTAGTAGAACTGCATCGGCCCGGAGTCCTGCGGTACCGCGTACACGGCGTCGGACCCGAGCGTCACGGCGTTCCACACGCCGTCGGCGAAGTGGCCGGGAGTCTCCTCGCTCAGCAGCCCGGAGATGTCGGCAACGGCGTCGTTGGAGACGAGCTGCGGGATCTTCTGGTACTCGGCCTGCATGATGTCGGGCGCGCCGGAGCCCGCCTCGATCGCGGTGAGCAGTTTGGTGACGGCCGGGTCACCGCCGTCCTGCTCGTTCACCACCACCTGGATGTCGGGGTTCTCGGCGTTCCAGATGTCGACGACCTCCCCGAGCCCCGCCCACGTCCAGAACGTGAGCTCGACGGGGCCCGTCGGCTCCGAGCCGTCGTCGGGGCTGCCGGAGCATCCGGCGGCGAGCAGGGCGGTGGCGGCGAGAACCGCGCCGGCCTTGGTGCCTGAAGTCAGGCGCATGGGTGTCCTCCTCATCAAGGACCATCGCGTGGGGCGCCCGGGACTCCCCGGCCGCGTCACGACAGTGTGAGTCTCCGTGCACGATGGTGTGCACGGTCACAGTAGCGATGGCACGGCGCACAGCGCAAACACCCAGTTGGAACTCACTGGCTTGCCACGACAGCGCTTCATGGTGTGGACTTGCCCCACGAAATGCTGGGACCGCGCACAGCATCTGCCGGGGACCGGACCAGTGAGACCACGCCCACGCCGTCGTGATCGAGGAGTACCCATGCCCGCAAGCACCCCACCGGTCGGACCTGCCTTCACGGGCTGGCTGCCCGGAGTCGACAGCCTCTGCTACGGGGGCGACTACAACCCCGAGCAGTGGCCTGAGGAGGTCTGGGAGGAGGACGCCCGCCTCATGCGCGAGGCCGGCGTGAACCTCGTCAGCATCGGCATCTTCAGCTGGGCGCTCCTGGAGCCGCGCGAGGGGGAGTTCGACTTCACGTTCCTGGACCGCGTCATCGAGCTGCTGCACGCGAACGGCATCCGGGTCGACCTCGGTACACCCACCGCCGCGCCCCCGGCCTGGTTCTACGCCACCTACCCGGAGGCGCGCGTCGTCACGCGGGACGGCGTGCCGCTGGGGCCCGGCTCGCGCGGCATGGTCTCACCGAGCTCTCCCGAGTACCGCCGGGCCTCCGTCCGGATCGCCACGGAGCTGGCCAAGCGCTACGGCAGGCACCCCGCGCTGGCGCTGTGGCACGTCCACAACGAGTACGGCGCGCCCGTCGCCGACGACTACTCCGTGCACGCCCGGCGCGCCTGGCGCGAGTGGCTGCAGGGGCGGTACGGCACCCTCGACGCGCTGAACGCCGCGTGGGGCACCGCCTTCTGGGGCCAGGTCTACGGGGACTGGGAGCACGTCCAGGTCCCCGCGGCGTCGGCGTCGGCGGTCAACCCCGCGCAGCGGCTGGACTTCGCGCGGTTCACCGACTCCGCGCTGCTCGCCTGCTTCACCGCCGAGCGGGACGCGATCCGCGAGCACTCCGACGTGCCGGTCACCACCAACTTCATGGCCACCGAATGCCTCTCCACCGACCTGTTCCGGTGGGCGCGCGAGGTGGACATCGTCGCCAACGACCACTACCTCACCGCGGCCGACCCCCGCGGCGAGGTCGGCCTCGCGCTGGCCGCCGACCTCACCCGGTCCGTCGCCGGCGGCAAGCCGTGGCTGCTGCTGGAGCACTCGACGTCGGCGGTCAACTGGCAGCCGCGCAACGTGGCCAAGCGTCCGGGAGAGATGGCCCGCAACTCGCTCTCCCACCTGGGCCGCGGCGCCGACTCCATCATGTTCTTCCAGTGGCGCGCCTCCCGCTCCGGCGCGGAGAAGTTCCACTCGGCGATGCTGCCGCACGCCGGGACGGGCAGCCGCGTGTGGCGCGAGGTGGTCGAACTCGGGCAGCACCTCGGCAAGCTCGGCGAACTGCGCGGGACCCGGGTGCGGGCCGACGTCGCGCTCCTGTGGGACTACGAGTCCTTCTGGGCCCAGGACCTCGACTGGCGTCCCAGCGAAGCGGTCAGCCACCGCGAGCGCGTCAACGCGTTCTACGACCGCCTCTGGCGTGACGGCCACACCGTGGACCTCGCCCGGCCCGAGCAGGACCTCAGCGGCTACCAGCTGGTCGTCGCCCCGGCGTCGTACCTGCTCACCGCCGACGGCGCCGCCAACCTCACGCGGTACGTCGAGGGCGGGGGAACACTCCTGGTCTCGTACTTCTCCGGGATCGTCGACGAGCACGACGCCGTGCACCCGGGCGGCTTCCTCGCCCCGCTGCGGGACGCGCTCGGCGTGACCGTCGAGGAGTTCCTGCCGCTGCGCGCCGGCGAGAGCCTGACCGTCAGGTACGACGGCGGCCGCGGGCGGGCGGGCGCCGAGCTCACCGGGACCGTGTGGGCCGACGACCTGACCCTTGCCGGGGCTCAGGTCGTCGGCACCTACGCCGACGGGCCCAAGCCGGGCGGCGCCGCCGTCACCCGGCACCGGCACGGGACGGGTACCGGCTGGTACGTCTCCACGAACTTCGACGTCGAGACGTTGTCGGCCCTCATGGCCGACGTGTACGCCGACGCCGGGCTGCCGTCGTCGGGCGTCCCCGAGGACCTGGAGGTGATCCGCCGGCACGGCGACGACGCCGAGTACGTGATCGCGATCAACCACGGCGAGGACGCCAAGCTCCCGCTCGACGGCCCGGCCACGGACCTGCTGACCGGGGACGAGACGTCCGGAGGCGGCATGGTCGTCCCGGCCGGCGCGGTGCGAGTGCTGCGCCGCCACGGATAGCCGCTGAGTGGTTGGTGGGTTGCAGTGCAGGTGCTTGCCCGCACGGCGCGGGGAGCGAGCAACGTCAAGGAGGACGTATGCGGAAGAGACGAGTACTGATCCCGGCGGTGGCACTCGCCGTCGCCATGCCCGCGGCGCTCGCGGGCGGGGCCGCGGCGACGCCGGCGGAGCGCCCGCCGCGGGCCGACGCCGTCGCACGGAACGCGATCCAGCTGGTCAACCCCGGGTTCGAGGACGGGCTGACCGGCTGGCGGGTGTCGTCACCCACCGGTGACGCCGCCGCAGCGAAGACGGAGGCCGGCGGCGCGTCGTCGGACATGCGGCTCACGCACTGGGCCGGCCGCGACTACTCCGTGACCACGAGCCAGCGGGTGACCGGCGTGCCGACCGGCTGGTGGACCGCCAGCGCGATGGTGAAGTCGGGCGGGGACCTCGACGCGACGGAGCTCTGGCTCTGGTGCGGCGACGGCCGGGCCGAGGCGGGCTCGACCGTCGCGGCGGTGACGGAGCAGGACGACGCGTGGGTGCGGATCGCCGTCTCGGCGTTCTCGACGGGCGGCAACTGCACGGTGTCCGTCGCCACGAACGGCGGCGCGGGCGCGTGGGCGAACGTCGACGACGTCACCCTGGAGCGCGGGCGGGCCACGCGGGACATCCGCGGTGGTGACCTGTCGAGCCTCGCGAAGAACGAGGACTCCGGGGCCGTGTACCGCGACACCGACGGCTCGGTGGCGGACCCCGTCGACCTGCTGGCGGACCGGGGCATGAACCTGGCGCGGTTGAAGGTCTGGGTCGACCCGGCCGACGGCTACAACACGGGCGCCCGCGTGGCCGCCGCCGCGGCCCGGGCGGAGGCCGCGGGGATGGACGTCATGATCGACTTCCACTACTCCGACCGCTGGGCCGATCCCGGCGCCCAGGGGACACCCGCCGCCTGGGAGGGCGCCCCACCGGCCGAGATGGCCGGCCTGCTCGCGGAGCACACGCGCGACGTCCTGACCACGGTGCGCGACGCCGGCGCGACGGTCGACTACGTCCAGCTCGGCAACGAGATCAATCCCGGCATGATGTGGCCGCACGGCCAGACCTGGGACGTCGATCCGGACGACGGCGTCTCCGCGCCGCAGTGGGACAACCTCGCGGCGTTCCTCACCGCCGGGCACGATGCCACCAGGGAGGTGTTCCCCCAGGCGCGGACCCTCCTGCACCTGACGAACATCAACCGGGGGATCGACTCGCTGACCTGGTGGTTCGACGAGGTCACGGCGCGGGGTGTGCCGTTCGACCTGATCGGCCTGAGCTACTACGGCTACTGGCACGGGTCGTTCGCGGACCTGCAGGAGGCGGTGTCGACGCTCTCGGACCGGTACGACAGGGACGTGATCGTGGTGGAGGTCGCGTACCCCTTCACGCTGGACGACGACGCGCCCGCGGCGGGGAACATCATCGACCAGCCGAGCGAGCTCGTGGCCGGGTATCCGGCCACGGAGGCGGGCCAGGCGGCATGGTTCCGCGCGGTCCAGGACGTCGTCGCCTCCGCCCCGGGCGGGCGCGGCCTCGGCGTCGTGTACTGGGAGCCGGCGTGGACCGCCGTCGACGGCGGCGGCTGGGACCCGGCGGACCCGACGTCGGGCAACGCCTGGGAGAACCAGGCGATGTTCGGCTTCGACGACCGCCTGCTCCCGCTGGTGGCGGCAGAGCTGGCCCCGGACCCGACCCGCTGAGCCACCCCTGGCGTGGTCGGTCGGATGTCGGGTGGTC
>NZ_JADBGR010000105.1 GCF_014892515.1 Myceligenerans pegani
TGGCCCCGGGCCCGCCACCTGGTGCGTGGGTCGATCCTGCTCCGCTCCGACTGGTCGTTGTCGCCGGGAATGTGGGATTGTGGAACGCACGAGGACCGGAGACATCGGTCCGGCGTTCACTGACCACGGAGGAACTCGTGAAGAAGTTGCTCGTCCTGATTCTGGCTGCCGGCGCCGGGTACATCCTGTGGCGCAAGCTCAACGAGGACGCCGAGGGCCGTGACCTCTGGTCGGAGGTCACCGACACCGTCGAGTAGTATGTGCGGGGCGCCGATCAGGCGTCTCGTTCGGGGCCATGGCGCAATTGGTAGCGCACCTGCTTTGCAAGCAGGGGGTTAGGGGTTCGAGTCCCCTTGGCTCCACCCACTCCCACCAGGCACGATACCGAATCGGCCCGGTGGGATTCGTCGTCTCGGGGCCGCGATCCTGACGAACGTCCTGACTAGGCCGCTTCATCGTCGCCGCTCTTCCCGCCGTCCAGGTGGCCGAACACGTCATCCATGACCGTCGCGCCCGTCTCCAGGACTGGCCGCAGCTCGTGGCGGTAGACCAGCTCGGTCACGGCGGTTCCGGAATGACCCATGAGCCGCGAGATTTCCTCGATGGGCAGCCCGTGACGGGACAGGATCGAGACGAACGACGGCCGCAGCTCGCGGGTGACCCAGTCCTCTGGGTCGATGCCCGGCACGAGGCGAAGGGCATCCCGGAACATCCGCAGCACGTTGTGCGCGTCCTGCACAGTGCCGACCTCGGACGGGAAGACGAGGTTCGCTTCCTTCCACCGCTCCCCCGCACGACGCCGGGCCTCGTCCTGGTCGTCGCGGTGCTTGCGGAGCACCGTCGCGGCGTAGCCCGAGATACCGAGAGTCCGGCGAGACTTGGGAGTCTTGGTGTCTCCGCCGAGCCGGTCCGCTCGCCACACCTCGATGTGGGGAGGCTGCCCGCCGACCGTGTCGAGCTGAACCCGATCCCAGGTCAACACGCGTTGCTCTTCGACGCGGACCCCGGTCAGCAGGCCGACCACGATGTACGCGTGCATCTTGTGATCCTTCGTGTTCGCGAGGACCGCCGAAGCCTGCTCCAGGGTGAGCGACTTCGAGCGCCGACCATCGCGCCCCTTGGGGGCCACGCACAGGTCCACCACATTCCGCTCCGCGAGGCCGCGCTTGATTGCGCGGTCGATGGACCGCTTGAGCACCGAGCGCACCTGCTTGAGTGACGACGTCGAAAGGTTGGGCGCGAGCTTCTCAAGCCAGTCATCGACTTCGTCATGCCGCAGGTCAGCGAGCTTTCGCTTGCCGAGATGCGGCTCAATGTGGTTGAGGTAGTTGTCCTCGTTGCCCTCCTTCGTCTTCGGACCGACGTCACCACGACCGTGATCGAGCCAGTCTTTGCAGACTTGTGCGACGGTCACCCGCCGGGAGTCCGCCAGCAGGCCAGCCTCGTACTCGCGGATCTTCTCCCTGAGCGAGTTGCTGGCCGCCGTCCGCGTCTTGCCCGTACCGGTCTTCACGATCCGCTTGCCGTTGTCAGCCCGGTAACCCACGGTCTTCTCAGCGATCCACAGGTTCTTGGACGCCTGCCACCGCAGGCCACCCTCACCACGTGCCCGGCGCGGCTTCTCGTTCTCGCTCACGCCGCCGCCTCCAGACCGTTCGCGTACTCGACCACGGCCGACACCGGCACGAGGCGACGAGCGCCGACCTTGACCGTGCGGAGCGCCCCGCAGCGGATGAGGTCATACACCGTGCGCCGCGACAGGCTCAGAGCCCGGGCGGCATCCTCGACCCGGTACAGCACCGGGACGACGTTCGCGGCCGTGGCCTTGTTCGTGTTGTTCTTGCTGGTCATGTCCTCATCCCTTCACTGCTGGTCAGTCATCGAGACGTGCGCTGGTCTGCCTGCCATTGGGCGTATTCGCGGGCGCGTGCGGCTGCGGCGTCGGCGAGGGCTTTGTCGCCGGGTGAGCCCCATCCGGCGGCGCGGAAGGTCCATTCGCCGACGACGAGGGTGGTTTCTTCGTCCTCGTCCGCGAGTAGCCGGCGTTCGAGGTCGGCCACGTCCAGGGGTACGCCGCGGCGTTCGGCATCGGCGCGGAGGCGCGCGTAGCGGGCCCGTGCGTTGCGGAGCTTGCCGAGGGTGACGGAGTAGGCTCGCGACTTGGAGGAGAAGTGTCCGCGGAAGCCGAGCATGCGCGCCCACTTCGCGAGCAGCCGGTAGGGCGAGTCGGCGCACGTGCCGCACCAGCAGCCCTCATCGTCCTCCGGGTCGGGTCCGTCCAGGGTCCGGCAGGCCGTGGCCGCCCGTTCGGCCAGGTAGCGCGCCGTCTGAGCCATACGGACCAGGTGAGGGCGTGGCGCGGCGGGGTCGATGCCGGTTGACTTGGTGGAGTACTTCGCCAGGTACCCGGCGACCTGCTCCGGGCTCAGCTTCCCGCCGTCGTCGTTGGTGTCCGGTAGGCCGGTGCGCACGGTCCGCACTTCCTGCTGTTCCCCGAAGGACAGCAGGCGCGGCACGTCTGCACCGTCGACCGGAGGTGCCTCGAAGGAGACGGCACCGATGGCGTGTTCGACTGCGGCTTTGAGCGCTTCCCCGTCCAGCGGGGCAGCGTTCCCGGCGTCGGCCAGGCGGGCGCCGACCGGAGCGGTGTTGGGTCCGTCGAGGCGGATGAGGGCGTGGAAGTGGACGAGGCCGCGTGCCTGGAACTCGGCGACCTTGGCGAACTCGAGCGCGGCCCGTTCCCGCAGCCGAGACTCGGGCACACCGAGCACGGAGGCGAGGTGTCGGCGCAGGGTGATGGTGAAGCGCCGCCACAGCTCCGGGGCCCACCACTGCCAGACCACGGCGGTGTTCCAGTCGTAGCAGTCGAAGCACAACGGCTCCCCGAGGTGCTTGTCCTCGGGTCCGTGCTTGCGCCAGCAGGAGACCGGCCGGCCGTGCGGGCAGTACTTGGCCCGTCCTCGGGGCAGGCAGGGTGCGGGGGTGCCGTCCTTCTTGGTGCGGATGCCGTGCACGTGCCCGACGCCGGGCGCGGTCAAGGTCGCGAACACCAGCGGGTTCGCCGTCACGGTCTCGGGGACGGTTTTGCCGCCCACGGCGCCGGCGCGGATCATCTCGAAGGTGTCACGGGCGTAGACGCGGGAGCAGGCGGGGCACACGTCCGCGCGCCGGTTCCCGCATGCCCGGTACAGCTCCCCCAGCGGCGCATCCGCAGACCGGTACTCCGACAGCACCTCACCGGTAGCCCGGTCGATCGTCATCGAGGACCCGGCCAGGCGCACCGGGTGGGAGCAGTACCCGACCGACGCCGCCACATCCGCGAACGCGCCGGAGGTGCGATTGCGTAGCCGGCCGATCAGGGAACCGACTTCCGCGTCGGTCAGGTTCCCCAGGTCCAGGGGCGCATCCGGCCCGAACCCAGGGAACCCGGACCGCGACCCGGCGTCGAGGTCGAGGGTGTTCATGCCGCCGCTCCCCGAGAGGCCGCCGCGGTGCCGGCGTGGGTGGTGGCGGTGAGGTGTTCGGCGAGCTGTGTGCCGATGAACTGGGTGTAGGCCGGCGGGATGGCCTGGGACAGGCCGGGGCCGGTCATCCAGTCGATGCCCATCGCGGGCCCGCCGATGCTGGTGCCGATGTCCCCGGTCACGGAGATGTTCAGGCCGGCGTCCCAGTCGGTGCGCCGCTTCTTGGTCGAGGTGCGCACCCGGTGGGACGGGTGGGACGGGAGGGCGAGCAGGGTCGGGCCGGCGATGAGGAACTTGCGGTGCCGGTAGACGCGAAGCCCGAACATGCCCCCGCACAGCACCATGTCCGCCCGCATGGGCGCGCCCATGACGTTCTCGACCACGTACGTGTCCACGAGGGTCGGCAGGAGGTCCAACGTCGCGTCCAGGAGCCAGCCCGTGCCCTGCATCCCAGCTCGGGAGCGCAGCGAGGAGTGGTCGTGACACGGCGGGGAGGCATGCACGACGTCGAACCGGTGCGCATACCGGCTGGCGTAGTCCAGCGCGTCGGCCTGCACGAACTCGAACGGGTACCGCGGCTGCGGTTCGCTGTCGATGCCTACGACGTCGAACCCGGCGCGGTGGTAGCCCATCGCTGCGCCGCCCTGGCAGCAGTACAGGTCCAGCAGTCGAGGCCGTCTCATGCCGCCACCGCCACCACGTCCAGGCCCGGGAGGGTGTCCTGTTCGGGCAGGTCGGGTTCGGTGCGGTCGTGGCCGGCCCAGAACCCGGCCGTGGTCTGCGTGGTCGCGACCTCCACGGCGCAGCGGATGAATGCCGGGCAGGTGGCGCACACGCGGGCCATCGCGGCCCGTTCCCGGATTGAGGCATCCTCAGAGACCCAGGGCAGATCCCGGTTCTCGGGACGGGCGCACGCCGCGTCTCGCATATCCTCGGTCGAGGCGATCATGCTTCGGCCCCCACGACGTCCAGGCCCGGCAGGGTCGCCTGCCGCACCGGAGCCACCCGACGGGCCACCGCACGCACCGGACGGCCAACCCGAGCAGGAGCAGCCGGAGCGGGAGCGGCCGACGCCGGGGTATCCGCGACCGCCGCCGGCTCCGGGACGGGAGCGGGTTCGGGCTGCGCGTCGATGTCGACGGCGGGCGGTTCGATCGCGGCCGGGGCCGGCGTTGCATCGACGGTGGGTGCGGGTGCCGGCTCAGGCACCGCGGCGACAGCGGCCGGGGCGTCGGCCACCACGAGTGAGGCCAGCGCATGCGTGGAGGTCAGCACGGACAGCGGGGCGAGGGCCACGAGGACGACGCCGACCAGGGCGCGGACCTCGGGGCCGACGTCGTAGGCGTGTGCCGCGTTGGCGCCGACGCTGACCACGGTGAAGAAGAACATCAGCAGCCACGCCCAGGCCGAGGACCGGCCGCGTGCCCGTAGGACGAGCGCGACGAGCCCATACACGAGGACGCTCGCATCGATGACGACGGGCACGAGGAACGCCAGCGCGTGCGGCACGCGGCCCCAGGTCGCGGCATCCCGCAGGGACGCGAACGACAGCGCGAACGACGCCAGGGCGACCGCGACCGTGAGGGCGACGGTGAACACGAGGACCGGCCGGGAGTCGGCCGCGATTCGGGCCATGGGCCCGGGCATGGTGCGGTTCATGAGTTCGTCTCCTTTTCAGGTGTGGTCTGGTTTCCCGTGGAACCGTCGACGGCCTGGGTGGTTGCGTCGGCCGGGCGGCGGTTGCGGGTGGACTTGCGGGCAGAGCGCTTGCGCTTGGGCTGTTCCGATGCCGGGGCGGCGTCGTTGGCTGGGTTGTCGTTGACTGGGCCGTCGTCGTTCGGGCCGGGGTTGGCCGGAGCGTCGAGGGCGGGCAGGCGTCCGCCGGCGGCGAGCCATGCCGAGGCCGCGTCAGCGACCGGAGCCGCGGCCGGGGTGTCGGGATAGGTGGGTGCCGGGTAGCGCTGGGCGACGGCGTGGATGAGTTGGTCGGGCCAGTAGTCGAAGCGGCACAGGGTCGGGGTGCCGTCCTCGGCGACGAGGTAGGCCGTCCCGGCGGTGCCGGAGATGCCGCCGGGTTGGATGTCGGCCGGGATGTCGTGGGCCGGTGCCAGGCGCGCGGCGGTGCCGAGCACCATCTCGGTTTCGGTCTCGGAGTCCAGGCGCAGCGCGATCTTCTGGGGCCACAGGTTGCGCGTGCCGCCCAGGGCTTCCTGCCGGGGGTTCTGCACGCACCCGAGGACGACGACGCCGAGGGCGCGGCCCTGGGTGAGCAGCTTGGACAGGAGTCGTTCGGCCTCGCGCTTGTGATCGAAGCCGGAGTAGGCCATCAGGTCGGCCAGCTCATCGACGATGAGCACGTGCAGGGGTGCGTCGGGGGTGGGCGTGTGGTTGCGCGAGACGCCGCGCATGAGGGTCCCGCGCTCGTTCATGATCTGCACGAGGGCTTCCAGCACGGCCACGGCGTCGGCGGCGGTGTAGGCGACCTGCCCGAACAAGGCGCGGCCGGTCTCGACCTCGATGCCCTGCTTGAGGTCCACGCCCCACAGGCGCACGTACCCGGCATGCACGGCCGGAGCGAGGTTCCCGGCCACGGACCAGAGCACCGAGCCCTTGCCCGCACCGGTGGCGCCGACCACGAGGGTGTGACGGCCCCGCACGACCAGGTCTAGCCTTCGCCCGTCACGACGGATACCGGCCGCCACCACACCGACCGAGGCCGCGTCGACGAGTTCGGCCGGCATCACCGCGGTGCGCGGGGCCAAGCGCGCGATGAGGAACAGCACCAGGTCGACCACACCAGGCTTCACGGGCCGCAGCTCGTGCCCATGGGCGCCGTAGGCCGTGGCGATACGGGAGGCGGCACGCACGATGTCATCCACCGTCTGCCCCACCACCACGTTCAGCCGCAGCACGGCCGCGCCGGGAGCGAACCGGACCTTGATGCCCGGCACGAGTACGCCGCCGTCAGGCTGACGCACCCCGAGCCCGGCAGCCGTGCCGACAGCTTCGGAGCCCTTGCGGCGAAAGCGCGCGGGGGTGCCAGTGAGCCAGCGGCGCACGTACCAGGCCCGCAGGCGCGAACGCCGGTAGGCGCCAGGAGCGATCGCCGCCCAGATGCCGAACAGGAGGCCGGGGGACCAGAACAGCGCCCATACGATGACCGGGCCGGTGAGGGTGGAGCCGGGCCAGCCGGAGGCTTGCAGGCCCAGCCAGACCAGGCCCGCGAGCACGAGCCCGAACACGGACAGGGGCAGGTGTCGGCCCGCCCACGCGAATGTGGCCCGAACGAGCATCCATGAGCGGCCCAGGACGAAGCCGAGGACCGCGACCAGGACCCGCAGCAGCACACCGAGGACGCCAGGACGGCCGAGGGCGGCGGCGTGGAGGCGGGCCCGAGCCCGGGCCACAGTGGTGTTCACCGTGGCCCGGAACTCGCGCACCTTGTCGACGGGGTTCACCGCTTGTCCCCGTCCCGCTCGGCGTGCAGCCGCTCGTTCAGGTCGTCCCACATGTCCAGCAGCCGGTGCCTCGTCGCGGTCAGGTGCTCCGCCGCCCGCTGGTGCGCCCTGGTGTACGGGCGCAGGTCCTCGACCATGTTTTCCGCGCGCCCCACACCCTCCACGGCGGAATACACCAGCTTCAACGCCTGCTCCAGCGTCTCCACCGTGCGCTCGTGCACCTCCCGCGTGGTCTTCTCGTCGCCAGCCATCACCGCTCACCCCCGTCTCGCTCGGCGCGAAGGCGCCAGTCGAGGTTGTCGGCCACGCTCAGCAGGCCGTTGCGGACCCGGAACAGGTCACCGGCAACCGGCGCGTGGACGCTGGTGACCATGCGCAGGTCCTCCATCTCCCGCAGTGCCCGGCCGACCCCATCGGTGGCCACCACTACGAGCCGGTAGGACTGCTCCAGCGCCTCGACCGCCTTGCGGTTGGTCTCCCGCGTCGTCTGCTCGGTCGCCATCACCGCTCACCCCCGCCCCGACGCTCGTCTTCCTCCAGGCGGTCCAGGACCTTGCCCGCGAGCGTGTACAGCACGTCSACCTGCGTGCGGGCGTGCAGCGTSCCGTCRCGCAGGTCCCGGAACTCCGGCAGCGCGGCGGCCTCCATCGCGTCCTTSGCCGCAGCCAGSGCSTCCGAAGCGCCCTCCAGCGCACGCACCGCCGYGTCGGCCGCCTCGGTCACCTTGTCTCTACGTCCCAGTCCGAACATCAGCCCTGCCCCTTCCCGCCGTCACCGGCGTTGTTCTGGTCGTTGTTGTTGCGGTGTTCGCGGTCGAAGACCGCGCGCTTGTCGGCCTCGGTGCGCTCGTCGAACCACGAGCCGTCGTAGCCCTCGCCGTACATCCGGCCGGGAGCGTCCGGCGGGACGATCCGCACCACCGGCGGCTCAGCAGCCCGAGCGGTCTCGGCGGCCTGAGAGGTGGCCAGTTCCAGCTCGCTCACCTCACGAACCAGCCGCTCCGCCTCCGCCTGAGAGCCCGGCAGGTCGACCACGCCGAAGCAGGCGCGCGCCTGGCCGAGCTTCCCGACCGCATCCCCGAGCAGCCCGGCCGCCACCTGAAGCGTGTCCGCGCGCGTCATGCCGCCACCGCCTTACGCGGGTTGCGCACGTTCTTGCCCAGCAGGAACGGCACCGGCTCATCGAACGCGACAGCCCGGTATGGGAAGGCCCGCACGGGACGAGCGAGCGCGGCCGAGGCGCAGAAGACGCGGAACTCCACGCCGGGCCAGCGGCCCCCGGACCAGACCACACAGCCAGGCCGGTCCAGGTCGTTCGCGTCGTGGTAGGAGACCTCACCCAGGCCGAGCAGCCGGGCCAGGTGCTCCGCGTCGCCCGGCTCGTCCACGTGCACGGCGACCATGCTCGTGTGCGTCGAGACCGTCACGTAGGCCGCCCGGCCCTCGACCATCGCCGCCACATCGGCCGCGACCGTCAGCAGCTCGGCCACCGTGGGGGCGGCAGCCTCAGCCACCGCCAGCCCCGAGGCGACCGCGTCCCCGCCGGGCATCAGGCAGCCGCCGTCGTGTCGAACGCGCCACCCTTGACCAGGTCGGCCTCCGCCTCAGCCGCCTTGCCCGGCGCGCACAGGCCCACCGCCTTGAACGACCACGCGATACGCGGGCGGGTGCCGTTGTCGTCCACGTACGGCATCGCCGTGAGCCCGATGAACTCGATGAAGCGGACCTGCACCGTCCCCAGGCCCGGCACCTCGACGTCCATCGCGGCCGGGGGCACCGGCTGGTGGGTCGCGGCGATCTTCACCGCCACACCCGTGTCGCGCTTGTTCGCGTCCTCGTCCATGTCCGACACCACGACCTGCCACAACGGCAGCCCCGTGTCCTTGTCGATCTGCTGAGGACGCGACCCGTCCTCACGCGCCGGAGCGTTGAAGTCCGACACCGGCTCCACGCCGCCCTTCATCTGCGCACCCGCCGGGAACACCATCGAGTGCTCCACCGCGAACCTTCGCTGCATCGCCATGGCTGTCTCCTTCGCATCGGGGTGACGTGGGTCTATGACCTCGGTCACCGATCTGATGGAAGAAAACCTAACAGTAGACTTGTCGAACCTGTCAACTGTTTGGTTGCAACGGATGAGGCTTGGCCGCCCACTCCGGGGTGGTGCATGATCGGTGGCAGACCAGTTGTTAGGCCGATACGAGCCAGTTGAGAGCCCTCAATGTGAGGTAGGTCACATGTCGCAGTACCGAGCCGACGACGTCGGCGGCAAGAAGCTCGACCGCGTGGAGCGCATCCTCAGAAACGACATCGAGGCGGGCAGACTCCGCGACGGCGAGGCGCTGCCCTCAACGCGCGCACTCGCCGAACAGATGGGCGTCAGCGTGTGGACGATCAACAAGGCGATGGAACAGCTCGCAGAGGAAGGACTCGTCGAGAACGTGTCCCGCTCGCGGCGCATCGTTCGTAGCGGCATCACGCCGCAGTCTGCGAGCCGCGAGGCGAACCGGCCGCACACGTTCCTGATCGGCGGCTACGCCGGTTCCGGCAAGTCCGAGCTGGCGCGGGTGCTCTCGCGCCTGACCGGTTCGGCCATCGTTGACAAGGACACCATCACGCGGCCTGTCGTCGAGCGGCTTCTCGAAGAACTCGGGCAGCCGCCGCACGACCGGGAGTCGGAGACGTACCTGGAGCACGTCCGCCCGCACGAGTACGAAGCGCTGCTCTCCACGATCCAGGAAAACGCCGACGTCGGTCGCGGCGTGGTGGCCTCAGCGCCCTTCATCCGGGAATTCCAGGACACCGCCTGGATCGACCGCATCAGCACCCGCCTCCGCGCCGCCGGCGTCAGCCTCACGCTCGTATGGGTCCAGTGCGACGCCAACACCATGCGTACCTACCTCAAGCGGCGCGGCGCAGCCCGCGACACCGGGAAGCTCGCCAACTGGGACCACTACATCGCCGCCATCGACCTGGACTACCGTCCAGCGGCGGACCACGTCATCATCGAGAACTCGACATCGAGCGAACCACTCCAGGGCCAGGCCGCAAGGATGCTCGCAGCCATTGGGAGCAAAGCATGAGCGCGCCCTCGACCGGATCGCCCAGCCAGAGCACCGCCGAGGCGATCCGCAGCACACGACTCGTCGCGATTCTCCGCGGACCGGACGCCGAGCACCTCGCAGCGGGTGCTGAAGCGCTCGTCGACGAAGGCGTCCGCGTCCTGGAATTCCCGATAGCCGGGCCCGAAATCCTGTCCGTGGTCTCCACCGTCGCCGCCCGACTCGGCTCCGCCGCACACATCGGTGCCGGCACCGTCCGCACCGTGGCCGACGCCCGCCGCGCACTCGACGCCGGCGCCAACTTCCTGGTGGCACCGAGCCTGTCCATCCCGGTCATCGACTACGCACGGCAACGCGACATCGCCGTCGTACCCGGCGTCTTCACCCCCACCGAAATAGACGCCGCCACCCAGGCGGGAGCTGAGGTGGTCAAGCTCTTCCCCGCAAGCTCCCACACCCCCAAGTTCCTCCGACAACTCCACGCACCGCTACCCGACGCCGGGATCATGCCCACCGGCACCATCACCCGCGACGACGCCCACGCATGGCTCAACGCCGGCGCCGTCGCCCTCGGGGTCGGCTCGGACCTCACCGGCGACAGCCTCACAACCGGCGACCTCACCCCGCTCCGAGCCGCCGCCCGCGACTGGCTGCTACTGGTCACCGCGTCGCCGTAGCCGTCTGGGCCGTTCGGACCAGCGGGCGACTCGCGCAGGACATTCGCAGGGCTTCGGGAGAACCTTCCCGGGGCCCTGCTTCATGCCCACAGGTTGGTATACCCGCCGCAGAGTATTGCCCCCATACCTGCTTGGCTCATCAGGTATTGAAACCCGAAGTTATGAGCAAAGACAGAGCCGCTACCCGGCTAATCGGTCATAGCCGCGGAAGGCTCGTCAATGCCTGCCCCATGATCGGAATTACCTCCGTCCGACGTGGGACTTTCAGTTCCCAGCTGACCGTCCAACACTCGAAGTAGCTCCGAGAGCCGAGTAGAGTCCTGGCTACGGTCTCGATACTCCTTATAGCGCCTTTCAGCAGTGGCGAGCAGGTTATCGTAATGCAGAATTCGTCCACCGATGTGACCCAGCTGATCGGCGATATAGTCGTCAGCGTTTCGGTCACCAAGATAGCTGATCGTAGGTTCGGGACCAATTACGAATACAACGTTGATATTCCTTGTCGGTTCATTCTGGCGCCGAAGCACCTCCGACAATGCCTCGTGGTACTTTTCGCCTTGTTCCTTGAGTTCAGCAAGGGAGACCGTGCGTCCGTATCTCTTGAGTTCGACAATCATATGAACTCCCGCTGCCGAGCGGTACCGGATGTCGATTCGGCCCTGCCTTTGCTCGATTTCCTCATTCACATCGAAGAGTCCGCTTTCCCTGCGAATTCGGCGCAGCGACCTCTCCATCTCAACATCTCCGGTAGCGCCTTCCCATGACGGATCAAGCAGCCACATATTCTCGAAGAGATGGTTCTGAAGAACCTTCTCCAGATCATCCGTGGTCATGAGGTCCTCGAACTTCTCGATTGCATCGAGTCTAGATCGGAGGATCTGAACATAAAGTGCGTCTTCGTATGTCTTTGCGGTGGCAAGGATCGGGAGTAGCTCCTCGGCAGAAATGCCCGAAGCGAATTGCTCCAGATCATCCAGCGTAGACTCTAGGGCCAGGCGTTCGAACGCGAGAACACTCGACCTATATAGTGCTGGCCTTTGAGACTCATTCGTCAATTGGAGCGCAGCAACCGTTCCGATCACCTTCCGCGCCGCATCCCGCTGATGGCCAGGGCGAGAGTCAACCCACTCCTGGATGGCCGGGTATTTGTCGGTCAGTTCCTTGAATTTCTGCTTTGGCCGCTCGTCTGACCACTGTTGAGCAGCTTCATTGAACATCTCGCGGAGGCGCTTTATCAGCAACTTGACACGGGCGTCATCCTCAATGAGCCGCTGCCTGTCACTCGTGGCGATATCGTCCGTACCGTCGATATCTAGGAACTCTGCTCGAATCTGCCCGGTTACGTAGTTTCCAAATATCTTGTTGAAGTCAAGCTGATCCAGAATGCCCTCTTGAATAGGCCGCTTCCTGGCAAGGATGATGATATTCCGCAAAGATTCCCTAGCGTCCTGCGAATCATTAAGATCTTGCGGCGTTCTGACGGTTCCGAACCAGCCTTCGATCTTCCAGTCCTGCGCCGGATCGACAACATTGTCCGCCATGACCCAACGTCGCTTGACGCTCGGAGTCTGCTGTGAATTTAGTTCAGAAGTTCCAAGCTCCCAGATATACTCAAGTCGCTTGAGATCCTCCCGATCGTCGAACGTCACGGGCTTGCCTTCAACCAGTATGGTGAAGCGGGCTGGATCACCCGGCCGGTATCCCAGTACGTCAAAGCGTCGCGCGATACGGCGGCGCAGTGCTGTAACGGAGACACCTGTACGCTTCCGATTCAGGTCGTTCAGGATGATCCTTGTACCTCTAGTCGGAAAATCGTCAGGAACGGGAACCACGACCGGGTGGTAGGCTTCCTTTCGAGCGATCCGGTCTTTTAGATCGCTCACTCGAATCCTGAATCCGTTCTTCTCACCGTCTTTCGCTGAGAGGACAGTAACGTCTCCAGCAAGGGAAAATACGGAGAGTTTCCCGATCCCCTTCCGACCCATAAATGGGCGATCGTGAACGGGGGACCGCGAGCCTTCGGTGTCTCGCTTCTTGTATGCCACCAGCAGATAGCGCGAGTTCAATTCGCCGCGAGTCATACCGGTACCATCATCCTCGATGATGATTTCATCGCCGGTTTCGTTCCACGTGACGCGAACTTCGTTAGCGTCAGCGTCCCAAGCGTTCGCCACAAGTTCTGAGAGAACCGCAGCCGCGTTGCTATATAGGTTAATCCCCAATGACTCGACCACCGCAAGATCAACACTGAACTTAAATGGGTGCCCTGAATCGGTCACGCCTTCTCCTTGACAAGAGTTTTGACATATTCCGTGAACACTTTACCTACCGCTCGACCAAATGCTGGGGGCACGGCATTCCCGATTAGTCTGCCGACCGCCTTCATGGTTGGCTTTTCCGACGGCCGGACGAACTGGTAGTCGTGTGGAAACCCTTGAAGCATTGCTGCTTCGCGAAGGGTCAAACTCCGGTGCTGTTCGGGGTGGCCGAACCGTCCGGTTCCAAAGTTGTATGCCTGTGTCGTAATCGTAGGTGACGGCTGATCCCAGACCATTCGCCCGTAGAAAGCCTGGAAACTTGCCCCGCTCGCCTTTCGGTGACACGGTGCCAGCAACTCTTCTGGCCAATCTCGCCATGTCCCTCCCGCTATGGACGCTTCCATCCTTGCGAGATTGATTGGTGCGAGCCTTCGGGCCGAATGGAGAGGGTCGTCGGGATCCGACTCGCCATTCTTAAGCGGTCGAAGCCCTTCGATCGTCTGACGCACTGTCTTGAACTCAGAGCGATCGAAGTCCCCATTGGGTAGGTGTACTTCATGTATGCGTGACGCCACAAGAACGAGGCGGCGCCTTTCCTGGGGCAGTCCAAACTTCGGTCCGTACAGCGTGCCGTACTCAACGAAATATCCGAGTTCTTCAAGATCTGCAACGAAATCTGAAAAAATTTGCATGGACTTGAGGCGTGTCACATTCTCCATGGTAACGAAGTGCGGACTGGTCTCCCGGACCAGGCGTGCGAAATGTGACAGGAGGTCCCAGCTCGTCTCGTCGCTTGTGTCGGCTCCGCGTCGATGGCTTGAGAATGGCTGGCAGGGAGCACATCCAGCAAGCAATCGATATTGGGCATCGCCCCACAGTTCCATCAGCTCGGCGCCAGCCACCGAGGCCACGTCCTTCTGTCTGAACTCGGAGCCGAGATTGTGCTCGTAGGGGTATTCGCACGCCGGATCGAGGTCGATCCCAGCCGCTACGTGGACACCTGCCTGCTGGAGGCCCAATGAGAGGCCCCCCGCGCCACTGAAGAGGTCGATCGCAACGATCTTGGAGTCCGTACGACGCATAGCCACACGTTAGCCGGTCTTCCCTGGGTCGTCGACGGTCCAGCACGCGGTCTTCACAACGTGTCGCGCAGTTCACCCGTGAGAAGTTTCCTTACTGGCTCAAGGCGCGCCTCCGGCGCGCGACCGCCGGGGCCCGCGCTACGGGGGCCCGCGCTCCGGGCGCTTCGCGCCCTGCGCGCACCCCTCCGCGCACCCGGCGGCCAAGCATGACGAAGGCGGCCCTGAGAGTCGCCCTCGGGACCGCCTTCATCCACTGTCAGTATCGCGCCTCCGCCTGGCGGCACGATCACGGATTCGCCGAACCTCACCCAGGCCGGCTACCAGCAGCGCCGCGAAGGTCATCACGCCGACCACCAGTGCCCCTGCCCAGTCTCTCCAGGTCCCGAGGTCCATGACCAGATGCTATTGCCGACGAAGCCTCCGGCAGGCACCAACGCGAACACCAGAGGGTCAGGGAAACGCCCGTGGTGCCCCTGCCCCTCCACCGCCCGTCGACCCGGCGCGCGACGCTGACAGAGAACCCCTCGACGCCGCAACCCGTCCCGCCACGTTCCCCGTGAAACCGACGTCGGGCATGATGGGCGGGACGGGTTGCACCGCCGAGAGAACCCCCGTCCACGACGAGCACCGCGCCGCCGGACGCCGGAGGGACAGGGACCCCACGAAGGGGACCCATGGCGGGGGCCGAGTCAAAACCCGCGTGGAAGGCCCGGCCGGAATCCTGACAATCGTCCTGACGAAGCCAGCGGCCAGCCACGCCACGACCTGCACGAGCATGCACAGTCCGCGCCGTTCCCGACCGATCGAACGCACGTCCGAATCGCTTTGCAAGCAGGGGGTTAGGGGTTCGAGTCCCCTTGGCTCCACATGCAATGAACTGCGGCGATACTTTCACCACAGGTCATTTTTCGTGTGCTGGAGCGGGCCAGGGCACTCACTCGTACAGGGTGGAGCCGAGCGGTTGATTCTCGTCGAATCCAGGAAGGACGAGGAACGTAGCGCTCGCCGTCGGTCTGGCGAATTGCATGAGCGCATCCGTCTCGTCGAGGCGATGCTGCGTGCGGACGAACGTGTCGAGCTCACGCTGGAACGCGATGAAGAACAGCCCGGTCTCACCGGGATCGTCGCCGGTGGTCGGCGTGGCGAACGCGTAGCCGCGCCGGAGCATCAGGCCGCTGCCGGTGAAGGACGGGTGTGCCGCACGGGCATGGGACCGCGCGGGCACGAGGTACTCGCCCGTAGGAGTCTTGGCGCGGAGGTCGACGTCGTCGAACATCGTGCCGCCGGACAGTGGGGCACCGTCCGATCGGCGTCGTCCCATGACGGCCTCCTGGTCGCTCGGTTCGAGGTGGGCGAACCGTTCGGTGTCCAGGACCAGGCGCCGCAGCACGCAGATCGTGCCGCCCGCGACCCGTGGGTCACCGCCGTCCTCCTCCGGGGGCAGCCAGACCTCGCGGGCCAGTTTCTCCGAATCGCGTGGGACGGCGATGCCGTCGTGGAAGCCGAACGGGTTCCGCGTGACCGTGCCCACGCCAGGGCCGCGGAAACATGCCTCGGACCAGCGCAGCGGCGTTCCGTCGAGCGTGGCACGCAGCTCCCGGAGGGCGAGGGGCAGCGCCACCGGGTCCGATCCGTGCAGGGCGAGCAGGAGGTCGCCGCCGATCCGGTGAGCTTCGATCGAGTCGTCACCGGCGAACCGGGGCAGTGCCGTCGCGCCTGCGAGACCGGGATCGATCGCGCCCACGAGTCGCGGCCCGAGGCCGACGGTGACAGTGAGATCACCGGCGCCGTCGGGCAGCACGTCCGAACTCTCCCCGGTGAGGGACAGGATCGTCGCGCCCAGCGCAGCGAGCCGGGGCTCGAGCGCTCTGCGATCGGTGGCGCCGGGCAGATCGAGCACCGCGAGCAGCCCGAACCGTTGTGGTGTGCCGGGCCGGTCGACCCCGGCCTGCGTCATCCCGGCGGGTTCCACCCCGCCGGACGATGCCGCCGCGCCTTCCCTGTCCGACCTGGCCGGGCCGTGACGGTAGCTCGTTTCGTCGCCGAGCGCTCCCGCGGCCGTCGCGCCGCTGACCGTCGCCGCGACGCCCATGATGGCGCCACCCGTCCCGAACAGGACTTCCCGCCGGCTGACCCAGCTCATCCGTCGTCCTCCGCCGTCTCGGGGCTCGGCCGCGGGTCGACATCCTCCAGCAGCGGCGGGACGCTCCACGTGGCGTGCTCCAGGTCGACCACGGCCCAGTCGTCGCCCAGGCGGATGTCGACCCGGTGCGCGAGACCGCTCTGGTCCACCCAGTAGCGGATGCCGGCGGCATCGGGATCGACGGGCGCGATCGCCGTCGGCGTGCTCGCCGATGCTTCCGGAGTCACCTCCCCGTCAGCACGCGCGGAGCCCGGCCGCGCGGTGTCGCTCGGCGCGGCACCGCCCCCCGCGCCGTCATCCGGAATCGCTTCGTCGCCGCCCCCAGGTGACACCGGCCCCGCGAACACCGTGACCGGCCGCTCACCGACGGCGTCCTCCCGCAGCCACAGCGCGCCACCTTGCCGGATGAGGAGCGGGTTCTCCGGACGATCGGCGCCCAGGCCGGCGAGGACCGTGAGGACGACGGCGAGCGGCGAGCTCAGCGGGTCCAGCTTCCCGACGCGCCACCCGTCGAGCGACGTCTGAGGCTTTCCGAGCCGGTCGCCGCTGGTGGTGGCGATGACGCGCCCGTCCCAGACGACCCGGGCGGAGGGCCGGCCGTCGGCTGACACGAGGCCGTAGCCGGTGTGCGTCGTGTAGTCGAACCAGCCCTTGAGTGTCACCTCGTGGCCCTGGTCGGTGTACATCGCGGTGACCTTGCGGCTACCCGCGTCGAAGTTCCGGAACCGGACGTTCGCCAGCCGCTCGGCCTCCGCCACCGTGACGGGACGGACGGGACCGTCGTCCGCCGCTGGTTCGTCGCCGGTGCTGCAGGCGGCCGCGAGAAGGAGCACGACGACGACGGTGGCCGCCGTGCGACCTACCGGTCGCCGTCGGGCGCCGCCGGGGCGAGGTCTCGCCTCGCGACGACCCCACGTCACGAGACGCCGCTGCGTTCGGCGAGAAGGCCGGCGTCCGGGACACCTTCGGGCGTCTCGGCGGCGTCGGTGACCGTGTTCGGCAGCCGTGCCGGTATGACCTCGACGTCCACCATGCCCGGCTGGGGAGGAGGTTCGGGCACCTGCAGGAAGCTCATGCCGGGTGGAGCCTCGACGTCCGGGAGCCTGCCGGGCGCGACGGCGGTCGCCGACGGCTTCTTCGTCCCGCAGCCCGCTCGGAGGTGCTTCGGCAGCGTGGACGGACTCCCGCCGATGCAGTTCCCCTGGGCCGGAGCCCGGTCCGCCGAGATGTTCGCGATGTCGACGCCGTTGGGGGCCACGCCGTCGGCGGACCAGGCGCCCTCGATCCGGTTCCCGGAGGCGGCGAGATCCTCCGTGTTCGCCAGGAGCACCCCCGCACGTGGATTCCCCGCCACCAGGTTGTCGCGCAGGAGGTTGTCCCGGCCGCCGCTGATGCCGATCCCGACGCCGAAGCCGCCTTCGGCCTGTGCCGGGGAGTCCGCCGAGGTGTTCGAGGCGATGACGTTGCCGCGTACGATGTTGGCGCGCTGCGGTGTGAACGCCTCCTGGTAGTTCGACAGCAGCGTCATTCCGACACGATTGTGCGAGAAGCGATTACCCGTCACCACGACGGAATCGGATGCGTTGGCGTTCTCGAATCCCACCGCATTACGCTCCGCGACATTTCCGGTCACGAGAATGTCGCAGTGGCGGCACTGCCCCACGTAGATTCCGGAATCGGCCGATCCGGACGCGTAGGAATCCGCGATGATGCCGTGGCGGGCGTCGAACGCGTAGATCCCGTAAAGCCCGTTGTTCGACGCCGTGACGTTCCGGACGGCGAATCGCTCCACCGGCGGGAACATCGCAGGATCGAGCCGTTCGTAACCGTCCACTCCGTGCGCGCTCGGGCCGTTGTCGTCGTGCATGCCTGTCACGAGCACGCCGTAGTGCATGACGCGGCGGACCGTGAGGTTCTCGATACGGACGCCGTCGGCGACGGCGACGATCCCCGAACTCCGGACGCCCTCGCCGTCGATCACCACCCCGTTGCGGTCGGCGCCGCGAATCGTGACATCGGTGGTCTCGACGAGGACGTTCTCGGTGTAGACCCCGGGGGCAACCAGCACGAGGTCACCCGGTGCCGCGGCATCGACGGCGGCCTGGATGGTTGCGTGATCGGCGGGAACGCGCAGGACACCGAGAGGCCCGTCGTCGGAGGAGGCGGGTCCTGCCGTGCAGGCGGTGAGAACAAGGACGAACACGTACGCGGCGGTTCGGGGAACCCGCCCGAACAATGATGCCCGGCGCCTCTTCGGTGGCATGGATGGAGTGTAGGCAGACATGCCGCCGCCGCACGCGGTGAAACTCCAGGTCGCGCGCGCCGTACCGGTCTTTACGGGCCGGCTCGTCTCCCGGTGCGCTGGGTTGCGCGGAGATGCGACCAATGCCTTTCGGTGCGCCACGGCGGACCATTTGGACAAAGATTCGGCCTGTCGCATTTTCGGTCGGCACATCTTGCTGGGGTGGCATTCGATGATCTTGGAGCAATGTGCTGATGAAAAGCCATTGCCCGCGTGATGACAGGAGAGACGAAATGCGAATTCGCCAGCAGTCGCGGCGGAGGACGCGCGTGTGGTGGCCCTTCTGGGCCGGTTCCCGCGCACTCGCCTCCCGCCTCGACCTCCGACGAATCGGGGTACCGCCACGGCGGAGCCTCGTGGCCACCGGCGGGGCGCTCGCCCTCGCCGCCGTGATGATCGTCCCGGCAGCTGTGCCGCCGGCCTCCGCGGCGCCGGGAGACGTGATCGCCGCAGGCCAGGTCTGGGAGGACAACGACGGTGACGGGCTGTACGACGGCGACGACTCCGACGGATTCCTCGAGCAGGGCGTCGGCAACGTCACCGTCACCGTGACCGACGCGCTCGGGAACTCCGCGTCGACCCGCACCAGCCGCGTCGATGCGGCCGGCGGCTGGTCCATGACCGAGGGCGAGTTCACCGACCAGACCGGTGAGGTGCCCTACGTGGCCGACGGCGCGGCGGACGCGGAGCTCCGAGTCACCTTCTCCGACATCCCGGACGGCTACGAGTCGTGGCTCGCCGGAGACCTGGTGGACAACGGTACGTCGGTGCAGTTCGTCACCGCCGGCGACGAGTCCGTGAACTACGCCGTCCTGCCGCCGGAGGACCATCGTCCGGGGTCGCCGGAGATCATCACGGCGATCCACTCGGCGGGCGACCCGCTGGCTGAGGGCACGGCGGAGCAGCCCGCGCTCGTCGTCACCGACTGGGCCACCGCCCAGGACACGGGCAAGCGCGACATCGCCACGGTCGGCGATGTCGGAACCGTGTGGGGCACCGCCTACGAGAAGGCTGCGAACGCGTTTCTGACCTCGGCGGTGTACCGCCGGAACGCCGGCCTGGCCGAGCATCGTTGGGACGGCTCGACCGACCGGGCGCTGGGCGGCATCTACCGGATCCCGGACGTCATCGACCCGGCGACGGGTGACGTCGCGGCCGGCATCGGCCCCGCGGGAAGCGTAGAGGCCTGGTTCTCCCTGACCGACCTCGGGATCGCCGTCGGCTCGGTGCCGTCCAACGCGGATCGCGGGCTTGCCGGCGGAACCGACCTGGTCGCCGACCCCGACGGGTTCGCGAATGCCGCGAAGGTCGGCATCGGCGGTATCGACACGTGGACCGACGGCATCACGACCTACCTGTACGTGATGAACCTCTCCGACAACAACCTGTACCGGATCGACATCTCGCCGACGAACCCGCAGAACCCCGGCTATGACCCCGCGTTCGTGCCGACCGTGGGGGACGTCCTGCAGATCCCGCTCGGGCTCGCCGACAGCCGGCGTGCCTGGGCCGTGGAGGTGCACGACGACGAGGTGTACGTGGGCTGGGCCGACACCGGCACCGCGCCGGGCAACTGCGCCACGACCGCGCCCGGCGAGTCCACCGAGGATTGGCCGCAGTGCGACTCGACGGAGCCGCTGCACGGCTACGTGGGCAAGGTGGCCGTCGACGGCGGCGCCGTGGCGCAGGTCATGGACGTGGACCTGGGCTACCCCCGGGGCAATCCGATGTCCTGGTGGGACGGGACCCAGCAGGGGCTCGTCGAACGGAACCCGCAGATCCGTCACTGGAACGCCTGGACCGACGTGTGGACGTGGGACAGCGCGGATGCGAACGGCGACAGCTGGCCCGACGGGTCGGTCGGATTCAGCAAGACCGCGGCCGGCGACCCGGACGGGGCTCAGGCGTATCCGCAGGCGATCATGTCCTCGATCACGTTCAACACTGCCGGGTACATGACGGTCGGCATGACGGACCGTACCGAGTTGCAGGGCGGCAACCGGCAGTGGGCGGCCGACACCGGTCAGGACGGCCGAACACCGCCGGAGATCTTCTTCGAGACGGTCGCCGTCGGCGACGTCCTGCTGGCCGGCCGGAACTCGGATGAGACGTACACGCCCGAGGCCGGCGCCGCGGCCGAGGGGACGGGCCGCGACGGCGAGACCACCCAGTGGGCGAACGGCACCCCGCCGATCCTCGCGTCCGGCCCGGGTGGCAACGAGTTCCACGGCGACGACCAGGGCCTCGACGGCACCGTCGCGGGCGTGACCCACGAGGAGATCGCGCTCGGCGCCGTGCTCGACGTGGCCGGTGCGACGGACGTGGCCTCCACGGCGTTCGATCCGCTCGCCGAGCTTCGTGTGCAGGGCCTCATCTGGTTCCACGACGGTGACGGCGCGGCGACGCGTGGCGTCGAGTTCACGGAGGACGACGGGAACACCGGCAGTCCGACCGTCAGCTTCCAGAAGGGCGGAGGCCTCGGTGACCTCGACGCACTGACACCACCGCCCCCGGTCGAGGTCGGCAACCGCGTGTGGTTCGACGGCGACGGCGACGGCCTGCAGGACGCGGGAGAGCCCGGTATCGCCGGGGTCACCGTCGAGCTCCTGGACGCCGAGGGCGCCGTCGTCGGCACGCAGCTCACCGCCGACGACGGGACCTACTACTTCTCGTCCGACGCGACCGACACCGCGCACTTCACCGAACTGGTGCACGGCGCGGAGTACACGGTGCGGTTCGTCCCGCCGGCCGACGGCGACCTGACCGTCGACCACCAGGGGGCGCCGATCACGGTTCCCTGGTCCGGCGTGCTGTTCACCGCGATGCAGGCGCCCACGGGTGACAACCCGCACGCGGACACGGACAACGCCGACGGCGTGAACCCGCGCCCGGAGCCTGTGCCCGACGTGCCGGAGGTCGCCGAGGACGCGGACCGGATCGACTCCAACCCCGATCCGGCAACGGGTGAGTACACGTTCACGCTGGGCGGCTACGGCCAGAACGATCACTCGATCGACGCCGGCCTGGTGATCCTCGGCTCGATCGGTGACTGCGTCTGGTCCGACCTGAACGGGGACGGTGCCCAGGACGAGGGTGAGCCCGGTCTCGAGGGTGTCGAGGTGAACCTGTACGACGGCGACGGCAACCTGGTGGACACGACCACCACGGACGCCGAGTGCAACTACCTGTTCGAGGAGTTGCCGCTGGGTGACTACACGGTCGAGTTCATCGCGCCGGACGGCTCGGAGTTCTCCCCGCAGGGTGCGGGCGAGGACCCGGCGCTCGACTCCGACGCCGACCCGGCCACCGGGGTGACGCCCGTCATCTCCCTGACGCCCGACGCGCCCGTCGATCTCGACGTGGACGCGGGAGTCGTGGCGCCCGAGGAGGTGCTGGGTTCGATCGGTGACTGTGTCTGGTTCGACGAGAACGCCGACGGTGTCCAGGACGACGGCGAGGCCGACGTCGAGGGCGTCACGGTGATCCTGTACGACGCCGACGGCGGCGAGGTGGCCCGCACCACTACGGACGCGGAGTGCGCCTACCTGTTCGAGGACCTGCCGTTGGGTGACTACTCGGTCGGGTTCTCCGACCTGCCCGAGGGCACGGTGTTCACGGTGCAGGGCGCCGGGGACGACCCGGCGCTCGACTCGGATGCCGACCCGGTCACGGGGCAGACGGGCGTGTACTCGCTGACCGAGGAGGTTCCCGATCGGCGGGACGTGGATGCGGGTATCTACGAGCCGACCGAGCCGGTGGGTTCGATCGGTGACTGCGTCTGGTCGGACCTGAACGGGGACGGGATCCAGAACGACGGCGAACCCGGCGTCGACGGCGTGACCGTGATCCTGTACGGCGCGGACGGTGCTGAGGTGGCGCGCACCACCACGGATGCCGAGTGCGCCTATCTGTTCACGGGGCTGCCCTTGGGCGACTACACGGTCGAGTTCGTCGCGCCGGACGGCTCGGAGTTCTCCCCGCAGGGTGCGGGCGAGGATCCGGCGCTCGACTCGGATGCCGACCCGGTCACGGGGCAGACGGGCGTGTACTCGCTGACCGAGGAGGTTCCGGACCGTCTCGACATCGACGCGGGCCTGGTCATGCCGGAGGAGGTGCTGGGTTCGATCGGTGACTGTGTCTGGTTCGACGAGAACGCCGACGGTATCCAGGACGACGGCGAGGCCGGCGTCGAGCGTGTGACCGTGACGTTGTACGACGCGGACGGCAACGAGGTGGCGACGACCACCACGGACGCGGAGTGCGCCTACCTGTTCGAGGAGCTGCCGTTGGGTGACTACTCGGTCGGGTTCACGGATCTGCCTGACGGGACGGTGTTCACGGTGCAGGGTGCGGGCGACGACCTGGCGCTCGACTCGGATGCCGACCCGGAGACCGGGATGACCGGCGTGGTGTCGCTGACCGAGGAGGTTCCGGACCGCCTCGACGTGGATGCGGGTATCTACGAGCCGACCGAGCCCGAGCCGTTGCTGGGTTCGATCGGTGACTGTGTCTGGTCCGACGAGAACGGGAACGGCATCCAGGACGAGGGTGAGCCCGGCATCGAGGGTGTGACCGTGACGTTGTACGACGCCGACGGCGCCGAAGTGGCGGCCACCACCACGAGCGCCGACTGCACGTATGTGTTCACCGGCCTGCCCGTGGGTGACTACCAGGTCGGCTTCGAGGACGTCCCGCAGGGGATGTGCTTCGTACCGATGGGGTCCGGTGACAACCCCGAGCTGGACTCCGACGTCGACCCGAAGACGGGCTGGACGCGTTCGGTCGCGGTCACCGAAGGACTCGACCGCTCCGACATCGACGCCGGCCTGTGTGCCTGCGCCGACGAGAAACCGGAGAAGCCGGAGAAGCCTGGGACGGATCAGCCTGGGACGGATCAGCCCGGGACGGATCAGCCGGAGCCGAACGAGCCCGGTGAGAAGGCAGCGGGGCGTGAACCGCTGGCGCACACGGGTGCGGATCTGGCGGTGCTGGCGCTGCTGAGCTCACTGCTGGTCGCCGCCGGAGCGATCCTCGCAGGGTGGCGCCACAGCCGTCGTCGGACCGCCTGACCGTTCCGGCACGGCGCCGATGGCCCCGCACCCGCCCGGTTGCGGGGGCCATCGGCGTCCGGTCGCGGACTCCCGGCCGGCGGAACCGTCCTCGCCAGGCTGCCCCCTTGGGCACGACGAGCGGGGACAGGTCGGTCTGCCGAAACGACGAGGCCGGGCCGGCACCCTGCGGTGTCGGCCCGGCCTCGTCGCGCATGCGGTTCAGGCGTGCTTTCCCGCGGTGCCTTCCTGGTTCTCGAGCTCGTCGAAGGCGTAGGTGTCGGAGTCGGACTTCTCGCTGGCGTCCGTGTCCGGTGCCGACTCCGGAGCAGCCTCGGCCGCCTGCGGAGTCGCGTCGATCGGCGTGCGCTCCGGCTCCGCCGCAGGAGCCGACGTCGTCGCGTCCTCCGGGGATTCCGGTGCGCTGTCGGGTGTCCCGTCGTCGGTGGACGACGCACCGGCGGCCGCACCGCTCGCCGTCGTCCAGGGCGCAGCCTCCGAGACCTTGTGCGCTCCCGCGCGTGCCGCCGAGCCGGCCTTGCCCGCCGCCGACCGGGCGGCGGACGTGGCCTTGCCGGCCGCGGCCGACGCCTGCCTGGCGGCAGCTTCCGCGACCTCACGGCTCTTGGCCACCGCGGACCCGGCGGCCGCACCCACACGCTGCCTGGCGTCGGAGGCGCCCGAACCGGAGTAGTCCGCGGTCGAGGTCTGCTCCCACGGCTCGGCCCAGGGGTCGCTCTGCGGCTGCGCACGCTTCCAGAAGACGTAGCCGGCGGCCACGGCGCCCACCCCGACCGCGGCCCAGACCCAGCGCTTCCTGGTCGAGCCCGACCTGGACTCCTTGGCCGCCTGCTTCGCGGCGGCCGCGGCGGCCTTGGCCGACGCCTTCTCCGCGGCGGCTGCCGCCTTCTTCGCCGCCTTGGCGGCCCGGCCCTTCAGCTGCGGTGCGGTGGCCGCGTCGACGCGATGCTGTACCTCGGCCGCGTGGGCCGCGGCCTGGTTCGCCGCGGCGACGGCGCGGGGCAGCAGGTCGTCGACGAGCTTGTGATGTGCGGAGTCGATGAGCGGCACGGCCTTGTCCGCGGCCTGCCGCACCCGCGGTGCGGCGGCCTGCAGGCCGTCCCGCCACGCCTTCTCGGCCCGAGGCTGCGCCCAGTGGCGCAGCTCGGCGACCCGCGGTTGTGCCCAGTCCTTCGCGTGGATCGCCTGCTCCCTGGCCTGCCCGGCAAGTGTTCCGGCCTGGTGGGCGGCCTTCGCACCCCGCTCGCCCAGCAGCGCGGCCGCCGCGGCGGCCTGCTGCTTCAGCTTCTCCTTGTCGACATGGTGGTCGACGGTGATCTTGCGTCCCATGGAAAGGAACCTCCCGGGATGTCTGCCGTCCAACGATCTGGTATGTAGCACCCACTCTGCCATCGCATGCCGCGAGTGGCGAGGCCGGACACTCGCGCGACGTGGAAAGATTGGGGACATGTTCGCAACCCTGCACACTTCCGCTGGTGACATCCGCCTCGAGCTGTTCGGTAACCACGCTCCGAAGACGGTCCGCAACTTCGTCGAGCTCGCACGCGGCGAGAAGGCCTGGACGGATCCTCGCACCGGTGAGGAGCGGAAGGATCCCTTCTACGACGGACTGATCTTCCACCGGGTCATCGACGACTTCATGATCCAGGGTGGCTGCCCGCTGGGCACGGGCACCGGCGGCCCCGGTTACACGTTCGACGACGAGATCCACCCCGAGAAGTTCGAGTTCAACGAGAAGTACCTCCTCGCGATGGCCAACGCCGGCAAGCGCCGCAACCCCGTGACCGGCGAGGTCGAGGGCACCAATGGTTCCCAGTTCTTCATCAGCACCGCCGAGACGCCGTGGCTGAACGGCAAGCACACGATCTTCGGGAAGGTGGCCGACGACCGGTCACGCGCCGTCGTCGATGCCATCGGCAAGACGCCGACCCGTCCGGGCGACCGGCCGGTCGAGGACATCACCATCAACTCCGTCACGATCGAAGACTGACCGGAGGGCCGAGCCATCGCCGACGACGAGGCAAGCGCGACCCCCGACGCGCCGGCCGGTCCCCCGGTCTGTCCGCGACACCCCGACCGGCCCTCCTACGTACGGTGCCAGCGCTGCGGTCGCCCGGCCTGCCCCGAGTGCCAGCGGCAGGCGGCGGTCGGCGTCCAGTGCGTGGACTGCGTGAAGCAGGCCGCGAAGCAGGCACCGCGTGTGACGACGACGCTCGGCGGAGAGGTCCGCACCGGGCGCCCGGTCGTCACGTTCACCATCATCGGCGCCTGCCTGGTGAGCTTCCTGCTGCAGCTCGTGCCCGGCCTCGGCTGGACCGAGCGGTGGCTGTTCTGGCCGGAGGGCGGCGCGATCGAGCCGTGGCGCTTCCTGACCGTGGCCTTCCTGCACTCCACCGGCATGCTGCTGCACATCGCGTTCAACATGTACGCGCTGTACATCACGGGCCAGTTCCTCGAGCCGTTGCTCGGGCGGGCGCGGTTCGGCGCGTTGTGCGCTTTGTCGGCCGTCGGCGGGTCCGTGGGCTTCCTGCTCTTCGCGGGCGTGTCCGGCCCGCTCGGCGTGTCGTGGATGCAGGGCACCGTCGGTGCCTCCGGCATGGTGTTCGGCCTGTTCGGAGCCATGCTGCCGGTCCTGCGGCGGATGGGACGATCGGCCGGGCAGATCGTGGTCCTGCTGGTGATCAACGGCGTGCTCGGATTCGTCGTCCCGAACATCGCGTGGCAGGCGCACCTGGGCGGCCTCGTCACCGGGCTGGCGCTCGGCGCGGCGTTCGCCTTCGCGCCCAGACGGTCTCAGCGGGTGATCGGCGTCGTCGCTCCGGCCGCAGTGCTCCTGGTCCTCGTCCTGGCCGCCGTCGCGAAGTACCAGCTCGCCCTGGCACCGGTTCTCACGCCGGGCCAGGTCTGACCGTTGTCCACAGCGTGCTGTCCACAACGGGTTCCGGGGAACGCCGATCGACCGCTCCACCGGGGCCGACCTCGGGACTTTTCCACAGCTTTACCCACAGCTGTGGGAAAGTCTGCCGAGGGCTGTGGAAAAGCCTGCCGAACGGCGAGCCGGCGTCAGCGCCAGCGCGTCGTGAGGCCGAAACCCACGATGATCAGGCCGAACCCGACCGCCAGGTTCCACTGGCCGAGCTGCGGCACCGGCAGCCCCAGGCCCGAGCTCGTCAGGTAGAACGTGACGATCCACGCCAGACCGAGCACCATCAGGCCCACCATCAGCGGAGCCAGCCAGCGTGGGCTCTCCTTGGGCTTCGCGACCGGGGCGTCGACGGCCGGCGGGGTGGTGGTCTTCTTCTTTCGGGGCTTCGACTCGGGCACGCTCGGGGGCTCCTGTCCGGACGGTGCCGGCCCTTGGTCGCGTCGGCGCGTAAGGGTCGGACGATGGCATTCTCGTGGACTAGCGTAGTGGTCGAGGCGAGCGAACGGTGACGCTGACAGGAGGTTGCCCGTGATCCGGGTAGGCGGGGGCACGCAGGTCACACGCGCGCGCGTGCGGTCGTGGGTCATCGTGGGCGGTGTTCTCGCCCTGGCGGGACTGTTGTTCGTCGCCAGCGGACGCCACGCGATCCAGTCCGGCTCGCGCCAGCCCCAGGACATCGCCGCCCTCGTGGAGGCCGAGTCGGCGCGGGTGAGCGAGCTGTCCGAGAGGGCGTCCGCGCTGAACCGCGAGATCAATTCCCTCACCCTGAGCGACCGCAGCGGAACCGACCTCCCGCAGGTGGACCCACCGTTGGCCGAGCGCGAGGGCGTGGCCGCCGGCTCCACTCCGGTGAGCGGCCCCGGCCTCACGGTCACGCTGGACGACGCACCGGCGTCGTCCCTGGACACGGTCCCGGGCAACCCGCAGCCCAACGACCTGGTGGTGCACCAGCAGGACCTGCAGAACGTCATCAACGCACTGTGGGTGGGAGGCGCGGAGGCGATGACCCTGCAGGGCGAGCGCGTCACGTCGACCTCGGCGTTCCGGTGCTCCGGCAATATCCTGCTGCTGCACGGCAAGGTGTTCTCCCCGCCGTACGAGGTCACCGCCATCGGGGACCAGGAGGCGCTCGCCCAGGCGCTGGAGGAGGACAAGGGCGTGCAGAACTACCGGGCCTACGTCGACTGGGTGCACCTGGGCTGGGGAGTCCGGACGCACGACCGGATCGACGTACCCGCGTCACAGTCGACCGGCGAGCTCCGCTACGCCCGCGTCCCGGAAGGAACGGACGTCTTCGCGTGAACCGCACACCCACTTCCGCAGCGCTCTTCCCGACCCCTGCCCCGCCCGACGGCCCTCGCCGCCGGCACGCCTACCGCGGCGGCCGTCGTGGCGGTGGCGTGGTGGCGGGCGTCGTCGGCGTGTTCGGGGAACTGCTCGTCACCGTCGGCGTGCTGCTCGGCCTGTTCGTCGTGTGGCAGCTGTGGTGGACCGACGTCGAAGGCGCCCGGGCACAGGATCAGATCGTCGCCGACATGGGCTGGGAGGAGCCGGAGGACGAAGGACCCGAGGTCGCCGTCGCCACCGAGCACCGCGAGGACCCGCCCGTTCCGGACGCGCCGCCGTCGGGCGAGACCTTTGCTCAGCTGTACGTCCCGCGGTGGGGCGAGGACTACCTCAAGCCCATCGCCGAGGGCACGGACAAGGCGACCGTGCTCGACACGATCGGCATCGGGCACTACGAGGGCACCGGCATGCCGGGTGAGCTCGGCAACTTCGCCACGGCCGCCCACCGCACCACGTACGGCAAGCCGTACAACAAGGTTCACGAGCTGAAGCAGCAGGACGCCCTGGTGGTCCGCACCGAGGACACCTGGTACGTCTACAAGGTCACCGAATCGGAGATCGTGCTCCCGGAGAACATCGAGGTGATCTCCCCCGTGCCCGGCATCAAGCCGGGGGAGCCGCTGCCGGAGCTCACCGAGCGGTACATCACCCTGACGACGTGCCACCCCATGTTCTCCGCGGCCGAGCGGTACATCGTCTACGGCACGCTGGACTACTGGGCACCCGTCAGCGAGGGCACGCCCAAGGAACTGCTGGAAGAAGGATGACGCGCTGATGTACGCCGCACTGTGGAACTTCCTCCCCGGCCCGCCGTGGGCCCGCGCCCTGCTCTGCGCGGGCCTCGGGATCATCCTGCTCGCGGTCTGCTTCGAGTACGTCTTCCCCTGGCTGAGCGACTACATGCCGTTCAACGACACCACGGTCGGGGAGTGAGCCGCCTCGACGGCCTGGCGCATCCACGGCCGCTCCCTCGGCGGACGAGTAGTCGTCCGACTCCTGCGGATCTCCGGTCGCGGGACACAAGCCCGTAGGCTTTCCGCATGGCGCGCATCCTCGTCGTCGACAACTACGACTCCTTCGTCTACACGATCGTCGGCTACCTGAACCAGATCGGGGCCGAGACCGTCGTCGTCCGCAACGACGCCGTGCCCGAGCCCGATGCGGAGGGCCGCTTCCACGACGACTCCGGAGTCCCGTACGACGGCGTCCTCGTCTCCCCTGGCCCCGGCGCCCCCGCCGAGGCCGGCGCGTCCGAGTCCGTGATCCGCGCCTGCGCGCGCTCCCGCACGCCGATGCTCGGCGTGTGCCTCGGCCACCAGGCGCTCGCCGAGGTCTACGGCGCGACCGTGACGCACGCCCCCGAGCTCATGCACGGCAAGACGAGCAAGGTCTTCATCGCCGACGACGACGGCGGTCGTGGCGGGCCGGGCGCGGAGGGTTCCGTCCTCGCCGGACTGCCCTCGCCGTTCACCGCGACCCGCTACCACTCCCTCGCGGCGACGCCGGAGAGCGTGCCGGACGAGCTCGTGGTCACATGCGCCACCGAATCCGGTGTGGTCATGGGCCTGCAGCACCGCGACCTCCCGCTGCACGGCGTCCAGTTCCACCCGGAGTCGGTCCTCACCGAGGGCGGCCACCGCCTCCTCGCCAACTGGCTGGAGCAGTGCGGCCTGGAGGGCGCGGTGGATCGCTCGAGGGGCATGGCGCCACTCGTCGCAGGCTGAACGCGACGGGGCCCGACCACTCGCTCGTGGTCGGGCCCCATCGGCGTCGGTGTGGCGGGTCAGCCGTCTCCGCCGGGAAGGATGCCGCCTTCGGTGGCGCCGCCGGTCGGGTCTCCGGCGGATTCCTCGTTGACGACGTAGAGGGTGACCTCGGTACCGGGATCGACTTCCAGACCCGGGGCGGGGTCGGTGTTGAACACCGTGCCGGGTTCGTACTGGGCGTTGTCCTCGTAGACGACGTCATCCTCGCTGCAGTTGAGCTGGACTCCGCCGCAGGCCTCGATCGCCTCCTGCAGGGTCATTCCGAGGATGTCCTCAGGGACCGCCGTCTTCGTCACCGGCTGGGCGACGAAGTAGGTCACCTGGGTACCGGCGTCGATATCGCCGGCAGGTGGATCCGTGCGGCTGATCTGGCCCTCGTTGACCTCGTCCGTCTGCTCCGTTTGCCGGATGCCGTTGAGACCGAGTTCGTTGAGCTTCGCCTTGAGCTGGTCTTCCGACCACCCCTTCATGTCAGGCAGGGTGACCGTGCCGGAGGCGTACCACACGTTGACCTCCGTCCCCTCCGTGACAGTTGAACCACCGGTCGGTTCTGAACGTGTCGCTTGGCCGGCTTGATACTGGGTGCTGTTCTCGGCCTGCCACGTACCAAGCCTCAGGCCGACCGCCTCGAGCGCCGCCTTGACCTCGTCCTGAGTGTCGCCTGTCACGTCCGGGACACTGACCTCACCGGGAGCCCCCGAGACATAGATCGTCACGGTCTCGCCCTGCTCGATCGTCTCTCCGGCCGCCGGATCCGTCTCACCCGTGGTGGTGCCCGCCTCCTGCTCGGACTCCTCGTCGATCTCCTGCGCACACTCCAGGTTCGCGTTCGTGACCGCGGTGCACGCTTCCTCGTAACTCACGCCCGCCTGGACCTCCGGCACCGTCGCCGTCGTCGGCTCCTCCGGCTGGCGGTTGTTGTTGTTGACGACCACCGCGATGAGGATCGCCGCCAGGGCCGCGATCGCGATCGCGATCAGGGTCCAGATGAGCGTCTTCTTGTTGTCCGGCTCGGTGTCCCGGCGGCCGGCGGGTCCCATCGGTCCGGTCGGATAACCCTGGCCCGGCGTCTGGACCGGCGGCTGCCCGGTCGTGGGCGGCCCGCCCCACTGCTGCGTGCCGTACCCGACGGGCGACATCTGCTGCGTCCCGAACGGCGGCGACATCATCTGCGTGGTCTGCCCGCCCATCGCCATCGCACCGACCATCGGCGCGGAGACCTGGCCGCCGCGAAGCGCCGCCTCGAGGTCCGCGCGGAACTCGGCCGCGGTGGCGTACCGGTGGTCGCGGTCCTTGGTCAGCGCCTTCAACGTGATGCGGTCGAGCACCTCGGGCACGTCGACGGCGATCTCGCTCGGCCGCTGCGGCTCCTGGCCCACGTGCTGGTAGGCCACGGCCACGGGCGAATCGCCCTGGAACGGCGGGCGACCGGTGAGCAGCTCGAACAGCAGGCAGCCGGTGGAGTACAGGTCGGACCGCGAGTCCACCGTCTCGCCGCGAGCCTGCTCCGGCGAGAGGTACTGAGCGGTGCCGATGACGGCGTTCGTCTGGGTCATCGTCGCCGCGGAGTCGGCCATCGCGCGCGCGATGCCGAAGTCCATCACCTTGACGGCGCCCGTCGGCGTGATCATCACGTTCGCGGGCTTGATGTCGCGGTGCACGATTCCCGCACGGTGCGAGTACTCGAGCGCGGACAGCACGCCCGTGGTGATCTCGACGGCCTCCTCGATCGGCACGGCCGACCCGTCCGTCAGGATGTCGCGGACGGTGTGGCCCTCCACGAACTCCATGACGATGAACGGGACGGTGACCTCCTTGCCGCTCGCGTCCTTGGCGCGATCCTCCCCCGTGTCGTACACGGCGACGATCGCGGGATGGTTCAGCGCGGCCGCCGACTGCGCCTCGCGGCGGAAGCGGGCCAGGAAGGACGGATCGTCGGCGAGATCGGAGCGCAGCACCTTGATCGCGACAGTGCGGCCGAGCCGTGTGTCATGGCCGACGTGCACTTCGGCCATACCGCCACGGCCGACCAGCTCACCGACCTCGTAGCGGCCGGCGAGCACCCGGGGCGTGTTGTCCACCACTTATACGTCCTTCGAAGATTCGGCCGGCCGCGATGCGGTCAGCGGCTCGTCAAGGAGCATCATCCCAGAGTCCGCGGCTGGCGCCGTGGTGCCAGGACTCAGCATTGCGTCCGTCGTTCCGTAGGAACTATCACCCAACGGTTGTGCTTCGCCACCCTCGTCTCCCCCAGTGGTCAGCACCAGGACGAGGACGACCGCGCCGAGCAGGGCGCCGAGCGCGACGAGGGGCCACGGGACGCGGATGCCGAGGCGGTCCTCGAGTTCCGCCGCCCAGTGGGCGATGCCGGCGGCCATCCCGCCCCGGCGACTCGACCTGCTGCTTCGCTCGGCCCGGACGTCCCGTCGGGACGGGTAGGACCGCGAGGCGCCGTCCGGCGGCGATATCGAGGTCGGAACGTAACCGGTCGTGGGATGGAAGTCCTCGATCGAGGTTCCGTGGCGTCCGACGGACCGACCCTGCGGACCGACGCCCGCGTCGTGTCCGGGCGGGTGATAGCCGTCGGGCGTCTCGTACTCCGGAGTCCCGGAGGCGGGCGCCCCGTGCTGGTGCGGCCGAGGCTGTGCGCCTGGGCCCGCCGTTGTCGGACCCCACGGACTCGGCCCGGCACCCCACGGGTTCTGCACCTCAGGTGCGACCGCCGGAGCGGACTGCGGCGTGGCCGTCGCCGTGAACTGCCCGTGCGACGGCGCCGGCTGCGCCGCGCCGTGGGGACCCGGCGCGTGTGCCCGGGCCTCGGCCTGCGCTGCCCGCCGCGCCTCGCTGCGGGACCGGACGACCGGCCGCGAACCCCGGCGCCCGCCGCTGACATGGCGCGAGGGCCCGGCGTCGGGCTGCTCACCCGACCGGGGCCCGGCGACCCGGCGCGTGCCGAACGGGTCCGCGCTGATCTCCTCCGCGAGGGCGTCCATCTCGCGCGCCAGCGTCTCGGCGGACGCGAAACGGTGCGCGGGATCCTTCTCGAGCATCTGCATGATCAGCTCGGACATCCCGGGATGGACCGACGACGGCAGCGGGGGTACCGGCGCGTTGACGTGCGCGATCGCGATGTCGACCGGGCTCTTGCCGGTGAACGGGCGCCGGCCCGCGGACGCCTCGTACGCGACGACGCCGAGCGCGTAGATGTCGGACGCCCCCGTCGCGGACTGGCCCACGGCCTGTTCGGGCGAGAGGTACTGGGCGGTGCCCATGACCATGCCCGTGGCGGTCATCGGCACCTGGTTCTGCGCCACCGACACGCCGAAGTCCGTGATCTTCACCGTGCCGGAGTGCTCCAGCAAGATGTTGCCCGGCTTGACGTCGCGGTGCACGACGCCGGCCGCGTGCGCGGCGTGCAGGCCGCGGGCCGTCTGGGCCAGCAGCGGAAGCAGGCGCTGGGCGGGCAGGACCGGCTCGCGCTCCAGGAGGTCGGCGAGCGGCTCGCCCAGCACGAGCTCCATGACCAGGTAGCCGGCGCCCTCCTCCTCGCCGTAGTCGTACATCTGGGCGATGTTGGGGTGCAGCAGCGTCGAGGAGTTGCGCGCCTCGGTCCGTAGCCGGCGGAGGAAGTCCTCGTTGCCCGTGTACTCCTCGCGCAGCACCTTGATGGCGACCTCACGGGTGAGCTTCTCGTCGAAGGCGACCCAGACCTCGCCCATGCCACCGATGGCGAGGCGGCGCACCAAGCGGTAACGCCCCCCGACCAGCACGCCTTCGACGGGGCGCATCAGTTGATCGCCGCCTCGAGGATCGCCTTCGCGATCGGCGCGGCGAGGGTGCCCGAGGCCGTGTCCTCGGTGGAGCTGCCGCCGTTCTCGAGCACGACGGCGACAGCGACCTGCGGGTCGTCGGCCGGGGCGAACCCGGTGAACCACAGCGTCGGCTGCCGGCCGCCGCCGTTCTCGGCGGTGCCCGTCTTGCCCGCGACGGACACGCCGGGGATCTGGGCGCGCTCGCCAGAGCCGTCCTCGACGACGCCGATCATCATCTCCGTGAGGGCGTCGGCGGTGGAGGAGGAGATGGGGTTGGCGAGCGTGCTGGGGTTCGTCTTCTCGACGACCTCGAGGTCGCTGTCGCGGATGCTCTCGATCAGGTACGGCTCCATCTCGGTGCCGCCGTTCGCGACCGTGGCGCTCAGCATGGCGACCTGGAGCGGCGTGAGCCGGACGTCGCCCTGGCCCATGCCGCTGAGCTCGATCCGGTCGATGGAATCGGGGTCGTTGTTACCGAGCCCCGGGTAGCTCCCGGCGACGGTGCTCATCGGCAGCTCCAGGCTCTCGTCGAAGCGAAAGTCCTCGAACATGTCCCGCATGCCGTCAGCGCCGACCTGGCCGCCGAGCCACAGGTACGACGAGTTGCAGGAGGTGCGCAGCGCGTCGGCGAGGGTGATCTCGGTCTGGCCCGCGACGCAGTCGTAGCCGCCGAAGTTGGCGATCGGTGTACCGGTGTTGGTCAGCTCGTACCCGTTCGGCGCCGGCACCTCGGAATCCGGGTCGAACTCACCGCTCTCGATCGCGGCGGCCGACGTGAAGACCTTGAACGTCGACCCGGGCGGGTAGGTCGCCTCGATCGCCCGGTTCTGCAGCACCGAGTAGGTGCTGTACTGCTCCGAGCCGTCGTTGGTGTTGATCCGCGGCTTCGAGTTCGCCAGGTTCTGGTACGTCTCGTTCACCTCGGCGTTGGAGTGCACCGCCAGTGCGTTCGGGTCGTAGGAGGGCTTGGAGACCATCGCCAGGATGGCACCGGTCCTCGGGTCGAGCGCGACGGCTGCGCCCGTGTAGTCGCCGAGCGCATCCCAGGCGGCCTTCTGGATCTTGGGGTCGATGGTGGTGTCGACCGACGATCCGGCGGCCTCCTGGCCGGTGATGAGGTTCTGCAACTGGTCCAGCCAGAGCGAGTCCGCGCGCCCAGAGAGGTAGTCGTTCGCGCTGCGCTCGAGGCCGGCGGTGTTGCCGTTCACCGCGAAGAACCCGGTGATCGGCGCATACATCTTCGCCACGGCCTCGTCGCCGTCGGCGTACACGCGCTGGCGGCCGTAGTTGTCGTCCACCGGAACGGAGACCACCACGTTGTTCTCGCCGACGACGATCGGGCCGCGGGCCGCGCCGAGATCGCGGTAGATCTTGCGCACGTTGCGGCCGTGGTCGTTGAGCTCGCCGGCCTGGACGTACTGGATCCACGTGGTGGACACCATGAGCACCAGGAACATGCCCATGACCACCGTGGACAGGCGGCGCAGGGTCGTGTTCACGCCTGGTCACCTCCGTCGTACCGGATCGGGGCCTGCATCTGTGTCATCTCGTCGCTCGGTGAGGGCATGCTCTGGCGCGCCGCCTCGCGGTCCTGCCGGCTCGCGCCCGGGCCCACCTCGATCGCGCCGTCGGTGCCGGGATGTCCGACAGGCGTGGGCGCCGGACCGGCGAGCTGGCCCCGCGTCGGCAGGGCGGACGGCCGGCGCGCGGCGTCCGACGTGCGCAGCAGCAGCGCGATGACGATCCAGTTCGCGATCAGCGACGACCCGCCCTGCGCCATGAAGGGCAGCGTCAGGCCGGTCAGCGGGATGACGCGGGTGATGCCGCCGACGACGACGAAGAGCTGCAGGGCCATCACGAATGCGAGACCGCCGGCGAGCAGCTTGCCGAAGCCGTCGCGCACGCCGATCGCGGTGCGCAGGCCGCGCTGCACGATCACGAGGTAGACCAGCAGGATCGCGAGGAGGCCGGTGAGGCCGAGTTCCTCGCCGAACGCGGCGTAGATCATGTCGGAGAACGCGAACGGGATCCGCGAGGAGTAGCCCTCGCCCCAGCCGGCGCCGAACATGCCTCCGTAGGCCATGCCGAACATGCCCTGGACCACCTGGAACGAGCCGCCGACCGCATCGATCAGCTCCGGGTCCAGCGGGTCGAGCCAGATCGTGACACGGCGCTGGACGTGACCGAAGATCGTCCACGCCGCGAACGCGCCGACGACGAACATCGACAGGCCGATCGCGACCCATCCCCCGCGTTCCGTGGCGAGGTACAGCATCCCGACGAAGAGGCCGAAGAACAGGAGTGACGTCCCGAGGTCCTTCTGACCGACGAGCACCGTCAGCGACACGGCCCAGACCACGAGGATCGGGCCGAGATCGCGCATGCGGGGGAGTTGCAGCCCGAGCACCTTCTTGCCGGCCAGCGCGAGCGTGTCACGGTTCGCGACGAGGTAGCCGGCGAAGAAGATCGCGAAGAGGATCTTGGCGAACTCTGCGGGCTGCAGCGAGAACCCGGCGAAGTAGATCCAGATCCGCGCACCGTTGATCTCCTGACCCAGGCCGGGGATCAGCGGCAGCACCACCAGGACGAGGGCGAGGACCATGACCGTGTAGGTGTACTTGCGCAGCACCCGGTGGTCGCGCAGGACGAGGATCAGGACGCAGGCCACGACGATGCCCAGCGAGGTCCACATCAGGTGCCGACCGGCGTCGGCGCCGTTCATGTCGTCCATCTCGAGCCGGGTGATCATGGCCAGGCTCATCGTGTTGAGCAGCATCACCGCGGGCAGGATCACCTGGTCCGCGTACGGTGCCCGGATGCGCAGCACGATGTGGGCGGTGAGCGAGAGCGCCGCAAGCACGAGCGCGTTCGTCCAGAACGCGTCGGGCAGGCGGTCGTTGATCGAGTAGCCCACCATGGCGAGGCCGCCGAGCCCGAGCGCGAGCGCGATCACGAGCATCACGGCCTCGGCCGCGCGGCCCGGCGCGTTCTCCTCGGGCTGGATCGCGTCCTGCATCCCCTGGGGAACCTTCTCGGAGAGCATGCTCATCCGTTCGACCCCCCGCCGCCGCCGTCAGAGTTCGAGTTCCCGCTGTCTCTGTCCTCCGACCGGGAATTCTTGCTGTCGGAGTCCGCGGAGCCCGACGTCGCGTCGTCGGTCGGCTCCTCCGTGGGCTCGTCGGTCGGCTCGTCCTCGGTGGGTGTCGGCTCGCTCTCCTCCTGTGCCTCCTCGGCCTGCTCGATGAGGCGCTGTGCACGGTCGAGGGCGTCGTCGCGCGACGTGGCGCGGATCGTGCCCTCGATGCTGTCGGCGATGTAGCCCGGAAGGTCGGCGACCTGGGTGCCGGTCAGCTCGACGGGCGTCGACAGCGAGAACGGTCCCGCCGTGGCGGGGATGCCGCGGAAGACGGCGACCTGGCCGTCCGCCTCGCCGACGTAGTACTGGGTCTGCGTCCAGCGGTACCCGGCCCAGCCGGCGACTCCCAGCCCGCCGATGAGCAGCAGGGTTCCGACGACCACGAGCCACGGACGCCTCCTCGGGGCGGGCTCGGTCTCGACCTCGTCCTCGCTCCCGTCATCGGGGAGGACCTCGGGCTCGTACGCCCCCGCCTCGGAGCCGTTCACGGCGTGCTCGAGCGCATCGGCCAGGTTCGGGTCGGAGTCGGGCAGCACCGCCGTGCCCAGCGCGCTCGGCTGGGACTGCGTCCCACCTGGTCCGGCGGCGTCGGCCCCGCCCGGATGGATGATCGTGCCCGGGCCGATGGCGGCGGTCACGCCGCGCAGGGCGGCGGCGCCGACGATCTCGGGGTCGGGCGGCGGAAAGGGCTCGGACTCCTCGTCGACGACGTCGGCGACGACCACGGAGATGTTGTCGGTGGAGCCCTCGCGCATCGCTGCCGATACGAGCCGTTCCGCCGCTTCCGCCGGATCGGCGACGGTACCGAGCGTCTCGGTGAGGCTCTCCACGGAGACGAACCCCGACAGGCCGTCCGAGCACAGCATCCACCGGTCGCCGGGGATCGCCTCACGGACCGACATGTCGGGCGTGAGATCGAGGTCGAAGTCGCCGAGCACCCGCATCACGACGTTGCGCTGCGGATGCGTCTCCGCCTCGTCGGCCGAGATGCGTCCGGTGTCGACCAGATGCTGCACGAACGTGTGGTCGACGGTGACCTGGGTGAGGAGTCCGTCGCGCAGCAGATACGCGCGGGAGTCCCCGAGGTGGGCCATGGCGAGCGTGTTGCCGCTGCGCAGCAGCGCGGTTACCGTCGTGCCCATGCCGGCCAGCTCGGGATCCGAGGCGGTGGCGGTGATGAGGTCCTGACGCGCGCGGTCGACCGACTGCTCCAGGTCGGCCAGGAGGCGGTCGGTGCTGTGGTCCCCGTGGTCGAGGGGCGTCAGGGCGGCGATCGTGAGGGACGACGCGACGTCACCGCCCGCGTGGCCACCCATGCCGTCGGCGACCACGAGGAGGTGCGGACCCGCGTACGCGGAGTCCTGGTTGTTGGAGCGGACGAGGCCGACGTCGGAACGCGCGGCATACCGCAGATTCACGGTCACGTGGTGGTCATCCCTGGAGCTCGACGACGGACTGGCCGATCTGGACGCCTACTCCCGGGGGCAGCGGGACGACACCCTGGATGCGCTGATCGTTCATGTACGTTCCGTTGGTGGAACCGAGATCCTCGACGTACCACTGATTCCCTTGCGGGTAGATGCGGGCATGGCGGGACGACGAGTAGTCGTCGTCGAGCACGAGGGTGCAGCTCGGCGCTCGGCCGATGAGAATGCCCGACTGCGTGAGCGGGATGGTGGTGCCGGTCAGCGGACCCGCGACCACGACCAGGCGTGTCGGAGCACCGCCGCGGCCCCCGCCGCCGACCATCGGTGCCGGGGCCGGCCCAGGACCCGCCGGAGGTCCGCCCGCAGGCGCGGGCTCCGGCTTGCGGCGGCGCTTCCGAGCCGTGCGCGGACCGGCGAGATCCCGCCGTAGCACGGCGACGGCCGAGAGCACGAACACCCACAGCAGCACCAGGTAACCCAGCCGCAGCAGGGTGAACGTCAACTCGCTCATGAGGGGTCGATCACCAGTCCTCGTTCTCGGCGCCGGCGCTGCCCGACCAGAACATGATCCGGGTACGGCCGATCGTCATGGTGTTGCCGTCGAGCAGCGTGGCCGCGGGGACCTGGTGCCCCTCGACGTACAGCCCGTTCGTGGAGCCCATGTCGGAGGCGATGACGCCGTCGGGCGTGACACGGATCTCCAGGTGGCGGCGGGAGACGCCCGGGTCGTCCACGACGATGTCCGCCTCGGCGTCGCGGCCGATGACCGTCACCGGACCGGTCAGCAGGTAGCGCTGCCCGTCGATGTCGATCAGCGGATGCCGCGCGCTGGGCGAGCCCGAGGTCGCGGGCGCGACGTTTCCCTGCACGCTGCGGGAGCGCACGTTGAAGCGGCCGGGTACGAGCTCGAACACCTCGTCGAACGTCACGCTGACGGGTCCGACGAACGCATAGTGCTGCGTCGCCGCGTAGGCGGTCACGTTCGACGCCAGTTCGTCCGCGAGCGTCTGTGCGCCCCACGCCTCGATCTGGGCGAAGTCGTCCGGGGACAACTCGATCGTGAACTCGTTCGGTGCGACGGTGCGATCCCGCCCGACCACCGCGGCGCGGTCGTCGAGCTCCCGCCGGAGCCGGCTCGCCAGCTCGACAGGCTTCACCTCACCGCGTCCTACCTTGGCGAACGCGTTGTTCATCATGCGCTCCACGCTCTTCTCGAAGCGATCCAGGGCGCCCATGCCACCTCCTTCCCGGCCTGCGCGTGGGCAGACTACATAGATCGTATAGACCGGCAGGTCGCCACAGACCGCAATCTGTGTGGAAGTCCTGCGGAACTTCTCGATCCTGTGCTGTGAGCCTCGGCACTGCCAGTCGGGAGAAGACGGGCGAACCCGCACGCTACCGGAGGTCGGGTCGCTGCGGAACCAGGCCGGACACATATCGGGTTCGGATCCACCCGCCCTGCGTGCTAATCTCTTCCAGCACGCGCGAGTGGCGGAATAGGCAGACGCGCACGGTTCAGGTCCGTGTGCCCGAGAGGGCGTGGGGGTTCAACTCCCCCCTCGCGCACGAGCCGGTAGGCGGGGTGTGTTCGGCAGGGCCGAACCATCCCGCCTTCGTCATTTCTTGTGGGGGCGGAGCCCCCACACCCCGCCCCGGAGGCACGCCCCCGGACCCCGTTTGGGGCTTCGCCCCTTGCCCCCCGTGGTGCGTCGGGTGCGGATGCGGGCACGTCCTCGGGGCGCTGTCCCAGGAAGCGGCGTCATCCAGGGCTCCGGGCAGGTTGCGCCGGGCCTGCGTTCTTCGGGGAGAAGGCCCCATGTTCGGTGGCTCTCGGGCCGTGTGTTCGTGCTGGTCGAGGGGGATCACGGCGGGATTTGTGCCTGGGCATGAACTTTGCGCCACAATCAGCCCCATGCTTGACGTCTCGATCGCCCCAGCTCCGGCGCCTGATGCGCCGTTCGAGGAGCACGTCGACTGGGCCCGCAGCGCTCCCGCGGCCCCGGTCACGCCCGCCACCATGCCGACCGACTACACGAACTCGCCCGTCGGCGATGCCATCACCGTCGATGCGCAGCCGTGGGACTACGAGTCCGAGGCCCGTAAGGCGGTGTCCGGTTCGTCGCACGGTGTGCTCGACCTCGGCACCGGCGACGGCGCAGCCTTCGCCGCGATGGGTCCGCTGCCCGAGGGGTCGGCCGCGACCAGCACCGGCCCCGCCTTCCTGGCCGCCCGCCGCAAGCTCGAGCCGCTGCGCGTGAGCGTGCAGAAGATCGAGGAGATCTGGGCGGAGGAACTTGTGCTCCCGTTCTTCGACGGGCACTTCGCCACGGTGATCAGTCGGTGCGGCCTTGTCAACGCGCACGAGGTGGCCCGCCTCCTGCAGCCCGGCGGCGTGTTCGTCACCGAGCAGTTCGACACGCGCGACGGGTTCGCCATCAACGAGGCGCTTGGCATCCCGGTGGGCTGGGACCCGGACGGCATGACGGTCGACGTGCTCACCGACGCGCTCAAGGCCGAGGGCATGGAGGTCACGCGGGCCGAGCACCACGCGGGCGTGCGGCGGTTCAAGAGCCTCGCGGCCGTGCTCTGGTACCTGAGGACCGTGCCGTGGCAGGTCCCGGACCTGGCACAGCTCGCCCCCGCGGCGGTCGCGGCCCACGAGGCCGGGCTGCGGGGCCTGCACATGCGCTTCGCGGCGGGAGCGGAACTCGTGGACGAGGCACCACGCCTCTTCGTCACGGCACGCAAGCCCCACTGACGACGATCGCATGGGGACATCAGCCGGTCCCCTGGCCGGTCCGCTCGTCAGCGGTCGACACGTCGACCGGACCGGCCGATCGCTCACGGGCGGCCGATCACTCCCGAACCGGCCTGCCGAGCGCCTGGTGCCGCCCCACCACGCGGCGGAGCGTGTCGGCGAGCGTGCCAGGATCGTCGTCGACCAGCGTCACCCGCCCCCGGGCGCGCACGTCCGAGCTCCGCGACGCGGCGGCCGCCTCGATGACGAGACGGCCGTCGTGGGCGATCGTCGGGGCGTGGAGTTCGAGGTCCGTCCAGGAGGGGCAGCGGCGCATGCCGGCCACGTACTCCGGCGGCATGCCGGCCACGTCGAGGAACAGTTCGACCGCGGAGCCAGGGTCACCCTCCGCGACGCACGACTCGACGGCGGCGACGAGGTGCCGCCAGGCGTAGAGGCCCGCGGCGGCGACGTCGTGCGAGGGCTGGTGCACGACGACGGCGGTCACGCGCTCCCCGAGGTCCGCGGCCGCCCGCAGCGCGAGAAACGCCCCGGTGGACATGCCCAGGAGGGCCGCGGGCCCCGCGGCGTCGAGCACGGCGGCGAGGTCCTCGATCTCGCGCGCCACCGCGTACGGCGCGGTGAAACCGCTGGTGCCGCGACCGCGGCGGTCGTAGCGGACGGTGGCGATCGGCGCGCCGGGCCCGTCGTCCCCGGGCATGTCCTCCCCGGGCGTGGCGAGCCGCCGGGCGAGGGCGAGCGTCGCGGGCGGACGGTGCGCCAGGACGCCGTCGACCACGACGAGTACGGAGCTCGCGTCATCGGGTCCGGTGCGGTCGACGGCGATCGTGGTCCCGTCCGCGGAGGTCACGGCCGAGGCCACGGTGAGCAGCGAGGTCATACAGGTACGACGACGGAGCCGGGCGGAAATGATCGCTCGGAGCGAGTGCGGCGCGAGCGTGCGTGGCGGCGATTCGTATTCCCGCGTTCGCCCCGCGGAAAAACCTTTGGCGCCGACCCGCGCACCGCGTAGGTTCCTGCGTACACAAGAAGGGAGGTGATCCGAGATCGTGAAGACACTCGGGACCTGTGAGGTGGTCGCGCGCTAGCAGTCGCGCGACACGAAGTCGACGCGCCGGGCTAGCACGGCGCACGGGACTGGTGGCGAATCCATCGTGACCACCGGGGCCCGCGGGTACCGCGCCCTCGTCCAGCGCGGTGCGGAGGTGCACGGCCTCCGGACCCGCGGGCCTTTTCCATGCGCACGCACGGACTTTCCATGATTGCGCAAGGACTGCGCGACATGTGCGCCGATCCGCCGGGTCGGGACTCGCGGACGCGGCATATTCTCGAAGACGTGGCCGCCGGAGCAGTAGTCCTCGCGGGCGCCGCCGGAACGGTCGGCGCCCAACTGGCGTTCCGGCTCGCCGCGGAGGCCACGGAGCAGCGAGTCGTCGTCCCGGGCGAGGCCCGCGCACCACGGCTGCCCGACGGTTCCCCACTTCCCGACGCCGAGGTCGTCGTCCTCGGCCACGCATCCACCCACGGCGAGATGACCGCCGCCCTCGACGGGGCCGACACCCTGGTCATCGCCGGCACCCACGCCGCGGACCCCGATCCGGTCGACCTCCTGGCCGCCCACCGGTTCCGGCGGGTCGTCCACCTGTCGCAGATCGGCGCCCACGCGCACGCGACCGCCACCCCCGCCCGGAGGCACTGGCGCGTCGAGGAGGCCGTGCGGGCGTCCGGCGCGACCTGGACGGTCCTTCGGGCATCGGTGCAGTTCAGAACACTGGTCCACGCCGTCCGCGACGACGTCCTGCGCGCGCCGGCCGGAACAGGCCGGGTCGCGGCCGTCTCACCGGCCGACATCGCGGACGCCACCACCGCCGTCCTCCTCGACGAACGCGCCCACGCCCACGACGGCGTCACCTACCGGATCACCGGTCCCGAGGCACTCACCGGCACGGACGTGGCCCGGACACTCACGAGGGCCACCGGACGACCGGTGCGTTACGAGCCGATGTCCACCCGAGACGCCTACGCCACCCCGGTGCCCTGGGTGCACGACCTCGACGCCTGGATCTCCTGCTGCGCCGCCGTCGACGCCGGAGTCTTCGAGGAGGTGGACCACGCCGTCGCCCGCCTCGCCGGCCGCCCGGCCCGCACCTTCGAGGACTGGATCGACGACTACCCGAGCGAACTGGCGGCCCTCCGGCCCCGGGGCACAGCGAGGTAGTTGCGCCCGGCAGCGGTTAGATTCGCCGCATGTGGACGCCCGACGTGCTCGACGGCTTCGAGCAGCTCACCCTCGACCTCGAACCCGACGAGGAGGGCGACGTCGTGGCCACCGTGGCTCGGCGGATCGAACCCGGTGAGACGGACGCCGGCGTCGACCTGCTGTACGTGCACGGCTGGAACGACTACTTCTTCCAGGCCCATCTCGCCGATTTCTGGGAATCGCTCGGCGTCCGGTTCCACGCCCTCGACCTGCGCAAGTACGGCCGGTCCCTGCGCGACGGACAGACCCCGAACTACGTCGCCGACCTCGGCACCTACGACGAGGACATCGCGGCGGCGCTCGCGGCCATCGGGCACGCCGGCGAGACACCCAGCCCTCGGCGGCTCCTCCTCATGGGGCACTCGACCGGCGGCCTGGTCCTGAGCCTGTGGGCGTCGCGGCATCCCGGACGCGCCGCCGGCGTCGTGCTCAATGCGCCGTGGCTGGAGCTGCAGGCGCGTGAGGCCGGCCGCCGGGTGCTGGAGCCGGGCGTGCGTGCGGCGGCGGCGATCAACCCCAGGGGACCGGTCGTGTACTACGACCGGGGCCTGTACTCGCGGGCGATCTCCGCCGAGTTCGACGGGGAGTGGACCTATGACACGGAATGGCGTTCCAACCACGGGAGACGTCCGACGCCGGCCTGGATGGCTGCCATCCTCAAGGGGCACGACCAGGTGGCGCACGGGCTGGCGATCGACGCGCCGGTCCTCGTCCTGCTCTCCGCCAGGTCCACGATGCCGACCCGCTGGACCGAGGAGACGCAGCGCACGGACACCGTGCTCGACGTCGTCGGCGTGGCGCGGCGCGTGCCGAACCTCGGTCCGGTGACCACGCTGGTGTGGGTGGACGGCGCGCTGCACGACGTCACCCTCTCGGCGGCACCCGTGCGCGAGGTGGTGTGGCGCGAGACGGCGCGCTGGTTCAGGGGATACGTCACGGCCGACGCGACCCGGCGGGACGCGGCGGACGACGGCGCGGCGCCGCCGCCCACGCCGTGGTGGCGCAGAGCGCTGGCGGCGGCCACGTCCCGTCGCGGAGGCGCGCGCCGGGTGGCGTGATCAGTGCCGCGGGTCCCCGATCGCGGCCAGGAAGAGCGGCCAGGACGTGTCGGTGTGCGTGACGCGCAGCAGATAGGGCCGGTCGACGGTCATGCTGACGTCGCCGAGCGGGGCCGAGGTCGCGGCCATGCCGAGCTCGGTGACCGCGGCGGCGACCGTCCCTTCTGCGTCGACCTGCAGCACCACCTGCTGGAAGGCCTGCGTGAGGACGAGGTCCTGGTCCGAGATGCCGGACAGGTCGGGCTCCTCGTACAGTTCGCCGAGGCCGGCGTCGTGCAGCGCCGCGCACAGGTCGACGGGGCCCGTCTCGAGGTCGAGCGTGGGCATCGTGAGCTCGACCGATCGCGGCTCGGCGGCGGTGAGTTCGGCGTCGAGCGTGGCCCACGTGTCGGCGTCGGGCGCGGCCGGAGCGCCGTCGTCGGACATCGTGCCTGCCTCGTCCGGCGGGAGGATCACGTCGGCGTGGAACCCCGCCGTGTACGGGAGGCGCACCGCCTGCCAGCCGTCGTGCAGGACGTACGCGGCGTTGGGAGTGCCCCAGACGGCCTCGGCCCGGACCTCGCTTCCGTCGGCGAGGGTGAACGGTTCGGCGTCGCGCGTGTCCGTGAAGGGCTGCTGCCAGCGCGCGGCGAGCAGGACGGCGTTCTGCAGCACGAGCCGGAGGTCGGGGTCCGGAGTGATGGCGCTCTCGTCGATCAGGCCGCCGGTGTGCTCGTTCGTCCAGGCGTCGAGGACGGCCTTGCCCTCCTCGCCCCCGAGGTCCGTGCGTTGCACGCCGGCGCCGAACCCTTCGGCGAGGGCGTCGAGGTAGGTGTCCAGCGGGGTGAGCTGGTCGTCGACGACCGCCTGGTTGGCCAGGTGGAGGACAGGGGTGTCCGGGAGCTCGTCGTCCTGGACCACGGCCGGGTCCCCGTCGTACTCCCCGACGGCCCGGGACAGGGCGTTGAACGCGTCGGTGCGCGCACCGCCGGAGGCACCGAGGGCAGCGTCGAGCGCGTCGCGCGTGGTGGTGTCGGCGCCCTCGGCGAGCATGGCGAGGGCGACGGCGAGCGACGCGGGGGAGACGACGGCGTTGGGGCCGCCGTCCGGCCCGGCGCAGGCGGAGCCACCGGGCGGGGAGGCCGGCGCGAGCATCCTCCTGCCGAGCTCGTCCGTCGCGGCGACGACGCCCGGGACCGCGGACGCGTCCGCGACGGCGACCGACTTGCGCTCGACGTCGGAGCGCACGACCCCCGCGCCGGGATCGGGGCCGCCGCACGCCGCCACCGCGAGCGAGAACGGGACGAGAGCCGAGACGGCGGCGGTGCGGACGGCGGGGCGGCGTGAGGAGCGTGGCATCGTGGGACCTCCTGGCGTGCGGGGCCCGCGACCGCGCACCTCGAGCCGGCGTGCCGTGTCTGGCCGCCGGGCGGCGACGGACCGTGACGTTTCACCTTCACCTTGCCTGTGTCCCGCCGGGGCGCGGACTTGCAGGTGGCGCCCGGCCGGGAGGATCAGCCCACGAAGAAGGTCGACGCGAGGAACGCCAGCCCGGCCGCCGGCACGATCAGCGCCGGCCAGGTCCGCCGTCGCGCAGCGAGCACGATCGCCGTGACGAGCAGCGGCACGCTCACGATGCGGCCCACGGCGTAGGCCGGCTCCATCCCGGCGAACCGGTCGAGGAGCACTCCGAGGATCAGGACGGCGCCGGCGAGGGCGATCATGTTCGTGATCGTCAGGATCTCGCCCCTGTACTCGGGGCGCGGCCTGTCGGGCGGTTTGGCGGACACAGCTCTCCTCTGTCGTGAACGTGCAGGTCAGAACAGGTGATACTGGTTCACCGACAGTGTTCGGCCCAGCGTCCGCGGGGTCAAGGAAAGTCGTGCGGCCCTGACCTCCTCCCCCGTGGCCGTCGACCAGGCATCATTGCGCCTATGAAGGTCTCGCGTCGCTCCGCCGTGCCCCCGTTCGCCGTCATGGAGGTGCTCGCCGCCGCGAACGCCCGCCGCGCCGCGGGTGCGGACGTGCTGAACCTCTGCGCCGGTGAGCCGTCCACCGGCGCGTCCGACGTCGTACGCGAGCGCGCGGCCGAGGTGCTGCGCACCGGCGACATCGGCTACACCGAGGCGCTCGGCGTCCCGGCGCTCCGCGAGGAGATCGCCGGCCACTACGGGCGCTGGTACGACCTCGACGTCGACCCCGACCGGATCGCCGTCACGACGGGGTCGAGCGGTGGGTTCCTGCTCGCGTTCCTCGCCGCGTTCGACGTCGGGGATCGCGTGGCGCTGGCGCGCCCGGGCTACCCGGCCTACAAGAACATCCTGTCCGCGCTCGGATGCGAGGTGATCGAGCTCGACTGCGGTCCCGAGACCCGCTACCAGCCAGGTGTCTCGCAGCTGATGGAGGCGTACTACGAGGGTGGGCTCGACGGGCTCGTGGTCGCGAGCCCGGCCAACCCGACCGGGACGATGATCACGCCGGACGAGCTGGACGCGGTCGCCGAGTGGTGCGCGGCACACGATGTACGCCTCATCAGTGACGAGATCTACCACGGCATCGCGTACTCCGACGAGGTCACGCAGGCCACGGCGGCGCGGTACGCGGACCGGGGCGCCGTCGTCGTGAACTCCTTCTCCAAGTACTGGGCCATGACGGGCTGGCGGCTCGGCTGGCTCGTACTGCCCGGCGAACTGGTCGCGCCGGTCGGCGCGCTGGCCGGGAACGTGGCGCTGTCACCACCCGCGCTGGCGCAGCAGGCAGGGATCGCGGCGTTCTCCGCGGAGGGGTATGCGGCCGCCGCGGAGAACGTGGCCCGGTACGCCGACTCGCGCGCGCTGCTGCTGGAACGGCAGGCGGAGCTCGGCTGGGACCCCGTGGCACCCGCGGACGGCGCGTTCTACTTCTACGGGAACATCGCCCGGTTCGGTCTGGACTCGGTGACGTACTGCGAGCGGCTGCTCGCCGAGGCGGACGTGGCGATCACGCCGGGCCTGGACTTCGACGGGGTCGGCGGCGGGGACTGGGTGCGGCTGTCGTTCGCGTCCGCGCCCGACGTCGTCGCGCGGGCGGTGGACCGCATCGCGGCGTGGCACAAGACGCTGTGAGGTGACGGCCGACGACGACGGAGCGGGCGCGCGGTCGCCGTCGGGCCGCGGCACGATGTGGACGATGCGCCTCGTCACCTTCAACATCCAGCACGGGCTGGGCCCCGACGGCCGTTGCGACCGCGAGCGGCTCGCCGACGCCGTACGTTCCCTCGATCCGGACGTCCTGGCCCTGCAGGAGGTGGATCGGTACCAGCCGCGCAGCCGGTTCGCCGATCAGGCGCGGATCTGCGCGGAGGCGATGGGCGCGGTCGACCATCGGTACGTGCCGACCGTGGCCGGCTGGATGAGTGCGCCCGGGCTGCGGTGGCGGGCACGGGGGCGCGAGCGCTACCCCGCGTACGGGATCGCCCTGGCCTCACGGTTCCCGGTGCGGGCATGGCGACGGTGGCGGTTGCCGATGGCGAGCCGCTGGATCGGTCCCGCGCAGCTGGGCGTCGACGAGCCGCGCGCGGCCGTGGCGGCGGAGCTGGAGACGCCGTCGGGCGGCGTCACCGTGTGCGCCACGCACCTCAGCTCGCGCCTGGGCAACGCGTGGGCGCAACTGCCGTGGCTGCGGGACGCCCTCGGCGCCGCGCCCCGGCCGCTCGTGCTGATGGGCGACCTGAACCTGCGCGACGAGGCGCCCGTCACGGTGACGAGGTGGCGAGCGGCGGCCACGGCGCCGACGTTCCCGGTCGGCAGGCCTCGGTTCCAGATCGACCACATCCTGGTCGACGACGACGGTGCGACGCCGGTGGACGGAGAGTCCCGCGCGGTGGACACGGGTCTGTCGGACCATCGGGCGCTGGTGGCCGACGTCCGGCTCGCGTAGTGCGCTCCCGATCGGCGGGTGCGCGGCGCGTTCGGTCGGCGGAGTCCGCGGCGGGTCGCCGGGCGCCGCCGGACACCACCGCCGCGGCACACGTGCCGGCGGCCGTCATCAGACCCGCAGCGTCTGGTGAGGGCCGCCGGCGCGCACCGAGTTGGCGTCCAGAAACACCGAGTTGCTCAGGTCACACCATTCAGGAGTGTGGGGTTTTTGTCACCACACGTCGGTGATTTGCTGATGTGCCCGAGCGGTCCCGCAGGCCGTCGCGTCCGGAATCAGCGGAACGTCGACCGGACCACCGACTCCGCGTGGACCGCGGGCGTGGCGGCGGGGAGATCCGACTGCGCGTCACGGGCCTTGCGGCCCCGCGCGCGGGCCACCATGAACAGCGCGTTCCCGCCGATCGCGATGGCCGCGATGTTCGACGCCGCGGACGGCCACACCCCGTTGAGCGCGGCCACGGCCATGAGGATCGACGCCGCGGACACGTTGGTCGCCTGGAACGCGATCGAGTCGGGACGCCATTTGCCCTGGCTCACCATCGCGTACGCAACAAGTCCAGCAACGGCGCCGACCCAGCCGAGGGCCGTGAGGACGGTCATGAGTGAGAGCACAGAGCACCTCCCGAATCGATTCGAAATTGCGTGGTCAACCCCGGTGGCGGCTGACGCGAGGGGGTAGGTCCGAGTGCCGCTTGACGGGCACGTCAGAGTTGGCAGCACCGGCCGATCGGAGGGGACCGCAGGCCGGTGCCGGAACTATTCTGAACCCCCGAATACCTTCAGCACAATCGAACGTTCGTGGACTCCCGGGTGTAGCATTGCTTCATGGCTGCCGACCCTCGCCGACTCGCATTTCTCTTGGCGGTGCACCGCGCGGGCGGGGTCCTCGCCGCGGCCGACCTGCTCCACGTCACGCCGTCGGCGGTGTCCCAGCAGATCGCCCGGCTGGAGGCCGAGGAGGGGATCACCGTCCTCGACCGCGGCCCTCGCGGCGTCACGCTCACTCCCGCCGGTCGCGTCCTCGCCGAGGCCGCCGAACGCATCGAGTCGGAACTCATCGAGGCGCGCCAGGCGATCGCCGCCCTGGGCGAGGAGGTCACGGGCCGCGTGATGATCGGCGCCTTCCAGACGGCGATCCGCGCCGTCGTCGCCCCCATGCTCGCCACTCTCGCCGAGAAGTTCCCCGGGATCGAGGTCGAGGTCAGCGAGCACGACCCGTTCGAGTCGGTCCGGAAGCTCCGCGCCGGCGACCTCGACGCCGTCATCCTGGACCGCGACGTGGACATGGACGCCCCCGCCCCACGCGGGGTCCACGAGATCCCGCTGCTCGACGAGCCCTGGTGCATCGTCGTGCCGCCGGGAACCGCGGCGCCCGAGCGGCTCGACGAGCTCCCCGGCCTGCCCTGGGTCGGGCCGCTCGCGGACATCGCGGCCGACCGCGCGCTGCGCCGGCTGGCCCGCACGCTCGGCACCGAGATCGTCACCAGGCACTCCTACTACGACTTCGACACGGCGCTCGCGCTGGTCGCCGCCGGTCAGGGCATCGCGATGCTCCCCGCCCTGGCCCTGAAGGAGGAGGACGTGCCCGACGGCGTCACCGTGGTGCGGCTCGCCGGACTCGGATCCCGCCGGCTCGTCGTCCGGCATCGCGTGGGACGCCACGAACCGAGCCCGGCCGTGCGGGCCGTGGTGGACGAGATGGTGGAGTCGGCGCGGGGTATGACGCCGTGACTCACGAGGTCAGCATGAGGTGTCCGAAATACCAAAAGCACCCGCGCGGAATCGTGACCGATTTTTCCCGGGATGCCGGTACCTGAACACCTCTTGGAGGCTCTACGATGCGTCCGTGAACGCTTCACCACACGACCAGCGCCCTGCCCGGGTCCGCACCGATTGGGGACTGGTCGGTGCCCGCGCGCTGACCGATTCGGGAGCGCGCAAATCGCTCGTCGTGGTGATCGACGTTCTGTCCTTCTCGACCTCGGTGACCGTCGCCTGCGAGGCCGGCGCCGGGGTCTATCCGTTCCCGTACCGGGACGTGGCGGGCGCCGCGCGACTCGCACGCACCATGCGAGCCGTTCTCGCCGGGCCGCGCGCCGAGGAGGGCATCAGCCTGTCCCCCGCGTCGCTGCGTGACCTCGACGCCGAGCGGGTCGTGCTGCCGTCGCCCAACGGCTCCATGATCGCCCACACCATCAGCAGCCGTGGTGCGCTCATGATCGTCGGGTGCCTGCGCAACGCCTCCGCGGTCGCGGGCCTGGCCGCCGCGCACCTGGACGCCAACCCCGAGCACGACGTCGTCCTCGTCCCCGCCGGCGAGCACTGGCCCGACGACTCCTTGCGGCCGGCGCTGGAGGACCAGATCGCCGCGGGGGCGATCGCCGCACGGCTGACGGCGATGCTGCCCGACGACGTCACCCGGATCTCGGCCGAGACCGGGGCGGCGATGGCGATGTGGCAGGGCACCTCGGAGCCCGCCGACCTGCTGTTCGGCTCGGTGAGCGGCCGGGAACTGGTGGACAGCGGTTTCGACGAGGACGTGATGATGGCGGCGGAGGCGGACGCGACCGACGTCGTGCCCGTGCTCATGGACGGCGCGTTCGTGCCGCTCGGCCACCGGATCGCGGCCGCCCGACGGGCGAGGCCGACTACGGCTGCCTGAAGTACCCGCTCAGGGCGGCCACGATCGGCAGGTCTCCCTCGATCCAGTCGACGTCGTGCAGTTCCGCCGTGGCGAGCCAGCGCAACTCGTCGTGGTCCTCGAGCGGCTCGGGGTGCCCGTCGATGATCCGCGCGAACCACAGGCGCATGCGGTAGCGCTCCGTGAGCGGCCAGTCGCCGTCGTCGGGCCCGGGCACCTCACGACCGAGGTCCACGGTGACGCCGAGTTCCTCACGCAGTTCGCGGCGCAGCGCCTGGACGGGTGTCTCGCCGTGATCCACCTTGCCGCCGGGGAACTCCCAGCGGCCCGCCAGCGCCGTCGGGCGCGTGCGGCGGGCGGCGAGCATGCGTGTGGGGAGGTCGAGGTCGTCCACCAGTGCGGCGGCGACCACCAGGATCGGGGCGGCCATGCCGAGCATCCTGGCACGCCCCGCCGCATCGGTCAGCCTCGCGTGGCCACGCCGTCACGGCGACGTCCGCCCTGGGCACACGGACGCCACCGCGAACGGCGGAAGAGGCCGACGATCGGGATTCCGGCTCAGCTGTTGTTGCTGTTGAGGCCGAGGCGCTCGGCGCGCTCCACCGCGGCGGCCCGGTTGGACACACCGAGCTTCCGATAGAGGCTTCGTACCTGCGACTTCACGGTGTTGCGCGTGACGAACAGCGTCTCCGCGATCTGCTCGAGGGTCTCTTCCTTGTTCATCAGGCCTTCGAGCACGACACGCTCACGACGGGTCAGGGCGGGACGGTCGGCCACAACGGTGCTCATGCGTTCTCCTTCTGTGCAGCGGCCGTGTCTGGGGCTACGGCCTTGAGGGGTGCTGCTACGGGTAGAGAGTCCGCAGGGCGGATTTCATGACGCGACTTCTCGGACCGATCCGGTTCCGTGACCTTCTCGCAACACAGCGGGAGGCCCGCGCGGCGACCGCACGAACCTCCCGCAGGTGAACTATCAGGTCAGATGCCCGCGTGCGCCATGTACTCCTCGGCGGTGAGCAGTTCGCCCGTGCCGCTCACGTCGACCTTGAACAGCCAGCCCGCCTCGAACGGGGAGGAGCCCACCAGCTCCGGGTCGTCGATCACCGCCTGGTTCACCTCGGTGACGGTCCCGCTGACCGGCGCGTACAACTCGGAGACCGACTTCGTGGACTCGATCTCACCGACCACGGTGCCGTGCTCGATCGTGGCGCCGACCTCGGGCAGTTCCACGAAGACCACGTCGCCGAGCGCTTCGGCGGCGTACGGCGTGATACCGACGGTCGCGGGGGACTCGTCATTCACCCACTCGTGCTCCTTGGTGTACTTCAGCGTGGCGGGATAGTCGGCCATGAGGGCTCCTTGCTCGTGGTGGCTCGATCACTTGGTACGACGGTAGAACGGCAGCGGCACGACGACGAACGGTTCCGTGCGGCCGCGCACGTCCACCGCCAGTTCGGTGCCCTCGGCCGACACCTCGGGAGTCACGTACGCCATCGCGACGGGATACCCGAGCGTGGGAGACGGTGCGCCCGACGTCACCGAGCCGACCTTCGCCCCCGCGGCTCCGTCGGCGGCGCGGCGCACGACGTCGTACCCGGCGCGGGCGGGACGGCGGCCCTCGCCCCGGAGTCCGACGAGGACCCGCGCGGGCGGCGCGTCCTTGCGCGACGCGAGCGCCTCCCGCCCGACGAACGGCAGCGGCCGTCCGTCCGCGGTCTCCTTGTCGAGGCGCACGACGCGGCCCATGCCTGCCTCGAACGGGGTGGTCGTCGTGTCGAGCTCGTGCCCGTACAGGGGCATCCCGGCCTCGAGACGCAATGAATCGCGCGCCGACAGCCCCGCCGGGACCAGCCCGAACGACTCGCCCGCGGCGAGCAGCGCGCGCCACAGCCCGACGGCGCTTCCCGGGGACACCCAGATCTCGAAGCCGTCCTCGCCCGTGTACCCGGTGCGGCCGACGATCACGGCCTCGCCCCGGAACCGCATCGGCGCGCACGCGTAGTACCTGAGGTTCTCGAGCGTGACGCCGCCCGAGGCCTCGGGATCCTCCTCGAACCCGGCGGTGGCGCGGAGGATCTCCTCGGCACGGGGTCCCTGCACCGCGAGCAGCGCGCTCTCCACCGGTGCCACCTCGACATCGAACCTGGCCGCGCGCTGCCGCAGCTGACCGAGTACGACGTCGGTGTTCGCGGCGTTCGCCACCACGAAGTACTCGGACTCGCCCGTGCGGTACACGATCAGGTCGTCGAGCACGCCGCCGTCGTCGGCGCAGATCATCGAGTACCGGGCGCGCAGGAGCTGCACCTGGGAGATCGCTCCGACGAGGGCATGGTCGAGAAACGCGGCGGCGTCCGGCCCGTGCACACCGATGTCCCCCATGTGGGACAGGTCGAACAGCCCGGCGGCCTCGCGCACGGCACGGTGCTCGGCCAGGTCGGAGGTGTAGCGCAGCGGCATCTGCCAGCCGCCGAACCCGGTCATGTGCGCCCCGAGCGCGGCATGCTCCTCGTGCAGCGGGGTCCTCTTGTCGGTCATCTCAGTTCTCCTCCCCGCGGCTGCGGTGATCGACGGCGAAGGCCTCGACCGGCGGGCAGGAGCACACCAGGTTGCGGTCGCCGTGGGCGTCGTCGATGCGCCGCACCGGCGGCCAGTACTTGTCGTGGCGCAGGTGGGGCAGCGGGTACGCGGCGGTCTCGCGCGAGTACGGCTTGGTCCAGTCGGTCGCGCTGACCGACGCCGCCGTGTGCGGTGCGCCCCGAAGCGGCGAGTCCTCGACGGCCCAGCGGCCCGCCGCGACGTCGTCGATCTCCGCGCGGATCGCGAGCATCGCGTCCACGAACCGGTCCAGCTCCGCGAGATCCTCCGACTCCGTGGGCTCGACCATGAGCGTGCCCGCGACCGGGAACGCCAGCGTGGGCGCGTGGAAGCCGTAGTCCTGCAGGCGCTTGGCGACGTCGGCCGCGGTGACGCCGGTCCTCGCCGTGAGGTCCCGCAGGTCGAGGATGCACTCGTGCGCCACCAGGCCGTTCGGGCCGGTGTAGAGCGTGGGGAAGTGCTCGGCGAGCCGCGACGACACGTAGTTCGCCGTGAGCACGGCCGTCTTGCTCGCCTCGGTCAGCCCGTCCGGACCCATGAGGGCGAGGTAGGCGTAGGAGATCGGCAGGATCCCGGCCGACCCGTGGTTCGTGCCGCTGATCGGCGTCCCCGCCGGCCCGCCGCCCGCGCCGTCCGACGACGCCACGGGGTTCCCGGGAAGGAACGGGACCAGGTGCTCCGCCACGGCCACCGGCCCGACGCCCGGCCCGCCGCCGCCGTGCGGGATGCAGAACGTCTTGTGCAGGTTCAGGTGCGACACGTCCCCGCCGAACTCACCCGGCCGGGCCAGCCCGACCAGTGCGTTCAGGTTCGCGCCGTCGATGTACACCTGGCCGCCGGCGCCGTGGACCAGGTCGCACACCTCGCGGACGTGTTCCTCGTAGACGCCGTGCGTGGACGGATACGTGATCATGATCGCCGCGACCTGGGCGCCGTGCTGCTCCAGCTTGGCACGCAGGTCGTCGAGGAGGATCTCGCCGTCGTCGGCCGTCTGCACGACCACCACCCGCAGGCCCGCCAGCGCCGCGGACGCGGCGTTCGTGCCGTGCGCGGACGCCGGGATCAGCACGATGTCGCGCGTCTGCTCGCCGCGGGAGCGGTGGTACTCCTTGATCGCGAGCAGGCCGGCGAACTCGCCCTGCGATCCCGCGTTCGGCTGGACCGAGACCGCGGCGTAGCCGGTGATGTCGGCGAGCTGGGCCTCCAGGGCCGAGATGAGTTCGGCGTAGCCCGCGGTCTGGTCGGACGGGGCGTACGGGTGGATGTTGGCGAACTCCGGCCAGGAGATCGACTCCATCTCGACGGCTGCGTTGAGCTTCATGGTGCAGGAGCCGAGGGGGATCATCGTGCGGTCGAGCGCTAGGTCCTTGTCGGAGAGCTTGCGCAGGTAGCGCATGAGGCTGGTTTCGGAGCGGTGGGTTTGGAAGACCGGGTGCTGGAGGTATTCGGTGTTTCGGGTGAGTTCGGCCGGGAGCGCGGAGGTTCCCTCCGCGACACACTCACGGGCCCCAGGGGGCCCTCCGTTCGGGGAGACGGTTGCGGAGGGAGCCTCCGCGCTCCCGGCCTCGGTTGTCGCGTTTCCTCCCAGGGGGGTGGGGAGGTCGCGGGTGGCGGTCTTGGCCGTCGGTGTGGTTGCTCCGAGGGTGGTGAGGAGGCTGTGGGTGACGGTCTCGACATCCGCTGCGGTTGTGGTTTCGTCGCAGGAGATCTGGATGTGGTTCTCGTCCGGGACGTGAATGTTGTAGCCGGCCTCCGCCGCTGCCCGGGCCAGCTCGGTGGCCTTGCCGGGAACTGCCGCGCGAACCGTGTCGAAGAAGTGGGGGTGCTCGATCTCGATGCCTGCTGTGCGGAGGGTCTCGGCGAGAGTGGTCGCGTGGGTGTGGACCCGTTCCGCGATGGCCTTCAGGCCCTCCGGGCCGTGGTAGACGGCGTACATGCCGGCCACGATGGCCAGAAGGGCCTGGGCCGTGCAGATGTTCGACGTCGCACGCTCGCGGCGGATGTGCTGTTCGCGGGTGGCCAGGGCGAGGCGGTACCCCGGGGCGCCGTCGGCGTCGATCGAGACGCCCACCAGGCGGCCGGGGAGCTGCCGCTCCAGGCCCTTCCGGACCGCCATGTACGCGGCGTGCGGGCCGCCGTAGAAGAGCGGGACGCCGAAGCGCTGCGCGGAGCCGACCGAGAGGTCCGCGCCGAGCTCGCCGGGGCTGATCAGGAGGGTCAGGGCGAGGAGATCGGTGGCGATCGTCACGAGGGCGCCCGACTCCTTGGCCTCCGCCACCACGCCGCGTGCGTCGAGGATCCGGCCGCTCGCGCCCACCTGCTGGGCGACCACGCCCACGAGGTCGCCGTCGGGCAGCGCACCGCCGCCGGAGACGTGGGCGTCGAGGCCCGCACGCAGGCCGGCGCCCAGGTCCACGACCACGACCGGGAGGCCGATCGCCTCCGCGCGGCCGCGGGCGACGGCGAGGGACTGGCCGAAGAGATCGGCGTCGAGGACGACGTACCCGGCCTTGGCCCGCGATGCCCGCCACATCAGGGCGACCGCCTCGGCGACGGCGGTCGCCTCGTCGAGCAGGGAGGCGTTGGCGATCTCCAGACCGGTCAGATCCTCGACCGTCTGCTGGAAGTTGAGGAGCGCCTCGAGGCGGCCCTGGCTGATCTCCGGCTGATAGGGCGTGTAGGCCGTGTACCAGGCGGGCGACTCGAGCACGTTCCGGCGGATGACGGCGGGGGTGTGGGTGTCGTAGAAACCCTGGCCGATCATCTGGCGCTTGACCTGGTTCCTGCCCGCGATGTCGCGCAGGTGCGCCAGGACCTCGGCCTCGCTGCGGGCCTCGGGCACGCCGAGCGGACGCTGGGTGCGGATCGACTTGGGGACGGCTGCCTCGACGAGGGCGTCCACGGTGTCGTAGCCGAGCTGGTCGAGCATCGCGGCGGTCTCGCGGCCACGCGGGCCGAGATGCCGGTCGGCGAAGACAGCCGGTACCGGGTGGTGCTGGTTCACGGGCGGGCTCCTGCGGTCCGGAGGGCGTGAGGGACGACGAAGGGGGTCCCTCCCCGCTCTGTCATCGGACACCGTGTCCCCGGTGCGGGGCTGACGTCGACCTGAGAGTTTTGCCGGTCCGCCTTCCCTCGCGGGACGGGGCACGCCGGCTTGCACCGTCGGTGGAGGCTTCATGGCCCGGCGGTGACCGGGTCGCGAAGCGGCTCGCTTTCCAGAGTTGCCTCGCCACGACGGTACAGGGGGCCTGAGAGATTCCCGGGGAGGATTTGCTCCTTCGGCGCCGGCTCCGGCGTCGTCGTCCACGGGGGTGACGACGCCATGTCCGGACTCTCCCGTCGCGGCTGATGGCGGCACGGTCCAGGAAACCGAACGCGTCGGAACCCCGGGCCGTCGATTCAGTTGTGGGTCCAGCCTACTGGGGCACGGGGGCGCGATGTGACGCGGGGCCCGGCGGAGCCTCGCGCTCGGACCAGGGGCCGCCCGCAGCACGCCCCGGCCGCGCTCCCGGATGCCGTTCGATCGCCGCTACGCTTGCCCCATGACGAACTTCCAGGTTGCCCACCGTGACAAGCAGGAGCCGACGGCGGCCCTCCTGGTGCGCGTGATCGTGTGCTTCGCCCTGTTCGCGGGCGGTCTCGCCCTGATCGGCGTCGGAACCGCCGCCGGGCCGTCCGAGGACCTCGGCGGCGCGCTCGCGTTCACCGGTGGCATCCTCCTGGTCGGCCTGTCCTTCGGCCTCCCGATGCTGGGCGCCCACGAGCGCTGACGTACCCGGCTTCCGAGCCCCGATTTCACCCTGCAGCCGGGCATATCGGGGCGCGGCGTGTGCCAGGATGAGCGACGGTGCCGTCTTCGACGGGCCATTTCCTTTCCTTTCTTTTCTTCCTCCCAGAGGTTGATCCATGCGCTCATTGCTGCGTTCTGCCGTAGTCGCCCTGTCTGCGGGTGCTGTCCTGCTCGGCGGGCTCGTCACTCCGCTCGCCCCCACCGCCGAGGCCGCGACAAGGAAGGATTCGCTTCGCGTCGAGACGTCGGCGGGACCGCTCGACGTCACCTACTCCGTCTCGGATGTGGTGACGGGCACGGCGCCTCGTGTCGCTCGCGTGAACTTCGTCTTCAACCCGCACGGCAAGTCGCTCAGGCTGAGCGCCTCGGGCAAGAGCGCGATCTTCGTGGAGAGCAGAAGCGACGGGTACGGCGAGCGCGTATACCTCGTGAAGGACTCGGGCACGAGGGCGCACGCCGATTTCTACCTCGACGCGAGCGACCCCGCGGGCACCTATGACATCCACCTCGAGCTTGCGTTCACCCTCGACGGCGAGGGCAACTTCGGGACGTACGAGGAGTCCGCGCTGTCGTTCTCGGTGAAGCGCCAGACGAAGGCGGCAGTCACGGCGAGGCGGTCGGGCTCGTCGGTAGTCGTCTCGGGCTCGCTCAGGCGTGCTGTGCCGCAGTACTACAACACGGAGGTGGGCCTCAAGCGCTACCCCGACGCCAAGATGGCTCTCTACTTCGACCCCGACGGCAGTGCCGGCCCGGTCTACAAGGCGACCGTCACGACGTCGTCGAAGGGGACGTTCAGCAAGAAACTGGCCTACCCGGGCGCTGGGCGCTGGATCGCCCGGTTCAAGGGCAACTGGGGGTACGCGCGGTCGAACGTGAGGCCCACCGGCAAGCTTGCCCCCAGCGCCGATCTCACGAAGACGGTCAAGTACACCGAGCCCGACAACGGCATCACGATGTCGCTGAAGACGGCTGCGAGGAATGTGACCGTTGTCGGGTCGAACGACTCCCGGATGCGTGTTGACGTCACGGGCGCCGTCAGTTCCGGCCGACTGTCTCTCGGCGTGGACTACGTCTGCGCGACGAGCCGAATCGGCCGCTACGACTGGTACTGCAGCCCCGCCGTCAAGGTGAGCCGTACGCACTACTACGCCAACTTCTGGATCGGTGCGGACGACCCCGCGAGCGTCTACGATCTTGCCGTCTGGGGTGATTTCCGGCTGGACAAGAACTCGGACGGGAACTATGAGGACTACATCGACTTTCCGGCCGACTCCGGACTCGCCAGTTTCACGGTCACCAAGCGTCCCAACCTGAGGACGACCGTGAGTGACACGACGGCCCGCGTCGGGCGCACCGTGAAGGTCTCCGGAACGCTCAAGGTCCCGACGCAGGCCGACAAGTACAACCTGCGTGGCTACCACCCGCTCTCCGGGCAGAAGCTTCGGATCTACTTCGACCCGGCAGGTTCTGCCGGGCCCGTGCTCAAGGCCAAGGTGACCACGGGTTCGACCGGCTGGTACTCGAAGTCGTTCACGGCGCGGAAGTCCGGAACCTGGATCGTCAAGTACGCGGGGCACTCCAGCCGCTACCTCGGGGCGACGTCGAAGAAGGTGTGGATGTCGGTCCGCTGAGCCGGCTCCGGCGCGGGTTCAGCGCGCACCACACCGGAACGCTCGTCCGGCGGGGTGACCGGCTCGGCCGGCGCCGCCGGAGCCGCGCGGGGACGACGTCACCGTCCCCGCGCGGCCTCCGCGTCACAGCCGGGTGATGCGGATCGCGTCCGCGACGACGTAGGCCGAGCCGCCTGTCCAGCGGCTGACGGCCACGACCGTCCGGGTGCCCGCCGTCATCGAGTACGTGCCGAGGGACAACCAGGCGCCGCCGCCGGTCGACTGGTCCACGCGGACCGTCGACTGTCCCGCGCCCGTGTACACGATGAACGGCGTCGACGTGTTGTAGCCGGAGATGCCCGGGAACCAGGCCTCGACCCGGTAGGACCCGTTCGACGGGATCGTTGCCCGGTACGTCGCGAGGTCGCTCACCTCGGCCGGCGTCGTGTACCGGTAGTTGGAGCCGTACCGCTCGCTCGAGTACGACGACGTCAGCCAGTTCCCGCTCGCGGAGAACGCGCTGGAGGTGTTGTCGATGGTCACGGACCAGGAGGTGCCGTTCAGCGCCGCGGCCACCTCGCTGCGCAGCTGCGGCAGCATCGAGTAGAGCACGTCGCCCGGGCACGCCGTCGCGCGGAAGTCCCGGTGACCGTAGATCTGCGTGGGCGCGATGTCGTACTGCTGGCAGATGTACGCGCACAGGTCGACCAGGCTGTTCCACAGCTGGGCGGGCGGGGCGACGTTCGTGTACGTGCCCTGGTTCTCGATGCCGATCGCGTCGCTGTTCTGGCCGGGGCAGTGGGCGCCGACAACGGTATGGGTGCCCGCCCGCAGGCCGTTCAGGCTGCCTCGCCGGCCCTCCATGACGTATCCGCCACGGCTGACGGACAGGTGCTGGCCGGAGTCGACCCAGCCGTTCGCGAAGTGCCACTGCTGCACGTCGCGGGCGATCCGGTAGGCCGCCGCCTGTGAGTAGTCGGTGACGTTCGCGGAGGCCATGTGGTGGATCAGGATCTTGTTGGGCCGGCCCGACGTCGTCGAGATCGTGCCGCGCGGGGCCTCGGCGCCCCACGTGTCGCAGCTCGCGATGGTCGGCGCCGCCAGCGTGACACCCGCGGCGGTGCCCGCGGGCGCGTCGGAGGGGGCTTCCGGCGCGGGCGCGAGGCTCGGCTCGCGAGGCCCGGACGGAGCGGCGATCGCGGGCGCGGCGGCCGCGGGGAGCGCGGCACTCGCGCCGGCGGCTCCGAGGCCGACGACGACGGCTCCGCGGAGCAGACCGCGGCGATCCATCGCGTGGTGAGTGTGTTCCTGCGGGTCCTGGGCGTGCTCGTGTGGGTGGTGCACGGGTCCTCCACGTCGGCGAGATGCGAAAGGGGCAGGTCAAGCCCGAGTATCGCAACGGCCACGTCGGAGCGGCTACATTCCGCCTACATCACACCTACGTCATACCCCCGACGTGATGACGTGATGGACACCGGCCGCGTGGTCATGGCCCCGAGGCCGGCGTCACCGGCACGAGGTTCGCGCGCCTCACCCGAGACGGGCGGTCGGCAACCTCATGCCGGTGATGCCGACCTCGTGCCGGCACCAGCCCTAGAGACTGGCCCGGACCTCCCGGGCCGCCGCGACCAGGTTGGTCAGCGACGCCGTCGTCTCCTCGTAGCCGCGGGTTTTCAGGCCGCAGTCCGGGTTCACCCACACGAGCCGCGGATCGATCTCGGCCACGGCGAGCTTCAGCAGGTCCGAGACCTGGCCGTCGGACGGCACGCGCGGGCTGTGGATGTCCCACACCCCCGGCCCGATCCCCCGCGCGTACCCGGCCGAGGCGAGGCCCGGGACGATCTCCATCCGGGACCGCGCGGCCTCGACGGACGTGACATCCGCGTCGAGGTCGTCGATCGCGCCGACGATGTCGCCGAACTCCGAGTAGCACAGGTGCGTGTGGATCTGCGTCGAGGGGGCGGCGCCCGACGTCGTCAGCCGGAACGACCGCACCGACCAGTCGAGGTACGCGGGCTGTGCCGCGGCGTCGAGCGGGAGCAGCTCCCGCAGTGCCGCCTCGTCCACCTGCACGATGGCGATGCCGGCCGTCTCCAGGTCCGCGACCTCGTCGCGCAGCGCGAGCGCGACCTGGTTCGCGGTGTCGGCCAGCGGCTGGTCGTCCCGCACGAACGACCACGCCAGGATCGTCACCGGGCCGGTCAGCATCCCCTTGACCGGCTTCTCGGTGAGCGACGCCGCATACGTGGCCCACGGCACGGTGATGGGCTCCGGGCGCGACACGTCACCCCACAGGATCGGCGGACGGACGCACCGCGATCCGTACGACTGCACCCAGCCGTGCACGGTCGTCGCGAACCCGGCCAGGCGCTCCGCGAAGTACTGCACCATGTCGTTGCGCTCGGGCTCCCCGTGCACGAGCACGTCGAGGCCGAGCTCCTCCTGCAGCGCGACGACGCGTGCGATCTCCTCGCGGATCCGCGCCTCGTAGTCGGCGTCCGTGAGGTCGCCGCGAGTCCAGGCGGCGCGGGTCGTGCGGATCTCGGTCGTCTGCGGGAAGGAGCCGATGGTCGTGGTCGGCAGGGGCGGCAGGTCCAGTCGCGTGCGCTGCGCGGCGGCTCGGTCGGCGTAGGGGGCGCGCGCGAAGTCGCCGTCGGACAGCCGCGCGAGCCGGTCCCGTACCGCGGGGACGACGACGCCGGCCGCGTCCGCCCGCCCTGTGACGGCCGCCGTGGCCTCGGCCAGCTGCGGCTCCACCGCCGCCCGGCCCTCACGCAGCCCGCGGGCGAGGGTGACGACCTCCCCGACCTTCTGGTCGGCGAACGCCAGCCATCCGGCCAGCGCCGGGTCGAGCCGCGGTTCGTCCGCGACGTCGTGCGGCACGTGCAGCAGAGACGTGGACGTGCCGACGGCGATCGCGCCCGCGCCCGTCCCCCGCAGGGACTCCAGGAGGTCGAGCCGCGCGGCGAGGTCGGCGCGCCAGATGTTGTGGCCGTCGATCACGCCCGCGACGAGGGTCTTCGACGCGAGCCCAGGAACGGCGAGTCCGGCGCCGCGCGCGGCGTTCCCGGGACCGCCGTCGGCGGCGTCCTGGACGGCCGGTCGCGACGAGGGCGCGGTGCCGCGCACGAGGTCCAGCGCGATCGCCTCGACGTCGGTCCCGGCGAGCAGCTCCAGGCGGTCACCGGACTCGCGCCGCAGGTCGCCGAACGGCGCCGCGACGAGGATCTGCGGGCGTCCGGCCCCTGCTTCCGGGGCGGTGAGCGTGGCGTACGCCCGGCGGACGGCGTCGGACACGGTCCTCGGCGCCGACTCGGGCTCGTTCCGGTCCTGGCCCGGGCCGGTCGGCCCGTCGAACGGGACACCGATCAGGTCGCTGACGAGCGCGGGCTCGTCGAGCTGCACCCAGGGCGCCCCGGCGGCGGCGAGCGCGGCGAGCAGCTCGCGGTAGGCGGCCACGACGTCGTCCAGGCGGCTCAGCGGGGAGAAGTCCTCCGGCGCGCCGTCCTCGGGTTTGCTGAGCAGCAGGTAGGTCACCGGACCGACGACGACCGGGCGCGTCACGACGGGCGTGCCGCCGTCGGACGGGCGAGCGGCCTCGGTGAACTCGCGGACGATGCGGTCGTCGGCGAATCCGATGGGCGTCTCCGGCCCGATCTCCGGAACGAGGTAGTGGTAGTTCGTGTCGAACCACTTGGTCAGCTCGAGGGGCGGCTGATCGGCCGTGCCGCGGGCGAGGGCGAAGTACGCCTCGGTGGAGATGCCGGTGGCGGATCCCGTGGGCGCGAGTCCGGCCCGGTCTCCCGTCGACGCCCCGGCGACGGACTCCGCCGCGGAGGACGCGGCAAGGTGCCCGAAGCGGGCCGGGATCGCGCCGAGCGTCGCGGTGACGTCGAGGACCTGGTCGTAGCGAGAGAACGAGTTCGGGACGGCACCCGTCCCCGGGTCCAGGCCGAGTTCCACCAGGCGCCGCACGGTGGCGAGGCGCAGCTCACGGGACGTGCGCTCCAGGTCGTCCGCCGTCGTCGTACCGGCCCAGTACGACTCGAGCGCGCGCTTGAGCTCGCGCCGCCGCCCGATCCGGGGATAGCCGAGCGCGGTGGCGTGCGGGAAGTCGGGGCGCGGGGAGTCCGGCGCGGTCGTGTCAGTCATCTCAGCTCCATCGCACCTGGCATTGAGCACCGTGCCCCCGGGCGGGGGTGGTTGCTGCGGCGTCGTCGAGCCAGGTCTCTCGGCCGCTCTGGATGGGTGTACGTGCCTCCGTGGAGAGGCGGGGCCTCGGCGTGGTCGCACGGGCTCTCAGGGCCCGCGCGACCTCTCAGGCCGAGGTGGTCGTGAGGCCGACGCCGGACAGGAGGTCCAGCGCCGGGCGGTGCTTGTTGAACGTGTAGACGTGGATGCCGGGTGCGCCCGCGTCCAGGACGGCGCGGGCGAGGCGTACCGAGTGCTCGATGCCGCGGGCGTGCTGTGCCTCGGTGTCGGGCGAGCCGTCGTCGAGCCGCAGGCCCTCGAGCTCCGCGAGCAGCTCCCGCGGCGGTACGACGCCGGTCAGCTCCTCCACGCGGCGCAGACGGCGCGGCTCCGTCGTGGGGATGACTCCCGCGAGGATCGGGATCGTCACTCCGGCCCTCCGGGCCGCCTCCACGAAGCCGGTGTACGACTCGGCCTCGTAGAACAGCTGCGTGATCGCGAAGGACGCGCCCGCCTCCTGCTTCTCCAGGAGCCGGACGACCTCCTGCTCGCGCGTGGTGCCCGCGTCCGCGTTGCCGTTCGGGAACGTCGCCACGGCGATGGTGAGCGGCTTGGTCGCGCCGCGGAGCGCGGTGGCCGGGCTGGCGGCGCAGCGGCGCTCCTCGACGGTACGAAGGAGCCGGACGAGCTCGATGCTGGAGTGCACGCCGTCGGCCGGCGGCCGCCAGTCCGGCTGGTCCTTCGGGGGGTCGCCGCGCAGGGCCAGGAAGGTGCGCACGCCGGCGTCGAGGAAGTCGTCGATGACCTCCGACACGTCCTCACGGGACGCGCCGACACAGGTCAGGTGCGCGACCGGGAGGACCGGCGTGCCCTCCAGGAGCTTGGCCACGACATCGCGTGCCGTGGCGCGGTCGCCCCCGCCCGCACCGTAGGTGACGGAGACGAAGTCGGGCTGCGTCGCGACGAGCCGGTGGGCGGTCTCCCAGAACTTCGGCGCCACGTCGGGTCGGCGCGGCGGCATGAGCTCGAACGAGATCGTCGGCCGGCTCGGGTGCGGCGTCTCGACAGCCATAGGTGATGCTCCCATCGCACCTGGCGTTAGCACCTTGTCGGCTCCGGCACGGAGCGACAGGTTGCTGCGGTGTCAGCGAGCCAGGACTCTCGACCGCTCTGGATGGTGAGCCCTCATGGTCACACATGCCCGCCATGCGATCCAGATTCCGCTCACGTGCTGAGACGTGGCGCTCCGTCGCGCCGGACGGCGGCGATGTCGGCGGTAGCCCGTAAGGTGGCAACCATGGACAACGAAGAGCGCCTCGCCGTCTTCATCGACTACGAGAACCTGGCGCTCGGCGCTCGGGAGCACCTGGGCGGCATGCAGTTCGACTTCGGCCCCATCGCCGACGCCCTCGCGGTACGCGGGCGAGTCGTCGTGCGCCGCGCCTACGCGGACTGGTCGTACTTCGACGAGGACCGCCGCGCCCTGACCCGGCACCAGGTCGAGCTCATCGAGATGCCGCAGCGCATGGGCGCCTCCCGGAAGAACGCCGCCGACATCAAGATGGTCGTCGACACCATCGAGATGGCCTTCGAGCGCGACTACATCTCCACGTTCGTCATGTGCACCGGCGACAGCGACTTCTCGCCGCTCGTCCACAAGCTGCGCGAGCTGAACAAGCGGGTCATCGGCGTGGGCGTGGAGCTCTCCACGTCCCGCCTGCTGCCCGCCGCCTGCGACGAGTTCCTCTTCTACGACCGCCTCGAGGGCGTCGACGTTCCCGACGAGGAGCCGAGGCCGAAGGCGACGAGGTCCCGTGGTGCCCGACGGCGGTCCGTGGCCGGGGCTCCGGAGGCCGTGCCGCCCGGCGACGGCGGCAAGCAGGAGCCCGTCGAGCCGGACAAGGCCGGCGCGGTGTCGTCGGGCAGGAAGCGCAAGGTGAAGGAGACGCCTCCGCCCGAGCCCGCCGAAGTGGCCGTCGTCGACGAGGATGCGGAGGAGCCGGCCGGCGAGCCGCCCACCATGGAGGTACGGGTGGCCCAGACGCTCAAGGATCTCCAGGCGTCGTCGTCCGACTCCGTGACCGCGTCCATGCTCAAGCGGACCCTGGTACGCAAGGATCCGACCTTCAGCGAGTCCGACTACGGCTTCCGCACCTTCGGCGAGTTCATCCGGTTCCTCGCCGATCGTGGATTCGTCGTGCTGTCCGAAGGGCCGTCGAAGGGCGACCCCGAGATCTCGCTCCCTGAGGCGGGCGACGCCGACGCCGCGTTCGCGCTGCTGCGGTCCGTGGTCCAGGGATCCGGCGGGAGCGCGGCGCTCTCCGGGCTGAAGAACGCCGTGCGCAAGGAACGCCCCGACTTCTCGGAGAAGGCACTCGGATACCGCGGGTTCCTGCAGTTCGCGAAGGCGGCGCAGGACTCCGGCGCCGTCAGCCTGGCCTGGGACGACGCTGCGGACGATTACCTGGTGACCGCCCTCTGACCGTGTCTTGGTCAGCTTTTGGTGGGTGAAAGATCGCGCGACGTCGGAAGTCCGATTCACCGCGGGGGTGGGGAGGCGGTGCACAATGTGCGGGTGACGTACCGGGTACTGAAGCTCATCGTGTCGATCCTGTCAGCCGTGCTGCTGCGGCCGCGGGTGACGGGGGTCGACAACATCCCGCGCAAGGGCCCGGTCATCTTCGCGAGCAATCACCTGTCCTTCATCGACTCCGTGATCATCCCGATCACCGTGCCCCGGCACGTGACGTTCCTGGCGAAGAAGGAGTACTGGACCGGCAAGGGCGTCAAGGGTGCGCTCTCCCGCTGGTTCTTCACCACGATGGGGCACATCCCGGTGGACCGGAACGACCCTCGGGCCGGCCAGCGCTCCTTGGAGGACGCGCTCGCCGTGCTCGAGAAGGGCGGGGCGTTCGGGATCTACCCGGAAGGGACCCGCTCGCGCGACGGAAAGCTGCACAAGGGGCACACGGGAGCCGCGTGGCTCGCGCTCACCGGGAAGGCGCTCGTCGTCCCCGTGGGGTTGAAGGGAACCGATAAGGTCAAGCCGATCGGCAAGATGCCGCGGCTCGGCCGGATCGAAGTGCACTTCGGGACGCCGATCGACCCGTCACGACAGATCGAGGCCGGGACCAGGCCCGCCAAGGCGCGCCGCGAGCTCACGGAAGAGGTCATGACGGCCATCCAGAAGCTCAGCGGGCAGGAACGTGTGGACTGATCGTGAGGATCGTTGCCATGGTCCGAGCGCTCATGGTCTCGGCGTGGTCACCGCCGGGCAGGTCGACAGGTGATCGTCCACGAGACCGCACGCCTGCATCGCGGCGTACATCGTCGTCGGGCCCACGAAACGGAACCCCTCCTTCTTCAGGGCCTTGCTGAGCGCCTTGGACTCTCCGGTCTGCGCCGGGACGTCCGCCCACAGAGCGGGGCGTTCGCGCCCGGGATCGTCGGGTGCGAACGACCAGAACAGCTCGTCCAGGGTGCGTCCCTGGCCGTGCAGTGCGGTGAGGGCCCTGGCGTTCACGACGGTGGCCTCGATCTTCATGCGGTTCCGGATGATGCGGGCGTCCGTGAGGAGCCGCTCGACATCCCGCTCGGTGAACGCCGCGACCGCCGCGGGGTCGAATCCGTGGAACACCTCGCGGAACGCAGGGCGTTTGCGCAGCACCGTGATCCAGGACAACCCGGACTGGAAGCCCTCCAGCGCGATGCGCTCGAAGAGCTCTGCCTCGCCGTGCACCGGCAGACCCCATTCCGTGTCGTGGTACGCCTCGTACAGCGGATCGCCGTCGCCGAAGCATCGGGCGCCGGCCTGAGGCGGCAGCGAGGTGGGGGGTTGGTCGGTGCGGTCCGTCGTCGTCTCGGTCATGCGACAACTCTGCACCCGGACACCGACACGCGGACCGAGTTTTCCACACAGGCCGCGCCACCGAGCCGGGCCGCGGGGGTCGAATGTCAGTGTCCGGTGTGATGCTGGGCCCAGCCATACCCGGTGTCCCCGGGGTGGCCAGAAGCCTACGCACGCTCCGGGAGCCACATATGAACACCGCAAGGAACGACAGCAGCAGGACCGAGACCGATGCCGAGACCGGCGAGGAGTTCCAGAAGCGGATCCTCAAGAGGTACCTCCGCGAGGCCCGCGAGGCTCTTGTCTGGAAGGTCGAGGACCTGTCCGAGCGAGAGGCGCGATGGCCCCGCGTCCCCAGCGGCAACAACCTCGCCGGCCTGGTGAAGCACCTGACGACCGTGGAGGCCACGTACCTCGGTGACGTCGTCGGCCGGCCCTGGCCCACGCCGGAGGAACTCGTCTCACTGGACGCTGTCGAGGAGGACCCGCAGGCCGACTTCTACCTCACGACCGACGAGACGCTTGCCGGGACGATCGACCTCTACCGCCGCGTGTGGACCTTCACCGAGGAGAACATCGACGCCCTGGCGCTCGACACCCCGGGCATCGTCCCGTGGTGGTCCGACAACACCGACACCACGCTGTTCCGCCTCATCGTGCACACGCTCGGGGACCTGGCCCGCCACGCGGGGCACGCCGACATCCTCCGCGAGCAGTACGACGGCGCGGCCGGTCTGAGGCGGCAGAACTCCAACATCCCGGACTGGGAGGACGAGGAACGAGCGGCGTACGTCGCCAAGCTCAAAGAGATCGCCGACCGGTATCCGCGCGAGAGCTGAGGGCGTCGGCCCTGGCCGCGTCGGCACTGCCCGCATCGGTCCCGCCCGAGCTGGCCTTGCCCGCGTCGGCCCTGCCCGCGTCGGCCCTGCCCGCGTCGGCCCTGCCCGCGTCGGCCCTGCCCGCGTCGGCCCTGCCCGCGTCGGCCCTGCCCGCGCTGGCATCCGCCCGGCGCAGACGAAACACTACATCCGTGCACCCTCGTCGCCGCGCGGCCCTGATCATCGCCTCCGCACTCGTCGTGCCGCTGGCTGTCGTCGGTGTGGCGTGGGGTGTGCACCTGAGCCGTCAGGCGGAGGCCGAGGAGAACACGGCCATTGAGCGTGAGGAAGCCCGGGCCGCCGTCGTGCAGCTGATCGATGCCGGCGAGGCAGCGCGAGCAGAGCTCGGTGAACGCATCGACCAAGGGCGGGACACCGCCGCCGCCGGCAGGACCGCCGACGCCGGAGTGCTGCAGGCGCTGAACGAGGCGCTGTCCACGGCAGAGTCGCACCATGCCGCGCCGGCCCCCGAGGCGCCCTCCGCGGACGCCACCGTCGAGGACATCGTCGCGACCCGCACGAAGGTGGAGGAATGGGCCGGCGAGCTGCGGTGGATGTCGGACGAGCTCGCCCGCAACATCCACGAGACCGAGCGATCCCAGGCGAAGCACCGATCCCGGCACGTCGAGGACGACGGGTAGCCCTAGAACGCGAGACAATAGCGGCGTGCAGTGCCCACACTTCGACGCCGGACGCTGCCACTCGTGCACCCTCCTGGAGACTCCGTACGCGACCCAGGTCGCGGAGAAGCAGGCGCACGTGTCCCGGCTCCTGGCAGGCGCGAGGGGCGCGGCGACCGCGGTTGGCGCGGGCGCCACACCTTGCGGGACCGCCGCACCCGGCGCGGACGGCGTACCTGACGTGGTCGGCGCACCCGGCGTGGCCGGCCCGTCCACGGCGTCCCCGCGTTCCGCCCCGGCCGCACCCACCACCGGGATCGACTGGCTCCCGCCCGTGACAGGGCCTGAGTCCGGGTTCCGCAACAGGGCGAAGATGGTCGTCAGCGGCACGGTCGACGAGCCGGTGCTCGGTATTCTCGACCGGGTCGGGCACGGCGTGGACCTCACCGACTGCGGCCTCTACCCGCCGGCCCTCCAGGCCGCCTTCGCGCCGCTGGCCGAGTTCATCAGGCGAGCGCGCCTGGAACCGTATCGTGTCCCAGGGCCGACGACGGCGCGGGCACGCGCCGGGAAGTCCCGGAAGGCCACGGCCGAGCGCGGTGAACTCAAGTACGTGCTGGTCACGATCTCGCCCGACGGCGAGCTCATGGTCCGGTTCGTCATGCGCTCCACCGAGGCGCTCGCCCGCGTCCGCAAGCACCTGCCGTCGTTGCGCTCCGCGCTGCCGAACCTGGTGGTCGCCACGGTGAACGTGCAGCCGGCCCACGCGGCCGTCCTCGAGGGCGACCGCGAGATCGTGCTGACCGACTCCGAGGCGCTGACGATGCGGCTGGACGGCATCCCGCTGCGCCTACGGCCGCAGAGCTTCTTCCAGACGAACACCGAGGTGGCGGCGGGCCTGTACCGGCAGGCGCGCGAGTGGGTGGACGACGTCGGCCCGGCCGCCTTGTGGGACCTGTACTGCGGCGTGGGCGGATTCGCGCTGCACTGTGCGGCGCCCGGCCGATCGGTGACGGGCATCGAGCTGAGCCGGGAGGCGGTCGCCGCGGCGTCGGCGACCGCCGACGGACTCGGGCTGCACGATGTGCGGTTCGAGGCGGGCGATGCGCGCGACGTCGTCGGACGGCTGGCCACGGAGGCCCCGGAGATGGTGATCGTCAACCCGCCCCGGCGCGGGATCGGGGCCGGCCTGGCCCGGGCCCTGGACGAGTCGGCGGTCGGCCATGTCCTGTACTCGAGCTGCAACGCCACCACACTGGCCGCCGACCTGTCGCACATGCCCCGGCTCCGGCCCGTTCGCGGAGTCCTGCTCGACATGTTCCCGCAGACCCAGCACTACGAGGTACTGCTCCTGCTCCGGCGCGACGTCTGATCAGCCGCGGGCTCTGGTCAGCGTGCCGCGGCCGCGGGTGCGGGTGGCACGTCGGGGACCGACACCGTGCCGAGCCGGACCACGGGAGGCGCCGCCTGCTGGAGCCAGTACGACTCCCGGACGTCGGTGAACGCGCGCACACACGCCGCGCAGTCGACCAGGTGGTCCTCGAGCTCGCGGCGGCGTCCCGGCAGCAGCCGGTGCCGGATGTAGTCGTGCATGGCACCGCGGGTGATCCGGCACGCCGCCGGGTCGAGGGGCGTCACGGTCGCGAAACCGGGTGCGGGCCGGTTACTGGCCGGCCGCGTGCGTCGCGTCGCGGGCGGTGGTCCCGCGGTGGGCGCGGCCGGCGCGATCGACGGCGGAAGCTCCGTGCGCCCGGCGCCCGGCGTGGTGTGTACCGCGGGGCGCGGCGTGGTGGACGGTGCCTCCTCGCGGACGACGGCGGTCGCGGCGGCGTCGGCCGGTCCCGTGGCGGCGGGCCGGGTTCCTGCCAGCTCTGCCGTAGCAGCTCCTGCCGCCGAGGTCTCAGCCGCGGGACTGCCGGCCGCGGAACTGCCGGCCGCGGAACTGCCGGCCGCGGACGTCTTGGTCGCGGACGCCGTCGCCGCCGACGTCTCGTTCGCCGATGCCTCGGTTGCTGCGTCGATCGCCGCGTGGTGCCAGTAGTCCACCGGGCGATCGACGGCCCCGTGCACGGCGATCTCTCGGCACAGCTGCTCGAGGCCGAAGCTCGTGGCCAGTTCCGGGTCGGCGCCCGGAACCTGCCGCGACACGGCGAACACGACAGCGCGCCGCTGGGCGGCCAGCTCGCTCAGATCAGTGCTGATCAGCGTGTGCAACCTCGTCCTCCAGTCCGCGAGGCGCCGCGCCGCCGGTCAGCGGCGAGGCACCACCGACATGGTGGCACTTACGTGTCCGTGCATGGAAGCTTCGTCTGAAATATCGGAGATATCAGTGGGATACCGCCCAACTCAGCTCCAAGACTCGGTACCCGCCACACCCCGATCGTGTGCCCGGACGCACGGAGGGCCCGGGTCCGATTCCGGTCCCGGGCCCTCCGAGGTGGGGCGCTCGTCGAGGTGAGGCGCTCGTTCAGTTGCCCTGCAGGTTCCCCGCGAGCTCGTCGACCGCCTCCGCGCCGTCGCCCGACAGGCCGCCCGTGAGGTCGTCGACGGCCTGCGTGCCGTCACCGAGCCCGCCGGCCACATCGCCGAAGACCGCAAGATTCAGCAGGTCGCCGATGACAGGGATGTCCTCGAGCCCGCCCAGCACGTTCTCCAGGCCGCCGAGGGGCAGCTCGCCCAGCACGCTGCCGAGGCCACCCGGGGGTGCCTCAGGCGTCTCGGGCGCCTCGGGCGGCTCCGGCGGCTCAGGAGCGCCGGGCTCGCCTCCGCCCCCGTTGCCGGGATCGTTTCCGTTCCCGTTGTTCCCGCCGCCGTTGTTGCCCCCGCCGTTGTTGCCGTCGCCACCGTTGCCCTCGCCGCCGGCGGGCTCCTCGGGCCCGGGTTCCGGCGCGGGTGGCGGTGCGTCCCCGGGACCGGGGTCCGGCGCAGGGTCGGGCTCGGCCTGGGGTGCGGCGCCGTCGGACGGTGCCTCCGGCGTCGACTGGTCGAGCGGCGGCGGGAACTCCTCCCGGGGCTGCGGGTCCTCCGGCGGGACGTTCGGCGGCTCCTCCGCCTCCGGCTCCGGTTCGGCGTCGGGCTCCGGCTTCTCCGCCTCGGCGGCGGGATCGGCGCCCTCCCCGGCGCCGCCACCGTCCCCGGAACCGGCTCCGTCTCCTGAACCCGCCCCGTCCCCGCCGTCCTCGGACGACGCCTCCGCCTGGATCTCGGGCTGGGTCGCCATGTAGGCGCCCCAGGCGCCACCGGCGAGCGCGAGCAGTGCCAGGACGCTCGCCGCGACCGCCATCTGCTTCGGGTCCGGCCTCTTCTGCTGGGGTTTCTTCTCGTCCGCCTTCTTCTTCGCCAGGGTGGCGGCACCGCTCACGGCCATGCCCCCGAAGAAGATGGCGACGAGCTGGTCGCCGAACTCGCGCAGCATCCACGAGATCTCGCGGACGTCGATGAACGCGTGCGTGCAGTCCGCGCAGCTGTCGATGTGCATCTCGAGGCGCTTGGACCGGCGCGGCAGCAGACGACCCTTGAGGTAGTCGTGCATCGCGGCACGGGTGGTGCGGCACTCGGGCTCGTTGACCTTGCGCGCGTGCGCGGCGGCGAAGGCGCCGGCGAGGCGCTCCTCCGCGCGACGCAGGCGCATGGTGACCGCGTGTGGCCGGACCCCGAGGTCGCCGGCGATGTCGTTGACCGCCATGTCGTCGACATGGCGGTTGAAGAGGAGCTTGCGATCGTCGTCGTTCAGGTCGGCGAGGGCGTCCCGCAGCATCGCGACGTCGGCCTCACGCTCCGCGTCGCGCTCCGCGCCCTCCACGGGCGGGGTGAGCGCGGAGAGGGTCCCGTCCTCGACGACGACGGCGCGGCCGGACTCGCGGGCGATCGAGTACGCCTCGTTGATCGCCGCGCGGCGCCAGTACGCCGCCGGATCCGCGATCTCCCCGTCGTTGTTGACGATCCGGATCATCTTCTCGAGGGCACGGCTCGCCGCCTCGTCGGCGTCGACGCCGGGGACGCGCGCGGCGACGGACCGCACCACGTTGGGCCGGTGGATGACCCAGTCATCGATCTGTACGTCAGTGGTGGTCACCGATGCTCTCCCCCTTCATCGCGTCGGCCGTCGACAGCGGGCACGCCCATACATGTTCCCACCGGGGCAGTGGGTAAAAGCAAGCCCCTTGGCGGGATATATAGCAGCAGGTCGTATTCCTTGAGCATGTCTGGGGTCATCCTCACTGTCGGTATTGCTGTCGTTGGAGTGATTCGTGGTTCATTGGCGATGGAACGCCTCGTAGACGGCGTCGATCCCGCGTGGCCCGGTCGTCGCGTTGATGACCGCGAGGGCGACCTCACAGGCAGCCGCACACAGATCCGAGGCTCCCCAGGCGTCCGCCAGCCGGTACAGGCTGACGGCGTCGCCATCCGAATAGGCGCGCAGATACTGCGCACCGAGCCGGACGAGCTCGGTGTGTTCGGTACTTGTCATGTGCCCCTGACGCTCGAGGGGATCGAATGTCACAGCACTCCAGCCATTTTGTCGGGGAGTATCGCTCGTCTGTCTGGGTTTGGGGCGGTTCCGCCTGCTGAGTGTGCCCGACAACACATCAACCCGCCTCCCGAGTCGGTGGTAGCGGGATGTGATGCAGGTCACACCAGCCGCCCGTGCGAAACGCTGTGACATCCGCGCCGTCCGCGCGTCTTCCCACCGACGCGAAGGTTCGGACCGCGCTGGGGGCGGGCCGAGCCGGTCCGTCCGACGGGGCCGGCGTCGATCGGAGTGTGCTGGGAGCACGCCGATCGGCGCCGGACTCCGCACCTCCGGCCGAGCGCCGGATCGAACTGCGCTGGGGGCAGGTCGATCCGGCGCTCGTGCTACCTCGAGCCCCCGGTCGGTGCGTCCACCGGGTCGGGTGCGCCGTTGCGCTCGGCGCGGAGGGCCGCCAGTTCGGCACGGACCGCCTGGATCTCCGCCAGGAGCGCGGCGTTCGAGGCGTCGTCCTCCCGGTCGTGTTCGACGAGCTCCTCCTCGAGGCTTTCCATGCCGCTCACGATCACGGCGATGAACAGGTTCAGCACCGCGAAGCTGACGACGAGGATGAAGAGCACGAAGAAGAGCCAGGCGCCCGGCATCTCGGCCATGACGGTGGCCGCGACGTCCGGCCAGGCCTCGCCGGTCATCACCTGGAACAGGGTGAACAGCGTGACCCCGAGGTTGTCGAAGTGTTCCGGGGCGACGTCGCGGAAGAGCTTCGTGGCGATGACCGCCGACACGTACAGCACCAGCACGAGCAACGCGCCCACCGATCCCATGCCCGGCACGGCCGCGATCAGCCCGTTCACCACGCGCTTCATCGACGGGACGGCGTTCACGACCCGGAGCGCGCGCAGGATCCGCAGCGCCCGCAGCGCGGACAGCGAGTCGATCGACGCCGGGACGAGGGCGATGCTCACGACGAGCAGATCGAAGATGCTCCACGGGTCGGTGAAGAACCGGCGACCGTGCGCGAAGATCCGCAGGCACAGCTCGACGACGAAGATCCACAGCATCACCGCGTCCACGCGCGTCAGCCACACGTCGACCGGCCCACCGTCGATCGACGTCTCGATCCCGAGCACGATCGCGTTCGCGACGATCACCGCGAGGATCGCACGGGTGAACCAGGTCGCCTCGACCAGGTCTCTCACTCGTCCGCGAATCGCCTGCACGCGCCTCACTCCGCTTTCCCTGCCCGTCATCGGTCCGTTGGCAACGCGAAGCCTAGCGTTCCGCCGGTGTCCGGCATCGCCGTCCATGGCGAGATATGCACCTCATGCAACGAATCGCCGTACACACTGGGCGAAAGCGGCGGTTCAGTGCCAAGGTAGGTGCCGCAACACCCACTCTCACTGGAGGACCATCACCATGGGTTTCATTCCCTTCCTCATCCTCGGTCTGCTGGCCGGCGTCATCGCGCGCATCATCCTGCCGGGCAAGCAGAAGGGCGGCTTCTGGCTGACCCTGCTGCTCGGCGTGCTGGGCGCGATGCTCGGCGGCTGGCTCGGCCAGCTCATCTTCAGCATCGAGATGACTCAGTTCTGGTCCTGGCAGGCCTGGCTGTTCTCGGTCATCGGCGCGCTGATCGTCATCGGCGTCTTCGAGATGATCTTCAACCGGAAGAAGGCGGACTGACCTACTGACACGGGTGAGGGCCCGGGCCTAGTTTGGTGCGCATGTCGCAGTGCGTCCCGCAGGTCCGGGCCTTTACCGTGTCCGCGTTCGCCGCGTCCGTCCTCCTGGTCGGCTGCGGCGCCGACGGCGGGACGAGCGCGGGCCGGTCCGGCCCCGTCGTGCCCGATGGCGTCGCCGCGGACCTCTCCGTCACGCTGCAGCAGTCCCGCCTCGACTACGCGGATCGCGTCGTCGAGATCGAGGTGGCCAACATGTCGGACACCGACCTCGTGCTGCTCGGCGGTGTGCTGGAGAGTGAGAGCTTCGGCCCGTCGACGGAGACCACGTCGCGGCCGTTCCGTCCGGAGACCCTGGCCGCCGGCGGTCGCCGAGGGTTCTACGTCCAGCTCGGCACGGCCACCTGTCGACCCGACCCGGCCGAGGACGCCGTCGTCGGCGCCGAGCTACGTGCCGCGGTCACCCTGGCGGCCGGGAGCCGCGGCGACCACGGCGAACCGACCACCGTCCAGGTGCCCGTCTCCGACCCCGGCGACCACCTGACCCGGAATCTCGCACAGGACTGCGCGGCCGCGGCCGTCGCCTCCGGCGTCACGCTCACCCAGGGCGAGACCGTGCGTACCGAGCGCCGCGGCGACGAGACCGTCGCGGTCCTCACCCTGACCGTCGAGCCGGTCCCGGGCGGACCCGACGTCCGGATCACCCGGATCGACGGCTCGACCCTCATCGACCCGGTCGACGGCGAGGCATGGACCGGCAGGGCCCTGGCGGGCCAGGACGACGGCGTCCTCGAACTCGCCCTCGTGCCGACCCGGTGCGACCACCACGCCGTCTCCGAGGACAAGCGGGGCACCTTCCTGCCCGTGCACACCACGGTGGCCGGAGCGGAACAGCGGGCCGTGTACGTGCCGATGCCCGACGACGCGAAGCGCGATCTCTTCGAGTACATCGCGGACTACTGCGACTGGCCGTGAGCGGTCGGCCCGGCGGGTCGCCGTCGTCGCGGCGATACGCCGAGCGCCGCGGGCCGCCAGGCAGGGAAGCCGGCGGCGCCGCGGCGCTCGTGAAACAGTATGCGTGCCCGACGCGATCGCGTCGGATCACAGGTGTCAGATGACGCGGATGAAGACGGGGCTGTCCTGCCACATCTCGGTGTAGCGGCCGGGGAGGCCGGACTGGTACCACTCCATGATCATGCCGTTGCCCGCGTAGAGGGCGACGTGGCCGGGACTCCAGACGATGTCGCCGGGCTGCGGGTCGTAGACCTGGTAGCCGGCGCTGAGCATCGCCGAGGAGGAGTGCGGCAGACCGATCCCGTACAGCCCGTAGACGTACTGGATGAAGCCCGAGCAGTCGAACGCGCCGGGGGTCGAACCGCCCCAGACGTATGCGCCCGCGAGGTAGTTGTAGGCCGTGTTCACGATCTGGACGTTGAGCGGCGTGGGCGGGGGCTCCGGGGCCGGGGTCACCTCGACGAGGCCCTCGACCTTGGTGCTGCCGTCGGCGGTGACGGCAGCACCCTCCACGTCGAGCTTGACGTCGTGCCCGACCGAGACCGTCGCAGCCCCGCTGATGGCCTGACCGGCGGTCTCCTTCAGCGCGTCCAGGTTGAGGCCGTCCATCTTCGCGGCGGTCTTGACGTCGCTGGAGGCCGGGGCGGCGTGGGAGGTCGTGGCGAAGGTCGAGACCAGGACACCGCCGGCGGCGACGGCCAGAGCCCCGCGGCGAGCGGCGGTGCTCGCGTTCTCGGAGGCCGTGCGGGCGATGATCGTGAGGGGGGTTGTGGCCTTGCGGTCCGCGCGATGGCGTCCGCGCTGGGTGGCGTTGGTCACCTGTTTCTCCTGTAGCGCCTACGAGGTGAGCTGTCGGGTTCGGGTGGGAGATGCTCACCCGGCCGAGCAGATGTGGGGGTTCTGCCCGGCTTCACCCCAAGGGCGCCGCCCCTTCGGAACTCCTGCGAGTTCCGCCGGTTCGTCGCCCGGAGATGGTTCCCCCGTCCCTGCCGTGGTCATCCTGGGCACGATGCGGTGGCAGGGCTCGGCGTCCGCCTCGTGACTTCACCCGTTCGGGGGAAGCGAGACTCAAGGTACACACCTTCGGCGAAAAAGTCACGAACGTGTCACGCAGAGCGGGAATTGGCGGGAGATGGCCATTTTTGCCGGAGATTTCACCCGATCCGGCGACGCCTGACACGCGGGTTCCGCTACGGTGCGCGCCATGTCCAACGGCGCGACCGACACGGTGACCGAAACGCTCACGTCGAACGATCTCCCCGCACGGATCTCCGGGTGGTGGATCCTTCCGATCAGCGCTGTGGTCTGGTGGGTCGTCGGATTCCTGCCGTGGATCGTGCACGAGATCTCACAGGCCCTCGGGATCCGGTCCGCCTCCCTCGAGGAGATCGGCGCGTTCACGCCGATCCCGCTCGTGGCGGAGGACGCCGTCGCCTCCCTGGTCACGATGAGCGTCATCGGAGGCGTCCTGGCCGGGGCGAGCGCACGGCTCGCCCGCCATCGCGCCGGCGGAGCCGTGGCCGCCGTGTTCGGGACGGCGCTGGCGCTGGCCGCCGCCGGCGGTGGGGCCTGGTGGCAGGTCAACGCGGCCGACGGAGCCGACGACGCCAAGGCCGACGCCCTGCTGGCCGTCGCCGTGGGGGCCACGGCCCTGGGACTGACGCTCGGCCTGTTGGCTGCACTCGCCCCGGCGCCCGTGCGCGCCGCCGCGTTCGCGCTGCCGGTCGTGCTCGCGGACGGGTGGTTGTGGGGCCTGCTGCCCGGGCACTCCGCCGTCCCGCAGGGGACCTGGTGGATCTTCGCGGTGGCGCTCGGCATCGCGCTCGGACTGGGCGTCGACCGCAATCCGCTGCAGATGCTGGGCTGGCTGCCCGCGGCGGGGCTGGTGTGGGTGCTCCAGGCCGCCGGTCCCGTGCTCGACGCCGTGAGCGGATTCTTCGCGCCCGGGGCGGCGCCGCTGTCGGTTCCCGTGGTGCTGGATGCCGCCTGGGCGCCCTTGCGCGAGACGACGTTCTCGGTCGACGGGCACGACCTCGGCGGCTGGGTGGTGGGCCTGCTGCTCGGTGTGGCCGTCGCCGGGCTGCGACTGACCCGCGGGGCCGACGACGGCGAGGAGGATGACGAGTTCGACGAGCTGCGAGCCTTCGCGCCGAGGTAGCGGCCGGGCAGGCGGCCACCACCTCGGCGCGAAGCCGGTTGTCGGGAACCGGTCGGACGTCCGGTCAGACGACCCGGACGAAGGTCGGGTTGGACTGCCACATGGCGCGGTAGCTCAGCGGTGTGCCGTAGCTGACCGCCTCGACCACCATCCCGTTGCCGGCGTAGATGGCGATGTGGCCGGGAGTCCAGACCAGATCGCCCGGCCGCGCCTCGGCGGCGGACACGACCATGCCCGAGCCGCGCAGGGCCGACGACGAGTGCGGGAGCGAGACGCCGACCTGTGCGAAGGCGTACTTGACGAGCCCGGAGCAGTCGAAGCCACCGGGCGACTCGCCCCCGTAGACGTACGGCGTGCCGACGAACTGCATCGCGATCGACACCACGCGGGCGCCGATCGAGCCGCCTGACGCCGGGACCGCGGCTCCGGCGTCGGCCGGCTCGGGTTCCGGCTCGGGTTCGGGTTCCGGCTCGGGCTCCGGCTCCGGCGCCGGCTTCACCTTGACCACGGGGGTCGTGAGGTCGATGCGTGCATCGGGCGCCACCCTCACCGCCGGCGCCGTCTCGATGTGGGTACGCGCGGCGTTCAGGGCCTCGAGATCGAGCCCCGTGACGCGCTCGTAGCGGGCGTTGCCCTCAGGCGTGGCGGACGCCGTGCTGGACAGCGTCGTCGCGATGATCCCCGATGTCGCCGCGACGAGCGCGCCCTTGCGTGCGGCGTCCGCTGCGGTCTTCGACAGTGCAGTAAGCGGGGTGTTGGGAGTGTGGTCGGCGCGGTGTCGACCGCACCTGACGTTGGTACTCACCAGTGATTCTCCGAATCGCACCTAGGGTCTCCGGGAGCCGCGTACAGCTGGTCGCGGCCACCCGTGGCTGCGTCGTCCTATGACGCAACGGACTCGACGCTAGGTGAAGAAATCGTGCTTGTCTCGACCAGGCATGTGGTGACGCCGAATAACTTGACAAGGTCGGTCCTGTAACTTTTCGACCGTCGTCGACACGCAGGTCGGGTCCGGCAATTCCGGCGAGTCGCAGCAGGCGTCTTCGGGCTCGCGAGAGTCGCGTCACCGTTCGGCGTGTCGCGGGGATATCTTTCCGTTATGCCTGAGGAGCCGGAAAGGTCGCCTTCCCACACCGGACGGCGGTGGATCGCCTCCGTGCTGATCGCCGCCCTGGCCTCGGGCGTCGTCCTGGCCGTCCTCGTGGCAGCGGGCGTGCTCTGGCCGAACCGCGTGTTCGCCGCCGGGTACGACGTCCGCGGCATCGACGTGTCGCACCACAACGGCACGATCGACTGGGAACTGGTCGCCGCGCAGGACATCGACTTCGCCTACGTCAAGGCCACCGAGGGGTCGGGGTACGTCGACGAGCGCTTCGCCGAGAACTGGGACGGCGCGCGGGCCGCAGGCCTGATGGTCGGCGCCTACCACTTCATGAGCTTCGAGAGCTCGGGGCAGGAGCAGGCGGCGAACCTCGTGGACACGGTCCCCCCGGAGGCGGACGCACTGACGCCGGTCGTCGATCTGGAGCCTTACGGGGAGTATCTGGGCGACCTGCCGCCGGCGGACCGGGTCCACGAGATCCTCGACCCGCTGCTCACGGAGATCGAGGAGCACTACGGGCGCCCCGCAACCCTTTACACGACGGCCGAGGCGTACGACGCCTACCTCGCCGGGCGGTACCCCCGCAACCCGGTGTGGATCCGGGGCGTCGTCCTGCCGCCGCGCCTCTCGGACGGCCGGGACTGGACGATCTGGCAGTACTCGCACCGCGACCGGCTGGACGGTGTCGGCACCGACCCCGGGGCCGAGCCGTTCGTCGACATGAACGTCGTCGACGGCACGCTCGCGGACCTCGGCGGCCGCCCGGTCGGGTAGGGGCCGGTGACCGCCCGGTCGGGTAGCGGCTGGTGGCCGTCGGGCGGGCCGGCAGCGTCGGGGTTGCCCTCAGCGGTCGCGCGGCAGCACGTCCCTGATGTCCGCGAGCAGCGGCTTGAGCAGGGTGGTGCGGCGCGTCCGGACGACGTCCTCCGTCACGGTCGCGATGCGTTCCAGCAGCGCGAGCGAAGTGGTCAGACGCGGGTCCGGGGCGGGCTGCGGGACCTCGTTGCCGGTGTCGGCCAGCGTGCCGGACCATTGCTGCGCGGCCCCCGTGAGCATGGACGCCAGGTCGTCACGCTCGACGGGTCGTGCGGACATGGCGTAGGCGATCGCGGCGCGGTGCAGCGTGTTGCGCGCCTCTCCGACCCGGCGGCCCTCGCGAGCCTTCTCGAAGAAACCACCGGCGCTCGCCCGTGCGAGCACGGGCTGCAGCTCCGGCCCGCTCTCGATGACGATCGGACGTGGATCCAGCGGCACCTCGTAACGGAGCCCGGCGGGGACGTCGGTACCGGCCAGGGACAGCTCTGGGGCGGTCGTCATGGGTTCGTTCCTGTTCTCGCGCATTCGATCATGCCCGTCGACAGGGGTCTATCAAGGACCGCGGTCACTCGCCCGCTGACGCGCCGCCCATGTCCGGCGGCGTCACGATCGTGCGTTGCACGCAATCGAGAGGACGCGCGGGTAGTGCTCTTGCCGTGCCGTCACTCCCGGGCCGCCCGCCGGCTACGCGTCCGCACCGGGCATGTCGTCGGCCGTGGCGGGACGTACCTGGCGCGAGGCGGCGAGGATCATCTCGCGCAGCATGGCGAACGCGGCGTCGACGGCGGCCTCGCACCAGATGTCCGCGGGACGGTCCACGGCGCCGTCGGCCACGATGCGGGCGCAGAGCGTCGCGAGCCCGCGGCTCGCGGCGGCCTCGGGGTCGACGAACGGCACGCGGCGCTTGACCGTGTGGACGACGGCGCGACGGTGTGCGGCCCAGGAAACGGTGTCCATGAGGTTCGTTGTCATGCAGCTCAGACGCGTCACCCGCCCGGATGTCACAGCACTCGGCGAAACTCGTACGCCGGTGTGCCCGGCCGGCGGCGTCGCCGAGGTCCGGGTGCCCCCGTGCCGCCGCCGATGCGCCGGCCCGGTGCGCACGCGCCCACCTGCCGGGCGACGTGACCGCACGACGTGACCGGTCGACGTCGGACGGGTGTTCCTCGTCCGGTCATCCGGGCTTCACGCAGGGCTCACCCGTGGCTGGTCGCCTGGGCACCACTGTGCGTCGAACCAGGAGGAACGGCATGAACAGCAGCATCACTCGCCGAGGCGTCCTCGCCGCGGCCGGTGCCTTGGGGGCGACCGTCGCCGCCGGGGCGACCACGATCCCGGCGGCGGCGGACACCGCCGCCGGGGCCCAGCCGGGCGGCAGGCCACGCGGCAGGCCCGTCGTCGGCCGGGTCCGGGGTCCCGCGATCCACGTCATGAGCTTCAACATCCGATACGACCGCGAGGGCGCCACGCAGCCGGGGGACGCGGACTACTGGCCCGAGCGCGAGCCCCTGGTCACCGAGTTCCTCGAGCTGGAGCAGCCGTCGCTGCTCGGCGTGCAGGAGGCCGAGTTCCACCAGCTCACCGCGATCGGGAAGGGGCTGGGCAGGCACCACGAGATGGTCGGGTACGGTCGCGGCGGCGGCGCGGCCGGTGAGTACTCCGCGATCTTCTACGACACCCGCCGGTTCACGGTGCTGTGGTGGGACCAGTTCTGGCTGTCCGACACGCCGCAGGTGATCGGCTCGGCGACCTGGGGCAACACCGTGACACGGATCGTCACCTGGGCTCGCCTGCGCGACGCCAGGACCGGCCGCGACCTGCTCTTCGCGAACTCGCACTTCGACCACCGGTCCGAGAACGCGCGGGTACGCAGCGCCGAGGTGGTGCGTGACCTCGCCGCCGACTCCGGCCTGCCCGTCCTCTTCACCGCCGACTGCAACGCGGCCGCCGAGAACTCCGAGCCGTACGACGTCCTCGTGACCGACGGCGGGCTGCAGGACACCTGGCTCGCCGGCGAGCGGCTCACGCCGCGGGCCGGCACGTTCCCGAACTACGGGGAGCCCGACCCGAACGGGACGCGGATCGACTGGATCCTCGCGTCGCCGGAGTGGGACGTGCGGTACGCGGCGATCAACACGTGGACCTCCGCCGCCGGGCGCTGGCCGAGCGACCACACTCCGGTGCAGGCCGTGGTGCGACTTGAGGCCTGACTTCTGGTAATTCTACGTATGTGGCGCTTTGCCACGATGTAGACGAGGCGGCCGGGCGTCGGCCCGGCCGTCCATTACCTTTCGAGAAACGGAACCTCATGTCTGTTCGCACGCGCACGATCGTCCCCGCCGTCCTGCTCTTCGCCGTCACCGGTCTCACGGCCTGCGCCGCCGACCCGGCCCCCGCACCACCGGCCCAGGAGGCGGAGGAGGCGGCGCCGGACGCCGAGGAGGTGCACTGGTCCTACGACGGCGAGGAGGGACCCGCCCACTGGGGTGAGCTCACCGACGACTTCGCGCTCTGCGTCGACGGCTCCCACCAGTCCCCGGTCGATCTGCCCGCGGAGGTGCCCGACAGCGACCACGAGACCCACCTCGAGGTCGAGGACACCGAGGGCGTGGTCGCCGACACGGGGCACACCTTCCAGCTCACGGTCGCCGACGGCGGCACGGGCCTCACCTACGACGGCGAGAACTACGACCTCGTCCAGATGCACTACCACGTCCCCTCGGAGCACACCGTCGAGGGCGACGCGGCCGACGTCGAGTTCCACTTCGTGCACCAGAGCGCCGACGGCGGGGTGCTCGTGCTCGGCCTGATGGGGGAGGAGGGCGAGGAGACGCCCGCCATGCAGCCGTTCATCGACGCGGTGAACGCCGAGCACGACACCGACACCGACGAAGAGGCCGACACCGACGACGAGGGGACCGAGACCGGCCTCGACCTGTCGACGATCCTCCCCGACGACTCCTCCGCGTACTCCTACGAGGGCAGCCTGACCACACCGCCGTGCACGGAAGGCGTGCACTGGCTCGTGCTCGAGGAGCGGATCTCCCTCTCGCCCGAGCAGCTCGAGGTCCTGACCGGCGCCGAGGACCACAACGCACGCCCGACCCAGCCGCTCGGGGACCGCGAGATCGACGGCACCGAGGTGACGTCCGACGACGAGTAGGACCTGACTCCGCGCATCCGACAGGCGGGACCACGGCGGAGCGCCGTGGTCCCGCCCGGCATAATCTCGCCCTATGGACGAGCGCAAGCCGCGATGGACCCGACGCACCATCGACTGGCTGCGTACCGAGGTCGGCAGCGCGCTCCTGCTCGTGGGCGTCGTCCTCGTGGCGCTGGCCTGGGCCAACTCGCCGTTCTCCGCCTCCTACGAGCACCTGTGGGAACTCCCGGTCCACGTCGACGTCGGCGACCTGCGCTTCGACATGGACCTGCACCACTGGGTGAACGACGGCCTCATGGTCCTGTTCTTCTTCGTCGTCGGCCTCGAGGTGCGCCAGGAGCTCGCCGTCGGCGCCCTGCGACAGCGCAGCCGCCGGCTCGTCCCGCTCGTCGCCGGAGCCCTCGGCGTGCTCGCGCCCGCCGGCATCTACCTTGCGATCGCCGGCAACACCGCACCCGACGGCTGGGGCGTCGTCATCGGCACCGACACCGCGTTCCTGCTCGGCGTCCTCGCGCTCGTCGGCCCCGCGATGTCCAACCAGCTGCGCATCTTCCTGCTCACTCTCTCCGTCGTCGACGACTTCATCGCAGTCACCGTCATCGGCACCGTCTACTCCGACGACATCCGCCTCGCACCCCTCGCCCTCGCCGCCGCCTGCCTCCTCGCCCTGTGGCTCCTCGGCCGGGCCCGCGAATGGCGCAGCACGCCCTACGTCCTCGTCGTCGTCGTGCTCTGGGGCGCGACCGTGCAGGCGGGGGTGCACCCCTCGCTCGCCGGCATGCTCGCGGGCCTCCTCGTCCCCGCCGCGACCCCCGAGCGAGAGGACGTCATCCGCGCCAAGCACCTGTTCCGCTCCTACTGGCAGTCGCCCAACGCCGGCGTCGCACGCGTCGTCGGACTCGGACTCGCCCGGTCCATCTCCGTCAACCACCGCCTCCACGAGCAGCTCCGCACACCCGTGTCCCTCGTCGTCGTCCCCGTCTTCGCGTTCGCCAACGCCGGGGTCGACCTGCGCGGCGGAGCACTCGGCGAGGCCTTCGGCTCCGCCGTGCTCTGGGGCGTCGTCGCCGGCCTCGTCGTCGGCAAGCTCGCCGGTATCAGCCTCGGGGCCTGGGCGGCCGTGCGGGCCGGCCTCGGGCGGCTCCCCGACGGCGTCGGCCCGGGCAGCGTCGTCGGGGGCGCGGCCCTCTCCGGCATCGGCTTCACCGTCTCCCTCCTCGTCGCCGACCTCGCGTTCGACGACGAGGCCGACGCCCAGGCCGCCGCCATCGGCGTCCTCGTCGCCATGGTCCTCGCGTCGCTCGTCGGCGCGCTCGCCTTCCGCATCGCCCGCGTCCGCTTCGGCGAGCACAGCGCCGACCTCCCCGTCACCCTCACCCCCGACGTCGACGTCGAGCAGGATCACCTGCGCGGCGCCCCCGGAGCGCCCTACACCGTCGTCGAGTACCTCGACTTCCAGTGCCCCTTCTGCGCCCGCGCCACCGGGATGGGGAAGGACCTTGCCGACCACTTCGGCGACCAGATCCGCTACGTCGTCCGGCACCTCCCGCTCGAGGATGTCCACCCCCAGGCGTTCGGCGCGGCGCTCGCGGCGGAGGCCGCGCACCGCCAGGGTGCCTTCTGGGAGATGCACGACATCCTCTTCGCCAACCAGGCCCGGCTCGAACTGGAGGACCTGCGCGGCTACGCACTGGACCTCGGCCTGGACCTGGAGCGGTTCGACGCCGACATGGTCGACGAGACGCTCGCCGCGCGAGTCCGCGCGCACGCCGAGAGTGCCCGGGCGAGCGGCGCGCACGGCACGCCGACGTTCTTCCTCAACGGCATCCGCAACCAGGGCTCGCACGACGCGCGCACGCTCATCGCGGCCCTGGAGGAGTCCCTGCCGGAGGCGGCGGTACGACGGCGGTCGTGATCCTCGGCCCGCGGCCTCCATGGATCACCCGCGCGACCTGGACGGTCGTCCTGTCTGGCCGTAGGGTTCCAGGCAATCAGGACAGCTCCGTCGAGGTGCCAGGGGGTGCCCGCAGATGGTCGAGGTGACCAGTTCCACCCGGTCCGACGAGACGTTGCTCGCTGATCTCCGGGCCGGCCGGGACCACGCGTTCGCGGAACTCTACGTGCGCCACCGCCGCGCCGCCGTCGGCGTCGCCCGGCGCGTGGTCGGCAAGAGCCATGCGGTCGACGACGTCGTGGCCGAGTCGTTCACCTCGTTCCTGTCCGTCGTGCGCGACGGGGGCGGCCCGTCGGGCAACGTGCGCTCGTACCTGCTGACGACAGTACGGAACACCGCCATCAGGTTCCGGCACGCGCAGGAACGTGCGGTGCCGGCCGAGGCGGAGATCGTGGACGGACCCCACCACGACGCCGACGGCCTCGTCGCGGCGGACGACGTCCAGCGGATCCGGCAGGCGTTCGCCGCGCTGCCGCCGCGCTGGCGCCGGGTGCTCTGGTACGTGGACGTCCACGACCTGCCGCCGGCCCAGGCCGGTCCGCTGCTGGGGGTCTCGCCGAACGCGACGTCCTCGCTCGCCCGCAGGGCTCGCGAGCGACTCCGGCGCGAGTACCTGCAGGCGCACCGGGGCCGCGTGGCTCCCGGGTGCGAGGACTACGCCCCGCACCTCGCGCGGTACGTCGAGGAGTCGCTGGCCGCACCCGTGCACCATCGCGTCGAGGTCCACGTGCTGACGTGCCTCTCCTGCGCGACCGCCGTCGAGCAGATGCGGGACCTCAGGCGCCGCATGCGCGCCGTGCTGCTGCCGCTCGGCCTGCCGCTGGCTGCCGGTGGTCGCGCCGACATGTCCTGGGCCGCCGACCACGGGCCGAAACGGGGAACGGGTGTACCGGGGGCGGGGGCGCGCGGCCTGCGGGCCTTCGGCAGACGGTGGTGGTGGTCGCGACCCAGCGACCTGCGGCGCGTGGTGCGTCACGGCGCGACGGTCGCCGTGGTGTGCCTCCTCACGCTGCCGGCCGTCGCGGCGTCGGACGGCACGCGAGCGAACTGGGTCGAGGGTGTCGCCGAGGGCGCGGACCTGACCCCCGGGTTCCGCCCCGTCCGTCCGCCGGAGCCGATGTCCCCGCCCGGGGGCGAGCCGCGGCCGGAACCGACGTCTGCGCCGACGCCGTCGTCGGAGCCCACCTCGGATCCTGCGCCGGAGCTCACGCCGGATCCGGCGCAGGATCCCGCACCCGCACCGACGTCGGTGGCGATGCCTGCGCCGACCCCGGCGCCCGCGCCCGCACCGCCGTCGTCGCCGGCACCGCCGCGGGACCCCGAGCCGCCGCCGTCCGCGTCGACCCCGGCGCCGCCGGCACCCGAACCGGAGCCGGACCCGGCTCCGCCGGGACGGACGCCCGAGCCGCCGTCCGATCCGACGCCGAGCCCTACACCCGATCCGACCGAGCCTCCCCTCCTGGAGATCGTGATCGACGGCGAACCCGTGATTCGGGTGCCATAGAGGTCGCGCGGGCAGGAACGAGGTCGGCGTCGCCGGCNCGGCTCTCGAGCGATGTGCGCGACCTCGCGCCGGCGACGCCGACCTCGTTCCCACCGGTGGGAGCCTTCTAGCGGTCGGGTGAGCCCGCCGCGTCGTAGTCGTCGTGCGCGTCGAGCAGCGCGCGACGGAGGTTCGGCTCCACGGCCAGCATGCCGTCGGGCGCCGTCGGATCCTCGAGAACGACGCCCGTGTCCACGAGCCGGTCGAGGAAGTCCTCCGGGAGCATCGAGAGCAAGCCCGTCCCTTCCAGGTCGTGCCAGGTGAACCGGGCGGACCGGCTCGCCTCGACCAGCACGGCGAGCGCCTCGTCGGACATGGCGTCGCGCAGGAACGCGGCACGATGCGTCGCCGCGACGACGGAGACCAGGGTGTCGGTGACGGGGTCACCCGCGACGCTCGCGCGGTGCAGCTCGTGCAGCGCGGGGTAGAACATCGCCGGCCACCCCGCCGTGGCTGCGGTCAGGAGACGGGTCTGCCGGTCGCTGAGGGGCAGCCCGAGCGATACCGCCGCCCACCGCGCCTCGTCCGCGGAGACGCGCAGGGCGCGCAGGTCCAGCTCGACGTGGGCGGCCCCGGCGGGACCTCGCTCGCGCAGCGGCATCGCGGTGAGCGCGACGACGTGGCTCCCGCGCAGCAGGCGGGCCGCCCGATCGAGGAAACGCAGCGCCGCGCCCGACGCCGGACCCAGCCGGTCGACGACGAGTACCACCTCGTGGGCGTCGAGCGTGGCGGCAACGTCCTCCGGGGTCCAGCCCTCGGCGGTCGACGGCGCGGCGGGTGCGGCGCCGGTCAGGAACAGGAGTCCGGTACGGACGGCGGCCCCGAGCATCTCGCCGTCGGCCGCATCGTTCTCGGACAGGTCCACGTGGACCACCGCCCTCCCGCCGCGGACGAGGCGCTGCGTCCACAGGGCGACGGCGGTGCGGCGACCGCTCCCGCGCGGGCCGCGCAGCAGGGTCATTCCGGTGGTGCTCGTCCACAGCGCGTCGTCGAGCAACCTCTCGATCGCGGGTCTGTGCAGTGCGGCCGACGGGGGTGGTGCGAGGCGTGCCTCGACACATGAACGACTTTCCACTCTGCCTCCTCTGGGTCGAACGACACGCGCCTCAGGCGCCTGCCGGGACAGGTGTGATCACGCTGGGTAGGACCGCGGATTGGCGTCGACGTGTCGAGTGATCTACGTCACACGCCTCCTGCGGGGGTGCTCACGCCTGCGGAGCGGGCTTCTGGCACTCACCGACCGGCGCACCTCCCGACCGGCGACGCCGGCAGGTCCCGACCCCGACGCGCGGCACCGAGCACCGCACGGATCGCGAGGTGCCGGCGCTCCGCGAGACGACCCGACGGGGCGGATGGCGCGAAGAGGGCGGGCCGGCGCGGCCTACTGTCTACGTATTGCGACGTCGCCAGAGTGTCCACGGACGTGGGCATCCCGAGACCTGACGCTCCGCGAACCGGGGCCGACACGTGCGAAGGAGACCGATGATCAGGGAAGACATGGCAGGCGCGGTCGGGCCGAGGTTCGGGAGCGCGGATCTGGACTACACCCCGTGGTTCTTCTGGGACAGGGCCGACGACGCCGCCAGGCACCGGCAGCGCGCGGTCCAGGACGACCTGGCCGGCGAGCGGGGGTACCGGTTCGGGGAGCGGTGCTTCGTCTCGGAGTTGTCGTCGGTGACCAACGAGGCGCTCGAGCTGGGCGACCGCAGCTACGTGGCGGCGGGCGCCTACCTCTCCGGAACGCTGCGCGCCGGGCGCGACTGCACGATCAACCCGTACACCGTGGTGCGGGGCGAGATCAGCCTGGGCGACGCGGTTCGCATCGGCGCCCACACCTCTCTCATCGGTTTCAACCACACCTTCGACGACCCTGATCTCGAGGTTCACCGACAACCACACACGGCCGAGGGCATCACGATCGGCGACGACGTCTGGATCGGTTCGCACGTGGTCGTCCTGGACGGCGTCAGCGTGGGCGACAAGGCGGTGCTCGCCGCCGGTGCCGTGGTGACCAAAGACGTACCAGCCGGCGCCGTCGTCGGTGGCAATCCGGCTCGCGTCATCAAGTGGCGGACGGGACCGGACCGGCCGGCGCGGCGCCGGGAAGGGGACCTGGCCGGGGCGGTGGCGGAGTTTGCGGGTGCGGCGCGCGAGCAGGCGGCCGCGATCCTCGATCGGTACTGGGACGGCGGCGCCGGCCTGTTCGTGAACCAGCCCGGGGACGCGCCCACGGTGCGGGCGCAGTGCGACGCGGTCGAGGTCGCCGACCTGCTGTTCGGAGGCCCGCCGCCGCAGCGGGACGCCGCCGAGCTGACGGAGCTCCTGCGCTCGTGGCAGGACCCGGCCACCGGACTGGTGGGTGAGCTCGGCGAGGATCGCCGTCCCGTGCCACCGGAGGCGACGATCTTCACGTGGCCGGCCGGCTATCACGTCCTGTCCGTGGGCTACGCCCTGGACCTGCTGGGCAGCCGCTTCGCCCATCCGCTGACCGTCGTCGCCGAGGCGTCCGCCGCCGACGTCGTGGCCGGCCTCGAACGCCTCCCCTGGGCCGAGAGGGCGTGGCACTGCGGGAGCTGGGTCGACGAGCTCGGAACCGCCCTGCACTGGAATGCGCGCATCGGGGCGGCGAACAGCTCCGGTGCGCTCGAGGCGCTGTTCGGGTGGTTGTTCACCCACGCCGATCCGGGTACCGGGATGTGGGGCCGAGCCGGGGGACCGGAAGGGCTGCTGCAAGTGGTCAACGGCTACTACCGCGCGACGCGAGGCACCTTCGCGCAGTTCGGCCTACCCGTGCCCCACGCGGAGCGTGTGGTCGACACCGTCCTGGCGCACGCGCGCGATGTGCGCTACTTCGCCCCCGCCCGGCAGAACGCGTGCAACGTGCTCGACGTCGCCCACCCGCTGTGGCTCACCCGCGGAACCGGACACCGCGGCGACGAGGTGGCCGACCTCGCGCGGCGCCTGCTCTCCGACGCGCTGCGCCACTGGACGCCGGACCAGGGCTTCGGGTTCCAGGCGCCGCACCCGACGACGATGTCGGTCACCGTGACCGCCCCGAGCCTGCAGGGCACGGAGATGTGGCTAGCCATCATCTGGCTCCTCGCGGACCTGGCCGGCTTGTCCGACCAGCTCGGCTACCGGCCGCGCGGAGTCCACCGGCCCGAGCCGGCCGGGACCGGGCCGAGGTAGCCTCCGAGCGCGGATCGTCCATCGAACCGCAGCGAGCATCGGGCAGCCGGGCACCGGGCAGCCGGGCACGCCGTACCGAGCGCCGATCCTCCGGACGTCGCCGTGGACGGATCGTCCTTCCCGGCGGACGGCCACTGCCGCCCGGCCGCCGTCGGGCCACCGACCCGCCGGCGGGCGGGTCGGTGGCCACGGCGTCACCTCGTCAGGAACTGGTGCACGTGAGGGCCGACGTCGGCGGGGTGCCGCTGCCGAGCAGGCCGAACGTCGTGGTGGCCCCTGCCGCGAGTCGCCCGTTCCAGTCCGCGTTCCGGACGGTGACGAGGTCGCCCTGCGTCGTCGCCGTGCCGTTCCACACCTGGTTCACGCTCCCACCGGACAGCTGCCAGCTGACGCTCCACGACGTCGACGCGGAATGAGCCTCGACGGTCACCTCGCCCTGGAAGCCGCCGGGCCAGGTGTTGACGGTGCGGTACGTCGCGGTGCAGGCACCGGCGGGCGGCGGGGTCGTCGTCGGAGTCACGGTCGGCGTCGGGGTGGGTGTGGGAGTGGGGGTGGGAGTGGGTGTCGGAGTCGGTCCCTCGGACGGCAGGGACGTGAAGAACCGCCAGATCTCACCGGGCACGTGCGACTGCGACTGCCCGCGGTCCCGGGCGTCCCACTGGTGGTCGGCGTCGTTCGCGATCCACACGACCGGGTAGCCGTCCCGGCAGGTGTAGGTCGTCTTGATGTGGGTACCGCTGCCCGCACCGGGCTCGGGCGCCTGCTGCGCCTGGCACCCGTTGTTCTGCAGGAAGCGGTCGCGCAGCGCGCGGCCCTGCGAGATGTTCAGGACGCTGTCCACGACGCCGTGGGAGCCGAGGTACGCGACCGGCTGCGTACCGCCGGCGCACCCGGACAGCTGGGCGCCGTTGAGTACGGCGACCGCGCGGAACACGTCGGCGCGCGCACAGGCCAGGGCGTAGCTCATGCCGCCGCCGTAGCTGAAGCCGGTCGCGAACCTCTGGGCCGTGTCGATGCACAGCGCGGACTCGACGGTGCGCAGCACGTCGTCGACGAAGGCGACGTCGCGGCCGTTGCTGTTGGGCCAGGCGTTGTCGATGCCCTGCGGGGCCACGAAGATCGCGGTCCCGCCCGAGAGCGGCTTCAGGCCGTAGAAGTTCTGGTTGACCACGTCCTGGGACGTGCCGTGCCACCAGTGCAGCCCCACGACGAGGCGGTAGGGCTGGTTCGGGTCGTACCCGGCGGGTACGTCGAGGCGGAACGTGCGGGACTGCCCGCCGCTCTGGATGGTGTGGTTGCCGGTCGCGAGGCCGGCGGGCCGGCCGCAGCCGGCGGTCGTGGCCGCCGGGACCGCCGGGGCCGCGGTCTCCGGTAGTGCCCAGCTGGGGGCGGTCAGCCCGCCGAGGGCGAGCAGGGCGACCGCGGCTGCCAGCAAGGCCCGCCGGCCTCGGGACGGAGCAGGGTGTCGCATGGTGTCACTCCCTTCAGCAGTGCCCCGGCCGCACTGCCGGGGGCGGTGTGCCGCGGGGCGATGCCCGCCGCAGAGGGAATGTATCGATAAACAGGCTCGGGCGAACGAGGACTAAACGGTTCGCGCTCGCGAGAGCCGTGGGCGCCGCCGAGTCCGTCTACCGTCCGCGGTGCCGAGCGAGGATCGCGGCGGCGTCCGTACCGCTCGACAGGACCTGTAGCCGCTGCCGTTCCGGGCGAGTCGCCCGCTCGGTGCCCGGAACAGCGTCGGCACCGGTCAGGGCGTCCTCCTGCGGTGCTGCGGGTGACTCGGGCACCTGCCACACTAGCGACCACGTCCCGTCCGTCGGAAGATCGCCTTGTGAGTTCCCCGGCCGAGCCGACCGCCACACCGCCACCACCACCTCCTCCACCTCCACCACCGCCGCGACGCCGGTGGTCGCGATGGTGGTGGATCGGCGCCGCCGCCCTCGTCGTCCTGGGCGCGGCCGCCGTCGTCGCAGGCGTCCTCGAGCACCGGGCCTGGGTACAGACGGTGGCCGAGTACGACGCCGAGGTCGCCCGCGTCACCGCCGAGGCCGAGGGCTCGCGGGCCCGCGCCGAGGACGCCTACACGACCAGCCACGATGCCCTCCGCGACACGATCGACGACGGCCGGCCCGTGTACCGCGCCAGCGAGGGCCAGGTGGCCGACCCCACCGTCCGCGACCCCCTCGCCGCCGCACTCGACCGTGCCGAGCAGCTGCGCGACGCCGAGGTCGCCTATCCGTCCGCCGTGCGCACCGTGGAGGAGGTCACCCGGCCCAACCCGTTCTACCGCGAGACCCTGCCGGAGGTGGAGGTCGAGGTCGTCGACGGGTCGGATCCGCCGCCCGCCGACCTCGACGCCGCGGCGGCCGACGTGAGCGAGGCGACCGACGCGGTCGCCGAAGCCCGAAGGCAATGGGCGTTCGCCGAACTGCGCGCGGCCACCACCGAGGGCCGGGACGCCCACGCCGACCTGCGCCCGCAGGTGGGTGCCGCGGCTCTCACGTCTCTCGGGGACGCGGTCGCCGACGCGGAAACGATCCTCGATGCCGGCGAGGACGCCGTCGACCCCGACACCGCCGTCCCGCTCCGGAACACCCTGCTCGAGACGACGCAGGCCCTGTGGTCCGACCGGCTGGCCCAGATCCATGCCGAGCGCCGCGCCGCGGCCCGCGCCGACGGCGTCGACTGCCGCACGGACAAGTGCGTCGCGCTCACCTTCGACGACGGACCCGTCGAGGACACCCGGCGACTGCTCCGCATCCTCGACCGGAAGAACGCGCCCGCCACGTTCTTCATGGTCGGCGACAACGTCGCGAAACGGCCCGACATCGCCCGCGCCGTCGCCGACGGCGGGCATCTCCTCGCGAACCACTCCTGGGATCACCCGCAACTCACCACCCTCGACGACGCCGAGGTGCGCGACCAGCTGCGCCACACCCAGAACGCGATTACCGACGCGACGGGGTTCACGCCGTTCCTCCTGCGCCCGCCCTACGGCGACGTCGACGGCCGCGTCCGCGCGCTCGCGACGCGCACCGGTCTCGACGTCGTCCTGTGGAGCCTCGACACGGAGGACTGGCGTACCCGCGACGCACAGGAGACCCGCAGCCGCGTGCGAGCCCAGGTGGAGTCCGGCAGCAACATCCTCATGCACGACATCCACCCGTCCACCGTCGACGCCGTCCCGAGGATCGTCGACGACCTGCGTGAGCGTGACTACGTGCTGGTCACGGCCGATCTGCTCGTCGGTGGGGACGAGTGAGGCCCGACCGGCCGGCACAGGCGGCGGCCGACGTCAGTCCTCGGAAGGTTGCCCGACCCCTCACCCGGCCCGCCCTCGTACGGCGGGCTCGGGGCGGCGCTCGCGGGCGAATCGTGCCGGCAGGTCGGGTCCGTCCCACACCTGGATCGCACGCCAGATCGACGCGGCGATCGGCACGGCGAGCACGGCGCCGGTGATTCCGGCGAGCACCGTCCCCGCCGTCAGGGCGAACAGGATGACGAGGGGGTGCAGGCGCAGGGTCCGGCCCATGACGATCGGCTGGAGGAAGTCGCCCTCGAGCTGGTTCACGGCGATGACGATCGCGACGACGACGAGCGCCTCGACCGGTCCGACGGCGACGAGCGTGACCAGGGCCGCGAGGATGCCGGCCAGGGTGGCGCCGACGAGGGGGATGAAGGCGAGCAGGAAGACGAGGACGGACAGCGGGATGACGAGTGGTACGCCCACGATAGCGAGCCCGATGCCGATGCCGACCGCGTCGACGGTCGCCACGATCGCCGTCCCGCGCACGTAACCACCGAGCGTTCGGATCGTCGCGGCGCCGACGCGCCGTCCGCGCTCGTAGCGGTGCCCCTCGAACGGCCGCAGCAGGAACTCCCACATCCTCGGGCCGTCCTTCAGGAAGAAGAACAGCACGACGATCATGATGAAGAAGCCGGCGACGAAATCGGCGGTCTGGGAGACGCCGGCGACGGCACCCGAGCCCACGGCATCGGACTGCAGGAGGTTCACCGCGGCCTCGCGCACCGACGAGATCTGCTCCTCGGTGATCTCGAAGGGCAGGTTCCGGACGTAGGACTGCAGGGAGTCGAAGCCCTGGAGCGCCTGCTCCTGCAGCTCGTCCCACTGGTCCACGACCGCCCGCACGACGAGCCACACGATTCCCGTCAGCAGCGCGACCAGCGCCAGGAGCGAGATCCACGTGGCGAGCAGTGGTGGCAGACCACGGCGGCGGAGGAACGAGACGAGCGGGAAGATCGCCGCCGCCAGCACGAGCGCGATGAGGACGGGGATCACGACGAGGGTCAGGCGGGTGCCTACGAACCCGAAGACGGCGATGACGGCGACGACCGCGAGGATCTGCACGGACCGCGTGGCGACGCGCCCGAAGCCGTCCGACCACAGGCGTGACGTCCCGGGATCGGCGGGCGTCTGGTGCTCAGCTGGGGCCCGTGTCTCGACGCTCGGGCGGGTCGGCGGTGTGCGGCGGCGGAAGAGGCCCATCGCCAGTGCTCCTTGTCCTCGATCCGGTAGGTGCTGGACGTACCCGACGCTATTGCGGTCGGGTCCGTATCGCGCGGCGGCGCGTACGTCGTCGCTTCGCGGGCGCATCCTTCAGCGACCGATGAATCGGGGCGGTCACCACGGTCGAGACTCTGGGCACGACGAGTGGAGGTAGGCATGGTGGAGATCGACGACCTCCGGCCGCTGGGCACCGGTCTGGAACGCTCCTACGAGGTGTACGTGCGTGGTCGGCTGAAGTTCCGCGTCGGGCAGATCGTCTACGTGGCGTTCTCGCTTGACGAGTCAGTGATGGGCTTCGCGTTCCCCAAGGAGGAGCGGGCAGACTTCGTCGCGAGCGATCCGCGCAAGTTCCAGCTGCCGTCGGCGTCGGACATGCGTTTCAACTGGTTGCACGCCGACCTCGCCGCGCTGGATCGCGACGAGGCGCGTGAGCTCGTGATCGACGCTTGGCGCATGGTCGTCCCCCAGAAGGTCTCCCGCGCCTACGACATCGCGCATCCGCCTGCTGCGGACTGATGCACGAGGGTGCGCCGACGCGACCGGACGGAGGCAGGTCGAGGCGGTGACGTGCCGCGCCGGATCGCGCGGTGCGTCGTGTGCGGCGCCGACCGGGTCGTCTGCCCGGCACTCGATGCGGGCATCGGCGGTGACCTTGTGTCGACGGATGCTGCCGCGTTCATGACCGCCGCCCTATGGCACAGTCGTTTCCTGTGACCTGTCGAGCGCTGTGGTCTACACCTGCATGTCGACGAAGCGCTGGTAGTGGCCCTGGAAGGCGACCGTGATGACGTCCGTGGGGCCGTTACGATGCTTGGCCACGATCAGATCCGCCTCGCCGGCCCGCGGGGACTCCTTCTCGTAGGCGTCCTCGCGGTGCAGCAGGATCACGACGTCCGCATCCTGCTCGATGCTGTTGTGGACGGCGATCCCATTGGCGATGAAGTTGTGGGTACCGAGTACCGTGGCGTCGAATACCTGCTTCTCGCCGGACGGTTCGATCGCGACGACCTCGTCCCAGAGGAGGTCGTTGACCGCCATGATCTCCAGCTCCTCGCTGTCGAGTACCTGAGCGATCTTTCCGAGACGCTGCCGCGACGGTGCCGACTTGTAGAGCGCGCTGCCGCAGTACTGCGTGCCGATCGCCGCCTGGAACTGCCGATGCGTCATCCCCTTCTCGGTGAGTACCGCTCGGACGTCCTCCCACACCTGCTTCGGCACCGTGTCGATGTTCGTGTTCGCCTTGGTGTCGCGGATGATCGCAAGCAGACGCTCGGCGACGTCACCGCGATCCCCATGGACACCGATCTCCTGAAGGAAGCGGCGTTGATCGTCGACTCCGGAAACATCAAGTGTGTAGCCAGGCCGGTAGCTGCTCTCGAGGGTGACGTCGCGGATCCTCGTCGAGATGCCGAACCGCAGCAGAAGGCGGGACAACCCGTCGAGGAGTGTCCGAGACGTCGATGCGTAGTAGATCCGCCCGCTGCGCCCGTTCTTGTTGATCGTCACGGAGCCGTCGGTCGCCCAGATGTGCCTGATGAACAGGGCGATCTGACGCTTCGGCAGGTGATGCACCCCTGTGGGGATGAACTTCTCGTGGCTGCGTGCGCCGAACAGCCCCATGTCGTCGAGCCAGGCGGCGATCGGGTTGCGCCTGCCGCGAGCCAGCTTGAACGGAGCGGGCAGCCGGAGCGTCGTCACCCGGGCTTGGGCGTAGTCGTCGCGGATCGGCGTGATGCCGAACGCCTCGGCCGCCTCGGTCACGGCCGCGAGGTTCCGCTCGTCCACGGATGCGTACCGAATCGGCTGCCGCTTCACGAAGGATCCGTCGCCGAGCAGGTGGGCGAGCATGACCACCTTGCGGTCGTCCCACTCGGCATCCCGCTCCGGCGCGGGCACATGCCGTGGCACGCCGATCCGGGAACCCACGGCCAGGTCTTCGAGAGGCGTCCATCCCTCGTAGGTCAGGAACGGATGGTTCCCTGTCGCCTCGATCTCCTTGCCCGAGGCGAGTCGCAGCTTGTACGTCGGCTTGACACCGGTCGGGAAGACATGGGTGAGGTGCCGACGCACGTACTGCAGCCGTTCGTTGAGCGCCCAGACCGGGACGTCCTTGGCGTTGAGCGCATGCAACTCGCCCATGGTGGTCTCAGCGCCTGTGTCGGCACGGAGAATGCGGGTGTCCTCGGTCAGGCAGCCTGACTCGCGCAAATCAGACATCTGCGGTTTCTTGTCGCCGCGCTGCTCCGGGCCCCGGTTGAGCTGGGAGATCGCGATGACCGGGACCTCGAGCTCCTTCGCCAGGAGCTTGAGCGCTCGAGAGAACTCCGAGACCTCCTGCTGCCGCGACTCGACCCGCTTGCCCGACGTCATGAGCTGGAGGTAGTCGATCACGACGAGCTTGAGGTCATGCCGCTGCTTGAGCCGCCGGCACTTGGCCCGGATCTCCATGAGCGACATGTTCGGTGAGTCGTCGATGAACAGCGGCGCGTCCGAGATCTTGCCCATGGTGGCGGCCAGCTTCTGCCAGTCGCCGTCGTCCATCTTCCCGGACCGCATCCGCGTCAGCGGAACCCGCGCCTCGCTCGCGAGCAGACGCATGGTGATCTCGTTCCGGCTCATCTCCAGCGAGAAGATCACGGCGGCCTGGTTGTGATGAATGGCCGCATGCCCGGCAACGTTGATCCCGAGCACGGAGTTGTGCGTCGGCACCATCGACCGGCTCGCCAGATACAGGTGCGAGGGATGCTCCACCTCGACGCACCGCACGGGCACGGACTCGACCGGCCGGACGGAGGCGAGGCCCCAGACGCGGTCCGCATCGTGGTAGCCCGGTCCGATCGCCAACTCGGCCCCGGCGGCCATCTTCCCGGCGATCTGCTCCGTGGTGAGGACCTGGCCGTCGCCCGCAGGACCGACGGCCCACTCGTGCCACGCATCGGCGACGATGACCGTGCCGTCGTCGAACTCGACCTCGTAGCAAGGTCGGCCCGTCATCACCTCGGTTGCGGCGACGACCCGCGTCGGAGTCCCGTCGCCCGCGATCAGTTCGTCGCCGACGGCGACCTCGCCCATGGTGGTCCAGCCGGACGGCGTAGGCAGCGGTGTGTCGAGCGCCAGGGCCTTTCCGACCGCCGGGCGGGCCGCCACCACGATCATCTGGCCCGCGTGGAGGCCGTTCGTGAGGCGGTCGAAGTCGGAGTAGCCCGTCGGGACGCCGACCATGCCCTCGCCACGGCCCTGGGCCGCGTCGATCTCGTCGAACGTGGGGCCGATGATCTCGGACAGCGGAAGGTAGTCCTCGCTGGCCCGGCGCTCCGTCACGGCGTAGACCTCGGCCTGGGCGTTGTTCACGACGTCGTCGACGTCGCCGCCCTCGGTCGAGTAGCCCATCTGCACGATGCGCGTGCCCGCCTCGACGAGCCGCCGCAGGATCGCGCGCTCGCGCACGATCTTCGCGTAGTAGCCGGCGTTGGCGGCCGTCGGCACGCTCGCCATGAGGTCGTGGATGTACGGCGCGCCGCCGATTCTGGCGAGCTCGCCGCGACGGTTCAGTTCCGCGACGACCGTGATCGCGTCCGCCGGCTCGCCCCGCCCGTACAGGTCGATGATCGCGTCGTAGATCTGCTCGTGCGCCGGCCGGTAGAAGTCGTTCCCGCGGATCTGCTCGATCACGTCCGCGATGGCGTCCTTCGACAGCAGCATGCCGCCGAGCACGCTCATCTCCGCCGCGACGTCCTGCGGTGGTGTGCGGTCGAGACCTGGCCCGGGCCCGGAGTACTCTGCCTCGAGTTCGTCGATCGACATCCGGGCCTCCTCTCTGTGTGACTCGCCTCTGTGTGTCTCGCCGCGTCAGCCACGGTCGATCTGGCCGCCCGCTGAACACCCCATCCGGGGCGTTGGCTCCAGTTGTACCCCGGGACACTGACACGGCCGAGCGACACCCCGCAACGCGACCTGTGGACACACCTGTGGATACCGGTGTGGAAAAGTGGCTCAGGGCTGTGTACACCGGTGGACAACCCTGTGGATAACTGTGGACAAGCCCTGTGCATAACGCTGTCTTATGGCATCTCACCTGCGATAACGCTGCCCCCAGCCTGTGGAGGAAGAAAAAGTTGGGCGAGTCTCGTCGCGCCACGCCGACACCTGATGACAACACTCCCGACGCCGCGAGTTCAGACACCACGGCCTCTCATGAGCGACCCAACGCGACGTTATCCACAGGCGCGAGCGCACCCGGGAGCCGCCGTCGGGCACCCGTACCTCGCCGTCGTGCACGACACGACCACGCACGACACGACCACACGCAGCACCACGACGCACGGCCCGACGGCGGCCGACGTCGTCTCGACCGGGAGATCCTCGGCCTCGCCCTGCCGGCGCTCGGAGCCCTCATCGCGGAACCGCTGTTCGTCCTGGCCGACTCGGCGATCGTCGGGCACCTCGGCACCGCGCAGCTCGCCGGCCTGAGCCTCGCCTCCAACATCCTGCTCACCATCGTCGGACTGTGCGTCTTCCTCGCCTACACGACCACCGCGCAGGTCGCGCGCCTCAGGGGTGCCGGCCGCGAACGCGACGCCCTGCAGGCCGGGATCGACGGCACCTGGCTCGCGCTCGGCCTCGGCGCCGTCCTCGCGGTCGCCCTGGTCGCGGCTGCCGACTGGACGGTTCTCGCCCTCGGCGGCCGGGACGACGTCGCCCGCCACGCCGTCACCTACCTGACCTGGGCCGCGCCCGGCCTGATCGGGATGCTCATGGTGAACGCCGCGACGGGTGTGCTGCGTGGCCTGCGCGACACGCGCACCCCGCTGGTCGTCGCCTCCGTCGGCGCGGTGGTCAACATGATCCTCAACGTCGTGCTCGTGTACGGGGTGGGTCTGGGCATCGCGGGATCCGCGCTCGGCACCGTGCTCACGCAGTTCGGTATGGCCGCCGCGTTCGGCGCCATCGTCGTGCGCGGGGCTCGTGCGCGAGGCGCGACCCTGCGTCCGCACGCCCACGGCATCCTCGCCGGCGCCCGCGCCGGACTGCCCCTCGTGATCCGGACGCTGAGCCTGCGCGTGGCGATCCTGCTCACCGTCTACGTCGCCACGGGCCTCGGCGCGGCGGCCCTGGCGGGCCACCAGGTCGTCAGCAGCCTGTGGGGACTGGCCGCGTTCGCGCTCGACGCGCTCGCGATCGCGTCCCAGGCGCTTGTCGGGCACGGCCTCGGAGCCGGCGACGTCGGACGCGTGCGCGACGTGCTACGCCGCTGCCTGCAGTGGGGTGTCGGAGCCGGCGCGGTGATCGGGCTCGTCATGGCGGCCGGGGGCTGGTGGATAGCGCCGCTGTTCTCGCCCGACGACGGCGTGCGGGTGGCCGCCGCGCTCGGCCTCGCCGTCTGCGGGGTGACGATGCCCATGGCGGGCTGGGTGTTCGTGCTCGACGGCGTCCTCATCGGCGCCGGGGACGGGCGATACCTCGCGTGGGCCGGGATGTGGACACTCGTCGTGTACGCACCGTTCGCCCTCGCCGTGCATGCGTGGGCGCCCGGTGGCGCCGTCGGCCTGGCCTGGCTGTGGGGCGCGTTCGCGGGTGTCTTCATGGCGGCCCGGGCCCTGACGACCGGCCTGCGGGCACGCGGGAACCGCTGGATGATCACGGGCGCGTGACAGCCTCCCGGCGTGGTCCGGCCGGCCGCACCCCGGCCGCCCCGCGCCTACTCCGGGACGCGCAGGCGGTAGCCCACGCCGCGGACGGACGCGACCTCCAGGCCGCGCAGGCGGGGCAACCTGCGGCGGAGCCGCTTGATCGCGGACGTCACGGCGTCCGCGTCGCCGAGGTATCGGGTGCCCCACACGTGCGCGGTCAGCTCGGCGAACGTCCACACCCGGCCGGGCTGCGAGGCCAGTGTTGCGAGGAGGTCGAACTCCTGCGCGGAGAGGTGCACCTCCCGGCCGTGGACGCGGACCTCCCGGGCAGCCAGGTCGAGCGTCAGGGGGCCGCGACCGATCGGGCCGCCCTGCGTGTGGGGGACGACGGGGAAAGCGCCGCTCACCGCCGGAATGGCCCCCGTGACGACGGGGACCTGTCCCGTCGGAGGCCCGCCGGCGACCGGCGTCGTCCTGCCGTACGGCCCGCTCCCGCTGTACTGCCCCGTCCCGCCGTGGGGCCTCGTCCGCGCCGGCCCGGGGAAGGAATCCGCCGCCCCGGTCGGCCGGCCATGCCCGCCGCGCCGGCCGTGCGGCGGGAAGGCGACAACGCGGCCGCCCGGTGGATCCTGCGGTGACCGTGCGGAATCGTAAGGATGCGCAGGGTCGACGGGCTCTTCGGGGTCGGCCGCGGTCGAGGGTTCCGCCGTCGGCGCACGGTCGGGCGCCAGCAGATTGACTGCGCTGTCACTGTCCGGCACGACGAGCACGGCGTGCTGTCCGCCGAGCACGTGCACCACCTGAGCGACGATCTCCGGGGGAAGCCCGACGCAGACGATGTAGGCGTCACTGCCGGGGCGAGGTGCGATGCGTGTCACGTTGGCCTCTCTGGGATTCGGCCGGTTGTCTCGTGGTGCGTGCGTTCACTCGGGGCTGGTCGACGGCGATCGCGCGTCGTTGCGCTGTCGGTCGGTGCTGTGGGGCGCAGGAGGCAGGATTTGGGTCATTCTGCCGTTTCCTGCGGCCTCGGATCGTTGTCTTCCGTTAATTCCGTGTTTCAGTATGCCCGGGCGGAAAGTCGCCATGTCGTCTTTACGCCATTCGCTGAGCGCGGCGCGAAGAATTCACCCACAAAGAGCGGGTGAATTTCCTGTCCAGGCCTTGACACGGATGCCTGACCGAGTTCCGACCGAGTCTTGACCTTGAATCGACCCCGCCATGGCCTGGAGTCGCCGACGCTCCGTCCTTGTTGCCCCGAGCATCACGAACGACTGTGGTTTCTGGCCCGTAACCGCGGGCCGACATGTGCCTCGGCCACACGGCGGAGGCGCCGAACCATGGAGGCTCCATGCAACGTCGCAGCATTGCGCGGCGCGCGAGCACGGCCGTCACCGCGGCATTCGCGCTCCTCGCAACGTCAGCGGTGAGCGCTGCCCCAGCAGCGTTCGCCGGTCAGCAAGGTACCGACCAGACCCTCGCCGCCGTCGCGGACGACCCGGAGGAGAAGTTCACCTCCGCGGCGCGTGAGCAGCTCGAATCGGAGAAGACCGCCGCGTTCTGGATCGAGTTCACCGACCGGGCGGATCTCGACCCCGCCAAGGACATCGCCGACTGGGCCGAGCGCGGCCAGTACGTCGTCGACACCCTGCAGGAGACCTCCGAGGCCGCTCAGGCCGACGTGATCAAGCAGCTCGAGGCCGCTGGCGCGGACTACGAGTCCTACTGGATCAACAACTCCATCTACGTCGAGGACGGCACGCTCGCCCTGGCCGACCGGGTCGCGTCGAGCGCGGATGTCGAGAGCATCCACGAGCAGTTCGAGATGCTGGAGATCGCGCCGGTGAAGACCGAGCCGGCGGACGAGAAGCTCACCACTGCCGTGGAGTGGGGCGTCAGCGAGATCAACGCCCCCGAGGTGTGGGACCTGGGCTTCACGGGCGCGGGCATCACCGTGGCCAGCTTCGACACCGGCGTCGACGGGAGCCACCCGGCTCTCGCGGACAAGTACCGCGGCATGGGGCCGGACGGCAGCATCGACAACGACTACAACTGGTTCGACGTCCCCGGCGGTTGCGGCGGCAGCCCGTGCGACACGCAGGGGCACGGCACGCACACCACCGGCACCATGGTGGGTGACGACGGCGCCGGCAACCAGGTCGGCGTCGCGCCGGATGCCACATGGATCGCGGCGAACTGCATCGACAACGCGGGCTGCACGCGCGACGACTACCTCGCCGACGCGCAGTGGTTCCTCGCCCCGACCCGCGCGGACGGCAGCGATCCGGACCCGGCGATGCGCCCGCACGTCGTCAACAACTCGTGGGGTATCCCGCCGGGTGCGCCCGATCCGTACGGTTGGATGCGCGACGAGACCCTGGCGTGGGACGCGGCGGGCATCTTCGGCGCGTGGGCCGCGGGCAACGAGGGCTCCGCGTGCGAGACGGCGCGGTTCCCCGGCGACTACGAGAACACCTACGCCGTGGGTGCCTACGACGTGAACGGCAACATCGCGAGCTTCTCGTCGCGCGGTCCGGGGGAGAACGGCGTCACCACGCCGAACATCGCCGCGCCGGGCGTCAACGTGCGCTCGTCCGTCCCGGGCGGCGGCTACTCGAACTCCAGCGGAACCTCGATGGCCACCCCGCACCTCGCGGGCGCCGTCGCGCTGCTGTGGAGCGCCGCGCCGGCCCTGGTCGGGGACATCGAGGGCACCAAGGCGATCCTGAACCAGACCGCCATCGACACCGAGGACCTGCAGTGCGGCGGCACGGCCGGGGAGAACCACGTCTGGGGTGAGGGCAAGCTCGACATCGCCGCGGCGGTCGACGCCGCCCCCACCGCGGGGACCGGCACGGTCGCGGGCACGGTCACCGACGCGGCCGACGCGCCGATCGCCGGCGCCACCGTGCTGCTCGACGGCGAACGCGATCGCACCGTCACCACCGGCGAGGACGGCGCCTTCTCGGCGACCGTCGTCGCGGGCGACTACGACGTGTCGGCGTCGGCCTTCGGCTACCTGGGCTCCACCCCGGAGCCGGTGACGGTCGCCGAGGACGAGACGGTGACGGTGCCGATCACGTTGGAGGCCGCCCCGCGGCACAGCGTGTCGGGCGTCGTGACGTTCGCCGACGGCGGTCCGGTGGCGGGCGCCCCGGTGAGCCTGGGCAGCCATTTCGAGGAGGTCACGACGGCGGAGGACGGCTCGTTCGCGTTCGCGGACGTGCCGGAGGGTACGTACCCGCTCTCCGTGACGACGGGCGGCTGCGCCTCGTCGTTCGAGCAGGACGTCGTCGTCGACGGCGACCTGGAGGTGCCCGTGACGATCGAGGCCCTGGTCGACGAGCGCGGGTACTCCTGCTCCGTCTCGACCGGCGAGTACCTGCAGGGCGACACGGACACGGGCCTGGCCGGCGACGACAGTGCGACCACGGTCTCCCTGCCGTTCGACTTCACCTACTACGGCGAGTCGTACGACACCGCGTACGTGACGACCAACGGCCACGTGAACTTCCTGGCCTCCACCACGGCCTACTCGAACGTGTCGATCCCGGCGGCGTCCGTGCCGAACGCCGCGATCTACCCGTTCTGGGACGACCTCTACTTCGTCTCGGGTGAGTCGGGGCTCTACGAGGGCACCACCACGGTGGACGGCACGGATGCGTACGTGCTGGAGTTCCGGGACGTCGCCCTCTACGGCGACCGGGACGCCCGGCTCGACTTCTCCGTCACCCTGCTCGCGGACGGCGACATCGTCCTCGGGTACGGCGAGCTCGCCGGCAGCGGGGACACCGCGGCCGGATCCTCGGCGACGGTCGGCATCGAGGACGAGGCGGGCACCGTCGGCCTCGAGTACTCCTACAACTCGGCGGCGCTGTCCGAAGGGTTGTCCATCACGTACGACGCACCGCCGCTGGCGACACTGTCGGGCATCGTGAAGGACTACAACACCAAGGATCCGGTCGCCGGCGCGACCGTCACCATGACCGGGGCGGACGGCGTCAGCGACACCGTCACGACCGGTGACGACGGCCGCTACACGACGATCGTGGGGCTGGGCACCTACGACCTGAAGTTCTCCGCCGACGACTACGAGCCCGTCGCCAAGCGGGTGGCGCTCACGGAGGACGGCTCGGCGAAGACCCGGAACGCTCAGCTCAAGGCCGGGCTGCTCACGGTGGACAAGGAGGCGGTCTCCGTCACGAAGCGGCTCGGCGGCGCCCCGGCGACCCGGGGCTTCGTGGTGGCCAACGAGGGGTCGGCGCCCGCCGACCTCTCGGTCGGAGCGTCCGGCGGTGACTTCGACATGCTCGGCCTGGGTGATGCCTTCACCGGCGGCGTGATCAACCATGTCGACGGCGAGGCCACCGAGATCGAGTCCACCGAGCCGGGAGTCTCGATCGGGGGATCCCGGGGTGGTGGCCGGGACGGCGCGCTGGGCACCTCGTCGCTCACGGCCGGTGTCTCGGCCTTCCCGGCCGTGTCGGTCCCGCAGGCCGCGACGACCATCACCCACTCGGCGTCGCAGGAGGTCGTCGCGCTCAACTCGGCATCCTGCGGGAGTGCCTTCGGCACCTCGGAGAACAGCTTCCTGCGGACGTTCACGCTGAGCGACTTCGGGATCGACGGCTCGTTCGCCGTGTCCGAGGTGTCGTTCGGCATCGAGGAGGCGACGGCACAGACCCTGACCGTCAACCTCTACGAGCTGGTCGGGGAGGACTTCGTCTACGCGAACCTGCAGCAGCTCGGCACCGCCCAGGTCGACATCGAGGCGCAGTCGCTCTCCATGGTCAGCGTTCCGGTGGAGGGGGAGATCACGGGTGGCACGCTGGTCGTCGAGGTGGTATCGCCGGACCAGCGTGACACGGGCGGCGCGTTCTACATCGGGTCCAACCCGGACGGGCAGTCGGCGCCGTCGTACCTCAAGGCGGACGAGTGCGGTATCGCCGAGCCGGCCGCGACCGACTCCATCGGCTGGCCGGACATGCACATCGTGATGAACGTGTCCGGTAGCACCGGCAGTGGCGGCGGCAGCGACACGGCCTGGCTCGACGCGCAGCCCGGCACGGTCACGCTCGACCCGGGCGAGTCCGTCCGGATCGTCGCGACCATCGACCCGCGCGCCGTCGACCAGCCCGGCACCTACACCGCGGACGTGGTGCTGGGGGCCGAGACGCCGTACACCGAGCCGTCCGTCGCGGCGACGCTGGTGGCGAACCCGCCCGGGAACTGGGGCAAGGTCGCGGGCACGATCGCCGACACGGCGGGCGCGCCGCTCGACGGCGCCACCGTGCACATCGACGGGCTCGAGAAGGACGTCACTCTTGTCACCGGCGGGGACGGCGCCTACGAGTACTGGATGGGGGTGTCCAACAACTCGCTCATGCTGATCGCCGCCAAGGACGGGTACGTCCCGCAGGTCCGGACCGGCACGATCGTCCGTGGCCAGACGGTCACGTACGACTTCGCGCTCGCCCCGCTCTGACGTGATCTCTCCGTAGGGAGCAACCATCCGGCCCGGTCGTGCGTCCTCGTGGATGTACGGCCGGGCCGTCGTCGTGCCTGCGTCCAGGAGTCGGACGGGGTGGAGACGAGGCCCTATTTGTGTCTTATGTGAAGATTAATCCACAGGGAGCCGACTTTCCTTGCCGGTCGCCCGGAACTGGGTCACGGTGTGACCCAACCGTTATCCGACGGTCACCGACGCGTCCGCGATCCGCGGGCGCCAGATCGCAGGAGGCTCCATGCGACGTCGCACCATGCCCGGAAGGAGAGCCGCCGTCGCTGTCGCGACGGCCCTCTCCTTCGTGGCCGCCTCGGCGGTGAGTGCCGCACCGGCCCTCGCCGGCCAGCAGGCCGGGCTGCCGAGCACTGCCAGCACGATGACCGCAGATCGAACCACCGACGACCCGGCCGGTTCCTCGGCGGCCGGGAAGAAGAAGCTCACCGAGACACTCCGGGCCCGCCTCGGAACCGGCAAGTCCGGCGACTTCTGGATCCGCTTCGAACAGACCGCCGACCTCGAGCGGGCGACGACCATCGCCGACTGGGGCGAGCGCGGCCGGTACGTCTACGACGAACTGACCGCGGCCGCGAAGGAGTCACAGGCCGACGTCGTCGCGGAGCTGCGTGCGGCCGGTGCGGACCACGAGAGCTACTGGATCAACAACTCCATCCTCGTGACCGACGGCGACCTGGAGCTCGCCACGCGCCTCGCCGCCGAACCCGAGGTCACCCGGGTCCACGAGCGCGTCGCCGTGGAGCCCATCGAGCCCGTGGAGCAGCGGCCCGCCGGCGACGTCGAGGTGGCCGCCGTCGAGTGGGGCGTCGAGGCGGTCAACGCCCCCGCCGCCTGGGACCTCGGCCACACGGGCGAGGGCATCACGGTGGCGACCGTCGACTCCGGCGCCGACCTGGAGCACCCGGCGCTCGCGACCCACTACCGGGGCGTGGCCGACGACGGCAGCGTCGAACACGACTACAACTGGTTCGACGCGTCCGGCGGCTGCGGCGGCGAGCCGTGCGACCGGGCCGGCCACGGGACCCACGTGATGGGCACGATGGTGGGCGACGACGGCGGCGAGAACCAGATCGGCGTCGCGCCCGGTGCGGAGTGGATCGCGGCCAACGGCTGCGACAGCTGCTCGGACGCCGATCTGCTGGCGTCCGGCCAGTGGATCCTCGCGCCCACCCGCGCGGACGGCAGCCAGCCGAACCCGGCGCTGCGGCCGCACGTCGTGAACAACTCCTGGGGTTCCCAGCTACCGGGAGACATCAACGATTTCTTCGCCGACGAGGTCGCCGCCTGGGAGGCCGCGGGCATCTTCGGCGTGTGGGCCGCGGGTAACGCGGGCGAGGCCGGCTGCCAGAGCACGTCCTCCCCCGGGGCCAATGCCGCGACGTACTCCGTGGGCGCCACGACCTCGGAGGGCGAGATCGCCGCGTTCTCCTCGCGGGGCCCCGGCGAGGACGGCGTCATCCAGCCGAACATCGCGGCGCCCGGTGAGGAGGTCCGCTCCTCGGTCCCCGGCGGCGACTACGAGGTGGCGTCGGGCACGTCGATGGCGGCGCCGCACGTCACCGGTGCGGTGGCGGTGCTGTGGTCGGCCGTGCCCAGCCTCGTCGGCGACATCCCCGCCACGCAGGACCTGCTGAACACCTCCGCCGTCGACCACGCCGACGACGAGTGCGGCGGCACCCCGGAGAACAACAACGTGTACGGCGAGGGCGACCTCGATGTCCTCGCCCTCGTCGAGGCGGCGGGCGAGGAGGAGCGCGGCTACATCGCCGGATCCGTGACCGACGCCGACGGCGAGCCCGTCGACGGCGCCACCGTCACCGTGGGCGAGCGCTCCACCGGCACCGACGCCTCCGGCGCGTTCCGCATCCTGCTGCCCGCCGGCACGTACGACGTCCGCGTCGAGGCCTTCGGCTTCGTCGCCGGAATCGTCGAGGGCGTCGAGGTGTCCGACGGCGGGACCGCCGCGGCGGACTTCGTCCTCGAGCGCGCGCCCATGACCACCGTGACGGGCACCGTCACGGACGGGTCCGGACACGGCTGGCCGCTCGGAGCGAAGGTGCGGATCGCCGAGGGCCCCGCGAGCTACTCCACCTGGACCGACCCGTTCACCGGCGAGTACACGCTGGAGGTCCCGGCGAACGCGACGCACACGGTCGTCGCCGAGCCCATGACCGAGGGTTACGCGACGTCACGCGAGGCCGTCGAGGTGCCGGCCGAGCCCGTCGTGCACGATGTCGCCGCGCAGGTGACCGCGGCCTGCGTCGCACCCGGATACGAGTTCGGAGGCGCCGGCATCCCCGTGGAGGAGTTCGAGTCCGGCGAGGTGCCCGAGGGCTGGAGCGTGGAGGACCTCGCCGGTACGGGCGAGGTGTGGACGTTCGACGACGCCTTCGGCTACGGCAACATGACCGGCGGCGAGGGTCTGTTCGCGGAGGTGAACAGCGACGCCTACGGCCCCGAGGGACACCAGGACACGACCCTGACGACGGCACCGCTGGACTTCTCCGGGCTGTCGGCACCCGCGCTGACGTTCGACCAGGCCTTCGACACCCTCGGGGAGTACGCCGACGTCGACCTGTCCGTCGACGGCGGCGAGACCTGGGAGACGGTCCTGCACCAGACGGCGCCCGCCCAGGGCCCGATGCGGGTGGACCTGTCGGCCGCGGGCGGGGAGGACGACGCGCTCGTCCGCTTCCACCTCGGCGACGCCTTCTTCGGCTTCTGGTGGCAGATCGACAACGTCGGCTTCGGCGAATGCCTCCCCGTCGAGGGCGGCCTCGTGTCCGGCCACGTCACCGACCTGAACACGGGGGACGGCGTGGTCGGCGCGACCGTGTCCGACACCGAGTTCCCGGACGACGGCGTGCGGACGACGGACCCGGCCAACACCCACGTGCGACCGGGCTACTACTCGCTGTTCGTGCCCGCGGGGGAGCGCACGGTCTCCGTGGTGGGCAAGGGGTACGTCACCGACGAGTCCGGGGTGCGGGTCTCCGCGGACGCGATCACCCGGCATGACGTCGTCCTCGCCGCGCCGCGGCTCGCCGTGACTCCGGACCGGGTGTCCGCCGAGACGGTGCTCGGCGGGAGTCGCTCCGGCCGGTTCACCGTGACGAACGAGGGCACGGCGCCCGCCGAGGTCGAGGTGTACCCGGGGTCGTCGGACTTCGAGATCCTGTCGACCGGCACCCCGGGCGGCGTCATCAAGGGGGTCGAGCGCGAGGCGACCGAGGTCGCGACCGCGCCCGCTCCGTCGTCGGACACGAGGACGGCGGACCGGACGGCGACGGCGGGCACGGCGCGGCCCGACCCGGCGTCCGAGCGTTACGCGCCGCACGGGCGGCCCGGGAAGGCGGTCACGCCGGCCCCGACGCCGTCGCTGCTCGTGGACGAGGGCACCACGATCACGCACTCCAGCTCGCAGGAGATCGTGCCGGGCAACTCGGTGGCGTGCGTGGGCGCGGCGACACAGGTGCTGCGCACCTTCACACTGGAGGACTTCGGCATCGGCGGGGAGTTCGCCGTGACGAACGTGTCGTTCGGCGTCGAGGCCGCGGATCCGGGGACCGAGGTGACCGTCAACCTGTACACACTGGACGGCGACCTGCTCTACGAGAACATGGAGCCCCTCGGGTCGGCGACGACGACGCTGGAGAACGCTGACCTCACGCTCGTGGACGTCCCGGTCGAGGGGACCGCGCCCGCGGGCAGCACGCTCGTGGTCGAGGTGGCCTCACCGGACGGGTCGTTCTTCTTCGTCGGCTCCAACGCGGAGCCGGAGACCGCTCCGACCTACCTCGCGAGCGAGCCGTGCGGGAACCCCGAGCCGGCGGAGGTGGCCGACCTCGGCTTCCCCGACATGCACGCGGTCATCAATGTGACCGGTGAGACCTCGGTGGACGTGCCGTGGCTCGACGTGCAGCCGCCCGTGTTCTCGCTGGAGCCCGGCGAGTCTGCCACCGTGCACGTCGCGATGGACAGCAGCCGGGTCGACCAGCCGGGCACGTACGAGTCCGCCGTCGTCGTCAACGGGTCGACGCCGTACCGGGCGCCGCGCGCGACCGTGTCCATGTCGGTGAAACCCCCGAAAAACTGGGGCAAGATCGCCGGCACCGTGACGGGTCAGCCCTGTGAGGGCGATCCGGCGCCGCTCGAGGGCGCGTTCGTGAAGCTCGACGGCTCGGAGTACGACGTCACGCTCGTGACCGGACCCGACGGCGGCTACGCACGCTGGATGGGGGTGTCGAACAACAAGCTCACGCTGCTGAGCTCGGCGGACGGCTATCCGCCGGAGATGAAGTCGAACGTCCGGATCATCAAGGGCAGGACGGTGGTCCACGACTTCACCCTCACGGAGTACTGCGGCTGACAGCCGGGCGCGTCCGCTGGTCGGTCGTCGGTTGACCGACCAGCGCCGTGGTCGGTCCTTCTGTGAGTGATCGGTAGATCGAACAGTCGATCACTCACAGAAGGACCGATCGTCCTCGCCGGCCGTGACCGGCGGCGGCCGGCCGGATGCCGCGGGCCGTCAGGCCGGCTCCTCCCCGCGGATCCAGGCCTCCAGGCGGGCGCGGCCCTCGGTGTCCTCGCGCTGCTCGGGCGGGGACTTCATGAAGTAGGTCGACGCCGGGTGCACCGGGCCGCCCTGGCCACGGTCCTGTGCGATCTTCGCGCACCGCACCGCGTCGATGATGATGCCCGCCGAGTTCGGCGAGTCCCACACCTCGAGCTTGTACTCCATGTTCAGCGGGACCTCGCCGAACGCCCGGCCCTCCAGGCGCACGTAGGCCCACTTGCGGTCGTCGAGCCAGGCGACGTAGTCCGACGGCCCGATGTGCACGTTGCGGTCGTCCTTCACGCCGGCGAGCGGCCCCTCGGACAGGTTGGACGTGACCGACTGGGTCTTGGAGACCTTCTTCGACTCCAGCCGCTCACGCTGCAGCATGTTCTTGAAGTCCATGTTGCCACCCACGTTGAGCTGGTAGGTGCGGTCCAGGACGACGCCGCGGTCCTCGAACAGCTTCGCCAGCACGCGGTGCGTGATGGTGGCGCCCACCTGCGACTTGATGTCGTCCCCGACGATCGGCACGCCCGCCGCCTCGAACTTCGCGGCCCACTCCGGGTCGGAGGCGATGAACACCGGCAGCGCGTTGACGAAGGCGACGCCGGCGTCGATAGCGCACTGCGCGTAGAACTTGTCCGCCTCCTCGGAACCCACCGGCAGGTAGGACACGAGCACGTCCACCTCGGCCTCGCGGAGTGCGGCGACGACGTCGACCGGCTCGCTGTCGGCCTCGTCGATGGTGTTCCGGTAGTAGGTGCCGAGGCCGTCCAGGGTCGGACCGCGCTGCACGGTGACCCCGAGAGGCGGAACGTCGGCGATCTTGATCGTGTTGTTCTCCGACGCGGTGATCGCCTCGGCGAGATCGAAGCCCACCTTCTTCGCGTCGACGTCGAACGCCGCCACGAACTCGAGGTCGCGTACGTGGTAGTCGCCGAGCCGGACGTGCATGAGGCCCGGGACCTTGTCCTGCGGATCGGCGTCCTTGTAGTAGTGCACGCCCTGGATCAGTGACGACGCACAGTTCCCTACGCCGACGACCGCGACGCGGATGGAAGTCATCCTCGCTCCTTACTCTGAGGTGTGTTCCCTGGGGTCTTGGGGACGGACACCGCTCGCGGCGTCGACCCGGCCGCGCTCGGTGCGGATCAGCCGGTCGATCCAGTCGACCTCGTGCTCCACCTTCTCCTGCCCGAAACGCTGGAGTTCGCGCGTGTATTCGTCGGCGCGGTTCCGGAGGAGCGCCGCGGCGTCGCGGACCGCCTCGAGTTGCTCGGCGAGGCGGGTGCGGCGTCCTTCGAGGATGCGCAGGCGTGTCTCGGCGTCGGTCTGCCCGAACAGGGAGAACCGCACGTCGAAGTTCTCGTCCTCCCAGGCCGCGGGCCCGGCGCTGGTCAGGAGGGTGTGCAGGTGTTCTTTGCCGTCGGCGGTGAGCTCGTAGACGATGCGGCCACGCCGCCCGAGCTTGGCCGGACGGGACGACGCCGACCGGGCCGACGTCGACCGCGTGGACGCGGATCGCGTGGCTGCCGACCGCGCCGCGCCCGACCTCGCGGAGGCCTGCCGCGTCGGGTGCGACGTGTCCGACGATGACCGCTGGTCGCCTTCCACCGCGGTGATCAGTCCGCGTTGCACGAGCTTCCGCAGCGCGGGATACAAGCTTCCGTACGACAGGGCGCGGAACGTGCCCAGCGCCAGGCTGAGTCGCTTGCGCAGTTCGTAACCGTGCAGCGGCGCCTCGTTCAGGAGACCGAGCACGGCGATCTCCAGCACCTCCGTGCGGCTACGCATACCCGACGGGCCTCCTCGTCACGCGATGTTCATCGTCCGTTGGTTGCATTCGACCTATCGAGTCGATACATCGCGAGGATAGGCACGCGGTGTCGTCGGTCGCAACGGATGGGCGCCCAAATGTGATGAACCGGTGAAGGCGCGGGACGAGGGCTGCGCGAGCCGTGGGGGAACTGCGTCGCTCTGCGTGGGATTCCCCCCACATCGTTGCAGGACGCCGAGGCCGTACCTCTATTGTGTCCGGTGGTTCGATGTGCCTCGGACCCTGTGGGTCCCCAGACCCCGTTCGGGCACCGACCCCCACCGAACGAGAGGAAGAGGCAGGACGTGGCTACTTGGAGTGCCCCGCAGATCCCGCCGTTCCGCCCGCGTGCGCGTACCACCTTCTGGAATTACCCACGGCCGTACCGCACGGGCTGGAAGGCGTGGCTGCCGTCATGGCGTTTCATCGTCGGCACGATGCTGGCCGGCGCGTCGGTCGTGGCCGGCGTGCTGATGGCCGCCTGGACGAGCATCACCATCCCGGCCGAGCTCGACAACATGGAGACCACCACCGTCCGGTACGCCGGGGACGGGGGCAAGCTCGGGGAGTTCCGTGGGGACGAGGACCGCAAGATCGTCACCGTGGAGGAGCTGCCGATCTGGGTCGCGAACGCGGCGGTGGCCTCCGAGGACCGCGGCTTCTACGCCGAGAACAACCTGGGTATCAGCCCGAGCGGCATCGCCCGGGCCGCGATCACCGGCGTCGGTGGAGGGTCCACGCTGACGCAGCAGTATGTCGAACAGGCCTACACGAGCTGGAATCCGAATCCCACGTACGTCGACAAGTTCGAAGAGATGATCTTGGCGATGAAGATCCGGCAGGATCCGGAGACCTACCCTCCGGAGGAGATCCTCGGGGAGTACCTGAACCGGATCTACCTCGGCCGGAGCGCGTACGGCATCCAGACGGCGGCGCAGGCCTACTACGGGAAGGACGCCAAGAACCTCACCCCGTCGGAGGCGGCGTTCCTCGCCGGGATCATCCCGTCCCCGAACGCCTACGACGACACCGACTGGGGCCGTGCCTGGGCCGAGAACCGCTGGGAGCGCACGCTCTACTTCATGCACGAGGACGAATACATCGACGACGAGCAGTACGACAAGGCCGTCGCGGAAGGATTCCCGAAGCCGCAGAAGCACCGGCAGTCCTCGGCGTATTCGGGGCCGAAGGGTTACATCCTCAAGGAGGTCGAGCGCGAGCTGCAGGCCAACGGGTTCAACCTGAAGGACCTGTACCAGGACGGGCTCGTGGTGCACACCACGATCGACAAGAAGCTGCAGAAGGCGGCGAACGAGACCGCCAAGCTGCCCAAGGACGCCAACACCCCCCTGACGAGGTCCGCGCTCGTCTCGATCGATCCGAAGACCGGTGCCATCCGCGCGATGTACGGCGGACCCGACAAGTCCAAGCCCGAGTACGACCTGAACGCCGCGACGGACAACTGGCAGCAGGGCGGCTCGACCAACAAGCCGTTCACGCTGATCGCGGCCCTGGACCAGGGGATCTCGCTCGGCACGCAGTTCAACGGTGACGAGCCGCAGACGTTCGACTACTACACGAAGAAGAACCCCGACACCGGGCTCGAGGAGCCGGCCGAGGTGACCAACTTCGACAACAAGGACTTCGGGAACATCGACCTGGTCGAGGCTACGGCGAACTCGGTCAACACCGTGTACGTCCAGCTCAACAACGAGGTCACGCCCCAGGCGACGCAGGAGGTCGCGAAGAAGCTCGGCCTCGACGTCGAAGGCTCGATCGCGTACCGGAAGAACCCCGAGAACCCCGGTGAGACGACGAGCCAGATGTCGAACGTGCTCGGCACGTCCTACGTCTACACGGTCGACCTGGCGCGCGCGTACGCGACGATCGCGAACCAGGGGGTGCGGACCACGCCGCACCTGGTCGACAAGGTCGTCAACCCGGACACGGGCGAGGTGGTCTACCAGTCGGAGGTCACCGAGGAGCGGGTGTTCGACAAGGAGATCATGGCGGGCGCGACGTACGCCATGTCCCAGGTGATCGACGACGAGAACGGCTCCGGCCACTACGCCCGGCAGTACATCCCGGACCGGCCCCTCGCGGGGAAGACCGGCACGTCGAACGACAACTACGCGGCGTGGTTCGCCGGCTTCACGCCGCAGCTCGTCACGGTGGTCAACACCTACCAGTACGATCCTGCGGGGCGCGACGGCAAGGGCGAGTTCCAGCAGATCACACCGTTCGGCGGGTTCACCCAGATGACCGGTGGCACGTGGCCTGTGCAGGCGTGGACGTCGTTCATGGTCAGGGCGACCGAGGGGATGCCGGTCGAGCAGTTCCCCGAGTACGAGTACGAGGAGCCGGAGCCATCGCACTCCCCGACGCCCACCGACCAGCCGGAGACGGTCATGGTTCCGACCGGACTCGTCGGCCGCGGCTGGGAGGACGCCCGTAACGCGCTCACGTCGGTGGGGCTCAATGCGCAGCCGCAGGAGATCGACAGCGAGCTCCCGCCGGGCACGGTCATCGCCGTCCAGAACGAGGGCCAGGAGGTTCCCGTTCCCTCGACGATCGTGGTCCAGATCTCCAAGGGCCCGGGACAGGACATGGTGGCGGTGCCGAGCGTCGTCACGCTGAGCGAGCAGGAAGCGAACAGCACCCTCCGAAGTTCGGGCTTCGACGTGAACGTCGAGAGGCAGGCGCACACGGAGCCCGAGGGCACCGTGATCCAGCAGGATCCCGGACCAGGAATTCAGGCGCAACGGGGATCGACGGTGACGATCTGGGTCTCCGACGGCTCGCTGTCCGATCCGTCCGACGGTGCGACATGCGGCGTCTTCCAGAACCAGCCGTGTGACGACCCCACCGGCGAGCCCACCGGCGGAGCGACCGAGGAACCAGGACCGGGCGGCGGCAACAGGAACGGGAACGGATCCGAAGGCTGAGGGCGCGCCGGACTCGGCCGGCCGCTGCCGGTGATCCGCGCCACCCCGTCCCGGCTTCGGCCGAGGCGGGGTGGCGCGGTAGACTCGGCCCTTGCTGTGCTCGGTGTTGCCGGGCACGGCGACGTGAGAACCCTCCTGTCACGGAACGACCGTGACCGCTGAGACCAGAGGAGGTGGGTATCGACATGCGTCAGTACGAACTGATGGTGATCCTGGACCCGGAGGTCGAGGAGCGCACCGTTCAGCCGTCGCTCGAGAAGCTGCTCACGGTCGTGAAGACCGATGGCGGCACCGTCGACAAGATGGACATCTGGGGTCGTCGCCGCCTGGCGTTCGACATCTCGAAGAAGTCCGAGGGCATCTACGCCGTCATCGATTTCACGTCGACGCCGGACACCGCGAAGGAGCTGGACCGCCAGCTCGGTCTGAACGAGGCCGTGCTGCGCACCAAGATCCTGCGCACGGACGCCCGCTGAACCAACTGCTGAGCTGAGGTCCCCTCGTGGCACTGTCGCCGGATGCGCGAATGTCAGTGTCTCGTGATGGGATGCGGCATGAGAACGGCGTCGAGACGAATCGAGGAACTTGGTAATGGCTGGCGAGACCGTCATCACAGTGGTGGGGAACCTGACCGGTGACCCGGAGCTGCGCTTCACCCCGTCGGGTGCGGCAGTGGCCAACTTCACGATCGCTTCCACGCCGCGCATCTTCGACCGCCAGAGCAACGAGTGGAAGGACGGGGAGACCCTGTTCATGCGCTGCTCGCTGTGGCGGGAAGCCGCGGAGAACGTCGCCGAGTCGCTGACCAAGGGCGTGCGCGTCATCGCGCAGGGCCGGCTGGTGCAGCGCTCGTACGAGACCCGCGAGGGGGAGAAGCGCACCGTCGTCGAGCTGCAGGTGGACGAGATCGGTCCGTCCCTGCGGCGCGCCACGGCCAAGGTCACCCGGGCCCAGCGGTCCGGTGGCGGCGGCTTCGGAGGCGGCGGGGACTTCGGCGGGGGCGGCCAGAACTCTGGCGGCTTCGGCGGAGGTTCCGGCGGAGGCTTCAGCTCGTCCGGTGGTGGTCAGCAGTCGGACCCGTGGGCCACGGCAGGCCCCGCGTCGTCCGGCGGCGGGTTCTCGGAGGACCCGCCCTTCTGACCGGCACCCAACCCAGACAACATCTTGTCGTGCCCGGTGGCACGGCCAGTGCGCGGCGCGCACCGGTCGGCCGGGGCGCGGCCCGCACCTGAAGAAGGAGCAACACCATGGCGAAGCCTGTGGTGCGCAAGCCCAAGAAGAAGGCCAATCCGCTCAAGTCCGCGAAGATCGACAACATCGACTACAAGGACACCGCTCTGCTGCGTAAGTTCATCTCGGACCGCGGCAAGATCCGTGCCCGTCGCGTCACCGGCGTGACCGTGCAGGAGCAGCGTCAGATCGCGAAGGCCGTGAAGAACGCCCGCGAGATGGCCCTGCTGCCGTACACGTCGACGGCTCGCTGAGGAAGGGATCGAGAATCATGGCAAAGCTGATCCTGACCCACGAGGTGACCGGCCTGGGTGAGCCCGGCGACGTGGTCGAGGTGAAGGACGGGTACGCCCGGAACTTCCTCATCCCGCGTTCGCTGGCCACGCCGTGGACCAAGGGCGCCGAGAAGGACGTGACCGCGATCCGCCGCGCCCGCAAGGCGCGCGAGATCGCCACGCTCGACGAGGCGAAGGCCCTGGCCGACTCGATCGCCGCGAAGCCGGTGACGGTTTCGGCGAAGGCCGGCCCGGGTGGTCGCCTGTTCGGCGCCGTCACGACCGCGGAGATCGCGTCCGCCGTGGCCGCCGAGGGCGGCAAGGCCGTGGACAAGCGCAAGATCGAGATCGGTCAGCCGATCAAGTCCACGGGCGACTACACCGTGTCGATCCGCCTGCACCCTGAGGTGTCCGCCAAGATCAACGTCAAGGTCGTCGCGGGCTGACCTAGCCCACAACAACGCCGAAGGGCTCCGGATCCGCAGAGGATCCGGGGCCCTTTCGCGTGTGCGACACCGCCGGTCGGCTACCGCACCCGTCGCCAGACCCCCGATGTCAGCGATCATTGACATCCTGGACCGTGTCAACGATCGGTGACACCTGGCTCTCAGACCAGCCCGTGCCGATGTGCCAGCACCACCGCCTGGACACGGTCCCGCAGGTGGAGCTTGGACAGCAGGTTGGAGACGTGGGTCTTCACCGTCGCCTCGCCCAGCCAGAGGTGCTCGGCGATCTCGCTGTTCGACAGGCCCGTGCCGACCAGCTCGAGGACCTCCCGCTCGCGCGGGGTGAGCGTGGCCAGCGCCCCGTCCGCGGCGGCGTCCGACGGGGGCGTCCCCTCCGACGCCACCGGTCCGTCCGGGATCGCCGCCCCGCCGGGCGTCGTCCCGGGAGCGGACGTGCCACCCGGCGCGGACGTCCCGCTCCTCGCCGATGCCCCGGTCCGCGTCGCCACCCCGTTCGACGACGGCAGCGCGCCGGCACCCGTACCACCTCCGCCGTCGACCATCTGCCGGATCACCCGCCGGGTGATCTCCGGCGCGAGGAGCGCGTGACCCGCCGCGACGGTGCGGACGGCCTCGACCATGCGCTCCGCGTCGGAGTTCTTCAGGAGGAACCCGCTCGCGCCGGCCGACAGGGCCTGGAAGACGTACTCGTCGTTGTCGAAGGTGGTCAGGACGAGCACCTTCGCGAGGTCGTCCGCCACGAAGCGGCGTGTGGCCTCGATCCCGTCCATGACGGGCATCTGCACGTCCATGAGGGCGACGTCGGGCCGCAGTTCCCGGGCGAGGCGCACGGCCTCGGCGCCGTCGGCGGCCTCGCCGACCACCTCGATGTCGTCCTCCACCGAGAGGATGAGTGCGAAGCCGGACCGGACGAGTTGCTGATCGTCCACGAGCAGGACGCGGATCATGGACGGCCTCCTTCGGCCTCGACGGTGGGGCCTTCCTCGGCCTGGACGGCGGAGGGCACGGCGCGTCCGGCGCGCCGGGTGCGTCCGGCCGAAACGGCGCCGGACCGGCCGGCGTCGGCGTGCTCGGGCTGTCCCGCTCGTCCGAGGTCCTCCGAGTGCTCGCCCAGCGGTCCGCCGTCGGGCAGCGGGAGCCGGACCCGGACGCGGAATCCCACGGTCGCGCGCGGGCCCGCTTCGACCTTGCCGTCGTGCGCCGCGGCACGTTCGCGGATTCCTACGAGCCCGAGGCCGCTCCCCGACGTGCCGGGGAGCGGGTGGCCGTCGTCGAGCACCTCGACCTCGGCCCAGCCGTGTGCCATCGCGGAGTCCCCGCGCCCGTCGACGCGGAGCGTGACCGACGCGCCGCGCGCGGTGGAGTGCTTCCGTACGTTGTTCAGCGCCTCCTGAGTGGTGCGGTACAGCGCCGCGCCGATCGGTCCGGGGACGCTCGCGGATGCCCCGGGCGGCTCCTCGACCAGCCAGTAGCTGCAGGTCAGGCCGTCGGTGGCGTCCTCGGCGAGACCGGCGATGCCCGCAAGGTTCGCGGTGCTGGCGGAATCCACCGGCGCCGTGTCGCCGGGCCGCGTCCCGTCCACCTGCCGCAGCGTCCCGACGAGCCCGCGCATCTGCTCGACGCCCTCCCGGGACGATCTCTCGATCACGCTCAGGGCCTCGGTGGCCTTCGCCGGATTCTTGGTGAGCACCCGCCGGGCCGCGGCGGCCTGGACGCCGATCACGGAGACGTGGTGCGCGACGACGTCGTGCAGCTCGCGCGCGATCCGCAGCCGCTCCTCCAGGACCGCGTGATCCCGGAGCTCCTGTGCCTGTCGTTCGATCGTGGCAGTCTGCTCGGCGACCTGGCGGCGCCGCGCGGCGCCGTGCCACGACAGCTGGCCCAGGACGATCGCGCCGCCGAAGTACGCGACGTTCACGAGGAGCTGGTAGAGCGTGAGCGCGACCCACGGGGGCATCAGGCCGGGACTCTCGCCCCCCAGCTCCGCCAGGAACTCGTCGCGCACGGCCGCGTCGGAGAGCTGTACCGCGATCCAGCCGAACATCGTCAGCAGCACGACACCGACCGCGATCAGCATCCCCCGGCGGTCCCGGGCCCACGCCACGCCCGAGTACAGCGCCATGAAGTAGGTGACCTGAAGCGTTGCGACCTGGGTCACCGCGCCGTTGAACAGCCCCGTGCCGAGGAACAGCGCGTAGACGGCGAGCATCGTGGCGATCGGGAACCGGCGCCGCCACGCCAGCGGGACCGCCGTCACCCCGGCGAGGAGGTGGGGGAGCCACTCGGGGGTGTCGGGTTTGTCGCCCATCGCGAACATCCCGGCGCTGCGCCCCAGCTCGGTCGCCGCGACGGTGAGCACGACGATGCACGCGCCGACGACGAGGTCGTTCCGGTAGGCGCGCCGCGGGTCCTCGGGTACGTGCTCCCAGTCGGCGTCGACGCCGAACCATCGTGCGAGTCGGGCGAGGGTGTTCACGGATCCCACCCTAGATGTCCGACGACGGCCGCGGCCTCCCCCTGCCGACGGAGCGTGGCCGCGTGGTCGGTCGGTTGTGGGATGGTCGGCCGCCCGAGGGGCCGACCATCCCCCTGCCGACCGACCACGCACTCCGCCCGCCTACCCGAGCCCGGCGAAGCGCGCCAGGGCCGCCTCGCCGACGACGTCGTCCGGGAGGAGGTCTGCCTCCGTGCGAGGGACGCCCGGGAGGGCGTCGTCCAGCGTCCGCAGGTGCTCCCCCTCCCGCGTGCGCCGGGCGTCCAGCAGGCCGCCCGCGCCCGCCGGCGAGCGCTTGTTCACCACCAGCGCGCCGACGTCGACCCCGAGCTTCACCAGCTGCTCGTGCAGCTCGATCGTCTCCAGCACGGGAAGCCGCTCGGCCGCCAGGACCAGGACGAACGACGTCGTCGCCGGGTCGGTCAGCACCTCGCGCAACCGTTCGAACCGGGTCCGGCGGCGCAGCAGCACCCGCCGGATCTCGCCGTCCCGCTCGGCGCGTGGGTCCCGCCGGCCGACGAGCTCGCCCGCTCCGTCGTCGTCCCGCGTCAGGCCGCGGAGCGCGGCCCCGAACCGCGCGGATCGCTCCTGCCTGCGCAGCAGGCCCTCGGTCCAGGCGGACATCGTCTCGGGCAGCGCCATGAGGCGGGCCGTGTGGCCGGAGGGCGCGGTGTCGAAGACGACGAGGTCGTACTCGGCGAGACCGGTCTCGACGGCGTCGGCGATGCGCTCCAGGACGGCGGCCTCGTGCGTGCCGGGCGCATCGCGGGCCAGCTCCAGGTGCCGCGCGACCTCCCCGGACAGCCGCTCCGGCATCAGGCGCCGGAGCGTGTCCCCGACCTGTCGCAGGTGCTCGTCGATCGTCCGCGCAGGATCGATCTCGACCCCGTCGACACACCCGGCCCCGCCACCGTGGCCGCCCCGGGCATCGTTGCCCGCGCCACCAGCGGCGGCATGGCCGGGGGCGGTGGCCGTCAGGCGGGTGGGGTTGTCCGACATGGGACGGCCCCACAGGTGGCCCAGGTTGTGGGCCGGGTCGGTCGACACCAGCAGCACCCGCCTCCCCGCGCGGGCCTGGGCAAGCGCAAGTGCCGACGCCACCGTCGTCTTCCCGACACCGCCCTTGCCGCCCGCGAACAGCACGCGCACCCGCGAGGCGACCTCCCGCAGGGCGTCCCCGCCCGGCCCGCTGAGCAGACCGCCAGCACTGCCGCCATCTGGCCACCGATCCCTGCTCGTGCCACGGCCGACGGGCGACCCGTGACCGTCGTCGGCCCGTCCCGTCATGCCCGGTCTCCCCTCAGCAGCACGACACGTTCTCCAGCGGCGAGCGGTCCATCCCCATGCGCGTGTGCCACTCGTGGACCCGCTCGTGGACGAGCGGCAGCAGCTCGATCGTGTAGTACGACGCCGGGTTGGGCACCCCGAGTGCCTCCGACAGCACGATGAGGGTGAACAGGTCGTCCTCCTCGCGCCGGGCCCGCGCGAAGGTGCGGCGGTAGGGCGCGACGTAGAACTCCCGGAGGCCGTCCGAGACGCCGCGCCACCACCGCCGCACCGCGCTCATCGCGTCAGTCCTCCACGCCGCTTGCGGACGACGACGGCGCTGCCGCGGTCTCGGCCTCCTCGGTGATCTCGGGCCCGCGCCAGGCCTTCACCATGGCGATCGCGGCCTCGAAGGCGACCCACAGGGATGCGACGAGGATGATCACGTCGAGCACGAGCTGCAGCCACTGACCGTTCGTGGCGAACGTGCCGAGCTGCACGATCAGCGCGTACACGGACATGATCAGCACGAACACCAGCGGCACCAGTGCCGGGAGCGCGTTCCGCTTGCGCCGCAGCAGGATCACGGCCACCACCGCGAGGGTGAGCGACGCGAGCAGCTGGTTCGTCGTGCCGAACAGCGGCCAGATGACCTGCAGGCCGCCCTCGCCTCCGGCGCCCATGCTGAACGTGATGCCCATCGCGACGCCGACGGCGACGAGCGTGCCGACGATCTTGTTGACGCGCAGGCCCATGAGGTCGCCCGCCTCCTGCACCACGAAGCGGGAGAGGCGCACGCCGGTGTCCATGGTGGTCGCGGCGAACAGGATCGCGGTGGTCGCGAGGATCGTGGCCGAGAGGCCGTCGGGGATGCCGAGACCCGCGTTGACAATGGTGGCGCCGCCCGAGACGAAGGCGCCCACGCCGCCGTTGCCGAACGCCGAGTACACCTCCTCCCAGTTGGCGATGGTCGCGAAGCCCGCGGTGGCGGCGATGATCGAGCCGAGCGCGAGCAGGCCCTCGCCGACGGCGCCGAAGTAGCCGACGAAGCGCGCGTCCGTCTCCTTGTCCAGCTGCTTGGCGGACGTGCCGGACGACACCATGCCGTGGAAGCCGGAGATCGCGCCGCAGGCGATGGTGACGAACAGCAGCGGGACGAGGCTCGGGGTGCCCTCGGGCAGGTTCTGGTTGAACGCCGGCGCGACGACGGCGGGGCTCGCGAGGAGGACCGCGCCGTACAGGATGCCGAGGGCGATGAAGAGCTGGACGCCGTTGATGTAGTCCCGCGGCTGCAGCAGCACGTGCACCGGCAGGAGCGAGGCCACTCCGGCGTACAGGAACAGCAGCGTCAGCCAGAACGGCGCCGCGGAGTCCTCCGGCAGCACGACCGGGACGGCGTCGCCCAGCAGGATCAGCGCGTACAGCGCGACGACGCCGAGCACGGTGGTCAGCGCGAGGTTCATGCGCCAGCGGTAGATCATCTGGCCCACCACGATCGCGACCAGAATCGCGCCCCAGGTCGGGATGACCGCTGTGGGGGTGGCGATGAGGAGGTTCTTGATGACGGTCGCGAACGCGGCGTTCACCATGAGCAGCAGCAGGAAGATGACCACCAGGAACAGCGATCGACCGCGGGCGCCGATGTAGCGGCCCGACAGCATGCCCATCGACTGGCCGCGGTTGCGGGCCGAGGCCCACAGGGCCCCCATGTCGTGCATGCCGGCGAAGAAGACGGTCCCGATCGTGACCCACAGGAACGCCGGCAGCCAGCCCCAGATCACCGCCACGGCGGGGCCGACGATCGGCGCGGCGCCGGCGACGGATGTGAAGTGGTGGCCCCACAGCACGAACTTGTTGGTCGGGACGTAGTCCACGCCGTCGTTCATCGTGTGGGCGGGAGTGGCGTACTCGGGGTCCAGCCGGTAGACGCGGCTCGCGAGGTACTTCGAGTAGAGGAAGTAGCCTCCGAGCACCATGGCGATCCCGATCACCGCCAGGAGGAGGGAGTTCACTGTTGCTCCGATCTGTCGTCGTTGACATCCGACGCCCGGCCGCGACGCTGCACCCGAGCTTGGATCAAACGTTACCGATCACGAACTGTACGACGGCACGGCATGTTCCGGGTTCATGGTTTTCCACACAGTGGATTCCGGCTGGTCGTCGGACATCGCCGAGTCACGCGGTAGTTTGCTCACCGTGACGACCGACGCCGCTCCCACCCGGACCGTGACCCCTACCGTGCTGCGTTATGCCGCGGCGTTGCTGGTCTGTTCGTCCGCGATCCTGCTCTTCGCCGTGCACATCCGGCCAATCGCGTACGTACCGCTCGTGCTGGGCGTCGCCCTGGGCCTGTGGATCGACCGGGCGCTCGGGAAAGACCTGGCTCTGATCGCCGTCGGGCTCGGGATCATCTCGACGATCTCTCTGGCCGCGGAGCTGTCGAACTACAGGATGCTGCAGTTCACCCTGGCGCTGGGCGGCGCGGTGCTCGTGCCGTGGCTGCTCGCCCGGTACGTGGTGGGCCACGACGCCGTGAAATTCCCCGTGGCGACCGGGCAGCGCTGGAGCCGCGGGCAGTGGGCATACCTCGCGATCGTCGTCGTGGTGGGGTACCTGATCCTGCCGCCCTACTTCCTGGGGTCGGGGGCCTACCTCAACTGGCCGGACCTCGAGGGAGACCAGGACATCTGGCGCCTGTTCATCGGGGTGAACGCCGTCGGGATCTGGGACGAGCTGTTCTTCATCTGCATCTGCTTCGCCCTGCTGTGCCGGCACTTCCCCGTGTGGCACGCGAACGTGCTGCAGTCGATGATCTTCGTGTCGTTCCTGTGGGAACTCGGCTACCGGGAGTGGGGTCCGCTGCTGACCATCCCGTTCGCGCTGGTCCAGGGCTGGATCTTCGCGAAGTTCAAGTCGCTGCCGTACGTCGTGACGGTCCATCTGCTGTTCGACGCCGTCGTCTTCGCGGTCCTGGTCCACGGCCACCACCCGGAGCTGTTCGACATCTTTGTCACGGCGCCGTAGAACCGGCCCGCAGCCGACGCCGTCCGCCCCGAGCACACGAAGCCGCCGAGCCCCGTCCATCGATCCCGTCAAGGAGCGCCCGTGGGCCCACGCCCCCTCGCCGTTGCCGCTGCCGTCGCCCTGGCCGTTGCCGTCGTCGGCGGGTGCACCGTCCACGGCCTGTCCGAGCGGGCCGAGCCCATGCCGCGGGTGACGCCGTCGCCCTCTCCGCCGGATCCGTGCTGGGTGATGGCCGAAGCTCCCGGCCTCGCCGCATGGGAGGTGAACGAGGCGCTGCCGATCGATGGGGTCGATGTCACGCACCGGCAGCTCGAGGTTCTCATCGAGGCCGGGAGCGGGAGCTGCGATGCGGAGCCGGCAGAAGCGGTCGTCGAACCGTGCCGGCCGGTGTCCGGCCCCTATGACGACGTCGAGGGGATCCATCTCTGGCGCGACTCCGAGGCGTTCTTCGAGCAGGAGATCGCCTCGGGCGCACGGCGCATTCTCTCGGAGAGCTTCGACGGTTACACCGAGGGCGGTGCGACCTTCCACTGGCGAGCGATCGCGGTCGAGTACGAGTACCCGTCGGAATCCTGGGCCTCACCTGCTTGGGCGGCGATCGTGGGCTGCGCCGACATGAGGCGGGACGAGCTCGGGACGGGGATCGTCTCCCTCGGCCAGGGCGACGAGCCGTTCCTTGCCGCGACCACCGAGGGGTCGACGGTGTACATCGTCGAGACCTGGCTCGCGTCGGACGCCGACTCCCTGCCTGACACCGAGACCGGCCTCCCGTCGGCCGACGCGGTGCGCATGCTCTTGGCGTGGCTGCAGGACCAGATGCGCCATGTCTGATCGCGGCGTGATCGCCAAAATGATGTGGTCGTGGCCGGCATCACGCCGCGCTCTGTCGCCCGGCTCCATGAGGCCGCCGCGACTCGTCACCCGCGGCCGTAGCTCACTGAGGTTTCGCACTCCGCGACGGGCTCTCCGTCGGCGATCAGCCGCACGTGGACCAGAAGGCGAGTCCCCAGTCCGGCGACCGCGGCGTCGGGCTCCGTGACCTCGACCACGGCGTCGTGGACGTCGCCGGCCGGCGAGATCTGCCGGGTGTGGTACGCCTCGGGGGCCGACGAACCCTCTGCCCCGCCCGTGCCGATGTCCCACGACCGGGACACCGCGTCCCCGTCCGCCGCGGCAGGTCGGGAATCGCCGGAACCACCACCGTGCGCACGATGCTGTCCGCGAACGTCTGCCGCATCGGGTGCCACACCGGCCGCAGGTATCCGATGAGCAGGACGGCGTCGAGCAGGTGCAGGGCACAGCGCGCGAACACGGTCCAGACGCCGGCCGGACGTGAGGACCGCTCGCTCACCAGCCGGATGCCGACCACCAGTTTGCCGGGTGTCCACCCGGTCGCGCCCTGCATCACCAGGAGGAGCACGAGGACGCCGATCGGCACCAGGACCAGCGGACTCCCCGGCCAGCCGTCGCCGTCCGGCATGAAAGACGGCGTGAGGGTGGGCTGGACGAATCCCGTACCGAGCGCCAGCCACGTGGCCCCGGCCAGGATCGCGTCGTCGAGAACCGCGGCGATGACGCGCTGCGGCCATACCGCATAGCCGGACCCGGCGACGTCGGACCGCGCGAGGTCACCGTCCGGGTAGGGCCCGCTCACAGTTCCGCCAGCATGTCCTCCATGCGGTCGATCTCCGCCGCCTGGTCGACGCCGATGTTGGCCGCCAGTTGCTGGATCGACTGGTCGATGCCCGCTCCGGCGACGTCCGAGCACATCGAGATCGCGCCCTTGTGGTGCTTGATCATGCCCTCGAGGAAGAGGCGGTCGAACTCTTCGCCGGACGCGGCCTCCAGCTCGGCCATCTCGGCGTCGGTCAGCATGCCGGGCTGGAGCACCGTCTCGTGATCGTGCGAGCCCTCCGGGGCGCGCGGACCCGTGCCGTCCTCGTTCTCCGCGACCACCGGCACGGGCTGCTTGCGCTCGGTCAGCCAGTCCGTCATCAGCCCGATCTCGGCCCTCTGGGTGTGGTACATCCGGTCGGCGAACTTCTTGAGCTGCTCCGACGCCGCCTGCTCCGGGACCCACGAGGTCATCACGACCGCCTGGTCGTGGTGGTAGATCATCCCGGTCATGAACTCGGCGTCCGCCTCGTTCCACTGGTCCTCGGTCGGGACGCCGTCGAAGTCCTCGGGTGCGACCGTCTCGGCGGGCTCACCCGGCTTGCCGGGCTTCAGGACGACCGACGACGGCGTCGACACCGCTTCCGGGTCATCGGTCTCGGGGGTGCAGGCGGCGGGCAGCGTCAGCGCCACCACGAGGAGGCCCGCCCCGCCGGCCCGGCGCCACCACGACCGCCGTCGTCCGCGAATCTCGGGCGCGGACGCGGCATCCTGAACCGGGGAACTGTTCACGCTGCTTCGAGTCACCGGAAGATCATCTCGCGATCGTGTCACCGACAAGTAAAAAATGTCCGAAAATGCTGGACGAAACCTTGGGAGAGCGTAAGACTCGCAAACGACCCTAACAAGGAGGTGTGGCGCACGTGCGTCGATCAACCCTGAAGAGATCCCACCTGAGGGGCGCCGCCGGAGCCGCTCTGTCGCTCACCCTGGCGGCCACGGCCGTGGCGACGGTGGCACCGATGGCCTCGGCCGAACCCGGCGACGGAGCCGGCTCGGCCGTGACGTCCACGACGTCTCAGGCGGTCGCCGACCCCGACGTCCAGCCGGGCGAGGTGGCGAGCTTCAACATGGAGCACACCAGCAACGTCCCGAAGAACGGTTCGATCCAGAGCACCGGCTCCGACATCGCGTTCCAGGGCAAGTACGCGTTCGCCGGCAACTACGACGGCTTCACCGTCTACGACCTGTCGAACCCCGCCGAGCCGGTGCAGGCCCTCCAGGTGTACTGCCCGGGCGGCCAGAACGACGTCTCGGTGTACAAGGACATCCTGGTGCTGTCCACCGACTCGCGTCGCACCGACGACTCGTGCAACAGTCAGGCGACGTCCGACCCGGAGAACTACTGGGAGGGCATCAAGATCTGGGACATCTCGGATCCGCTGAACCCCGAGTACGTGAAGTCGGTGGCGACGGACTGCGGTTCGCACACCCACTCCCTGGCGCCGACGAAGCGCGGCAAGGACCTGTACGTCTACGTCTCGTCGTACTTCCCGAGCGACCAGCTCGCCAACTGCCAGCCGCCGCACGACCTGATCTCGGTCATCAAGATCCCGACCCGCAACCTGGAGGCGGCCGAGGTCGTGGCGGAGCCGGTGCTGTTCCCGGACGGTGGCTACGAGTCCCCGTCAGGCCCGGACAGCTACTACTCGACGTCGGGATGCCACGACATCACCACCTACGTGCAGCTCGACCTCGCGGCCGGCGCCTGCATGGGTGACGGCATCCTCCTGGACATCTCCGACCGCGAGGAGCCCAAGGTCATCAGCAGCGTGCGGGACACCGAGAACTTCGCGTTCTGGCACTCTGCAACGTTCAACAACGACGGCACCAAGGTCGTCTTCACGGACGAGCTCGGTGGTGGCGGTCTCGCGACCTGCACCGACGAGTTCCGGCCCGAGCAGGGCGCGAACGGCATCTACGACATCGAGCGCACCTGGCACCACGGCGAGGGCAAGGGCAAGAAGTGGCGCTGGGGCAAGGAGCTCGTCTTCAAGTCGTACTACAAGATCCCGCGCGTCAACACCGAGGACGAGAACTGCGTGGCGCACAACGGGTCGCTGATCCCTGTCCGGGGCAAGGACCTCATGGTCCAGTCCTGGTACCAGGGCGGCACCTCGGTGTTCGACTTCACGGACTCCGAGAACCCTAAGGAGCTCGCGTGGTTCGACCGCGGCGCGGGCCTCAGCGGCGGCGGCACGTGGTCGTCGTACTACTACAACGGCTACGTCTACTCGAACGACCTGTCGGTCGGCTTCGACACGTTCAAGCTGGACCGGTCGATCGACTGGAGGGCGAAGAAGCACCTGAAGTCGCTCAACCCGCAGGCACAGCAGAGGTTCTGACCTGTAGCCGCCGAGCAGGGCCGTCATCACCTCGCGGTGATGGCGGCCCTGCCGCGTTGTATGGGATTCTCCCGGTATGAGTCCGGTGCCGCCCTCCGATGTCCTGTCCGACGACGGCGCACCGGGTGGCGATGCGCCCCCCGCTCCGCCGTCGGGCAGCTACGGCCTGCGCAAACGCCTCCGCGTGATGGGCGCGATCCTGGCGGGCGGCATCGCCGCCGCCCTGGCCCTCACGTACTGGCTCGGTGTCGCGGTCCGCGCGCAGCAGGCCGCGGAGGGCTACAACGACGCGGATCGCGTGTACGCGCAGGTGATGGCCGAGCACAACGCCCAGGCCGTGGAGCTGGCGTCGCTGGCGCCGAACCGCAGCGAGAACCCGCGGGTCCTGGAGTTCGCGCACGAGATCGGGACGACGTCGGCCGCGCAGACCGGCGCCCTGGCCGGTTGGCTCCGCGACCGGATGGTGCCCGTGCCCGGCTCTGCGACGACCGCGCTCGCGCTGGTCGAGGCCGGCGGCCTGGAGGGAGCCGGGGACGACGGCGGGGGCGACGGGTCCGGCCCTCGGGCGCCGGCCGGGCTGAACCACGTGCACGGCACGGAGACTGACCACGGCATGCTGACGCCGGAGCAGATCACGCAGTTGGCGCGGCTGAACGGCGCGGAGTTCGACGCCGCCCTGCTGGGCGCGCTGGTCGAGCACCACTACGGAGGTCTCCAGCCGGCGGACGAGGTGATCGCCGACGGCATGGACCGGGACGCGAGAGCGCTCGCGAAGGCAGAACGCCAGCGCATCCGCGCCGAGGTGGAGGACCTGGTGGAACTGCTCGGGGAGCTGTGACATCGCTCCGGTGAAGCACTAGACCAGAGCGGCCGCCGCGGCGGCCGCTCCCGGGCGATGCGCGCGAACCTCGTGCCAGAGACGCCAACCTCATCTCTCTCCCGGCGAAACCCTCAAAGCAACCCCTGCTCGGCAGCCGTGGAGGTCGTTCATCACTCACGTCAGGTGGTCGTAGTCCCCCCGCGTCCAGGCCGCGTGCCGCTCCGCCGAGCGCTGCACGACGGCGCGGGCATCAGCGTCGATGACGGCGTCGAAGTTGTTGTAGAGCCGGTCGAAGTCGAACCGGCTGACATTGTCGGCGATCCGGAGCACCACGTTCCCCGACAACGGGAGCCGGTTCGGGTAGCTGCGCATGAACGAGACCGTCTTCCGGTCCGGGTTGGCGAAGATCGTGTCGCCGGTCAGCAGCACGCCGCGCCCCTCCGCGCCGGCCGCCCAGTACGCCACCGCGTTGCCGGGGAAGTGCCCGCCGGGCTGCGTGAGGGTCACGCCGGGCAGGATCTCCCGGTCTTCCTTCCACGTCTCGATCGCTGGGTCCGGGCGGGCCACCCATTCGGCGTCGGCCTCGCTGACGAGCACCGGGACGCCGCCGAAGCGCCGGCTCCACTCGACCTGCACGCCGTACATGTGCGGGTGGCTCGCCACGATGAACGCCAGCCCGCCGAGCTCTTCGACCCTTGCGACGGCGTCGTCGTCGATGTAACCGGGGACGTCGAACATGAGGTTGCCGCCCGGCGTGCGGACGATCTTCGGGGTGGGGCCGATGCCGACGCCGGGGACGGTGTGCAGGCCGTACAGGTCCGGCTCGAACTCGAAGACCTCGATGCGCTCGCCCGCGGCGGCCAGCTCGTCGAGGGTGGTCCAGTGCTGCCCGTCGGCGGGCACCCACTGTCGTTCGTCGTCGCAGATCGCGCAGACGGCGGGGCGCTCGGCGTGCTCGACGCCGCAGGTGCTGCAGATCCAGAAGGTCATGCTCGCCACGCTACGACCTCGACACGGCTTGCGGTCAACAAGGTCGGCCGGCTGTCGCTCGACACCCGGCCGACCGCACCCGCGCCGGAACCCGTCGGCAGGGGGAGGCGACTCCACCTCGCGGACGATCCCCGGAACCGCGCCGTCGTCCTAGCGTGAGGCCCATGAGCACAGCACACCAGGGGGGCGACCTCGAGGTCAGGTCCCTCGTCCGGATCTTCGGGACGGGTGACGGCGCGGTCCGCGCGGTCGACGACGTCTCGTTCCGCGCGCCGGCCGGCCGGCTGACGGGGTTCGTGGGCGGCAACGGAGCCGGCAAGACGTCGACCATGCGGATGATGATGGGAGTCCTCGCGCCGACGTCGGGCGAGACGCTGTTCGAGGGCCGGCCGATCACTGCGGCGGACCGCCGCGCCTTCGGCTACATGCCCGAGGAGCGTGGTCTCTACCCGAAGCAGCCCGTGCTCGACCAGCTCGTCTACCTCGGCCGGCTGCGCGGCGTCCCGGCACCGGCCGCACGCGCCGAGATCCTCGGCCACCTGGAGCGCCTCGGCCTCGCCGACCGGGCGAAGGACCACGTGGAGAAGCTGTCGCTCGGCAACCAGCAGCGCGTCCAGATCATCGCGGCGCTCATGGGGTCGCCCCGCGCGCTCATCCTGGACGAGCCGTTCAGCGGCCTCGACCCGGCCGCCGTCGACGGCATGGCCGACCTGCTGCGGGAGCACACCGCGCGCGGCGTGCCGGTGCTGTTCTCCTCGCACCAGCTCGACCTGGTGGAGCGGCTGTGCGAGCGGCTCGTCATCCTGCGGCGGGGCGAGGTCGTCGCCGACGGCACGCCCGCCGAACTCGCCACGCGCGGCACCGTGCGGCACCGTCTCGTGCTGTCGGGCGACGCCGGGTGGGTGCGGAGCGTGCCCGGCGTCCGCGCGATCGACGTCGACGGTCCCGTCGCGCTCCTCGAGATGTCCGACGACGGCGCCGGCCGCCGGCTGCTGCACTCCGCCCTGGAGCGCGGCGACGTCCGCGAGTTCTGCCCCGTGCGCCCGAGCCTGACCGAGATCTACCGAGAGGTGGCCGCATGATGCCCGGCACGAACGACTCACCCGCCTGGCTGATCGTCATGCAGCGCGAGATCGTCGCGCGCGTGATGAACAAGGCCTACCTCTTCGGCCTGCTCGTCACGGTGCTGCTCATCGCCGGCATCGCCGGGTTCTTCGCGTGGCAGAGCCAGCAGGTCGACACCTACGACGTGGCCGTCACCGCGGGCGACGACGCGGCGGCGACCGCCGTCGAACAGGCCGCCGCCGAACTGGGGGAGGACGGTGGCGAGCTCACCGTGCGCGAGGTCGCGAACGCGGACGCCGCCCGCGCCGCGCTCGAGGACGAGACCGCCGACGTGTGGCTCAGCAGCGGGCCGGACGGCTGGACCCTGGCCGGCTGGCGCGAACCGGACGGAAGCCTGACGCGGCTGCTCACGCCCGTCGTCGAGCGGGTCACCGTGACGGAGCGCGCGGAGGCCCTGGGGACGAGCTTCGACGAACTCGCCGCGGGCGGTGACCTGGTCACGGAGCGGCTCGACGGCGGGGCCGTGGATCCGGGTGTCGTGCAGTTCGCGAGCTTCGCGCTGGCGTTCCTGTTCTTCATGAGCGCCATCGGCTCGGGGCAGATGATCGCCGCCAGCGTCGTGGAGGAGAAGCAGTCGCGGCTGGTGGAGATCATCGCGTCGGCCGTGCCGCTGCGGGACGTGCTCGCGGGCAAGGTGCTCGGCAACTCGGTGATCGCGCTGGCGCAGAACCTCCTGTTCGCGACGGTGGGAGTGGTCGGGCTCGCGCTGACGGACTTCAAGGCGGCGGTGCCGGCGATGACGGCGTCGCTCGGCTGGTTCGTGGTCTTCTTCACCGTGGGGTTCGTGGCCGTCGCGGCCATGTACGCGATGGCGGGTGCGCTCGCGTCGCGCCTGGAGGACCTGCAGGGCACCACCGCACCCATGGGCGTGGTGCTCATGGCCGTCTACCTGACCACCTTCGGCGCCGACGGGACGCTCGAGCGGGTGCTGTCGTTCGTCCCGGTGACGTCGATCGTCTCCATGCCGGTGCGCGTGCTGTCCGGGGACGCCGGCTGGTGGGAGCCGGTCGTGGCGCTCGTGCTGCTCGCGGCCTTCGCCGCCGGGGTCGTGCTGGTCTCGGAGAGGGCGTACCGCCGGGCACTGCTGCAGACCGGAGGACGCGTCGGCTGGCGGCAGGCGCTGCGGGCGGGGTGAGCGGTCGGGGTGAAGGCTGGTCACCAGACCGTGCCGTGGCGGCAACACGAGTGAAACTCATGGACCCCAGCATGGGGAGGCGTGGGTGGACAACCCGACGCCGTCGCCTGAGGAGGCCGACCATGGATGCCGCAACCCGGATGCAGTCAATCGTCTCAGCAGCCGAGCGTTCCCGGACACGGAGGCCGGAGCGCGACCCCGAGCCCGGCGGGCAGGACCGGCGAAGCGCCGGCGACGCCCTGACGTGCGACCCGCAGGACCGCAAGCGCCGCGCGAACGCCGCCCTGCTGGACCTGGTCGTGGAGACGGCGGCGAAGCGGGGGATCTGAGCGGAGCCTCCGGCCGACCCGCGCCGTCGTGGCTGGTGGGAGTGCAGTCACCGAGCACGACGGCGTGGTCGCGCGGTGCGCCCGGGATGGTTGGGAAGTGCAGCCCATGGCCTGGGAGCCCGGCCTTGTGGAAAACTCCGGGCCATGCCCAAGCAGGAGGACTCCCCGCGCGATGGTGACGGCGTGCTGCTCGACAGCGTGCCCGAGCACATCAAGAACCCGTCCGAGCCGGATCCGGGCGAGCCGGGCGGGTCCGCACCGGAGGAGGCGGCCGGTGGCCCGCTGAGCAGGGCGCGGCAACGCGCCGGCGTGGGTGCGGCGCGTGCGGGTGCGGCGATCCGCCGCGGCGCGTCTCGTGGCGCCGGGGCGCTCGGCTCCGCCGGCCGGGCGATGCGCTCGGCCGTCCCCGCGAGCAGGAGGGGCCGGGCGATCCTGCTCGGCGGTACGGCCGTGGTGGTGGCGGGTGCCGTCGTGGGCGGGCTCGCCCTGCAGGCCCACCTGCGCGACGACCGGCTGCGCGCCGCGCCCGGCGGCGTCCTGACCCTGGCGGGGGCGCCGAGCGAGGCGTGGCAGGTCGATCTCGGCGACGCCGTCCAGCCGAGGATCGTCCCGCTGGGCCACGTCGCGGCGATCACGGTCGATGGCCAGGTGCTCGGGCTCGATCCCGCCACCGGCGAGGAGCTGTGGACCGTCGAGGTCCTGGAGCCCGACGCCGTGGCCGACGGCGCCGGCCTGCGGTGCGGCCCGTCGCGGCTCACGGTGGGCTCGGTCGCGGTGCGCACGGCGACGCCGTCGGACCCGCTGGTCTGCGTGACCGAGGGGACCGCGCCCGAGGTCGTCGTGATCGATGCCGGAGGCGACGCCGAACGCCGCACGCTCGAGCCGGGCGACGGCGACGCCCCCGCCGGCGCCGGTGCCGCTCCCGTCCATGCCCCGCTGCCCGACGGCGGCCTGGCGGTGCTCGCGCGCGACCAGACGCCTCTCGACGTCGGCGACGCACGCGTGGTCGAGGACGACGACGGGATCGCCGTGCTGAAGGGCCGCGTCGAGTCCGCTCCCGGCCTGACGGTGCGCGTGGAGGACGCGGCGACGGGCGAGGTCCGCTGGGGGCCTCGCACGGTGGCGTTCGACCCGGACCTGGAGGGCACCTCGTGCCTGGTGTGGGGTGACGACGGACCGGAACTGGACGTGCTCGGCGAGCTCACCTGGTCCGCCGACGAGCGCCGGATCAGTGCCGCGGCCTGCGGGATCTCGGCGAGTCTCGGGACGGCGGACGGCACGCCCGCACCCGGCGCGGACCAGCGGGACGGCGCACTCGTGCCGTGGGCGACCGACGATCCGGAGCTCGACGGCGCGTTCGTTCCCGAGTGGGAGGACACCCGCGACGTGCTGGTGCGAACGGCGGACATGACCGTGACGCTCACGGAGAAGGGGCAGGTCACGGCCTACGACACCGAGACGGGTGACCGCCGCTGGACCTCCGGCGTGCTCGGGAAGGACGCCGCCGCCGTCGCCGGGAGTGCGGTATTCGGCGCGTACACCGACGGCCGATCGGCGATGCTGGTCATCGACGGCCCGTCCACCGGCGGGGAGGGACAGCTCCGGCTCGTGGGGCTCGACCTGGACACGGGCGAGACCGTCTGGGACGTGGCTCAGGACGAACCGTACGCGCAGATCGCGAGCGTGAGTGGGCACCTCGTGCAGGTGAACGGCACCGGCGTCGCGGGGCTCGCGACGGGCGAGTAGCCCGGTCGCGGCCCGCCGGCCGGCGTCCTCGTCCCGGACGGCCTCGTCCGCGCTCCCGCCCGGACCGCACAACCCTTTCGGGGCGAGGTTCGTCGAGAGGGTCATGAAGCCAGGGATGGGAGCCCGCGATGGGTTGGCATGAAGAACTGGAGACGCTCGCGCGAGAGCGTGGCAGCGCGCTGACCGGATACGCGTACACGCTCTGCGGCGACGTGCGACAGGCCGAGGATCTCGTCCAGGAGGCGCTCGTGCGGTACTGCTCGCGGCTGGTGAAGCCGCGGGCGGTGCGTGGCGGCCAGGGATCCGGCGACCCGCGCATGCGGACGGTGCCGCTGGATGGTTCCGGCCTGTCGGAGCCACCGGCGCGGGTCGAGCGGATCGAGGCGTTCGTGCGTCGCACGATCCTGAACCTCTACCTCGACGGATGGCGGCGGAAGAAGCGCTGGACCGCCCTGGAGCCGCGGATCGCGGATCCCGTGGACGTGCGCTTCCCCGACTCGGGCATCACGGCCCGTGCCGACGTGGTGCAGGCCCTGAACGAGCTCACGCCCCGGCAGCGTTCCGCCGTCGTGCTCCGCTACTTCGAGGACATGACCATCTCGCAGGTCGCGGAGACACTCGGCACCGCGCCGGGCACGGTGAAGCGCTATCTGCACGACAGCATGCGCGTCCTGCGGGGCGTACTGGAACCGACGACGAGCGCGGCCGAAGGAGGCCACCGATGAGCCACCAGAGCGACCGGACCCCCGACCACGGCTGGATCGACCCGGACGGCAGCCGCGTCCTGGCCGAGACCCTCACCGCCATGGCGGCCGGCGTCGACCCCTACTCCCCGACCGGCCCCGCCGCGACGCTGGGGCACATGGCGGGCCGCGTGCGGCGGCGCAGGACGGCGAAGCTGGGCGCCGCCGGCGGCAGCGCGCTGGCCGTCGCCGGTGTGCTGGCCTTCGGCGCGACGCAGTTCACGCCGCCGCACGACGCCTCGCCGGTGCTGCCGGGAGATCCGTCGGTCTCGGTGTCGGTCAGCGCAGAGCCGACCACGGAACCGAGCGTCCCGCGCGACGAGTGGCGGATCGTCGACGGCTACCAGCCCGAGCTGCTCGAGGGAACGGACCTGGCTTGCGGTGTGCCGTGGTCCGAGGTGGTCGTGGCCGACGACGAGCGGCTGGCCTACGGCGACGACATCCGGACCTCGGCCGCGCTCGACGAGAACGGCGAGTGGAGACACACCCAGTCGGTGCCCGTCGCGGTGTACGACCCCGAGGGCAACGAGGTTCCGGCGGACGACCTGAACTGGCCGACACTCGTCTGGACGGACGCCGAGGGCCGTGTGGTCGACGTCGGGGGCTGGGACCTGTTCCCGTTCACCAACACGGAGAACGCCTCGGGCATCACCGAGGCCGGCTACGTCGGTGCCAACCAGTGCGCGCCGGAGGGCGCGAGCCGCGGCCTCCCGGACGGCGAGTACGAGGTGCGGGCCGCGACGATCCGGTACTCCGACGACGAACTGCTCGTCGGGCCCGCCGAGGAGGTGGTGGTCCTCGACGGCGTGCCGATGCTCGCCGGCCGCGCGGGCGGGGCCGAGGTGGCCGAGCCGATCGTCCTCCCGGAGGGACCGGACGAGGAGATCGTCGAGCAGCGTGGTGTCAACAGCGTCGTCCTGGACCGCACCGGTGAGCGTGAACGCTGGGTCTCGTACACCGGCGACCTCGCCGCGGCGGAGCGGCTGGCACTCGACGGAACGCCCTTCGAGGTGCGGAGCCGCTGCACCACGACCGGGACCGAGGAGGGCGGGAGCTTCCAGAGCGGGAACTACCTCGCCCTCGCCACGCTGCGCGGAACGTGGGCGGCACCCCCCGACACCGAGTCGGTGGCCCTCACCTGCGACGGTGAGGAGCACGTGCTCCTCTCGAGCCTCGAGTACACCGGCGACGGGTTCTCCGTGGACGGTGAGGTGGGCGTCGTGCTGGAGGCCGTCGACGCCGAGGTGGCTCAGGTCGAGCTCCGGATGGTCCCGATGACCGAGCGATGATCCGGAGCCGCCGACTCCCGGACCGCGTGGGCGGAGCACCGTCCGCGCGGTCCGGGTCGTGGCGGCACGCCTGGAGCCGCCGGTGCGCGCCAGGGCGGCACGACGCCGGCCCCGGCGGCGTGGCACGCCCGCGTCAGCCGCGGTAGCCCACCAGGGAGCCGTCGGCCGCGACGGACAGGAGCCGGCCGTCGACGGCGAACCAGATCGTGTCCTCGCTCTCCACGGTCCAGCGTGTCCGGCCCGTTCCGACGTCGACCGCGATCAGGTGAGACCGGCCTGCGTCCTGCGGCAGGACGTCTCCGTCGTCGCCGTAGATGATCTGGTACGCGTCCGGCGTACTGGCCAGCAGCAGCGACCGTCCGTCCGTGAACGCCGTCGGGGGCCGGACGGCGCCGTCGACGATCACCTCGTCGGCGCTCTGCTCCCACAGCACGTCGCCGGAGTCGAGGTCGATCCCCGTCGATCGTCCGTCGTGCCGACGGAAGATCCCGACCTGACCCACCCGGCCGACCATCGCCTCGGCTACATTCTCCAGTTCCCAGGCCGGCGATCCGTCGAGGCGATAGCCGTGCAGGGAGCTCCCCAGTTCGGTCATCAGGACGAACATGTCCGACGTCGTGCCGTCGGTCGCGTCGACGTCCGGCAGCCAACCGTTCGTCGTCAGGACCTCGGCTCCGTCGGCGGTGCGCACCGTCGCGGTCGTCTCGTTGCTCTCGTAGTCGTAGTCCTGCACGAAGAACAGGTCACCGGATTCGGACAGCCTGACGTCGTCGCCCGTGGTCGCCTTGCCGTCGGCACGGAACGATGCCTCGACGCCGCAGCCACGAACATGGATCAACCCGCCCCACACCGAGAGCGACAACGCGGTCGGGTCGATCACGGGTTCGCCCGCGTTGACCGTGGTCTCGAGGCACGAGCTGAGATCATCGTTCCAGGGCACGGTCTCCCGCCACACCTCGTCGCCGGTCCGAGCATCCTCCGCGTGGACGACGACGCGCCAGGTCGGATCGTCGTCCGACAGGGTGCATCCTCTCGGGAACATCGCCGCGTCCGAACAGTCGACGTCCGGCGCTTCTCCCCGGGAGTGGGCTCTGACGACCAGACCGTTCCAGGCGGGGGTCAGCTCGGCGCGCAGGTCCTCGGGCGCCAGGCGCCGTGGTTCCGACGCCTCGCCCGCCGCGTCGACGGCGATCACGCTGCGCTCGTCGGGGCGGCCCACCAGGCACACGATCTCGTCGAGGACGCGGGCCGCCCCACCGGCCTCCGGCGGAGTGCACTCGGGATCGTCACCGAGCGGGACACGCCAGGATTCCTCGCCGGAGCGGACGTCGATCGCGACGAGCTCGGCGTCGTCCCACCGCAACCGCTCGTCGAGATCGTGGAGTCCGGAGCGGTTCACCGCACTCTGTTCTCCCTCGAGGAAGACGACGTTCCGGCCGATCGCGACCGCGCCCGTGCCGAACCCGTACCACCCGGCAAGGTTCGTCGCGCCGGCCGGGACGTGGCGCCACGCCTCCTCGGGCGGTCCGGCCAGCGACTCGACGCCGCCGGGCGCCGTCCGCAACAGGTCCACACGGTGCTGCTCCCGCACGGTCCCGAACCCCGCCGCCGTGAGGACGACGGCGGCCGCGACGCCCGTGGCGATCAGGCTGGCCGCGCGATGGCGGGACACCCAGCCACGCGCCCCCACCATGCGGGCGAGAAACGCCGACCCGAGATCGCGCAGCAACTCGCCGCCACCCGACCGGGACGGGCCTCCCTGCCCGCCGCGACCGTCGTCGGCCTCGTTGATCTCGTGCTCGCCCTCGACCAGGTCGAAGACGATCCGGTCCTGTCTCCCCACGTGATCTCCTCGCCGCGAACGTTTCACGTGAACCATCGCTGCACAGAAAATCTATCGGGCGAACACGACAGTTCGCTGGGAAAGCCGGGCGCGCGGCGCAGACGCGACCACCGCCGAGAACGGACCCGACTACCCGAGGCCGACCAGATCGCCGTTCGCCTCGGCGACCAGGCGGCCGTTCACCGCCCGGACCACCCACCCGTCCGGCACGTCCCAGGACCACCGTCCGTCGCCGGAACGCAGGTCGAGCGTCACGGCACGCCGAGCTCCGCCCTCGCCCTCGACCAGGATCGTCACCCGCCGCCCATCGGTGAACGCCACCTCGTCCTCGTAGCCGTTCCATGCGCCGTCGGCCGGCATGCCGACCTGGGTCCGCCACACCGTCTCACCCGAGGCCAGGTCGATCCCGATCGCCACGCCCTCGCGGTCGAGCAGCACACCCTCTCGTTGCGTGCGCGCCAGGAACAGCTCCGCGGTCTGGTCGACGTTCCAGAGGATCCGGCCGTCCTCCCCGACGTGCAGCAACTGCGCGCCCCGCTGGACGAGGGTGACCGCGCCGGGGGACCCGTCCGTGGCGACCGGGTCCAGCACCACGCCGGACGCGTCGCGTTCCCCTTCCCCGTCCGGGCCGAACATCAACGTCAGACCCGTGCCGATGGCGCCCGCCCGGGCCCAGGCGCGGTAGCCGCCGTCGGGCCGGGCCAGGACCTCGACGTCCCCGCGTATCGACCGCGCGCGCTCCAGCACCCGCCCGTTCGCCGCCACCCAGGCGTCGATCCCGCACCCCTCCACCAGCACCGTGTGCGCGGTCGTGGCCAGCGTGACCGACTCGAGGTCGAGCTCGGCGCCGTCGGCGCAGCGCTCCGCGCGACCCACCGTGCGGAACTCGATGGTGCGACGCCACCGCACGGCGCCCGTCGCGGCGTCCGTGGCCTCCACGCGCACGTCGCGCGCGTCCGTGATCGCACCGAACCACTGACACACGCCGCCCTCGCACGACGAGCTGACCGGCGAGTCCCCCGGCTCCGGCCCGATCCGCTCCGCCGTCAGGAACGTGCCGTCGGGCCCCGGGACCCGCGGCGGATCGCCGTCCGGGGGCACGCACACCGGGTACTCCGGACGGCCCACCTCCGGACCGCAGAGCGTGGTCGCCGCCGGCCCGAAGTCCGCGACCACCTCACCCGAGCGAGGGTCCAGGCCGACGACGTCGCCGCGCACCGTCGCCACCACCAGTTCCGCCGAGGGCCACGGGCCGGCGACGTCCGGGACACGCCAGCGCTCGCGCGGCGGGCCCTCCAGGGACAGCACGCCGCCGGGGGCACCCATCAGACGCTCGGTCCGTTCCCGGTACTCGCCCACCTCGTCCACGACGACGGCGACGACCAGCCCGAGCACGAAGACCGCCAGGAACCACCATCGCCGGCGCCGCCACCACGGCCGGGCCGGCACTGAGAGCCGCACCGGGCCGTCCCCGTCCCAGACACCGGGCTCCGCGTCGGTACCCGGTTCGCCACCGGGACCGGCGGTAGGCGTGGCCGAATCGTCGTCCTCGAGCTCGAAGACGACGCGGTCCGCGCTCTCTGGCCGGCCCATCCCTCCATCATCGCGGGTCAGGACCGGAGAAACTAGAGGTCGTCAGGCGGGCAGGCGCTCGCGGAGCCAGGCGATGTCCGGCGCCATGTCACCCTTCGTCTCGCAGATCACCGGCGCCCCGGCGGCCGCGATCACCGCCACGAGCTGCTCCTCGGGGATGGTGCCGCGCCCGAAGTTGGTGTGCCGGTCCGCGCCGGAGCCCGCCTCGTCCCGGGAGTCGTTGGCGTGCACCAGGTCGATCCGGCCCGTGATCGCCCGGATCCGATCGGCCGCCTCGGTCAGGTCGATCCCGCCCGCCCAGGCGTGACAGGTGTCGAGACAGAAGCCGACGACATCGGCGCCGTCGGCCCGCTGGATCGCCTCCCAGAGCTGCTCGATGCGCTCCAGGGTGCGGGCCATGGAGTGATCGCCGCCGGCGGTGTTCTCGACGAGCACGGGGACGTCGGTCTCCAACGCGTCGATGGCCTTGCGCCAGTTGTCGAAGCCCTTGGCCGGGTCGTCGTTCACGGTGACGTTCCCGCCGTGCACGACGACGCCGCGGGCGCCCATCTCGGCGGCGCGGTCCATCGTGGTCTGCAGCAGCTTGCGGCTCGGTATCCGGATGCGGTTGTTCGTGGAGGCCACGTTGACGATGTACGGGGCGTGCACGAACACGTCCAGCCCGGCCGCCGCGGCGTCGGCCCGGAACGCCTCGGCACCGCCCTCGTACGCGAGATCCGGGATCTTCCACTGCTGCGGGTCGTTCACGAACACCTGCACCTGGTCGGCCCCGAGCGCCCGCGCCTCGGACACGGCGTCGGCAAGAGCCACGTGCGCACCGATCTTCACCATGGGCCCCACCCTAGGAGGTCTGTCTGACAAGCGCCGCCGTCGCGGGCGTCGTCGGCCCGTGCGACCTCCTACGATGTCGCCGTGACCGGATACGACGCCGAGTTCATCGGCCCCGGCGGCCTCGCCGTCCCGCTCCCCGTACCCGCCCAGAGGACCCGCCGTCTCGACTACACGCACTTCAGCGTGCTGCTGGACCCGGCGCGCCGCCTCGCGTCGGTGACCGCCTGCACCATCGACGGGGGCAAGCTCGTCGACCTGCCCCGCACCGGGAGCTGGCGGCTCGACCCCCGCGTCCCGGCACGGGAGCAGGCGGGCAAGAGCCTGTACGAGAACAATCCGCTCGACCGGGGTCACCTCGTACGCCGGCTCGACCCTGTCTGGGGTGACATGGCGTCGGCGGAGCAGGCGAACGCCGACACGTTCACCTTCACGAACGCGGCCCCTCAGGTGGACGCGTTCAACCAGTCGAAGGAGCTGTGGAACGGGCTCGAGGACCACGTCCTGGAGTACGCGAACTCCCACGACCACCGGATCGTCGTGTTCACCGGCCCTGTCCTGGACGAGGACGACCCGGTCTACCGGGGCGTGGCGATCCCCCGGATGTTCTGGAAGGTGGTCGCGTGGGCCTCGGCCGGTGACGGTCCGACGGGCGACGAAGGGGACTCACGTCTCTACGCCGCGGGTTTCGTGCTCGATCAGACCCCGCAGCTCGACGACGCCGACCTCGACGCGATCACCGCCCAGGCGCTCGCCCGCGACCAGGTGCCGCCGCTCGGGCCGTTCCGCACCTATCAGGTACCGGTGGTCGACGTGGGATCCCTCACATCGATCGATCTCGGCCCCCTGCTCACCGCGGACGTCCTCGGCATGGAACCGCAGCCGCCGTCGGGCAACGAACCCGCCGAGATCCTCATACAACGGGTACCGCAGGCGCGGCGCTGGGCAGAACTGACCGTGCGGGAGCAGATCCGCCTGCGGGCCGGTTCGTGACCGTTCGGGGTTCGGACGCAAAGTTCGTCTCAACGCCGGTTACCAATAGTCTCTAGATCGTGAGTGACACAACCACTGCCCGCGGCTCGGCACGTCACGAGATTCCCGACCCGCTGCGAGACGACGTCCGACTGCTCGGCGGCCTTCTCGGCGATATCCTTCGCGAGGCCGGCGGGCAGGAACTGCTCGACGACGTCGAGCGGCTGCGTGAACTGACCATCGAGGCCTACGGCAACGGCCACGACGGGGCGCTGGCCGCGGCGGCGGAGCTCGTCGACGGCTTCACGCTGGAGCGTGCCGAACAGGTCGCCCGAGCCTTCACCTGCTACTTCCACCTGGCGAACCTCGCCGAGGAGTTCCACCGGGTGCGCGTGCTGCGTACCCGGGAGGCGGGGACCGCCAGCGGTCCCGCCGTCCTGGAGGGGACTCTTCCCGAGGCGTTCGCTCAGCTCACCGAGGAGGTCGGGCGGAACGAGGCGCTGCGCCGTCTCGACGAGCTCGAGTTCCGCCCGGTTCTGACCGCCCACCCGACCGAGGCCCGTCGTCGCGCCATCAGCGGCACGATCCGGCGCATCGGCAACCTTCTCGCCGAGCGGGACGAGCAGCGCCTCGGGGGAGTGTCCCGCGCCGAGAACGAGCGCAGGCTGCTCGCCGAGATCGACACCATGTGGCGCACCTCCCCGATCCGGCAGTCCAAGCCGTCCGTGCTCGACGAGGTCAAGACCATCATGGGCGTGTTCGACGCCGTCATGGTCGACGTCTTCCCCGACGTGTACCGCCGTCTCGACGACTGGCTGCTCGCCGGCGACGCCGGCAAGGTGCCCCCGGTGGCCAAGCCGTTCGTGCGCCTCGGCTCCTGGATCGGCGGTGACCGAGACGGGAACCCGAACGTCACCGCCGACGTCACCCGCAGGGCGGCCACGCTCGCGTCGGAGCACGCCCTCACGGCGCTGGAGCGCGTCGCGGTCGAGGCGGGCCGCCGGCTCACGCTCGACGAGGGCGACACCCCGCCGTCGTCCGAGCTGAACGGCCTGCTGCTCCGCCAGAAGCAGATGTCGGGCGAGCTCGCCGACAAGGCCGCGGCCGCCTCCCCGCGGGAACCGCACCGGGCCGCGATGCTCGCCATCGCCGACCGGATCGCCGCCACGCGCACCCGCGACGCCGACCTCGCCTACGCGGATGCCGAGGAACTGGAGCAGGATCTCCGGGTCGTCCAGGACTCGCTCGTCGCGGCCGGCGCGCCCCGCGCCGCCTACGGCGACCTGCAGCGCCTCATGTGGCAGGTGCAGACCTTCGGCTTCCACCTCGCGGAGCTCGAGATCCGGCAGCACTCCCAGGTGCACGCCGCGGCGCTCGAGGAGATCCGCGCGAAGGGGGTGCACGGCGACCTGAGCGAGCGCACCACCGAGGTGCTCGACACCTTCCGTGCGCTCGGCGCCGTCCAGCGGCGGTACGGCAAGCGAGCGGCCCGGCGGTACATCGTCTCCTTCACGCAGGAGCCGGCACACCTGGCCGCCGTGTACGAACTCGCCGCGCTCGCCTTCGAGGGCTCGGACGACGCCCCGGTCATCGACGCGATCCCGCTGTTCGAGACGTTCGCCGACCTGCGCAACTCCGTGGACATCCTGGAATCGATGCTCACACTGCCGGCCGTGCAGAAGCGGCTCGCGGACAACGGGCGCCGGGTCGAGGTCATGCTCGGCTACTCCGACTCGTCGAAGGACGTCGGGCCGGTCTCGGCCACCCTCGCGACCGACCAGGCCCAGTCGCGGATCGCGGAGTGGGCCCGGCGGCACGACATCACGCTCACGCTGTTCCACGGCCGCGGGGGCGCGCTCGGCCGCGGCGGCGGCCCCGCGAACCGCGCGGTGCTCGCGCAGCCGCCGCACTCGGTGGACGGCCGGTTCAAGCTGACGGAGCAGGGCGAGGTCATCCTGGCGCGTTACGGCGACCCGATGATCGCCGCCCGGCACATCGAGCAGGTCGCCGCGGCGACGCTGCTCGCGTCGGCCCCGTCCGTCGAGAAGCGCAACGCGGACGCGGCTGCGGACTTCACCGGGCTCGCCGAGCGCCTCGACACCGCGTCGCGGGGCCGGTTCCACGAGCTCGTGCGGTCCGAGGGGTTCCCGCAGTGGTTCGCGCAGGTCACGCCGCTGGAGGAGGTCGGCATGCTGCCGATCGGCTCCCGGCCGGCGAAGCGCGGCCTGTCGGTGAACAGCCTCGACGACCTGCGCGCCATCCCGTGGGTGTTCTCCTGGTCGCAGGCGCGCATCAACCTGGCCGGCTGGTTCGGGCTGGGCACCGCCCTGAAGGAGTTCGGCGAGGCGGCCGACGGCGGCCTGGACCGCCTCCGGGAGGCCCGCGACCGGTGGCCGCTGTTCGCGACGCTGCTGGACAACGTCGAGATGTCGCTCGCCAAGACGGACGAGCGGATCGCCGAGATGTACCTGGCGCTCGGCGACCGGGACGACCTCGCGCGCATGGTGCTCGACGAACTCCGGCTCACCCGTGAGTGGGTGCTGAGGATCTCGGGCAACGCGTACCCGCTGGCCGGCCGCCGCGTGCTGGGTCGCGCCGTGCAGGTGCGCTCGCCCTACGTCGACGCGCTCTCGCTGCTGCAGGTCCGCGCGCTGCGGGGCCTGCGGACGGGGGCCGACGGCGAGGCGGAGGTCGACGAGGCCTACCGCGGACGCCTGCAGCACCTGCTGCTCCTGACGGTCAACGGCGTCTCGGCGGGCCTGCAGAACACCGGCTGAGCGACCGCGGGACGAGGTCGCGGCGATCGACGGGTTCGGCGAGGAGAGGGGACGATGGACATGGCGCCAGTACTGGTGGGAACCTCGCACGGGACGGACGACGCCGCGGGGCAGGCCGCCGTGCGCGCGCTGCTGGACGGCGTCCGTGCCGCGCGGCCCGACCTCGACGTGCGCGAGGCGTTCGTCGACGTGCAGACCCCCGAGGTCGACGACGTGCTGGCGGGGGCCGTGGCCGACGCGGGCTCCGCCGTCGTCGTCCCCCTGCTGCTGTCGACGGGTTATCACGTGCGGCACGACATCGCCCGCGCGGTCGCCGCGCACGATGACGCGGCGGTCTCCGCAGAGCCGCTCGGCCCGGACCCACGGCTCGTCGACCTGCTGACCGACCGGCTCGCGGAGATCGACGAGAGTTCGGGCCTCCGGCCGGACGACGCCGTGGTGCTGGCCGCCGCCGGGTCGTCGGTCGCGGCGGCGGCCGTCGCGGTCGAGGAGGTCGCGGCCGGCCTCGCGGAGCGGCTGGGCCGTCCGGTGACGCCGTCGTACGGCGCCGGCGCCGAGCCGCGCGTCCCGGCAGCGGTCGCGGCGGTGCGGGCGGGATCGACCGGCGACGGCGGTGGCGGCGAGGGCGAAGCCGTCGTGGCGGGCACGACCCCTGCGGAGGGCGACGCCGGCGTGCCCGGCCGGGTCGTGGTCGCCTCCTACCTGCTGGCCCCGGGGTACTTCCACGACCGCGTCCTGGAAGCGGGGGCGGACGTCGTGACCGCCCCGCTGGCGCCGTCGGGCACCCCGGACGACCGCCTGGTCCGGATCGTCCTCGATCGCTACGAGGCAGCGGCGGATCGGCTCGCGCTGAGGCGCAGCTCGTAGCGTCCTGCGCCCGGAACCTGTCCCAGGGATTCCGCGCGCCGATCGCCGCCCACCCGGTGGCCCGCCGACCATGAGGTTGCCGACGCGATCATGAGGTTGTCTGCTCGTCCTTCTCGGGCGACGCGCGACAACCTCACGCCCATGTCGGCCTCAGACCATGCCGGCAACCTCATGCCTGGTGCTCTGCGCGGGTGGACGCCGTGCGCTCCGCGAGGGCGTCGCGGACCCGCTTCACGCTGGACCGGATGCCCCAGCGCTCGGCGAGGGCTTCGAGGGCGTCGTCGTCCGCCGGTGCGGCGGGCAGGGCGTCGTCGAACGCCGGCAGCGGGGCGTCGCGTGCCACCCGCACCACGCGGGGCGCGACGGCGAGGTAGTCCGCGGCCTCGACGAGGCGCTTGCGCTGGGTGGCGGTGAGGCCCCTGTCGGACTCGTCGTCGCGGGCGCGCAGGATACCGGCCAGGTCGCCGTAGCGTTCGAGCAGCTTGGCGGCGGTCTTCTCGCCGATACCGGGGACGCCGGGCAGGCCGTCCGACGGGTCGCCGCGCAGCGTCGCCATGTCCGCGTACGCCTGGCCGGTGGGCACCCCGTACCTCGCGGCGAGAGCCGCCTGGTCGACGACGTCGGGGTCGCGCACCCCGCGCGCGGGGTACAGCACGCGGACCCCCGCGGAGTCGTCGACGAGCTGGAACAGGTCGCGATCACCCGTGACGATGTCGACGCCCGACGACGGCGCACCGGGCGCGGTGCCGGACCGGCGCACCTCGCGCTCGGTGAGAGTGCCGATCACGTCGTCGGCCTCGTGACCGGGGATCCCGACGCGGGCGATCCCGAACGCGGCGAGCACCTCGACGATGACGGGGATCTGCGGGGCCAGCCCTTCGGGCACCACCTCGGTCCCCGCCGCCTCGTCCGCGACGCGGTGCGCCTTGTACGACGCGATGGCGTCGACCCGGAACGCCGGGCGCCAGTCGTCGTCCCAGCAGGCCACCACGCGGTCCGGTCGGTGCTCGGTGATCAGCCACGCGACCGTGTCCAGCAGGCCGCGGATCGCGTTGACGGGTTCGCCCTGGGGCGACCGCAGGGAATCGGGCACGCCGAAGAAGGCTCGGAAGTACAGGGACGCCGTGTCGAGCAGCATCAAGCTCATGGGGGTCAGCCTGCCACCCGTCACTGACATCGGCGCCGGCGATCGCGGATCCACCCGCCGAGCTCCCGTCACGAAAGTGGGCGAAAGTATCGAATGTTTCTACTTAAACGTTTGAAACGTTGACACCGACATCAACTGCCCCGAAGACTGCCGACCACGGCGCCACCTGCGCGCCTGATCCATCGATGACCGCACGAGGGAGTGCATTCCATGTCGAAATCGTTTACCAAGACTCGATCCGGGCCGAGTCGACGTCGTCGTCTGGCCCAGGTACTCGCGAGCGCGGGCGCCGCGCTCGCCCTGGTCGTGACAGCCGGCAACCCCGCCGCCGCGGTCGACCGCAACGAGGAGGGCAACCACGGCGGGTACTTCTACTCCTTCTGGACCGACACCCAGGGCAGCGTCACGATGAACCTGGGCTCCGGAGGCAACTACTCCACGCAGTGGAACGGCACGAACAACTTCGTGGCCGGCAAGGGCTGGAACCCCGGCAGCAACAGCCGCGTGGTGAACTACTCGGCGCAGTACAACCCCAACGGGAACTCCTACCTCACCCTGTACGGCTGGACGCGGAGCCCGCTGATCGAGTACTACGTCATCGAGTCCTGGGGCTCCTGGCGTCCGCCGGGCAGCGCCGACTACTACGGCACCGTCAACAGCGACGGCGGCACCTACGACATCTACCGCACCCAGCGGGTCAACCAGCCCTCCATCGACGGGACCGCGACCTTCTACCAGTACTGGAGCGTGCGGACCTCCAAGCGCACCAGCGGCACCATCACCTTCCAGAACCACGTGAACGCCTGGGCGCAGAACGGCCTGAACCTGGGCAACCACTACTACCAGATCATGGCGACCGAGGGTTACCAGTCCTCCGGCTCCTCCAACGTCACCGTCAGCGAGGGCTCCGGAGGCAACCCCGGTGACCCCGGTGACCCCGGCGGCGGTGGTGACGTCACCCGCCTGCAGAACGCCGAGACCGGCCAGTGCCTCGATCTCCCGGGAGGCAACACGGCGGACGGTACGCAGATGCAGACCTACTCCTGCTACCAGGGCGAGAACCAACGTTTCACCTTCACCTCCGCCGGGGAGATCACGGTGCGCGGGAAGTGCCTGGACGCCCCGTCGGGATCGAATGGTACGCGTTTGCAGATCTATTCGTGCAGCGGGAGCAACAACCAGAAGTGGACCCGCGAGTCCAACGGAGTGATCCGGAATCGGCAGCACAACGTGTGCCTCGACGTATGGAGCGGCGAGAACGGCTCGCCCGTGCAGCTCTACAGCTGCCACGGTGGGGCCAACCAGCGTTGGAACCGCATCTGACCCTCCGACGGCCGACTGACCGCGCGCCGGAGCGCGCCCGATGAGAGGCGGGGTGCCCGACGGGCATCCCGCCTCTCGCGTCAGACGATCACGCCGACGACGGCGATCCCGGCTGCCACCGCCGCCACCGTGGTGACGAGCGTGCCGATCGTGCTGACCAGTGCCAGCCGGACCCGGTTCGACCGGGCCAGGCGTACCACCTCCACCATGGCGGTGGAGAAGGTGGTGAATCCGCCGCACAATCCCGTGGCGAGGGCGAGCCGCGACGGCTCGACGGCGTCCGCCGTATGCCCGCCGAACAGCACGAATCCCGCGACGAAGCCGATGATCAGCGAGCCCAGCACGTTCACCACGAACGTGCCCCAGGGGAAGGCGCCGTGGTGCCGGGAGCGGATCACGCCGTCGAGCACGAAGCGCGCGGCGGCCCCGGCGGCGCCACCCGCGGCCACGAGGAGCAGCCCGGTCACCTGTCCGCCCCCGTCCCCACGGCACGGGACCGCCTCAGATACGCGGCACCGGCTCGCTCTCCGAGCACGACGCCGGCGAGGCAGCACAGTGCGCCGAGGACGAGCGACACCAGCACGTACGCGACCGCCACGCCCGCCTGTCCGCCGGACAGCAGGCGTTCGGTCTCCAGCGCGAGGGCCGAGTACGTCGTGAACCCGCCGAGGAAGCCCGTGCCCCCCGCAAGGCGCACGTTGCGCCGGACCGGAGTCTCCCTGCCGAGACGCGCCAGCGCCTCCAGGCCGAACCCGAGGGCGAACGCGCCGAGGAGGTTGACCGCGAGGGTGGCCAGCGGCCAGCCACCCGTCGTCCCGGCAGGCGGCAGGACGATCTCCGTGCCGTGTCGCGCGGCGGAACCGAGCGCGCCGCCGAGCGCGACCAGGCCGATGAGCGCCGGGCGCAGATGGGCGGGCAGCCTCCGGCGACCGCCCGGACCGGGTGGCGTCGGGGAAGGCTCGGAGGCCGGCGCACTCATCGAGGACCACGATGCCGCATGCGCCCCCACGCGCGCAGCGGTGTTCACGCCGGTTCCTCGCCGCCGAGCGGATGCTCGGGCAGGACGACCACCGGGCGGCGCTGGTCGTGGACCAGGTGGCCCGCCACCGTTCCGCCCACCATGCTCGTCGCCCAGCCGCGCAGGCCGGCCCGGCGGGCGCCGATCACGATCATCGCGGCGCTCACCTCGTCGGCGACCCGGGCAAGTTCCCGCGCCGGGTCGCCCGCACCGCGCACCGCCGACCAGGGCAGCCCGACGTCGGCCATCGAACGGTTCAGGCCGTCCAGCACGTCGGCGGCGTACCGGTCGTCGGACACCACGATGTCGGGATCCACCGACACCGCGAAGCCGTTCGGCTCGGTCACCGCGGTCTCGTCCACCCACAGGCAGACGATCTCGACGAGCGATCCCCCCAGGCTCTGCACGAGCGACGCGGCCCGGCGAGGGAGGTCCGGTTGCCTGTGGTCCACGCCGACCACGACGGATCTCATCGTCACGCCCTGAGGCTATCGGTCCGTTGTGATCCGCGTCACGACCGGTCAATCCAGGTGGTCCGCCAGGCCGAACAAGGGGAACAGGCGTTCGGGAGACCGGAACGTCGTGATGCCCGTGATCCTGTCCCCGTCGTTCTCCAGGACCGCCAGTCCCCAGGGGAACCAGCCGCCGTCCGGATCCGGCCGGTACTGCCCGTAGGCGAGCGAGCCGTTCGCACGCACCGGCACCAGACGGGAGCCGCGGCAGCCCGATCCGACGCCGAGCATCCACGCCCGGATGTCCTCCACGCCCTGGAGCCACATGGCGTACGGCGGCATGTTCATGATCGCGTCCTCACGCAGCAGCGCGCTGAGGCCGTCCATGTCATACCGCTCGAACGCGTCGATGTAGCGCTCCAGGAGCGCGCTCTCCTTCTCGGACGATTCGCTCCGCGGGGTGGAGGACGCGGCGTCCAGGTCGAGCGCACGGTCCGCCAGGGTGGCGCGGGCCCGCTGCAGCGCGCTGTTCACCGAGGCGACCGAGGTCTCCAGCAGTTCCGCAACCTCCTGGGCCGGCCAGCGCAGCACCTCCCGCAGCACCAGCACGGCGCGCTGCTTGGCGGGCAGCGTCTGCAACGCCGCGACGAACGCCAGCCGGACCGACTCCCGCGCGATCGCGGTGTCCGCGGGGTCGCCCGGTCCGGGCAGCACGCGGTCGTCGGGGACCGGCTCGATCCACCGCTCCTCCGGCAGCTCGGCGGCGAGGCTCTCCACCACCGGCGCCGACGGCGCCCCCAGGCCCATGGGGCGCTCACGCTTGGCGCGGCTCGAACCGAGCATGTCGAGGCAGACGTTGCCCGCGATGCGGTAGAGCCAGGTGCGGAGGGACGAGCGCCCCTCGAAGCGGTCGTAGGAGCGCCACGCGCGGAGCAGCGTCTCCTGAACCGCGTCCTCGGCGTCGAACGCGCCGCCGAGCATGCGATAGCAGTATCCGGTCAGCTCACGGCGGTGCTTCTCGAGTCCCGCGATGAGTTCCGGATCGATCTTCTCGGCGCCGGGCGCGACGCCTGTCGACTGTGCCATGGCTCACACGCTACGCCGAGGGTCTGACACTGACGAGGGTGCGGCGTCTTCTCACGGCTCCCGGTCGATCTCGAACCAGACGGTCTTGCCCCGCCGACGGGCCCGAGGGCTGCCCCTCGTCGCCTCGTCGATCCCCGTGCCGTCGTCGTCCACGTGGCGCTCCACGCCCCACCGGGACGCCAGCCGTTCCAGGAGCTGGATCCCCCGGCCGCCGAACTCCCGCACGTCCGGGTCCTTGAGCCGCGGCTGCACGGACGACCCGTCGCGGACGCCGACCCGGACCCGCGTGGGATCGATGTCGAGTTCCGCGCCGATCGGCGCCCGGCCGTGATCCAGCGCGTTCGTCAGGACCTCCGACGCGAGCAGCGTGATGGTGCGGCGCTGGGCCAGGGGGACCCCGCACGTCTCGAGCATGTCGTCGATCCAGAGCCGCGCGGGGGCGAGATCCGACAGGTCGTCCGCCACCTTGCGCTCCACGCGGGCGGTCCCCGGCTCGGAGCGGTTGCTCGGCATGGCCGCCATCCGTACCCGCACGGCGAGCACGGCGACGTCGTCGTGCTGGTCCTGGCCGATCAGCCGGCGCACGAGGGTGATCGGGAGGGCGGCCGTCGCCGTGTCGGCGAGGCCCGCCAGGGTCTTCTCCAGGCCGGAGAGCGCCTCGTCGTCCGAGGCCGAGTGCTGCTCCGTGAGCCCGTCGGTGTACAGCAGCAGGGTCTCGCCCGGCCGGAGCAGCGTCGCGTGATCGGTGCGGCGGATGCCCGGCACCACGCCGAGCATCATGTCGCTGCGCGCATCGAGCCGCTCCACGCTGCCGTCCCGGCGGAGCACGAGGGGCGGCGGGTGTCCCGCGCTCGACCAGGTGACCTCGTAGACGCCACCGCCGCGCTTGACACGGTCCAGGCGCACCAGCACGGCCGTGCCGGAGGCGTGCAGGCCCAGGCCGTGGTTCGCCTTGTCCAGCAGGCGCAGCAGTTCGGACGGCGCGGCGTCGTGGCTCCATGCGAGGGCGCGGAGCAGGGACCGGAGCTGGCCCATCGTGGCGGCGGCCTGCATGTCGTGCCCGGTGACGTCGCCCACCATGAAGATCGACGCCTCGTCGTCCAGCTTGACGGCGTCGTACCAGTCGCCGCCCACCTGATCGGACCGGGTGGCCGGGGAGTAGGTGCAGGCGAGGTCGAGGTGGGCGATCTGCGGCAGCCTGCTGAGCATGGACCGTTGCAGGGTGGTCGCCGCCCGGCGGCGCTCGTCGAGCAGCCACGCGCGCTCCAGCGCGTCCCCCGCGTACTGCGCGAGGGCCGCGCCGAGCGCGAACATGTCCTGGTCGCTGCGCGCCTCCCGCTCCCAGACGAAGATCACGACCCCGACGACGCCGCCCGGGTGGATGCCGAACGCGGTGCCGCTCGGCGAGAGCACGGGGAGGAACGCCCGCGCCCCCAGCCCGTGGTTGCTGTACGGCGCGACCTCGGGGAACGCGCTGATCAACGCGTCGTCCGACGCGAAGTAGAGAGGCTTCCCGGTGCGGACCACCTCGCAGACCGGGCGGGCGTCGGTGAGCCGTGCGTGCCGGAACGACGCCGGGAACCCGGGTTCGACATGGGCCAGCGAGGTGTAGGTGATCCCGCGGCGATCGGTGTCGACGAGCGCGAGGCCGCAGTAGCGGGCGCCGATGCCGGTGGTGCCGATGTCGGCGATGACGGCGTCGATGTCGTTCACGGACTGCGCGCCGGCGAACGCCTCGCTGAGGGAGAGGAGGAAGCGGCTGCGCCGGTTCGCGCGGACCGCGGCGTGCTGCACCCGCCGGGCGCGCTCCCGCTCGGCCTGGAGACGGGACTCCGCGCTGCAGGCGGCCGCGAGATCCTCGAGCGTGGCGAGCGCCTCCGGCGTCCAGCGCCGTGGCTGCTCGTCGACGGCGACGAGGGCGCCGATGGGCCGCCCCCGCAGATCGTGGACGGGAAAGCCCGCGTACGCGACGACGCCCAGGTCCCGCACGACGTGGCCCTCGCCGAACGTCCTGTCGACCCGGACGTCCTCGATCACCAGCGGCTTGTCCGCGTCGATCACCGGCAGGGCCAGGCCGGTACGGAGCCGGAGCGACTCGTCGTCCCGTGGCGCGTCCGGGCCGTGCGGATGCTTGCGATCGTGCTCGCCCCCGGCCGTGGCGCCGTCGTCGGCCAGGATCACGACGGCCGCGGCGGGCACGGCGAGATGACGGCGCACCAGTCGGGCGAACCGCTCGAAGGCTTCGTCGGCGGCCTGGGTCCCGAGGCCGACGTGCGCCAGGTCGTTCAGGGCCTGGAGGTCCGTCGGCATCTTCCCAGTATCACGGGAAACGTCCGGCCACGCCTGTCGGTGGGGGATATCGGCGGGATGACGCGCCGGAGCGACCCCGCCCGAGCCCGCCGCCTCGGCCGAACGCAGGTGTAGGTATTGCGATCCGCGTCACACCGCGCGCACACTGGACGAAGCATCGAACCCACAGTGGGGGTGGATCGTGACCGCAAGCGCTGGAACTTTCGACATGTTGCCGATGCTCGGACGCGGCAAGCACCGGAACCCCAAGAAGGGCGCGTGCTTCATGGAGCTCGCGTCGTTTCTCGCGGGTGAGCGATGGAGCGACCACCCATCGTGCACGCACCCGTTGGTGGCCATGCTCGCCCGCGCCGTCAACGACCTGACCTCGGATCACGCGCGCCCGCAGCTCGCGCCGCTGATCCCGTCCGTGATCGGGCTGACCAGCGACGACCAGCGCTGGGACGTCCGGATCGCGCTGCGCGCGGCCCAGGCCGCGCTGCCCATCTCGCCGGCCGACCGCCAGCAGACCCTCGCCGTGGCGATCTACGGCGCGGAGCGCATGCTCGACGTGCTGGACGAGAGGCCGTCGGGGACCCTCGCACCGGAATCGGTCGAGGCGCTCGCGTCGGTTCCCAAGACCGCCGCCTGGGCCGAGCGGTTCTGCGCGGGCACCACGGTTCGTCCGAAGCGGTTCGTCCGGGACGCCGCCCCGAGCGTCGTGTCGACGGCCGTCCAGGGCATCTCCGAGGCGTTCGTGCCCGACGTCGACGCCCGGCTGCGCAGCCTGCTCGCCGACACCATCGAGGACGCACGCCGGTGGGCCGGCAAGGCGGACAGCGCGGCGCTCGATCCCACCGAGTGGCGTCAGGTGGTCAAGGAGGCGCCCGTCGGGTGAGGCCACACGGTTTCACCCGGGAATCTGCGGCAATAGTGCATGACCTGAGCGAGGGGCTCCGTTAGCCTCGCAGGGGTGCAGCCCGAACCCGGACCGAACTTCCCGCCGCAGACCGAGCAGGTTCCGCCCGCCGCCGTACCCCCTGCCGCCGGCGCTCCGAGACGTCGCCGCACGGGAGCCGTGCTCGGCATCGTGGCCGTCGTGGCAGTGGCCGTGGCAGGCGCCGCGCTGGGCTGGTTCCTGCTGCGCGAACCGCCGATCCCGCCGCACGAGCCCGTCGCCGAGGAACTCGGCACCGCCCTCGGGTCGGGCGATCTGGCCGATTTCCCGGTGACGACCGAGACCTCGGTGGTTCCGGAGGAGCAGTACGAGGCCGTCTTCGCAGGCCTCGTCGAGTCCGTCGACGAGTACCAGGTCTCGCTGGCGGAGACGACGCCGGTCGAGGAGGCCGACGACGGCACGGCCTCGTTCACTGCCACCTATGCCTGGTCCTGGCCGTTCTCCGAGGACGACGTCTGGGAGTACACCACGGACGTCGAGTTCACCTACTCGGGCCCCGACGGGCGGGAGCCCGGCGAGTGGCGGGCGGCGTGGACCCCCGCGATCCTCGCACCCGAGCTGGAGTCCGGTGAGCGGCTGGCGGTCGAACGGATCGAGCCGCGGCGCGCCGACATCGTCGGTGCGGGCGGCGAGACCATCGTGACGGAGCGCGACGTCCTGACGGTGGGCGTGGACAAGTCACGGGTCGCCGCCTCCGAGTGGACCGCGACCGCGCAGACCCTGGCCGACCTGCTCGACTTCGGCGACGAGGCGCGAGCCGACCTCGTGGCGCGCACCGAGTCCTCCGGCGACAAGGCGTTCGTGCAGGCGATCGTCATCCGGGTGAGCGACCCGGACTACGACCGGCAGGCTCTCGAGGAGACCCCGGGCGTGCTGCTCATCCCGGGCACGCGCGCGCTCGCACCGACCGCCGAGTTCGCGCGCCCGATCCTCGGTACGACCGGCGAGGCCACCGCGGAGATCATCGAGGAGTCCGAAGGACGCGTCGAGGCGGGCGACATCGTGGGCGTCTCCGGGCTTCAGGCCGTCTACGACGAGCAGCTCGCCGGCACCCCGGGAATCCACGTCACCGCCGCGAAGGCGGACAGCGACGACGAGCCGCGCGAGCTGTGGGCGAACGAGGGGAAGGACGGCGAGCCGCTCGAGCTGACCCTCGACGTGGCGATGCAGCAGCACGCCGAGCAGGTGCTCGCCGAGGCCGGCGAGGACTCACCGAGTGCGATCGTGGCGGTCGACGCCACGACCGGCGGTGTCCTGGCGGCGGCCTCCGGCGAGGGGAGCCAGGGGTACAACACGGCGATGCTCGGGCAGTACCCGCCGGGGTCCACGTTCAAGATCGCCTCCGCCCTGGGCATGCTCCGCAACGGGCTCACACCGGACAGCACCGTTTCGTGCCCCGAGCAGATCGTGGTGGGCAAGGAGTTCGACAACGTCGACGGCTACCCGGCGAGCGCGCTCGGCGACGTGCCCTTCCGCACCGCGTTCGCCCACTCGTGCAACACCGCGATGGTGGGCCAGCACGAGCTGGTGTCGCAGCAGGACCTGCACGACGCCGCCGCGTCGCTCGGCCTCGGGCTGGAGGCGTCCCGTCTCGGGGCAGCCGGCTACCTGGGCGAGGTCCCCGCCGACGACATCAGCGAGGCCGACCACGCGGCGTCGTTCATCGGGCAGGCGCGCGTCCTCGCGTCGCCGCTCGCCATGGCGACGGTCGCCGCGAGCGTCGCGGCCGGTCACACCGTGAGCCCGATGCTCGTGGTCAGCGACGAGACCGAGGGCGCCGAGGTGCCGTCGAGCACGCTGCGGGAGAACGAGGCCGCCACGCTCCGCGAGCTCATGGGCGGTGTGGTCCAGGAGGGGTCGGCGAGGGAGGCTCTCGCGGGCGTCTCGGGGGTGGTCGGCGCGAAGACCGGCAGCGCCGAGGGCAACGACGGCAGGACGAACGTCTGGATGGTCGCGATCAAGGGCGACATCGGCGTGGCCGTGTTCGTCGAGGACGGGGACTTCGGGTCCACCACGGCCGGCCCGATCATGCGCGCCTTCCTGACGGGAAGCTGACGCCTGACGGGAAGCTGACGCGGTCGGGCCGGCCGGGAACGCCGATCTGGTCCGGCTCGGCCCGACCGGCCCGGCCGGCCCGAGCCGCCCGGTCTGTCAGGCCGTCTTGATCCAGCCTTCCTGGGCGCAGGTGGCCTTGAACGACTCGATGCCGGTCACCACGTCCTGCGGCCGGGCGGGGCTGCCCTGCTTGGCCTGGTCGAACGGTGCGCGGATGCGCTCGAGGTGCGTGGTGAGCTTCTTCGGCGAGAGGCCGACCAGCGACGAGATCTGGTTGCTCATCTTGGAGACCTGTCCCTGGGTGGTGGACGGGTCGAGCGGCCGGGCGATCACGGGTGCGAGCGACCGCACCTTGCCGGCGAGCGGGGAGCGCCCGCCGAAGAAGGCGTCACAAGCTCCGATGACGTCATAGACCTGGCTGAGTCCGACCTGCGTGTCCGGCGCCGTCAGATCGATCCGGCTGTCCCCGGAGGGGGTCGCCTCGGGTGTGCTCGTGGACTCGCCGGCCTGGGCGCCGGCCACGGAACAGCCGCTCAGCAGGAGTACGCCTGCGACGGCGGCAGCGGTGATGGGGGTACGCATGTGAAGGATCTTTGTCGGTCCGCGTAACGTTTCCAAACCTGTGATATGGCGGGTTTATGCCATCTGTATGGCATAAACCCGCCATGGTGAGGGTGTGTTCAGCTCCTGCCGCCGCCCGGGTCCGCCGCGCTGCGGAGAACGGCGAGGCGGCTGCGGTACTCGGACTCGTCGATCTCGCCGCGGGCGTAGCGCTCGCCGAGGATCGCGACCGGGTCCGTCCCGGCCTGCCGCGCCCACGGCGGGCCCTGCCGGAACCCGCGCCGGGCCGACCGTGCGATGAGCACGACGATCGCCACGACGAGCAGGAACCACAGGATCGGGAAGATGATGAACCAGCCGGGGCCACCGCCCCAGCCGTCGTACGGCATGTGCGCAGCGACCTGCGCGAGGGTGTTCATATCGGGCTCCTCCAGTGTGCGACTCCGGTGCGCGGCCCGAGATCGGGCCGCGGACGTCGGCGCGGTCCGCGCCGGCGGCCGGATCTCCGGCCACATCGCCAGTCTTCTCCGGAGGCACCCGGCCGTCGTCGGCCCCACGTACCGTCGCGGCTACCCCGTCCGTACCGGTCAGAGCTCCCCGTCCCAGCCGGGCCGGACGAGGCCCGACTCGTACGCGACGACGACGAGCTGGGCGCGGTCGCGCGCGGCGAGCTTCGTGAGCACCCGTGACACATGGGTCTTCACCGTGGACTCCGACAGGTAGAGCTTGCGGGCGATCTCGTCGTTGGCCAGCCCGCCCGCGACCTCCACGAGCACCTCGCGCTCCCGCGGCGTCAGCTCGTCCAGGCCGGGCGGCGCCGGCACGTCCCGCGCGGCCCCGGCGACCCGGGCGAGGAGTCGGCGCGTCACGCTGGGTGACAGGAGCGCCTCGCCCGACGCCGCCACCCGCACCGCCCGTACGAGGTCGGCCGGCTCGGTGTCCTTCACGAGGAAGCCCGTGGCGCCCGCACGGATGGCCTCGGTGACGTACTCGTCGAGCTCGAACGTCGTCACGACGACCACGTGCACGCCCGCCGCGCGTGGGTCCGCGGCGATCCGGCGGGTCGCCGCCAGGCCGTCCGCGCCGGGCATCCGGATGTCCATGAGGACGACGTCGGGCAGGTGCTTCAGCGCCAGGGAGACGGCGTCGTCGCCGGTCGCGGCCTCGGCCACGACACGCATGTCCGGCTCGGAATCCACGAGGGCGCGGAACCCGCCGCGGACCAGGGCCTGGTCGTCGGCGAGCAGGACGTCGATCATGCGGGGTCTCCTCGGTGCTGGTGGGTCGTGTCGCGGCCGGGCGCTGGGCCGATGTCGCGATCGGGTGCGGGATCGGTGTCGCGGCCGGATGCGGCATCGTGGTCCGATGTGGCGTCGTGGTCCAGTGCCGCGTCGTGGTCCGGCGCGGCGTCGTGCCCGGGAGCGGCGTCCGGCAGGGGGAACGAGGCTCGTACGAGCCAGCCGACGTCGTCCGGCCCGGCCTCCAGCGTGCCGCCGAGCGCCTCGACCCGTTCCCGCATTCCCCGCAGCCCGTATCCCCCACCGCCGGTGCCGGGTGCGCCGCGGCCGTCGTCGGACACGGCGACGAGGCACGACGTGCCGCTCCGTCGCACCGATACGGCGACCCGGCTGGCGCCCGCGGCGTGCCGCCGGATGTTGGTCAGGGCCTCCTGCACCACGCGGTGCACCGCGCCGGCGATGCGGTCCGGCAGTCCCGGTGCGTCGACCTCGAGCGTCACCGAGAGCCCTTCCGCACGGGTCTGTGCGGCCAGCCGTTCCAGCCCTGACAGGTCCCAGGTCGGGGCGAGTGGCGCGGCGGCCATGTCCGCGGACGACGGCGGTCCGGGGTTCCCGGGCGGTCGGGTGCGGTCGGCGTCCGCGACCACCGGCACGTCGCCCGCCTCCATGCGGACGATCCCGAGGACCGTGCGGACCTCGGCGAGGGCGTCGCGGCTCGTGTCGCGGATCGAGGTGAGGGCCGTGCGGGCCTGGCCGGGGTCGCGGTCGAGCAGGTGCAGGCCGACACCGGCCTGCACGTTGATGCCGGACAGGGAGTGGGCGAGGACGTCGTGCAGTTCGCGGGCGATGCGCAGCCGCTCGGCCGTGACGGCGGTGCGCTCGCGCTCGGCGGCGCTCGCCCGGGCCGCTGCCCGGGCGGCGGCCCGCCGAGCGACGCGGTCCCGGATCGCGCCTGCCACCAGGAGGGCGACGACGAGCCAGGCGGTGCCCGCGACGAGGCCGGCCGACGAGAGGCCCACGACGGGCTCCAGGGGCCCGCCCTCGCCCGGGCCGCCGTGGGGACCCCACATGCCGGAGCGCCCCGGTGGCCCGTCCCACGACGCACCCCGGAAGACGGGCGGGCTGAGCGTCGCGACCGTGACGATCGTGCCGAGAAGCAACGCGGAACCCGCCCAGGCGATCAGCCGCCCGCGGCGGGCCGGACCGCACAGGATGATCGCGGCCAGCAGGACCACCGGCGCGGCGATCGCCGGCCCCCAGGGATAGCCCGCGAGGAGATAGGCACCGGTGACGCCGATCGAGGAGGCCGCCGCGGTAGCGGGGCGCCGGGGCAGGAGGAAGACGATCGCGAGGGGCGTGGCGAGGAGCAGGGCCAGTGCGCCGACGTCGAACGGGCGGGCGTCGGGCTGGCCGAACCCGGCTCCCAGGCTCCCGAGGGCGGTCACGCCGACGACGGCGACCGCGACGAAGATCCGCGCGCGCCGCCGTTCCAGCGGCCCGCGGTCCGCGGTGGCCGGAAGCGGGCGGCCCCCCTCGAGCGACATGCTCGCCACGCTAGCCGGACGCGCCGCCGACCGCGTCACCCTGGAGTGCCATCCGGCCCGGCACCGCGGAGGGCGGGCCGGCGTGCGGTCGGCCAGTTGTCGAGTGGTCGGCCCGATGTCGTTGCGGTCGGCACCTCAAGGGACCGACCGCACGGACAACGGACCGACTGCTCGACGACGGACCGACCGCTGCCGCGCGTCAGGCGAAGCGGGTCGTGCGTTCCGTGACCTGGCGGGCGCCCCGGCCGCCGTCGGCCTCGTAGTCCCAGCGGTAGACCTCCGTGCCCGTGATGAAGACACGCTCGGCGCGCTGCACGGAATCGAACGGGTCGCCGGACCACAGGACGACGTCGCCGTCGAGACCCGGCGCGATGGCGCCGACCCGGTCGTCGAGCCCGAGGAACGACGCCGGGTTGGTGGTGATCGCCGCGAGCGCGGTCTCGCGCGGGAGGCCGTCGCGGGCGGCGAACGAGGCCTGGTGCACCAGGAAGTCGATGGGAATGACGGGGTGGTCCGTGGTGATCGCGACGCGCACGCCGGCGGCGGCCATCTTCGCGATGTTCACGTTGGCGCGCCGGCGCACCTCGACCTTGGAGCGGGACACGAACATCGGGCCGTAGATGACGGGGATGTCCTTCTCGGCGAGGACGTCCGCGATCAGGTGTCCCTCCGTACCGTGGTTGACCACGAGGCGGTAGCCGAACTCCTCCGACAGCCGGATGGCGGTGGCGATGTCGTCCGCGCGGTGGGTGTGCTGGTCCCAGGCGAGCTCACCCGCGAGCACGCGCGCGAGAGTCTCCTTGCCGAGGTCGCGCTCGAACGGTTCGCCCTTGGCCTCGGCGGCGTCCCGCTTCGCCACGTAGTTCTGCGCGTCGACGAACGCCTTGCGGATCACGTGTGCGGTGCCGAGACGGGTGGACGGCAGCTTGTTCTGGTCGCCGTAGACGCGCTTGGGGTTCTCGCCGAGTGCCGACTTCACGGACACGGAGTCGCTGATCACCTGCTCGTCGATGACGCGGCCGCCCCAGGTCTTGATCGCGACGGTCTGGCCGCCGATCGGGTTGCCCGAGCCCGGTTTCAGGACCGCGCTGGTCACGCCGCCGGCGAGGGCGTCGCGGAAGCCGTCGTCCTCGATGTTCACCGCGTCGAGCGCGCGGAGCGCGGACCCGTCCGGGTCGGTCATCTCGTTCGTGTCGTTCCCGGCCCAGCCCTCACCCTCCTCGTGGGTGCCGATGTGGCCGTGGGCCTCGACGAAGCCGGGGAGGAGCCACTTGCCCGACCCGTCGACGACGGGCGTGCCCTCGGGGATCGTGACGTCCCGGCCGACGGCGGTGATCGCGCCGTTCTCGATCAGGACGGTGCCGTTCTCGACGGGGGCCGAGGCGACGGGGACGACGTAGGCGCCGGTGATGGCGACGCTGGAGCGAGTTGTCATGGGCAACATCATGGCGTGGCCAGGGCCGTGGTCCGCAAGGAATTCCCGCCGTGATCCCGGGGCCGGATTTCACCCTGTGAGTTCGGAAGACGCAGTAGGCTCCGGGCGGACGTTCAACGTGAAGGAGACTCGACGTGGCATCCCGAACCCTCGGCAGGTTCCTGGGCGACACCTGGGGAACGCGCATCATCCGGTTGCTGTTCACGATCGGGGCGGTGCTGACCGTGGCGTCGCTCGCGCTCATCCCCGCCGCGCTGGGCCAGGCGGGTGCCGCGGAGGACCTGCTGTCCGATGGCGCCCGCGCCACCGCGACCGGTGCGGAGGGCCGCGCCGAGGTGCGGGAGAGGCTCCGCGACGGCATGGACCGGCGCGAGGTCATGGACCCGGAGGTGCGGGCGACGGTCGCCCTCCCCGACGGGTCGCAGCAGCTCACCCTCAACGATCCCGAGGGCGCGCCGGAAACCGCGTACCAGGAGAACTGGGCCCCGGCGCCCGCGCCCTACGAGGGTTCGTTCGAGGTGGCCTACGACCCGTCCGACCCGGCCGGCACCGTCATGGCCGTGACCGACGCCGAGGAGAAGGCCGGTTACACGCCCGTCGGGAACGTCGTCCTCGCGGTGTTCTTCCTGGTGTGGACGCTGGCGTTCGCATACCCCTTCTACCGCACCTTCAAGAAGCAGACGGAACCGGCGCAGGCGTAGACGTCACCCCGCCGGAACGTTCTGTTCCAGCTCGGCCAGCCACGTCGTCGCCCGGGCGTCCGACGGCATCCGCCAGTCGCCGCGCGGCGAGAGGGTGCCGCCGGCCAGGACCTTCGGCCCGTTCGGGATCGCGGACCGCTTGAACTGGTTCGCGAAGAACCGGCGCAGGAAGACCTCCAGCCAGCGCCGGATCGTCGCCAGGTCGTACGCCGTCCGGTCGGCGTCGCGGTAGCCCGGCGGCCAGGCTCCGCCGTCCGGGTCACGCCACGCGTGCCAGGCGAGGAACGCGATCCGGCTCGGCCGCATCCCGTAGCGCAGGGTCCAGAACAGGGAGAAGTCCTGCAGCGCGTACGGCCCCACCGACGCCTCCGTGGACTGCGGTGCCTCGCCCTCGTGGGCCGGGATGAGTTCCGGCGTGATCTCCTGGTCGAGGATCTCGGCGAGCACCGCGTTCGTCCCCGAGCCCGCCTCCCCGAGCTGCTCCGTGTCGATCGCCCAGCGGATCAGGTGCTGGATCAGCGTCTTCGGCACACCGGTGTTGACCGCGTAGTGCGACATCTGGTCGCCCACACCGTACGTCGCCCAGCCGAGCGCCAGCTCCGACAGGTCGCCCGTGCCGAGCACGATGCCGCCGCGGTGGTTCGCCAGCCGGAACAGGTAGTCGGTGCGCAGGCCGGCCTGCACGTTCTCGAAGGTGACGTCGTACTGCCGCGCACCGGCCGAGTACGGGTGGTCGAGGTCCTTGAGCAGCTGCTCGGCGGCGGGCTTGATGTCGATCTCCTCGAAGGTCACGCCCAGCGCCCGGGACAGCCGGGTGGCGCGCTCCTTCGTCTCCGGCGACGTGGCGAAGCCCGGCAGCGTGAAGGCGTGGATGTCGCCGCGGGGACGGCCGAGCCGGTCCATCGCCTTCGCGGCCACGACCAGCGCGTGCGTGGAGTCGAGGCCCCCGGACACCCCGATGATCACCTTGGGCGAGCCGATCGCCGTCAGCCGCCGCTCCAGCCCGCTGACCTGGATGTTGTACGCCTCGTAGCAGTCCTGCGCGAGCCGATCGGCGTCGTCGGGCACGAACGGGAAGCGGTCGACGGCGCGCCGCAGGCCGATGTCGCCCGACGGCGGCGCGGCCGTGAACGTGATCTCGCGGAAGATGTCCGACGACGCGGCGCTCCGCGCCGTGGTCGCCCAGCCTGCCGCGCCGCCCGCTCCCGCCGCGCCACGACCGCCGTCGTACGTGATGCCGAGCGATCTGGCGTTGTCGTCGAAGCTGCCCTGCCGCTGCCGCTCCTGGCGGATGCGGTCGAGGTCGACGTCGACGACCGTGCGGCGCGCACCGTCCGGGAAACGTTCCGTCTCGCCGAGCAGGTCACCGCACTCGTAGACCATCGTCTGGCCGTCCCAGGACAGGTCAGTCGTCGACTCCCCCTGGCCGGCCGCCGTGTAGGCGTAGGCGGCGCTGCAGCGCGAGCTCGCGCTGCGCACCAGGAGCCGACGGTCCTCGGCGCGCGCCACGGTGATCGGGCTGGCACTGAGGTTGAGCAGCACGGTCGCCCCGGCGAGGGCGGCGCGGGCCGACGGCGGCACCGGGACCCACAGGTCCTCGCAGACCTCGACGTGGACCGCGAGCCCGGGCACGTCGTCGGCGCGGAAGATGAGATCGGTGCCGAGGGGTACCTCCTCACCGAGGAGGCGCGTCGTGGCGTGCTCGATGCCGGCGCCGGAGGCGAAGTGCCGCTTCTCGTAGAACTCGCGGTAGTTCGGCAGGAAGGACTTCGGCGCAACGCCGAGAATGCGCCCGCGATGCAGGACGACGGCGCAGTTCAGCAGCCGGTTCCCATGCCGCAGCGGTGCGCCGACGACGAGCACCGGAGCCAGCCCCGCCCCCTCGGTGAGGAGGTGGCGCAGGGCATCCAGCACGCCGTCGAGGAGGGAGTCCTGCAGGAGCAGGTCGTCGATCGCGTAGCCGGACAGGCACAGCTCCGGGAAGACGGCGACCGCCACGCCCTCGTCGTGGCAGGCGCGAGCCTGCTCCAGGACCGCCGCGGCGTTCGCGGCCGGGTCGGCGGGCGTGACCGGGACGGTGCACGCCGCGACGCGGGCGAAGCCCTGGGCGTACGCGTTGTAGAAGTCCACGCCTCCGAGTCTAGGTTCGTCGGATCGACGGTCAGCGGACCGCCGGCGCGTTGCTTCGGACACGGCTTCGGGCGATCAGCGCGACAACGGCCGGGAGCAGCAGGATCGCTCCCGCGATGTTGACGGCCTGGAACCCGCCGAGCGCCAGGACCGGTCCGGCCAGCGCGGCGGCGCCCGCACCCGCGTAGTTCATCAGGGCGTCGCAGGCGCCCTGGAGCGGGACCCTGACACGTGCCTCGCCGACGCTCGCCAGCATGGCCGACGTCGCGATGACGGAGGCCGACCAGCCGAGCCCCAGCAGTACGAGGGCGAACGCGGTCACGACGCTCGCTGCCGGGTCCGGCCCCGCGGCCGCGTGGCCGGCGGCGGTCGAGTGGTCGGCAGCGGCGCCGTCGGCCATGACCGCGGCGACGAACCCCATCACCACGGACACCGCCTGCACCACCAGGCCGACGACGGCGGTCCGCACGGCGCCCCAACGGTCCGCGAGCCAGCCGAACACCGGGCTGAGCGCGAACATGCCCAGCACGTGCAGGCTGATCACGATCCCGACGAGTTCCAGCGACATCCCGCCGTGCTGCATGTGCAGCGGCGTCATCACCATCACCATGATCATCACGGCATGGGCGACCGCCATCGTCACCACCGCGAACCGGGGGCGGCCGTGACCCCACGCCCAGGCGAGTGCGCGGAGCGCGGTGGCGGGAGGACCGCCCGGAGCGGTCTTGTCCGGCGCCGTCGACGCCACGGGTGGTGGCGTGCCGGTGGTCGTGGTCGCCGCGGAGGCCCTCGCACCGGCAGCCGGCGCGCTCGTGGGGTTCGCGCCCGCGGTTGTCTTGTCCGCGGCCGGCCTGTCCGCCGTCGTGGCCGTTGCCGACGAGTCGGCGGCTGTCGGGCCGGTGGTGCCCGGCGGTGGCCCCGGATCCCGGTAGAGCATCCCGACGACGAGCCCGGCCAGCACGTACCCGGCGATGGCGAAGAGGTACGGCCCGGACAGCTCGGGCACGCCGGAAGCCCGGCCCAGCACCGCTCCCGGCGCGGCGAGGTTCGGGCCGGCCACCGACCCGACCGTTGTCGCCCAGACGACGATCGCCATGGTCCGCGCCCGGGTCGCCGTGCTCGCGTTGTCCGCGGCGGCGTACCGGGACTGCAGGTTGGCGGCGTTGGCCACGCCGTACAGCGCCATCGCGGCCAGGAAGAGCAGCGCCAGATGCAGCACCGCGGCCACGACGATGAGCACCCCGCCGATTGTCGCGAGACCGTATCCCCAGGTCAGGGCGAACCTCCGGCCGCGCCGGGCGGCGGTTCCGGCGAGCGGGACGGCGGCCACCGCGGCGCCGAGAACGCTCGCCGCCTGGGCCAGACCGCCCATGGAGGTACCGCCCAGCTGCTCGGCCAGCAGCGCCCCGACCGCGGCCCCGGAGGCGACGCCGATCCCGCCCAGCAGGTTGCTCACGACGAGGACGGCCGTGTTGCGGCGGCCGTGGGGTGGTACTGCTGCTGCTGCTGGGGCCAGGTCGGTCATCTGCTCGCTCTCGCTGCGTTGTTCTCGACACACCGTAGACGCAGACACCGACATCGCCGGGCGCTCGCCGGCAAGCCGATGCGGCCGGGTACGTGGCGATGAACGGCCGCGCGGGGTTCGAACCGCCGTGCCGGGGCCGACGGCCGCGTCCGGCACGTGCGGGGACGTGGCGAAGCGCACGGCCGCAAAGGCTGTGGAAGTGTCCGGGTCCCGGAGTAGGGTGCGGAACATGCCTGAAGTTGTCACCCCGGCCGACTCGCGCGCCGCCACCGGCCCGCGCGCAGGCGTCCGGATCGCCGTCCTGCTCGTCGCGGCGTGCGTTGCGTGCCTGAGCGTCGCCGGGATCTTCCTGATCGCGTCGCCGCCCGCGTCCGCGCACGATCAGCTGCTGTCGAGCGACCCCGCCGACGGTGACGAGCTCGACGCCATGCCCGAGGCCATCGCGCTGACGTTCTCCGGTGAGCCCTTGGCGACCGGTGCCGAGGTGGTTCTCACCGGGGAGGACGGCACCCCCGTCGCCCTCCACGACCTCACCGTGGACGGAGTCGTGCTCACGGCCTCGACGCCGTCCACACTGCCCGGCGGCGAGTACGACGTGGCCTGGCACATCGTGTCCGGGGACGGGCACCCGCTGGAGGGGGCGTTCTCCTTCACCGTCGATGCGCCGGGGCCGTCGGGGGAACCCACGGAAGAACCGGCCCAGGAGGAACCCTCCGAGGGCGCGGCCGGCGGAACCGAGCCGGCGGAGGACGCCGAACAGCCGGCGGGAGCAGCTGACGACGCGGCGGTCGCGCCCGGCACCCCGGCCGGCATCCCGAGCGGGGTCGCGGCGCTCGCGGTCTTCGGTGGCCTCGCCGTGGTCGTCGTCGTGCTCGTGGTGAGGTGGCGCAGGATGGAGAACGACGCGATGACGCGCAAGCGCGGCCGCGGCGGCGATTCTGCAGGTGGCGGCTCTGCGGACGGCAGCTCGGACGGTGACGGGAAGTCCTCCTCCGCCGGCGGCGACAGCGGCTCGGGAGGCGACGGCGGTTCGGGCGGCGGCGACTGACCTGCACCCGGCGGCGTCGGCCGGACCGCTCCGGGAGAGCGTCACGAACGCCTGTTCGGAGTTTCATGTCCGGGCCGTGGGCCCGTCAGTGAAGCGTTGGTGAGGTCTTCGTCACGTGACGACTCGCGGCAGAAATGCGGTTCTTCGCGATTTTCTGCCGATCTGCTGGCATGATCGGACATCGACGTCGGCGTGACGGCCGACTCGTGTCCGAAGAAGGGAACCGCATGTCGCTCAACAAGACCGAGCTCGTCTCGGCCATCGCGTCCAAGTCCGGCCTCACGAAGGCTGACGCTGACAAGGCGCTCGACGCCTTCCAGGAGGTGCTGATCGAGTCGCTCGGCAAGGGCGAGGCCGTCAAGGTGACGGGCCTGTTCTCGGCCGAGCGTGTCGAGCGCGCTGCCCGGACCGGCCGCAACCCGCGGACGGGCGAGGAGATCCAGATCCCCGCCAACTTCGGTGTGAAGATCAGCGCGGGCTCGCTCCTGAAGAAGGCTGTCGCGAAGTGACGCGACGCTGACCCGCTCAGCGACCGCTGAGCTGATCGGCACAAGGAGGCCCGGCACACCTCGAGGGTGCCGGGCCTCCGGTCTGTCCGGACCCCGTCCGACGGTTACAGGTCTCCCTTGCGCTCCAGGTACCGCATCGCGACCCAGCCCAGCGGGATCCGCCCCCAGTAGGTGACCACCCGGTACAGCAGCGCACCCGACACGGCCAGCGCCGGCGAGAGCCCCGCCGCGGCGAGTCCGGCCGTCATCGCGCCCTCGACGCCGCCGAGGCCGCCCGGCGTGGGCAGGAGCGCCCCGAGCGCGTTGCCGACCAGGTACACCAGCGCGACGTCGACGAGCGGCAGCGACTCCCCGAGGGCGCGCAGGCAGGCGTCGAACGTCAGCGCGTAGCCCAGCGTCATCACGAGGTTCCCGGCGACGCCCACGGCCAGCCTTCCGGGGTGCGACAGCATGGAGGCGAGACGCGGCCACACCTGCCGGATGCGTGGCCGGACGAACTCCAGCGCCCACCGCCGGACGCGGGGCACGAGCAGCACCGCCACCACCGCCGCGGCCACGGCGCCCAGGGCGATGAGGACCGACGCCGAGGGCAGCTCGACCAGCACGCCCTCCCCCGTGAACACCGACATCACGATCAGCAGCAGCACCGTCACGACGAACTGCGACACCTGCACGAGCGCCACCGTCGCGACCGCCATCGACATCGGCACGGCCCGCTGGGTCAGCAGCCGCAGGTTCAGGGCGGCGGGTCCTATCCCGGCCGGGGCCGCCAGCGCCACGAAGGAGCCGGCGGCCTGCGTGAGCGTGGCGCGGAACAGCGACACACGGGTGGGGGAGAACGCCACGAGCGTCAGGGCGGCGCCGAACCACGTGATGAGCCCGAACGCGTAGGCGACGGCCACCCACCAGGGGTTCGCCCCCCGGACGGCGTCGGCGATCTGCTCGAAGCTGATCGTGCCGACCACCACCGCCACGGCCACGATCGTGAGCGTGAGCATGACGACGGTGCGCGCGCCGAACCGGGTGATCCGCTGCGGCTGGATGTCCGCCTCGGGGAGGTGCTCCACGATGGCGTCCCGCAGCTCACCGATCAGCCCCTTCTGTGCGCGCAGTGCCTCGCGGGTGGGCCGCGGCAGCGCGATCGACTGGATGAGGGGACCGATGGCGGCGATGTCCTCGTCGGGCAGCGCGCGCACCGCCGACGCGACCGCGCGTCGCGCGCCCACCTTGACCGACAGCAGCGCGAGCATCTGCACCAGGTCGAGGCGGCGGGAGAGCGGGCTCGAGGCGATGTCGCCCTGTTCCCAGCCGGTGAGCCACACGTGCGGGTGCCCGTCGTCGTCCCGGTGCACGAGCAGTACGTCCGGGGCCAGGGCGCGATGGGTCAGGCCGGCGCCGTGCGCGCGGCCGAGCTGGTCCCACGCCTCGGCGAGCACCTCCGCGTCGACGTCGTCCACGGGCACCTCCGCCAGCGGCGTCGCCCCCTGGGGATGCTCCAGCACGAGGGCCACGGAATCGCCGGCCTCGCCGATGCCGTGCAGCCGTGGCGTGCGCACCCCGGCGGCCATCGCGGCGTACGACAGGAGTGCGTGACGCTCGGCCACCGCCTTGAGCGAGATCGCCGCGCGGCCCTCGATCCCGCGCAGTCGCAGCGCCCGCCACAGGCGTGTCACCGTGCCGACCACCTGACGGTCGCCGTCGAGCACGACGACGTCGCGGCGCACGCCGTCGTCGGTGAACAGCGCGTACACGCGCGTGTCGCGGGTCCTGGCAAGGGCCAGCGTGGCGGGGTCCGACGGCGGTTCGGGCCGGGCCGACCGCACGTCGTCCCCACGCGGTGCGCTCAGGACGCTCACCGGGACGCGCGTGGTGGCGCCGCCGGTCCCGTCCACCTCCATGACCGATTCCGTCGTGAGGGGGCCGCCGTCGTCCTCGGATTCACGCGTGCCCTCGGGCTGGCGCGCGTCGTCGGACCTGCGCTCGGCGTCGTCCGACAGCGCGCGCACGCGGACCAGGGCCTGGGGCCGGAACCCCGCACGCCGGACCGCCGTGACGAGGTCGGGTCCGTAGGCCCGCTCGCTGCGGACACCCGAGACGTACTGCACGGCCTGGCCGACGGTCCGCCCGAGGAGCAGCGCGACGAGCACCCCGGGCAGCGACACCTGTCCCGTGATGAGGACGATGAGCAGCGCGGCGAACAGCAGGTTCCACGACCACCGGACGGTCCGGCGGCGGGTCGCCGGCCCGGCCACCGTGAGCAGCGCGGTGAGCGCCACGGCGTAGGTCGGGATGATGAGCTGATAGCCCTCGCCCAGCACCCAGACCGACATGCCGCGGACCAGGTCGTCGCTGCCCAGGTAGCGCACGGCGAGACCGAACAGGATCCCGATGACGAGGCCGCTGATGCCGGCCACGATCGACTCCACGACCTGGCGGCCGAGCCGGCGCAGGCCGAGCTCCGCGAGAACCGCCACGGGGCCGAGGATGGCCACCACGCCCTGCAGCACCACCACGGGGATGAACAAGATGTCTGCCACGAGGTCGTTGAAGTTCCGCACGTCCTCGGTGACGCCCTCGGTGGTGCCGTGCGCCGCGACCGACATCACGAGGACGAGGACGACGCCGAGCGCGCTGACCACCAGGCCGAGCAGGTCACGCGGGTGCCGGACGCGGACCTCCGGCGTGTCCACGACGCGGACCACACTCACGGGATCGGCCCGCTCGGTCGCGTGGGACATACTCGCGAGTCTATGGCGGTGGCCTCCGGATGGAGGGACAACCGGGCTACGCCGCCCCCAGGGCAGCCCGCCATTCCGCGGGAACCAGCGCATAGCCGACGAACGCGACCACGTCGAGAAGGGTGTGCGCGACGACGAGCGGGACGATCCGGTGCCGGCCGCCGTGCTGGAACCTGGGGGACGTGTAGAACCACGAGAACACGACACCCATCACGACGTTCCCCAGGAACGGCCCGATCCCCTGGTACAGGTGGTACGAGCCGCGCAGCAGCGAGCTCGCCACGATGAACCGGACGCGTCCCCACCCCAGGTCGTGCGTGCGCTCGTACAGGTAGGCGACCGCGATGATCTCCTCCAGGAGCCCGTTGTACAGCGCGGCCAGCAACAGCACCGGCACCGTCCACCAGTGCTCGTTCAGCGCGCTGGCCTGCACCTCGACGGTGATGCCCAGCACGCGCCCGAGTCCGTAGAACGCGAGGCCGGGGATCCCGATCAGGGCCGCCAGGCCCACGCCCCACACGAGATCGCGGCCCGGGCGGGCCCGATCCAGCCCGATGCGGGCGAGCGCGTCCCGGCCACGGGCGCTCAGCAGGTAGAGCGCCAGCGCGACCGGGACCAGGCCGAACCCGATACCGAGCAGCTGGTACGTCAGGTCCAGCCAGGCCCGCTCCGACTGGCTGGCGTTGAGGGTCGCCGTCTGCTCGGCGAGCGGAGTGCCGTCGGTCAGGCGCGCCGTGATGTTGACGATCGCGTAGATCGCCGCCTTGCCCAGGCTCAGCCCCAGCACGATCCATATCTCGGCCCCGATCCGGCGTCGGCTCTCCACAGTGCTCACACGCAGATCCTTACCCGATCGGCTGAGTGCGCCCTGGGACGCGGCGGATCACCGGTTGGACGCCCGCTCGACGAACGCCGCCAGATCCGCGGACTGCCGGATCCGGGCCTCCGGGTGCACGTACATCATGTGCCCGGCCGGGTACGTCCTGGTCTCGATGCGCTCGCGGGCGTCCCGCGGGACGGGCATCTGGTCCAGGCTGTACTCGATCGCCTCGACCGGGACGCCGCCGTCGTACCGGCCCATGGCGACATGCACCCTCAGGTGCGGGTTCACGATCATGGCCTCGGCGAGCTTGCCGGCCACGTCGACGGCCCGGCCCTCGAACTCCTTGTACGACCACGGGTGGACCGCGCCGGTCATCACCTCGTACACCGCGTCGTGGGTGTACTCGAGCTCACCGCGCAGGTAGTGGTGCAGCGCCGCGGCGTACGGCCCGAGGAACGCGGTGAGGAAGGGGTCGTTCGGCATCGTCTCGTGCACGTAGTGGTCCGCCGGGCCGGTGAACCTCGTGTCGAGGCGGCCGGTCACGAGACGCCGGGACCGCAGCAGCTCCGCGTAGGCCCGCAGGTGCTCCGGCCGGAGGTTGGCGCGGTCGACGTAGTCCTCGCTCAGGCCGGTGATCGCGGCGATGCGCGCGACCGCCGCCGCACGGGCGTCCTCGTCCAGTGCCTGGCCGCGGGCGAGCACGGCGCGGTACTCGTCGGCATAGGCGCGGGCTTCGGCCACCACCTCGTCGAGCGACCGGCCCGGGTGCAGCCCGTGATAGTGCGCCGTGGCGGCGTAGACCGGGAGGAAGAGCGGGTTCGGCAGGTCGGAGCCGTCCGCGTGGTAGAGCGTCTCCAGGTTCAGCGCGGGCGCGATCAGCATGACGCCGTTGAGGAACATGCCGAATCGGCGCTGGAGGTACTCCGCCAGCGAGGCGCCGCGGGTACCGCCGTACGACTCGCCGATGAGGAACTTCGGGCTCATCCACCGGTCGTGACGCGACGTCCACAGGCGGATGACCTCGCCGACCGATTCCAGGTCGCCCGTGAAGCCGTGGTACGGCTTGGCCTGCTCGCCCTCGGCCGCGCGGGAGTAGCCCGTGGAGACCGGGTCGATGAACACCAGGTCGCTGACGCGCAGCAAGGTCTCGTGGTTGTCGAGGAGCCCGTAGGGCGGGGGCGTCAGGTTCCCGACGTCCCCCGCGTCCACCCGGCGCGGCCCCAGCAGCCCCAGGTGGAGCCACACCGACGACGATCCCGGCCCACCGTTGAACGCGAACGTCACCGGGCGTCGCGTCACGTCCGCGCCGTCCAGCGTGTAGTAGGTGAGGGACATCTCGGCCTTGGGCTTGCGGCCGTCGTACCTGTCGTCCTTCGTGACCTCCTCGCGCAGCACGATCCGGCCGGTCGTGGCCGTGTAGGTGAGATCGCCGTCCGGGGTGTGCAGCGTGTGGTGGGTGGTGACGAGGTCGTCCCGGGGCTCGGCCCGGCGGGGCGAGGCGTCGCTGCTCGACGGCGGTCCGTCCGCGCCCTTGGTCTCGGGTGCGGAATGGCTGGTGGACTCGGGGGAGGGAGTGTCGCTCACGCCTGGGAAAGTACCGCACCCAGCCACGACGATCGGTCATGCGGCACGCGCCATGGGACGTGTTTGCCCCTTGCGCCAGGGCGCCAGGTTGGGCAAACTGGTTTGCGACGCAAACCGGTTGGGGCTCAGGAGGGCACAGATCATGTCAGCGGACCACGGCACGCCGTCGGGCACCTCGTCGGGCGCGGAACCGGGCGGCGACGCGTTCGACGCGGCCGCACGCCTGAGGATGATCGACGACCAGCAGGCGCGGACCCGCAGCGGTCTCGAGCCCGACTCGCGGCTGCTGTACCTCGCCTGGGGCGCCGCCTGGCTGGTCGGCTACCTCGCGATGTGGCTCACGTCACGTGACGGTGGACAGCCCGCTGCCTGGGCAGGCTGGACGCTCGCCGCGGCCATCGTCGCGGCGATGGTCTTCACGATGGTGCATTCGATCCGGCGCACCGCCGGGATGCGCGGCACCTCGGCACGGGCCGGGGCGATGTACGGCTGGGGATGGATGCTCGGCTTCCTGACGATGTGGGCGATCCTGAACGGGCTCATCCGCGCCGGTGCCGGGGACGAGATGATCGCCGTCGCCGCCAACGGCATCGCCTGCCTCATCGTGGGGCTCATGTACCTCGGCGGCGGCATGGTCTTCCAGGACAACGGCCTGTACGCCCTCGGGGTGTGGATGCTGGTCACGGCGGCCGTCGCGACGCTCGTCGGGCTGCCCGGCACGAATCTGGTCATGGCCCTGCTGGGCGGCGGCGGGTTTCTCGCCATGGGGGCGGTGACCGCCGTCGTCCAGGCACGACGACAGGTGGGCCATGACTGAGAACGATCTCGACGGCATCATCCACGCACCCGCGCGTCTTCGGATCGTCGCCACACTCGCCACGCTCGGCCCGGGCGACGAGATCGCGTTCCCCAAGCTGCGCAAGCTGCTCGACATGACCGCAGGAAACCTGTCCACCCACCTCCGCAAGCTCGAGGACGCGGAGTACGTCGAGGTCACCAAGACCCACGAGGGACGCACCCCGGCGACCTATCTCAAGCTCACCGAACATGGCCGCGCCGCGTTTCGCGAGTACCGAACCGCCCTGGCCGGCCTCCTGAAGGGAACTGGAGCATGAACCTGAACCACGACGGCGAGCCCGTCGTCTCGGTCGACGACGTGACCCGTACCTTCGGCGACGTCGTCGCCCTCGATCACGTCTCGCTGGACGTCGGGCCGGGCGAGCTCGTCGGCCTGCTCGGACCGAACGGCGCCGGGAAGTCCACGCTGCTCTCACTGGTCAGCGGTCTACGGCGGCCCGACGCCGGCACCGTCCGACTGCTCGGCCAGGACCCCACCGACCCGGCGGCGCGCGCCACCCTCGGCATGACCCCGCAGGAGACCGGACTCCCCGCCACGCTGCGCGTCGCCGAGGTCGTGGACTTCGTGGCCGGCCACTACCCCGACCCCGTGCCGACCCCGGAACTGCTGGAGCAGTTCGGCATCGCCGAGCTGGCGCGGCGGCAGACCGGATCGCTGTCGGGCGGGCAGAAGCGACGGCTCGCGGTGGCGCTCGCGATGACCGGGCGCCCCCGGGTCGTGCTGCTCGACGAGCCCACCACCGGGCTCGACGTCGCGGGCCGCACCGCCCTGTGGGACACGATCCGCGCGTGCCACCAGGCCGGGGTGACCATCCTGCTCACCTCGCACTACCTGGAGGAGATCCAGGCCCTCGCGGAGCGCGTCGTCGTCATCGATCACGGCCGCGTCCTCGCCGACGACAGCCTGCCGGCGATTCTCGAACGCGTCGGCGCCAGCCGGGTCTCGTACGCCGGGCCGGGCGGCGTGCGAGAGGAGCACGTCGTCTCCGACTCCGACGAGTTCGTGCGCGACCTGGTGCGCTCCGGCGCGGAGTTCACCGGCCTGGAGATCCGGCACGCCTCGCTGGAGGAGGCGTTCACGGCGCTGACGGGCGGCGCCGCGGAGAACGCCGATCTCACGACCGAAGGAGTGGAGCGATGACCACGTCGACCTCGACGGCGCGGCCCGGATCCGCCGCGCAGCGGCCGCGGCCCTTCTGGACCCTGTCCTGGCTGCACCTCAAGTACCAGTTCCTCGAGACCGTGCGGATTCCCATCGCGGTGATCGGCAACATGGTCTTCCCGGCGCTCGCGATGGCGTTCTTCGTGGTGCCGCAGGAAGAGGTCGCCGGGAATCCGGAGTGGGCCACGATGTCGGTGGCCGGGCTCGGGCTCTTCGCGGTCTGCTCCGCGAGTCTGTTCACCCACGGCGTCGGCGTCGCCGAGGACCGGCAGCTGCCGTTCTACCCGTACCTGCGTTCCCTGCCCACGGGCCCCGGGCCGCAGATGGTGGGGCGTGTGCTCAACGGCGCGATCTTCGCGCTCTTCGGGCTGATCCCGCTGATCCTCGTCGCCGTGCTGTTCACCGCGGCCACCGCGACGCTTGCGCAGGTGGTGGCGGGTATCGGCGCGATCCTCGCCGTGGCGGTGCCGTTCGTCCTGCTCGGACTCGGTGTGGGCTACGCCCTGCCGACGAAGGCAGCGCTCCCCGTGGTGCAGGTCGTCCTGTTCCCGCTCGCGTTCATCGGTGGCCTGTTCATGCCGCCCGAGATCTTCCCCGGCTGGCTGGACGGCATCTCCATGGCGACCCCGACCCGTGCCGGTCGCGACCTCCTGGTTCAGGCCCTCACGGGCAACGACGCCTACGCCCTGGCGCTGCCCGTCCTGGTGGGCTGGACGGTCCTGTTCGCGGCTCTGGCGGCGTGGTCGTATCGCAGGGACGAGGGACGCAGGTTCCGCTGACGGTTCCTGACGTCCCCCGGTGCGGCGGCCGTGGCGCGGGCCGCCGCACCGACGCGTCCCGTGGGCACAGACGGGGCGGTCGGTCTCCTTCTCGAGGAAGCCCGCCGCCCCGTCGCGCCCTGGGCACAGACGCCGGCCGCGGTCGGTTCAGCCGGTCGGTTCAGCCAGGGGGATCGCGGTCGGTTCAGTCAGGCGGTTCAGCCGGGCGGATCGCGGTCGGTTCAGTCCGTCGATTCGGCCAGGGGAATCGCTGTCGGCAAGGCGGTCGAGCAGCTCGTCGAGGAGCGCGCGCTCGCCGGGGCTGAGCACGCCGTCGGAGTCGTCCAGTACCGCCTTCAGGCCGATCGCGAGGCGGGCGAGGTCCGGTGTTTCGACGGGAGGCCGTCCCGTGACGGCGCCGATGGTGGCCTCGCGGAGGCGCCGGGACCGTTCGAGATCGCGTTCGGTGGGAGGTGAGGCGATGAGGCTGAGCGTGATCCCGACGCACGCGGCGTGGACCATGGTGATGACGGTGTCGACGCCGGCCGTGAGCTGCCCGGCCGCGGCGATGCGCTCCACGAGCATACGCAGCCGCGCCATGGCCTCCTGCACCGCGGGCGGGCGGTGGCCGGCGTCCGCCTGGCCGTACATGAGCAGGTAGTGAGCGGGGTAGTCGAGGCCGAAGCGGACATGGAGATCCCAGCCCGCGTGGAGGTCCGCCACCGGGTCGTCGGTCAGGCGCTGCTCGTGCTTGCGCCGCAGGTAGTCGTCGAAGCCGCTCTCGGCGACGGCGTCCAGCAGCCCGCGCATGTCGGTGAACAGGCGGTAGATGGTGGGGGGCTGGACGCCGGCCGCAGCGCTCACGGCCCGGGTGGTCACCGCGTCGCGGCCCTCGGACTCCAGCAGCCGGGTCGCGGCATCGACGATGCGCTGCCGCACTTCCTCTCGCTCACCCATGAATCGATGATAACAGGAAAGTGCTACCGTCTTGACTACCGATGAGAACGGTGTAGCGTTATCGACGATAACGAGGAGGGTGACATGCGAATCACCGAACGGACAGCCACCGTCGTGGCGCTCGTGGCCGCGCTCGTTCTGAGCGGCTGCACCGCATCCGAGGACCCGGTGCCGGTCCGCGGTCCCAGCAGCACGGCCGGTGTCGGGTCGGTCGCGGAGCCCGGCGAGCCGGTCGAGCTGGTGACCGGTCTGGACTCGCCCTGGGGTCTGGCGTTTCTGCCGGACGGCTCGGCGCTGGTCTCGTCCCGGCTGACGGCCGAGATCCGGCGCGTTCCGGCCGATGGTGGTGACGCCGAGCTGGTGGGTGTCGTGCCCGGCGTGGAGACCAGCAGCGAGGGCGGTCTGCTCGGCCTGGCGACCTCGCCGGACTTCGCGGCCGACCGGACCGTGTTCGCGTACGTCTCGGGTTCTCCCACGAACCGGGTCACGGCCCTGCGCATCGGCGAGGACTTCGACTCGGTCACCGAGGAGCGGGTACTGCTCGAAGGTATCGAGACCGCCGATCGGCACCACGGCGGCAGGCTGCGCATCGGCCCGGACGGCAACCTGTGGATCGGCACCGGAGACGCCTTCGATCCCGAGAACGCGGCCGACGACGACTCCCTCAACGGCAAGATCCTGCGCATCGGCCTCGACGGCTCGATCCCCGCGGGCAACCCGTCCGGCACCGCGATCTACTCCAGCGGCCACCGCAACGTCCAGGGCATCACGTTCGGGCCCGACGGCACCGCCTACGCCTCGGAGCTGGGTCACCGCACCTGGGACGAGGTGAACGTCCTGAACGCCGGCCTCGACTACGGCTGGCCGGAGACGGAGGGCATCGCAGGCGACACCGGCGAGCCGCCGATCTTCACCATCCATCCCGACGACGCCTCACCGTCGGGCATCGCCTACGCCGCCGGCTCGCTGTGGATGGGCGCCCTGGGCGGCCAGCGACTGTGGCAGCTCCCGGTCGACGGCCCCGCGCCGGCCGGGGACCCCATCGAGCACCTCGCCGGCGAGTACGGACGCATCCGCACCGTCGAGGTGGCCCCCGACGGCGCCCTGTGGATCGTCACCTCCAACACCGACCGTGCCACCTGGGGCGGCACGGACCCGCGGCCCGGTGACGACCGCATCCTGCGCGTCGAGCTGACCCCACCCGAGTGAGCCCGACCGGGCGAGCCCGGCCGGACGAATCCGACCGGGTAGGTCCACCGAGTGAGCACACCCGAGGATCCACCGACCGCACGAACACGAACCCACCAGAAATCCGGACGGACGTCCGCACGAACATCCGAAGGAGCAGGACACCATGAAGATCACCGGAAACACCATCCTCATGGCCGGGGGTACCTCCGGCATCGGGCTCGAACTCGCCCTCCGGTTCCACCGTGCCGGGAACAAGGTCATCGTGGCCGGCAGGCGTCGCGAGACGCTCGAGGCGATCGCCGCCGAACACGACGGGATCGAGTACGAGGTCTTCGACGTCACCGACAACGCCTCGATCCGGCGACTGTTCGAGACGGTTACGGCCAAGCACCCAGAGCTCGACACGCTCGTCGCGATGGCCGGGATCATGCGGCCGGAGCGGATCCTCGACCCCGAGTCCCTGACCACCGCGGAAGAGACCGTCGCGACCAACCTGCTGGGCCCGATCCGCCTCGTCCACGCCTTCACCCCGTTCCTTGCCCGGCAGCCGGCCGCCACGATCCTGACCGTCACCTCCGGACTGGCCTACGTGCCACTGACGGCCACGCCTACCTATTCGGCGACCAAGGCCGCGATCCACTCCTACACCGAGACGCTGCGCGAGCAGCTACGGGACACCCCGGTGCAGGTCATCGAGATCGCCCCGCCGCTGACACGCACCCGGCTGATGGGCGACGGCACAGACAACGACCGTGCCATGCCCCTCGACGAGTTCGCCTCGGAGGTCATGGAACTGCTGGAGACCGAGCCGGACGCGAACCAGATCCTCGTCGAACGCGTCAAGCGCCAACGCTGGGCCGAGGCCAACGGCAACTACGACGAAGTCTTCACCCTGCAGGCAGGACGCTGACGACGCGTCCCGGCAACGGCCCACCGCCCTCGGCCTCGACGCGACGAGGCGGCGGGCCGTTGACCGGCCCGCCGCACGGTCGAGCTGCTCAGCGCCCCGGCGATCTGCCCTCCCTGTCGAGCTGCTCAGCCTGCCCGTCGCAGCCGGAGGCTGTTGGTGACGACGAGCACCGAGCTCGCTGCCATCGCGGCGCCCGCGATCATGGGGTTCAGCAGGCCCGACGCCGCCAGCGGGATCGCCGCGACGTTGTACGCGAAGGCCCAGAACAGGTTCTGCTTGATGATCCGCAGCGTCTGGCGCGACAGCCGCACCGCGGACCCCGCGGCGCGGAGGTCGCCGCGTACCAGCGTGATGTCGCTCGCCTCCATCGCGACGTCGGTCCCGGTGCCCATGGCGAGCCCCAGGTCCGCCGTCGCCAGTGCGGCGGCATCGTTCACGCCGTCGCCGACCATCGCCACGGTCCGTCCCTCCGACCGCAGCCGGGAGATGACCGCCGCCTTCTCGTCGGGCAGCACCCGCGCGATCACGTCGTCGTCGGCGATTCCGACCTCGCGGGCTGCGTGGCGAGCCGCTCCCTCGTTGTCGCCGGTCAGCAGGACCGGCCGGAGGCCGAGGCCCCGGAGCTCGTCGATCGCGGCCGACGACGTCGGCTTGGCGGGGTCCCGCAGCACGAGGACTCCCCGCGCGGTGCCGTCGATCGCGGCCACGACCGCCGTCGCCCCGGACGACTCCGCCCGTTCGACGGCGCTCGCCACCTCGGCGGGGACGGCGACTCCCTGGCCCTCGAGCCAGCCGGCGCGCCCGACCGCGACCCGGCGCGTGTTCAGGCCTGTGCCGATCGAGCCGGCGGATCCCGGTCCGTCGCCGAGACCCGCGTGCGACCTCCGCACCAGTCCTTCGACCCCGCCCCCGGGATGGGCCACGAAGCCACTGACCTCGAGGCCGCCGTCGTTCGAGGAAGCCTCCGCGACCAGGGAGTTCGACGACCCGTCCGTCACCGAGACGGCATGGCCCGAGTCGCCCTGCCCAGCCTGCCCCCGCCCGGTCTCCTTTTGCCCGGTCTCCTCCTGCTCGGCCTGCTCCCATGTACCGGCCCGCGCGACCGCCTGGGCGATCGGGTGCTCGCTGAGCGCCTCGACGGCGGCCGCGTAGCGAAGCACCTCCCGCGCCTGCCCGTTGCCGGACCCGGTTGACGCGTCCGGTCCGGTCGATTCCGGCCGCTCGGGGGTTCCGGACAGCGCGGAGGCGCCCGGCACCACGACGTTCTCCAGCGTCATGCGGCCCTCTGTCACCGTGCCGGTCTTGTCGAGCACGATCGTGTCGACGCGCCGCGTCTGCTCCAGCACCTCCGGGCCGCGGATCAGGACGCCGAGCTGAGCGCCGCGACCGGTGCCGACGAGGATCGCCGTCGGGGTGGCCAGGCCCAGCGCGCAGGGGCACGCGATGATCAGCACCGCCACGGCGGCGGTGAACGCGGCGTCGGAATCACCCGTCGCGAGCAGCCAGCCCGCCAGCGTCAGCGTCGCGATGACCAGCACCACCGGCACGAACACCGCCGAGATCCGATCGGCCAGCCGCGCCACCGGGGCCTTGCCCGTCTGCGCCTGGCTCACCAGCCGTCCGATCCGTGCGAGCGTCGTCTCCTCCCCCACGCGCGTGGCCCGGACGAGCAGGTGACCCGAGGTGTTGACGGTGCCACCGACGACGGCGTCGTCCACGGCGACGTCCACCGGCACCGGCTCGCCGGTCACCAGCGACGTGTCGACCGCGGACACCCCGTCCACCACGACGCCGTCGGTGGCGACCGTCGTGCCCGGCCGGACGGTGAACACGTCGCCGACGCGAAGATCGGACACCGGCACGGAGGTGGTGCGCCAGCGGCCGTCGTCGGATCGGAGCGGCGCGCCGTCCGGGCCGAGCGTGACACGCTCCGCGTCCTTGGCGCCGAGGGCGAGCAGTGCCCGCAGCGCGTCACCGGCGCGCCGCTTGCTCCGCCACTCCGCGTACCGGCCGGCGAGGAGGAAGGTCGTCACCACGGCGGCGACCTCGAAGTACACGTGCGGCTCGGCGCCCGGCATCGGCGAGAGCGCCTCCGCGACCAGTTCCCACAGGGACCAGACCGTCGCCGCGATCACGCCCAGCGAGACGAGCGTGTCCATGGTGGACGAGCCGTGCCGTGCCGCGCGTGCGGCCGCGGAGTGGAACGGCCAGGCCGCCCAGGTCGCGACCGGTAGGGCGAGTGCCGCGACCAGCCACAGCTTCCCCGGGAACTGGATCGCCGGGACCATCGACAGCACCAGCACCGGGACGGTGAGGATCGCCGCGACGCGCAGGCGCCGCAGCAGGTCCTGGCCGCGGTACTCGGTGTGCTGGTGCCCGGCGTGCTCGCTTCCGTGCTCGCCGTGCGCGGCCCCGCCGGGGGCGTGCGCGCCCACGTGCCCACCGTGCGCGCCCCCGCCCGGGGCGTGCGTGTCCTCGTGAGCACCGCGGCCGCCGCCCTCATGCGGGGCGACCTCCGCACGATCGGAGACATGCTCGCCCGGCCCCGCGGAGATCTCCTGGCCGGCCCGGGCAACGGCTTCGGCACCCGACGCGTCCGCCCCGCCCTCGCTCGCGGCGCGCGGAGCCGAGCGGCGAGAACGTGTCACCCGCGCCCGGTACCCCGCCGATTCGACGGCCTTGAGCAGTGCCGCGTCGTCGACGTCGTCGGACAGCACCACGTGCGCCGACTCCAGCGGCAGGTTCACCGTCGCCCTCACGCCCTCGACCTTGTTGAGCTTGCGCTCGACCCGCGCCACGCACGACGCGCAGGTCATGCCTTCCACGGCGAGCTCGACCTCGCCCGTCCGGGCGGGCTGCTGCCCGGCCTCGTGCTCAGCGTGCACGGTCACGGTCCGTCCTCCTCAGCCTGTGTCCTGTAGTCGGTGGGGCCACTGCCGGATGGTCGATCCGTCATCGGCCGGTTGATCCGTCATCGAATGCTCGGCCCGTCCGACGACGGTCGATCACTGCCCGACGATCGGCAGCATGCGGTTGGCCTGGCGCGCCGGCGCCTGCGCGCTCGACTCGGCGGCCACCGCGTCCTCCAGCACCTCGACGCTCTCGACCGTGTATCCGGCCTCGTCGACGGCGTCGCGCAGCGGCGCCTCCGTCAGCGGCAGCTTCGAGACGACGGCGACGCGGGAGGTGCCGCCGGCGTGCAACTCGATGGACACGTCCTGCACGTCGGCGAGGGCCTTGAGCTCGTTCGTCACGGCGGACGCGCAGTGCCCGCAGGTCATGCCGGTCACGTTCAGGGTGGTCACGGTGGTCATGTCGGTCTCCTTCTGGTGGTCGGTCATTTGTCGAGCGGTCGGTCGGATGTCCTTGCGGTCGGTCCCCTCGGCGGCCGACCGCAAAGACGTCCGGCCGACCGCATGAGGGACCGCATGAGACGGGGCGGCCGCGGGCCTCACATCCGGACCAAGCGGCCGATGGCGTCTGCTGCCTCACGGACCTTGGCGTTCGCCGCGTCGTCGTCCCCCGACCGGGCCGCGTCGACGACGCAGTGCCCGATGTGGTCCTCGACGAGCGCCAGGCTGACGGCCTGGAGCGCCTTGGTCACGGCCGAGACCTGGGTGAGAACATCGATGCAGTAGGCGTCCTTGTCGATCATCTTGGCGATGCCCCGCACCTGACCCTCGATGCGGCGCATGCGCTTGAGGTACGCCTCCTTGTCGGAGGCGTAGCCGTGCGGTCCGTCGTGCGGACCGGATCCGTGCTCCTCGTGCTGCCCGACGACGGCGGCCGTGGTGGCGTGGCTGCCTTGTGTCTCATGGTCGCTCATACCGCCACTATACCCCCAGGGGGTAGCTACGCCGCAAGGGGCAGCGGCATCGTGCGCCTGTCGGCACGCAGAGAGCGGCGGAGTTCCGGTGTTTCTGCCCGATTTGACCGGGCCCTGGACGCCAACCTGAGAAACCGGTATCTTGCGTGGAAAGCGATATCCGAGGGATGTCGTGGAGCCCCACCTTCAACGACGAACGTGAGGAAGACCATGAGACGACCAGGAGCACGACTCATCGCCGGGGTCGCCACGGTGACGCTGGCGGCCACCATCGGGGTGGCGACACAGTTCATGCCGGAGGCGCAGGCCGTCGGGAACGCCACCGGCTACGCAACCCAGAACGGCGGCACCACCGGTGGCGCGGGCGGCGCGACGGTGCGGGCCACCACGGGGACCCAGATCCACCAGGCCCTGTGCTCGCGGGCCAGCAGCAGCACGCCGATCATCATCGAGGTCGAGGGCACCATCAACCACGGCAACACCAGCAAGGTGTCCGGCGACAGCTGCAACACCGCCGACGACGTGATCGAGCTCAAGCAGATCAGCAACGTCACCCTGATCGGCGTCGGCCGCGGCGCGGTCTTCGACCAGCTCGGCATCCACGTGCGCGAGGCGAGCAACATCATCATCCAGAACGTCACCGTGCAGAACGTCAAGAAGTCCGGATCGCCGACCTCCAACGGCGGCGACGCCATCGGCATGGAGTCCGGCGTCCGCAACGTCTGGGTCGACCACGTGGACCTGCGCGCCTCGGGCGGCGAGTCGGAGGGCTACGACGGGCTCTTCGACCTGAAGAACAACACGCAGTACGTGACGCTGTCCTACAGCACGCTGCGTAACTCCGGCCGTGGCGGACTCGTCGGATCCAGCGACAGCGACACGAGCAACTCGTACATCACGTACCACCACAACATCTACGAGAACATCGACTCGCGCACCCCACTGCTGCGCGCCGGGACGGCACACACGTACAACAACCACTTCGTGGGCCTGAACGAGTCCGGCATCAACTCGCGGCTCGGCGCGCGGGTGAAGGTCGAGAACAACTACTTCCAGGACTCGTTCAACCCGCTGGGCACGTTCTACACGGATGCCATGGGCTACTGGCAGGTCAGCGGCAACATCTGGGACAACATCACCTGGAACAGCGGCGACCACCCGGCCGGCCCGAACCCGACATCGACCACGTCGGTGAGCATCCCGTACTCCTACTCCATGGACCGGGCCGAGTGCGTGCCCAACCTGCTCCGCGCGACGGCCGGCTCGCACACCAACATGGCCGTGTCGGACGGCAGCTGCTCGCCGACGCAGCCCGACCCGGACCCGACCGACCCGACCGACCCGGGTGACCCGGGTGACCCCAGCGGCGACAACCTGAGCATCGGCGCTGGCGCGGACGGCTCGAGCAAGGCCAGCGGCACCAGCTACGGCAACGTGATCGACGGCGACATGGGCACCCGCTGGTCGCCCACCGGTTCCACCGGCCGGATCTCGGTCAAGTGGGGCTCCGACGTGACGGTGTCCTCCATCGTGATCCGCGAGGCCGCCGGTTCCGAGGGGAACATCGGCTCGTACGACGTCGTGAACCACGACAACGGCGATGTCCTGACCAGCGGCAGCGGTGCGGGAGTCATCACCTTCTCCCCGACGACGCTCAGCAAGATCAACTTCGTCGTGAAGAGTTCGTCCGGCACTCCGGCGGTCGCCGAGTTCGAGACCTACGCCGGCACGCCGTCCGGCGGCGGCACGCCTACCGACTCGCCGGACGACGGCACGGGCGAGCCGACGCGCATCGAGGCCGAGTCGTCGTCGGCGACCTGCGACGGCACGATCGACGCGAACAACGCCGGATTCTCGGGCACCGGGTTCTGCAACACCCCGAACACCACCGGCACCGCCGCCGGATTCAGCATCGGTGGCGCCACCGCCGGCTCGGCGACCCTGGCGTTCGGCTACGCCAACGGCTCGACGGCGGCCCGCAGCGCGAACCTCGTGGTCAACGGCATGACGGTGGGATCGCTCTCATTCGGCCCCACCGGATCCTGGACGAGCTGGTCCACCGAGTCGGCGACCGTGAACCTCGACGCGGGCGCCAACACGGTCGAACTGGTCGCCACCAACTCGGCGGGGCTGGCGAACATCGACTACCTCGACAGCTCCACGGGCACCGATCCGGGCAACGGCGGCGGTGACCCCACCGATCCGCCGGTCGGGGACGCGCTGTACGCCGCTCCGAACGGCTCGGACAGCGCCGCCGGCACCGAGAGCGATCCGACGACGCTCACCGCGGCCATCGCGGGCATCGAGGCCGGCGGCACGATCTACCTGCGCGGCGGAACCTACTCGCTGTCCGAGACCGTCCACATCGAGCCGGACAACGACGGCCTCTCCGGGAACCGCACGGAACTGTTCGCCTATCCCGGCGAGACGCCGGTGCTGAACTTCTCGGCGCAGAGCGAGAACTCGTCCAACCGCGGGGTCGCCATCGGCGGCGACTGGTGGCACCTGCGCGGCATCATCGTCGAGCACGCGGGCGACAACGGGATCCTGCTGGGCGGTAACAACAACGTCATCGAGCGGGTCGTGACCCGGTTCAACGCGGACACGGGCCTCCAGCTGTCCCGGTACACCGCCGGGGCGCCCAGGAGCGAGTGGCCCTCGAACAACCTCATCGTGTCGTCGGAGTCGCACGACAACGTCGACTCCGACGGCGAGGACGCCGACGGCTTCGCGCCAAAGCTCACGGTCGGCCCCGGGAACGTCTTCCGGTACACGGTGGCCCACAACAACATCGACGACGGCTGGGACCTCTACACGAAGTCGGACACCGGCCCGATCGGTGAGGTGCTCGTCGAGGACTCGCTCTCCTACGAGAACGGGACCCTGTCCAACGGCGGCCAGGCCGGCAACGGTGACCGCAACGGCTTCAAGCTCGGCGGCGAGGACATCGGCGTCGACCACACCGTGCGGCGCAGCATCGCCTTCGACAACGGCAAGCACGGGTTCACCTACAACCGGAACCTCGGGTCGATGACCATCAGCAACAACCTGAGCATCGGCAACGAGGAGCGCAACTTCAACTTCGACGGCGGCTCGTCGACGTTCCGCGACAACACGTCCTGCAACAGCGGGTCGACCGACCGGATCATCGGCAACGACGCCGGAGGGAACCAGTGGTGGTCCGGTTCCAACGGCTCCCGCTGCTCGCAGTACAGCGGCGACCTGGACTGGAGCTTCGACTCCTCGGGCCGCCTCGTGGTGACGATCGGCGGCACGGTCGTCAACCTGTCCTGACCCACCCCCGACCCGCCGTCGTCGGCCGTGAGGCCTCTCCGGCCGACGGCGGCGCCTCCATGTGCCCTACGCCTCCGCCACGGCCGCCGCCCGGGCCGCGGCCGGCAGCGCCTCCAGGACGCGGTTCACCGCGGCGTCGTCGTGCGCCGCGGACACGAACCACGCCTCGAACACCGACGGCGGCAGCGCGACCCCCGCATCGAGCATCGCGTGGAAGAACGCCGTGTAGCGGAACGACTCCTGCGCCTGGGCCTGCCGGTAGTCGCGGACGCCGGACACGGCCGCCAGAGGGCCGAAGAACACGCTGAACAGCGATCCCGCCCGCTGCACCACGTGCTCGACGCCCGCCGCGGACAGGGCCTCGCCCGCCGCGTCGGCGATCGTCGCGGCCGCCCGGTTGACGTGCGCGTACACGGCGTGGTCGGCGAGCCGCAGCGTCGTCAGGCCGGCGGCCACCGCGACCGGGTTCCCCGACAGCGTGCCCGCCTGGTACACGGGCCCGAGCGGCGCCAGGTGATCCATGATCGACACCGGCCCGCCGAGCGCGGCCACCGGCATGCCGCCGCCGATCACCTTGCCGAACGTGAACAGGTCGGGCGTGTAGCCGGCCCCGCCGGCCTCCCGGACGGCGGCGTCCTCCAGGCCCCACCAGCCGGACGGCCCCACGCGGAAGCCGGTGAGCACCTCGTCCATGACGAACAGGGCGCCGTGTCGGCTCGTGATGCGGCGCAGTCCTTCGTTGAAGCCCTCGTGCGGTGGCACCACACCCATGTTCGCCGGGCTCGCCTCCGTGATCACCGCCGCGATCCGGGAGCCGTGCTGGGCGAACGCCGCCTCCACGGCGGCGAGGTCGTTGTACGGAAGCACGAGCGTCTCCGCCGCCGCGGCCTCGGTGACCCCCGCGGACCCCGGCATCGCGAGCGTCGCGACCCCCGACCCGGCCTCCGCGAGCAGCGCGTCCACGTGCCCGTGGTAGCACCCGGCGAACTTGACGATCATCGGGCGGCCCGTGACCCCGCGCGCGAGCCGCACCGCCGTCATGGTGGCCTCGGTCCCCGTGGAGACGAGGCGGACGTGCTCGGCGGCCGGGACCCGCCGTCGTACCTCCTCGGCGAGGTCGACCTCGGCGAGAGTCGGCGCCCCGAACGACAGCCCGCGCGCCGCGGCCTCCCGGACCGCCGCCACGACCTCCGGGTGCGCGTGGCCCAGCAGCGCCGGGCCCCACGAACACACCAGGTCCACGTACTCACGCCCCGCCACGTCCGTGACGTACGGGCCACGGGCCGACTCCAGGAACCGCGGGTCGCCGCCCACGCTCCCGTACGCCCGCACCGGCGAGCTCACTCCGCCGGGAATAGCGGCCTGCGCCCGCAGGAACGCGGCATGGTTCGGGTCCTTGCGCAGCGCCTGGGTCTCGATCTCGCTCACGTCAGAAGTCTCTCTCCGGTCGTTCCTGCCGGGCCCGGCTCAGCCGAGCCAGCCGGCGATGTCCAGGGCGAAGTAGGTGAGGACCAGGTCCGCGCCCGCGCGCTTGATGCTCGTCACCGATTCCAGAGCCGCCGCCCGCCGGTCGATCCAGCCGTTCGCGGCGGCCGCCTCGATCATCGAGTACTCGCCCGACACCTGGTACGCCGCCACCGGCACGTCGCTCCGGTCCGCGACCGCGCGCAGCACGTCGAGGTACGAGCCCGCCGGCTTGACGAGCACGATGTCCGCGCCCTCGGCGAGGTCGAGGTCCGCCTCGCGCAGCCCCTCCCGGGCGTTGCCCGGATCCATCTGGTAGGCACGGCGGTCGCCCTCGAGCTGGGAGTCCACGGCGTCGCGGAACGGCCCGAAGAACGCGCTCGCGTACTTCGCGCTGTACGCGAGGATCGCGGTGTCCTCGAACCCGGCCTCGTCCAGCGCCTCGCGAATCATCGCGACCTGCCCGTCCATCATCCCGCTCGGCGAGACGACGTCGACGCCCGCGCGGGCCTGCGCCACCGCCATGCGCGCGTAGCGGTCCAGTGTGGCGTCGTTGTCCACGCGCCCGTCGCTCGTCACGATGCCGCAGTGGCCGTGGTCCGTGAACTCGTCGAGGCAGGTGTCCGCCATGATGACCGGCTCCGGACGGTCGTCGGTCCCGTCGACTCCCGCCACCGCGTGCCGCGCGATCCGGATCGCGCGCTGCAGGATGCCGTTCTCGGCGTCGCCCTGCGATCCCGTGGCGTCCCGGCGCTCCGGGATGCCGAACAGCATGACGCCACCCAGCCCGGCCTCGGCGGCCTGCGCCACGGCCTTGCCGAGCGACTCCTCGGTGTGCTGCACCTGGCCGGGCATGGACGGGATCGGCTGGGGCTCGAGCAGCCCCTCCTTGACGAAGAGGGGCAGGATCAGGTCCGCCGGGTGCAGGCGGGTCTCGCTGACGAGGCGGCGCATGCCCGGCGTCGCGCGCAGGCGGCGCGGCCGGTACACGATCCCGGAGGTGCTCACGGGTGACTCCTTCGTGCTGGTCGGGCGTGGTGGTCGGGTCGGACGGAAATCATGGCAGGTCCAGGGCATGGACGACGGCGGTCGCGAGCGCGTCGTCGGTCGGCGCGGCCGCGACGGCGACGACGTCGTGCCCCGCCTCCCGGGCTGCCCGGGCGGACGGTTCGCCGATCGCGACCACCCGCTGCGGCCCGAGCTGTGCGGCGAGCTGCCGCGCGGCGGACCCGGACGCGACGACGACGGCGTCGTACCCCGCGGTCCTCGCGTGCCCGACGACGTCGCGTGGCAGGTCCCGCGCGACCGTGCGGTACGCGGTGACGACGTGCGGATCCCACCCCTTGGCCCGCAGCCCTTCGGCCAGGGTGGGTGCGGCGAGATCCCCGAGCGGGACCAGCACCCGGCTCCCCGGCTGCCGGCTCCCCGGCGGGTCGTCCGGGCCGCCGCCCCGGCCCTCGCCGACCACGCCGTTCTGCGTGCCGGGAGCGCGGTCATGACTCGGCATGGCCTGGTCGTGCTCCGGGGCAGGCGGCGTGGGGGCGGCGTTCGCGGCCGGTGCGTGGGGGAACGCGGTCGCCAGGCCGGCCGCCGTCATGGCGCCTGCGGGAACGAGGGCGACGGCGTGGCCGCGGGCCTCGATCGCCCCCCGTGTGGCCGGCCCGACGCAGGCCCACCGCGTCTCCCCGGCGCCGCTCGGGTCCGGCGCGTTCGCCGCGGACCCGTCGAACGGCGGTGATGCATCGCGGGAGGGCGCCTCGGACCGGGAACCGTCGTGGTCGGTCGACGGACCCAGCAGGGCGTCCACCGCGTTCACGCTGGTCACCGCTACCCAGGCATACTCCCCGCGGGCAAGGGCGGCGCGCGCTTCGTCCAGGCCGGCCGGATCGTCCACGGGCGCCCGCTCGATCACGGGCGCCGCGACGGCGTCGACACCGGCCTCGCGGAGCAGGTCCAGCAGCGGTGCGGCGCGCCCGTGCGAGCGTGCGACGAGGACGCGCGGCCGGGTGGTTCCCCGGCGATCGTCGTCGGGCCTGTCCACGGGGACCGTCGAGGTCACTCGCCCTCCGTAGCGGCGCCTCCGCCAAGGCCCGGTCCCGACGAACGTGGGCCCGAGGAGCCCGGGCCCGAGGAACTCGTGCCGGCGGCCACCGTGACCGGCGTCCCCAGCGGGGCCAGCTCGTCGGCGCCGGCCTGCAGGAGCGTCTCGGCCAGGCGAACGCCCAGCTCCTCGGCGATCTCGTCCAGGCCGGGGTCCGCGCACGCACGGTCGCCGACGGCGTACGGCCCGAGGTCCGCGCTCAGGTTCCGCACGATCCGGCCCGCCCCGCTGACGGCGGCGACGACCGACCGGAGGCGCAGCTCGCCGTCGGCCAGCACCGCGTACGCGCCGACCGGCGCCGCGCAGCCGGCCTCGAGCCGCGCGAGCACCGAGCGCTCCGCCAGCACGGCCAGGCGGGTGGCGGGATGGTCGAGATCGGCCAGCGCGTCGGCCAGGCCGGGATCCGGGACGGTCCCGGCCGGACCGCGGACGACGTCGGCGGTCCGGACCTCCACGGCCAGCGCGCCCTGCCCCGGGGCGGGCGTCATGGTCTCGATCGGGATGTACTGGCTGATCACGTCCGTCCTGCCGACACGCTTCAGACCCGCCGTGGCGAGCACGACGGCGTCCAGGTCCGCCTCCGGCCCCAGCGCCCGGTCGAGCCGGGTACCCACGTTGCCGCGGATGTCGACGACCTCCAGGTCGGGTCGCGCGGCGCGGACCTGCGCGGCGCGGCGCGGCGAGCCCGTGCCGACGCGCGCGCCGGTCGGCAGTGTGGCCAGCGTCAGGCCGTCGCGGGCGCAGAGCGCGTCGCGCGCGTCCTCGCGCTCGGGCGTGACGTACGTGAGCTCGGGGTGCGGCGCCGTCGGCAGGTCCTTCAGGGAGTGCACGGCGACGTCGCAGCGGCCGTCGAGCAGTGCCTCGCGCAGGGCCGTGACGAAGACGCCGGTGCCGCCGAGGCTCGCGAGCGACCCCGTCTTCACGTCACCCTCGGTCCTGATCCGGACCAGCTCCACCGGACGCCCGGTCAGCTCCTCGATCCGGCGGGCGACCGTGCCGCTCTGCGTCATCGCGAGGGCGCTGCCGCGGGTGCCGAGGCGAATGGGGGCACCGGGTGCGCCGCCGGGAGGTGTGCTGACGGAAGTAGGGGTCGAGGTCACCAACCCAGTCTCCACCCTGGAGGGCGTACAGACGAAACGGACCCTGTTCCACCGGTGAATGTCACACCGGGGCGTCACCTCCCGCGACCGCGAGATCTCCGCCGGGACCACGCGGGCGGTGCCATGCTCCTGCGGGAACGCGGCCGACGTCGCGCTGGCCGCGCTCGCCCCGGACCCGTGCGGCCGACCTCGTGTCAGCTGGTCCGGTGGGCCGGCGTGCCGGCCGCGCGGGTGATCGACTCCGCACCCTCGATCACCGCGGCCTCCTGCGCCCTCGCCCGGGCGCGGGCCTCCGCACGCACGGCGACGATCCGCGGGTGGAGGTCGGCGTGGATGCGCCGGCGGACCCCGCGCGCGACGCCGTCGACGTCCTCCGGCGTCGGCGGCGGGTCCCCGGCGGCCGCGCGTTCCTCCGCGAGCCGGGCGACGGCGTCGTCCACCTCCGCCCGGACGCGCACCTCAGCCTCGTCCAGCAGCGCGACCACCGCCGCGTCCGCCTCGCGGCCGAGCCGCGTCTCCTCGAACGCGCGGGCGGCGTCGTCCACGATGTCGCGCGCCTGCCCGACGACGTCCAGCGCCACCGCCGGGGCATGCGCCTTCAGGCTGGCGAGATCGTAGAGCAGCACGCCCTCGACGTCGGCCACCTGCGGGTCGACGTCCCGGTGCAGCGCGAGGTCCAGGACGACCAGGGCGGTGGGCTCCGGCTCGTCGCCCGCCCGGTCGGCGGCCCGCTCGCGAGCGCGCACGACGGCGGCCGCGTCCAGCACGTGGCCCAGACTGGCCTCCGGCGCGGGCCGGTCCTGCGACGACACCGGTCCGGGAGTGCCCGCCTCCTGGGCTGAGGCGCCGACCTGTGCCCCATCGCCGTGTGCGGCCCCCGGCGCCGTGACATGCGGGCTCGTGTCCGGCTCGGCCCTGGGCACGTCGCGCGCACCCACGACCGCCGTCGTCCCCGGATGCGAGCCGCGGCCCCGGGCACCGCTGCACGAGACCACGACGTCCGCGTCCGCCAGGGCCGCGATCAGGTCGTCGACGGCGTCGACACCGTGCGATTCCGCGAACAGCGCCGCGCGGCCCGACTGCGAGTACACGCCGATGTCCGTGCACCCGCGCGCCCGCAGCGCCGCGACGGACGCGCCCGCGTATGACCCGGTCCCGATCAGGACGGCGCGCGAGGTGTCCCAGCGGGACACCTCGCTCTCGGCGAGGTCGAGGGCGAGCGAGACGACGGACCGGCCCGCGGCGCCCAGCTCCGTGTCGGTGCCGACCCGCTTGGACGTGCGGGACGCCGTCTGGAAGAGGAGCTCGAGCGTCTTGGAGGTGGTCTCCTGCTCACGTGCGACGGCGAGCGACCGCTTCACCTGCCCGGCGATCTCACGTTCACCGACGACCATCGAGTCGAGGCCCGCGGCGACGGCGAACAGGTGCTCGGTGACCTCGGGGCCGGTGCGCACGGTGAAGGAGCCGACGGCGGTCTGCGTGCTGACCCCCGACTCGCCCGCGACGAGCTCGGCGACGTGCCGGGTGGCGTGGCCCACGGTGTGGCCGTCCAGCGGCGCGTCCACGTCGAGGTAGAGCTCGAACCGGTTGCAGGTGGAGATCACCACCGCCCCGACGACCGGCCGGCACGTGCCCACGACGGTACGCCCCACGGACGCGGATCCCATGGACAGGCGTTCCAGCGCGTCCAGGTCGAGCTCGCGGTGGGAGGCGGTGAGGGAGAGGAGAACCACAGTGCTCCGACTTTATGGGGTGGCATGCCGCAAGGCACAATCGGTAAGCGTGAACCTCGCCACCCTCGCCCCCTCCGCGGGCGCCGCCCTCCCGGCCGATCATCCGCTCGTCGACGGGCGGACAGCCACGGCGCCGCTGATCCGTGCGCTGCGGGGCGACCGGCCGGAGCGCCTGCCCGTCTGGTTCATGCGGCAGGCGGGCCGGTCGCTGCCGGAGTACCGCGAGGTGCGGCAGGGGATCGGGATGCTCGACTCCTGCCTGCGGCCGGATCTCGCGTCGGAGATCACGCTGCAGCCCGTGCGGCGGCACGGCGTGGATGCCGGGATCTTCTTCAGCGACATCATGGTGCCCCTCAAGCTGGCGGGTGTCGGCGTGGACATCGCCCCCGGTGTCGGTCCGGTGATGGACCAGCCGTACCGGACCGCCGACGACGTCGAGCGCCTGGTGGCGGCCACCCTGGACGACGACGCGCTGGCGCCGGTCCGGGAGGCCGTGGCGCTCACGGTGGCCGAACTGGGCACCACGCCGCTGATCGGGTTCGGCGGCGCGCCCTTCACCCTGGCCGCCTACCTCGTCGAGGGGCGCCCGTCGCGGGACCACCTCGCGGCGCGGACGATGATGCACGGCGCTCCGGAGACGTGGAGCCGGCTGGTGTCGTGGACGGCGGACATCACGGGCGCCTTTCTCCGGGCGCAGGTGGAGGCCGGGGCGTCGGCGGTGCAGCTCTTCGACTCGTGGGCCGGGTCACTCTCCCAGGCGGACTACACGGGCCGGGTCGCCGGGGCGTCGGCGCGGGCGCTGGCGCACGTGGCCGGCCTGGGCGTGCCCGCGATCCACTTCGGGACCGGGACCGGGCACCTGCTGGGCGCGATGCGCGACGTGCTCGCCTCCGCCGGGGTGGCGAAGCACGCCGTCGGGGTGGACTACCGCACGCCGCTGGACGAGGCCGCCGAGGCGCTGCCCGGCGTGCCGCTGCAGGGCAACGTCGACCCGGCGCTCCTCGCGGCGCCCTGGCCGGTGCTGGAGGCGCACGTGCGCGACGTCGTGGCGCGGGGCGCCGCCGCTCCGGCCCACGTGCTGAACCTCGGTCACGGCGTCCCGCCGGAGACGGACCCGGCCGTGCTGACCCGCGTGGTGGAACTGGCGCACTCGCTGTGAGCCGGAGCCGGACGGCAGGAGCGGAGACCGGGCGGCGTCGCCGGCCGCGGAGATGAGGCAGGGGTGACCGAGGCAGGGGTGACGAGCGTGGCGGTCGAGGCGGACGCCGTCGTCGTCGGCGGAGGGATCGGGGGGCTGGTCGCCGCCTGGGAGCTGAGCCGGCGCGGGGCGCGGGTCGTCGTGCTGGAGGCGAGCGAGCGTGCCGGCGGGCCGATCCACGGCGGGGTGTTCGGCTCGCTGCCCGGCGTGCCGGTCGACCTGGGCGCCGAGTCGTTCGCGGTGCGTGGCGGCGCCGTCGAAGGGCTCGCGGAGGAGCTCGGGCTGCGGGTGGAGGCGCCCGCCGCGCTCGGCGCCTGGGGGTTCGCCGCCGGGAGGGCGTTCCCCCTGCCTGCGGCCGGTCTGCTCGGGATCCCGTCGCGGCCGTGGGCCGCGGACGTACGCCGCGCCGTGGGATGGCCCGGCGTGATCCGAGGGTCGCTGGATCGCGTGCTGCCGCGCCGCTTCGCCGCGTTCGACGACCTCGGGGCACTCGTGCGCTCCCGTATGGGCAGGCGGATCACCGACCGGCTGGTCTCGGCCGTGGCGGCCGGGGTGCACTCGGCGCCGCTGGACCGGCTCGACGTCGACGCCGTGGCTCCCGGGCTGCGGCGGGCGTTCGAGGAGGCCGGCTCGCTGTCGCGGGCGGTGGCACGGATCCGGGCGGCGGCGCCGCCCGGATCGGCCGTCCGAGGGATCGACGGTGGCGTGCACACGCTGGTGGACGCTCTGGTCGACCGCCTGGACGTGCGGACCGGGCACCGGGTCACCGAGATCGACGGGGATTGGACGATCGCCGCGGACACCCCGGACGGGCCCGCCACGTTCCGCACGGGTCGGCTCGTGGTCGCGACAGCGGGGGTGGCGCCGCTGCTGACCAGCCGGTGGCAGGGCCTCTCTGCACCGGGCTCGGGAGTCGAACCGGGCCCGGGCGCGGGTTCCATGACGGAACCAGGGACGCCGACCGGCTCGCCCGCGAAGCCGCCCGTCCCCGAGCGTGGCGCCGACATCTGGCTGGCCACGCTGCTGCTCGACGCGCCCGAGCTGGACTCCGCGCCCCGCGGGACGGGGATGCTGGTGGCGGGCGGTGCCGCCCGGCCGGGCGACCGCCGTCGGACACCGGTGCGGGCGAAGGCACTCACCCATGCGACCGCCAAGTGGCCCTGGCTCGCGCGGCGCGTGCGCGACGCGGCGGGGCCCGGCGTGCACGTGGTCCGGCTGAGCTACGGCCGGATCGGTGAGCCGACACCCGAGCCCACGCCCGAGGAAGCCGCACGCGACGCGTCCGCCCTGCTCGGCGTGGACCTCGCCGGGCGCGTGCGGGACGTCGTGACCCAGCGCTGGGACGGCGCGCTCCCGCCGCCCACACCGGCCTACCGTGCGCGGGTCCGCGAGTTCCTGGACGCCGCCGAGCGCGTTCCCGGGCTCGCCGTCACGGGCGGCTGGGTGGCCGGTACAGGGCTGGCGGCGACCGTCGCCCACGCGCGTGCGGCGGCCGCAAGAATGTGACCCTCGTCACGGAACCTCGGGGCGGCCGAGATCGTGCAGGACCCCGAACTGCCGGGTTGGTGTGTCTTGGCGTGTGGCGAACCACAAGTGCGATGTCGCACTTTTGCTCCCATTGCTTAATTTCGGCGGCACGCAAGGGGATCCGAATTCGCGCACCGCGCCTGATCCAGGGGGTTAGTTCCTTGAAGCACGCAGCACCGAAGAAGAAGGCCGGGTCCGTCCCGGTCTCGCGCACCATCGCGACCGTCGCCATCGCGACCGCGGCGGCCGGCGCGGCCACCCCGGCCATGGCGGCCGAGCTCCCGCAGCCGGACCTGGGCCTCGGTGACCTGCCCACCACCGACCTCGTCGACCTGCCCGACCACGACGCCCTGGTCTCCGACCTCTCGGGCGTCGTCGCCGACCGGGGCGTCGACTTCCCGGGCGTCGAGGTTCCGGAGATCGTTCCGGCCGCGCCCGCCGAGCTGGCGGACCTGGCCGAGGCCGGAGCCCTCGTCGACAAGGCCGGGGCGACCGCCCAGGACGCCGAGGCGATCGCCGGGAGCGTGATGCCCGCGTCGATCCCGCCGGTCGAGCAGGTCGCCCCGGACTACACCCTGCCCGGTTTCTCGGGCCAGGGTGACGTCGTGCCGGGCGTTCTCGCCGCGGCCGAGGTGGTCAAGGGCTCCGCCGAGAGCGCGGCGCACGGCGCCCCGCACGTGGCCGCCGATGCCGTGGACCCGGCGGTGCGGGGCGTCATGGCCGAGGCCGGCGGCGTCACCGACGTCGTCGACGGCGCGTCCGCGGCGACGGACGTCGTCGACGGCGCCGCCGGGGCGACCGATGTCGTGGACGGCGTGGCGGGGGCCACGGACGTCGTGGACGGCGTGGCGGGCGCGGCCGACGTCGTGGACGGCGTGACCGGCGGGGCGGACGTCGTGGACGGCGCGACCGGCACGGTCGACGAGGTGGCCGGGAAGGTCGCCGGTGTTCCGGGCGACGACATCGTCGGTGGCGCGACCCGGCCGGTCGAGGACGTCGTGGACGGCGCGGCCGGCCCGGCCGTCGCGGGCGGCGTGCTGGACACGGCCACCGGCCTGGTCGGCTGACGCATCGAGCGCTCATCGAGTGGCCCGCGCCAGGGTCACCGCCGCCCGGCCCCGCGAGCGCGGGGCCGGGCGTCTCGCTCCCGTGCCGTCGCCCTGCGAGTTCCCGTGGTCGTTGCCCGGCAAAACGGCTGATGAGCACTTCCTCGCGGACGAAAGTGTGATCTTCGTCACGGAACCTCGGAACGGGCGATTTCGTGCCCCAGTGCGAACTGTCGCGTTGATGTCGTTTGGTGAACTCGCCGCCCGAGAGGGGGACTTTTTTCACCTCCTCTCCGCCGCTAACTTCGGCGGCACGCAAGGGGAATTTCGAATTCGCGCAACGCGCCTGAGCATGGGGGTAGCTCCTTGAAGCACGCAGCACCGAAGAAGAAGACCGGCGTCTCGCGCACCGTCGCGACCGTCGCCATCGCGACCGCCGCAGCCGGTGCGGCCACCCCGGCGATCGCCGCCGAACTGCCTCAGCCGGACGTCGACCTCGGCGACCTCCCCACCACCGACCTCGTCCCGCTGCCCGACCACGACGAGCTCGTCTCCAACCTCCCGGCGGCCGAGCTGCCGGTCGGAGAACTGCCCGTCGGGGAGCTGCCGGCCGCCGAGCTGCCGGGCGCCGACCTCGCCTCCGTCGGTGTGCCGGGTGTCGCCGATGTCGCGGACCTCGGCAAGGCCGGGGCTGTCGCCAACAAGGCCGGCGCCGCCGTCAACAAGGCGGAGGCGGCCACCCACCAGGTCGAGGCGGTCGCCGGGAAGGCCATGCCCGCGGTGATCGCTCCGGCCTCCTACCTGGCCCCGAACTACTCGCTGCCGGAGTTCTCGGGCGAGGACGTGACCGAGACCGTCGGTTCGGCCGCGGACACGGCCCTCGGCACCGCCGGTACGGCCGGGCCGGGTGCCGTCGCGGCGGTGCCGGCCGTGCTCGCCGAGGGCACGACGCCCGCGGCGAACATCGTGTCGAACATCCCGGGTGCCACGTCCGGCGTGTCGCGCCTCGCCGCAAGCCTGCTGCGCGGCCTGCCGGCGACCGTCGCCCCGGCGACGGGCGCCGCCGCGGGCGTGGTGTCCACGGCGCTGAACGGTGTCGTGCCCGGCGTGGCCGGTCCGGTCACCGACGAGGTCGTGCCGAACACGGTGAGCGCCGTGACCGACGAGGTCGTGCCCGCCGCCACCGGCCCGGTGACCGACGAGGTCGTTCCGGGCACGGTCGGCCACGTCAAGGGCGACATCGCTCCGGGTGCGCTGGCCGCGGCCGACAGCCTCAAGAGCACCGCCGAGAACACCGCGAAGGGTGCTCCGGGTGCCGCCACCGACGCCGTGGACCCGGCCGTCAAGGGCACGGTGGGCGAGGTCGACGGCCTCGGCGTCGTCGGCGGTGTCACCGGCATCGTCACGGACGTGACCGGCACGGGGGACGTCGTGGACGGCGTGACCGAGAAGGTCGACGGCGTGACGGGCACGGTCGACGGCCTGACCGGCGGCGTCGACGGCGTGACCGGCACGGTCCAGGGCGTGACCGGCAAGGTCGCCGGCGTCACCGGCGCCGTCACCGAGACGGCCGGCGCGGGTGACGTGGTGGACGGCGTGACCGAGAAGGTCGACGGCGTGACCGGCACGGCCGGCCTGGACGGCGTGCTGGGCACGGCCACCGGCCTGCTCCAGTGACACGCTGAGCACCACGGCCCGGCCCTGCGCCAGCGGGGCCGGGCCGCTGTGTTCGAGGCGGTAACTTCCCTGCATGCGTCGCATTTCGGCGTTCACGTGCCTGACTTGACCCCTCGTTACACCATCGTTATGGTGCGCCGCATAGATCGCCCGTTCCGGGGTATAACAAGCCATCCCGGAGCGGTACCGTCCTGAAGGACGCACCGCAGGACGCACGGACCGTCTCCCAGGGGATGCAGCTGATGAAGCAGGCAACGAAGTCGACTCGCAAGAACGCGGCCACGAAGCAGGTCAGGCGCGTCGTCGCGACCATCGCGCTGGCGACGGCCGCCGGTACCGCGGCGACGCCCGCCTTCGCGGCCGAGAGCGAGAACGACCGCGGCGGCGAGGGCATCGGCCGTGCGTTCGGGTCCGACCGTCCTGGTGCCAAGTTCGGTGGTGCCGAGCGCGGCGTCGAGGTCAAGGACGACGGCACGGTCGAGGTGAAGCGCGGCGGGGTACTGAGCGGCGTCGAGGACCTCGTGGCGCGGGTCGTCGGCGGAGCCGGTTCCGTGGTCGAGAAGGCCACGAAGGACACGAAGGACGTCGTCGAGGATGTCGTCGACGAGCCGGCCGATGTCGTGGAGGATGTCGTCGACGAGCCGACCCGTGTCGTGGAGAAGGCGACCGAGGTCGTCGGCGGGGCCACCGACCCGGTCGAGGACGTCGTGGAGGGCGTGACCGGCGAGGCGCCGGACGGTGAGCAGGAGCGGCCGGAGAAGGCCGCGGAAGGCGACGCGACGGCGGACTCCGAGGACGAGGGGCGCGGTTCCGGCAAGGAGGCTGGCGGCCAGCGCGACGGCGCCGGGAAGGTTGGCTCCGACGACAAGAAGTCCGAGGGCGAGTCGGACGCGGGTGTCGACTACTTCGCGTCGGCCGACATCGACTACAGCGCCGACGCCGAGGACCGGGCGCCCGAGGCTCCGGTCGCCGGGCCGGCCGACGACATCCCGGTGAGCGGTGAGCTGCTCGCCTTCGAGGCGACCGCGAAGGCGCTCGGGTTCGGTCCGGACGCGCTGTTCGGCGACAAGCACCAGGCAGACGGCGACCAGCGGTTCGACGACCACCGGCAGTCCGGCGACTACGAGCCGCGCCACATGAAGTCGCCGTCGGCGTCACGGGGTGGCGAACGGAGCGCGCTCGACACGCACCAGGGCATGGAAGGGTCCGTCTCCCTCTCCTCGGACCTGCTGGCCGGCATCGGCGTCGGCAACGTCGACCTCAAGCTGCTGGCCTCCGACGAGGGCGTCGACGTCCGCGTCGGCGCGGGTGACGTCAAGGCGGAGGTCAAGGCCGAACGGAAGGGCCTCGCGGTCGAGGCCGAGGTCCAGGACGTCGCCGACGTCGAGGTCGGCGCGAACGCCCAGGGCGTGGAGGCGTCGGCCGACGCCGCCGGCGTGGCGAAGGTGGCCGCGGGCGTCGCGGCAACGGGCGACACCGCCGATGACACGGACGCCACGCCCGACGCCGCCGCGAGCGGTGTGGAGCAGGACGTGTCGGGGTTCGCCGACCGGGGGGCGCGGCCGCTCCAGGGCGGCGCGCACGGCCATCCGGGGCAGGAGCCCCGCGGCGCGATCGCCCCGGCGGGCGCCGAGTTCCTCTCGTACCAGCCGACGACGGTCGACCGCGTGGCCGAGGAGGCGGACGCGGCCACCAGGGAGGCCACGATCGACGCCCCGCTGCGGGTGGCGACGACCGGCACCGAGGCGGCTGCGCTGACGGGGCTGGCCGGCGCGCTGGTCGTGGGAGGTGCGGGTGCGCTCCTCGTGGCCAACCGCTCGGGCCGGAACGGCGAGGCGGCGCCCGTGCGGGTGCCGAACAGCACTTCCTGACCCCCACGAGCTCTGTGCGCTGCGAAAAGCTGTCATCGCGCAGCCACTGTTGCATATCGGTACCAGATGTGACGGGCGCTCCGCACGGATAGACTCGCCTGCATGGCTCAGAACGACTTCGTGCTCCGCCCCTTCGAAGGGCTTCCCGGCGAACCTGACTGGGTCGCGTTCCGCGAGGCGGTGCCGTCGGCGACGGGGACGGCGCGCACCACCGCGGAGTACGGCTCGCGTGACGTCACGGTCGTCACCAACCTCCCGGCGGGCTGGGTCGCGTTGCACCGGGCCGATGGCGCGATCCTGCTCGCGGTGCAGGGCATCGTCGGCTCCGGCGACGTCAGCCGGGACCTCGCCGCCGCTCTGCTGACCGCGCTCGATGCCGAGCCGGGCACGCCCGTCGAGCCGGCGGGCGTGCCCGCCCCGGACGCGCCGCGTCTGCAGGACGTGCTCGACATGGCGGTGCCGTTCGAGGTCACCGTGCACGAAGGCTTCGACTACTGGCTGGCCCCGGACGCCGAGGCCACTCCCGATGTCCAGGCGTCGCTGGAGGAGGCGTCGGCGAGCGCGATCCCGACGGTGAAGCTCGACGGGGTCGAGGCTGCCTACTGGTGCCGGATGACCCGTGAGTTCGTGCGCTGGGCGCGTCCCGAGCCCGAGGACGAGGTCATCGATGCGCTTTCCCGCCTGCACGCCAAGCGCGAGTCAGGACTCGCCGGTGGGCGCTTCGTCGGTGCGTTCCGTGCGTCGGGGCTGATCGTGCCCGTCTGGGAACTGCCGCGGGGCACGGAGGCGCAGGACGTGGCCGAGCCGATCGCGGAGCTCTCGGAGCGGCTCACGAAAGCCCTTGCCACGGAAGGGCCGCTGGATGCGAACGAGCGACGTGCGAGAGCGGGTATCGTCTCGCGGCAGGTCACATTGCGGTGAGAAGCGCGACGCTCAATATCACCGGGTGTTCACGGTAATTCCGCAACTCGTGGAGTAGGATCCCGAGGGTAAACCTTTGCACTCTGTTGTGCGGGGCTTGCCCCGATTTCACGCAGACCAACGCTCTAGGCAGGACAGGTGTGAACGCTCTTCCGGTCGCGAAGACACGGCGTCCAGGCAGCACACGACAAGGGAAGAACGTCCAGCGGGTCGCCGTGATCATTCCCGCCAAGGACGAGGCCGAGCGCATCGCGTCGACGGTGCGTTCGGCCCGCGCCATCCCGCACGTCGATCTCGTGCTCGTGGTAGACGACGGGTCCGACGACGACACGTCGAACGTGGCCCGCGGCGCGGGCGCCGTCGTCGTGCGGCATTCGCACAACCGGGGCAAGGCCGCTGCGATGGAGACCGGTGCCGCCGTCGTGGCGATGCGTGACGCCGACGGGCGCCCGCCGCGCCTCCTGCTGTTCATCGACGGCGACCTGGGCGACACGGCCGTCAACACCGCCCCGCTCGTGCGTCCGGTGCTGGAGGGCGTGGCCGACGTCGCGATCGCCCTCCTGCCCAAGCAGCCCGGGGCCGGTGGGCGTGGGATCGTCGTGGGAACCGCCCGGAAGGCGATCCAGGCGATGACGGGGTGGAGCCCCAAGCAGCCGCTGTCGGGCATGCGGTGCATCACGCGTGAGGCGTTCGAGGCCGCCACGCCCCTGGCCAAGGGCTGGGGCGTGGAGACGGGGATGACGATCGACCTGCTGCGCGGCGGCTACGTCGCCGTGGAGGTGCCGTGCGATCTCCGGCACCGCGCGTCCGCCAACGATCTCAAGGGCCAGATGCACCGCGCCGCCCAGTACCGCGACGTGCTCGTGGCGATCAACTTCCGCAAGGTGCGGGGCGCCATGGACTCGGTCCGTCACACCACGAACCAGGTCCGGCACTGATACCGGTCCGAACCGATCCCCGGCCGGGCACGCTCCCGCACGCCCCGGCTCCCCTCAGCTCTTGACCGGCTCGAGGATCTCCGCGCCGCCCAGGTAGGGCCGCAGCGCCTCGGGAACGCGCACCGAGCCGTCCTCCCGCTGGTGGTTCTCCAGGATCGCCACGATCCACCGCGTCGTCCCCAGCGTGCCGTTCAGGGTGGCCACCGTGCGCGTCGTGCCGTCCTCGGTGCGCTCCCGCACACCCAGCCGACGCGCCTGGAACGTGGTGCAGTTCGACGTCGACGTCAGCTCCAGGTAGCGCTCCTGGGTGGGCAGCCACGCCTCGCAGTCGAACTTGCGGGCCGCGCTCGAGCCCAGGTCGCCCGCGGCCGTGTCGATCACCCGGTACGGCAGCTCGACCTTGGCCAGCATGGCCTCTTCCCAGGCCAGCAGGCGCTCGTGCTCGGCCGCCGCGTCCTCCGGGCGGCAGTAGCTGAACATCTCGACCTTGTGGAACTGGTGCACGCGGATGATGCCGCGCACGTCCTTGCCGTGCGATCCGGCCTCGCGGCGGTAGCAGGCGCTCCAGCCGGCGTACCGCAGCGGACCGTCCGCCAGGTCGACGATCTCGTCGGCGTGGTAACCCGCGAGAGCCACCTCCGAGGTGCCGACCAGGTACAGGTCGTCCTTCTCGAGGCGGTAGATCTCGTCGGCATGCTTGCCGAGGAACCCGGTGCCGCGCATGGTCTCCGGCTTCACCAGCGTCGGCGTGATGACCGGCGTGAAGCCCTCGGCGACGGCCTGGTCCATCGCCATGTTGAGCAGCGCCAGCTCGAGCCGCGCGCCGACCCCGGTCAGGTAGTAGAACCGCGAGCCCGACACCTTCGCGCCACGCTGGGTGTCGATCGCGCCGAGGCCCTCGCCCAGGTCGAGGTGGTCGCGCGGCGCGAAGCCCTCGGCGGCGAAGTCGCGCGGCGTGCCCTCGGTGCGGAGCACCACGAAGTCCTCCTCGCCGCCGGCCGGAGCGCCCTCTGCGATGTTCGGGATCTCCCAGAGGATGCCGTCGAGGCGCTCCTGCGCGGCGTTCGCCGTGGCCTGGTGATCTTTGACCTCCTGCGCGAGCCGCTTGGTGCGGGCCAGCAGCTCCACCTTCTCGTCGCCCGAAGCCCTCGCGACCTCCTTGCCCAGCGCCTTCTGCTCGGCGCGCAGGGCCTCGAACGTCGTCAGGGACGACCGCCGCGTGGCGTCGGCCTCCAGGGCCGCGTCGACGAGGGCGGGGTCGTCGCCGCGGGCCGTCTGGCTCGCGCGCACGACGTCGGGGTTCTCGCGCAGCTGCTTCAGATCGATCACGCGCCCAGCCTACTGGCGTGGGCCCCGAGAGCTCCCGGGGATAATCACCCCATGGAGTGGCAGGTGTGGCTCGGAGTCGCGGCGATCGTGATCGCCCTGACCGCGCTGGGGGTCGCGCTGCGGATCTACGCGCGTGTCGCGACGATGCGCCGCCGTCTCGGGCCGGTCGTGCCGCAGGCGCTCGCCGGCCAGGGGCCGCGCCGGATCGCCGTCGTCGTCAACCCCTCCAAGGCCGGCACCGTCGGCCTGCGGAACCGGGTGCGGGCGGCGTGCGTGGAGCGCGGCCTGCCGCCGCCCGTCTTCTACGAGACCACGGTCGAGGACCCGGGCCAGGGCCACGCCCGCCGGGCCGTCGAGGAGGGGGCCGACGTCGTCGTCGCCGCGGGGGGCGACGGCACCGTGCGGGCGGTCGCCGAGGCTCTCGTCGGCGGCGAGGTGCCGATGGGCGTGATCCCCGTCGGCACGGGCAACCTGCTGGCCCGCAACCTCGAGGTCTCGGTCACGGACGCGGAGCGGGCGATCGCCGTCGTGCTCGACGGCCGGACCCGCGCGATCGACGTCGGCTGGCTGCGCGTGGAGGAGTTCGCGCCCGACGACGACCCGACCGACCCTGCCGAGCCTCCGCACGACACCACGATCGAGCACATCTTCCTCGTCATCGCCGGCCTCGGGTTCGACGCCGCGATGGTGGCCGGCGCCGATCCCGCGCTGAAGAAGCGGGTCGGCTGGATGGCGTACTTCGTCGCCGGCCTGCCCCACCTGCGAGCGCGCCGTCTCCGGGCCCGGATCTGGCTGGACGACGAACCTCCCGCCGACGCCCGCCTGCGCAGCATCATGATCGGCAACTGCGGGATGCTGCCCGGCGGCATCACGCTGCTGCCGGACGCCGTCCTGGACGACGGCGTGCTCGACGTCGCCGCCGCCGACGTGCGCGGCGGGGTGCTCGGCTGGGCCCAGCTCACCGTGGAGGTCGCGATGCAGGGCTTCGGGGTGCGGTCCGACCTGCCGGAGAAACTGGGCCGGATCGACCATGCCACCTGCCGGCGGGCACGGGTCCGGGTGAGCGGTGGCGACGAGGTGCAGGTCGACGGCGACCCGCTCGGCCGCGCGGTCCAGATCTCGGCGCGTGTCGAACCCGCCGCGCTCCAGGTGCGGGCGCCGTGAACCGTGGCCGTGCCCGGGGCGGACCAGTCCTCGTCCAGAGGCCGCGCCACCCGCACGACCTCTAAGCTGACGCGATGATCCGACGACCGGCCGCCGCGGCGGTGATGCTCGTGGCTCTGGCCGCGATCCTCGTGGTGCCCGGGGCCTCCGGGTTCGGCGCGGCGGGCGGGAGCGTGACGGGCGTCGGCTCGAAGGACCGAGCGGTCCCGGAGGGGCCGGTCGTCCTCGTCGGGACGACGGGGGTCCGATGGGCGGACCTGAAGGCCCCGGTGGACGGCGTCGGGCAGGAACTCGTCGGCGGCGAGCCCAGCGCGCCGCCACCCGCCCCCTACCTGGCCGGCCTGCTCGAGGAGGACGGGCTCGCCGCACATCTCGGGGCGGACGCGGCGGGGCTCGCGCTCACCACGGGCGCGGCGGCGCGTTGCCCGGTCGGGGGCTGGCTGGCGCTGTCGGCCGGCGGCCTCGCGGAGTCCGCCGCGTCCTCGCACGCCGACTGCGAGGAACCCGCGGTCCGGCCCGCGTACGGTCCGGGCGCGGAGGCCGTCGTCGCCGGCTGGGCCGACTGGCAGGCGATGCAGCGCGGGTCCGCCTACGGCGCGCGGCTCGGCAGCCTCGGCGACGCCCTGGAGGGCGGGTGCGTGACGGCGGTCGGGGCGGGCGCGGCCGTCGCCGTGGCCCGGGGGGACGGCTCGGTCGACCGATACGTGGACGACGTCGGTCCGGACGCGTTCGACTGCCCGCTCACCGTGGTCGACGCCGGCAGCGTTCTCCTCACGCCCGGCGAGCTGGAGCGGGCCGACGCCGAGGAACTGCGTGCCGAGCGGGTCGCCGCGGTCGATGCCACGGTCCGGCGGGTGCTGGAGCGGGTTCCGGAGAATGCGACCGTCGTCGTCGCGGACCTGGCGAACCAGCGCGGCGAGGAGCCGGAGCTCGGGATCGGGCTGGTCCTGCGACCCACCGGGCCGGGCGATCCCGGGCCGCGCTATCTCACGTCGTCGGCCACCCGGACGACGGGGGTGGCGCGGGCGAGCGACCTGCCCGCGACGCTGCTCGCCGCGGCCGGGTCGGCGCCGAGCGGCGCCATCGAGGACACACCCCTGGTCGGGAGCGCCGACCGGCCCGCGGCCGGCGCGGAGACGATCGACGCCCTCGCGGACCTCACCGAGCGTGACCACGGACGCCGGGCCGCGTACACGGTGCTGGTGACGGGCGGGTTCTGGGTCGCGCTCGCGCTCGCGGCGGCGTGCTGGTGGGTGAGTGCGCGCGGGCGGGCGACGAGCCGGGCGCGGGCCGTCGCCGTCGGCGCCGCCCTGTTCCTGGCCGCCGTGCCCGTGGCGGGCTTCCTCGCGTCGCTGACGGGATGGTGGCGGTTTCCCCTGCCCGGCCCCGCGCTGGGCGGCGCCGTGGTCGCGATCGCCGGGCTGCTCGCGGGCCTCGCCGCGCTCGTCCCGTCACGGCGGCCGTGGGTTCGGCCCGGGTTCCTCGCCGGGGTGACGTTCGCCGTGCTCACGGCCGACGGGCTGGCGTCCACGGTGCTCAACCGCGCCGCGCCGCTGGGCGCGGCGCCCACCTACGGGGCACGCTTCTACGGTTTCGGGAACCCGACGTTCTGCGTGTATGCGGTGACCGCGGTCGTCTTCGCCGCGGCCCTGGCGCAGTGGCTCGTGTCCCGCGGGCAACGGCGGCTCGCTGCCGTGGCCGTGGCCGGTGTCGGGATCGTGGCGATGGTCGTGGACGTGCTACCGGGCTTCGGCGCGGACCTCGGGGGCGGACCGGCGCTCGTGCCGGCCTTCGCCGTGCTCGGCATCGCGGCCTACGGCGGACAGCTCCGGGCTCGGCGGATCGTCGCGACCACGGTGGCCGGGGCCGTGCTGGTCGCGGCGATCGGCGTCGCGGACTGGCTGCGGCCGGCCGCCCAGCGGTCGCACCTGGGCAGGTTCGTGGCCGACGTGATCGAGGGCGAGGCGTGGTCGGTCCTCGCGCGCAAGGCCGCCTACGCCGCGCGGTCCGTGCTGGCGGGGCCCTCGGTGTGGGTGACGGTGCTCCTGCTTCTGGCGGTGGCTCTGGTCGTGTTCACGCCCGTGCTCGGGCGGAAGCTGGAACCGTCGTGGTCCGTCGCGGCCCGTGAGTCCTGGCCGCTGCTCCGCCCCGCGGTGGTCGCGGTCTGGCTCCTGGCGGTGATCGGGTCGCTCATCAACGACTTCGGCCTGCGCATCGGCATGATCTGCCTGCTCGTCGTGGTTCCCCTGGTGACACTCGCCGTGCTCGGCGTGGGCAACGGGAAGTCGGGAGCCGTACAGTGCAGAACGTGACTACTCCGGATCTCGAGGCCACTGCGACACCTCCGGCCGGCACGGGTGCCTGGCTGGTGGCCCTGGACATCGACGGGACGCTCGTCACCTACGACGAGGAGCTCTCGGACGCGGCGCGCGACGCCGTCACGGCCGTCCGCGCCGCGGGGCATCACGTGGTCCTGGCGTCCGGCCGGTCGCTGATCGCGATGACACCGCTGGCCGCGGAGCTGAAGATCGACGAGGGCTGGATCGTCGCCTCCAACGGCGCCGTCGTCGCCCGGCTGGACCCGAATGCACCGGAGGGCTACGAGCTCGTGCACGTCGAGACGTTCGACCCCGGTCCGGCACTCCGGCTCCTGCGCCAGGAACTGCCCCATGCCCGCTACGCGGTGGAGGACGTCGGCATCGGCTTCCGGCTGACCGAGCACTTCCCCGACGGGGAACTGCAGGGCCAGCACGAGATCGTGGACTTCGAGGAGCTGTGGTCGGCGGACGTGACCCGTGTCGTCGTGCGTGCGCCGGGCAGTTCGAGCGACGAGTTCCACCGGCTGGCCGAGGCGGTCGGGCTCGAGGACGTCACGTACGCGGTCGGCTGGTCGGCGTGGATGGACATCGCGCCGATGGGGGTCACGAAGGCGTCCGGCCTGGAGCGGGTGCGCCAGGAACTCGGCGTGCCGGAGGAACGCACCGTGGCGGTGGGCGACGGCGCGAACGACATCGACATGCTGCGGTGGGCGGCACGCGGAGTCGCGATGGGACACGCCTCGGAACGGGTTCGTGACGCGGCCGACGAGATAACCGACGGAATCGAGGAGGACGGTGTGGTTCCAGTACTGCGTTCACTCTTGGACGGGCGTCCTTGAAGTGAACGGTATTCCCGCTTTCGCCTGAATCACGGATGCGCCTATGTGCAGTCGCATCAATCCGGTACCTTGTGACCAGTCTCACTGGTGGGTGAGATTTCTCGTGCGACGCTGGAGGTCTGCGGCATGCCACTGGAGCCACTGTCCGCCACGCGGTCTACCCGTGCCGTGACGACAGGTACCGCGACCACCCGCACCGCGACCACTCGCGCCGCTGTCGGACCTCTCGCGGAGCCGGCGCTCGTCGCCCTCGACATCGACGGAACGATCGCCACCTCGGGGACGCTCGAGATCACCGAACCCGTGCGCGAGGCCGTGGCCCGTGTGCGGGCCGCCGGGCACCACGTCGTCCTCGCCTCCGGGCGCTCCCTCGTCGGCATCCTGCCGATCGCGGACCAGCTCGGGATCCAGACCGGCTGGGTGGTGGCCTCCAACGGCGCCGTCACCGCGCGGCTGACCCTGGGCGCCGCGGGCGGCTACACGCTCGAAGACGTGCGGACCTTCGACCCCGAGCCCGTGCTGCAGCGCGCGCTGGCCCTCGTGCCGGAGGTCAACCTGGCGGTCGAGGAGATCGGCTGGGGCTATCGCGTGCTCGACCGCTTCGCGCAAGGGACGGTGAACGGTCAGCAGGAGATGGTGCCGCTCGCCGACCTGTGGTCGGTCCCCGTGACACGCGCGATCGTCAAGGGCCCCGACGTGGTGGAGCGACTGCTCGAGCCGCTGCGGTCCCTCGACGTCACGGCGGTGCCCACCGCCCCCGACTGGATCGACGTCACGCCCACCCGCCTCAGCAAGGCGACGTCGCTGGAGATCATCCGCCGTACGCTGCGTGTCGCGGAGCACCGCACGATCGCGGTCGGCGACGGCGTGAACGACCTCGAGATGATGGCGTGGGCCTCGCGAAGCGTCGCGATGGGGCACTCCCCGGACAAGGTCAAGGCCGGCGCGGACGAGGTCACCGGAACCCTGGACGACGACGGCCTGGTTCCGGTGCTGCTGTCCGTGTGACGTACGTCAGTTCCGGGAGTGACTGCTAGTCGCGCGCGGTGAGGACGATCGGGCCGTCCCCTGTGATCGCGATCGTGTGCTCGCTGTGGGCGCCGCGGGAGCCGTCCTTCGAGCGCAGGGTCCAGCCGTCGGGGTCCGTCCAGATCTCGTCGGTGGTCTCCAGGAACCACGGCTCGACCGCGATGACCAGGCCCGGCTTCAGCGGGAAACCGCGCCCGGCGCGCCCGTCGTTCGGCACGTGCGGGTCCCCGTGCATGGTGCGACCCACGCCGTGGCCGCCGAAGTCCGTGTTGATCGAGTACCCGGCGTCGTGCCCCACCTTCGCGATGGCAGCGGAGATGTCACCGATCTTGTTGCCCACGACGGCGGCGGCGATACCGGCCTCCAGGGCGATCTCGGTGGTCCGGATGAGCTTCGTGTCGGCCTCGCCACGACCCGGGGCGGGAGTGCCCACCACGAAGGAGAGCGCCGAGTCCGACACCCAGCCGTCCACCGCGACCGCGAAGTCGATCGACAGCAGATCGCCGTCGCGCAGCGCGTAGTCGTACGGGAGGCCGTGGAGGACGGCGTCGTTCACGGACGTGCAGATCACCTTGCCGAACGGCATCGCGCCGAAGGACGGGTGGTAGTCGATGTAGCAGGACTCGGCGCCACGGTCGCGGATCATCTTGTGGGCGAGCTCGTCGAGCTCGAGCAGGTTCACTCCCGGCTTCGCGGCCGCCCGGACCGTGGTGAGCACCTCGGCCACGAAACGCCCGGCGGGCCGCATCTCGTCGATCTCGCGGGGGGTCCTCAGCTCGATCATGTCCGTCCTTCTGTGGCGGCGGGATGGTTGGCAGGCGACTCACCGCGGTGGGAGACGCGCGGGGACAAGCCTACGTCGCCGACGTCGCGCGGGGCACCGAGCCGCGTCCGTCGTCCGTGCCTATGCTCGGTACGAGGAGTGGCCAGGAGATGCCGAACCGATCGCAACGGTTTCGTAATCTTGCAACAACGTTGAAATGGTTGCGTCCAGCCTCGAACCGGGGTTCCGTTGGTCTCGGGTGTCCCTGGCTATGGGCAAGGGCGTCCCTGCACGTCAGAATCGTTTACCACATGGCAGTGGAGGAACCGATGAGGATCCAGAAGTTCGGCGGCCGCCGCCGGGGCATCGCCCTGGCAGCCGGCGTCGCAAGCACCGCGCTCGTGCTCGGCGCCTGTGCCGACACAGGAGACGGATCCGGAGGCGACGGCGGCGAGGCTGCCGAGGACTTCGCGATCGACTGCGCCGCCTACGAGGAGTTCGGCGACCTCGAGGGCACGACGGTTTCCGTCTACACCACGATCGTCGAGCCCGAGGCCGAGACGCAGCAGGCGTCGTACGAGCCGTTCGAGGAATGCACCGGCGTCGAGATCGAGTACGAGGGCTCGCGTGAGATGGAGGCGCAGCTGCCCGTCCGCGTCCAGGCCGGGAACCCGCCGGACATCGCGATCCTGCCGCAGCCGGGTCTGCTGAACACGCTCGTCACCGAGTACGACGCGGTACTCCCTGCCCCGGCGTCGGTCGAGGCGAACGTGGACGAGTTCTGGGAGCCCGTGTGGAAGGAGTACGGGACGGTCGACGGCACGTTCTACGCCGCCCCGCTCGGCTCCAACGTCAAGTCGTTCGTCTGGTACTCCCCGAGCATGTTCGCCGACGCGGGCTACGAGATCCCGGAGACCTGGGACGATCTGCTCACGCTCACGGAGACCATCGCCGGGGAGACCGAAGGAGCTGCCAAGCCGTGGTGTGCAGGCGTCGAGTCGGGTGACGCCACCGGCTGGCCGGCCACGGACTGGATCGAGGACATGGTGCTGCGCAGCGCCGGCCCGGACGTCTACGACCAGTGGGTCTCCCACGAGATCGCGTTCGACGACCCGCAGATCGTCGAGGCCTTCGACATGGCGGGCGAGATCCTCAAGAACCCGGACTACGTGAACGGCGGTCTCGGCGGCGTCGACTCCATCGCCACCGCCTCGTGGACGGACGCGGGTTACCCCATCCTCGAGGGCAACTGCTGGATGCACCGCGCCGCGAACTTCTACGCGACGCAGTGGCCGGAGGGCACCGAGGTGGGGCCCGAGGGTGACGTCTACGCGTTCTACCTGCCGTCCGTGACGACCGACGAGAAGCCGGTCCTGGTGGCCGGCGAGTTCATCGCCGCGTTCGAGAGCCGCCCCGAGGTGGAGGCGTTCCAGACGTTCCTCTCGAGCCCCGACTGGGCCAACTCCAAGGCCGTGCACACGCCCGCCGGCGGCTGGGTCAGCGCGAACCTCGGGCTGGACCCGGAGAACCTCGCCACCGACTTCGACCAGCTGACGGTCGAGACGCTCCAGGACCCGGCGACGGTGTCCCGCTTCGACGGGTCCGACCTGATGCCGGCCGCCGTGGGTACCGACTCGTTCTGGTCGGGCATGACCGAGTGGTTCGCGAGCGACCGGTCGACCGAGCAGGTCACCAGCGACATCGAGCAGTCCTGGCCGTAGGACTGATCGCACCGAGGT
>NZ_JADBGR010000106.1:0-25074 GCF_014892515.1 Myceligenerans pegani
TGCGCGGCGAGACCTGCCGCGGCCGGGACCGCGGCGCGGAGGCTGCCCGCGGTGGCGCCGAGCAGCACGTCCAGGCCGCGGCAGGCCGCCATCGCCGCCGGCCCGAGCACCGGATGGTGCTTGAGCGCGGTGTCGTAGGCCCAGACCCCGGCCGCGATGCCGGACGCGACGACGGCGCCGCGGCGGCCCGTCGCGACCCCGGCGGCGGCGATCCCCGCGGCGGTCAGGGCGGCGCCGGTGGTGAGCGCGGCTCGCGGGGTGACACGCCCCGACGGGATCGGGCGCTCGGGGCGCTCGACGGCGTCGAGGTCGCGGTCCGCCCAGTCGTTCAGCGCCATGCCGGCCAGGTAGAGGCAGGACGACGCCACCGGAAGCAGGAGATGGCGCGCCGCGGTGTGCCCGCCGCCCGCGGCGTGCCCGGCGAGAGGGTCCCCGACGACGGTGAGGGCAGCGGGCAGCCGGACCAGCTCGGCCAGGGACGACGCCGTCGGGGCCGAGGCCGTCATCGGGCGTCCTGGCCCGCGGCACCCGTCGCGTCCACGCGGGCGGCGGTCCTTCGGACCCAGTCGTCCAGCATCCGGTCCTGCGCGGCGGCGTCGTGGACGTCCGAGCCCCACGGGTCCTTGAAGAAGAAGCCCAGCTCCGGGACGGGACCCGCGAGCCCCGCCGCGTGCGCGAGGGCGAGCAGCCGCGCCAGGTCGAGGACGAGGGGAGCGGCGAGCATGGAGTCGTAGGCGCTCCACGTGGTCTGCAGGGTGAGCCGCGATCCGAGGAAGCCCTCCACGTGCACGTGGTCCCACGCGACCTTGACGTCGCCGAGGTCGGGCACGTAGTCGATGTGCAGCGGTGTGGTGTCCGTGCCGGTGACGGCCCGCAGCCCGCGCGACTTGCTGCCCAGCTTCGAACCGACGGCGTCCGGATCGGCGAGCGTGGCACCGTCCCCGCCACCCAGCAGGTTGGTGCCCGACCACGACAGGACCCGCAGGTTCCGCGCGGCCATCGCGGGCGCGAGGACGGTGCGGAGCCAGGTCTGACCGGTCTTGCCGTCCTGGCCCGCGACCGGGACGCCGCGCTCCCTCGCCAGGCGGACGAGTGCGGGCAGCGCGGCGCTCGCGCTCGGGGTGAAGGCCGCGTACGGGGCGCCCGCGAGGATCGCCGCGTAGGCGTACAGGGACGACGGCGGGAGCGGGGCCCGGTCCGGATCGGCGAGGGCGGCGAGCAGGAGGCCGGCGTCGTCGTGCTCCGGGATCGGGTCGGGGAGCGGCTCCGTCGAGGCGACGTCGACCACGACGACGCGCTCCAGGCCGTGCCGCTCCCGGAACGCAACGATGTCGGCCGCGAGCCGCTCGGCCGTGACCTGGCCGCTGCCCTCGGGGCGGGCGGGGTCGTGACCGGGCCGCACCTCGGCGTCGGCGGCCTCGAGGGCGTCCCGCGTGAGGGTGACCAGGTGGGGCGGGAGCATGCCGGCGTCGGCGAGGGCCTCGGCCCGCTTGGGCAGGGGACAGGTGGACACGTCGTGCCCGCCGACGACGATGCCCTCGAAGTCCGGCAGCGCGTCCGTGGCCAGGCCGGGGCGTGCCGTGACGCATCCGGTGGGGGAGGCGTGGCCGCCCGCGAGGGCGGCAAGCCCGAGCGTGGCGGTGGTGGCGACCGAGCCGCGCGCGCCGATCAGCCAGAGGCCGGTCGCCGGACGGCCGGCGGGGCCTGGGCGGCCGGTGCGGGCGGAGGTGTTCGCGTGGGTGTCGGCATGGTGCATCGGTGCTCCCCCGGTTCGTCGCTCACCCGGGGCAGCGCTGTCCCGGGCAGGTTTCACGCTAGCCGGACTTGTGCCGAGAATCAATCAAAAGTAGAGCCCGAACGTGCACAAGGGTCGAGCCCGGGCGGCGGAAGGGCGGATCCGCGTCCCGGATCCTGAGTCGCAGCTACCGCGGCGGTCGGACCTGTGGCAATATGGCCCGCATGACCCTGCGCACCACCCCGCGTCCGGCGATCATCATTCGTTAGCGCGTCCGGCCCGTTCCGCCGGACGCGCAGACCTTCCGTACCCGGAGGGTCTTTTTCTTTTGCCCGCAGAGCCACAAGCTCCTCGCACGTTCTCGCACGCTCCGCAGCCCGGCCCCGGCAGGCCGCGGCTCCTCGCACGGAAGAGATCCGACGCATGCGCACACCGTTCCACGTCTACGACACCACCCTGCGCGACGGGGCCCAGCAGGAGGGGATGAACCTCTCGGTCACGGACAAGCTCGCGATCGCCGAGCAACTGGACGAGCTCGGCGTCGGGTTCATCGAGGGCGGCTGGCCGGGTGCCGTGCCCAAGGACACCGACTTCTTCGCGCGTGCCGCCAAGGAACTCACCCTGCGCAACGCGGTCCTCGCCGCCTTCGGCGCGACCCGCAGGGCGGGCACGCGCGCCGGCGACGACCCGCAGGTCCGCGCCCTGCTCGACGCCGAGACGCCCGTGGTGACGCTGGTGGCCAAGTCCGACGTCCGGCACGTCGAGCGGGCGCTGCGGACCACCCGCGAGGAGAACCTCGCGATGATCCGCGACACGGTCGAGTTCCTGACGCGTGAGGGTCGCCGCGTCGTCGTCGACGCCGAGCACTTCTTCGACGGCTACCGGTTCGACGCCGACTACACGCTGTGGGCGGCACGCGCCGCCCTCGACGCCGGCGCCGAGGTGGTCTGCCTGTGCGACACCAACGGCGGGATGATCCCCACCTGGGTGTCGCGGATCGTCGGCGAGGTCGTGGAGGCCGTCGGCGGCCCCGCCGTCGTCGGAACGGTGGACGACGACGGACGTCCCGCCGGGCCGGCGCTCGGCATGCACGCGCACAACGACTCGGGCTGTGCCGTCGCCAACACCCTCGCCGCCGTCGAGGCCGGCGTGACGCACGTCCAGGGGTGCGTCAACGGGTACGGGGAGCGCACCGGCAACGCCGACCTCATCGCGGTGACCGCGAACCTGCAGCTCAAGCTTGGCATGGAGCTCGTGCCGGAGGACGGCCTGCGGGAGGCGACCCGGATCGCCCACGCGATCAGCGAGATCACGAACATCTCGCCGTTCGCGCGGCAGCCGTACGTGGGTCAGAGCGCGTTCACGCACAAGGCGGGCCTGCACGCCAGCGCCATCCGCGTGGACCCGGACCTGTACCAGCACATGGATCCCAAGGACGTCGGGAACGACATGCGGATGCTGGTCAGCGACATGGCCGGGCGCGCGTCGGTGGAGCTCAAGGGGCGCGAACTCGGGTTCGACCTGTCCGACCGCAAGGACGTGCTCGCCCGGGTGACCGACCGGGTCAAGCACGACGAGGCGCGCGGCTACACGTACGAGGCGGCCGACGCGTCGTTCGAGCTCGTGCTGCGGGACGAGCTCGGCGAGCTGCCGCGGTACTTCGAGACGCAGTCGTGGCGCACCATCGTGGAGACCGTCCCGGACGGGCACACCCCCGCGGACGTGTACGGCCCGGAGGCCGAGGCCTTCGCCGAGGCGACCGTGAAGATCACCGTGGGCGGCGAGCGGATCGTGGCGACGGGCGAGGGCAACGGCCCGGTCGACGCGCTTGACCACGCCGTGCGGCAGGCGCTCACCTCGGCCTACCCGGAGCTGCGGCGGTTCGAGCTGATCGACTTCAAGGTCCGCATCCTCGACACCGACCAGGGCACGGACGCCCGCACGCGCGTGCTCGTCGAGACCGCGGACGGCGAGCGCTCCTGGTCCACGGTGGGGGTCGGCCCCAACGTCATCGAGGCCGCGTGGGAGGCGGTCACCGGGGCGTACGTCTACGGCCTGATCAAGGCGGGCGTCTCCCCGGCGGAGTGACGCCCGCGGTCAGTCGTTCCGGGACGGCCGGTTGAACTCCATGCGCTGGTCCGCCACCGCTTCGGCGGTGAGGCGGATCGCCTCCTGCGACCTGTCGTAGCTGCGCTGCGCGACCCGGACGAACAGGAAGTCCACGATCGTCAGCTGCGCGATGCGGCTGGCCATCGCGCCCGCCCGGAACTTCGTCTCGCGGGCGGTGGTCGCCAGCACCAGGTCGGCGACCTTGCCGATCGGCGCGTCCGGGTAGTTCGTGATCGCGGCGGTGATGGCGCCGCGCCGGTGGGCGAGCTCCAGGGCGGTGTTCGTCGCCCTCGTCTGGCCGCTGTGCGAGATGCCGATCGCGACGGCCCCCGGGTCGAGCACCGCGGCCGACGACTGCTGAAGGTCCGCGTCCGGCGAGCAGAAGGCGATCCGCCCGATGCGCTGCAGCTTGATCGCGAGGTCCTGTGCCGCGATGTGCGACGCGCCCACGCCGTACACGGCGAGCTGCGGGGCCGTGGAGATGGCCTCCGCGAGCTTGTCGAGGACCTTGCGGTCCACGTCGCGGGCGGTGTCCTCGATCGTGCGGGCCTCGTGGAACGCGATCTTGTTCACGACGTCGTCGACGCCGTCGGTCTGCGTCAGCTCACCCTGGGCGATGCCCGAGCGTTCGAGCTCGGCCTCCCGGCGGCTGGTGGCCTGCGCGAGGTCGATCCGGAACTCCGGGTAGCCCGCGTAGCCGATCGCGCGGCAGAACCGCACCACCGTGGCCTGCGAGGTGTCGGCCTCGCCCGCGAGCTCGGTGATCGTGGAGGCGACGACCAGGCTCGGGTTCTCGAGCACCGTCTCGGCGACACGCGCCTCGGCGGGGCGCAGCGTCGGGAGCGAGCGGCGGAGTTTCACGAGCACGTCACCGGTCATCGGCGGGGTCTCCAGTTCGTCGTCGAACCCGGGTGCGTCACGAGATCCCCGGGGTGTCGGGCAGGACGTTGGGCAGCTCCGTCGCGGAGAACTGCGCGGTGGTCATGGAGCTGAACATATCCGCCCCGGTATCGGTGTGCTCACCGATGGTGTGGCGGCCGTCGACCCGCACGGTCAGCCAGGGGCGGTACCCGACCACGCTGGACGGATCCACGGCGAGGCGCCGCGCCAGCAGCTTGGCGCCGTCCAGCGGCGTGCCCTCGCACGGCACCAGCCGGACGCCGGGCCGCTCCTGCATCAGGTTCTCGTGCAGCGACTCGGTCAGCGGGGACGGGCGGTGCGCGAGCCGGCCGGTGATCGAGGCCAGCTGCGGGATGTCCGGCGTGAGCGCCGTGGCCAGCGTCGCCGCGAGGTGCCGTCCGGCCTCGACGAGGATCCCGTGGGCCGTCGTGTCACCCTCGGCCGCCGCGGTCATCACCGCGGGCGCGAACGAGGCGAGCTTCGCGGCACGGTCGCTGCTCATGTACAGCTGGGCGGGCCAGCTCGGAACCGGTCCGAGCTTCTGGGTGGCGACCTCCAGCAGCCGCTCGGACCTGCCACGCGTGCGGCCGTCGTGCGCGGCGGTGGCGGCGCGCAGTGCCTCCGTGCCCACCCAGACCCCGGCGCCGAGGTCTCCGAGCAGGTGGCCCCAGCCGTCGGCGCGGTGCCAGCGACCCTTCTGGTCGAACGAGAACGCGACGGCACCCGTGCCGACCGAGAGCACCGCGCCCGCACGGCCGCGCAGAGCGCCCATGTGGGCGGTCAGCGCATCACCCGCGACGGCGGTGCGGTTGGTCTGGAGCATCGCGCCCATGATGTCGTGGATCTCGGACGCGCTGGGCACGACCGTGGTGAGACCCGTCGTTCCGACAGCGGCGGCGAGGACGTTCGGAGGCTGCTGGAAGTGGTACTCCGCGTTCTTCACCCAGTAGAGGAAGGTCTCGCAGAGTCCGCGGACGACCTGGGCGGAGTTGCTGCCGCCGGACAGGATCTTGACGGGCTCACCCTCCAGGGTGATCGTGATGCCCTCGTGCTGCCTGCCGCCGTCGCGGAACTCGGCGGTCAGCCGTGAGCCACTGCCGCCCACGTCCATCGCGACGATCCAGCCGGCGGTGTCGCCGACGGCTGTCCCGTCCCCCTCTGTGTCAGTCTGCACCAATCCATTCTGCCACGATTTCCCCCCAAGATTGCGTAAAGAGTCGTGGAAATTCGCGCATATTACTCGCGAAATATCCGGCATGAGATGGCGTGCTAATGGCGAAGGGGTGGTGCGGTCGATGCCGCTCGCCGGGCCGCTCGTGTGACGAACCCAAGATCACGTTTTGGTAACGGTCGGTAGTGATGGTTATTCACCCGCGGGGCGTGGAGGTAATCTCCGCGAGTGGTGGTAAGTCGGGTAACTGCATTTCACGCGGTCCGATGCCAGGGTGACAGGAGAGGACCAGCGTGAGCGACATGGTGCGGGCCGTGGCCAGATCCACCCGGTACGGTCGAGCTGCCGGTCGGGAAGGAGAACCACGGATGATCACCGACACGGGGTACGAGAGGGCGGGTTCCGTCCCGCCGGTGCGCGTCTCGTCGCCGACCGAGGAGCGGAATCCGCGGACCCGCGACATCGACGTCGTTCCCACGGCGGAACTGGTGGCGATGATCTCGGACGAGGACGCCCGCGTCGTGGACGCGGTGCGCGCCCAGCACCCGCAGATCGTCGCCGCGGTCGACATCGCGGTCGAGGCGATCCTCGCCGGCGGCCGGGTGCACTACGTGGGCTCCGGCACGTCGGGGCGCATGGCGTTCATGGATGCCGCCGAGCTGCTGCCGACGTTCGGGGTGGGCGAGGAGATGTTCGTCGCGCACATCGCGGGCGGTCCGGGCGCGTTCGCCCGCGCGGTCGAAGGAGCGGAGGACGACGCCGGGGCGGGCCGTGCCCTGCTCGACGACGCCTCGCCGCGCGACGTCGTCGTCGGGATCGCCGCCAGCGGCCGGACGCCCTACGTGCGTGGTGCGCTGGAGGCGGCACGGGAACTGGGCGCGGCGACCGTGCTGCTCGCGTCGAACCCGCTCGCCCCGCTCACCCCGCTGGCGGACGTCGCCATCCTCGTCGACACCGGGGCCGAGGCGATCACCGGGTCCACCCGGATGAAGGCCGGCACCGCGCAGAAGCTCGTCCTGAACACGCTCTCCACCGCGGTGATGGTGCGCCTCGGCAAGACCTACTCGAACTTCATGGTCGAGGTTGTCGCCACCAACGAGAAGCTGCGCGGACGGCTCGTGCGTCTCCTGGAGCAGGCGACGGGGCACGAGACCGAGGTCTGCGAGAAGGCGTTGCGCGACACCGGGGGAGACCTGCGGGTGGCGCTCGTGACGCTGCTCGTCGGCGTCGACGAGGCGGCTGCCCGGGCCGCCCTCGCGGCGCCCGGGGTGCTCGGCGTCCGCGGGGCGATCGACCGGCTGCGCTGACTCTGTTTTCCGGAGCCGCCGGGCTCCGCCCTGCGGGCGCTCCTGCGTCGCGTCCTCGGTCGTCGCAACCCTTCCGGCGGCCCGGGACCGGTTGCCTCAGACGCGGTCCGGGACCTGGGCCGCCATCTTGGCGACCAGGACCTCGCCGCCCTTGGTGAGCTGCTCGCCGGTCTGCTCGAACCCGAGGCGGCCGTGGAAGCGCATGGACCCCGGGTTCGGTGGGTCCAGGTTGATCTCGCAGGTGACGACGTCGCGCTCGGCCTCGCGGGCGGCGTCGAACACCGCGTCGTACAGGCGGCGGCCGATGCCGCGGTTCCGGGCGCGCTCACCGAGGACGATGCGGTCCACGTACAGATGGTCCAGCCCCCGGTCCTCGAACCAGTCGTAGTTCTCCGACGAGTACTCGGCACCCGGGTCCAGCGCGAGCAGGAACCCGAGGGGGTCGGCGGAGTCGCCGTCCGTGGCGACCAGCGCGAGGGAGGAGATGTCGAGCAGCCCCTCCATCTCGTCGGCGGGGGTCACCGGGACCGCCGGGATGGCGGCGTTGTTGAGCTCGACCAGGGCCGGGACGTCGGACGCGGTCGCGGGCCGCAGCAGAGGGCTCGCGGGGGCGGCGACGGACATGGGGCGTCCTCTCCTTGATGAATGGGGATCACCGCGACGATACCGGCACGCGGGGTTCACCTCAGTGGCGTGCCCCACACCGTGAGGGGGCTCACTCCGTCCGGAGCCGCGGCCGGGACGGCCGCGTTCCTCGGCGGCCGCGTTTCTCAGAGGAGCTGCGCCAGGCCTCTGCCGAGCGTCGCCGCACCGCCTACGTAGGCCAGCACGACGAGGACGCGCCGCGTCGCCTCCCGGGAGATGCGCGGGGCGAGGAGCTCGCCCAGCCCGATGCTCGCGACCAGCGCCAGCCCGATCACCACCCACTCCCAGACCGCGAACGCCGGGAACGTCGCGCCGGCGAAGATGACCTTGGCGGCCATCGCGGCGAGCGCGTTGGTCATGAAGAAGGGCTGTGCGGTCGCGGCGAAGGACTTCGTGTCCCACCGCTCCAGGACGGCGTACACGGCGAGCGGCGGCCCGCCGATCCCGGCGGCGACGCTGCCGAACCCGGAGGCCACCCCGGTGACGACGAGGGGGCGGGGGTCGCGCTCGCGGAAGCGCCGCCGTTCACCGTGGAGGCGGGACGTGACCAGGGCCAGCGTCATGGCGCCGATGACGACGGCCCCGATGCCGATCTCCAGCGCCGCCGGGCTCGCGCCGCGCAGCAGCAGCGCCGCGGGGACGCTCACGCTCACCGAGGCGCCCGCCAGCCACGCGTACCGCCGCCAGTCGACCCCGCGCAGCAGCCGCCCGACGATGAGCAGCGCCATCGTGGCGCCCACGACGTTGACGAGCAGGACGCCCTCCAGCGGACCGACGAGCAGCACGATGAACGGCCCCGCCACGAGCCCGAACCCCATCCCGGTCACCCGCTGAAGGGAACCGCCCACCAGGATGGCCAGGACGAGGAGAGCGAGCACGCGACAACTGTACGCCGGGGCAACGCGGGCGCCGTCGCCCCGGAAATGCGGGGACAGCCTCGCCGTGGTCGGCCACAATGGCGCTCGTGGCGAAGAAGAAGCGGGCAGGAGCGAGCGGAGGCGGCACGCCCGCCGTCGTCGCCCTCGAGAAGGCCGGCGTGGAGCACGTCCTCCAGGCGTACGAGCACGACGCGTCCCGGGACGACTTCGGCGCCGAGGCCGCCGACGCGCTCGGGCTGCCGCCCGAGCAGGTGTTCAAGACGCTGCTGGCCGACGTCGACGGCGCGCTCACCGTCGGCATCGTGCCCGTGGACCGCAAGCTGGACCTGAAGGCGCTGGCGAAGGCGGTCGGCGGGAAGAAGGCGGCCATGGCGGACGTCGCGCGCGCCGAGCGGGCGACGGGCTACGTCGCAGGGGGCATCTCGCCGCTCGGCCAGAAGCAGCGGCACGCCACTGTCCTGGACGAGTCGGCCGAGTCGTTCGACGTCGTCTACGTCTCCGGTGGGCGGCGCGGGCTCGACGTCGGCCTCGCCCCGAAGGACCTCCTGGCTCTGACGGACGGGACGACCGCGCCCATATCCCGCTGACGGTTCAGGCGTCGCGCGGCCCGAAGATCGCGGTGCCGACGCGGACGATCGTGGCGCCCTCCGCGATCGCGAGGTCGAGGTCGGTGGACATGCCCATCGAGAGCTCGCGGGCGCCGGCCGTGCCCGGGGCGCCGGACGCCAGGACCTCGTCGCGGATCGCGCGGAGACGGGCGAAGCCCGCCCGGACCGTCGCGTCGTCGGCCGGCTCGCCGTCCGGGGTGAGCCGCGCTCCGATCGTCATGAAACCCGTCAGGCGCAGGCCGGGCAGTGCGGCGACGTCGACGGCGAGCGCGACGGCGTCGTCGGGTGCGACGCCGGACTTGGTCCCCTCGCCCGACACGTTCACCTGCACCATCACGTCCAGCGTGCGGCCGTCGCGGACGCAGCGCGTCGACAGCGCCTCGGCGAGCGTGCGGCCGTCGACGGTCTCGACGCCCGTGGCCGTGGCCAGCATCTGGTTGATCTTGTTGCGCTGCAGGTGCCCGATCATGTGCACCTCGAGAGTGCCCGCCGCGACGCGGTCGGCGAGGGCGGGAGCCTTCGCGACGAGTTCCTGGACGCGGTTCTCGCCGATCAGGTCGACGCCGGCGTCGACCGCCGCGCGCACGTCGTCGGCGTCCTGGGTCTTGGTTGCGACCAGGAGGCGGACGTCCCCGGGGTCGCGCCCGGCGGCGCGGGCGGCGGAGGCGATGCGGGAGCGGACGGCGGCGAGGCGGTCGGCGACGGGCGAGGGTGGCACCGTCCGAGTGTATGGGGGGTGGATCAGGGTGATACCCGGTGATGCGACTGCCGCGGTATGCGGCAGAATCGCCACATGCTTCGGACGCTGCTGAACATCATCTGGTTGATCTTCGCGGGCCTCGGCCTGTTTCTCGGGTACATGCTGGCGGGCATCATCTGCTGCCTGCTGATCGTCACCATCCCGTTCGGCATCGCGTCCTTCCGGATCGGCCTCTACTCGCTGTGGCCGTTCGGCCGGGCCGTCGTGGACAGGAAGCAGTCCGGGGTCGGTGAGGTGATGTCGCTCGTGGGCAACGTCATCTGGGTGGTCGTGGCCGGCTGGTGGCTCGCGATCGGCCACATCCTCACCGCGATCCCGCTGTTCATCTCGATCATCGGCATCCCGATGGGCTGGGCGAACCTCAAGCTGATCCCGGTGTCGCTGATGCCGCTCGGCAAGGAGATCGTCCCCAGCGACACGCTTCTGCCCACGTACCAGCGCTCCGCCTGACCGGCGTCGGGCGGGAGCCGAGCGGTCGGCGCGCGGCCGACCGCTCGACGACCAGCCGGGGTCACTTCCCCGCGAGCGACATGACCTCCTGGTCCAGCGGTCCCAGGGTCATCCGGGGCTCACCGGTCGCCGTGAGCGTCGCCGCGCCGAGGCTCGCGACGCCGCAGCTTCCGCTGACCGGGTTCCCGTCGTTCCATACCTGCCGCAGGCAGTTGCGCTGCGCCAGCTGGCCCCAGTAGTTGGGGTGCAGGGACTCCTGGACCTCGTAGGGTGAGTCGCCGATCGTGGAGATCGTGCGGATCTGGTTCACCCACTCCGTCCGGTCGACGGCGCCCGGGGACTGCCAGTTCGCCAGGCCGACCTCCTCGTACAGGCCGACTTCCTCCTCGCACAGGCGTTGCCCGTCGAAGGCGTGCGTCATGTCGAGGGTGCGGACGCCGGGCAGGCTGACGTCGGCCGCCGCGCCGAGCAGCGCTCCGTTGATGATCGGCAGCGCCGTGGAGTTGGCCCAGTCGGCGTCGGCGTTCCAGATGCCGCAGCCGCCCGTGAACTGGCGGCTGTACCCGGACTGGGAGTACCGGATCCCCGATCCGTCCGGCAGCGGGGACGGGTAGGTCTGGACGACGAGCGTCCACTGGTCGTCCGCGTAACCGGCATTCCGCATCGCGGTGGCCACGTTGCGGAGGGACTCCGCGACGTCGGCCCGCACGGCCGCGACGTTCGCGGCGGTGAAGTGCGCCTCGACCGAGTCGTCGTCGTGGCAGAAGTTCTTCCACCAGGAGGGCGAGGTGAGGAAGTTGACGACGCACTGCTGCACGATGCTCGCGAAGCCGAAGTCGTTGCCCCCGATCGAGACCACGACCATGCGCACGTTCCGGGTCGCGGCGGCCTCCTGCAGCGCGAGGGCCTGCCCCTGTCCCTCGGCGCCGTCGTAGAAGTCGATCCCGGGCTTGAAGTCGGACCCGGTGGACGTCGCGGTCCGCGCGCCGCTGCAGGCAAGGTTGAGCCCCTGGGTGCCCGCGCCGATGTAGGCCTCGGCGGAGGACGCGCGGTGGCAGCCGGGAATCGTCTCACCGGTGCCGTCGGCGTTGTCGTGGTACGCGCCGGGGCCGAGCGCGTCGGCCCGGCGGTAGTCGTCGTTGGAGCTGCCCGCCCAGCGGCCGGCCTCCCCCGAGATGTACGAGTCGCCGAGCGTGACGACCCACGGGTCGCCGACGCCGGGTCCGTCGGCGGCCGCGGGCGGGGCGGCGACGGCGGTCGTGGCCACGAGCGCGGCGGCGGTGGCGAGGGCGACGGCCGGCCCGGTCCGGGCGGCTCGGGAACGGGCACGGGCCGGGCGGGTACGGGTGGCCGATCCGGCACCGGCAGGTCTGACACGGGATGATCTGACGCGGGACGAGGTGTGCATACCAGACTCCTGTTGTCGGGCGAGACAGCACCGTTACTGACTCTGTTGGCAATAGTAGAGTCTAGAAAGTTCTCAATAAAGAGCAAATGATCGGCAAAATATGACGATCGGGGCTTCAGCGGGTATCAGATCATGCCGACACGGATCGCCCGCAGCATGACCTGCCCCGCCTCGTCGCTGGCCGCCAGGTCGACGCCGGCGGTGATGGCCCAGTCGTGGTTGCCGTCGGCGTCGTCGAGCACCTGCCGCACCCACCACGTCCCCTCGGGCACGCGGCTGCCGTCCGGCAGTTCCGCCCCCGGCTCGAGGACCGTGACGAGTCCGGCCGCGCGCGCCTCCGGGCCGATGCCGATCGCGTCGTCGCCCTGCTCCTCGAACAGCGGGTCCAGGGCGTCGGCCCAGGCGTCGGCGTCCATGCCGAGCGCTCCGTCCAGGGAGCCGAGGGCCTCGTACGCCTCGCGCGCGGCGAGCTCGACGCGCCGGAACATCGCGTTGCGCACCAGGCGCCGGAACGCGCGCGGGTTCCCGGTGACCGGGCGTGCCGGAGCCTCCGCGCCCGCGTCCGCGAGCTCGCCCTCCACGACCAGGTCGGCGTCGTCGTCCACCGGGTTCTGCAGCCGCTCCCACTCGTCGAGCAGCGACGAGTCGACGTTCCGCACCAGCTCGCCCAGCCACTCGATGACCTCGTGGACGTCCTCCGTGCGGTGCTCCTCCGGCACCACCTGCCGCACGGCGCGGAACGCGTCGGCGAGGTACCGCAGCACCACGCCCTCGGTGCGCTCCAGCCCGTAGGCGCTGACCAGCTCGCCGAACGTCATCGCCTTCTCGAGCATGTCGCGCACCACCGACTTGCACGACAGCTCGGCGTCCGCCACCCACGGGTTCGTCTGCTTGTACGTGGCGAACGCCGGCTCCAGGAGGTCCTGCAGCGGCTTGGGCCAGGTGACCTCCTCCAGCAGCTCCATGCGTTCGTCGTACTCGATGCCCTCGGCCTTCATCGCCGCGACCGCCTCGCCGCGCGCCGTCTTCTGCTGACCGAACAGGACCTGCCGCGGGTCGTCGAGCGTGGCCTCGATGACGGAGACGACGTCGAGCGCATGCGTCGGGCTGTCGACGTCGAGCAGGTCCATGGCCGCGAGCGCGAACGGCGAGAGCGTCTGGTTGAGCGCGAAGTCGCGGGGCAGATCCACGACGAGCCGCGCGCTCGGCCGGTGGCCGGCGGGCCGCGTGGGGTCCGGCACGCGCACGCGTTCGACGACGCCGGACTGGCGCAGGCTGCGGTAGATGCGGAAGGCCTGTCGGACGTGCTTCGCCTTGAGGGCGTCGGTGTCGTGGTTCGCGGTGAGCAGGTGCCGCATCGCCGCGACCGGGTCGCCGTCGGGCCGTGCCAGCACGTTCAGCACCATCGCGTGGGAGACGGTGAAGTTGCTGGTCAGCGGCTCCGGGTCGGCGTCGCGCAGGCGCTCGAACGTGGAGTCGGTCCAGTTCACCGCGCCGGAGGGGGCCTTCTTCCGGACGATCTTCTTCTTTTTCTTCGGGTCGTCGCCGGCCTTGAGCAGCGCCTTGCGGTTCTCGATGACGTGCTCGGGGGCCATGACCAGGACCTCGCCGAGCGTGTCGAAGCCCGCGCGGCCGGCGCGGCCCGCGATCTGGTGGAACTCGCGCGCCGTGAGGTGGCGCATGCGCTCGCCGTCGAACTTGACCAGGCTGGTCAGCAGCACCGTGCGGATGGGCACGTTGATGCCGACGCCGAGGGTGTCGGTGCCGCACACGACCTTGAGCAGGCCCTTCTGGGTGAGGCGCTCCACCAGGCGGCGGTACTTGGGCAGCATGCCCGCGTGGTGCACGCCGATCCCCGCGCGCAGGAACTTGCTCAGCGTCCTGCCGAAACCCGTGCCGAACCGGAACGCGCCGATCTCCGCGGTGACGGCCTCCTTCTCCGCCTTCGACGCCAGCTTCGCCGAGAGCAGCGCCTGGGCCCGGTCGACGGCGTCCTTCTGCGTGAAGTGGACCACGTACACGGGAGCGCGGTGCGTCTCGACGAGTTCCTGGATCGTGTCCGTGAGCGGCTCGACGACGTAGGAGAACTCCAGCGGGACGGGGCGCTCGGCGCCCGTCACCTCGGCGACCTCGCGGCCCGTGCGGGACTCCAGGTCCTCGCGCAGCCGCGTGGTGTCGCCCAGCGTGGCCGACATGAGCAGGAACTGCGTGTCCGGCAGCTCCAGCAGCGGCACCTGCCAGGCCCAGCCGCGCTGCGGGTCGCCGTAGTAGTGGAACTCGTCCATGACGACCTGGGCGATCGCGTCCTCGCCGGTGAGCGGGCCGCCGTCGTTGCGGGCCTGCCGCAGAGCGAGGTTCGCCAGGATCTCCGCCGTGCAGCAGATGATCGGGGCGTCCGGGTTGACCGCGGAGTCGCCCGTCATCATGCCGACGTTCTTCGACCCGAACGCCGCGACCAGGTCGAAGAACTTCTCGCTGACCAGCGCCTTGAGCGGCGCCGTGTAGTAGGTGCGCCCGCCCCGGCCGGACCGGTTCGCCGCCAGCGCCGCGAACTGCGCGCCCATCGCCACCATGGACTTCCCCGAGCCGGTCGGCGTCGCGAGGATGACGTGCGAGCCCGTCATGAGCTCCAGCAGCGCCTCCTCCTGGTGCGGGTAGAGCGGGCGACCGCCGTCGGACGCCCACGTCCCGAAGTTCTCGAAGAGCACGTCCGGGTCGGGGGCCTTGCCCGTCGGAGCGGGGATGTGGGGAAGAAGGGTTCCGGCGGGGCGAGGCGTCGTGGTCGTCATGGTGCGCACATTCTCTCAGCACCGTCGGCGGGCGCGACCGGCGGCTACGTCGCGTCCCACAGGAGGCGGTAGTACGCGATGCGGTCGGGGTCGGGGTCGATGCCGTAGGACTCGTACACCAGGTGCTCGTAGCCGGGGCCGTAGTTCCACACGGTGCTGAGGGCGGCGACGGACAGGTCGGCCCAGGGGTCGGCGACGCCGAGCCGGCCGAGGTCGACGTGCGCGGCCCAGGTGCCGTCGTCGTGCAGCAGGGTGTTGGGGGCGCAGGCGTCGCCGTGGCAGACGACGGGTCCGACGAGGTCGGGCGCGTCGGCCAGGCGTGCGAGCGTGCCGGGGTCGGCCTTCTCCGGGAGGACCCGGGCCACGCGCTCCTCGACCGACCAGGTGAAGGGGCAGTCGGCGACGGGCAGCGCGTCGTGCAGCGCCCGCAGCGCGACGCCGATCGCGCGGACGGCGGTCTGCGGTGCGGCGATCCAGCGCGGGTCGACGGCGGTCCGGGCGTCGATCGCCTCCGTCACCAGCCATTCGGAGTCGTCGTCCCGCCCGTGCTCCAGCACGCGTGGCACGGGTGTGTACGACGCCGCCCAGGCGAGGCGCGCGGCCTCGTCGGCGAGATCGGCTTCTCCCGGGTGCGCGGCGCTGAGCAGTCGCCACTTCACGTAGCGTGCGCGGCGCGTGCCGTTCGCCTCGGAGACGGGAACGGCGTCGGACACCGGATCGAGCCGGAAGGTGAGGCCGCCCAGTTCGTTCGCCCAGACGGGAACGACGCGGTCGGCCCCGGCGAGGCGACGGACGACGTCGGGCGCGGCGACGGGTTCGGTGGGAATGGACACGACGGCAGGATAGGCGCCGCACGAAGCCGTCGCGGCGCACCGTCGGCGCCGGGGCGCCTACGCCGCACCGCGCGGCTGCTGCCGGAGCCGCTTGCGATGCCGCTCGACGACGTCCCACAGCCGGCGGTAGTAGTCGATCCGCTCCGGATCGGGCGTGACGCCGTACGCGGCGAAGAACTCCGCGGGCAGGCGCGGGTCCTGGAACCGCCGGGCGATGGAGCGGGACGCCACCGCGAGGTCGCTCCAGCGGTCGGCGACGCCGAGGTCACCGAGGTCGACGTGCGCGGCGAACGTCCCGTCGTCGTGCAGGAGCGTGTTGGGGACGCACGCGTCGCCGTGGCAGACGACGCGCCGGTCGACGGGCGGGGGCGGGCCGACGGCGGCGCGAACCTCCGGCGGGAGGGCGGAGGTCCGGGCGACGGGTGCCCACGTGAACGGGCAGTCGGCCACGGGTGCGGCGTCGTGCAGCAGGCGCAGGCCCTCGCCGATGGCGCGCGCCGCGGCGCGGGGGTGCTCCCGCCAGCGCGGGTCGATGGCGGACGTGCCCGGCAGTTCCTCGGTCAGCAGCCACGCGCCGTCGTCGCCGCGGCCGACGTCGAGCACCCGCGGGACGGCGGCGAACCGGCGGGCCCATGCCAGCCGGCCGGCCTCGGCGAAGGGGTCGGGGCACGGCGAGTCCGCGGGCACCCACTTGAGGTAGCGGGCGGGCCGGGGTCGCGGGGCCGGGCCGTGCAGCAGCGGGGCGTCCTCGAGCCGGAACGTGAGACCGCCCAGGTCGTTGCGCCAGACGGGCGTGACGCTGCCCCACCCCACGTACCAGCCCGCGAGCGCGTGAACCGCGTCCGGGATCTCGACGGGGGCGGGGTGGACACCCCGCACGACCATGGTCGGCACGCCATCATGCTGCCATGGAACGGGTGAAAAATGGGTTCGGGTTCGCAGGTATGGCGGGTACAGACCGACCACGGGCGACGGCCGGAGGTCCGTGTCATACCCGAGCGGGAACGGCGGTGGGCGCGACGTCGTCGTCGCACCGACCGCCGTCGCCGGGGTGGATCAGCAGGGCCCGAGATCCTCCCAGACGCCCCACTGGCCGGACTGGCTCGGGATCTCGCCCTGGGTCCACCACTTGGCGCGGTAGTGGCTGCCCTGGTAGGAGACCTCCGCGCCGCCCAGGTACGCCACACTGGAGACCCAGGCAGGGGCGGAGCAGTCGCCGGGGTCGGGGTCCGGCGGGTCGGTCGGGTCGCCGCCCCCGCCACCGACGTTCACGTCGATGCAGGCGTAGAACGCCATCGCGGTGTCGTAGACGTTCCACCGCGCGAGGATCTTGTGGTTCCCCGACGGCAGGCCCGACAGCGTGTGACGGACCGTCGACGGCGGTTGCGCGCCACCGTCGTCGAACGTGCGGAAGAGCTGGCCGTCCACGAAGTACTCCCACGTGGAGGTCCGGTGGTTCGCCGTGATGGTCCACGTGAACGTGTGCGTGCTGCCGATCGACGTGCGCGGCCACGCGTGCGAGTCGTTGTCGAGGTTGGTGAAGCGCGAGCCGCCGGAGCACTGCATCGAGCCCTTCGGGGCCTCGACGCTCTGCGGCTCGTACTGGATGCCCTGACAGTCGTGGCTCACGGTGCCGCTGGCACAGTGGTCCTGGCGGCTGGGCGGGTCGGAGACCCAGCCGTGGGCCTGGGCGGACGGGGTCAGGGAGGTCGGCGCGGCGACGAGCACCGTGATGGCGAGGGCGAGCACGGCCAGGACGGCGAGCGCCAGGCGGCCCGGAGCGAGTCGGGTCGGGGAATGTACTGCGCGGGGGACTGCGGTGCCTTTCATGTCGGATCACCTCGGTGAGTGGGTGCGGCGGGGACGGGCTCCACGTCGCGGTTCGGTCCACTTGACCGTAGGAATAGGCCACTCACCTGACAATTGGGGCAACCACGTAGCCGGGGAACCCCGTACCCGCTCCCGACGCAGCGGAGCCGGCGGCGCGCCCCGGGCGGTACCTCAGGCCCGCGCGAGCACCTCGCCGTGCAGGACGGCGAACCAGCCGTCGTCGGCCGCCGCCCATTCCTGCCAGCCCTGTGCGAGCTGTTCCAGGCCGACCTCGTCGGCCAGCGCCGACTCCTTGGCCTGCACGGCGAAGTTCGACTCGGTGCACCGCTGCGCCCACAGCTCGCCCCACCAGCGCCGGTCCTCGGGGGTGGCGTAGCACCAGGAGCTGGCGGTGGGCACGATCCCGGACGGGTCGAACCCGGCCTCCCGCACCCAGGACAGCAGGTGGCGGCCCGCGTCGGGCTCGAAACCGTACGCGTGCGTGACCTCGTGGTAGAGCGTGTTCCACTCGGTCAGCTCGGGCGAGGCCGGGTACCAGGCCATGGCCGCGTAGTCGGCGTCGCGCACGGCCACGAGGCCGCCCGGCTTCGCCACGCGCCGCATCTCGCGCAGCGCGACGACGGGCTCCGAGAGATGCTGCAGCAGCTGGTGGGCGAAGACGATGTCGAACGTGTCGTCGTCGAACGGCAGCTCGTAGGCGTTGGCCTGCTCGAACCGCACGTTCGCCGCCGGATGCTGCACGGCGAGCTCGCGGGCCGAGTCCAGGACGTCGCCGGCGGCGTCGACGCCCACGACCTCCCCGCCGTCGAGCTTCTCGGCCAGGTCGACGGTGACCGTGCCGGGGCCGCAGCCGACGTCCAGCACCCGCATGCCCTCGCCGAGGAGGGGCAGCAGGAACGCGGCGGAGTTGGCGGCGGTGCGGGCGCGATGCGATCGCAGCACGGATTCGTGGTGGCCGTGCGTGTACGACTCCGACTCCTTCGTCAGGTCGCTGCGGTGGTGACCGGGCGCATCGATCGCGTCGACGGGATCGGTGCCTGCGGGCATGTCGTGTGGGGGCACCGCAGGTTCGGTACTGGGTCTCATGTTTGCACGCTACCGAGGTGAGGCGGGCGTCACACGGGGGTTCTCACGGAGCGGGACAGGGCGGAACGAGACCTGCGAGGATGCCTCCATGGCCAAGCCATCGGCAGAACGGGTCCCCGGGATCGACATCGCCCGCGGCCTGGCCGTGCTCGGCATGTTCACGGCGCACGTCGGCGTGACCTCGACGGACCTCACCACCTTCGAGGGCTGGCTGGGGTTCTCGCACGGCCGCTCGTCCATCCTGTTCGCCACCGTGGCGGGCGTGTCCCTGGGGCTGGCGACCGGGCGCCGGGAACCGCCGTCGGGCAAGGACCTGGCGACGGCACGGATGGCGATCCTGGCCCGGGCGACCGCGCTGCTGGTGCTCGTCGCGTTCCTCGACCTCCTGGGCACGCGCGTCGCGCTGATCCTCGGCTTCTACGCGGCGTACTTCGTGCTGGCGCTGCCGTTCCTGCGGCTGCGCCCCTCGGAGCTCGCGCCGATCGCGGTGATGATCGGCGTGCTCGGGCCGCCGATCGCGTACTACGGCCCCGAACTGCTGGCCCGGCTGGGCCTCCGGCTGCCGCGCGACGGCTCCGGCGCGTTCACCGACTTCCTCCTCACCGGCCACTACCCGGCGATCGCCTGGATGGCGTTCGTGCTCGCGGGCCTGGCCGTGGGCCGCAGCGACCTGCGCAGCACGCGACTGCGGCTCGGGCTGGTGGGCGGCGGCTTCGGGGTCGCCTTCCTGTGCGCGCTGGTGTCCGCGGGCATGACCGCGGCGGCCGGCGGCCGGGAGGCGATCGAGGCGAACCTGCGGCAGGCCACCACCGAATGGGCCGGGCCGGGCGCGCTCGGCCTCGGAGATCCCTGGCCGACACCGCAGTACCTCTGGCTCGACGGTCCCCACGACGACACGATGCTCGAGGTGTTCGGCTCCGGCGGGTTCGCCCTCGGGGTGATCGGGCTGTGCCTGTACGCGGGGAGGATCGGCGCGCGCGTGCTGGCGCCCCTGGCCGCCGTCGGCGCGATGGCGCTGACCGTCTACTCCGCGCAGATCGTCGCGATCTGGGCCGTGACCGCCGGCGGCTTCGACCTGCTCGACCCGCCGACGAACGGGCCGCTCGGCTGGATGGTCCTGATCACGCTGGTCGCCGCGACCCTGTGGCGCGCCCTGCTCGGCCAGGGCCCGCTGGAACGCGCGATGGCGGCCTGGGTGCGGTGGGTCACGGGGCGGGCGGCGGCGCCCACCGAGCCCGTCCTCAGACCCTGACCTCCCACGGTCCCTCAGAGGCCGACCTCGCCCACGATCGTCGTGACCGTGCCGCCCGCGACCCACACCTCGCCGTCGTCGTCCTTCGTGACGTGGGCGCGTCCCTCCCGCCCCAGCAGGGTGCCCTGCGCCGCCACGTACGACGGCGGCAGCACCGCCCCCGCGAGCCACTGCCCCAGGCCGGCGTTGAGGCTCCCCGTCACCGGGTCCTCGTACGCCCCGAGGCCCGGCACGAACGCGCGCACCTCGACGTCCGCGCCGAGCCGTGCCCGGTCGGCGGGCGAGTGCGGACCGACGACCCCGATCGCGAGGTCGTCGAACCGCGCGGCGTCGATCCGCAGCGCGAGCACCGCCTCGGCGTCCCGCAGCTGCACACCCACCCAGCCGGGGCCGTTGTCGACCCAGGCGGCGCGGACGATGTCGGCGGCGTCGATCCCCAGGGCGCGGGCGACCCGGGACCGGTCCTCCTCGGCGACGGGGCCCGAGCGGAGGAGCGGCGGGGCCGCGAACGCCAGGAGCGCCGAGCCGGCCCGCGCCGGTTCGGCGTCGCCGGCCGGCGTCCCCCTGCGGACCGTCACCAGGCCGACGCCGCACTCCTGGACCACGTCCTCGCCGGCCGGCACGCCCCCGGCCTCCAGCCAGGCGTGCGCCGTGCCGAGCGTGGGGTGCCCGGCGAACGGCAGCTCGTGCACCGGCGTGAAGATCCGCACGCGGTAGTCGGCGGCCGGGTCCGTCGGCGGGAGCAGGAACGTGGTCTCGGACAGGTTGGTCCACCGCGCGAAGGCGGCCATCTGCTCGTCGGTGAGCCCTTCGGCGTCGTGCACGACGGCGAGCGGGTTGCCGCCGGTGGGCGTGGCGGAGAAGACGTTGACCTGTCGGAACGGGAGAGCCATGGGGACAGGGTAGGAGGTGGGCGGGTCCCCGTCGGGCACGTAGATTGGGTGCGTGCGCATCGCGAGATTCACCACCGGAGACGACCCCAGGTTCGGCCTCGTGCAGACCGAGGGGGACAAGACCTTCCTCGCCGTGCTCGGCGGCGACCCGCTGTACATGCCGGCCATGCCCACGGGCGAACGCGTCGAGCTGGGCGACGGCGTCCGGCTGCTGGCGCCGGTGATCCCGCGGTCCAAGGTCGTCGCGGTCGGCAAGAACTACGCCGCGCACGCCGCCGAGATGGGTGGCGAGGTGCCGCCCAGCCCGCTCCTGTTCTTCAAGCCCAACACGTCTGTCATCGGGCCGGACGACCCGATCGTGCTGCCGGACTTCTCCGACGAGGTCGGCTTCGAGGCCGAGCTCGCGGTCGTGATCGGGAAGGTGTGCAAGGAGGTGCCCGAGGAGTCGGCGGGGTCGTACATCCTGGGCTACACCGTCGCCAACGACGTCACCGCGCGCGACGCGCAGCGCACCGACGGGCAGTGGGCGCGCGCCAAGGGCTTCGACGGGTCGTGCCCGCTCGGGCCCTGGATCGACACCGACCTCGACCCCGAGGACGTCCGCGTCACCTCCCGCGTGAACGGCGAGGCCAAGCAGGACGGCCGCACCCGCGACCTCGTGTTCGACGTGCCGTTCCTCGTCTCCTACATCTCCCAGGCCATGACGCTCCTGCCCGGCGACGTCATCCTCACCGGCACGCCCGCCGGCGTCGGCCTCCTCGACCACGGCGACCGCGTCGAGTGCGAGGTCGAAGGGCTCGGCGTGCTGGCGAACCCGGTGCTGCGGCGGGGCTGAGTTCCCGGGCCGTCGCCGGGCACGACGTCGGTCGCGGGCGCCGCCGGACGAGATCGCACGGGGCGGTGTCGGACTCGCCGACTACGCTGGTCCGCGTGAACTCCTCGACCCCCGTACGCGTCCGCTTCGCCCCGTCGCCCACCGGCATGTTCCACGTCGGCGGTGCCCGCTCCGCCCTGTTCAACTGGGCGGTCGCCAAGCAGCAGGGCGGCGTCTTCGTGCTGCGCATCGAGGACACCGACGCCTCGCGCAACAAGCCCGAATGGGTCGACGGCATCCTGTCGGCGATGGAGTCGCTCGGCATCACGGCCGGCGACCCGGCCTTCGAGGGGCCCTACTACCAGTCCGCCAACGCCGGCATCCAGCGCGACGCGGCCGCCCGCCTGCACGCCGACGGCAAGGCGTACTACTGCGACTGCACCCGGGACGACGTCCTCGCCCGCACCGGCGGCAAGCAGACCGGCTACGACGGCCACTGCCGCGACCGCGGCCTCGAGTACGCCGCCGGCCGCGCCCTGCGCTTCCGCACCCCCGACGAGGGCGAGACACGCGTCGTCGACCTCATCCGCGGCAACCCCGCCTTCTCCAACGACACCCTCGAGGACTTCGTCGTGGCCCGCGGCGACGGATCGCCTGTGTTCCTCCTCGCGAACGTCGTCGACGACATGGACGAGCGCATCACCCACGTCATCCGCGGCGAGGAGCACCTGCCCAACACCCCCAAACAGCAGCTCCTGTGGGAGGCGCTCGGCGCCACCCCGCCCGTCTGGGCGCACCTGCCCGTCATCGTCAACGAGAAGCGGCAGAAGCTCTCCAAGCGCCGCGACAAGGTCGCCCTCGAGGACTACCTCGCCGACGGCGTGCTGCCCGCCGCGATGGTCAACTACCTCATGCTGCTCGGCTGGGCGCCCGGCAACGACGAGGAGATCCTCCCGTTCGACGAACTCGTGCGCCGGTTCCGGATCGAGGACGTCAACTCCTCCTCCGCGTTCTTCGACCTCAAGAAGCTCACCGCCTTCAACGGCGAGTACATCCGCGCCCTCACCCCGGGCGAGTTCAAGGACGCCTGCGCCCCGTGGCTCACCGCCCCGCACGCCCCCTGGACGCCCGACCAGTTCGACCAGCGCGTGTTCGACGCCGTCGCGCCCCTCGCCCAGACCCGCGTCGCGCTGCTCTCCGAGATCACCGACAACGTCGACTTCCTCTTCCTCGACGAACCCGCCATCGACGAGGACTCCTGGAACAAGGCCATGAAGGGCGACGCGGCCACGCTCCTCGCCGACATGCGGGCGGCGCTCGCGGACGCGGCGTGGGAGGCCGAGCCGCTCAAGGAGACGGTGACCACCGTCGGGGAGAAGCACGGCCTCAAGCTCGGCAAGGCGCAGGCGCCCGTGCGGGTGGCCGTGACCGGCCGCCGGATCGGGCTGCCGCTGTTCGAGTCGCTCGAGGTGCTCGGGCGGGAGCGCACCCTGGCCCGGGTGGACGCCGCGATCGAGCGGCTCGCGGCATGACCGAGCTCCGCCCCTACCCGCAGGCGTGGCGCGGCCCGCGGCACCGCTGGTGGCGCCCGCTGCTCGCGATCGCCGTCATGCTGGGCGGGGCGGTGGTGTTCTTCGTGTGGTCGGCCTTCGCGCAGCTCGGGGCGGTCTTCGCGAACGACCCGGCCGAGTTCGTCAACCGGTTCGAGGAGACCGCCCTGGACACCGAGTGGCTCACCACGCCGCTCGGCCTCCTGGCGACGAACATCTCCCTCGCCATCCCGATCCCGATGGCGCTGCTGGCGGCGCTGGTCGCCACGGGGCGGCCCGGCCTGGTCTCGTCGGTCACCGGCCGGCTGCGCTGGGGGCTGCTGGCCGGCGCGGTGGGCACGTCCGTCCTCGTGCTGGTCCCGCTCGGCTTCGTGCTCGAGGCGTTCGCGCCGGCGTCGAGCGAGCAGCTCACGATCGCCCCCGAGCAGGGCTGGCAGCTCGTCGCGCTCGTGATCCTGCTGACCACGCCCCTGCAGGCCGCGGGAGAGGAATACTTCTTCCGGGGCTGGGTCCAGCAGGTCGTGGGGGCGTGGTGCCGCCCGGCATGGCTCGCCGTCGTGCTGCCGATGGTCATCTCCGCGACGCTGTTCGCCCTCGCTCACGGGCTGCAGAACCCGTGGCTCTTCGCGGACCGGTTCTTCTTCGGCCTGGTGGCGAGCGTGCTCGTCTGGCGCACCGGCGGCCTCGAGTGCGCCATCGCACTGCACGTCGTGAACAACCTGTTCGCCTTCGGCGCCGCGATCGCCACCGGCACCATGGCCGAGACGATGCTCATCACCGAGGTGAGCCCGCTGTCCGGCGTGCTCAGCATGACGGGCACCGCCGTCGTCGCCGCCGCCCTGCTGGCCTTCGCCCGCTGGCGCCGGGCCCAGCGGCTGACGCCGTGAGCGGCCCGACCGAGCCGGGTCGGCGGAGCGGACGTGACGGAGCCGGGATGAAGGAGTGGCTGGTGGACGGTGTGCTGTTCGACGTCGACGACACCCTCGTCGACACGCGCGGCGCGTTCGCCCGGGCGCTGGACGCGGTCCGGGAGCGCTACCTGCCCGACGCCGGGCCCGAGCGCCTCGACGAGATGCTGCACCAGTGGCGGTCCGACCCGGGCGGCTGGTACCGCCGGTACACCCGAGGCGAGACCGACCACCGCACCCAGCGCCGCCACCGGGCCGCGCTGCTGCACGAGACCTTCGGCGGCGAGCCCGTCACGGAGGAGTTCTTCGACGAGTGGGACGACCTGTTCTGGGGCACCTTCGAGAAGTCCTGGATCCCGTTCGACGACGCGGCCCCCGCGCTCGCGGCCGCGCGCGAGGCCGGGCTACGGGTGGGGGTCGTGACGAACGCGTCCGTGGAGCTGCAGGAACGCAAGCTGGCGTCGGTCGGCCTCTCGGGCCTTCCCGTGCTGGTCGGGGTGGACACGCTCGGGTTCGGCAAGCCCGACCCCCGGGTGTTCACCGAGGGCGCGCGGCGGCTGGGGACCGACCCGGCGCGGACGGCGTACGTGGGCGACGAGCCGGCCGTGGACGCGGCGGCCGCCCGGGACGCCGGGCTGCTCGGCGTGTGGCTGGCCCGGCGCGGCGTGCGGAAGCGCCTCCATGAGACGGAGGATCACGAGGCGATGCGGGCGTCCGGCGTCGCCGTGATCACCGGGCTGGAGGAGCTTCCCGCGGCCCTCGGCGGAGGCCGCGAACACACGGTCGCGCGGGCGTGATGCACCGCACCCCGATCCGCTTTGGCAGGTCGGCGACTGTCGGGTAGTGTTTTCCCTCGGTGACGCCCTCCCGAGGGGGAGCGGACACCCCCTTGGGGTATGGTGTAATTGGCAGCACGAGTGGTTCTGGTCCACTTAGTCTAGGTTCGAGTCCTGGTACCCCAGCGCAGTACAGAAGCAGTCTCAGGCCCCCATCGTCTAGCGGCCTAGGACGCCGCCCTCTCACGGCGGTAACGCGGGTTCAAATCCCGCTGGGGGTACGAGACGGAGAGGCGGAGTGTGCCCATGAATGGGCCTGCTCCGTCTCTTTGTGTTTTGTGGGGGCGGAGCCCCCACACCCCGCCCCGGGGG
>NZ_JADBGR010000106.1:25226-103349 GCF_014892515.1 Myceligenerans pegani
GGGCTTTTGCCTCAGTCCTCGCGGGTCGGGCGGATCTGGATCTGTTGGGTGCGGGGGGTCGAGCGGGTGGCCTCGGGGTCCGGGGGGTCGGCCTCGGCGGGGGTCTCCCGCTGCTTCGGGAGGATGGACGGCGGCATCTGGGGCGGCTTCGGGTCGGCGTCCGGGTGGAAGAGGGCCGTCATGAGGGTTCGGTACAGGGAGTCCGAGCTCGGGATGTACTCCTCGGTGCCCAGTGTCTGGTCCTGGCCGGCCGACTCGAAGTGGAACGTGCCGTAGCCGAGGATCTGGCCCAGCACGTCCTGGCGGTAGCCGAGATCCGTCACCTTGTCCCGGGGCATCGTGGCCACCCTCTGCACCACGAAACCCGTCACCGTCATCAGCCGCAGGCTCGTCATCAGCAGCCAGTCGTGGCGCCACTCCAGGTACTTCCATCCCAGGCGCCCCACCACCAGGGCCCAGCCCCAGAACAACCACACCAGGATGTCGCGCATCTCGCTGCTCGCGGCGAGGAACACCACCACGAGCACCACGAACGAGCCGACCGTCGTCAGCACCGGCTCCCACAGGCGGATCCAGTGCCGGTGCGTGGCGAAGATGATCTCCTCACCACTCAGGATGTACTTGCGCAGCCCTCGGTGGCCGCGCAAGAACTCCTCGGTCTCGGTCACGCAGGGGTCACCCGGCCAGGATGCCCGTGAACAACTGCTCGAAGAACGTGGCGATCGACAGCACCGCACCCCAGATCATGTCCCAGATCGTGAGGACGAAGTCTGCCGACCCGTTGGGGTCGCTGATGATCATGGACACGATGGCGATCACCGCCAACCAGATGAGGACGAGCCTCAGTTTCGGCGACATCTGTCTTCCTCACGACGACGACGCGCGTGCGGGCCTGGTAGCACACGTCGAATGAAAGCGTACTTTCCGGGTCCAGCCTGCAGGGTCACCGACCTCGGTGTGGCGCGAAGGTTTGGTAAAGACTTTGCCGTGTGGTCCCGCGACGGTCACTCACCCGACCGGTGCAGCACCTCGGTGAGCTTGTTCGCCGCCGCCACCACGGCCGCCGAGTGCAGCCGGCCCGGCTGCCGCGACAGCCGCTCCACCGGCCCGGACACGCTCACCGCGGCCACGACGCGGCCCGACGGGCCGCGCACGGGGGCCGAGACGGACGCCACGCCCAGCTCGCGCTCCGAGACCGACTGCGCCCACCCCCGCCGTCGGACACCCGACAGGATCGTCGCGGTGAACACCGCCTCCCGCAGGCCGCGGTGCAGGCGGTCCGGCTCCTCCCAGGCGAGCAGGATCTGCGCCGCGGAGCCGGCGTGCATCGTGAGCGTCGCGCCCACCGGGATCGAGTCGCGCAGGCCCACGGGGCGTTCCGCCGCGGCCACGCACACCCGCTGGTCCGCCTGGCGGCGGTAGAGCTGGGCGCTCTCGCCGGTGTGGTCGCGCAGCGCGATGAGCACCGGGTTCGCCGCCGCGAGCAGCCGGTCCTCGCCGGCGGCCGTGGCGAGCTCGTTGAGGCGCGGACCCAGCACGAAGCGGCCTTGCATGTCGCGTGCGACCATGCGGTGGTGCTCGAGCGCGACCGCCAGGCGGTGCGCGGTCGGACGGGCCAGGCCCGTCGAGTTCACGAGCTGTGCCAGGGTGGCCGGACCGGCCTCGAGCGCGCCGAGGACGGACGCGGCCTTGTCCAGTACGCCGACTCCGCTAGTATCGTCCATACCTCGATATTGCCGTCTCAGGGCGTGAGATGGCAAGTCGGCACCATAGATCGAACATCGATGCAGGGCGAAACTGGAAGTGACGAGGAGGCGACCCGCAATGGCCGGCACGCTGGCGGAGAAGGTCTGGGAGGCACACCTGGTGCGACGTGGCACCGGGGGCGAGCCCGACCTGCTGTACATCGACCTGCATCTCGTCCACGAGGTGACGAGTCCCCAGGCGTTCGAAGGGCTCCGGCTCGCCGGGCGCCCCGTGCGCCGGCCGGACCTCACCATCGCCACCGAGGACCACAACACCCCGACGCTGGACATCGACCGGCCGATCGCCGACGAGACCAGCCGCACCCAGATCGACACCCTGCGGGCGAACGCCCGCGAGTTCGGCATCCGGCTGCACAGCCTCGGCGACGCCGACCAGGGCATCGTCCATCAGGTGGGGCCCCAGCTCGGCCTGACCATGCCGGGCCTCACCGTCGTCTGCGGCGACTCGCACACCTCCACGCACGGCGCGTTCGGCGGCCTCGCGTTCGGCATCGGCACGTCCGAGGTGGAGCACGTGCTCGCCACCCAGACGCTTCCCCTGCAGCCGTTCAAGACCATGGCGATCACGGTCAACGGCGCCCTGCCGCCCGGCACCACCAGCAAGGACATCATCCTCGCCGTCATCGCCAAGATCGGCACCGGCGGCGGCCAGGGCTACGTCCTGGAGTACCGCGGCGAGGCGATCCGCAAGCTGTCGATGGAAGCGCGGATGACCATCTGCAACATGTCCATCGAGGCGGGCGCGCGCGCCGGCATGATCGCGCCCGACGAGACCACGTTCGAGTACCTCAAGGGCCGCCCGCACGCCCCCGAGGGGGCTGACTGGGACGCCGCCGTCGAGTACTGGAAGACGCTCAGGTCCGACGACGACGCCGAGTTCGACGCCGAGGTCGTCCTCGAGGCCGCCGACCTCGAGCCCTTCGTCACCTGGGGCACCAACCCCGGCCAGGGCCTGCCGATCTCGGCGTCCGTGCCGGTACCGGCCGACATCGCCGACGAGTCCGAGCGGGTCGCCGCCGAGCGGTCGCTGGAGTACATGGGCCTGGAGCCCGGCACGCCGCTGCGGGACGTCAAGGTCGACACGGTCTTCATCGGTTCCTGTACCAACGGGCGCATCGAGGACCTGCGGTCCGTCGCCAAGGTGGTCCAGGGCCGGAGGAAGGCCGACGACGTCCGGGTGCTCGTCGTCCCCGCGTCCGCCCGTGTCCGGCTGCAGGCCGAGGCCGAGGGCCTGGACGTGATCTTCAAGGACTTCGGCGCCGAGTGGCGCAACGCCGGTTGCTCGATGTGCCTGGGCATGAACCCGGACCAGCTGGCGCCGGGGGAGCGGTCGGCGTCGACGTCGAACCGCAACTTCGAGGGACGGCAGGGCAAGGGCGGGCGGACCCACCTGGTCTCGCCGCTCGTCGCGGCGGCGACCGCGATCCGCGGCACGCTGTCGTCGGTCGCGGACCTGGACCTGGCCGAGGACGTCGACCTGACCACGTTTGACGGCTCGCCGCTGGACGGCGTGGGCGCCCCGCCGATCACCGAGACCGTCGTCGACCTGCCCATGCCCGTGCCGGCCGGCGCCCGCTGACGCGCCGGGCCCGAGGATTCCTGGAGACCACCATGGAGAAGTTCACCACCCACACGGGCGTCGGCGTGCCGCTGCGCCGCAGCAACGTCGACACCGACCAGATCATCCCGGCCGTCTACCTCAAGCGGGTCACGCGCACCGGCTTCGAGGACGCGCTGTTCGCCGCCTGGCGGGGCGACCCGTCGTTCGTGCTCAACCAGGAGGCCTACTCCGCGGGATCGGTGCTCGTGGCCGGGCCGGACTTCGGCACCGGCTCCTCGCGTGAGCACGCCGTCTGGGCGCTGAAGGACTACGGCTTCCGCGTGGTGCTGTCCTCGCGCTTCGCGGACATCTTCCGAGGGAACTCCGGCAAGCAGGGTCTGCTCGCGGGTGTCGTCGCGCAGGAGGACATCGAGATCCTCTGGAAGGTGCTGGAGACCAGGCCGGGCACCGAGGTCACGGTCGACCTCGAGGCGCGGACCGCGACGGCCGACGACGTCACCGTGCCCTTCCAGATCGACGACTACACGCGCTGGCGCCTGATGGAGGGCCTGGACGACATCGGCCTCACCCTCCAGCACGCCGACGACATCGCCGCGTTCGAGGAGACCCGCGCGAGCTGGCGCCCCAAGACGCTGCCCGCGAAGCACTGGCCGACGGAGACGGTGGAGCCGGCCCGGGCTGTGGGCTGACGGTCCGCGCCCGGTCTGGTCGGCGCGCCTGGTCGGTCATCGCTTGACCGACCAGACGCGCGGTCGGTCCGTTCTTGAGTGATCGGCAGAATGATCTGCCGATCACTCAAGTAATGACCGACCGGAGACGTCGGGGGACGCTCGGAGACGTCAGCGGACGCTGTCGACGCCCTTGTTCGCGAGGGCGTCGGCGCGTTCGTTGCCCGGGTCGCCGGCGTGACCCTTGACCCAGACCCAGCGCACCTCGTGCCGGGCGACCTCGGCGTCGAGCGCCTGCCACAGGTCCACGTTCTTCACCGGCTGCTTCGACGCCGTCCGCCAGCCGTTGCGCTTCCAGCCGGCGACCCACGACTTCATCCCGTTCATCACGTAGGACGAGTCCACGTGGATGGTCACGTCACTCGGGCCCTTGAGCGCGCGCAGCGCCTCGACGACGGCGGTCAGCTCCATGCGGTTGTTCGTCGTGGCCGGGTCGCCCCCGAAGATCTCCTTCTCGTGCGTGCCCGAACGCAGCAGCGCGCCCCAGCCGCCGATGCCGGGGTTCCCCTTGCAGGCGCCGTCGGTCCACATCTCGACGACGGGACGGGCGCTGGCGGTGGTGTCTGCGGGGCTGGTCACGGGGTCCAACACTAGTCGCGTCGGTGCTTCCTGCCGCATCTGCCGGTGGGCCGGGTCCGGGGGCCCGGCCCCGGCCGGCATCCGGCGTCGATGTCAGTGTCCGGGCGTAGCGTGGCGGAGAACGGCAGTCAGGTCCGACCACTCGGAGGTTGCGGCATGAAATTCGGGCTCATCGGAAGCTTCGGCACGCCGGAGCAGCACATCGCGCTCGCGCGCGAGTGCGAGGAGCACGGCTGGGACGGCTTCTTCACGTGGGACGCGATCAGCATGGGGCCCTTCGGGCCCACGTGGGATCCGTTCTCCCTGCTCTCGGCGGTGGCGGCCGTCACCGAGCGGATCACGCTCGGCGCGATGGTCTTCGCCCCACCGCGGCACCGCCCGTGGGAGTTCGCACAGCGCGCGCTCACCCTCGACCACCTGTCCGGCGGCCGTCTCGTCCTGCCCGTCGGCGTCGGCGTGCTGGACGACGGCGCCTTCCGGGCCGTCCCCGGGCAGGCGACCGGCCTCAAGGAGCGGGCCGAGCTGCTCGACGACGTCCTCGTCTACCTCGGCGAGTCCTGGAAGGGCGAGCCCTTCGAGTTCTCCGGCAGCCGCACCCAGGTCGGCGAGATGGTCTTCCCCGAGCCACCCGTGAACGGCCGGATCCCCGTCTGGCCGGTCGGCGTCTGGGACCCCGCGCGGCCGCCCGCCAAGAACCTCGCCCGCACGCTGCGCTGGGACGGGATCGTCACCCAGAACCGCGGCACCGCCGACGAACCCGGGCCCGATTCCGTCGTGGCGCTCACCCGGTGGCTGAGCTCGCAGCCGGCCTGGACCGAGCGCGACCCGGAGCGCCCGTTCGACGTCGTCGCGCAGGGCAAGCTGGCCGAGGACCCCGGGCAGGCGGCCGAGCAGGCGCGCGCCATGCAGGAGGCGGGTGCGACCTGGTGGATCGACTCCTGGTGGGACCCGGAGACGGTCACGCCGGAGTTCCTCCTGAAGAAGGCCCGCCAGGGGCCGCCGGCGATCTGACGTGCCCCTGGTGAGACGGCTCGGCCGTTGCGCCGGGCGACGGAATACGCTCGCCACGTGCACGACGTCCTGCTCGGGTTCACCACCATCGCCGCCGTGATCGCGGTCGGGTACGGGATCGCGGCGGTCAGGCTGCTGGACGAGCACGCACAGACGGTGCTGACGCAGCTCTCGTTCTTCGTGGCGAGCCCGTGCCTGCTGTTCGTGGTGGTGTCCGAGACCGACGTCGCCGGGTTCCTCTCGCGCAACCTCGTCGCGACGGCCGCGGGTGTCGTCGCCGCCGCGATCCCCTACGTCCTCGTCGCCGCGCTGGTGCAGCGCCGCCGGGCCGACGAGATCGCGATCGGCGCGATGTGCTCCGCCTACTGCAACGCCGGGAACCTCGGCCTGCCGGTCGCCGCGTACGTGCTGGGCGACGCCGCGCTCATCGCGCCGATGCTGCTGCTCCAGCTCGGCGTCCTGCAGCCGATCGCGCTCATGGTGCTCGACGCCGGCCGCGAGGGCGCGCGCCGCACCCGAACCGAGGCGTTCTGGCGGGCCGCCCGGCTGCCCTTCACCAACCCGCTCACCGTCGCGACGCTGCTCGGGCTGGCGATCTCGCTGACCGGCCTGCGCCTGCCGGACCTCGTCATGGAACCCGTCGGGCTCGTCGGCGGACTCGCGGTGCCGGGCGTGCTCATCGCCTACGGCATCTCGCTGCGGCTCGGTCCGCTGCCAGGCCGCGGAGTTCCCGCGGTCGAGCTCGGGTTCGTCACGTTCCTGAAGCTCGTGGTCCAGCCGCTCGGCGCCTACGCCGCGGGCCGCCTGCTCGGGGTGGACGACGTCGCCCTGCTGGCCCTCACCGTCACCGCGGCGCTCCCGAGTGCGCAGAACATCTTCGTGCACGCGACCCGCTTCGGGCGGGCCGAACTGCTGGCACGGGACGCCATCTTCGTGACGACGATCGGCTCGGTCCCGGCGATCACGGTGATCACGCTGCTCGTGGCGTAGAGGGCTCGGGCCGGTACCGGTCGATCGGCCGTCAGGCCGGGGTGCCGGAGCGGCGCACCGTCACGGCGACGGCCGGGAGGATCAGCAGCGCGAAGAGGCCGCCGCCGAGCGCCAGCGCCGCATAGCTCGTGCCGGCGACGACCATTCCCGATCCCATGCCACCCGCGGCGCCGGCCAGGGCGACCGACAGGTCGACGGCACCCTGGGTCTTCGCCCGCGACTCGATCGGCACGGCCGCCGTGAGCATCGCCGTGCCCGCCACGAGGCCGAAGCTCCACCCGAGGCCGAGCAGCCCGAGCGCGATCGCGAGGAGCACCAGCGAACTGGCGGGCGCGGCCGCCGCGAGGACGCCGGACAGCAGCAGGACACCGGCCGCCGCCACGGCGACGCGCACGGGACCGTACCTGTCGACCAGCCACCCCGACAGCGGCGAGGGCAGGTACATCATGCCGACGTGCGCGGCGATCACCATGCCCATCGCGCCGACCGAATGGTGGTGGGCGTGCATGTGCACGGGCGTCATCGTCATGACCGCGACCATCACCGCCTGGGTGAGGACCATGATCGTTCCGGCGAGCAGGACGGTCCGCGCAGCGTCCCGTGCGGCGTCGTCCGACGGGGGCACCTGGGCGATCTCCGCAACCGGTTCGCTCGTGGAGACCGCGCCGTGACCGGCGGCCGCCTCGCGCGCCAGCAGCAGCGGATCGGGCCGCAGCCACACCCACAGCACCAGGCCCGCGGCCCCGTACGCGGCCCCGGACAGGAGGAACGGACCGGCCAGCGCGGGGATCCCCAGCGAACCGGCGGCGTCGCCCATCACGGTGACGAGATTCGGGCCCGCCACCGCGCCGAGCGTCGTCGCGACCAGGACCGTGGAGACGGCCCGGCCACGCCGCGCCGGCGCGGCCAGGTCCGCCCCGGCGTACCGGGCCTGGAGGTTGGTCGCGGTCCCCGCGCCGTACACGAACAGGGTCGTGAACAGGAGGACGGCGTTGTCCAGGACCGCCGCCGCAATGACGCCGACGCTGCCCAGCGCTCCGCCCAGATAGCCCAAGGCGAGCCCGGGACGGCGTCCGAGCCGCTGCGAGATCCGGCCGATCAGCAACGCCGCCCCGGCCGAACCGATCGTGAAGAGAGCGCTGGGCAGCCCGGACAGGCTTGTCGAGCCCAGCATGTCCTGCGCGAGGAGCGCCCCGACCGTGATCCCCGCCGCGAGGCCCGCCCCGGACAGGACCTGAGCGGCGACCAGGACGCCCAGGGTGCGGCGCTGCTGCGGGGGTTCGGTCACCCCGGGGGCCGGAGCTCCGACCTGGGTCTCGGGCATGCGTGCTCCGTCCCGCTCGGCTCCTAGATTATTCCAAAACTCTTTGGAATATAAGACAAGAGCGTAGACTGCGCCGGGAGACGCTGTCCACCAGGAGGGATCACCGATGCAGACGCGGCGAGAGGCGAAGGAGGCGCTCTTCGAGCAGTTCGCCCGCGTGACCAAGGCGCTGGGCAGCCCCAGGCGCCTGGAGCTGATCGACCTGCTCGCCCAGGGTGAGCGGTCCGTCGAGGCGCTCGCGCGGTCCACCGACACGAACCTCACCACGGTCTCCGCGCACCTCCAGGCGCTGCGGAGGGCGAACCTTGTGGCGACGCGACGTGACGGCACCCGGATCTACTATCGGCTCGCCGGCCCGGACGTCGGCGCTCTCTATGTGCAGGTCCAGCGCATCGCGGAGGCCCACCTGCCCGACCTGCCGGCAGTCGCGACCGCGTTCCTCGGCGAGGACGACTCCGAGGAGATCGGTCGCGAGGAACTCCTGCGGCGCCTCCAGGACGGTTCGGTCACCGTCATCGACGTCCGCCCGGGCGAGGAGTACGCCAGCGGCCACATCCCCGGCGCGATGTCGATCCCGCTCGGCCAGCTCGCGGAGCGCCTCGGCGAGATCCCCGCCGGGACCGACGTCGTCGCCACCTGCCGGGGGCCGTATTGCGTGCTCTCCCACGACGCCGTCCGGATCCTGCACGACCACGGCATCACCGCGCGCCGCCTGTCCGACGGCGTCCTCGAATGGAGCGCGGCGAGCCTTCCGCTGGAACGCGCGGGCGCCTGAGGCGCGCGACGCCCGGCGCCGTCTCCCGTGGCGGTACGGCCTTGCCGCCGAGCGTGCCCGCCAGGAATGCTCCGGCCCACACCGAGTCGACGGGACGTCGGTGGGGGATGCCGATGTGGATTCAGGAGCGCCGCCGATGAGAGATGTCACCGAGATCCTGGCCGAGGCCGGTCTGCCCACCGCCGTGGCCAAGCCGCTTGACGGGGGGTTCTCCAACGAGACCTACCGTGTGAGCGGGGGCCCGGTCGAGGCCGTCCTGCGGCTCAACGGTCACCAGAACGATGCCCTGGGCCTGAGCCGGACCGCGGAGGCCGCCGCCGTCCGTGCCGCGGCCGCGCGAGGGATCGCCCCGCGGGTGCTCGCGGCGGGTGCCGACCACCTGCTGACCGAACTGGTCCCCGGCCCGCTGCTCACCCCCGAGCAGTGCCACGAGCCGCGGTACCTCCGCGCGATGGCGCACGTGCTCGCCGAGGTGCACGCGATCGAGGGAGTGGACCGGCGGTGCGACCCGTTCTGGCTCGTGCGGACGTACCTGGACGGCGCCCGCAAGCTGGGCGTGCCGATGCCCGACGGCCTGGACGGCGTGCTGCACGAGGTGGATGTGATCGAGGCCCGCGCCGAGGCGCGCGGCGACGGCATGGCCTACTGCCACAACGACTTCTACCGCTTCAACGTCATCGCCGACGACGGACGCCTCACCCTCCTCGACTGGGAGCTGTCCGGCGTCGGGAACGTGTACTTCGACCTGGCCACCCCGGCGTTCCACGAGGGCTGCACGCCGGAGGAGGAACATGTGCTCATCGAGGCCTACTTCGGGGAGTACGACGACCAGCACGCGGCCGCGCTGCACGACTTCAAGTACCTCAACATGGTCCGCGAGGTCGGCTGGGCGCTCCTGCACGCGGGCCTCGACGCCGCCCGGCCCGACGTCGAACACGTCAACCACTCGCTCGACTACGCGGAGTCCGCGAGGTGGTTCCTCGGCCGCATTCTGGCGGGCCACGTCACGGCGCGCGACGCCTGAGGCCGGCGCGGGCGGGCGACGTGCTCGGCCGCCCGGCGAGGGTCAGGCGCGGTGGTGCGCCATCCAGTCCACGGCGAAGTCCACGAGCTGCCGCTGGTCCATGAGCCGGGCGGTCGCGGATCCGACGGTCCCGACGGTGACCGCGCCGGTGTCCTCGAACGCCGTCCCGATCCGCGGGAAGTCCTCCTCGTCGATGACGAGGTCCGTCCAGGTGACCCAGCGGCTCGTCCCGGTGGCGTCGCGGATCGCTGCACCGGTCTCCGCCATCGGCGGCGACGGCTGACGCCTCTCGGCCAGATGCAGGGACGTGCTGGCGTCGTGGCCACAGCCGAGGAGCAGGACCTTGCCGCCGAGCCGGTAGACGTGGCCGATCGGCGACCTCTCGCCGTGGGACTCGCCGAGGTCGTGCTCCGCGGTGATCTCCGGGGCCCGCGCGCCGAGCGCCACGCAGGAGACGTGCGGGTGAGCGCTGCGCAGGGCCCCGGGCCAGGCCCGGACGACCTCGGGAAGGACGCCGACCCAGCGGCTGGGCGTGCGCGCGGGGTCGAACCCCGGTGTCTCGGAACGGATCACCGGCCACCACGACTCGGGGACAGGCGGGTGCTGCCAGCCCGCGGGGTCCGTGTACTCCGAGGTGTGCGTGGGGACGACGACGGTGCCTTCCGCACCCACCGCCGAGAGCAGGGCCTCGACGACGGCGTGCACTCCGCCTGCGACGAAGCCGAGGGACCTCATGGACGAGTGCACCAGGAACACGTCGCCCGGTGCGACGCCCAGCGCCCGGAGCTCGCCTGCCAGCGAGGCCACGGTGTGTGGCGAAGCCTGATCCATCGGAATGATCCCCAACCCTTCTGGCGACGCGTGCCGCGTGCCGCGGTCGTCGGTGACCTCGGGCCGTCCGAGCGGCATCACCGGCTCACCCTAGGGCGCGTGGCGGATGACGGCGCCACGTTTTTCCACGCGTCGTGATGGTCGAGCAGTACTTCCGGGCGCCGTCAGCGGCGACCGTGGGGCGGCGAATATGCTGGCGGCATGGTTCAGCGGGTTCGGGTGACGGTGCGCGGCAGGGTGCAGGGCGTCGGCTTCCGCGCGGCCGTGGCACGCGCCGCGCGGCGGCTGCCCGTCGCGGGGTTCGTCCGGAACACGCCGGACGGCGCCGTCGAGGCGGAGGTCGAGGGCGAGCCGGACGCGGTCGAGGAGCTGGCCGCCGTCCTGCGCGAGGGGCCGACGGCGGCCGTGGTGACCGCCGTCGACGTCGCGGAGCTCGAGCCCGTGGGCGAGACCGGCTTCCGCGTCACCCACTGAGCGGGACGGGACCGGGCCCGCCACGACCGCCGTCGTCGTCCATGGTGGTGGTTCATGACGGACGTCACGCCACGGCATGGCGGCTCTGGCCATAGGCTGGGGGCCATGGCTTCCCACTACGACGTCGTTCTCCTCGGAGCTGGCCCTGGCGGCTACGTCGCCGCGATCCGTGCGGCGCAGCTCGGCAAGTCCGTTGCGATCATCGAGGAGAAGTACTGGGGTGGTGTCTGCCTCAACGTGGGCTGCATCCCCTCCAAGGCCCTCCTGCGGAACGCGGAGCTGGCCCACCTCTTCACGCATGACAAGGACCTGTTCGGGATGTCGGGCGAGGTGTCGTTCGACTACGGCAAGGCCTGGGACCGCTCGCGCACCGTAGCGGACGGCCGCGTCAAGGGCGTCCACTTCCTCATGAAGAAGAACAAGATCACCGAGTACGACGGCCGCGGCTCGTTCGTGGACGCGAACACCATCGACGTCACCCTCAACAAGGGCGGCACCGAGCGCGTCACGTTCGACAACGCCATCATCGCGACGGGCTCGAAGGTCCGCCTGCTGCCCGGGGTCGAGCTCAGCGACAACGTCGTCACGTACGAGCAGCAGATCATGACGCGCGACCTGCCGAAGTCGATCGCCATCGTCGGCGCCGGCGCCATCGGCATGGAGTTCGGGTACGTCCTGAAGAACTACGGCGTGGACGTCACCATCATCGAGTTCCTCGACCGGGCCCTGCCCAACGAGGACGCCGACGTGTCCAAGGAGATCGCCAAGCAGTACCGGAAGCTCGGCGTGAACATCCTGACCTCCACCGCCGTGCAGACCGTCAAGGACAACGGCTCGTCCGTCCACGTCAGCTACAAGGGCGTGAAGGACGACAAGGCGGGCGAGCTGACCGTCGACAAGGTGCTCATGGCCGTCGGCTTCGCGCCGAACGTCGAGGGCTTCGGCCTCGAGAACACCGGCGTCGCGCTCACCGACCGCGGCGCCATCGACATCGACGACCACATGCGCACCAACGTGCCGCACATCTACGCGATCGGCGACGTCACCGCGAAGCTCATGCTCGCGCACGTGGCCGAGGCGCAGGGCGTCGTCGCCTCCGAGACCATCGCCGGCGCCGAGACGCAGACGCTCGGCGACTACCGGATGATGCCGCGCGCCACGTTCTGCTCGCCGCAGGTCGCGTCGTTCGGGCTCACCGAGCAGCAGGCCAAGGACGAGGGCTACGACGTGAAGGTCGCCTCCTTCCCGACGATGGCCAACGGCAAGGCGCACGGGCTCGGCGACACGACCGGCTTCGTGAAGCTCGTGGCCGACGCCAAGTACAACGAGCTGCTGGGCGGGCACCTCATCGGGCCGGACGTGTCGGAGCTGCTGCCGGAGCTGACGCTCGCGCAGAAGTGGGACCTCACGGCGGACGAGGTGGCGCGGAACGTGCACACGCACCCGACGCTGTCGGAGTCGGTGCAGGAGTCGATTCATGGGCTTGCCGGGCACATGATCAACTTTTAGTTGATGGGTGGGCCGCTTTTGGGCGGTCGGCCTGGTGAGGGGCCCGGATCCGCGGAATTCCGCGGGTCCGGGCCTCTTTGCGTCTGGTGTCACGTGGACACCTGAGGTCGTGAGGAGTCCCGGATTGCGCTGAGTCCTGTTTCGGAAGTGGCGTGTGACCTGCGGGTTCGGCATGCGGCGGGTCCGTGCTGGATGCGGCGGGGCGGCATGATCTGAGCGATGAGGCGTGGGCGGTGGTCGATCTGCTGCTGCCCGTGGCGTCGTGCGGGCGACCGGCACGGAACTTGTGTCGGAAGGTCGACGGGATCCGGCATCGGGTCCGGGTGGGGTGTCCGTGGCGAGACGTGCCCCAACGGTATGGGCCGTGGTCGAGTCTGTATCGGGTGTTTCTGGCCAGCAAGCATGGAGGGGCCGATCGACCCTGTACGAACGTTTCGAAAGGAGTTACCCTACGTTCGTAGGGGCGATCAAGGGAGTGTCATGGGCGCAGAGTTGGCAGCACAGACGTATGTCCCGGAGGAGTCGGGCCCTGGGGCGGTCGAGGTTCTCAGTTTCCTTGCTGCTCACAGCGAGCGGCGGGGAACCGAGCCTGCCCGGCGGTTCTTGCTCGTCGGCAGTGACGAGGGTGAGCAGATCGAGTTGCCAGGAACGGTGTACCGGGCCTTGGTGCAGGTGGTCGAAGCGCTCGCGGCGGGTAAGGCGGTCACGGTGTCGCCGCAGGAGCCACAGCTGACGACACAGCAGGCGGCTGATCTGCTCGGGGTGTCGCGGCCCACGGTGGTGCGGATGATCGAGTCGGGTGAACTGGCCGCTGAGCGCAACGGGAACCGGCGGCGCCTGCTGTTGAGTGATGTGCTTGCGTACCGCGAGCGGCGGCGTGCCCGGCAGTACGCGATGCTCGACGCCACGGCGGTGGACCTCGAGGACGAGGACGATCCCGCCGAGATGATCGAGCGTCTGCGCGAGGCGCGCAGGGCGGCGGCGCGAGAGCGGCGGAGGTGACCGGTGTTCACAGCATTGCTGGACACCTCGGTGCTGTGGCCGAGCTTGCAGCGGGATTTCCTGCTGAGCATGGCCGCTGAAGGTCTGTACCGGCCGATCTGGTCGCAAGCGATCCTGGACGAGTTGGTTAGGGTCGAGGCCGACAAGCGAGTTCACCGTGGTGCAGAGCCGGAGCAGGCTGAGGCGGCGGCCCGGCGGTTGGTCGATCAGATGGGCTGGGCATTCGACGACTCGTGCGTCGAGGGCTGGGAACCGTTGGAGGGTTCGTATGGCCTGCCGGATCCCGACGACGAGCACCTGGTCGCCGCTGCGGTCGTGGGTGGTGCCGGAGTGATCGTCAGCGACAACGTCAAGGACCTGCCGGCCAAGCTCCTGCCCCATGGCATCTCGGTGGTCACGGCTGCGCGATTCGCGGCGGATTCGGTCTCCGTCTCACCTGAGATGGCGCGACGCGCGCTGGGAAGGATCAGCGCCCGGTACGTCAACCCGCCGCGCGCCATCGACGACCTGCTCGACCTGTTGTCGGTCCGATACGGGATGGCGCAGGCCGCAGCGATGATTCGCGACGTGTGAGGCTCGATCTCGACAGGACGACGGTCCCGGAGGTGATCACCGAGATCAACCACCAACGTGAGGTGCCGCCGATCAGCTTCGCCGGCGCTCCGCGTCCCGCCTCGTGGACCCCTGAGGGCGTGAGTTCGGGTTCCCGTTACGTCTCGTAGGGTCTTCTCATGACGTCGACAGAACTGCCTTCCCCGGAGTCCGACGCGCCGCCCGAGCGCGAGGTGCTCACCTGGGAGACCTTCCCCGTCGCGGTGCGCGACCTTGCGCATCAGGTGGTGGACAGCGGGTTCGTACCCGAGCTCGTGGTTGCCGTCGCGCGCGGCGGACTGGTACCCGGCGGCGCCATGGCGTACGCACTCGGTACCAAGGGCGTCGGCACGCTCAACATCGAGTTCTACACGGACATCGGCAAGACGCTCGACGATCCGCGCGTCCTGCCCCCGCTCATGGACACGTCCGATCTCCCCGGCGCCAAGGTTCTGGTCGTCGACGACGTTGCCGACTCCGGGCGCACTCTCGCCCTGGTCATGGATCTGCTGGAGAAGCAGGGCGCCGAGGCCCGCTCCGCGGTGCTGTTCACCAAGCCGCGCACGATCATCCAGCCCGACTACTCGTGGAAGGACACCGACCTGTGGATCACCTTCCCGTGGTCCGCCGAGCCGCCGGTGACCGGCGCGAGGTCGATCGACGCGTGACCGATTGACGCGTGACCGATCGACGCTGGAACGCCGTCGCGCAAGGATACGGAGCAACAGGACATCGTCAGCATGGCAGGCCGCGCGATCCGCCGGCCATATGGCACAGGGAGGACCACATGCGCTTGCTGTCGACGAGAAGTCTCACGTACGTCCTGGCACCGGTAGCCGTGGTGCTGTCGGCGGCCGCCTGCGCCTCCGCGTCCGCGGCCGGGGGCGACGACGGCGGGACGCCGTACATCGTGCGGCCCACGCAGGAGCCTGACGCGTACATGGAAGCCCTGATCCACGGTGAGATCGCGGTGCAGGGCGGGTGCTTCGTCCTCCTCGGGGGCGAGAAACCCTCGCTGGTCTCGTGGCCGTACGGGACGGAGCGCAGCACGGAGGCCGACGACGCCGTCGTCGTACCTCCCGGGGTGACGGTCCGCGCCGGGGACACCGTGGAAGCGGGTGGCGGTGAGTGGCCCCGAAACCGCCACGAGGAGTACAACGATCGGTGCGATCTCGAGGGCGTCGGTGAACTCGTTCAGCTCAATCCGGGCCTGCGGGTCGTCGCTGATTCCTGACGACGGTCATCGCGGGAGGGCCAGCTCGAAGCCGTGAGGCCTGGGCCAGGAGTGGAGATCGCCGGATCGGGGCACGCTCCCCCGAGCTGCCGCTGGACGAGCCTCCAAGGGTCGAAGCTGATCAGCACAGATCAACCGTTCGGGTCGATGGCGATGTCTATGAGGTATCCGACGAGTTGATGATCGCCCCGGTTGCCTTCCGTGCCATCGACATGCTGCGCCGGGTCCATCGCCCCTGTTCCGCGCGCGGCGAAGAGCATCCGAGGATTGTCCGGATCCGGTTCGTACTGCGCGCGCACGACGGCGATCGCTTTCACTGTCCCGCGGATGGTTTCGTCCGTGTCGCCGTGGTGTTCTTCGCTCCCGAAGCACTGAGCCGCCGTTGTCTCATCGAAGATGTCCTCAAGTACCTCGTCGTGGCCGCCGTGGGAGATGCCCCACTCGATCTTGTCGTTGACAGCGAACGGAGTACCACAGCACGCCATCTGCCACTCGGAGTACCACACCTTGATCTGCACCAAGCCATGGTGTGGGTGCCCGGTCGTCGAGTCCAGTTCGTTCCGGACGCGTGGACACGGCGATGCCGCCGGATTCTCGTTGACCACGGCAGCGGTCGGCTGACACGGTGTCCCGCATGGCAGCCTTGCGGATCGAACCAGTGATCGAGGTCCTGGGGGACGACGCGTTCGACCTGTGGCCGGTCGTAGGACGAGGGGGTTGCTGGTACCTGGCTTTGCACGGCGATTTGTCCGATGCCGAGGTCGGCACTGCGGTCCACCAGATCCTGCACTGGTTCCATACCGACGAGAACGGGGACGAGGCCGCCAGCCGCGACATCTACCTCGACCGGGCACTTGGGCCGAGCGATCCGGACGGCGCCGTGCCGCTGGCGACGGGCGGCCTGCAGTTCACCGACCTCATGAGCGGAGAGACGGTTCTGCCGGGCTGCTGCTACTCGATCGACGAACGTTCAGAGATCGTCGATGTGCTCGACGGCGAGCTGCCAGGGTGTTGGCTCGGGCACAGTCCAGACGCAGGGGTCACCATGCGGAACGGGAATGTCGAGATCACACAGGACGCTGAGGACTCCACCCGGCCGGTTCTGTGTTTTGGCCCAGAGGAGGTGCGTGCCGCCCTAGCTGTGGCCGAAGTGGACCTCGACGGGTTCTGCGACCGCGCTGCCACTTGGGCTGCTGCGCATGTTCCCGCACACGCCGGCCGGCTTGCTGAGGCCGTCGCCCGCGCGCTCGAAGCGGGAAGCCACCGGGCCACCGCCACCACTTCGCTCGCGCAGCCTTGAGCGGAACAGAGCCGGCGGACCCTGACATGTCCCGTGGTGCTCGTCTGGCCGCGTACGGTGCCGTGTCCACGTCGCTGTCGTTGTGCAGCGATCGCAGGCTGGCCGAGCTCGTGGACGACGGCACACCGATCGGTACCGGGATCGGTGGGAAGACCGTTCGGCTGGACGTCGAAGGAACGCCGGTCTTCGTGAAGCAGGTGCGTCTGACCGATCTTGAGCGGCGGCAGGAGAACGTCCACTCCACGGCGAACCTGTTCGGGCTACCGATGTTCTGCCACTACGGCGTCGGCATCATCGGCGGCCCGGGGTTCGGTGCCTGGCGGGAGCTGGCCGTGCACACCATGACGACGAACTGGGTGATCGCGGGCGTCTACGAGGGTTTCCCACTGATGTATCACTGGCGGGTGCTTCCCGACTCCGGCCAGCCGCTTCCCGAGGAACTGGCCGACGTCGAACACGCCGTCGCCTACTGGGGAGGCGGGTCGGAGATACGCCATCGGATCGAGGCCCTGGAGCAGTCGTCGGCGAGCATCGTGCTGTTCCTGGAGTACATCCCGCAGAACCTGCACGACTGGCTGGACGTCCAGATCCAGGCCGGTGACGAGGCCGCCGAGCGGGCCTGCGCCATGGTGGACCGCGAACTGAAGGCTGGCATCTCGTTCATGAACTCGCGAGGGCTGCTGCACTTCGACGCCCACTTCCAGAACATCCTGACCGATGGCAGGCGTCTCTTCTTCGCCGACTATGGTTTGGCGATCTCCTCCCACTTCGAGCTCAGCCAGGACGAGGCCGCCTTCTTCGACGAACACCGTGACTACGACTGGAGCTACGCCGCCACCCACCTGGTGAACTGGCTGGCCGTCGCGTTGTACGGGTACGGACCAGAGGATCGCAGGGCCTTCGTGCGGTCCTGCGCCCAGGGAGTGCTCCCGGAGGATGTTCCGACGGCGCTCGGGGACGTCATGGTCCGTGACGCGCCGGTCGCCGCCGTGATGGGGGACTTCTATCGACGGTTCCAGCAGGCGAGTCGGACGACGTCCTACCCGTGGGAGGCGATCCGCCGGAACCGACACGAAGACCTGATGTTTGAGCAGCTGGGAGGGGCCGAGACTCCTGAGCTGAGTATTGGCGGCGGAGCCGTGTCAAATGCTCCTGAGCAGAGGACCTCCGAAAGGAGCGGGTCGTGACACCGGATCGTAGTGTGCGGCCATGGTCATGCAGGTGCGCCCTACTCTCAAGGTCCTCAAGGCGCTGCGCCTTAGCTAAGCCATTTGAGCCAAGTCAGGAGGTCGACATCATGACCGGTGCGTCGACATGCGTGCTTCGCTGCCATTCTGACTCCTACCGGCAGGCCGGTAGGGACCCTGGGTCGGGTATCGAGCGTGCCCCTGTTGACCAGCCACGTGCAGAAGCGGAGCTGACGCGCCTCCTTGAGTTCGCGTCGCTGGCAGGATGCACGCCAGGAGGGCAGCCTTGGACCGAGACAACAGCCTTGGACCGAGACAACGTCGGTGGGAGAGAGTGGGACTTCCTCGCGCTCGACCGTGCTGGAGCGATCGCGCTCATCTCCAGCGCCGGATACGGGCTGATTCCCAAGCTGGTCCTGAACCACGGACGATCAGTCGAGACGGCTGTCGCGGCACTGCAGGTGCTCCCGGTGATCGGCGAGTCGCTCGATCGCAGGGGTGGAGACCGCTCCGGTGACTACTCCGATTGGTTCGAAGCGAGCAGGCGCGGGCTCTACACCTACGACTGGCAGCTGCTTCACGGGCCCTATGAACGGGTCTCCGTGCCGTCCGTGATGCTCCGCGCCAGCGAGGTCGACCCAGAGATTGCGCAGGCAGCTGGGTTGCTGCGGCTTCCAGTCCGGTTCGCCGAGACCGCGCCGTTCACGCTTGATGGATACCGGGCCGAGCCGTATCAGGACGAGACGCCAGCGTGATCGCGATCCACATGCTGACGGACCTGACCCACGTAGGTGCTGACCGTATTCGGCGAGGCAGGGTGAATCGGTGGCGACCGCATGCGCTGGTGGGCGGATTCCTCGTCGCTGGGGTGCGCTCTACGCCAGCTCGAAGCCGTGGGATCTCAGCCAGGAGTGGAGGAGGGGCGGATCGGCGAGTCGCGCTCCGCCGAACCAGTGTCGACTCTCGATACCTGACGGTAGGTCGATGCGGACGACCTCGGTCAGGGTGTTCCTCTCGTCGAAGAACTCGATGACGTAGTCGCCCATGCACATGCAGAGGAAGTCGGTCACCTCTTCAACGCGGAGCGCGCCCACGAGCGCAATGAGGTCGTCGGTGTCGACAGTTGACGTTGAACGGCCTCCACGGCTGACGGCAATGCGCTTCAGCGTTGAGTCGTCGAGGACGTCGTCGTCCGAGTTCACGGCGAGGACGAGGTAGCCGCCGACGGTGACGTCCGCCCTCGTGGCACCGACGAGCGCTCGGTGCAGCGCGGTGGGGTCGGTTGTCGGCGGCCCTGAGAAAAGAAGTTCTGGTTCCTTCCGCTGTTTCCTTGCCACGGCGGCAACCTACCGGGAGGTCAAGCTCTCGTTGTCGCGCGCCGTCGCCGCCTGAGCGGCCTGGCCCAAACGGGGCCACTCCGCATCGTTGCCCCGCGGGTCCCGCAGCCCCTACGTTGCCCTCCATGCATCCACTTCCCGAGGCGGTCCGCGCTGCCCTCGCACCACTGCTGACCAGGAGCGTCGCACTCCGTGACCAGACCGTCGACTACGTGCTCGACGGATCGGGGCGGGACATCCTCGCGACCCTGCCGTCCCTGCCCGACGACGGCGCCGCGCTCGTCGCCCGCCCGGGCGCATACTTCGGACGGGAGCGGATCGGGGCGGTCGCCGCGCTGCACCCGGGCTGGACCCAGCGGGCCGCCGACGACGGCCGGTACGCGTTCTACCTGGACGCGTCGGTAGACGCCCTCGTCCGGTTCGGCCGCGTCCTGACAGCGGTGACCCCAGACGAGGACCCGGACGACGACGAGGGCCGGTTCCGGCTGCTGGTCGCGGACGTCGCGCGGGTCGTCGTGCGGAATCCCACCCAGGAGGGTCCGCGGCCCGCCCGGCTCCGGTGGCAGCCCCGGACGATGGCCGACCTCGCACGGGCCGGCGGGGTGCCGGCCGGGCGTGCGCCCCGCCTGGTGCTCTCGGTCCTGCTGGACCCGCGGAACTTCTACCGCTACACCCGCCTGCTGGACACCCCGGCGGGACACGCGTTCCTGAGCGACCACCACGACGTGCTCCCGGAGCTCGCCGCTGGTCTCGGCGCGCAGGTCAAGGGCTACCTCGCGCGGCTCTGCGCGTCCGCCCCGGATGTGCACGGCCCGCTCCTCGGCGACCTGGCCGTCGACGAGGAGGCCACCGTCCGGGACGAGGCCCTCGCCATGCTGGCCTGGCTTGACGCGCCCGCCCAGGTCGGCCTCCTGGCTCCGCGGGTCGGGCGCGCGGAGCCCACCCGCTCCCGGGAAGCGGCGTTGCGGCTCGCCGATCTGGACGGCGGCCTCGAGGCACTCGACGAGATCCTGTCCCGGACCGCGGGCGGCTCGGACGACGTCGAGCGTGCCTTGCAGCTGCGCGAGCTCACAACTCGCGCCCGGACGTTCCGGGAGCCGGCCGCAGGGCCGTCCGCGCCTGCGTACGAACCGCCGGACGAGGACCTCCTGGAGGAGGTGCGCGCGCAGGTCGCGCACGCCCGCGGCGGCGGCACGTCCTTCGGCGACCGGGTGAGAGACCTGCTCCCGCGCCTCCCGGACGTGCGCATCCTGCGCGACGCGCTCGCCGCGGCCGGGGCGTCCGACGCCGATCGCCGCGTCGCCGGCTGCCTGCTCCAGCCACGCGTCGCGGCCGAGGTGGCCGACCACGCCGACCGCTGGTGGCCGCTGTTCGCCGAACGCCTGGACCTGGTCGCCGAGTACCTGGGCGACGACGTGGACGGGTACCCGTCCGGCGCCGTCCGGCGGCCGGAGCCGGGACCGTACGGCCACCTCGACTACGAACGGTGGGTCGACACGCCGTCGGTGGTCCTGACCGTGCTGGAGCGGTTCCCCGTGACGCCGGAACCGCTGGTCCCGCGCCTGGCCGGGATCGCCGTCGGCCGGACGCGGTACCGGCACGCGGCGCGGCGCGCCCTCGCGTCGCACCCGGGGGCGGCGGAACTCGCGGCGGCGAGCCTGCACGACGGCGACCCGGACGTCCGGAGGTCCGCCGCGGAGTGGCACGCCGCGCTGGGGGACGCCACGGTCGTGGCGCCGGAGCCCGGCTGGGAGCTCCCGCCCGGGGTCTCCGCGCACGTCCGGTCGCTGCCGCGTGCCGTGCTCGACCACATCGACCTCTTCCGGCAGGAGGCGCTGGGACACGGTGTCCCCCGCGCGGACGTGGACCGGTGGCTGGCGCTCGCCCGGCCGGACGTGCGGCTCGGGCACGGATGGGACGGGCCCGTCGCCGCGCGTCAGGGCAGCCCGCTCATGCTGCCGTCGGACGTGCCGGTTCCGGCGGACCGGTACACCTCGCCGGGGGAGGAGTACGTCGTGGAGCACCAGCTCCTGGCGACGATCGACCTGGCGGCGATCCCGCCGGGTCACACGGACATCCCGCTCCCGCCCGACGGGCACCTGCTGCTGTTCGCGAACCCGGACCTGGAGCCCTACCCGGCCGGCTCGGCGGTGTACGTCCCGGCCGGGACGCCGGTCGTCGAGCGGGAGACGGCCCTTGACTGGGAGCCGGTGTACGAGTACGACTCGCCCGAGGACCTCGACAAGCACCTGCGGAGCGAGGGCGAGCTGCGGGTGGGGCGCGGGTACACGCTGCCGGACGTCACGCGGGAGCTCGAGGCGGAGCACCCGCACGCCCGCCGTCTCATGGACGTGTGGGGAGGTATCCCGGACACCGTCGCGCCGGAGCGCGGGTCGGGGGCGTGGCGCATCGGCGGTCACGCCTTCGACCACGAGGGCTGGGGCGATCCGGCACGCCGGTCCGCCGCCCCCGACGGCGAGCCGGACGGCTGGTCGCGCCCCGAGGACTGGGTGCTCCTGGCGCAGTGGGACGGGCTGCCGATGGCGTCGGTGTACTGGACCGTCACGCGCCAGGACCTCGCCGCCCGTCGCTTCGACCGGGTGGTCGTGGCCATGTACTCCAACCCGTGACGCCCTCTTGCGCCGTGTCGTCGTCGTGCTCAACGGCCTGCGCCTCCTTCGCCCCCCACGAGCGGGTGAACTTGACCGACATCTCTTGATAATGGTTCTCATGTCTGATTCACTCCTGGCGTACGTGAGAAGCGTTCTCATTTGCCCGGATTCCGGTCGCCAGGGTGGCGGTCGGAGAGATGGAGGAAGCCAGGATGACGATCAAGCGAAAGACTGGACGTCGGATCGTGGCGGCGCTGGTCGCGATGGGTGCGACCGCCGGCATGGCGGGAGCGTTCGCGGCGCCCGCGGCGGCCGCCGACCGCACCTCGGGCCACTTCGACGTCGCCGCGGAGGTCGAGTGTGACGTGTTCGGCCAGGTGTCCGACGTCGCGGTGCACGTCCACGAGCACGTCAACGGCGGGGAGGTGGAGCTGCCCGAGGGTGACTGGCTGACCTTCACCGGCACGAGCGGGCCCGAGGTCGGCTTCGCGGTGGAGCCGGGTGCGTCCTGCGGGACGCTCGACGTCGAGTTCGAGCCGAACGTGCTCGACTCGTCCAGCACGGGCGGGACGGTCTCGGGTACCGGGGCCGCGGGCAGCATCTCGTCCAGCAAGACCGACGCCTCCGGTTCCGTGGTGCTCGACGGGTCCGGGCACGAGGACCTCGCGTGGTCCTTCAGCGGCACGGGCACGTACCTGCTGACGTTCGACGTGACCGTCAACGGCAGCGTTTCGGTGCTGTCCGAGGACGTTCCGCTCAAGCGCTCCTGACCTCGGCGGGGAGGGCGGTCGCACCGCCCTCCCCGCGCTCCCTGATCCGGCTCGCGCCACCCGCGTCGGCAGCGCACCCGAGCCATCCGCCCCCTGCAGTCCCCGCACCACCCCTGCAGTCCCCGCACCGAGAGGAAGACCCGTCGTGGTCAGAACGTCCCTACCGGTTCGCCGCGCGGCGGCCACCGTCCTCGCCGTCGGGCTCGTCGCGGCAGGCGCGCCCGCCGTGGCGTCGGCGACATCCGCGTCGGTGACGACGTCGACCGCGCCGGCGCAGCGGCCTCCGTCCGCGCCGGCCGTCACCGCGGCGGGCCAGGCTCCGCGCGCCGTCCTCGACGACGGCAACGCGTTCGTCAACGCGCTGCTCGTGGAGGGCGAGCCGGTGATCGACGTCGGCTGGTCCGCCGAACCCGGTCCCGCCACTATCACGGACAGGTACGCGCCGGACGACGTCGTCGTCTCCGTGCCGCGACCCATCGCTCTCACGACGCCCGACGACGCCGGGCTGGCGCCGCTCGGTCCGCCCGGCACGCCGCTGTGGGCCACGAGCCAGGACTTCCCGGCGCTCGACTACACGGGGACCGACGTCGTGCCACGCCTGAACAACTACGGCCTGCCGCGCGACCAGGTCGCGCGCAACGGCGTCTCCTGGGAGATCACCGGGGTACGCGGGGGCGGGCTGGTCGCGATCGGCGGCCCCGTCCCGATGCCCGACCTGCCCATGAACCGGGTCTGGTACGCCGGCCACGGCCTGCACACCGACGTCACCTGGACGCCGAGCGCGGCGAGCATCTCCCCTCCGCAGGCCCAGGGCTGGCTCTTCTCGGACCTCGGCCTGCACTGCCTGGACCTGCGCGTCTCGGTGACCGGCACCGACGGCCAGGTGCGGACCTCACCCGTGGTGACGGTCCGCGTGGCCGTCGGGAACGTGCCGGACCCGGCCACCGCGGAATGCGGCGCCCCGGTCGACCCGGACCTGCCGGTCCTCCCGCCCGACGACGGCGGTGACCCCGGCGATCCCGACCCCGACGCGCCGGACCCGGACGACCTGACCGACCCGCGGAACAACGTGCTGCTGCCCGCCACGCACTCCGACCTGTCCCTGCGGCCCGGCGACGACGAACTGCGCCTGATGGTGCGCGAGTCCCACGGCAACACGCTCACCTGGTACGACCCGGCCACACTCGTGGTCCACGTGCCCGACACGGCGCGGGTCACGGTGCCGGAGCCGACGGCGTCGGCCGACTCGACGTTCCTCGCTCCGGCAGGCTCGGTGATCCACCGGCTGCCCAAGGTGCCGAAGGCCGGCCTGCCGTGGCTCGGTGTCTCGTCCGAGACGTTCAGAGCGCAGGACTACGACCGCCTGCCGATGATGCGGCTGGAGAGCGTGACCGGCGCGGACGGCGGCCCGCCGCCGGGTGAGTTCTTCCTCGGCGCCGACGAGGACCACGTCCGCTCCGGTGCCGCCCCGTGGTTCTCCACGCGGCAGGGCCTGCCCCAGGCGCACCCGGCGCTCGCGCCTTCGCTCGCCCACAAGCACCTGAGCTGGGACTTCACCGCGCCGGGCACGTACTGTGCACGGTTCACCTCCACGGCCACGACGACAGACGGCGCCCCGCGCGACGACGACATGGTGCTCACCTTCATCGTCGGCGGCACCGGCTACGACCCGACGTCGGCGCCCACCTGCATGCAGCGCGAGGCCGACCGGGCGCGCAGCCACGACGACACCTCGGAGGACGCCGTCCCCGGCGAGGTGACGCGCGTCCCGGCTCCCGAGGAGCAGGGCAGGGCGGCGTTCGCCGCGCTGACCCCGCGCCTGACGGACGGTGAGCTGACTGCCGGCCTGGTGACGGGAGACCTGCGCGGGCACGGCGTCCGCCACGACCCGGCGGACGTGGTGCTCACGACGGGCACGACGGCCCGCGGCCTGCACGTCGAGCGCCTGCGGGAGGACTGGCGCGACGCCGAGCAGGAGTACATCGACGGATACCAGCTCGGACCTGGCTCGGGCCTGCTCAACGCGGTGGACCTCGACCTGGCGCACCTGGACCGCGCCGACTGGAGCGGCGACCTGACCTGGACGCTCGACGACGCGACAGGGCCGGGCGAGTTCCTTCTGGTCGACGACCAGGAGGCATTCGTGCCCGGTCACAAGGGGGCCCTGCTCAGTACGGTTCCCGGCTACGAGGCGGCCGGCACGGAGCTTCGTCCCGGCGGGATGAACCTGTTGCGCTGGGTCTTCACGGCGGCGGGCCGGTACTGCGTGACGACCACGCTCGCGGGTACCGCGGCCGACGGGACGACGGCGTCTGCGACGACCACGCTGACGATCGCTGCGGGTGTCGATCCGGCGCAGGTGGAGCCCTGCCCGGCCGGCGGCGACCCCGGCCCCGGCGACCCTGACCCGGGCGATCCCGATCCAGGGGACCCGGATCCCGGCGATCCGGCCGGGTGGCCCGTCACGGACCGCACGGTCCTGCGCAGCGGTCATGTCGACCTCCTGGCGCGCGTCGCGCCCGGCGGCCTGACCACCGTGGTGCGCGACGACGCCGTGGTCCCCGCAGAGGAGCACGACCCCGCCGACGTGGCATTCGCCGTGCCCGACAACGCGCGCGTCGCCGTGCCCGACGACGACCGTTACGGCTTCCTGGGCCAGCCAGCCGATCCGGTATGGGTGCTGCCCGAGAGCCCGACCCCGGACCTCGTCTGGCCCGGCTGGAACCTGGAGGTCATGGATGGCGCCGCCGCGGACGCGGTCCGAATGGCGCTGCTGGACGTGGACGGCCCGGGCGATTTCGTGCTCTTCGACTCCGGCGGTGACGACTGGGGCGCACCACGGGTGCTGCTCGGCGCCGGTACGGACCGGCTCGACTACGCGCAGCACGCGCACGGCTCCTGGGCGTTCACCGCTGCCGGCGTCTACTGCCTCGACGTGTCGCAGACGGCTGTCGACGGCGACGTCCCGACCGCCGCGACCGACAGGGCGACCCTGCTCTTCGCCGTCGGCGTGGACGCTCGCCGTGTGACCGAGGAGCACTGCGGGCTCACGGCGGCGCAGTTCGCGGCCGGGCCGCAGGGCCCGGGGCCGGACGACCCGGGCACAGGGCCCGACGACCCCGGCGATCCCGATGACCCGGGCCCTGATCCGGACGGCCCGGGTACGGGACCGGACGACCCGAGCAACCCCGACGACCCGGGCAACGGACAGGGGCCGGACGGAGACCGCGGCCCGGGCCCGGGCAACGGCGACCCGGCACCCGCGCCGGACAACCCCAACACGCCGGCGACCGGGAGCGACGGAACGCCGGCGGCTGGGTCCACCCCGGCGGACCGAGGGCCGCTCGCGTCCACCGGGTCCGAGGTCGGCGCGGCCGTGCTGCTCGCCGTGTCCCTCGTCGGGGTGGGCATCGTGCTGATCGAGCTCCGGCGTCGTTCGCGAGCACGGCGACGCCTGGCGAACGGGTGAAAATGCCTCGCTCGTACTTGATAACGATTCCCGGTACTGGTTCACTGCGGTCTGTGACTGAGAACCGTTCTCATGGAATCGTCGCTCTGACGGCCGTCGTCGCGCTGCTCGGCGCGCTCGTCGTCCCGGCATCGAGCGCGACGGCCCTCGCCGGGGGGCGGGAGACCGCCGCCGGACCGGCAGCCGCCGCCGTGCCCGACCGCGAGTACGTGCTCACGCACGGACACGTCGACGGCTTCGAGACCACCTACGACGCCGACGCGGGCGAGCTCGTGCTGTCCGTCCGGGACGACACCCGCATCTACGACAGCGAGCCCGTCTTCCGGGCTCCGGAGTCCACCACGTTCGCGTACGAGGACCCCCGGAGCCAGGTCACGCTGCCCCCGGCCGAGGGTGGCTGGGCGTTCCTCGGTGAGTACGGCGGGTCAACGGCGTGGCTCGGTTCGCAGACGGGCAGCGACCAGGAGCACACCCCCTGGGTCGGCTGGAGCACCGAGCGGCTCCTGGACTCGTTGGCCGGAACCGGCATCACGCCCGCCTCGGGCTGGCCGGTGTCGCTCGACGTCGTGGTCGACGGGCCGGGGGACGTGTTCACGTTCCAGAACGACTCGTTCGGGCAGCCGGTCAACCGGTACATCGACACCACGACGTCCGACGGCGGGACCATCCCCGTCGCGGCCAACGCGCACGTGCACACCAACTGGATCTTCACCGCCGAGGGCGACTACACGCTGACCGTGACGCCGTCCCTTGCGACGTCCGACGGCGGCACCGTGACGGGTCCGGCGGCGGCCTACCACGTCCGGGTGGGCGAGCGTCCGGTCACGACGTCGGTCACCGTCTCCGCCGACCGGACCGCCTACACCGAGGGCGACATCGCGGTGCTGACCGCGACCCAGGACCCGGTGACCGACCTGGCGGTCCATCGCTGGGAGGCCGCCTCCGCGGGTTCCGACCGGTTCACGGCCGTCGACGGCGAGGAGTCCGCGACCTACCGGCGCGAGCTCGCCGCCACGGACGACGGCGCACGCGTGCGTGCGGTCCTGCTCGACGGCGACCGCGTCGCCGGGACCTCCGAGCCGGTGACCCTCTCGGTCGCGGAGCGGCCGCGACCCACCCCGACCCCGACACCCACCCCCACGCCCACCCCCACACCGACGCCCGGTCCGACGCCGGACCCCACGCCGACGCCGACCCCGACGGACCCCGGCACGAAGCCTGACCCCGGGCAGGACCGCCGGTACGTGCTCGACCACGGGCACGCCGACGCGTTCGAGACGACCTACGACGACGACTCCGGACGCCTGATCCTGTCGGTCAAGGACGACACCCGCATCCACGCCGACCGCACGGTCTACCGCTCGCCGGAGGACGTGACGCTGGCCTACGAGGATCCCCGGGGCAAGGTCGAGCTGCCCGAGGCGACCGGCGTCTGGGCGTTCCTCGGCGAGCACGGTGGCGAGACGGCCTGGCTCGGCTCGCAGACGGGCAGCGACCAGGACTACCTGCCGTGGGCGGGCTGGAGCACCGAACGCCTGCTGTCCTCACTGGCCGGGACGGGCATCACGCCCGCGTCCGGCAGCCCGGTGTCCCTCGTGGTGAAGGTCGACGGGCCGGGGGACGTGTTCACGTTCCAGAACGACTCGTTCGGGCAGCCGGTCAACCGCTACCTCGACACCACGACGTCCGACGGCGGGACCATCCCCGTCGCGGCGAACGCGCACGTGCACACCAACTGGATCTTCACCGCCGAGGGCGACTACCACCTGGAGGTCACGCCGCGCCTGCGGACGGCCGACGGCCGCACGATCACCGGGCCGGCCGCCGATTACCACTTCCGCGCCGGAACGCCGCAGGGGGACGGTCCGGGTGGAAACGACCCGGGCAAGAATCCAGGCCAGAACCCGGGCAAGAACCCGAGCGCGGATCCGGGCACGGCGCCGGACGGCGATCCCGGCGACGACCGGGATGATCCGCCGGCCGGCGGCGGGCCCGGCCCGGACGACCAACCCGCGCAGTGCGTGCCGCAGCCGGTCACCCGTCAGGTCACCACGCCCGCCGTCGGCGGGATCAGCTCGGGACACTTCGACTTCGGTTCGATGGTGCGGGACGGCGAGCTCGTCGCCCGCGTGAAGGACGACCGCGAGCAGCCCGCGTCCTGGGTCGACCCGGCGTCGCTCACCTTCCGGCTGGGTGAGGCGGCCGAGGACGAGGTGCCGTCCGGCGGCGAGTTCGCGTTCCTCGGCGCGGCCGGTTCGACGATCTGGTCGGTCGGGCAGGTCCAGGAGGACGGTGTCCCGTGGATCGGCTGGAACACCCAGCACCCCAGCCTGATCAAGGCCGCGGACGGCCCGGTCACGTTCACGCTCGCCGGGGTCGAGGGCCCCGGACAGCTCGGCGTGTACTTCACCGGCACGTTCGGGGGAGCAGGGACCAAGAACTTCGGCACCCTGCCCGGGTTCCCGAAGTCGATGACCGTTCCGCTCAACCAGCACGTGCACGCCAACTGGGCGTTCACGAAGCCGGGTGTCTACTCGGTGACGATGACGCAGTCGGTCCGGCTGAAGAGCGGCGGAACGGTATCGGACCGGGCCACGCTGAAGTTCTCCGTGGGCGACACGGCAGGGACCACGACGCGGACCACGTACGTCGGCCGTACGGTGTCCGGCGAGGAATGCGACCTCACCGCCGCCCAGCGCTCCGCGCTGGGGGACACCGGCGCGAGCGTGTTCCGGCCACTCGCCCTGGCCGCTTTTCTGGTGTCGGTGGGCGCGGCGCTCGTCGTCGTCGCGCGACGTCGTCAGGCACGCGCATGACCGGGCAGGGCGGCGCCACCGGCGCCCCTGAGGGCATGGGCGAGTTCCGCGACCTGGTCCCGCGCGCACCGGTGGCCCGGCCGTGACCTCACGGCGGCGCTCGGCCGCGGTCAGCCTGGTAGCAGCGGGCTCGCTCGTCCTCGGTGGCTGTGCGAGCGACAGCGGCAGTGCGCACGACGACCGGCTCCGGGTGGTGACCACCACCGGGATCCTGGCCGACCTGGTGCGCAACGTGGTCGGCGGCGGGGTCGAGGTCACCTCGATCGTGCCGCCCACCGGCGACCCGCATTCCTACGACCCGACCCTGCGGGACGTCCGCGACGTCGTCTACGCCGACGTGGCCTTCAGCAACTACCTGCTGCTGGAGGACCACGCCGTGGTCACCACCCTGGACGCGAACCTGCCGGACGAGGCCCCGAACATCTCGCTGGCGGAGTCGGCGACGAAGTACGCCGCCGAGGTGATCCCGCTGGTCGAGAACGTCAACCTGGACACGATCTGGCTCGGGCTCCGGGTCGCCGGAACGGGCGAGGAGTACGGCGCGACACGGGCGTCGGACGTCCGTCTGCGGGTGACGGGCGTGGACGGGCCGGGGCGCCTTGCGGGGTACCTGACCGAGACGTTCGGGCAGCCGCGGGTCTACTTCGACTCCGGCGACGGGTTCGACGCCGCCGATGGGTACGCCCGGGACACGGCGACCCTGCCGGCGGACGCACACACGCACATGAGCTGGGCGTTCACCGAACCGGGTGTCTACCGGGTCGCGATGGAGTCCGACCTGGTGGTCGAACCCGGCGAGGATCCGCGGCCGCTGGGGGAGACGTCGGTGACCTTCGCGGTCGGCGTGGACCCGTACTCCGTGCCCGGCATGCCGGATGCTGAGGTGCTCGACGGCGGTCACGCGGACGTCACCGTGGACCTGGACGACGGCGCGATCGTGCTGCAGACCGATGCCCCGGCGGGCGAGGCCGGCGGGGAGGACGCCAACGACACACCGGGTGGCCACGACGACGCCGGTCACGCGCATGCCCACGTGTTCGACCCGGCCGAGACCGTGATCTCGGTGCCGAACAAGGCGCTCGCCGCCGTGCCCGCACAGCCGGGGTTCGGGTTCCTGGGCAGGCCCGGGGAACAGATCTACCTGCTGCCCCAGGCCGTGCTGGGCAAGCACGTGCACGGTGAGATCGACCCGCACCTGTGGCAGGACGTCCGCAACGCGCAGGCGTACGTGGAGGTCATCCGCGACACCCTGGTCGCGGCCGCACCGGACCGGGCCGCCGAGTTCCGGGCGAACGCCGAGGCCTACCTGGCCCTGCTGCGCGAGACGGATGCCTACGTGGAGAGCACCATCGCGCAGATCCCGCGCTCCCGCAGGTACCTGGTGACCACGCACGACGCGTTCGCCTACCTCGGGCGGGCGTACGACGTCGACATCGCCGGCTTCGTGACGCCGAACCCTGCCTCGGAACCCAGTGTGGCCGACCGGATCAAACTCACCCGGACGGTCCAGGCGCTCGACGTGCCGGCCGTCTTCCTGGAGCCCAACCTCGTGGCACGGTCCACCGTGCTGACCGAGGTGGCCCGCGAGAACGACCTGCGGGTCTGCGTGATCTACTCCGACGCGTTCGACGACCGCGTCACCACCTACGTCGACCTGATGCGTGCCAATGCCGACAGCCTCCGCCGGTGCCTGACGTGACCGGCTGCAGCGCGGAGGCGCGCCCACGAGTGGAGGCGGACGCACGCCGGAAAGCAGAAGGAGTACCCATGAGAGCCCGAACCACACGGAGCCGCGCGGCCGCGTGCACGGCCGTGCTGCTCGCCGGCCTGGTCGTCGATGCGGCACCGGCCGTTGCCGACGCGCCGGACGACGCCGGGCTGGAGCAGACCGTCGAGGCCGACGAGGAGGTGGTGGCCGGGGACGAGGTGGTCGTCGACGGGCACGTCGACGTCGGACCGCGGTTCCTCGACGACGAGTGGACGATGCTGGCGCGCGACGACCGCGAGGTCCCGTCGGTGTGGCGCGACCCCGAGCGCACCGTCCTGCACCTCGGCGACGCGGCGGTGCTGCCCGCACCGGACGGCCCGGACTACGAGTTCCTCGGGGTCGAGCCCGGCACCTCGCTGCACGTCGTCCCGCAGACGCAGGCGCCCGACGTCGTCTGGCTGGGCTGGAACACCCAGGATCCGCAGGTCGTGGATGCGATCGACCGGGGTGCGTCGCTCCGGCTCGACGGCCTGGACGGTCCTGGCGAGGTGTTCGTGTTCCTGCAGGAGGGTGTGACCGGGCCGCCGAACGTGCTGTGGGACTCGGGCGAGCCCCTGCCGCAGGAGTTGTGGATGGAGGTCAACACCCACGTCCATGCCAACTGGGTGTTCACGGAGCCGGGCATCTACCGGCTCGACGTGACCATGCTCGCCGAGTTGCAGGACGGGACCTCGGTCGAGGACGCGAGCACCCTGGTGTTCGCCGTCGGCGAGGACACCGATCCAGAAGAGGCGTTGGCGGGTGCGGCCGACGACGCCACGCCCGGCGGGGACGGCGAGGCGTCGGCCGAGACGGCCGCCTCACCGGCCGCCACGCCGTCGGAGGATACGGCCGCAGGGGCGACGGACGCGCCGGAGGCGAGCGCGCCGTCGTCGGACACGGGTCCGGGCGTGCTGGTCTGGGGCGCCGCGGCAGCCGGCCTTGTGCTGCTCCTGCTCCTGGTCGCCCGTGCCGTGCGGACGCGCCGGGCGCGGGCCGCAGCCGATCACGACGCCGAGGACGAGTCATGACGGCGACCGTTGCGGGCGACACGAGAGTCTCGGTCGGCTCGGGAACTCCCGTCGCGTTGCGGGTGCGGGACCTCACCGTGGCGCTCGGTGGGCGGCGCGTGCTGGACGGCGTCCGACTCGAGGCCACCGAGGGCGAGCTGGTCGGGTTGGTCGGTCCGAACGGAGCGGGCAAGACGACCCTGCTGCGGGCCGTGCTGGGACTCGTGCCGTCGTCCGGGCGGATCGGTATCGCGGGTCAGGATGTCAGCCAGGACCGGGCGCGGACCCGGCGGGCACGTGCGACGCGGTCGATCGGCTACGTGCCCCAGCGGCACGAGTTCGCCTGGGACTTCCCGGTCACGGTCGAGGAGGCCGTGCTCACCGGGCGCGTGGCGCGCATCGGCTGGCTGCGCGGCGCCCGTGCGGAGGACTACCGCCAGGTGCGTCGTGCCCTGGACAGGGTCGAGATGACCCACCTGCGCCGTCGCCCGGTCGGCGAGCTCTCCGGCGGGCAGCGGCAACGCGTGCTGGTCGCCCGCGCGCTCGCGCTGGACCCGCGGATCCTGCTGCTGGACGAGCCCTTCACCGGCCTCGACGTCCCGACGCAGGAGCACCTGACGACCCTGTTCCGCGAGCTGGCGAGCGAGGACCGAGCAGTTGTCATGACGAACCACGACCTGGTCGGCGCGGTGCACGCCAGCGACCGCCTGTTCCTGCTGAACCGCACCGTCGTCGCGTCCGGGACACCGGCCGAGCTCGGCGGGCCGGAGCCCTGGATGAGAGCGTTCGGCGTCTCGGCCGGGTCACCGCTGCTCGCGGCGATCGGCAGGGTCGCCGAGGGACGCTCGGGCAACGGGTCGGCCGGCGCGGTGGACGACGGCCGGGACGGGGGCGAGCGCGCATGATCTCGCCCGTCGACTTCGTCGGTGACCTGCTCAACCCCGACCTCGCGTTCCTGCCCAGGGCGCTGCTCATGGCGGTCCTGTGCAGTGTCGTGTGCGGCGTGGTCGGTACCCACGTGGTGCTGCGCGGCATGGCGTTCATCGGCGACGCCGTGGCGCACGCCGTCTTCCCCGGTCTCGCGGTCGCCTTCGTGCTGCAGGGATCGCTCGTGCTCGGCGGTGCCGTCGCGGGCATCGCGACGGCGCTCCTGGTCGCGCTGTTCGCCCAGAACCGCCGGCTGCGCGAGGACTCGGTGATCGGCGTCTTCTTCGTCGCCGCGTTCGCCCTCGGCATCGTGATCATCTCGACGGCGCCCGGGTACGCGGGGTCGCTGCAGGACTTCCTGTTCGGGTCCATCGTCGGCATCCCCGACGAGAACGTGACGATCGCCGTCGTGGTCGGGCTGGTGCTGATGACCGTGTTGTTCGCGTTCCACAAGGAGCTGGTGGCGGTGAGTCTGGACCGGGAGTCGGCGCGAGCGCTGGGACTGCCGGTCACACGGCTGGACCTGCTGCTGTACGTCGTGGTCGCGGCGGCGATCGTGATCTCGGTGCAGACGATCGGCAACGTGCTCGTGCTGGCGCTGCTGGTCACCCCGGCGGCCGCGGCCCGGCTGCTGACCGACCGGCTCGGGCCGATGATGCTGCTGGGCCCGGTCATCGGCGGCGGATCGGCGCTGGTGGGGCTGTACCTGTCCTGGAGCCTGGACCTGCCCGTGGGCGGCACGATCGTCCTCGTCGCCACCGCGGTCTTCCTCCTGGCCTGGCTGTTCGCACCCCGGCACGGCGTGGTGACCCGCGCCGCGGTGCGACGCGCGGACACGTCGAAACGGCCTCCTGTTCGTGGACGGGTACCGTCTGGGCTGTGATCGACCGGTTCATGTCCTTGCGCCGTACCTACTTCTCGCTGGGTACGGGTGAGCTGACCGCCGCGGCGGTGTTCGCGCTCCTTGCGGCCACCACCGCTGCACCGATGCTTTCCCCGGGCGCCGAGCAGGCCCTCTGGTTCGCGCTGGCGCCGCTGCTCGTCGTGCTCGTCCAGGCGGGCTGCTACTGGCTGACGGCCCGTGGCCGGATCGGCACCACAGCCCTCATGCCCGCGCCGCTCGCGCGCGCCTTCCGGTTTTTTCGCGTGCTGGATCCGCTGCTGCTCGCGGCCGCGGCGATCGGTGTCGTCACCTTCTGGCCTGAGAACGCGACCGCGGCCGTCCTGGTCGTCGGGGTCTGGCTCTTCGCCGTCGTGGAGTATCTCAACTACTTCGTGGTCCGCCTGTCCTACCCCGTGGGCGAGTGGTGGCGCGGCGTCCGGCGACGCCGCACACCGGTCCTGGTACGCGACGTCGCCCGCGCCACTCACGTCGTCCCTCGGGTGTCGGGACGACGGCGGCCCGCCCCTGGGCGCGGCGGTGGGCGATGACCTGGACGGCAGACGTGGGGGAGAGCGTCCTGGTTCGCGGCCGCCGTGCGGCGTCGTGCTAGAACCGTCATAGCCGGTTCACGATCCCGGAGAGTCGGTTCCGCGGCAGCCAGGAGGTCTCATGTCCCGTCCCGCCAGTGAGGTGCACGTGTTCGAGGCCCGTGCGGCCGAGGCCGATCTCGATGATCTGCGCGCGCGGTTGGCCGGGGCGCGGCTTCCCGAGCGCGAGACGGTCGAACGTGCCGCGTCGGGGGTTGGTCGGTGGGGGCAGGGTGTCCCGCTCGCCGACCTGGTCGAGGTCGTGGACTACTGGCGTACCGGGTATGACTGGCGGTCGTTCGAGGAGCGTGTGAACCGGATCGGGCAGTTCCGCACGACGATCGACGGTCTGGGGATCCACTTCCTGCACCGCCTCTCCCCGCGGGCGGATGCCACGCCGCTGCTGATGACGCACGGCTGGCCGGGGAGTATCGCGGAGTTCGCCCATGTGGTGGACGAGCTGGCCGATCCCCGGGAGGCGGGTGCGCCGGCGTTTCATGTCGTGGCGCCGTCGTTGCCGGGCTTCGGCTACAGCGACAAGCCGACTACCACGGGGTGGGGTGTGGGGAGGATCGCGGCCGCGTGGGTGGAACTGATGGACAGGCTCGGCTACGGCAGGTTTCTCGCTCACGGTGGTGACTGGGGAGGCGTGGTCACCACGGTGCTCGGCGGCAGGTTCCCCGAGCAGGTCCTGGGCATCCACTCGACGCTGGCGCAGGCACCGCCGGGGCTGACCACGGACGGGCTGACGCAGACCGAGCGCCGCTGGGCCGAGGAGACGCGCGACTTCTGGCACCACCGCGCGGCCTACGCGAAGCAGCAGGCGACCCGGCCGCAGACCATCGGCTACTCGCTCGTCGACTCACCCGTCGGGCTTCTGGCCTGGATCCTGGACAAGTTCGCCGAGTGGTCGGACACCGAGGACAGCCCGTTCGAGACGATCTCCCGGGACAGGATCCTCGACGACGTCACCCTCTACTGGCTGACACGAACCGGCGCGTCGGCGGCTCGTATCTACCACGAGAGCCACGGCGGCGTGAACGCGCTCGACCCCGGGCTCCGGGTCGAGGTCCCCTCGGCGATCACGATGTATCCGCGCGACATCGAGAAGATCCCGCTGCCCTGGGCCCAGGAACGCTACCGGCAGATCGTCCGCTGGCGGACGGCCGAGACCGGAGGACACTTCCCCTCACTCGAGGTCCCCGACTACTTCGTCCACGACCTGCGAGAAGGCCTCACGGCGATCCTGACCACCCACCGGTAGGGCGAGGCGGACGCGCGCTGACGCGGATGGTTCACAAGGCCAGCGGCCGCTGATTGAACGGTCGGCATGGCGAAGTCCCAGCTGTGGCGACAGTCGGGCGTTCTCAGGCGGCCGAGATGGCCGTCCTGGTCAACTGCTCCGAGACCTCCCAGACGCGTACGGCCTCGTCGGCACTGTGCAGCGGAGAGTACATCCGCTGTTCGGCCGGTGCCCCGCTGGTGTTGCCGAGCCCGCTGGGGCTGTACAGGGCGCCGGGCTTGGCCCGGGGGTCGGTGGCGGCCATGAGCGCGGGCAGCGCCGCGGTCTCGACGGTGCCCGCGAGGATGCCGCGGGCCGAGAGCCAGCGGATCATCCTGCGTCCGGCGGTCTCCTGGGCGCGGCCCAGCTCGGGGCGTGCGGCGAGCAGGTTGGTGGGCGCGACGCCGGGGTGGGAGAGGTTGCTGGTGATGTCCCAGCCGTTGGCCTTGCTGCGCCGCTCCAGTTCCAGGCCGAACAGGCCGAACGCGATCTTGGACTGGCGGTAGGCCCGCATCCCGTCGTAGCTGCGTTCCCAGTTGAGGTCGTCCCAGTTGATGGTTCCGCTGCGGGCGGCGACGCTGATCTGTGAGGTCACCCGTGCACCGCCGGCACGCAGGAGCGGCATCAGGTGCGCGACGAGGGCGAAGTGGCCCAGGTGGTTGGTGCCGAACTGGAGCTCGAACCCGTCGGCGGTGGTCTGGCGGTCGGGCGGGGTCATGACGCCGGCGTTGTTGATCAGGAGGTGGATGGGGTCGCCCTCCTCGCGCAGGGTGTCGCCGAGGGCGGCGACGGAGGCGAGGGAGGAGAGCTCGAGGTTGCGCAGCGAGATGTTCGCGCCGGGTACGGACTGCTTGATCCTGGCGATTGCGGCCTCGCCCTTGCGCGGGTTGCGCACGGGCATGACGACCTCCGCGCCGGCGGCGGCCAGCCGGGCAGCCATGCTCATGCCCATGCCGTCGCTGGCGCCGGTGACCAGCGCGCGCTTTCCGGACAGGCTGGGGATGGTGACGTCGATCGATGTGCGTGGCATTGCTGCTCCTTCCGGTTGTGGCTGTGGGGCCGTGGGCCGTTCGTACTCGGCCATGGCGCTGATCCTTGACGGACGGGGAAGACCTATCCAGGGCCTCCCGATCACAGGCTCGCGAGGTCACGGCTCCGCTCGGTAAAGGGGGAGCGCCGGGCCGTGGCTACCGTCCTCCGAACGGGATAGAAACGAGGCAGTACTCCAGAAAGGAGAGCGCGTCGTGAGAGATCGCACCGGGCTGGCGGGGTTCCTGCGCAGCCGTCGTGAGGCACTGCAGCCGGAGGACGTCGGCCTCCCGCGCGGGCGACGGCGTCGGACCAGCGGGCTGCGGCGTGAGGAGGTGGCAGCGCTGTGCAACATGTCGGCCGACTACTACTCCCGCCTGGAGCGGGAGCGCGGTCCGCAGCCGTCGCAGCAGATGCTCGCCTCGATCGCGCAGGGAATGCACCTGTCGATCGACGAACGCGACCACCTGTTCCGGCTCGCCGGGCACAACCCACCGCCCCGGGGGAGCTCCAGTGAGCACATCAGCCCCGGCCTGCTGCGCATCCTCGATCGCTTGAAGGACACTCCCGCGGAGATCGTCACGGAACTCGGCGAGACCTTGCGGCAGACGCCGATGGGTGTCGCGCTCACCGGCGACACCACGCGGTTCACAGGGCCCGCCCGCAGCATGGGCTACCGGTGGTTCACGGACCCGGACGCCCGGAACATCTATGACCCGGCGGAACACGCGTTCCTGACCCGGATGTACGCCGCCGGGCTGCGCGGGCTGGTCACCCTCCGTGGTCCCGACTCACGGGCCGCCCACCTGGCCGACCTGCTGCTGGACCGCAGCGAGGAATTCCGGCGGGTGTGGGACGACCACGAGATCGGACTCCGCCCCCACGAGGTCAAACACTTCGTCCATCCCGAGGTCGGCGCGCTGGAGTTGAACTGCCAGCGCCTCGTCGACCCCGACCAGGCGCACTCCCTGATGGTCTACACCGCCGTCCCCGGCACCGAGAGCTACGAGAAGCTGCAGGTGTTGTCCGTCATCGGCGCGCAGTCGCTGCGCTGAAGCGACGCCCCCGAAGAACCTCTTGAGCGCTCAGCAGTGTTGCCGGAGGCACATCCACCCCGATGCGGTGGCGACGACCGGTCAGATGGCTGTCGCGCAGACCGCCGTCGCGTGATTCCGGGACCGGCGAGGGCATGATCTCCCGTCCCAGCTCCTCACCGCTCGAGCAGCTCCCGCAGCACACCGGCAATCCTCTCGGGCGCCTGCTCGGCCATGAAGTGGCCGGCGTCCAGCGTGCGGTGGTCCAGGTCCTCGGCCCAGGCCGACCACAGCCGCGCGGCGTCGTACCCGAGCACGGCGCCCCAGTCCTGCTGCACCACGCTCACGGGCATGCCGAGACGACGCCCGGCCGCCCGGTCCGCGAGGTCATGGTCCAGGTCGATCCCGGCGGACGCCCGGTAGTCGGCCACGATGGACGGCACGGCCTGCCGCGAGGCCCGCAGGTACTCGGAGCGCACGTCGGCGGGGATCGTGGTCCCGCCGGCGTCCCAGGCGTCGAGGAAGTGGCCGAAGAACTCGTCGCCGGTCGCGGCGATCATCTTCTCGGGGAGACCCGGCGGCTGCGCCATGAGGTACAGGTGGAACGCGACAGCGGCGTCCGCGCCGTGCAGGACGTCCCACATGTCCGGGACGGGGAGCACATCGAGCACGGCGAGATGGGTGACGCGATCGGGATGGTCGAGACCCGCACGCACCGCCACGAGAGCCCCGCGGTCGTGTCCCGCGAGCGCGAACCGCTCGTGTCCGAGGGCGTCGGCGAGCGCGACGACGTCGGCGGCCATGGTCCGCTTGCTGTACACGGCGGGGGAGTCCGCGGCGGGCTTGTCGCTGTCGCCGTACCCGCGCAGGTCGGGCACGATGACGGTGTGGTCGCGGGCGAGATCGGGGACGACACGGCGCCACATGAGGTGGGTCTGCGGGAAGCCGTGCAGGAGGACGACAGGGCTGCCCTCGCCGCCGACGCCGACGTGCAGGGCGACGTCGTCGGCGACCGTGACGCGCCGGTACTCGAGTTCGGGGATGGTGATCGGCATGGAAATGTCTCCTTGTTGCCGGGGCCGGTAGGTGTGTCCCAGACTCGGCGATCCCGATCAGCAGCGGATGAGCAGCGAGGTGACAGGTGGTGATGATCGGCGTCCTCGGCCCGGTCGAGGCCTGGGGAGACGCGGGGGAGCCGGTCCGGCTCCCGGGGCCGCGTCACCGGGAGGTGCTGGCGCGGCTCGTCGCGGCCCGCGGACGGACGGTGACGACGGCCCGGCTGGTCGACGACCTCTGGGAGGTGCCACCGGCGGGCGCCGTCGGGGCGGTGCGCACGTTCGTCGCCGCGCTGCGCGTCGCGCTCGAACCGCAACGCGCGCCCCGGACCGCCGCGCGCCTGCTCGTCACGGACGGGCCCGGATACGCCCTCCGGGGCGTCGGTGCGGACGCCTGGTCGTTCGAGGACGACGTCGTCCGGGCGCGGACCGAGGCACCGGTGGCCGCACTCGACCTGTTCGACCAGGTGCTGGCGCGGTGGCGCGGCACTCCCTACGCGGGGATCGACTCCGGCTGGGCCACGGCCGAGCGGGCCCGCCTCGCCGAGCTGCACGCCGGTGCCGTCGAGGAGCGAGCCGGCGCGCTGCTCGCGCTGGGTCGTGCCGACGACGTCGTCCCCGACCTCGACCTGCACGTGGCCGGGCACCCGTGGCGCGAGGAGGGCTGGCGACTGCTGGCGCTGGCGCTGTACCGGACCGGGCGGCAGGCGGACGCTCTCTCCGCCCTCAGGAGGGCCCGCACGCTGCTGCGGGACGAGCTCGGCATCGACCCCGGGCCCCGGCTCGCGGACCTGGAACGCACGATCCTGCGCCAGGTGGACGCCGGGCCGGCCGGGCCGCCCGACGTCTGGCAGGCGGCGACCAGCGCGTACGACCGGGCGGTCGCGGCCCGCGCGCAGGCACGACTGGAGCAGGCCACCGTCCTGCTCCGCTCCCTCGCGGTCACCGGCGGCGAGGGCCTCGTCGCCGCGACGAACCAGCGACCGGCCGCGATCGAAGCGGCCGAGCAGCACGGGGACCCCCGGCTCACCGCGCGGGTGATCGGAGCGTTCGACGTCCCCTCCGTCTGGACGACACCCGACGACGCGGAAGCCTCGGCCGAGGTCGCCGCCGCGGCGGAGCGCACCCTCGCCCGCCTCGGCGCCGACGCGCCCGACGGCGTTCGTGCGCGGCTCCTGGCGACGGTGGCGACCGAGACCCGCGGCACCCCGGGCCCTCGCGGTCCGGCCGCCGCGCGGGAGGCGGAGACGCTCGCACGCCGCTCCGGGGACCCCGCGGTGCTGGCCCACGCGCTCTCCGGCCGGTACCTGCAGTCGTTCGACAGGACCGGACTCGCCCCGGAGCGGGACGCGATCGGTGCCGAGCTCGTCGGCCTCGCCGCCCGCCACGGCCTGGAGAACTTCGAGATCCAGGGGCATCTGGTGCGGCTCCAGGCGCGGTCGGCCCTCGGCGACTGGGACCGGGCAGCCGAATGTGCCGCGGAAGCGGAGGCGCTCGCCGCCCGGCACGAGAGGCCGCTCGTCCCGGTGCTCACGGGGTGGTGGCGCGCGGCGCGTCTCGCCGCGGACGGCGCCGCGAGCGAGGTCGTCGAGACCGCCTACCGCGAGGCCGGACGATCCCTCGACACCGCGGGCATGCCTGGTGTGGCGCGGGGACTGCTGCCGCTCGCCGTCCTCGCCCTGCGGGTCTGGCGCGGGGAGCGCGTGCTTGCCGGTGGCACGGCCGGTTCGGACGACACCGACTGGGGCTCGTACGAGCCCTGGGCCCGCCCGCACCTGCTCCTCGCCGAGGGCAGGGCGGACGCCGCGGCCCGCGCGGTCAGCCGGCTGCGGGCGCCATCACCCGGACTGCTCCAGGAAGTGCTCTGGATCCTCGCGGGGCGAGCAGCACTCGCGGTGGACGACCGCCGGATGCTGCGCGCGGCTCACGACGCGCTGCTGCCCGCCGCGGGCGAGGTCGCCGCGGCCTCCGGCCTGCTCACCGCCGGGCCGATCGCGGACCACCTCGCCGGATGGGAAACACCGTGAGTCCGGGCCCGGCAGCGGCTGCGCCGATGGCCGGGTCTCCGCACGCCCGCCGGCATCAGCGTCCGGCGTCGTGGACGGTTGCTGGACGCGGCCGCTCGGACCCGCCGTCGGCCTGAGGCCGGGTCAGGACCCACACGCAGGCGACGCCCAGGGCGAGCTCGACGGCGCCTGCGGCGGCCAGACCGGGCGCCAGCCCGCCGTCGGAGGCCCAGGAGAGCACCCGCCCTGCCGCGTGCGCGAGCATCGTCACGGAACCGACCAGCGCCGACGTGGCCGCGAGGCGGCTCATGACGGCTCCTGCCCCGACGAGGGCGCCCCACGTCAGGAGAGTGAGACCTGAGGCACGCAGTTCGCCGAGCAGCGGGGCGCCGTCGGCCAGCGTGATGCCGTAGCCCGCATAGAAGGGTTGTGGCACGAAGGCCACGCCCGAGCCGACGACGGCCAGCGTGAGGCCCGTGGCGGCGAGCAGCCACCGGGACATGTGCCGTGTCATGCGCGACGTGCTGCCGTGAGTGCGTCGGCGAGCACGGCCCGCACACCGCGTGGTGCACGCCCGAGGATCTCGCGGACACCGTCGGTGGGCTTCTCGTTGCGCCCGTCGAACACCTCGCGGCAGAGCTCCGTGAGGAGGGTCGCCGTCTCCGGACCAGCCTCTTGCAGGACGGCGGCGTGGAACTCGTCGAAGTCCATCGGGACGTACCGGATGTCCCGCCCGGTCAGCTCGGTGAGCAGGGCAGCGACCTCGCCGAACGTGAGCGGTTCCGGCCCGGTGAGCTCGTAGCGGTGGCCCTCGTGCCCGTCACGCGTCAGGACCGTGACAACCACGGCGGCGACGTCGTCCACGTCGACGAACGGCTCTCGCATCTGTCCGGCCGCGATGGCGAGGAACCCGCTCTGCAGGGCTCCGCTCAACGCGCCCTCGGTGAAGTTCTGCGTGAACCAGCTGGCGCTGACGACGGTCGCGGGGATGCCAGAGCCCAGCACGATCTCCTCGCAGCGGCGGGCGCCCTGCTCGCCACGGCCGGACAGCAGCACCACGCGCCCCACCTCGGCCTCGCGCGCGACCTCGACGAGCCGCGTGATCGCCGCGTCCGAGCCCGGGGCCGCGAGGTCGGGGACGTACGTGACGTAGAGGCGGTCGACGCCGCGCAGAGCGCGCTCCCACCCCTCGGGCTCCTCCCAGTCGAACCGCGGGCTGGTGCCGCGGGCGAGGCGGCGGATGTCGTACCCCTCGGTTTCGAGCAGGTCGGCCACGCGGCGACCGGACTTTCCGGTCGCGCCGATCACGGCGTACGTCAAGGTCTGTGCTTCGGTTTCCATGCGTCCACCCTGAGGCCGGCAGGGCGGACGATCCATCCCCCGTCGTCCGCGATTCCATGCCGGGCGTCCGAGATCTCGGACGCCCGGCAGATCGGCATGCCACGCTGGACGCATGGTCGACACGGACGCGCCGCTGGGCGACGGACTCCACCTCCTGCGCTTCACCGGTGCGCTCTACTGCCAGGCCGACCTGACAGCACCCTGGGGCGTGGAGTTCCCACGGATCGAGTCGTGCGTGATGCTGCCTGTCGTCCTGAGCGGACGATGCGTGCTCGAGATCGGCCGCGAGCGTCACCTGCTGGAGGCGGGCAGCGCCGCCCTGATCATGCACGCCACGCCGCACCGGCTGCTGAGCTCGCCCGGGGCTCCGGGTACCGGGCTCTTCGACATCCCCGTCGAGCGGGTAGGGGAGACCTACGAGCGCATGCGTTTCGGCGGCGGGGGAGAGCGCACGCAGATCGCCTACGCCGCGATGACCGTCGATGAGCCGCTCACCGCGCGGCTGGTCCAGGAGCTGCCCGACGTGATCCGGGTGGACCCCTGGGACGACGGCGAACCGGGTGCGTTCGGGACGGTCCTGCGCCTGCTCGCCCACGAGGCCCAGACCCTCGCGCCGGGCGGCGAGGCGGTGATGACGCGTCTGGCGGACGTGCTCGTCATCCAGGTGCTGCGCCGGTGGCTGCGCGATTCGCGGGAGGCGAGCACCGGCTGGCTGGCCGCCTTGCGGGACCCGCACGTGGGCCGCGTGCTCGGCCACCTGCACGCGCAGCCGGAACTCGCCTGGAGCTTGGTGGAGATGGCCCAGCTGGCCGGCATGTCCCGGTCGGCGTTCGCCGAGCGGTTCACCGGCCTGCTGGGTGAGCCTCCGATGCGCTACCTGGCCCGCTGGCGCCTGGAGCAGGCGTACGTCGCGCTGACCACCACGACCGACCCGGTAGCCGCGATCTCCCGACAGGTCGGCTACGGTTCCGAGGCCGCTTTCGGCCGGGCCTTCAAACGTCATCACGGCATGTCTCCCGGTGCGGCGCGCCGGTCCGGCACGGCCCGTTCGGTGGGGTCCCTCCGCACGGCTGCCGACACGGCGCCCGCTCGTCCGCTCCCAGGTGGCGCCCGCCCTGCGGTGGCATCGTGAACCCCTGACGACTCTCTCCGTGGCGCCGCACCGGACCCGGCTCTCGGCGTTCAGCCGCCTGCCCCGGGAGGACCGTCGAGCACGGTGGGGACAGGCCGGCCGCCGCCGCGTGGCCGTCGAGGGAAATGATGAAGTCCACCATGAGGTCCGGGATCGAACCCGGCGGCGCGCGTCGAGCCGGAGCTGATCGGCCGATAGGGTCACGGCAGCCCACGGAGGAGGAGTACATGGTCCGATCACGCTCGGTGATCGCGGGTGCGGCGGTGCTCGCGGTGGTTGCCGGGGTCGGCCTCGCCCTGCCCCCGTTGTCCCTGCTCGTCGACGAGGCGGCCGTACCCCCGGCGTCGGCCCTGCCCGCGCTGCCCGACGGCGCTCACCTGGCTGCGGAGGGCATGGGGTGCGGCTCCGGGGGCTGCTGGCTGGAGCTGACGGTCGAGGCCGCGGAGGGCATGACGGGTGACGAACTGGCGCGCGCAATCGTGCCCGACGACAGGGCGTGTGCATTCCGGGGTCCGGTGGACCTGCGCCGGGTGTGCACCGGGGTGATCGACACGGACGCGGACTCGACCCGGTTCTTCGTGCAGTACGAGCGGTGGGTGGACTGACCACCGGCCTGGCCGGGACGACGTGCGGGGATTCCCGCATCGGCTCGATAGGCTCGCGGGCATGGCGAAGCGTCTGCGCGAGGTCCTGGCCCGGCACGTCGAGGCGGGGACGATCCCCGGTGCGATCGCGACCCACGGCACGGAGTGCGACCCCTTGCTCGTCGGGTCGGCAGGGGTCGACGGCGGGGCCCTGAAGGCCGACGCGATCGTGCGCATCCAGTCGATGACGAAGCTGATCACCACGGTCGCAGCGCTGCGCCTCGTCGAGCAGGGCGCCATCGCGCTGGACGACGGGATCGAGTCCTGGATGCCCGAGCTCGCCGACCGGCGCGTGCTCGCGCACCCGATGGCCGACGTCGACGACACCGTGCTCGCGGAGCGCCCGGTCTCGCTACGCGACCTGCTGACGAACCAGGCCGGCTACGGGATCATCACCGTCGACTCGCCGTTGCAGCGGGCATTGCGGGACGCCGGGTTGGAGGCGAACAACGACCCGGTGGGCCGGGGCGCTCAGGACTGGCTCGACGCGCTGGCCACGCTGCCGCTCGCCCACCAGCCCGGCCGGGGATGGCGGTACCACCTGGGGTTCGGGATCCTGGGCATCCTGCTCGGACGGGTCGCGGGCACCAGCACGGCGGAGCTGTTGCGGCGGTCGGTCCTCGACCCGGTGGGGATGCCGGACACCGGCTTCCGCGTACCAGACGACCAGGCGCATCGCCTCCTGCCGGCGTATCGCCGCACGCCCGAAGGGCTCGTCGAGGCGGAGCCCGCGGGCGGCGGCTTCCACACCGGCCCCGCGCCGTTCGACGAGAGCCATTCCGAGCTGGTCTCGACGCTCGCCGACTACCACGCGTTCCTGCGCGCGCTGCTCGACGGCGAACTCGTGGGCCCCGCCCTCCTGGACGAGCTGCGCACCGACCAGGTCGACGCCGCGGTCAAGACCCCGGAGAGCTTCTTCCCCGGCTTCTGGGACGGCTTGGGCTGGGGGTTCGGCGTCTCTGTCACGGCGGAGGGCCCGCACCGCGGACGCTTCGGCTGGTCGGGCGGATACGGCACCGACTTCTTCGTCGATCCGGACGGGACGATCTGCATCGTCCTCGCCCAGGTCGAGATGGACGAGCGGCTGCTCGCGATGTTCGGCGAGCTGCGCGACGCCGTCGGCTGACCCTCAGGGACCGGACACGCGCCCCGGGGCGGGCCGCACCGGGATCTCGAGCACGGTGCCGCCGCGCCCGTCGTCGTCGACCAGATGCTCCTCCAGCGTCGGGCCGACGACGGCGAGGCCGTGCCGGCCGATCCAGCCGAACAGGTCGTGGCCGGCTCGCACGACGTCGGAGGTGGCGGGCACGACGGCGCCCAGCAGCCGTCGCGCGGGTGCGCGGCGGCCGCCGTCGTGCCTGCTACGCCGAGCGTGTCCACTGCTGGGTCGTCGCGCCCGGGGCGCAGGCCTCGAGCGAGAGCCCCCAGGAGTCCTCCGGGCTCGCCAGGCACAGTGCCGGGTCGCCGACGCTGCTGATCGCGCCGTCGTCGTGCAGCTCCCACCGCTGCTCGGGCGTGCCCGTGCAGTCGGTGACGACGAGCGAGCTTCCCGCGACGAGTCCGTTGCCCGGCGCGACGCACATGTCCCCGTACACGGTGAGCTCCCGGTCGGCGTTCCAGTCGAACGACTGGTTGCCGCCGCCGTTGCACCACCACAGGCCGAGCGCCGTCCCCGGTGTCGTCGAGAAGCCCGGCACGTCGACGCACACGTTCCCGTCGCCGCTGTGGTGCACGCTGATCAGCGGGGCGCCGGGCGGCGCCGGCGGCAGGTCGTTCAGGTCCTCGTGCCTGCGCAGGCCCCAGCCCCACTGGAGCTGGGCCAGCCCGGACTCGTTCGTGACCTCGAGGTCGCCGTCGCCGACCATCTCGGTCAGCGTGTAGGCGTCGCCCGTGCGCAGCCCGGGCCAGTAGACGATGCCGATGCCCTGGTCGCGCGCGACCTCCGTGAGTGCCCCGAGGTACGAGGTGTACGTGTCGCCCTCGTGGTTGCCGTAGTTGAGGCCGGTCGTCATCGGGGAGCCGGCCTCGCTGACGACCGTGCGCCACCCGTACTCGCCGAGGCGGGGGAGCAGGTTCGCCTTCCACTCGTCCTCGGTGGTGTGGTCGGCCCAGAACCCGTAGAAGTGCAGGGACAGCAGCGTGCCCTCCAGCTCCTCGGCGGCGCCGACGCCCGTGACGTCGTCGTTGTAGCCCGTGCCCGAGATGATCACGCGGCCGCGCGGCACGTCGTCGTGCTCGTCGAGCCATGCGGCGGTCAGGTCGACCCACTCGTCGAGGGAGTAGCCGAACGGCTCGTTCATCGGCTCGAAGTACACGCGCGGATTCTTGCCGTACTCGTCCACGACGGTGTCCCACATCGCGTCGAAGGCCGCGGGGTCGTCGGCCCGGCCGTCCTTGCCGTCGGGACCCTCCCAGTAGCTGAGGATGACCTTGAAGCCGTGCCGCGTGGCGGCGTCGACGGCGCCCTGGTAGGAGTCCCACCAGTCGGTGCCGACGCTCGACGGGTTGATCGGCAGCCGCACCGTGTTGGCCCGCACCTCCTTCCGGAACTCGCGGACGATGCGGGACGCCTTGCGGTAGGTCGTGCGGTAGCTGTCGTCCGTGCTGAGGCCGGAGGGGACCACCTCGTCGTCGGCGTAGTTGTCGCGGGGGTCCGCCCAGTTGACGCCGCGGAACTCGGTGGTGCCGGGCTGTGCCCGGTCCGGCGGTCCGCCCGACGGGGCGCCGACGGCGGGGCCGGCGGCCACCGTCGCCGCCGTGAGGAGGCCGACGGCGGTCAGGGCGCTGGTCCGGATTGCTCGTTTCATGGGACTCCGATCTGGGGGCGCGTCACTGCGCCGCCGTCCGGGGCATCGAGGTGTGTGAACGCCACGCTGATACCGATGGTGACGTAAACATTTGCACGTCGGTCGACCTTGCGCAAGGACGTGTCGCTCCACGGTCCGCCTATGCCCCGACCTGCTCCCGCTCCGCGAGGTTGCGCGCCGCCTTCCCGAGCATCCGGCCGTTCATCCTGATCGACTGCGAGCGTGGCATCAGCCGGGCCATCGTGCGCATCATCCGTCCGGGAACGTGGGTGGCCCTGCCCTTGAGGAACGCGGCGATCATCTCCCGGACGGCCTTCTCGACCGGCTGGGGGCGGACCGGCAGGTCCGTCCGGGCGAACCCGAGCTTGTCGATGATCGGCGTGTCGACGTTGCCCGGCATGGCCACCGTCACGGCGACCCCGTCCCGGGCGAGCTCGTGGTGGAGCGTCTCGCCGAGATGGAGCAGGTAGCCCTTCGCCGAGCTGTCCTGCGCCATGTTAGGGATGCCGTGCGCCGCGCCGAGCGCGGACACCAGCACCATTCCGCCGCGGCCCCGGGCGGCGAATCGCCGGCCGAAGGCGTGGACCAGCTCGAGGTGCGAGCCGGCGTTGAGGACGAGGCGCCGGCGCAGGTCGGTGATCTCCTGGTCGAGGAACCGGCCGGGCACGCCGGTGCCGGCGTTGGAGACGAGAAGGCCGACGTCGAGGTCCTCGGTCGCCTCGATGAGCGTCGTTGCCGCGTCCTGGAGGCTGAGGTCGACGGCGACCGCTCGGTAGGAGATGCCGTGGCTCCCCGCCAGAGCGGCGCCCAGCGCTTCGAGCTTGTCGGCGGAACGGGCGGCGAGCACGAGATTCAGCCCTGCCGCCGCGAGCTGGTGGGCGAAGCCCTCGCCGATGCCGGACGAGGCTCCGGTGACGACCGCCCAGGGACCGTATGCGTTGATCTGGATCATGGTTTGGACTGTAGTCTGGACTGGAGTCTAAAACAAGATCCGTACACTGACTGCGTGAAGACTCCACCCCCGGAACTGGCAGGTCGGCTGCTCAACGTGAGCGAACAGGTGCTCTACGGCGACCCGCCACCGCGCCTGGCCGACGTCGCCGGGCTGGTGGGCGCCTCGCGCGCGACCCTCTACTACTACTTCGCCGGTCGCGACGACCTGGTCGCCTTCCTGCTGACCTCGCACGCCCGCCAGGGCGCGGAGGTGGTGCGGGCCGCGGTCGATCCGGACGACCCGCCGGAGGCGCGGCTGCGCACGACGATCGGGACGCTGGCCCGGTTCCTCGGTGACCGGCCCGGTATCTGCGCCGGACTGCTCGGCGGCCTCGCGGGAAACCTCCAGCTGCGCGAGGCGCTCGACGCGAACGACACCTGGATCGCCGGCCCGCTGCGGGACCTCCTCGGCGACGGCGCCGCCGCGGGAGTCCTCACCGTGGACGACGTCGGCGACGCGGCCAACGCCGTCCTCGGCGCGCTGCTGCTCGGGGTGCTGGGCCGCTCCGCGTCCGGAGCCGACGCCGCCGACCGCGGGTTCCAGGAACGGCTCACCGAGCAGATCGTGCGCGGCGTCCTCCGATAGCCGTCGCGGTCAGGTGCTACGCACTCGCCAGGTCGAGCACGGCGTAGCCGTGGCCGGCGAGGTGGACGACGTCGGGCCCGCCGTCGCCCGTCGAGACGCGGCAGCCCCGGGTGACGAGCGCCCGGGCGCGTGCCGCGCCGTCGAGCGGGAGGCGCACGCCGGCGCCACCGGGGTTGAGGACGACGGCGAGCGTGCCGCCCCGCAGGTACGCCAGGGGGTATCCGGTGGCCAGGACGTCGACCGGCGCGGCGACGTCGAGCCGTCGGTCCCCGTGGCGCAGCGCGATGAGCTCGCGCACCAGGTGCAGCAGCGAGCCCTCGTCGGCGAGCTGGGCCGCGACGGTGGGACGGTCCGGATCGGGGTCCTGGGGCAGGTACGTGGAGATCGCCGGGCTGCCCGGGCCGAGCATGCCCGGCACCAGATCGCCCCACTGCATCGGCGTGCGCGAGCCGGACCGGTCGTAGGTCGGGCTCAGCCGCGAGCCCTCCAGGGTCGGTGTGCCCGGCACGTACCGCATGCCGATCTCGTCGCCGTAGTACACCGACGGCATCGCAGGCCACGTCATCGTCAGTACGTGTGCGACGCGGGCCTGCTCGGCGTCGCGCGCACCCGCGACGAGCCGGGTGAAGTCGTGGTTCGACGTCGGCAGGCCCACCACGCCGCCGCGCCCGTCGGCCGCGATGGCGTCCGCTGCCTGGCGCCACGCCCGGACGAACGTCGCGGCGTCACCCCGTGCGCGAGCGTCGGCCCAGGCCGGGACCTCGCCCCAGGACAGGTTCACCGTCCCGGCGCCGTTGTTCCACAGGGAGCGCAGCGGGAGGCCGTCGTCGTCCCCGCCGAACTGGAGGAAGAAGTCCGCGTGGAAGCCCGCCGGGACGGACACCCGCGGGTCGCCCCACTCGCTCACGATGACCCGGCCGGGCCACTCACGGTCCAGCCAGGCGCGCATCTCCCGCCACACCCTGCCCGTCTCCACGTGCCCCGGATCGTCCTTCACCAGCGACGACGCCATGTCCACACGGAAGCCCGCCACGCCCAGGCCGAACCAGTGCGCCATGATCTCGCGCAGCGCCGCCCGGTTGGCCACGGGACCCGGCGCGTTCACCGGGCTGCGCCACGGCTCGGCCGGGTCCGGGCGGGCGTAGCCGTAGTTCAGCGCCGGCTGCACCGGGAAGAAGTTGGGCCGGTAGTACCCGCCGCGCGCGCCACGACCCGGCTGGAACCCGTCCACCGGCACGTCGCTCCAGACGAACCGGTCGTCGTCCGGGTCGTCGGCCGCGGCGCGGAACCACGGGTGCTGGTCCGAGGTGTGCCCGGCCACCAGGTCGAGCAGCACCGAGATGCCGCGGCGGCCCGCCTCCTCGGTCAGCCGGGCCATGTCGTCGTTCGTGCCGTAGCGCGGGGCCACGGTGAGGAAGTCGGCGACGTCGTACCCGGCGTCCGCGAACGGCGAGACGAAGCACGGGCTGAGCCAGATCGCGTCCACGCCCAGCCACGCCAGGTAGTCCAGGCGCCCGGCGATCCCGGCGAGGTCGCCGATCCCGTCGCCGTTCGCGTCGGCGAAGGACTGCGGATAGATCTGGTAGAGGACGGTGCGCCCGAGGCGCGCGGCGAGGTCGACGGCGGTGGAGATCACGGGGTTGCTCCTTCGTACGTGATGCGGACGTCCAGCCTGCCGGACGCCCGGGCCGCCCGAGGCGACCCGAGCGTCCGGCACGTCCGGGACATCACTCGCGGCCGACCGCGAAGGTCTCCATCGCCATCAGCGGACGGACCTCCCGCTCCAGCGCGCCGGGTGCGACGTAGCGCCGGACGGCGTCGTCGGCCAGCGCGTTGCCGAGTGCGGCCATGATCATGCCCTGGTCCAGCGCCAGGTAGCGCTGCGAGACCTGGCCGCTGCGCACGGCCACGGCGTCGTAGAAGCCGCCCGGGCCGTAGGCGTCGAAGTCCCGGGCGATGTTCCGCAGGTTCGCCATGGCCTGGCGAGGTGCGTAGCGCAGCGCCAGGAACGAGGCGTGCGGCGTCACGACGCCGTCGCCGTACTCCGTGGGCGCCGGCGAACCCTCGCGACAGCCCTCGTACGGCTGGTCGACACTCGTGCGTTCCTGGTCGGAGGTGTAGCCCGGACCGTCCAGCCCGAGCTGGTCGACGCCGTACTCCCGGTACCCGCCCGCCGGATCGTTCGACGGCGAGAAGCCCCAGTACCCGTAGTCCGCCTCGCGCATCCCGTGCTCGATCTGCCCGCGCACGTACAGCGGATGGTTGCGGCCCCACGAGCGCGGGCCCCACCGCTCCTCCGGCACGAACAGCGGCACCATCAGCGCCTCGAACATGCTCCCGCCCCACGTCGGGACCACGCGCATGCCGCGGTACGGCAGCGCGCCCTCGAAGACCGGAACCCCCAGGTACTCCGCCCACTCGCCGACCGGACGCGTCTCGGTCCACGACCAGTCGCACGTGTCGGGGAACGTCCGGTAGGTGCCGAAGTAGTGCTCCGCCGGGATCTGTCCCTCCGCGATGCCGAGGTACGAGGCGATCCGCGGCTCGGTGTTGAACGCGCCGTAGTGATGGCCCGTGTACCAGACGTCGGCGCCCATGCCGCAGTAGTCACCTGGCACCGGAGCGGTCTCCTGCGGGTCGTCGTCCCAGAACCCGCCGCGGATCTGGTTCTGCGCCGCGTCGTAGTAGCAGCCGAAGTCCATCCGCTCGCGGACGGCGTCCGCCTCCCCGGCCAGGGACGGCTCCGCGCGCGCCGTGAGCAGCAGGCCCGTGGCCAGCCAGCCGTTGTCCACGCTCGACAGGAACGGCTTGATCGGATCGCCGCTCGTCGGGAACTCCAGGAGCTTCGTGCCCGTCGCCGGGTCGTACCAGTTGTAGAACATGCCGCTCGGCTCGTGGCGCTCCAGCCCGGCGACGGTGTCCAGCGTGGTCGCCATGCGCTCGCGCGCTTCGCGGCGCCCGATCAGCCCGAGGTCCCGGGCCACGACCGTGCTCCACAGATAGGCGCCGATGTTGGTCGGCGAGGTGTACCCGCCGCGGCCGCCCGGATCGAGGTCCCCGCCGATGTTGTCGTCCGGCAGGCCGGTCTCGTCGACCACCAGGGCGTCGAACGAGCGCCACGTGTCGGCCGCCCAGGTGCGCAGCTGACGGCGGTCCCCGGCCGACGGGGTCTCCGCGTCGGCCGGGTTGCGCGTGGGGTCCGCGCTCCATGCCCGGTCGGCGGCCGGCGCCATGCCTCCGCTCGGGTCGGCCGGCGCCGGGACCCCGTCCCGGTCCGGAACGCGTGCCGGGTCCGTACCGGCGCTCGCGGGCACGGCCGTGAACGTCAGGGCGGCGACGGCGGCTGTCGCCACCGTGGTCCGGAATCTTCTCATCGTGTGTCTCCCTACGTCGTCGTAGTCGTGACGGTGGTAGTCGTGACGGTGGTGGTCGTGACGGAAGTGGTCGTGACGGTGGTCGTCGTGGCGGCGCGGTCGCCGTAGGGCCCGGCGGCGGCCGTCGTCGGCCCGCGGATCAGCCAGGTAGCTCGCCCGTGCGGGCGACCTTGCCGAGCCACGCGAGGCTGGGCTTGGGCGTGCGCTCGAACGTGGTGCGATCGACGGCGATCAGGCCGAACGTCGGGGCGAAGCCGCTCATCCACTCGTAGTTGTCCAGCAGTGACCAGTGCAGGTACCCCTCGACGCGGCAGCCGCCGGACATCGCCCGGGCCATGCCCTCCAGCGCGCCGGTGGTGTAGTCGATGCGCCGGTCGTCGTCGGCGGTCGCGACGCCGTTCTCGGTGACGAGCATCGGCACCCCGCCGGTGAGGCGGTGGGTGTACTCCAGCGCCTCACCGAGTGCCTGCGGGTAGTACTCCCAGCCGGTGAGGGTGCGTTCGACGTCGTCGCCGAACGGGACGGGTTCGCCGTCCGGGCCGATGATCGTGCGCAGGTAGCTCTGCACGCCCACGAAGTCGTCGTCGCGCGCCACCTCGAGGAAGTAGTCCTCCCGGGGGTAGGCGTAGGCGTCGCGGGCGGCCTCGGCGCCCGGCGCCGCCTGGAACACCTGGTTCGCGACGGTCCAGCCCGCCCGCACGTGCCCGAGGCCGCGCAGGACCTCCACGGCGCGCCGGTGGGCGGTGGCCTGGATCTCGGAGGCCGCCTCGTCCGGGGCGGCGAGTCCGACGGCGTCCAGCGTGCTGCGCCGGCTCGCGCCGAGCATCATCGAGGTGATGTTGGGCTCGTTGATCGTCACGACGTGCCGCACGTCGTCCAGGATCGAAGTGACCGTCTCGACGTAGCGCGCGTAGGCGTCGACGGCGTCGCGCGCGAACCAGCCCCCGCGCTCGGCGAACCACCGGGGCAGCGTGAAGTGCAGCAGTGTGACCACCGGCGTCACGCCCGCCGCCAGGCACGTGTCGATCACGCGCCGGTAGTGCGCCAGCTGGGCCCGCGAGATCTCGCCCTCCGCGGGCTCGACGCGCGCCCACTCGACGGAGAAGCGGTACGCGTTGAGTCCGGCGTCCGCGAGCAGCCGGACGTCCTCCGGGTAGCGGTGATAGCTGTCGACGGCGTCGCCGGAGCTCTCCGCGCACGGTGTCCCGGCGGCGTGCTCCTTGGCCCACCAGTCGCTGTTGACGTTGCCTCCCTCGATCTGGTGCGCGGCGGTCGAGGCGCCCCACAGGAAGCCGGGCGCGGTGGGCAGCGTGAGCTGTTCGGTCACGGGAAGAACTCCTCGGGGTGGTACGAAGGTGGCTACTTGAGGCCGGTGGTCGAGATGCCCTGCACGATGTGGCGCTGCAGGATCAGGAAGACGACGAGGATGGGCAGCACGATGACGGTCGCGCCCGCCACGAGCAGGCCGTACCGCACGGTGTTCTGGCCCGTCGAGTACAGCGCCAGTGCCACTGGCAGGGTGTACCGGTCGGCGGACTGCACGGCGACCAGGGGCCACAGGAAGTTGTTCCAGGAGCCGAGGAACGTGAGGATGCCGAGCGTCGCCAGCGCGGGCCGCGTCTGGGGCAGCACGATGCGGAAGAACGTGCGGAACTCGCCGGCGCCGTCCACGCGGGCGGCGTCGAGCAGCTCGTCCGGCACGTCGAGCATGAACTGCCGCATCAGGAACACCCCGAACGGCGCCGCCAGGAACGGCAGGACGAGCGCCGCGTAGGTGTTGACGAGGCCGAGATTGGCCACGAGCACGAACAGCGGGACGAACGTGACCATGCCGGGCACCATCAGCGTGCCCATGACCAGCGCGAACAGCGTGCGCCTGCCGGGGAAGTCGAGCTTGGCCAGGGCGTACCCGACCATCGCGCTGAACAGCACGGACCCGAGGGTCACGGCCACCGCGACGACCACCGAGTTGAGGAAGTACCGCGGGAAGCTCAGGGAGGCGAACAGCTCGGTGTAGTTGGACCACGTCACCTGGTCGGGGATCAGGGTGGGCGGGAACTGCCGGATCTCGCCCTCGGGCTTGACCGAGGACAGGAGCATCCACACGAGCGGCGCGATCGAGGCCGCGAGCCCGATCAGGAGCGCGACGTTGAGGACGATCGCGCGGGGGCCGGTGCGGCGCGCGGTGGCGCCGGGCGCTCGGGTGCCGCGGGCGGGGGAGCGGCCGGCGACGACGTCGCGCGCGGCGGCCCCCGGCGCGGGACGGCTGGACGTGGACGTCATCACTTCTCCGTCCTGAGCAGTCGGAACTGGAGGTAGGACAGGATCACGACGGCGAGGAACAGCAGGTAGCTCATCGCCGCGGACAGGCCGTAGTCGCCGAACCCGAACCGGTTGAAGATCTCGTACGCCACCGAGTTGGTGGCGCCCAGCGGGCCGCCCTGGGTCATCACGAACGGCTCCTCGAAGAACTGCAGGTAGCCGATGCCGGTGATGACCGCGCAGAACAGCAGGGTCGGCCGCAGCAGCGGGACCGTGACGGACCAGAACTGCCGCACCGCGCCGGCGCCGTCGATGGCGGACGCCTCGTACATGTCGCGGGGGATGCCCTGCAGACCCGCGAGCAGGATCACCATCGAGTAGCCGACGTTGCGCCAGGTGGCCATCACGATGAGGGACGGCATGGCCCAGACCTCGTCGGTGAGCCAGCGCGGCCCGTCGATCCCGATCACGCCGAGCGCGGAGTTCACGAGCCCGAAGTCGGGCTGCAGCAGGAACCGCCACACCACGGCCACCGCGACGATCGACGTCACCACGGGGGCGTAGAAGCCCACGCGGAACACCGACCGGAACCACACCAGACCCGAGTTCAGCAGCACCGCCAGCAGCAGCGCGATCGCGAGCGTCAGCGGCATGGCGACGCCCACGAAGTACAGGGTGTTGCCGGCGGCCTGCTGGAACTTCGGGTCGGCCAGAGCCGTCACGAAGTTGTCGAACCCCACGAAGTTCACGGCCCACGGCGTGCGCAGGTCGGCCCCGCGCATGTCCGTGAACGCCATGTACAGCGAGGACGTGACCGGGACCAGCAGGAACACCGCGAACAGCGCGGTGAACGGCAGTGCGAGACCCCAGGCGGCGATCCCGGTGCGGCGGCGTCGTGCGGAGACGGTCACGGCCGGTCCAGGCCCGTCCCGATCGAGGTGGCGGCCTCCTGCATCCGTGCGGCGGCGTCCTCCGGGCTCAGGTCGCCGGCGACGACCTGCTCGATGAGGAGGTCGATCTCGTGCTCGATCTCGGCCCAGGTCGGGATCGCCGGGGTGGAGCGTGCGGTCTCCAGGACGCCGTCGTACACGGCTACCGCGTCGTCGTCGGCCAGGGCCGGGTCGTCCCAGGCGGCCTGGACGGCCGGCAGGTCGCTGGAGATCTCGAACCAGTCGACCTGGGTGGCCGGGTCGGTCGCGAACCGGACGAACTTCCACGCGGCGTCGGGGTTGGCGGCGTCGGCGAGGACGGCGAGGTTGGAGCCGCCGATGAACGACGCCGTCTCCACGTCCTGCGGCAGCGGCACGACGCCGAACGACTCCTCGAAGTCGTCGCCCGCCGTGGTCAGCAGGTTCGCCCGCTCCCAGGGGCCGGACACGAACGAGCCGAGCCTGCCGTCGATGAAGTTCTGCACCTTCTCGTCCTCGACGAGCACCGGCGGGGCGAGTCCGTCGCGCATGAACGACGAGTAGTACTCCAGCGCCTCGACCTGGGCGTCGTTGTCCAGGGTGAACTCTCCGGCGTCGTCCATGATCTCGCCGCCCGCCTGCCAGTAGAACGGCAGGTACATGAGCGCCGTGGAGTTGCCGCGCGTCTGCAGCGCGATGCCGTGGTCGGCCCCGGCGTCCTGCAGGCCCGCGGCGAACGCCGTCAGGTCCTCCCAGGTCTCCGGCGCCTCGACGCCGGCCTCCTCGGCGAGGTCGGTGCGGTAGTACAGGACACGCGACTCGACGTACCAGGGCACGCCGTACGACGTGCCGTCCACCACCGTGGTGTCCCAGGCGCCCGGGAAGAACGCCGCGGGGTCGATCTCCTCGGGCGTGGGGGCGAGACCGCCGAGCCCCACGAAGCCGCTCATGAGCGTGGTGCCCACCTGCATCACGTCGGGCACCTCGCCGGTCGCGATGGCCGTGTTGATCTTCTCGGTGGACGACTCCCACGGCACGGGCGTGACGTTCACCGTGGCGTCGGGGTTGTCCGCCTCGAACCGCTCGGCGAGTTCGGGCAGCAGCTCACCCTCGGTGCCCATCGCCCACACCTCGATGGTGCCGGTGGCGGGTCCCTCCGTGAGCTCGCTGGAGCCTTCGGCCGCGGTGCCGGTCCCGTCGCCGCGCCCGCACCCGGCGAGGGCGAGGGCCAGCGTGAGGGTCGACGCTGTCGCCGCTGCGACGAGGCGAGGTGTCCTGTTCACGATCACTCCTTTGTTGATCCGCGTCTTGATCCGCACCGTGATCCGCACTGCGATCCCGCACTGTGATCCGCGCCGACCGGCGCCTCCGAAATTTCGACGGCGCATCTCGGAAAGACGCCGGGAGACTAGACGCGTCGCGGGGGTGTGTCAACGGGTGCGCGGCGCGAGTGTCGGATCGTCTGCGAAACGTCAGGCTTGCTGCAGCGGACGCGTTCCGCCGGGTGCGGCATCGGCTACGATCCTGATTTCGGAAACGCATCTCGCCGACGTCGCCGGAGGACCCATGGCAGCCGACCCGCCCCGCACCCCGCTCGCCGTCGTCGCGGCCGAGGCGGGCGTCTCGGTACCCACCGTCTCCAAGGTCCTGAACACCCGGCCCGACGTCGCAGGCGCCACCCGCGCGCGCGTCAAGGAGGTGCTGGAGCGGCACGGCTACGCGGTCCGTCCGCCGTCGGCCAGGCCCACCGGGATGATCGACGTGCGCATCGTGGACTTCGAGGGCACCTGGTCGGAGGCCGTCGTGCGGGGCGCCGTCGCCGGCGCGCGGCGGCTCGGCCTCGACGTCGTCCTCGCCGTCGAACCCGACCCCGACGACTGCAGCGCCTGGGTGCGGCACGCCCTGGAGCGCGGCACCGACGGCCTGGTCAGCGTCGTCGCGGTGCCCGACGCCGGCGCCCGGCGCGCGCTGGAGGACACCGGCACGCCGCTCGTCGTCGTCGACCCGCGGCAGCCGCCGCCCGAGGGGATGCTCAGCGTCGGCGCCACCAACTTCCAGGGCGGGCTGGAGGCCACCGCGCACCTGCTCTCCCTCGGCCATCGCCGCATCGCCACGATCACCGGCGTGCTGGAGCAGGACAACGCCATCGCCCGGCTCGCGGGCTACCGCGCCGCCCTGATCCGGGCGGACGTGCCCACGGACGACGAGCTCGTGTACGTGGGCGCGTACGGCGTCACGTCCGGGTACGAGGGTGCCCAGCGGCTCCTCGACCTGGACGACCCGCCCACCGCGATCTTCGCCAGCAGCGACGACACCGCGCTCGGCGCCCTGCGCGCCCTGCGCGAGGCGGGCCTTGTCGTACCCCGCGACGTCTCGCTCGTAGGCTTCGACGACCTGCCCATCGCGCCGTGGATCGACCCCCCGCTCACCACGGTGCGCCAGCCCCTGGCCGAGATGGGCGCCACCGCCGTCGACCTCCTGCACCGGGCCCGCACCGCCAGCGGGCACACCCTGCGCACCGAGCTCGCCACCAGCCTCGTGGTGCGGTCCTCGTGCGCGCCGCCGGCGCGGTAGGCGGGGCGGCGGCGCGGTAGGTGCCCCGCCGGCCGGACAGGCGGCCGGCGGGCGATCAGTCCCGATCCGGTGCGCCGAGCTCGGATCTCAGCCACCGCAGGAGTTCGGGCGTCACCGGGTCGGCGGCGTCGGAGAACTCGGGGTGGCGCTCGATGAATCTGGCGATGTAGGGGCAGACGGGCACGATCCGCCTCCCGGCCGCGCGCGTGTCGGTGAGCGCCTGCTCGGCGAGCCGCGACGCGAGGCCACGGCCGGACACGTCCTTGCTCACCTCGGTGTGGTGGAAGATCCGCTCGCCGCCGCGGTCACGGAAGGCGGTGAGGCCGACGCGGACGCCGTCGAGCACGATCTCGTAGAGCCGCTCGGCGTCCACCCGCCGCACCACCGGGTCGCCCACTGCCGGGTCCGCTGTCTCGCTCGTGTCGCGTGCTGTGTCGTCCGTGGTGTTGCCCGTGGTGTTCGCTGCATCGCCCGCTGTGGTGCCCGCCGGCTCCTCCGCGGCCCGGTCGGTGCGGCGCGGCGGGTTGCGGCGCGGGGTGATGACGACGTCCGGCACCGGCGGGGCGGGAAGGCGGCTTCCGTCGTACCCCTCGACGGTGCCGAAGCGGTCGGAGGCGTTCTCCCAGTCCTCGCGGGCGCGCAGGATCTCCTCGTGGTCGCGGACCACGAAGTTCCACCACATGACGATCTCCTCCTCGAACGGCGGGCCGCCCAGCAGGACGGCGCGCGCCGGGCCGTCCGAACGGTTCGCCAGTGTCAGGGTGCCGGCGCCCGGCGCCAGGTAGCCGAGCTCCGCCGGCGGGACCGCGGTGCCGTCCAGGCTCACGTCCCCGGCGTCGACGAGCAGACCGTGCTCGAAGACGGGATCCACGGACAGCGTCACGGTGGCGTGCGGCTCGAGGTCGATCTGCGCGCCCAGCAGCGGCGTGAACGTCCGCACCGGAGAGGTCTCGCCGCCCAGCGAGCCGAGGAAGACCCGCAGCTCGGCGCCGTCGATCCGTACCGGCTCCGGCACGTGGTGCTGGAAGTCGCGCCCGGCGTCCCGGTCCGCGTCGGGCAGCGCGACCCACAGCTGGACGCCGTGGAGAATCCTGGTGTCCGGGGTGGACACCTCGGAGTGGGCGATGCCGTGGCCGCCGGTCATGAGGTTGAGCTCACCGGCCCGGACGATCGAGTGCGTGCCGAGGCTGTCGCGGTGCTCGATCGTGCCGCTGAAGAGCCAGCTCACCGTCTGCAGGCCCGTGTGCGGATGCGGCGGCAGGTCCATGCCGCTGGTCGCCGGGACCTCGACCGGGCCGTAGTGGTCGGCGAAGCACCAGGCCCCGATCAGCGTCCGGGCACGCTGCGGGATGGTGCGCCGCACCCGCATGGCGCGCGGCCCGCCCAGCGGCACGTCGCGCGCCGAGAGCACCTCGACCCCGGCCGTGTGCCCGGCCTGGGCTCCGCACCGGATCGCCTCGGAGGTCACTTCCACGTTGCTCACCTTGAACCACTCCCAACTCGGCTGAAACTCGCTTGTCGCTGTACACGCTGTCGGCCGAACCACGCTGTCGTCGAATTCCCTGGTGGACGCGGGCCCCTTCACGTCACCCTGGCCCGTTCCACCGCTCTCGTCCACTGCTCCCGTCCGCTGTCGCGTCTACCGGTTCAGCGCCGCTCCCTGGGCCAGGAGCCGGAGCTCGCCGGCCTCGACGTTGGCGCCGAACGACGGGTTGCCGGGCTCCAGCCGGACGCCGGCGGCGAGGGGTCCGATGGGCACGGGGTCGAAGCCCAGGTCATCGACGAGCGCCGCGACCTCGGCGACGTCCGCCTCGTCGTCGCCGGCGACGGCGATCGCCTTGCGGCCCGGCGTGCCGGCCGGGCGAGCCCCGTCCTCGAGGTCGTGGTAGCCCATGTGGTTGAAGGCCTTGACCACGCGCGCGCCGTCGAGGAAGTCCCGGACCTGTTCGCTCGAGGAGACGTCCGGCTCGAGGATGCGCTCGCGCGGACCGTCGACCTCCCACCAGTGGTTCATGGCGTCGACGACGAGCTTGCCGCGCAGGTCCTCGGCGGGCAGCGCCCGGTACCGGCCGAGCGGCAGGGCGAGGATCACGACGTCGGCGCCCCGGGCGGCGTCGTCGGCCCGTACCGGTGTGGCGCCGGGTGTCAGGACCTCGATGGTGAGGGCGATCTTCGCCGGGTCGCCCGAGCCCGCGACGAGGACCCGGTGGCCGGCGGCCAGGGCGAGCCGGGCGAGCACGGTGCCGACCTTGCCGGCGCCGAGGATGCCGATCGTGCGTGCGTCCCGACGCCCGCTCGTGGTGTCCGTGCCGGTCATCGCGCCACCTCCAGGGTCTCGGACTGCCGCTCGGGCTGCTCGGCGAGCAGTTCGCGGACCCGGGGGATGACCTCGGTGCCGTACAGCTCGACGGCGCGCAGGCGTGCGCTGGCGGAGCCGGCACCGGCCGCGGAGTAGATGAGGTCGAAGCGGCCGACGTCGAGCACCCGGATGGATCGGGCGATCCTGCGGGCGACGGTTTCGGGCGAGCCGACGTAGAGCGAGCCGTGCTCGACGTCGGCCTCGAACTCCTCGCGGCGCACGGGTGGCCAGCCGCGCAGGGCTCCGATCCGGTCGCGCATCTCCTTGTAGCCGGGCCAGAAAAGCCGCTTGGCGTCGTCGTCGGTCTCGGCGACGAAGCCGGGGGAGTGCATCCCGACCGGGTGGGCCGTGGTGCCGAGCTGTTCGGTGGCGCGCCGGTACAGGCCGACGTAGGGGGCGAACCGGTCGGGAGCGCCGCCGATGATCGCGAGCATGAGGCGGAACCCGTACTGCGCGGTGCGGATGACGGACTGCGGCGAGCCTCCGACGCCGACCCAGGTGGTCAGGCGGCCGGAGTCGGTCTTGGGGAAGACGTCGGCCTCGTGCAGGGGCGCGCGGGTGGTGCCCTCCCAGGTGACGGGCCTCTCGTCGAGGAGCTTGTGGAACAGGTCGATCTTTTCCTCGAAGAGGACCTCGTAGTCCTCCAGGTCGTAGCCGAACAGCGGGAAGGACTCGGTGAACGACCCGCGGCCCAGGATCACCTCGGCGCGCCCGTTCGAGAGGGCGTCGACCGTGGCGAAGCGCTGGAAGACGCGCACGGGGTCGTCCGAGCTGAGGACGGTCACGCCGGACGCGAGGCGGATGCGCTCGGTCCTGGTCGCGATGCCCGCCAGCACGGTCTCGGGCGTGGAGATCGAGAACTCCGGGCGGTGGTGCTCGCCGAGGGCGACGACGTCGATGCCGATCTGGTCGGCGAGGACCGCCTCGTCGACGACGGCGCGGATCGCCTGGGCGTGGGAGACAACGTTGCCCTGGTCGTCGCGGGGCAGGTCGCCGAAGCTGTCGATGCCGAACTGGACGGCGGTGTTGCCGGTCATGGTCTCTCCTCGGGGGATCCTGGTCTCGGCGGTGTCGGTGCGTTGCGGTCGGGCCGTGGTGGTGGGACGACTTCCGGCCACCTCCGGGATCGGGTTGACGTGTCAATCCTGTAACGTAGGAGTTGACGCGTCAATTCCCGGGGGTGTGCCATGGCTCAGGAGCCGCGCCGCGCGAGGCTCACGCGTGAGGAGCTGCGCATCTGGCGCAACTACATCGAGACCGCCGAAGCGCTGCGCGCCCGCCTGGAGGGTCGCCTGCAGAGCGAGTCGGCCATGTCGTCCGCCGACTATCGCGTGCTGCTCACGCTCAGCGAGGCGGAGCGGAAGACGCTGCGCTCCTCGCGACTCGCGGAGCTGATCGGCTGGCAGCGCAGCCGGCTGTCCCACCACCTGGGGCGGATGGAGAAGCGCGGGCTGATCCGCCGCACCACGTGCGCCGACGATCCCCACGGCGTCGAGGTGGTGCTGACGGACCTCGGCGCGGAGCGCTTCCGGCACGGCTCCGTGCCGCACCTGCGCGCCGTGCACGAGCTGTTCGTCGACGCGCTCACGCCGGAGCAGCTGGTGCAGGTCGACGACGTCACGGCCGCGCTGCGCCGCCACCTCGACCTTGACCCGGGGCGCTAGACCCAGGCCTTTCACCGGGCCGCGGAAAACACCGGCGCGCTCACGGGCGGCGGCCACTGACCGTCGTCCGCCGGTCGGTCCCTCGGGCGCTTGCCCGAGGGACCGCGGGCCGAGGATTGCCACGACGGCGGTTCGTGGAGTGTGATGGAGGCGACGACCGCCGTCCCGGGCGGGCAGAGCAGGCAGGGCAGATCGATGGACGACGACGGCTTCACTCCGGTCCATCAGGACCTGATCAGGCACCTTCGGGAGGTGCCCGGGCACGCCCGGCCGCCTCTGCGTCACGCCGCATTCGCCATGAGCGGGGTCGAGCCCGCGTCCCTGGCCGCCCTGACCGAGAAGGTGGCCCTGGCCCCGACCACGGTCACCGACGGCGACCTCGGCGTCGTGCTCGACGCCGGATTCACCGAGGACCAGCTCTTCGAGCTGGTGGTCTGCGCCGCCGTGGGTCAGGCCGCCCGCCAGTACGAGGCCGGCCTCGACGCCCTCGCCGCGGCCCAGCGGACCGGGCGCTGACCGTGCGACCCGGCATCCTCGAGCACGGCTACCGGCTCCGCGACAAGGCCCTGTTCCGGATGATCGCGACGTTCTCCGGTCAGCCGATGCCCGACGCGGCCCGCGTCACCTTCTACCGGCCCGGGTTCTACGGCGCCGCCGCCAAGCGACTCACCCACCAGGTGATGCGCGGCGATTCTCCGTGGACCGTGGGTGAGAGAGAGCTGATGGCCGCCTACGTCTCCACCCGGAACGCCAACCAGTTCTGCATCGGAGCGCACACGGCGACGTCCTGCCAGGCCCTCGGCGATCCAGACCTTGTCAGCGCGATCCTGGACGACCCGCAGTCCGCCCCGATCGCACCCCACCTGGCCGCGACCCTCCGGATACTGGGCACCCTCACCGCCCGGCACGAGGTCGACGCCGAGCAGGTGCGGGCCGCCCTGGACGCCGGCGCCACCCCGCAGCACATCCGCGATGCGCTCGCGGTCGCGTTCTGCTTCAACGTCACCAACCGGCTCGCCGAGGCGTTCGCCTTCGAGCAGCTGACGTCGCAGGGGTACGCCGACGGCGCGAAGTTCCTCCTGCGGCGCGGCTACCGGTAGCGGCCCGTTCCCTGTCCCGGCCGGCCGTCGTCGTCCACGGCCGCCGCGATCAGCCGGGCGCAGTCCAGGGCGCTCGCGGCCCCGCTGTCCACCGTGACGTCGTAGGCCACGCCGTCGTGCACGACCTCCGCCTGCGACGCTGCCATGCCGGCGACCCGGTCGCCGCGGGCCGCCTCACGCCCGGCGGCGATCTCCGGCGCGCACCGCACTCCGACCCACAGCACGTCCAGGTCACCCAGGTCTCGTCGCATCCGCTCCTGCGAGGCGCCGCCCGCGAGGAACACGTCGTCGAGCACGACCTGGGCGCCCGCCCGCACCATCGCGGCGATCCCCGCCAGCCAGGCGATCTGGGCCCGGGAGAAGGCGGCGCCGACGGATACCTCGCCCGCCGGCCCGAACTCGATCCCCGGCCCGGACCCTTCGCCGTCGCCGGACAGTGACGGCGGCATCGCGTCGACCAGGTCGTCGATGCTCCAGCTCAGCCACGGCGACGGCAGGACCTCCTGCAGGGCCCGCGCGATGCTCGACTTGCCGGAGCTCGACCCGCCGTTGAGGACGATGATCTCCGTCATGGCAGAGCCGCCTCGAGGTCTACCTCGACCAGCTGCCCGGGGTAGCCCAGGCAGGTCACGCCGAGCAGCGTGCTCGCCGTGGTGAACGCCTCGCCCAACTCGGAGGCGACCAACCGGTCCCACACCGCGACCAGGTCGGCGCGGTCGGCGCTCGCCACGTAGACGACGGAGCGGACGACGTCGCCCGGCCGGGCCCCGGCGGCACGCAGCGCGACGAGTGCGTTCGCCACCACCTGATCGGCCTGCACGACGACGTCGCCGGGGCCGACCAGCTCGCCGGCGGCATCCAGGGGGCACTGACCTGCCAGGTGCGCGGTCCGCCCCGCGTCGACGATCGTGACGTGGTGGTATGTGGGAGTGGGATGCAGGCCGTCCGGATGCACACGAGTGATGGACACGACGCGACTCTGACACGGGCCGCGGGGAGCGGCATCCGAATATCGGGCGGGCTCGGGTCGGTCCGCACCCCGACGTGGGATCCGGCGTGCCGTCGTCGGGCTCGTGGCACCGTCCTCGGCCGATGGTCTCGTGGGCATGTCAGTGTCGATCAGTACCGTGCCCGTCATGACGGTCACCAACCCCCAGGTAGCGGGGCACGACTTCCTGAAGGGGATGTACGCCGACGGCTACTTCCCCGACCACAGCGTCGACAAGGTGCGAGCGATCCTGGTGCGCCTGTCGGAGCGGATCGAGCGCGAGCGGCCGGTCGACCTGGCCGCGTTGTACGAGCTCACTTGTGCCGCGACGGACGAGATCAACGAGGTGCAGGACGACTTCGACGACGCCGGCAGCGAGATCGAGAGCGTGGCCCGTGAGCTCATCGCGGACGAGTTCGGGTTCATCGGCGAGGCATACGGGTTCGCTGACGCGGACATCGAGGAACTGATCGCCACGCGCGACTGGTGACGGCCGGAACGGTGGACCGCCCAGTCCGGATCGTCGCCAGTAGGCTCCCGTCATGGCTGGTCCCCGGCGCTATCAGGACGTCCGCACCACGACGATCACCGCCCCGCCCGGCGTCGTGTGGTGTGCCGTTCTTGACCAGGTCGAGGTGCTCGGGCCCGCCTGGTACGTGTGCCTGATCGGCTGCCGCGACACGCGGGCCCGGGGTCCCCGCCCGCTGGACGTCGGCTCCGAGGTCCCCGGCTTCCGGATCACGACGGCAGACCCTCCGGTCCTGCTCGTGCTCGACGGCGTCCACCGGTTCTCCACCTACACCCTCACCTTCCGCCTCGTGCCCGACGACGTCGGCACCCGCCTCGAGGCACACACCGACGCGACCTTCCCGGGCACGCTCGGCGCGCTCTCCCGGCGGCTCGTGATCGACTCGCGCTTTCACAAGGTCGCGACCAGGAGCATCGTCACTCGCATCCGGCGGTGGGGTGCGTTGAAGGAGAAGCAGGCCTGGCTGCCTGGTCCCGGTTCTCCCGCGGTGCCTCAGCGGTGTCCCGCGCGGCGGTCCAGGCCGGCGGCCCGGACCAGGGCGGCGAAGCCGTCGTCCGTGCCGGGCCAGTGTGCGCGGATGGCGTCGAGGCCGGCGCGGCGCACGACGCTGCGGAGCACGATGACCGCGACGACGGCGTCGTCGGCGTAGCCCAGGACCGGGATGAAGTCGGGGATCGGGTCGACGGGAACGGCCAGATAGGCCAGTAGGAGGCCGAGACGGAGGCGGACCCCGCGCGGCAGCGTCCTGTCCGCCGCCAGGCGGCGCACGAGCCGGAGCGCGTCGGGCAGCAGCCGTAGGGCCTCGCGGAGCAGGCCGCCGCGTGGCCGGGCGATGAGCAGCGCGACCACCAGGGCGAGCCAGGTCACCAGCAGCGACGCCGCGACGGAGACCAGGAGGCCCCACGAGAACGAGCTGATCGTGAAGCTGTCGACAGTGACCACCGGAAGGCTCGCCATTGCCCCATTGTGTCCGGTCGGGTCGCGGCCGTGGATCGAGCTCCTGGCGGCTCAGGACGAGGTCGGCCGCCGTCGCCGACCGGCCTCGGGCGGGGACGTCCCTGCCCGAGGCCGGGTCATTCGGTTCGCAGCGCCGTCGCCGGGCGGGTTCGCGCCGCCCAGCCTGCGGGGAGCAGGGCACCCAGCACCGCGAGGACGACGCCGCTCGCCCCGAGGGCGGCGAGCTCGGCAGGCCGGAACACGTCCAGCACCGACGCGGGGAGGCCCGACTGCGCGGCGGCACCCATGGCGGGCAGCACCACCGAGTGCAGCGCGGTACCGGCCGGGACGGCCACGAGCCCCGCGGCGAGCCCGACGAGCACCGTCGACACGACGACCATCGTGCGGACCTGTCGCGGCGTCATGCCGATCGCCTTGAGCACGCCGATCTCCTGGACCTGTTCCCGGGTCGTGAGCACCACGGTGTTGAGCACGCCGAGCGCGGCGCCCACGCACAGCGCAGTGGCCAGGAGGGCGATCAGCCCCGTCATGATCGCGACGGTGCTGTTCTCCTGCTCGTCGGCCGTGGCCGCCGGGCGGGCCGAGGTGTCCGAGAGGGCCGTGGCGAGACCCTCGACGTAGGCACGCGGTTCGGTGCCGGGGTCGAGGCCCACCTCGACGCTGCGGGGTTCCAGGTCGCCGGCCAGGGGAGCGACTCCGGCAGCGGACATCAGCAGCGTCGCGCCGCCGCCGGTGTCGTTGGCGAAGGCCTCGCCGACGATACGGACGCGTGCCGTGCCGCTCGGCCCGGTGAGGGTGACGGTGTCGCCGACGTCCGTGCCGGTGAGCCGGAGCATGCGGGACGACGCGACCGCCTCGCCGTCGTCGTACCAGCGACCCGACAGGATCGGGTACCCGGTCCAGGTCGCGTCGCCGTGGTAGACGCGGATGCCGAGCGGCTCGCCTGAGCCCACGAGAGTCACCCCCGGTACGTCCGAGGTGCCGACGGCGGCGGCCGTGCCGGGCTCGTCGAGGATTGTCGCGATGATGCCGTCGACGTCCACCTCGGTCCCGGATCCGGCTCCGGTCTCGGCTCCGGGAGGTGGGCCCTCGGGCTCGCCAGAGCCTCCGGGCCCGGCAGGTCCCCCGAAGCTCTCCAGGGTCACGCTGACCGGGCTGCTCGCGATCCGGTCGCTGGCCGCGACGAAGGCGGACAGCGAGGACGCCAGCCCGATGGCGAGCACCGCTGTCGTCGCGCCGAAGACGAGCGCGACGAGCGTGGTCGCACTCCGTGTCGGCCGCGCGAACATGCTGGTCAGCCCCAGCGCGACCGGGCGGGGCAGGGGGAGCGAGGCCACGGCCCGGCGGGGGCGGGAGCGTCGGCCCGGGGCCGGGGCGCGGCCGACGGTCAGGGCTCGGACGGGCGAGAGACGCCCGGCGCGGATCGCGGGGACGAGCGCCGCCGCAGCCACGGCCAGCGGCACGGCCACCAGCGTCGCGGCCGGTGCCAGGACCGGGAGGTCGGCACTCCCCGGCACCGCGTAGGCGGAGGCGGTCGCGGTGAGCAGCGGTACGGCGGCGGCGACACCGAGGCCGACGCCGGCGAGGCACGCGGGCACCGCGACGAGGAGCATCCGCACGACCACGGCCGCTACCACCTGCGCCGGGCTGAAGCCGAGCGCCCGCTGGATCCCCGTCGCGCGCCGCCCCGCGACCACCGCACCGGCGACCACGTTCGCGACGACCAGCACGGACATCGCCAGGCCGAGCGCGGCGAACGCGACCACGAAGGGCACCAGAGTGCCGATCGCCGCGTTGGCGCTGCGCTGGGCGGCGAGATGCGTGGACGAACCCGACAGGGCGTCGTCCGGGAGCGAGGCGACGGTGTCGGCGAGGGCCGCCTCGACGCCCGCCTCGTCCGCGTCCCCGCCGAACGGCTCGCCGTCGAAGGCGGCGAAGCGGTAGAGCATCTGGTAGCTGACCGCGACGGTCTCGCTTCCGCTCCCGGTGCCGTCGTCCGGGCCGTTCTCCGTCGTGCCGCCGTCCGTGGTGCCGCCGGTGGCGGCGTCGATGCCGTCGGCGAGGAACTCCTCGGTGGGCCACACCCACGCGCCGGCGCTGCGGGTGATCGAGTTCGCGAAGCCGACGACGGTGAGCGTGGGGTTGCCCGGGAGGTCGACAGTGACGGTGTCGCCGACCACCGGTGGTGTGGGTCCGCTCAGCAGGCCGGGGGAGAGCACGATCTGGCCGGGGCCGGTGAGCCAGGTGCCGTCGACGACGGCGAGGTCGTCGACGCCCGGGTTCGCCTGCCCGCGTCCGGCGGCCATGACCGGGGGCAGCGGGGTGCCGCCCGCCTCCAGGGTGATCTCGGCGGTCGGGTACGGGCCCGCGGCGGCGCTGACGGGCGACGCCGATCCCGTGGCCGTGAGGTCGCCGGAGGTGGCCCGGGCAGGGTCGAGGGCTGCCGTGGCGTGGGCGCCGTTCTGGCGCTCGAAGGCGCGCTCGAACGGGCCGGCCGAGGCGAGGAGGAGGGCCAGGGCGAGCACGGTCGTCGCGCTCGTGAGCAGGACGACGGTCGCCGTGACCACGCCCTGGAGCCGACGTCGCAGGGCCGCGCCCACGGCGAGCGCGAGGACTGCCCTCATGCGGGCACCGCCTGGGAGATGCGCCCGTCGCGCACCTCGACCGTGCGGGTGGCGCAGTGCTGCGCGACCTCGGGGTCGTGGGTCACGAGGACGACGGTCTGGCCGGTGCTGTTGAGGTCCCGCAGCAGGTCGATGATCTGCGCCCCGGCCTTCGTGTCGACGGCGCCGGTCGGTTCGTCGGCCAGGAGCAGGGCCGGCCTGTTGATGAGCGCCCGGGCGACGGCGACCCGCTGCCGCTCGCCCCCGGAGAGCTGCTGAGGGAAGGCATGGGCGCGCGTGGTGAGGCCGAGCGTCTCCAGCAGTTCGTCTGCCCGGGCGCGGGCCGCCCGCGGGGGCGTCCCGCCGAGGCGGGCGGGGAGCAGCACGTTGTCGCGGGCCGACAGGTCGTCGAGGAGGTGGAAGAACTGGAACACGATGCCGACGTGCTGCCGGCGGAACCGCGACAGCGCCGACTCGGACAGCCGGTTCAGGACGGTCCCGGCGACCTCGACGTGGCCCGACGTCGGCCGGTCGAGTCCGGCCACCAGGTTGAGCAGCGTCGACTTGCCGCTGCCGGACGGGCCCATGATCGCCACGGCCTCACCGGCGTTCACCGTGAGGTCGACGGCGTCCAGCGCGGGTGCGCCACCCGCCTCGTACCGCTTGGTCGCGGCGCGCAGCCGCACGATGTGGTCCTGCTCGGGTCGGTCCGGCGTCGCCTGGCTCCCGGTTGCGTGATCTCGCTGATTCGCCATGGCAGCGACGCTAGGGACGTCGCGCGGCGTCGTCGTCGGCCCTGGTACGGGTTGTGATGGGCGCCGGGATATACATCGCAGGGTGGACGCGCCCGGGCGACGGGCCCCGCAGAATGGGTGCGTGCGTACCCGACTGCGGCGACTGTGGCGCGCCGTCGAGCCGACGCCGTGGCCGGACGTGGGCCTCGCCGTCGTGCTCGCCGCCGCGGCCGTCTGGTGGGTGCTCCCCGAAGGCGGGCGGGCGCCCGAGCCCGTACCGCTTCCCCTGCCGTTCGGTGACGCCGGGGTGTTCGGTACCACCCCCGAACCCGACGAGCTCCGGGCCGACGTCGTGATGAACCTGCTCGTCACGGGACTCGTGGCGGGCCGGCGACGGCTGCCCGTGGCGATGTTCGTCGGACAGCTGGCGGCGGTCGTGCTCGTCGACTTCACCATGACGCTGCCCTGCCTGGCCGCGATCCTTGTCGGCGCCTACTCGCTTGCCGTGCACGGCCGCACCACGCGCCTGGCGGCCGGCGTCCTGGTCGGGGTGTCCGCCGCGGTCGCGCTCGCCGAGCTGGACTCGTGGCTGCGGCTGCCCGGATGGGCCGGCGCGTTCGTCCTCCTGCTGCCCGGCGGCCTGGCCGGCCTTGCGGTCCGGTCGGCCCGGGCCCGCGCCCGCGCGTCCGAGGAGCGCACCAGCGCACTGCACCGTGAACGGGAGGCCGTCGCCGAGCTCGCCGTCGTCCAGGAACGTGCCCGGATCGCCCGGGAACTGCACGACGTCGTCAGCCACCACGTGAGCATGATGACCATCCAGGCGGGGGCGGCCGGCGCGGTGCTGGACGACGACCCGGCCCGTGCCCGCGGTGCGCTGTCGGCGATCGAGGCGAGCGGACGGGAGACGATGACGGAGCTGCGGCATCTGCTCGGCGTCCTCGCCGCGGGGGACGGAGGGGACGCGGGCGCGGCGCCGCGCGACGTCGCCGGGGAGGACCTGGAGCCGCAGCCCGGACTGGAGCGGCTCGACGCGCTGGTGCGGCGGGTGCGGCAGACCGGGCAGCCCGTCACGCTGCTGCACGAGCACGAGCACGAGCACGAGCACGGTCTCGCCGTGCCGCACGGCGCCGGACTCACGGCCTACCGCGTCGTCCAGGAGGCGCTGACCAACGCCCTGCGCTACGCGCCCGGCGCAGTCGTCCAGGTGGCGGTGCGTACCGAGCCGCCGGGCGTCCTCGTCGTCGAGGTGATCAACGACGAGCCGCCCGCGACGCCGGACGGGGTCTCCCGCGAAGAACCGGCCCGGCGTGCGGCCGGCTTTCCGGGCGGCGAGCCTGGCGGAAGGCCGGATGCAGGGCCGGGCGGCCGGCCGGTCGGCGGCTCCGGCAACGGGTCCGGCCTGATCGGGCTCTCCGAGCGGCTGCGCCTGTACGGCGGCACGCTCGAGACGGGGCGGCGCCTGGGCGGCGGCTTCCGGGTGCGGGCGCTGATCCCGCTGGCGGCGGACGGTGCCCCGTGACCAGGGTGGCGATCGCCGACGACCAGGAACTCGTGCGGTCAGGGTTCACGATGATCCTGCAGGCGGCAGGCATCGCGGTCGTCGGCACCGCCGCCGACGGTGACGGCGCGGTGGAGCTCGTACGGCGCGAGCGGCCCGACGTCGTCCTGATGGACGTGCGCATGCCCGGCGTCGATGGCCTCGAAGCCACCCGACGCATCCTGTCCGCCGAACCACCGGACGACGGGACCCGGACGAGGGTCGTCATCCTCACGACCTTCGATCTCGACCGGTACGTCTACGCGGCGCTCGCGGCCGGCGCCAGCGGATTCCTGCTCAAGGACAGCCCGCCCGACCGGCTCGTGCACGCAGTGCGCACCGTCCGGGACGGCGACGCCGTGCTCGCTCCGACGATCACCCGGCGACTCGTCGAGCGCTTCGCCCACACGGGCGACGCCCCGCTGCGCCGCGACCTGTCCGCGCTCACACCGCGAGAGCTGGAGGTGCTCCGGGCGCTTGCCGGAGGCCTGAGCAACGCTGAGCTGGCGGCGCGCCTGTACCTGAGCGAGGGCACCGTCAAGACCCACGTGAACCGCATCCTGACCAAGTTGGGCCTACGGGACCGCGTCCAGGCCGTGGTGGTCGCCTACGAGAGCGGCCTCGTGACGCCGAGCGGCTGAGCGTGCCGACGGCGTGGCACGCCCTCGGCGGAGCCTCGGAAGAGGCTGGACAGCGCTTACCCGACGTGGTTCCATCACACGACGAGCGGCGCGATCCAGGGCCGTGGGGCCGAAGCGGACAGGAGTGACGGATGACCTATCACCTCGCGGGCGACTCGACGGTCGCGGACCCCCAGCCCGACGAGCTCCCGCTCTCGGGCTGGGGCGGATTTCTCTCCGAGCACGTCGACGCCCCCGTGCGGAACCACGCCTTCGGCGGCGCGACGACCGAGTCGTTCCTCGCCGAGCGGTGGGACGGGTTGATCGACGGGGTCCGGCCGTTCGACACGGTGCTCATCCAGTTCGGGCACAACGACCAGAAGCAGCCCGAGCTGCTCGGTTCGCGCGGCGGCTACCTCGAGCGGCTGCGTGCGATGGTCGACGCCGTCCACGCGCGAGGCGCGCGGTCCGTCCTGTGCACGTCGCCCGAACGCCGCTGGTTCGAGGGAGAGCGGATCACCCCCACGCACGGTGACTACCCGAACGCCGTGCGGGACCTGGCCGATGAACTCGTCGCCCCGCTCATCGATCTGACGGCGTTCACCACCTGGCTCTACGAGGATCTGGGCCCGGCGGACTCCGTGGGCCTCTTCTGCCATTTCGCGCCGGGGGAGCACCCGGCCTGGCCGGAGGGCAAGACCGACGACACGCACTTCCACGAGCGCGGCGCCCGGCGCATCGCGGCGTACGTGGCCCGATCCCTCCGGGCGATCGAGCGCGCCGACGGCGATCGCCCCGCGCGCGGACTCGAGATCGTCGCCCGGGAGGCCCGGCCGTGACCGCCGGCGTCGCCGTGACGCTCCCGCCGCGGGCATCCGTGGGCGTCCGCGGGCTTGGAGGGAGCCGGTAGGCTCCCGGCATGGGCGGTCCGCGGCGCTATCAGGACGTGCACACGCTGATGATCGCCGCCCTGCCCGAGGCGGTGTGGGCCGCCGTCCTGGATCAGGTCGAGGTGCTCGGGCCGTCCTGGTACGTGCGCGCGATCGGCTGCCGCGACCGGCGCGCCGTCGGCCCGCGTCCCCTCACCGAGGGTTCGGTGGTCCCGGGCTTCCGAGTCACGACGGCCGACCCGCCGCGCCTGCTCGTGCTCGACGGCGTCCACCGGTTCTCCGCCTACACCCTCGCCTTCCGCCTCGTGCCCGACGACACCGGCACCCGCCTCGAGGCGCACACCGACGCGACCTTCCCGGGCGCCCTCGGCGCGATCTACCGCCTGCTCGTGATCGACTCACGCTTCCACAAGGTCGCGACCAGGAGCATCCTGGCCCGGATCCGGCGACGGTCGCCGGCCGGGCCCGATGGTGCGGTGCACTGAGGGGGAGCGGGCCGGGCCGACCGGTCCCCGTCCTCCGGCGGCGACTGCGCGGACCGCGTCGAGGCCGGCCCGGCGTGCGACGCTCCGGAGCACGACGACCGCGACGATCGCGTCGTCGGCGTAGCCCAGGACCGGGATGAAGTCGGGGATCGGGTTCTCGGTCCGCCGGCGATCGTTCAGCCGTACAGGTCCGGGAAGACCGCGCTCGCCCTGGCCACGTGCACGACCGCGCGCATGCGCTCGCCCGCGTGCACGTCCGGGTCGTTGCGGACCAGGTCGAGGAGGCGCAGGTGGAAGCGGTCGATCTCCTTGCGTTCGAGCTCCTCGCCCGCGACCCGCTGGTCCTCGGGACTGCCCGCCAGGTGGGCGACCCGCTCAGCGATCGAGTCCGTCATGACGTTCATCGTGGTGGGAAAGACGTCGTAGAGAACCACCGGCTGGTTCTTGCGCGGTCGGCGCGCCTTCATGGTCCGGGGGCGGGACAGGTTGTCGTCGATCGAGACGTCCACGACCTGGGCGGCGATGTCGCGGGTGATGAACTCGTCGCGCGCCCACGACAGCCGGTCGGGCAGCACGACGGTCAGCGTGATGTCCGCGAGCTGGGAGCGGCGCAGACGCTTGCCGTCCACGACGACCTCGGCCTCGCCGGGACGCCGGCGCACGCGGCGCAGGATCTCGGAGACGGGGCGCACGAAGTTGGTCAGATAGCCGCGGGACAGCGCATCGGCCGCCGAGATCTGCGTCAGCGGGGTGCGGAAGAAGCTCCGCAGCGGGTTGCTGCCGGTGTCGGTGGCGCCGATGCTGCCGAAGGTCGACAGCACGACCTCGAGCCGCTCCCGCAGGTTCTCCCGGGCGGCCTCGGGCTCGTCGAGGTCGAGCAGTTGGATCTGGAACATGCTGTGGTCGCCGTCCGAGCGGGCGGCGTCGGCCACGACGACGTCCGGCACGCCGAGGGCCTGGGCCACGGCGAGTTCGTAGACGACGTTCGAGTCGTCGCCGGTCACGTCGGCGACGACGGCGTCGGCCAGTTCGAGGCGGCGGTAGTCCTCGTCGTTCGTGGCACCCGAGTGCGACTCGTAGAGGTCCATACCCAGGGCGTCCAGCACGGGGCGGACGACGTCGTCCCGCAGCCCCGGTGTCCGCTCGCGGGGCTGGATCAGGACGCAGGCGCGGCGCCGCGCGGCGGCGGTGAAGCCGCGCAGGTCGGCCCAGTAGTCCACGACGCGGATCAGTGGCATCGCCAGGGCGGAGGCCGGCTCGCGGCGGTCACGGCCCGCGACGTAGCTGACCTGGAAGCCGATGACGGCGTTGTGGGTCGTGCTCCACACCGCCGAACCGCTGAAGCCCGTGTGGGTCAGGGACGAGGTCTCGTACTGGAACAGCCACTGGTCGGACTGCGCGCCCTTGACGCTGTGGCCGGTCAGCGTGCCGCGACCGGACTGCAGCCGGCCCGGTGTGTTGGACCCGTACCCCGTGACGCGGACGTCGCCCTCGGCGTCGTCGACCAGGACGGTCGGCAGGGCGTCACGGTCGGTCCCCGCGACGAGGCGCAGGACGGCGACGTCCAGGTCGGCGGACCGGTCGCGGATCGGCGGCATCTGGAACACGGCTTGCTCGATCCCCGGCCTGCCGGACCGTGCCGGGAACCTGACGTGCACCACCGGCTCGGCGTCCTGCCCCACGGCCGCGTCCACGACGGCGGCCTCGTACAGGTCGACGACGACATGGCCGGCCGTGATCAGGTGGCCCTGGTCGGTGACGAGCCATGCCGTGCCCAGCGACCGCCCCGGCTCGCCGAGGACCCCGTCGACGTCGAGCACCTCACAGGTCGCCTGCTCGAGCCTCTCCCGGACGTCCATCACTCAGTCCGTGAAGTCCCAGGTCAGGCGGGCAGCGATGCCGCTCTCGCCCGACGCGGCGACCACCCACACGTTCGCGGAGGCGGAGAACTTCAGCGACATCTCCAGTTCGAGCGACCTGGGGGCGCCGGCGCCCTGCTCCCTGACCTGCTGCACCATCGTGCCGGAGATGTCCCGCATGATCTCCGTGAGGACGACCTTGAGCTGCTCGTACCCGTCCGCGACCTGTTGCGGCAGGTTCCCGCTCTCGACGGTGCCGTCGTAGTCGTCGCCCAGCAGATCGGACGTGACGCGCTCGACCGCCACGTCGGACGGTTCGAGGTACAGCGTCGCGCTGCCCACCTCTACCGGTATCGCGTCCATGACACTCCGATCACCATCGTCGCAGGTAGTGTAGGGAATGTCGGGAACGCCGGATAGTGGCCTGCGTGCCTTTCACCCTCCTGGGGCCGGTCCGTTCGGGAGGGTCATGCCTCTCGGGGCGCGCCGCGGTCGGGTGCCGTCATGTCGCCGGTCGCCGGGACGCCGTCGGCGAGACCGTAGCGCAGGCAGACGATCCCGTTCGGTCCCGCCGCCGGGGGCTCGAGGAGGGTGACGTTCGCCGGGACCGCACCGCCGTCGAACACCTTCTTCCCGACGCCGAGGACGATCGGGTGCACCCACAGGTCGAGGCGGTCGAACAGCCTCTCGCGCAGCAGCGTCTGCACCAGGTTCAGGCTCCCCACCACCTTGATGTTCTCGTGCCGGTCGCGGATCTCGCGCACCGCGGCGGGCAGGTCCGGGCCGAGCTGGGTGGAGCCGGCCCACGAGAGGTCGGGCGTGCCGCGGGAGGCGACGTACTTCGGGATGCTGTTGAACAGGGTGGCGATCGAGTTGTCCGGGCCTCCCTCCTGGTGCGGCCAGTAGGCGGCGAAGATGTCGTAGGTGCGGCGGCCGAGCAGGAGGGCGTCGGTGCCGAGGTAGGAGGCGTCGACCTGCTCGCCGAAGACGTCGTCCAGCAGCGGCGCCTGCCAACCGCCGAACGGGAAGCCCTCCGGGTCCTCGTCCGGGGCGCCGGGCGACTGCGCGACGAGGTCGAGGGTGGCGAACAGCTCGAGGTGGATGAGGCCCATGATGTGCTCCCGTGATCGTGGGGTGCGTTCAGGGGGTGGACCGGCGGCCGGCGCCGAACTCATCGGCGGCGTGGCCGGGATCCCGGCGATCTCGTGCCGGTGGTCCTACGCGCCGTCGTCCACCGGCGGATGCCCCTCCAGCAGTTCCTCGGCGGTCCAGTCCAGGGTGCCGGCCTCCAGGTCCGCGACCACCGCCCGCACCCAGCCGAGCTCCGCCCGCGTGACCGCCGCCAGGTGCTCGTCCTCGAGCAGCAGGACCCGGGCGAGCCCTGCTCCCCGCGCGCTCCGCATGTCCCGCTCGGTTCGCGAGAGCGTGTCCTCCAGCGCCGTGGCGCGCTGCCGCAGCGCGTCGCGGACGACGGCGGGGCGGGTGAGTCCCACGACCGCGAGCACGGCCCGGAACTCGGGGAACTCCCGGGCCGGCGTGCTGAGCGCGGTGTCCATCCAGCTCTCGAGGGTGCTCAGGCCGGCGTCGGTGATCGCGTAGACGGTCCGCGTGGGCGCGCCCGCCGGCTCCTCCCGGGCGTGCACCGCGACGAGGCCGTCGCGCAGCAGCCGCTCGATCGCCTGGTAGATGCTGTTGGACCGCTCCACGTTGACGACGTCGTCCTTGCGCCGGATCTGGATCAACCGGCGGATCCGGTAGACGTGCATCGGCTCCTCGGCGAGGAGCGCGAGCACGACCATGGCCAGGGGCGAGCGGGGGCGGTTCGGGGCAGGCACGGCACCAGGGTAGATCGCGCCGTCACTCCCTTGCCATAATATGGCTAACCATATTATGGTCGTCGGCATGGACGTCATCATCATCGGAGCGGGCATCGCCGGGCCCGTGACCGCCATGGCCCTGCGGAAGGCCGGCATCCGCGCCGAGGTGTACGAGGCCTACGACAGCGGGGCCGACGGCGTCGGCGCCTTCCTGTCCCTCGCGCCCAACGGCCTGGCCGCCCTGGACCTCATCGGTATCGACCCCCGCGACCTGGGCGGCTTCGACACCACGGCCCTCGAGCTGCGCGGCGCCACGGGCCGCCCGCTCGCCCGCATCCCGATGGGGCGCGGCGACGGGCCGGCGACGCAGTCCGTGCGCCGCGCCGACCTCTACGCCGCCCTGCGGGACGAGGCGCTCCGCCGCGACATCCCGATCCACTACGGCAAGCGCCTGACCGGCGTCACCACCACGCCCGGCGGCGTCGAGGCCGCCTTCGCCGACGGCACCACCGCCCACGGCGACCTCCTGCTCGGGGCCGACGGCGTCCGCTCCCGGGTGCGCAGCCTGCTCGACCCGGACAGCCCCGATCCGCGCTACACGGGACTCCTGAACACCGGCGGGTACGCGACGGGCGTCGACGTGGACACGCCCGCCGGCCTGTTCGTCATGCAGTTCGGCCGCCGCGCCTTCTTCGGCCACGTGCGCCGCGCCGCCGGGGACGTGTGGTGGTTCGCGAACGTGCCCAGCCGGCGCGCCCTGACCGACGCCGAGACCGCCGAGCGGCGGCCCGCGGAATGGCGGGCACGGCTCGAGGGCCTGTTCGCGGACGACGACGGCCCTGCCGTCGACCTGATCCGCGCGACGCCCGACGCCGTCGGCCCGTGGAACACGCTCGACCTGCCCCGGGTCCCCGTCTGGCACCGCGGACCGGTCGGACTGATCGGGGACGCCGCCCACGCCATCTCGCCGACCTCCGGGCAGGGCGCGTCCCTCGCGATCGAGGACGGCATTCTCGTCGCCACCGCGCTGCGCGACCACGGGAGCCCGGCCGACGCGCTCGCCGCCTTCGAGCGGGCCCGGCGCGGCCGGGTGGAACGCATGATCGCCCAGGCCAAGCGCACCGCCAACACCAAGATCCCGAACCCGCTCACCCGCACGCTCCGCGATCACGTCATCCTCCCGCTGGTCGGCCGCGCCGCGGCCCGCGCCACCCGCGACCCGGCCACCGACTACCGCATCACCTGGGACCAGCGGGACGACACGGCGGCATCCCGACCGGCCCTCTGACTGTTCGGCAGCGTCGCCCGACCACTACCGTGACCGCCATGGATCCCCTCACCGATCCCGCCTACCGGGTTCCCGCGGTTCCTGACGCCGCCCACGGCGTCGCCTGGCTGCGCTCGCGGGTGGCGCGGTTCTGCGACGGCCCGGACCACCGGCGCCGGCGGAAGCTGGCCGAGGACCTGCTCGCCGGCGTCGATCCGGACGCACTGCGCCGCCCGGGCGACCATGTCGCGACGCTGGCCGAGGCGCTGGGCGTGCCCCGCTCGATATCGGCGTCGGTGTCGGCCGACGTCGACGCGGTGGCCGCCGCCTACCAGCCGCACACTCCGCAGACGCCGGAGGCGGACCGTGCGCTCGAACGGCTGGTCGAGGCGTGCGGCGGGGTGAAGGACGAGCGCACCGCGGCCCTGATCGGACTGCTGGTCCAGGCGTGCGCCGCCACGCGCGCCATGATCGCCGGCGACGACCCGCCGGTGCCGGTGACCCGCCGCGTGGACCCGTCGGGAGCGGTGGTCGAGGTCGACCTGACCGGCCGCCCGTTCGGCGCCGGGCCCCACGCGTGCCCGGGCCGCGCCCACGCCCTCGCCCTGGTGGAGGGCGGTGCACTACCGTAAACGGTGCAACAGGATCAGAATCGGGCGCGCGCCGACGAGACGGGGGCAGGCGGACAGGTGGGCGAGGTCAGCGCAGGGGATGGGATCGCCGGCAGGTACCGACTGGTGACACTGCTCGGGGCAGGCGGCCAGGGCGAGGTGTGGGAGGCGGTCAGCCTCTCGGTCGGCGGCCTGAGGGTCGCGCTCAAGCGCGTGCGTCACGACGACGACGGCGCCCGGCGTGCCGTCAAGGAGGCGGAGCTGCTCGCCCGCGTGCGGCACCCGCACGTGGTACGGGTGCACGACGTCGTCGCCGACGGGGACGACAGCTGGATCGTCATGGAGTACGTGGCGGGCACGTCGCTGGCACGCGCCGGGAGGATCGGCGTCGAGCGGGCGGCGACCTACGGCGCGCAGCTCGCCGACGGCCTGGCCGCCGTCCACGCCCAGGGGCTCCTGCATCGCGACGTCAAGCCGTCCAACGTGCTCGTCGACGACGACGTCGCCACGCTCGTCGACTTCGGCATCGCCGACAGTCTCTGGGACGCCGAGACGGTGACGGGCACGCCGGGGGCCGACGCGGGAGCCACGGGCACGTCGGAGGCCTCCGCGGACGACGGGCGTGTCCGCGGGACGCCGGCATACCTGGCGCCCGAGCTGCGCGTCCCGGGCGCGCAGTACCGCCGGCCGGCGGACGTGTACGGCCTCGGTGTGACGCTGTACGAGGCGCTCGAGGGGACGCTGCCGTTCGGGGAGAGCGGCGGCCGGTCCTCCGGCCCTCGCGAGCGCGCCGGCATCCGCACCCCGCGGAGGAGCGGCGCCATGACGCCGCTCCTGACCCGCATGCTGCGCGAGGACCCGAGGGAACGGCCCGCCCTGGAGGACGTCCGCGACGAGCTGCGGACCATCGCCGCGAACGGGACCTCTGGGCCGTCCCCCACGCCCCGCGGGCGGACGCGCCTGGCCGCGGTGGCGGGCGTCGTCGTGCTCGCCCTCGTCGCGGGCGCGTACTGGTGGCAGGCGTACGGCCCG
>NZ_JADBGR010000106.1:103386-129050 GCF_014892515.1 Myceligenerans pegani
GGGGAGGCGGCCGCGCGGGCCGCGGCCAGGGCGGACGCCCCCGCGGAGGTGAAGCGGGACGAGAAGCCGCAGCGGGCGAACGCGTCCGCCGGCCCGAGCCCGGCGTCGTCGGCCGAGGCCGGCCCCGAGCCGACGCCGACCCCCGCCGCGAACGACGCCGGCGCGAACGCCGGCCGGGCCGACGCGTCGGAGCGGGCACCTGCCGCGCCGCTCCGCTTCCCGGCCAAGAGCGCGCAGGCCGCGCGCGAGGCGTCCTGGGACCCGTGCAAGCTGCTGCATCCGGGCGCGCTGGGCTCCTTCGGCACCGCGTCGATCGACAGCGACCGCGGCGAGTTCCAGAAGTGCCACGTCACGGTCGCCGACGGCGAATCCGCCGCTGAGGTCGAGCTGACGATGTTCACCGGCGAGGACCCCGACGGCGACGTCGCGGACCAGCACGACGGCGTGACGGTGTACTCCGCCGAGAGCGACGGCGAGTGCACGCGCGACGTCGTCTTCGGCCCGGAGGACCGGTACACCTTCTCGTTCGAGGCGTCCCACGTCGAGGGTTCCGGCACGGACCTGTGCGACCTGGTGCAATCCGTCGCGGACCGGGCCGTCGCCGACGTCGCCGCGGACGACATCCCGGTCCGGACCGCCGAGCCCTTGCCCGGCTCCGCCATCGGCCGCAGCACCTGCGCTCTGCCGTCCGACGGCGCGCTCCGTACGGCGCTGAACCTCGACGACGTGGTGGGCCCCCGGCGGGAGTTCGCCGAATGGGACTGCATGTGGGACGGCGACGACGGCCGCGACCTACGCCTCCTGTTCCAGCGGGACGAGGGCTACGACCCGGACGACGGCACGAGGTTCTCCGCGTCCGGCCACACCGCGTACGAGCGGGGCGACCACTGGGAGGACGGCTGCCTGGTGGACGTCGTCGCGCAGCGGGGCCCGAGCCCCGAGGGCGACGGTCCCGTGAGCGAGCTGCTGCGCATCCACCTGACGGGGGAGTCCGACCGGGACACGCTGTGCGACGACGCCATGGAGGTGGCCCGCTCGGCGGCGTCGTCCCTCTGACCGGGCGCTCCGGGACGTGTCTCAGCCGGCGCCCGCACCTCCGCCCGCCCGGGGCCACACCACGGTGAAGCGGGCACCGCCGTCGGGGGAGTCGGCGACGGCGACCCGGCCGCCCCGGCGGCGGACGAGCTCGGCGACCAGCGCCAGGCCGAGCCCGGCTCCGCCGGAGGCGCGGGCACGGTCGTCCGAGACCCGGTAGAAGCGGTCGAAGATCTTCGACCGGTGCTCCGGTGGCACGCCCGGGCCGTCGTCGTCGACGAGCACGCGGACGCTCGAGCGGCCCGAGAGCACCGAGACGACCACCCGCGTGCGCGTGTACCGGCAGGCGTTGCGCAGCAGGTTGTCGAGGGCGAGCTCGACCTCGGTGTGCGCGGCGGCGGCCCACGCCTCGCCGGCCATGGCGTTCACCGCGATCGGTACCGGCTGCTCCCCGGCACGCGCGACCGCCGCGCGCACCTCGCCGACCAGGTCCACGTCGTCCGACGGCGGCAGCTCCCCGGCGTCCGACCGCGCCAGCGCGAGCAGGCCGTCGAGCAGCGCCGACAGCCGCTCGGCGTCGGCCAGGACGTCGGCGTGCACCTCCTGCGAGAGCTCCGGATCGGGGTTCGCGACGGCGACCTCCGACTGCACGCGGATGGAGGCCACGGGGGAGCGCAGCTCGTGCGCGGCGTCGCCCGTGAACCGGCGCAGCCGCTCCGCGGTGGCCTCCGACCGGTCGAGCAGCGCGTTGAAGTCGTCGGCCAGGGCGCGCAGCTCACCCGCGGCGGCGTCGGGCACCTCGACGCGGGCGCCGGGTGCGAGCCCGCGCACGGACCGCCGCATCCGGGCGACCGGGCGCAGCGCCGACCCGACGGCGAACCAGATCGCGACTCCCGCCACCACGGTCCCGGCGAGCGCGACGACCAGCAGCCACCGGCCGCCCGCCGCCTCGGCGGCGCTCCGGCCGACGAGCCCTGCCCCGGCCACGACGAGGCGCTGGCTCCCGTCCGGGGCGGTGACGACGGTGCCGTGCCGGCGGACCGGCGGGCGGGGGCCGCCGTTCTCCGTGGGCGGCGGCACGGTGGTGATGGGCGTGCCCGCCTTCAGCGCGCGGACCTGGTCGCGGGACAGGACCGGCGCGGCGCGAGCGTCGCCCCGCGACTTCTCGCCGCCGTCGACCGGGGCGCCGGCCGTGTCGAGGACGCGTACCTCCAGGCCGTCGGGGGCGACGGGCGCCCGGCCCGCGACGACCTCGCGGGCCGCGCCCGTCAGCGCCGCGGCCAGCTCGTCGTCCACGGCGTCCGTCAGCAGCGGCCCGAGGCCCCGGCCGGCGACCGTCGCCAGGCCCAGCAGGCACGCCAGCGTGATCGCCGTGGCGAGGGCCGTGATCCGCAGCCGCAGCGACGTGCCCGCCCAGCGCCGGCCGGCCGCGAGACGGCCCGTACCGCGCCCGCCCGCCGCGCGCCCGCCCGTCCCGGGGCCGCCGGTCCCGCGCCCGCCCGGCGACGCTCCCACTAGCGCGGGTCCCCGAGTTGGTAGCCGTGCCCGCGGACGGTCCGCACCAGACCGTCGGCCCCGGCGGCGGCCAGCTTGCGGCGCAGGTAGCCGATGTACACCTCGACGGCGTTCCGGGTCGCGGCCTGCTCGTCGCCCCACGCCTCGTCCAGCAGCTCCTGCTTGGTCCGCACCGTCCCGGGCCGCGTGGCCAGCGCCTCCAGCAGCGCGTACTCGCGAGGGCTGAGGGGCACCTCGGCGTCGTCGTACCGCACCGTCCGGGTGCCACGGTCGATGGTCAGCGGCCCGAGGCTGATCCGGCCCCGCGTGGTCCCGGTGGCCGCGCGTCGCAGGACGGCACGCAGCTGGGCCACCAGCACCACGAAGGAGAACGGCTTGACCACGTAGCCGTCGGCGCCCAGGTCCAGCCCGTCGGCCTGGTCCACCTCGCCGTCCTTCGCCGAGACGAGCAGCACCGGCGTCGTCACCCGGGCGGACCGCAGCTCCTCGAGCACGCGGTACCCCGACAGCCCCGGGATCATGATATCCAGCAGGATCGCGTCGAACGACCCGGTGCGGGCCAGGCGGAGCGCCGCCGGCCCGTCGGCGGCGACGGTGACGTCCATGCCCTCCGCGCGCAGGCCGCGGTCGAGCGCCTTGCGCACGCCCGCCTCGTCGTCGACGACCAGGATCTGCGGTCTCATGCCAGCCAGCATGCCGTATCCGACCCGCCCCCGAAGCCCGGTTCGGCCGGGCGCGCGGGCGTTCTCAGGGTTGTCTCAGGTGGGGGCGACGTCTCAGGGTGGTCTCAGGTGCGGGGCGGCATCGTTGAGGTGTCGGGGCAGCGACACCGGGACGAGACGAAGGAGCCAGGACATGAGGCCGAGGACGAAGGCATGGGTGGCCGCGGGATCGGGGATCGCCGTCGGGCTGACGGGACTCGCGCTGAGCGCGCTGCCCGCCGGTGCGGACGACGACCCGGTGCTGCCTGAGATCGGCGCCGAGGAACTGGTCACCTCCGCGCTGGAGGCCCGGCCGCCCGCGTTCGACGGCGTGGCCGAGGTGACGAACGAGCTCGGCCTGCCGCCCGTGCCGGGCGCGGAGGCGCTCGACTTCGAGTCCGTGCGCGTCTTCCACGACGGCGCGGAGAGCACACGCGTCCAGATCGAGCGACCGGCGTCCGAGCTCACGTTCGTGACGAACACCGAGGAGGCGTGGGCCTACGACTCGCAGGAGCACGCCGCGAGGCAGCTCACCTGGGACGAGGACGACGCCGCGGCCGCGCGCGACCACGCCGAGGCCGAACTGGCGGACCCGTCGCGGGCGGCGGCCGAGATCATCGAGCGGCTCCGCCCGACCAGTGACATCTTCGTGGACGGCACGGCGAGCGTCGCGGGCCGGGACGCGTACGAGCTCGTGCTGACGCCCAAGCCGTCCGAGAAGACGCTGCTGCGGGAGATCACGGTCGCGATCGACGAGGAGACACGCGCGCCGCTGCGGCTCGAGGTGTTCGCCAACGGCACCACGGACCCCGTCCTCTCCCTCGGCTTCGTCGAGTTCGAGGTCGGCGCGCAGGACGCGGAGCTGTTCGAGTTCACGCCGCCCGAGGGCGCCGAGGTCGAGTCCGCGGAGGCGGACGACGTCGCGGCCGAGGCCGGCAAGCACGGCGGACGCGACGCCGGGGCGCTCGAGGAGCGGACGACGACGATCGGCGACGGCTGGGACACCGTCGTGATCGGCGAGATGCCCGCCGAGGCGAGGTCCGGCGAGGCGGCCGGCCCCGCGCGGGAACTCGGCGAGGAAGCCGGGGCGCTCGGCGAGTTCGGTGGAGGCGACCAGGACCTTGCCGGGATGCTCGAGCAGTTCGGCACGCCGGTGTCCGGCGAGTTCGGCTCCGGGGTGCACGTCGAGATCGCCGTCGGCGGCGCGATCGTCACCGACGACGGCCGGATCGCGGCGGGCGCGGTGCCGCGGCAGGTGCTCGTCGACGCCCTCGACGGCGCGGATCAGCAGTGACGACGGCGCACACCGCCGTGACGGCGGTCCCGGGGGCGGGTAACCCCTCCGGGACCGCCGTCGCGGCGCGTACCCGGGGCCTGCGCAAGGTGTACGGCAGCACGGTCGCCGTGGACGACGTCGACCTGGAGATCCCGGAGGGCGCCGTCGTCGGCATGCTGGGGCCCAACGGCTCCGGCAAGACGACGACCATCCGGATGCTGCTCGGGCTCGTCCAGCCGACCGAGGGGGAGATCGAGCTGCTGGGCGTGCCGGTGCCGCGGGACACCCACCGGGTGCTGCCGCACGTCGGGGCGCTGGTGGAGGGCCCAGGCTTCCACCCGTTCCTGTCCGGCCGGGAGAACCTGCTGCGGTTTGCCGCCGCCGAGCCGCTGCTGGCCGACGGCGAACTGGACGGCGCCGTGTCCGCGGCGCTGGAGCGGGTCGGGCTCGCGCACGCCGCCACGCGGAGGTACCGCGCGTACTCGCTCGGCATGAAGCAGCGCCTGGGCCTCGCCTCGGCGTTGCTCGCGCCGCGCCGCCTCGTCGTCCTCGACGAGCCGACGAACGGCCTCGATCCGGCCGGGACGCAGGAGGTCCGCCGGATCATCGCGGAGCTGCACGCGCGCGGCGTGACGGTGCTCGTGTCGTCGCACCTCCTGGCGGAGGTCGAGGCCACCTGCACCCACGTCGTCGTGCTGAACCAAGGCGTCGTCGTCGCGCAGGGCGCGCTGGACGACCTGCTGGAGTCCGGCAGCCCCACGCTGCTCGTGTCCACGCCCGACGGCGCCCGCGCGGTGGACGCCCTGCGCACGGGCCGCATCCCCGCGCGGCTCGCGCCCGACGGCGTCCGCGTGGACATCGCGACGACGACGTCCGCGACGGTGATCGAGACACTGGTCCGCGCCGGCATCGGCGTCGACGAGGCCCGGCGGGAACGCACGGGCCTGGAGGAGGCGTTCGCCAGGCTGACGCACGACGTGGGAGACCTCGTCGGCGCGCTGGACGGCGACGAGGCGGAGGAGACGCGATGACCATTGGAGAGCCGAGGACCGCGCCGCGGACCGGGCCGGCCGACGCCGCGGTGCCGGACGCCCGGCGCCGCGTCCCGCTGATCCGCCTGCTGCGGGCCGAGGTGCGGTGGATCTTCCGGCGTCCGCGGACGCTCGTCGTCCTGGCGCTGCTCGCCGTGCTCCCGGTGATCACCGGGGTAGCCGTCGACCTCACGCTGGACGGACCGGTCACCTCGGCCGAGACGGGTCCCGGCCCCGGCCCCGGCGGCGGGCCGCCGATCTTCGTCACGATGGCCACCAGCGCGTTCGTGCTGCCCCTGGGGTCGCTGATGACGCTGCTCATGATGCTGCTGCCGCTGACGGTCGCGATGGCGAGCGGGGACGCGCTGGCCGGCGAGCAGTCGCACGGCGCGCTGCGCGGCTGGCTGCTCGCCCCCGTGTCCCGCGGGCGCCTGCTGGCCGTGAAGGCGGCGGGCGTGCTCGTCGTCGCGTTCGTCGCGGCCCTGCTCGTGGTCGTGTCCGGCCTGGCGACGGGACTGGTCCTGGCCGGGACCGACCGTCTGGTGTCGATGTCGGGGACGGAGCTGTCGGTCGCGGACGTGCTGTGGCGGCTCGCCGTCGCCGTGGCCTGGGCCACGGTCTACCTGATGGCCGTCGGCGCCGTCGCGCTGGCGATCTCGGCCTCCACCGAGCATCCGATGCTGGTCGTGGTGAGCGTGCTCGGCGGGCTGATCGTCTTCGGGGTGCTGATGCAGTTCTCCGCGCTGGACTGGCTGCACCCGTACCTGCTGCCGACGTCGGTGACGGGCCTGGTCGACCTGATCCGTGACCCGGTGCCGTTCGACGCCCTGGCCGAGGGCACGATCCGCGCCCTCAGCTACCTCGTCATCGGCCTGTCCCTGGCCTACGCCCGCCTCACGACCCGCGACGGCTGACCCCGTGTCGGGTGAGCGCCGGGTGCTGCTCCACCACGGACATCACGGCCCAGGCAGGAAGGTCGACGTCGAGGTCCAGCGTCCCCGACGGCGAGGCCGTGAGTTCTTCGCGCCGGAGCGCGTCGGCCTCGGCGCGCAGGCGCGCGGTCTCCTCCCGGGTCAGGTTGAGCGGCGAGCCCAGCCGGTGCCACGTCTCCGCCACGTTCCCGTGCTCCAGGTCGAGGACCTCGACGAGGAACCGGGCGCCCGGCCTCAGTCCCTCGACGCGGTGCCGGATCCGGCGCGCCGGGCCGACATCGGCCAGCGGGCGGGTCGCGGCGTAGGTGTCCCGCGACCCCACGGAGGCGCGGCCCATCTCCTCGGGGTAGTTGAGGAAGAGCCCGGCCAGCTCGCCGGTGGCGCCGGAGCGCGTCAGCACGCCGTGCGGCGTCGACAGCAGGAGCCGGTCTTCGAGGCGGGCGAGCATCGCCATCGCGTGGAAGGTCGGCTTGTGGATGCCCTGTTCGTTGACGAGGCCGAAGCCCCCGTGGAACGGCCCGATGCCGGCGCCGCCCTCCTCGAACACGTCCGTGAACGTCCAGTAGGAGATCGAGTCGGCGAGCTCGGCGCACCGCAGGTAGGCCCGCGCGATGTAGGTCGCGGCATAGACCGTGTCGTGCATCGCGTCGCGGCTCGACGGCGAGGTCGACCACTCAGTGATGTGGATCGCCGCCCCCGGGAACGGGCTGGCGGCGATCACCTCGTGGAGCGCGACGAGGTCGTCGGGCGTGGCGTCGGCGTACCGGCTGATGGCGTGCCCCTCGCCGTCGGCGCCGAAGGCGTAGTCGGTCGGGTACAGGTGGGTGGTGACGAAGTCGACGGGGGCGTCGTGGGCCGCGCACCAGTCGAGGAACTCCTCGATCCATACGGGACGCCAGACCAGCGCGTCGACGTCCTCGGCCGCGGCTGTCGCGTACTCCTGCGTGCGGTCCTCGGTCTCGCCCCGGTACCGGTCGTCGGGCACGAACACGCTGGTCGACGGCCCGCCGACCTGGAGCCCGGGATCGATCGCCTTGATCGCCCGCGCCGTCGCGCCGTACAGCTCGAAGTACTCGGTGCGGGTCCCCGTCCAGAAGTGGGGCACCAGGTTCGGCTCGTTCCACACCTCGAACGGCCAGCGGCGCACCTCCTCGACGCCGTACCGGTCGATCCAGTGCCGCACCGTGGTGGTCACGAGCTCCACCCACCGGTCCAGGTCGGCGGGCGGGCTGCCGTGCGCCTTCCACCAGAAGACGGTCTCCGTGTCCCTGGCGAGTTCCCGCGGCATGAAGCCCAGCTCGACGAACGGCCGCGCCCCGGCGTCCAGGACGGCGTCGAACACCTTGTCGACGTAGGAGAACGTGTGGACGGGCTCCGGCAGCGGCTCCCCGGGGCCGAAGCCGCCGCCGTTCGTCGTGCGGTAGACGAACATGTCGTCGTGGAACACGCCGTGGAAGCGGACGTAGCGGGCGCCGAGGACGGCGACGGCCTCGCGGAGGTGCTCCTGCCAGTCCGCCCGGAGCGCCTCGTGCGCGCGGCCCGCCCCGACGCACTCGTTCCAGATGTGCCGTAGCGGGCGTTCGGCGGGTTCGGCGCCGTCGATCCGCAGGATGGTGGACGACGGCGCGCCGTCGCCGGGCGGGCCGCCGGCCCACGCGGCGTCGTCGGACATCGTGTTCATGGTCATCCCTTCACGAGCCGGAGCCCGGCGGTGACGTAGGAGTGCGGCGGCAGCTCCACGAGCAGTCCGCGCGGGTGCTCGCGCACGCCGTCGAACGGGACGGGAGCGACGGCCGACGGCGCGTCGGGCGTGTTGTGCGACCGGAGGTCGGGCGCGGTGAGGATCCGTGCTCCGCCCGGCTCGGCGATGCGTCCGCGCAGGTCGAGCACCACCTCTCGGGGTTCGCTCGCGTCCAGGTTGCTCAGCGAGACGAGGGCGCCGTCGTCCCTGGTGGACGCCGTGACGGAGACGAGGGGAAGGGCGCGTCCGTCCGCCTCTCGCGTCGGGACGTCGCGCAGGTGGACGTCCAGCGACGCGGCGTCGTGGTGGCCGGTGTTCATCTCGAACACGTGATACGTGGGCGTGCGGACCAGCGCGCCGGAGTCCGGGTCGGTGAGGAGCATCGCCTGGAGGACGTTGACCGTCTGGGCGATGTTCGCCATGACCACGCGGTCCGCGTGCCGGTGGAACGCGTCGAGATGGGTGCTCGCCACCAGGGCGTCGCGCAGCGTGTTCTGCTGGTACAGGAATCCCGGGTTCGTCCCCGGCTCCACGTTCCACCAGGTGCCCCACTCGTCGACGACGAGGCCCACCTTGCGGTGCGGGTCGTAGCGGTCCATCACGGTGCCGTGCCGGGTGAGGAACTCCTCCATCCGCGACGCGCGGGACAGCGCGACGTACCACTCGTCCTCGGTGAAGCGGGTCGCCTCGCCCTTGTCCGCCCACGAACCGGTCATGGTGTAGTAGTGCAGGGACAGCGCCTGGAAGGGGCGGGCGGGTGCCCCGGGGTCGGCGGCCAGGTCGTCGAACGACCGCATCATGGTCTCGGTCCAGTCGTACTGGTCGTCGTGGGGACCCACCGCGATGCGGTAGACGGAGTTGTCGCCCTGGTCGCGCACGAACGTCGAGTAGTGGCGGGCCAGGGAGGCGTACTGCTCGGCCCGCATGTTGCCGCCGCAGCCCCAGGTCTCGTTGCCGATGCCCCAGAACGGCACGCGCCACGGCTCGTCCCGGCCGTTCGCCCGGCGCAGCGCGGCCATGGGGGAGTCGTCGGCCCGGGTGAGGTACTCGACCCACTCGGACATCTCCTGGACGGAGCCCGAACCGACGTTCCCCGACACGTACGGTTCGGCGCCCAGCAGCTCGCACAGGTCGAGGAACTCGTGCGTGCCGAAGGCGTTGTCCTCGACGACGTCGCCCCAGTGGCTGTTCACGATCCGTGGCCGCTGGTCCCGCGGCCCGACGCCGTCGCGCCAGTGGTACGTGTCGCCGAAGCAGCCACCGGGCCAGCGCAGGTTCGGGATCCGCAGAGCGCGCAGCGCCTCCACGACGTCGCGCCGGATGCCCCGGACGTGCGGCACCTCCGCGTCCTCGCCGACCCAGAACCCGCCGTAGATGCAGCGGCCCAGATGTTCGGCGAAGTGCCCGTACACGTGACGGGAGATGACCGGGCCGGGCAGGTCCAGGTTGATGATCGCTGTGGTGGTCATGTCGCCTTTCCGGTACGACGGCGTCCCTGCCGTCCTCGAACTACGGTGTCCGCGAGATCTGTCGGCCAGATTTATCGTTAAATCTCCGTGGCAGGAGTCGACCACCGTGGTGCGGCTCCGTCAAGTCGGCGGTGCCGGATCGTCACCGTTTCGTGACCGGCCGGGGATGCGGGTGCGCGATGCGGTCCGCGGGCTGGCAGAGTGACCCGTCGTGGAGAGGAGACGAATGGTCACGATGAGCGACGTGGCACGGGCGGCCGGCGTCTCGGTGATGACCGTGTCGAACGTGCTCAACGGGCGGTCGAACGTGGGCGCCGACACGCGGCTGCGCGTGCTCGAGGTGGTCGAGGAGCTCGGGTACGAGATCAACCTGACCGCCCGGCGTCTGAGGTCGGGGCGGACCGGCACGATCGGCCTGATCGTGCCGCAGTTCGACCTGCACTACTACGGCGAGCTCGCGTCACGGATCTCGGAGGCGCTGGCGCCCGAGGGGATGCACCTCGTCGTCGAGCAGTCCGGCGCGAGCCGCGAGCGGGAGCTCTCCGCGCTCTCGCTCGCCCGGCTCCAGCAGTACGACGGCGTCCTGCTGAGCGCCGTCGGCCTCGACATGGCCGACCTCGACCGCATTCATCCCGACGTGCCGATCGTCCTGCTCGGCGAGCAGGCCGTACCCGAGCGGTACCACCGCGTCCGGATGAGCAACGTCGCCGGGGCGCGGCTCGCCACCGAGCACCTGATCGACCGTGGCGCCCGGCGGGTCGCGGTGCTCGGGGGAAAGCTGTCCGCGGCGCACCCCGAGATGGCGACGTACCGCGCCGACGGCTGGTCCCGGGCGCTGGAGGAGGCGGGCCTGCCTCCCGATCCCGGGCTCGTGATCCCGCTGCGCACCTACTCGATCGCCGAGGCGCGCGGCGCGATCGCCGACGCCCTTGCCGGCGGGACCGAGATCGACGGCATCTTCGCGGTGACCGACGAGGTCGCGATCGGCGCCCTCGCCGGGCTGCACGACGCCGGGCTGCGCGTGCCCGATGACGTCCAGCTGGCGGGCTTCGACAACCTGGGCATCTCCGAGCACCTCGTGCCGGGTCTGACGACGATCGATCCCGACCACGCCGCGATGGTGACCGCCGCCCTACGGCTCCTGCGCCGGCAGCTGGAGGACCGGACGGCCGAGCCGGAGCACGTCGTCAGCGACGTGCGTCTCATCGTCCGTGGCACCACGCGCGCCCACGGCGACTCGGTGCCGTCGGCCTGACGCGGCCGAACGGCTGCCGCGGGCACGCGGGGTGTCCAGGCGCGCGGCCTCGCCGGAGCCGTCCGACATGTGGTATAGATCACACTGCGGATCGATCGGGTCGGAGGGTGAAAACGTTGTACCGAACGCGGCGGGTGGCGCCCTCCCACGGTCTGGCGACGTGTCGTCTCCCGGCGTGTCGCACGCCACGCGCGCGGCGTGTCCCCGCGCGCCACGGTGCGTGGCGGGTGAAGGTGTAGTGAACGTGAATACTCTCGGCCCGGGGCGTGTTGGCACGCTCGTGCCCGGCGGGGCAGGATCGTCCGGGGCACGCGGCCCCGGCGACGACATGTCCCGCGGCACCGGCCGGGTCCGCCGGACGGCCGGCCATCGACTGCCCATCGACGACAAGGCGACGACGAGGACATGAACGACCTTCTCTACGTGAACGGCGGGAACCCGCTGAACGGTTCCATCACGGTGCGCGGCGCCAAGAACTTCGTCTCGAAGTCCATGGTCGCCTCGCTGCTGGGCGACACCCCGAGCGTGCTGCGCAACGTGCCGCAGATCCGTGACGTCAAGGTGGTCTCCGGCCTCCTGGAGCTGCACGGTGTCGCCGTGAAGTACGACCCCGACGCGGGCATCCTCGACCTCGACCCCTCGAACGTCGAGTCCGCGCACGTCGCCGACATCGACGCGCACGCCGGCGCCAGCCGCATCCCGATCCTCTTCTGCGGCCCCCTCCTGCACCGGCTGGGTGAGGCGTTCATCCCCGACCTGGGCGGCTGCCGCATCGGCGACCGGCCGATCGACTACCACCTGGACATCCTTCGCCAGTTCGGCGCCGTCGTCGACAAGCGTCCCAACGGCATCCACCTGCGCGCTCCCCGCCGGCTGCAGGGCACCAAGATCTCGCTGCCCTACCCGAGCGTCGGCGCCACGGAGCAGCTCCTGCTCACGGCGGTCCGCGCCGAGGGCGTCACCGAGCTGTCCGGCGCCGCGATCGAGCCCGAGATCATGGACCTCATTGCCGTGCTGCAGAAGATGGGCGCCATCATCTCGGTCGACACCGACCGCGTGATCCGCATCGAGGGGGTCGACCGGCTCGAGGGGTACAACCACACGGCCCTCGCGGACCGCATCGAGGCGGCGTCGTGGGCCTCGGCCGCGCTCGCGACCGGCGGCGACATCACCGTCAAGGGTGCGACACAGCCCGAGATGATGACCTTCCTCAACACGTTCCGGAAGGTCGGCGGACGCTTCGACGTGCAGGACGACGGCATCCGGTTCTGGCACCCCGGCGGCGACCTGAACTCGATAGTGCTCGAGACCGACGTGCACCCCGGCTTCATGACGGACTGGCAGCAGCCGCTCGTCGTCGCCCTCACCCAGGCCAAGGGCCTGTCGATCGTGCACGAGACGGTCTACGAGAACCGCTTCGGCTTCACCGAGGCGGTGCGCAAGATGGGCGCCACCATCCAGGTCTACAAGGAGTGCCTGGGCGGCGGCGCGTGCCGGTTCGGCGCACGGAACTTCCACCACTCCGCCGTGATCTCCGGCCCGACGCCGCTCGCCGCGGCGGACATCGAGGTGCCGGACCTGCGCGGCGGGTTCAGCCACCTCATCGCGGCGCTCGCCGCGAAGGGGCAGTCCACGGTCCGCGGCATCCGCCTGATCGACCGCGGCTACGAGAACTTCCAGGACAAGCTCGTCGCCCTGGGCGCGGACGTCTCCCGCGACTGAGGTCCGGCCGCCCGGTGCCGGCCGAGGCGGTACGACGACGCCGGCCCGCGCCGAGGACGCGGTTCCCGTCCCGGGCACGAGCCTTCCGCCGTCACCACCCGGGCGACGCACGGAAACGTCGTGCCCGGGACGGGAACCGCGTCCTGGCGGCGCGGCCTCGGCCCGGAGCCCCGGCGGGTATTGTTTCGCCGTGCCTCACACTCGTCCCCGATCCCGTCCGCCGCAGACCCGTGCGTACCGATTCGTCGCGTTCTGCGTGCGACACCTCGGCTTCAGCCTGTGGAAGTACGACTGGCGAGGGCAGGAGAACTTCCCGACCAAGGGCGGGTTCATCGCGGCGGCCAACCACGTCACCGAGATCGACCCCCTGCCGCTGGCGCACTTCGTCTACGACAGCGGCTACGAACCCCGGATCCTCGCCAAGCGCTCCCTGTTCGACTCGCCGGTCGGGTTCGCGCTCAGGTGGACGAACATGATCCCGGTGGACCGCGGCACCAAGTCCTCCGCGCAGTCCCTCGCCGACGCCGGCAAGCTGCTCGGCGACGGCGCCGCCGTCGTCATCCTCCCGGAGGGCACCCTCACCCGGGACCCCGACCTGTGGCCGATGGTCGCCAAGACCGGCATGGCCCGCATGGCGCTCGCCTCGAAGCTGCCCGTCGTCCCGATCGCCCAGTGGGGCGCCCACAAGACGCTCCCCAGGTACGGCCGCGTCCCCAGCCTGTTCCCGCGGAAGAAGGTCGTCATCTCGGTCGGCGAACCGGTGGACCTCTCCGACCTCTACGACAAGCCGCTCGACAGCGCCGTCCTGGCGGAGGCGACGGAACGGGTCATGGACGCCATCACCGGCCAGCTCGCCGAGATCCGTGGCGAGGAACCCCCGAAGCACCGCTTCGACCTGCGCAAGCACCCCGAGTACAACGCCAAGCGGACCGACTACCCGCCCGTGGAGCGCCCGTGAGCGGCGAGCCGACGCGCGTCGCCGTTCTCGGCTCCGGTGCCTGGGGCACCGCGTTCGCCATGGTGCTGGCCGACGCCGGATGCGACGTCGTCCTCTGGGGCCGCGACCCCGAGGTGGCGCGCTCCGTCACCGAGGACCACGCGAACCCCAAGCGACTGCCCGGCGTCGCGCTGCCGCCGATGCGCGCCACCACCGACGCCACCGAGGCGCTCGCGGGCGCCGCCATCGTGGTGGCCGCGATCCCGTCCCAGGTGGCGCGGACCACGCTCGCGCCGATGAAGGATCTGCTCGCGCCCGACGCCGTGGTCGTGTCCCTGATGAAGGGCGTCGAGCTCGCCACCGACAAGCGGATGAGCGAGGTCGTCGCCGAGGCCCTCGACATCCCGGCCGCGCGGGTCGCCGTCGTGTCCGGCCCGAACCTGGCCCGCGAGATCGCCGAACGCCAGGTCGCCGCCAGCGTCGTGGCCGCACCGGACGAGGCGACCGCCCGGTTCGTCGCGGACGCCTGCTCCGCCCCCTACTTCCGGCCCTACACGAACGACGACGTCGTGGGCGTGGAGCTGTGCGGCGCGGTGAAGAACATCATCGCGCTCGCGGTGGGCATGGCGCAGGGCCGTGGCTTCGGCTGGAACACCACGGCCACGCTCATCACCCGCGGTCTCGTGGAGATCACGCGCCTGGGGATGGCGCTCGGGGCGCGCCCCGAGACGTTCTCGGGGCTTGCCGGCATGGGGGACCTGGTCGCGACGTGCGCGTCCCCCCTGAGCCGGAACCACACCCTGGGCAAGCACCTCGGCCAGGGCATGTCCCTGGACGAGGCGATCGAGGCCACCGGTGGCACGGCCGAGGGGGTCAAGTCGTCGACGTCGGTCCTCGACCTCGCGCGCACCCACGGCGTGGACATGCCGATCACGGAGGGTGTCGTCGGCGTGATCTCGGGCAAGCTGCCGATCGACGAGCTCGGCGCGGTGCTCCTGTCCCGCCCCCTCAAGTCGGAAAGCGTCTGAGGCGCCGCCACCGAGCGCTGAGCCCGGCGGCTCCGGACAACACTGTCAGTGCTGGACGTCCAGGACGACGCGGACCGGGTCCGTGAGGAGGAAGACGCGGAAGGGGCGCTCCGCCTCGTCGACACCGACGAAGGCCGTGCTGTAGCCCTCGAACCAGGTGCGGTACACGATCTCCTCGACGGCTTCGGCGTTCTCCGGCCGGATCGGCGTGCGGTCGGCGTCCGGTACCCCGGAGTCCGTGGGCGCCGCGGTGCCCGAGATCCTCACCTGGAGGATCGCGTCGCCCGTGACGTCCACGGGGTGGCCGCTGCCGTCGTCGAGGGCCTCGGGGACGTACCGGACGTCCCAGCCGGGCGTGCCCGGGCCGATGCCGTCCAGGTCGAAGACCACGCGGTCGAACCCGGGGTGGACGCCGGTCCGGATGTCCGTCACCGTCAGGAACGTGTCGCCGGTGCCCGTCGGCCCGGCGAGGTCGGGGCTGGTGTCGGCGGTGAACGGTGGCGCGGTGGTGGGCGGCGCGCCACCGCCGTCGCCGTCGTCCCCGGTGCCGCCGTCGTCCCCGGTGCCGCCGTCGTCCCCGGTGCCGCCGTCGTCCCCGGTGCCGCCGTCGTCTCCCTCGCCTGCCCCGGCGCCGTCGTCCTCGTCGCCGGCCCCCGTGCCGTCGTCCGTCGGGGACGGGGCGCTCGTCGCGCCGTCGGTCGCGAAGGTCTCCAGCGGGACGCCGTCCAGGTCGTCGCTCCGGGTGCAGCCCGCGGCCGCGAGGGCCACGACCACCGGCAGGACGAGGGCGGCCGCGAGGCTCCGGCGCAGGGTCATACTCCCAGCGTATCGGGCCGCAGGGCTCTGTCCAGGTCGGCCCAGAGATCCTCGACGTCCTCGATCCCCACGCTCAGGCGCAGCAGGTCCTCGGGCACCGTCGCGGACTCCGTGCCCCATCGCCGTCGTCGCTCGATCAACGACTCGACCCCGCCCAGCGACGTGGCCGGGACCCACAGCCGGCACCGGGCGACGACCGCGTCCGCCGTCGCGGCGGGACCGGTGCCCGGATCCGTCACCGTCCGCACGCCGACGATCGCCCCGGGGAGGTCCATCTGGGCCGACGCCCGCTCGTGTCCCGGGTCGCCCGGCAGCGACGGGTGCCGCACCTCCGCCACGCCCGGGTGCTCGGCGAGACGCCGGGCGAGTTCGGCCGCGTTCGCGCACGCCCGCTCGAACCGCAGCGGGAGGGTGCGCAGGCCGCGCAGCGCCAGCCAGGTCTCGAACGGCCCGGCGATCGCGCCGTGGAGCGTGCGGTGCCCGCGGACCCGTTCGGCCAGGCCGGCGTCGCTGGTCAGCACCGCGCCCAGGACCAGGTCCGAGTGCCCGGCGAGGTACTTGGTCACCGAGTGCACCACCAGATCCGCCCCGAGCGCGAGCGGGCGCTGCCCGAGCGGGGTCGCGAACGTGTTGTCCACGGCGGTGCGCACGCCACGCTCGCGGGCGGCCGCGATCAGCGCCGGCAGGTCAGCGACCTCCAGCATCGGGTTGGTCGGTGACTCGATCAGCAGCAGGTCGGCCCCGTCCAGTGCCGCGACGACGGCGTCCGTGTCCGCGATGTCGACCCGCCGCACCGTGACGCCGTGCCGGTCCGCGAGGTCGGCCGCGTACGCGCCGGTGGTCTGGTAGGCGTGGCACGGGAGCACCAGGATCCCGCCGCTGGGCACGAGCGCCAGCACCGCCGCGATCGCGGCCATCCCGGAGGAGAACACGATCCCGCGCTCCGCGGCGCCCTCCAGGGCCGCCAGGGCATCCTCGAAGGCGTGCCACGCGTCGGTGTCCGCCCGCGCGTACGCGAGCTCGCCGGGCGGGACCTCGCCCTGGGAGACGTAGGTGCTGTTCAGCGGGATCGGCGGGTTCACCGGCCCGCCCTGCCGGTGGCCGGGCCGCCCGGCGTGCACGGCGAGGGTCGCGGGGGCCAGGTCGGGACGTGGATGGTTCATGCCGCGAGCGTACGACGGCGGCCGCCCGCGGCCGGGCGTCAGGCGCGGAAGGCGGGTGCCAGCACCGCGACGAGGCGGGACCAGCTCGGCGCCGCCGCGTACCGCGTCAGCCGCTCGCCCGTGGTCGCCGCGGTGCGGGCGCCCGCGAACCACGGCGGCTTCGGGAAGAGCGAGAACTCCCCGCCCGCCACGGAGCGCGGGAACTCCCGGAACGGCCCGGTCACGACGGTGCGCTCCGGCCCGGCCAGCAGGTGGCCGTTGTGCACGACGCCGATCCCGCTGCCGACGTCCTCCAGGGTGTTGCCCGGGAATGCGCCCCACGTGGCGCCGGCCAGGTTGAAGCCGACGGCGGTCCAGGCGTTGACGCCGATCGTGCCGTAGCGCAGGTCGGCGAGGGCCTCGTCGAACGCCGCTCCCATCGCCTTCCGGGCGGCCGGGTCGACGACGACGTTCGCACCGAGCGTGCCCTCCAGCCGCTCGTTGGCGAACGACACCGCGGCGCGGAGGAACTCCGCCCCGGCGCCCGGGAGCTGCCTCCAGGCGAGCACGGGCGCGAAGTACTCCGTGTCGCACGCGGGGTCGTCGCCCGTGGACTCCAGCAGCACGCGGCCGTTGATCGTCTCCGCGCCCGCGTGGGCGGCCACGGCGTCGCGGATGCGGTCGGCCGAGCCCGGGTACCAGGGCTCGCGCGCGGGGAGCCGCTCGAACGCGCGGCGCAGCTCGGCGAGGAAGGCGTCCTTCTGCGGCCAGTCGGCGCTCAGCACCACCATCTGGCCGGCGATGCAGTTGTGGCCCGCGTTGTGCAGCCGCATCGTGGCGACGTGCTCGGCCTGGAAGCGCAGGTCGGCGTCGGACCACCGGCCGGGGACCACGATGATCGGCGAGACGCCGCCGAGCTCGCTGGTGATCGGGACGGCGAGGCGGGGGTCGTGCTCGGCCCGCCGGCGTGCCGCCTCGTCGCCGCGGCCCCAGACGATGGTGTCGTGGGTGGCCCGGGAGCCGGTGATGTGCACCTTGTCGACGTCGTCGTGCCCGGTCAGGTAGGCGCCGACGGCGCCGTCGCCGTTCACCACGCGGACCGCGCCGATGCGGATCAGCGGCGCGAGCGCCTTCTCGTAGACGCCGAGCAGGCCGGCGAAGGTCGGGTTGAGCTTCACGAGCGACGTGCGGCCCGCCGCCACGAGTTCGTAGAACGCGTCGAGCGGCGCGATCGAGGAGATGTTGCCGGCGCCGAGCACGAGGCCGACGCCGCCGCTGGTGCCCACCGTGCCGGCGTCGAGCCCTGCCTCGCGGCGCACCTGCTCGGGGGAGACGCCGGGCGGCAGCCACGCCTCGGCGGAGAACCCGTGGAACAGGACCCATTCCTGGGCCGTGCGCGGCAGCACCCGCACGGCGGTGCGGCCGCCGGGCGCGGCACGCATGGGGAGCCCGTCGACCGGGGACCGGCCCCGCGCCATCGCCTCGTACGCGCGGGCGTAGGCGGCGGACGACTCCAGCGCGACGTACGGGCCGCTCATCCACTCCTCCCCGGCCAGTACCGAGCCGTCCGGGATGTTCTTGGCGCGCGCCGCGGTCTCGGCCCATTCCCGCGCGACGCCGGCGACGGCGTCGAACACCTCGCGGAACACCTGGGCGCGGTCCGGGACGGGGAGGGCGGCCCAGCGGTCGGCGCCGGCGCGCAGGTCACGTAGCGCCTGGTCGAGCTCGGGGTGGGTGGGTGGTGCGTCGGTCACGGCCATCGCTGCGGTCTCCTTCGACTGCTGCATCTGTTGAAGTCGGAGTCAGTTGTCCCTGGGGGTGATTGTGCCCCGTTCCGCGGGGTAGGCGCCAGGGCCAGTCGTGGGATGCCGCCACCGGTGGCGCGAATGCCAAGGTCCGTTCGTCGGCGACGCCGGGCTGGTCGTGGGGCCGGTCGCCGGACCGGTCGGAGTATGCCCGGGCGGTATGCGGTCCGCCCGTAGGAACGGTCGTGGTATGCCGAGGCGGCATGCGGTTCGCCCGCCGTCGGGTAGTGTCGGGGCCGATGTCGAACCGCAGCCATGCCCAGCACTCCGCGCCCGAGCCCGCCGGGGCCGCACCCGATCCCGGCCGCCGGCCGCGGGTCGTGGTGCTGTTCGGCGGGCGCTCCGGGGAGCACGGCATCTCCGTCGCCACCGCGGGCGGCGTCCTGGGCGCCATCGACCGCGACAGGTACGACGTCGTGCCGGTCGGCATCACCCAGGACGGTCAGTGGGTCGTAGCCGACGACGACGCCGGTCGCTGGGCCATCACCGACGGCAAGGTCCCCGAGGTGCCCGCCGCCCCCGGCGAGGTCGTGCTCCCGCTGCGCGCGGGGTCGCGCGACGTGCGCGTGATCGAGGCGGGCCGGGTACCGTCCGTGCTCGGCGAGGTCGACGTCGTCTTCCCCCTGCTGCACGGGCCGTACGGCGAGGACGGCACGGTCCAGGGGCTCCTGGAGCTGGCCGACGTGCGGTACGTCGGGTCCGGCGTCCTGGCCTCCGCGGTCGGCATGGACAAGCACTTCATGAAGATGGTGTTCGCCGGCCACGGGCTGCCGATCGGCCGGTACACCGTGATCCGCCCGGGGGAGTGGGACGCCCGCCGGGAGGAGGTCCTGTCCGAGGTGGCCGCGCTCGGCCTGCCGCTGTTCGTGAAGCCGGCGCGGGCCGGCTCGTCGCTCGGCGTCTCGCGCGTGGACTCCCTCGACGCGATGGACGCGGCCGTGCGGGCGGCGGTCGAGCACGACCCGAAGGTGATGGTCGAGGCCGGTCTCGAGGGCCGCGAGATCGAGTGCGCCGTGCTGGGCGGCCGCGCCGGGGCACGTCCGCGCGCGTCCCTGCCGGGCGAGATCGCGGTGACGGCCGGCGACCACGACTTCTACGACTTCGAGGCCAAGTACCTTGCCGAGGCCGACGTCGAGCTGTCGTGCCCCGCGAACCTGCCAGATCATGTGATCAAGGAGATCCAGGAGGTCGCGATCCGCGCCTTCGAGGCGGTCGGCGCGGAGGGGCTGGCGCGGGTCGACGTGTTCGTCGGCGCGGACGAGCGCGTCGTCGTCAACGAGATCAACACCATGCCGGGGTTCACGCCCTTCTCCATGTACCCGAGGATGTGGGCCGCTTCCGGCATCCCGTACCCGGAGCTGATCGACGAGCTGATCCAGCTCGCGCTCGAACGTCCCGTCGGCCTGCGCTGACCTGCGCGTCGGTAGTGACCATCTCCGGATTCACCCTTTACTCCTGATTGCCTGGATGGCACCCTTACTGAGGTTGTCGTCGCAGGTCAAGGGGGTCCGGGATGGTCGTGGTGAGCCGCGTCGCGCCGGACGTCTTCCGTTGCTCCGGCACGCACGTGAACTGGTACCTGCTGCGGGAGGGCAGGCACCTGACCCTGATCGACGCCGGGTGGGCCGGGGACACGGCCGCCGTCGTCGCCTCCGTGGTGGCGATCGGGTGCGACCCGCGGGACGTGCGGGCCATCGTGATCACGCACGCCCACGCCGACCACATCGGTGGCGCGCTGCACTACCGCCGCGAGTACGGCACGCCCGTGCACATGTCCGCGGCCGACGCCGGGCGCGCGGCGAGCGGTGAGCTCGAGCAGCCGAGAGCGTCCGACGTCGTGCGCCGGCTCGGCGAACCGGGCGTCGTGCGGTGGGCGCTCGACGTGGCGCGGGCCGGGGCGCTGCGCCGCCGTCCGCTGCCCGGTGCGATCCCGCTGCCCGACGGCGATTCCTGGGAACCGCTCGACCTGCCCGGAGCGCCCGTACCTGTCGCGACACCCGGCCACACGTCGGGGTCGACCTCCTACATGCTGCCCGGGGGCCTGCTGGCCACGGGCGACGCCCTGATCACCGCCCATCCCCTGGCGCGGCTCACCGGGCCGCAGCTGCCCCCGGCGTTCTTCGCACACGACCCGGCCGCCGCCGACGCGTCGCTCGACGTGCTCGCCGGACTGGACGCGGACGTCGTGCTCCCCGGGCACGGCCCGGTCTGGCGGGGATCGATGGGCGAGGCGACGCGGATCGCGAGATGGCGAGCGGACGGCGTGGGCTCGAGCCTGCGCCACGGAGCGAGAAAGGCGGGACCTTGGCAGCGTTCTGGAAGCTCGAAGGGCTGAAGGAGACCACGTGGACGCCGCGGGTCCACCGCGGCATCCTCACCGTCAGCGGAATCATGTTCCCCCTGGGGAACCTGGAGCGGGCGAGGATCCACCGGATCGGCAAGCCACGCCGCCGGATGCCCGGTGGCTGGCCCGGGCAGGCGGCCGGCGTCGTCCTGCTGGTCGCGCTGGCCTGGGCGTGCTTCCTGCTGTTCGGTGTGCTGGAGCCGCTGTTCTGGGTGGGCCCCGCACTGCTCGTGGTCGCGGCGGGTGCGCTCCTCGCCTACGGCATGCGCGGCGCGCCCTGCCCGCCGTTCGCGTGCCTGGAGATCGAGTCGAGCACGGGCTACGTGGTGCGGGTCTTCTCGCTCAACAAGAACGGCGAGCTGGAGCGGCTGCGCGACGCCGTCGGCCACGGCCACCACGACAAGGAGCACGAGTTCTCGGAGGAGATGAGGCTGCTCACGAACGCCCAGGACTTCTGCGACCTGGGCGGTGCGCCGGACAAGGTCGATGTCGTGCGGTGAGCTCCCCGGGCGGACGACACCGTCGTCGGCCCGGGGTCGTCGTCCCGGAACGCGGCGCCTACCCCCCGAAGTGGTCCCAGCCGGACGCCACCACCGGCCGGCGCCCGCCGATCGTGACGCGCGGCGCGGCCTTGCCGGGCGGATGCACCCGGCCGATCCGGGTCCATCCCTCCGGCAGCGCGACGTCCTCCGGGAAGGTCGCCAGGAGCCCGTGGTCCTCGCCGCCGGCCCAGATCCACTGGTTCATGAGGCGGTTGGCGGCCTCCGCCTGTCCGATGTCGCCGACGAGGTCTCCGGCACCGCCCGCGCGCAGGGCTGCCTGGGCGACGACGAGCGCGGCGTCGGACAGGGCGCGCCGGTCGTCGGCGAACGCGTCCTCCTCCAGGTCCAGCCGCACGTCGGACGCCAGGGCGATCCGCCCGGCGTCGCGCAGCAGTCCGTCCGACACGTCGAGCATCGCGGTGGCACCCGCCCGGGCGGCGAGGCGGCCCGCCTCCAGCGGCGGGTCGGGCCGCAGGTAGGCCCGGACGAGGGGATGCTGGTGCGTCGGGCGGATCAGGCCGGAGTCGAGCAGCGCCAGCCCGGCGGCCGACCAGCCGCGCGTCCCCGCGTGGGCGACGACGTCGCCCGGCCGGGCGCCCGCGCGCAGCACGGGCTGGCGCCAGTCCAGGGTCCCGTGCACGGTCACGTTCACGATGATCGTCTCGCCGCTCGCCAGGTCGCCGCCGACGACGCCCGCACGCACCGGCTTGCACGCCTCGGCGAGCCCCCGGGCCAGATCCTCGACCCAGTCCACCGGCGTGTCGCCGGGGATGACGAGGGAGATGACGAGCGCCGTCGGCCGACCGCCCATCGCCGCGATGTCGGCGAAGTTCTGCGCGGCGGCCCGGTGCCCGACGTCGGCCCCGGACGACCAGCGCGTGCGGAAGTGCCGGTTCTCGACGAGGACGTCGGAGGAGACGAGGAACCGTCCGTCGGACGCGGCCACGATCGCGGCGTCGTCACCCGGTCCGACCTGCGTCGATCCACCGACGGGCAGGAGAGGAAAGATGCGCCGCAGCAGTTCGTCCTCGTTCGCGTCACGCACCCGCTCGGTCACGGGGACCACCCTATATAACGCGGCGCCCCGTCCTGACCAGGTACGTCGTCCGCGGACGCCGGGACCCGGTGCCAGGACGCGCCGGGACAGGAATTCACCTTCTCGTCGGCCGGAACGGGCTGGAACCAGGTACGGTGTCGGCGTGATCTCACGCCGAAGGGCACCACTGATCGCGGCGCTGCCGGCGACGGCCGCCGTGATCGCCACCGCCGCCTGCGCCCCCACGATCGGCGTCGACGCGGCACCCGAGGCCGCCGACCCGGAGTGCGCGTCGGTGGTTCTGGCCCTGCCCGAGGCGCTGGCCGAGGATCTGCCCCGGATCGACACCAACTCCCAGGCCACCGCGGCCTGGGGCGAGCCCGGCGCCGCCGTGACGCTGCGCTGCGGCGTGGAGCCCCCCGGGCCGTCGGCGCAGTGCCAGAGCGTGGAGAGCGCGAACGGGACGACGATCGACTGGATCGTCGCCACGGACGACCAGGGAACCTGGTCGTTCACGACCTACGGGCGCGACCCCGCGGTCGAGGTCGTGGTGCCGCCGGCGGTCATGGAGGACCACACGTCATCGTTCGTCATCGACCTCGCCGGTGCCGTGTCGCTGGTCGAACCAGAGAGGACATGTCAGTGACCACCACGAACACGACGGCCGACAGCCCGGTCCTGAGCGGGCGCCATGCCGAGGCCCGGCGCCAGGCCGTGAGAGCGGCCCGCGAGATCATGGCCTCGGGCGGTACCCGCCACGTCACGATCGCGGCGGTGGCGAAGGCGCTCAGGTTCACCTCGCCCGCCCTCTACCGGTACTTCCCCGGCGGGCGCGTCGAGCTGCTGCGGGCCGTGCACCACACGGTCACGGAGAGCCTGGCCGCGGAGATGATCGTGGCGCGGGACCGGCAGCCCGCCGACGACGTGAGCGCGCAGCTCTACGCCCTCACCCACACGGTGTTCTCCTGGTCCCAGGCGCATCCGGGCGAGTTCTCGCTGATCATGGGGCCGGACTTCCACGAGGTCCGGGAGGGCGCCGAGCAGACCGACCGCGACATCGCCGGGATCATCGGCGGCGCGTACGTGCCGGCGTTCGCCCTGCATCTCGAGCAGTCCACGACGTCGACGTGGCTCCCGCGGGACGACGAGGTCCCCGACGAGTTGCGCGACCAGGTCATCGAGCACTCCCGTACGATCGCGCCCGGCCTGGACGTGCCGCTGGGGCTCGGCTACCTGTGGATCGTCGCCTGGCGTAGCTTCTTCGGCGTGATGTGCATGGCGGCCTTCGGGCACCTGTCGTTCGCCTACGGCGACTTCGAGGAGCTGTTCGACGACATGATGACCCAGGTGCTGGGGCTGTTCGGGCTGGAGCCGAGCGACCGCGTCGTGGCGGCCGGGGGGGCCTGAACGTCGCCCTCGGGCCTGGCCGGCTCGGGGCCGGTGGCGCAGCCTCAGCGCCGGTAGCGCAGCTGGGTCATCGGCTTGCCGCCGATCTCGTCGATGCGCTCGGTGCCGTCGGGCGCGAACCCGTGGCGGCGGTAGAAGTGCTGGGCGCGCTCGTTCTCCTCGAGGATCCACAGGGTCACCGACGCGCCACTCGGGACGTCACCGAGCACCTGCCGCATCAGGTCCCGGGCGACGCCGCTGCCCCACGCCCGCGGGTGGAGATAGATCGCGTAGATCTCGAGGTCGCCGTCCTCGGCGTCCTCGTCACGCGACGGGCCGACGCTCGTGAACCCGACCGTGCTCCCGCCGGTCTCCGCGACCAGGATGCGGGTGCCCTCGGCGGCCACCGCGTCACGCCACAGGGCGGCGCGGTCCTCCGGGTCGAGCGAGGACAGGTAGGAACCGGGGAGGATCTCCGAGTACGCGCCCTGCCAGGATGCGATGTCGACACGGGCGATGTCGTCGGCGTCATCGGCCCTTGCGGGGCGGATGGACACCTCGTCGAGCTGAGGAGCCATGACCTCACCTTTTCACCGTCGGGATCGTGCGTGCAACAAGCGCCGTGCGACAAGCCGGGGGACGACGTCCAGCCACAGCCTATGCGGAGATCCGGCGGCGCGGTGACGGGGACGCGGTGACGAAGGTGCGGCGGCACGGCCCGCTGTGCGGCGGCCGCGCGGCGTTGCGCGCGACGGCGGCACGGCCCGCTACGCGACGACCGTGCGGCGCTGCATGCGACCACACGACGGATGGTCCGGCCGCCGTGTCCGCCGAGCATCGTGTCCGCCGAGCCGGAACCGCGGACAGCGACGCCCGCCCGCGGCCGGAACCGCGGGCGGGCGTCGCTGGAACGATGCTGGGCGTCAGGCCGAGACGCGGCGCTGCACCTTGCCGGCCTTGAGGCACGAGGTGCAGACGTTGACGCGCTTCGGGGTGCCGTTCACCACGGCACGCACGCGCTGGATGTTCGGGTTCCAGCGGCGCTTGGTCCGCACGTGGGAGTGCGAGACGTTGTGCCCGAAGCCCGGGCCCTTGCCGCAGACGTCGCAGTTGGCAGCCACGGTGTCTCCTGAGTGTCGTGCACGTCCGTGCACACGAGCAGGACGTGGTGAGTGGTCGTTGAAGGGATCTGCCCTCCGGCCGCCGATCCGGTACTCCGGAACCGCAGATCGCCGTCGGACAACCACAAGAGCGTACCCGATCCGTACTTCCGCGCTCAAACCGTACCCGTGTGCGGCGGCCGGGGATGCGTCACATCGCGGCGGCGCGCCGCGGCCGTGTGGCCCGGTCGTGCGGCCCGGCTGTGGACGACTCCGGATGACTCCGCGCCACGGACGCCCGCGCCGGTACGGTGGATGCCGGGCGGGAGCGCCGCCGACCCGTGGCATCGGGCCGGGGCGACGAGGACCAGCAGGCCGCCCCGGCGGAACGTGAGGAGACGGCGGATGAGCGCGGCGGACCGGACCGAGTGGGGGCAGGAGTGACGGTGACGGAGATCGACGCGGGTCTCGTGCGCAGGTGGGTCCGCGGTGCGACGGACGCGCTGCGGCGCGAACGGGCCGCCCTGGACCGGGTCAACGTCTTCCCCGTGGCGGATGCCGACACCGGCACCAACATGTACCTCACGATCCGCGAGAGCGACCGGGCCGTCCGCGCGGCGCCCGACGACGCGGCCGGCGTCGACCTGCTCGCCACCGCCGCGCGCGCCGCGCTGCTCGGCGCGCGCGGGAACTCCGGCGTCATCCTCTCCGAATGGCTGCGCGGCACCGCGCTGGAGGCCCGCCGCGGCACCACCGCCGCGACGATCCTCGAGGAGGCCGCACGCTCCGCGCGCGCGGCCGTGGCCAGCCCCGCGGACGGGACCATTCTCACCACCGCCGACGCCGCCGCG